>NZ_JAXQPQ010000016.1:0-33656 GCF_034427535.1 Enterobacter sp. A103
AAATTCAGGAGTGTGCTGCTTGCGGATCTTTTTGATAGTTGATGCTGGTTTTGTCATGTGAGCTACCTCTGGTTGAGAGTTTACTCACTTAGCCGCGTGTCCACTATTGATGGGTATGATCAGTGGTTTAGGGATGACAATAAAAAGCCCTGCACTGTGGCAGGGCTCTGATTACCATGGATTATATCCTGTCTGTTATGCTTTTCCTCAGACCACCACGGTCACCTGCGGCTGAAGCGATGACAGCACCGGGTCCGTACTCACCGGCACCACGCTCCCCGTCCCCTGCGCATCAAAGATGGCCATGGCGCCCGTCAGCTTCTGCAGCTGAAGACCGGTCACGATGACGCCTCCGTGACCGCCATCCTCCTCAAGCTCCACCGTCAGGTCATGCCTGCCGTCCGCCAGCGCCGCCAGACTCCCACCTTCCGCCATTACCGTCACCTTCCCGGTATTGTCCGCTCCCGGTGACACNTCCGCCAGCGCCGCCAGACTCCCACCTTCCGCCATTACCGTCACCTTCCCGGTATTGTCCGCTCCCGGTGACACCTCTGCCGCCTCCGCCAGCCGGTTCCCCGCCACGCTCAGATGCGCGTGGAACCCCGCCAGACCAGACGATGCGCCCTGCAGCTGCACGTCAAGCCGGTAACCTGCCGCCGCATCAAACACCTCTTCCGTAGACTGACTTACTGCAACATGGTTGTTCAGCGCCATTGGTGAACCCGCGATAAAATGACCATCATTATCAGATGCCGTCACTTCCCAGCTGCCGCTGCTCAGTGTCACAGTTTTCATTTCTGAAGACACTGCCCCCTTAACCATGTTCCCCTCCGCCGGCATCTCCGTCGCCTGCACGCTCTGTGGCAGTTTCAGCCCGGCATTCACCAGACTACCGAACTGCCCTTCATCCAGCGAGCTGTCTACCAGGGTCAGGCTGTAGCGGGTATCCCCTTTTGCCCAGTTCCTGAGGATCGCCACACGATCTCCGCCCGCCACCACCAAATCATCCCCCTGCAGGCCAAATGACAGGTCGTCATGGTTCACCGTCCCGCTGAAAAACAGGTTATCCGTCGCCGTCCCGTTATCCTGCGCAGATATCACCACATGGTCCCCCTGGTTCACAATATATGTGTCCGCTGCCTGGCCGCCAGCCAGCAGGTCTGTCCCACCGCCCCCGCAAAGTACATCCTCACCGGCACCACCGTACAGGATATTGTCCGCCCCGTTCCCCGTAAGATGGTCAGCACTGGCTGAACCGGATACTTGCGTAACGCCATTAAGGCGGTCGCCTTCTGCATCCCCGCCGTGCTGTACTGCCTGCGTCAGGTCAATATTCACCCCTGTTTTCTGCCCGATGTCTCCCCCGTATACTGCCATCATCTTTCCATCAACGAGAGTTAAATGGCTGTGGCCTGATGTGTCTATCGCCTGTGTTAATGTCACGTTTCCGTGCGTATCTGTGCCATAGCGTAACTGCCAGTTACTGCCCCCTGCCGTGATAATATTTAACCCCACCTTTGTCAGCCCGGCGGGCGCGTCAACATAAAACATATTTCCGTCCGGCAGGGCCACCCCCCACTCCTCTCCGTCGCTGCTCAGGACCGGCGTCAGGGCAGACAGGCTGTCTGTGGTCACAGGGGTGTCTGACCGGTAGGTCAAGATCCTCTGCCCGTTCCCGTATAAGTCAATGAACAATTTCTCATGCCGTGTTGCCTGGCAGCCCTGCACCAGACCGGTGATGTCTGCCATCAGGACATCCACGCCCGGCATCGTGCTCAGATCACCGAACATCGGTGTCAGCCCGCCATGGGCATTTTTATAAACACCGGCATCAATGTCATCCACAACCAGAGCCTGTTTTACCTGCGAATCCACTCCGGTCTGCCGCGCAAAGTGGAATGTCACACCATCGGCGGTTTTCATTTCCAGATGGCTGACGCCGGCCTCACCAAATCCCCGGGATGCATACCGGTAAAGACGCTGCATATCCGTTTGCCCGTCCGTAAATTTATCCACTAGGGTGAACAGTGCGCCGGAAGGATTTGCTGCCGCGTCGTACTGCGTTTCTAGGGTGTTTCCTGCATCGTCACGGGTAAACAGCGTCAGCCCGGACGTCGTCCGGAGTCCGATCATCTCTCCGTCCGGCAGTTGCAGAGTAACCCCGTTATTATCCGTCTCTGCCGGATAGATTATCTGCGGGGCCGCCGTGAGGAGTCCGTTGCTCCGGTATGTCAGCGTCAGGGCACCGCGACAGGTTCCGGTATCGAGCATAAACTCACTGGCGTTTTTCTCAAGGCCTGTGATGTCCATGACAATACCGTCCTGTCCCGGTCCCCCGCTCCCCGGCAGGGTCAGGATATTCATCCCCGGCACGGCATACACTGCCGGATCCACGCGATCCACTACCATGACCTCGTGGACCGCGTGGCCGGCCCCGGTCTGCTGCATGAAGTGGAAGGCCACACCGTCACTGCTTCGCCATTCCACCCTGTCCATCCCGGTGACCAGCGTCACGTACTTTTTAATGTTATCCGCTGTCAGCGAAGAAAAGGCCATATTCAGCGACAGCAACACGGTATCCGGGTTGCCATTTAAATCATACTGTAGTGTACAGGTTGTACCCGTTGATGCGTCCCGCAGGATAACGGTTGCTGGTGCCACGCTGTCAGGCAGTGTCACCGCATTGACGCCCGGCAGGGCCAGGATACGGGCATTATCGTACAGGGCAATCTGCAGCGCGGACACCTGCGCCAGATCAGGCCGGGATAAGACCGTCACCCACTGGTCTCCGGCGCGGTAAACCATGTGGTTGTCCTGTGTTAAAAACTTCAGCTGTGTCAGCGCAGTTGTATCCGCCGTGACCTGCACACCGCCTCCGGACAGCCCTGTGTTACTGACCGTCAGGTCAGCCAGATCCACGCCGGTCAGCACCACCGTATCCCGTGCCGCCTCTGTCCCGCGATCGGCCTGACCGTGGAACACCACGCGACCACTCACGGCATACTGGTCTGTACCGCTGCTCAGCCAGACCCGGTCGTCCCCCCCGCCGGTGACAATCAGGTTTCGCCCGTCACTGCCGTGGAATACCTCATCACTGCGGCTGCCGTAAATATTCTCCACCCCTGTCAGGCGGGCCGACAGGTTCTGACGCCAGGACAGGTCAGTGTCATAGGTAACTTTAGTACCCGCATCCAGGTCATACAGAGCGTAACCCTGTTCATCCGTGGCTGCTGCCACCACGCTGTCACCCTGACCGCCATTACCGTGGTTGTCCGCCCCACCGTCAAAGCTGTAGTTTCCGTGCGCCCCCATAAACAGCGTGTCATCACCACTCTCACCACTGACCGTGTAATCATATTCCTGTGACGGATCTGACCATGCGCTGTAAAAACGGTTATCCCGGGCATTACCGATCACAGTAAACAGGTGATCCAGGGACGTAAGATGGATCCGGTCTGTACTGGTCCCGTCCAGATCCAACGCCACGGGGGTGTCATACGGGTTATCATCCGGTGACCGCCCTTCCTGCCAGGCAGTCAGCGTCTGCTGGCCCTCCAGCGCCGAGTCAGCGCTGAGAGTTTGCGTCTGTCCAATACCCATCACGATATCGTCCGTCACCTGCCCGGTATCCGTATGGCGCGGGTTCATGTTTTCCGGCCCCTGTGCATACGTGACATGTCCTTCATAAGACGCCGGCGCAGTCCAGGTCATTTCAAATCCCCGCCCGTCCGCATCCAGTGTCACCACTTCGTTGCCGTTGGCCGCCGGAGCCGGCAGGGAGGCGTCCGGGTCAAGAATGAAAGCCAGCCGCTGATGGCTGTCAACATGCCGTTCGTCAAGCGCGCGGAATGCCTTTTCCATCAACGGTATCCAGGCCTGGATGCGATCCAGCGTGGTATTTACCGATGCGCCATCATGTTCACCCTGAGCAAAGTTACCTGAACCGATATCATTTAACTGAGCGGTGGTGGCAGCGTTCGTTGCCAGCTGCTCAAGCCGGGTTTTCAGTACCGTTGGGTCGGCCGAACCAGCCTGCATTTCATCCGGTGTCAGCTGACGCAGGTACGGCAGAAGTGTGCGGGTGTCCGCATCCTCTAGCAGTCCCTGTACGTCAGGCAGGTCGCGGGCAGTTAATACAAACGAGAGGGCCGGCCTGAGTGTGCCGGCACTGCCCACGGGGATATTTTTTATCTGATACAGGTCCGCAGGCTTGTCGGTCCATACCTCGCTGATGCGTTTGAGATAATCTTCAGTCTGCAGACTGCCCGGATTAATCAGGCTGCGCAGCCCCAGCGGATCATCAGGCTTTATCATCACATCAATTAAAATCCCGACAGCAGCGGCAAAGCCGCCGAAACCGCCAGCCACATCGGAGCCAATGGCACCGGCCGCACTGGCAATGCCGGCCCCGAGCGCGAGCCCCCCGGTTACGGCATCGGTGGTCAGCGTGCCAATGGCACGGGTATGATCATCGCCGGAGGTAGCCTTCAGGGCTTCCACATCCGAGTACAGCGTGAACCCCAGCAGAGCGCTGTTCAGCAAGGGTGCTGCTGCGGTAATTTTACCCACGGCGCCGGCGACCGCTTCACCGATACCTGTCAGGGCTGCCAACTCTGAGGCGCCTTTCCCCAGTAAGCCGCTCATGCCGGAACCGAATTCAACGGTGCTGATACCCAGCGCCTGGCTGAAACTGTCAGCCAGCTTATCCATCACTCCCGTAATGTCCGCCACACTGAGGGTGAGAAAGGTTCCGCTGACAGCTTCGCCCTGAATATCGCCCCGTGAAGCAGCACCGAGCAGACCCGTGAGGCCTGTCAGCAGGGAATAAAGGTTCTGGGATTTACTGTACAGCTCTGTACCGGCAGCATAGGAGTGTTCATCCCCTGCACCGGGCAGATAGTTATCCAGAGATACATCCATTGTGGTGGTGTGGAGTGCGCCATCCCCGCCTTTAAAGGTCAGTTCAATGCTCGTGTGCGAAAGGGCGTCGCCGGTGGTCGGGAGAGTGGTGATACCGGTGATTTCAGCCTTATCGCCGGCCAGTCCCTGAACGACCCGGTCCATATCCGCCAGCAACCGGCTGGCTCCCTCCTGACCCTGAAGGGTAACCGCCCGGGAGTAATCAGCCGAGAGCAGGGAGGCCAAGGTATCCGGTGCGGCCTGACGCAGTGCCTCCAGCCCGGCAGGCAGCGTGGTTAAGGTGGTGCCGTTATGCTGGCCACTGCTGAGCAGCAGGTTTTCCAGGGCGGTATAATCCGGCTGGTTTGCGCCGGAAAGCATGTCAGTGGCAACGCTGAACATAAATTCTCCGTTGCGGCTGACGGTCTGGTAATAGTCTGCCAGTGTACGGGCACTACTTTCAGGGCCGGTTTTTATGGCAAAAATGTCCTTTAATAGAGATGAAAGAGCAGAAGCATCTTGTTCAGCATTAACTGCTGGAAGGCTGACTTCACCAAGGTTTGGGTCATAGAAATAGTATCGTGTGCTGCCGTTTAAGGTCCGGCGGGAAATTGCCAGGGCGTGATTACCTGTATGCAGAGAAAGAAACTTATCCGAGGTGGCCCCCGTTAGTGACCTTACAATTTCTGACAGCGAGCTGACAGCACGATTCGTTGATGAATGTAACTGATTCAGTGTCGTAAGGAATGCTTCTGCCTGAGCCGGCAGTTCATCCGGCAGACGTCCCTGGTCAGCAGCCTGGGAAATAAGAGCCTGCGAACGCAAGAAGACATCGTCAAGAAAAGTATTGTGCAAACTACCACCATCGTCGCGTGACAACGTGAAAAGCCAGGCCTCACTCAGGGAATCACAGATGCCCCGAGGGTCGTCCTCGCGAAGCAGAAACGACTGAGGAGCAAAACGTCTTGTAACCCCCTCATTATGATGGCGAGAAACCACCTCGCTCAGGTCTGGGGCCACATTTTGAATAAGCTGGCTATGATTAATGACTTCCTGTTTATCTACAGTCTTTAGCTGGGATGTGGCATAAGAAACTTCAGTGAGAGATAAATACCCATCTTTACCTTTCGTTACAATAAAATTGGAATCACGCGGAAAAACATACTCTGACTCATCCCCTCCACCGGATCGATATAAATAATTAGGTATAAAACTAGCGTCTCCGGAAATACGCACCACTCGCCCAAGAGAAGCAGCAACTTCTTTATCAGTCGAGGATGAAAGATAGCCGCCAGGCGTGTAAACACCTTTAGAATCTACAAGGCTTAGTAGCTTCGAATATTCTTTCTCGCTAACCCCACGATAAAGCAACTTGTCATCTCTCAATTTACCATTTAAATAGCGATCATATGTACTTTGTAATTCAGAGGGGTTTTTCCCATCAGTTAAATATTTAATAGCACCGAGAACATCCTCCTGTCCTTTGAAAAAATCATTCCCGCCTACCCTTAATATTTCAGAAATAACTTTTGATCCATTTACAGGTTTATTGTTTTTAAGGGAAATTGAACCTTCATTAGTCTGCCATATTAGAGCTAAAGCTCTCTTAGAAGCATCACTTAATTTTTCGGTTTTTGGCTTGGCAGCTGATTTAGCTTGGTCTACTTTGGTAGAAGCGATGGAAGCTGTAGCGCCACTGGGCGCATCAAGTCCGGCCTGCACGTTAGCCAGTGTTGAAATAAATCTTCCGGTTGTTCCTGAAGCAGTTATTTTCGACAAATAGGCGACATAGTCTGTCAAGATAGTAGATGAATTAAAAGCTGAAATTATGCCTTTTGTGTTTTTAAAGTCACCCCAACTATTTTTGATCGCATCATTTACTTCTTTGCTAAGTTGACTATAGTACTGTTGGATTTTACCAAAATATTCATCTTGTGTAATTTTCTTTTGGGATACGTCTTGTTGAAGTTGGTCACCCACTGTAAAATATTTCTTGCCGATAGATGAAATTTTTGAAAATAACTTCTGATTATCTACTAATGCATTATTGAAATCAATCCATGCAGCAGCAAGAGATTTATCGGATTTAATTTTCTTGATGTCGTCGGCTATCGCATTTTCACGAGAAGCGAACTGTTCTTCAATTTTTCGATTTGAATTTGGCAATGCATTTACGTCTCCAGGTTGTACCGAGACTTTATGCCCACTGGCATCGATCTTAATTTGACTGTTATATCCCTTAACGTCAACATGAGGAAGAAGTTCTTGTAACTCATAACTAATGCCAACTGTGTCTAATTCGTTAACACCAGTATTACAGCCAACAAGGTTAACACGCTTTATTATTGCTCCTTCGCCAGTTAATGTTTGTAATCTGGTTGTTGCCTGGGCTAGTTCTTCTGCATTTAACTCCCCGAGATGGTCAGCGGATCCATGACCTAAAAATTCAACTTGGACATTCCCTGACATGTTATGAGTTGCGAAAAACTGAACCTGTCCAGTTGCGTCAGTTTCGTAGAAATGGCCTTGTCTATAAATGAGTAATTTGGCACCATTGTTTTTTTGCTGTAATTTTAGCCCAGCGCTTAGAATCACTTCATCAAGATTATCCCCAACCATTACAATAATACGGTTAGGCATTTTTTCTGGGTCATTATTCCAACGTGTTACCAAATTACTAACATAGGAGGCTATGTTGTTTATTGTTGTTCCAGTTGCATTAATGGCCCCAACAATAGCCTCACTTAATCCGTTGCTTACTTCATCTGAGACCACTTCAGTTGGCTTATTAAAATTTAAATGTAACTGAACATCGTTGAGGAATGCAGATACGGCATCGAATGTAACAGATGTATAACCGATTACAACACCATCAGCATTTATTTCATCCCCAACCGGTTCAAAAGCCTGGATCATGTTAGCAATGTCATCAAGTTGATTCTCATTTATATCTTCACCGTTAAGAACGTTTGCAAAGTTTGTTAACGTATTTTTACTGAAATAAGTCATAACTACTCACAAGTTAATCAAGCAATTAAAAATAACGAACTTGTTTTCCTTTTAATTAAAAAGGATTAACCAAGTAATATTTAAAGTTAAAATTTCAAAATTTATTTTGTGTATTTTTTGTTTGTAACCCCCATGCTTTTGAATAAGTTTAGTTATTACAACTTAACACATCATACCTTCTTTCTTCTACCGCATGTGTCTTTATATTCTGCCTGCATTACGTAGCGTATTAAGGCAAGGCGCAATGATAATAACAACCCTGCCTTTACAAATATCCGCAATATTGTTCATTACTGCAGCCTTGTATTAATAATACTAAGCACATGCTGCTACATTCTGAATTAATATTCATGGATTGGTCAACAATACTGGTATAAGCAAAGCAATATGTTGTCCTTGCCCTCCCGGTAGCGAACAGTCAGCGTCAATCAGCAAAGTGGCATAACTCAACAAACAAAGCCAGGTGCACCTGCAATACGCGCAGCTTCCATAACGTTTGTCTACGAAAAACTAATTCTGCAAAGCAATCTTCGGCCTCACGCTCATATTAAATAGATAATTACCCAGCAAGACTACGCAGATTTGGCTCCATAGATTTTAGCCTACTCCATTAAGATTTCATTCCAGCCGATGAGACCACATGCAAAATGCAACATGGCCTCGTAATTTTTGCCTTTCTTCCCCCATCTCATCAGAAGTTGGCGGAAACTATTTATCCAGCTATGCGGTTTCTTAACCATCCAACGGTGAGTCTTAAAATCCGTGCTTTTATTAGCGCCTGACGTTTCTTTAGCGGCGAATAATTCCGGTATGTAACTGGCACCCGGTTATCTCGTTGGTTTTTATCGCCAGTAGTTCTGTCCTCAAGCGTGAGCGTTGATAGCCAAAATCATCGGAAAAGTGTTTTATCAGTTCATATAACAAGGTGCAGATATGCCCAAAAGGCCAGCGCCGACAATATCTTGCAGGTAAGTACTTCAGGCCTTCCGAACCCGACAATGTGAGCCAGTTAATCCAGTGCCCTAAGTATGAACGGACGCAGCAGAGCGTTCTAGCGACGTCACTCACACAAATCACCCTGGTGCAGCATCAGTATGGCAGTCAGTATGTGGGGGGGTATTACGTGTTTTATGAATCGCTTTCTGCACCATGCGCCGTTCTGCACGGGCTGAATTCTCTTCAAGTGCTCTATTATTCGGCACGGCTATTTAGGGTAATTGCTCCGTAAAGTATGAATATAAAGGCTACACTGTTTTGTTAGTATTATATTTGATCCAAAAAAAGCCAGCATTACCAATGTCCTGATAAACATGTTTTTAACAGGAGTCTGACTGGAGCTATTTTCAAATTTAAAATAAATAAAACCAAACATTTCAGCACCCTATCATTAATTGTTACAGTAAATGAGGGTATCAACTTACAAACATTAACAATAGAAGCAATAATCAACCACAGAGCGTTAAAAAATAATAAGCACCATGTCATGAAAGAAACGTAATATAGCATTTAGCTTTTTGTTTGTAATCGCCATAACTTTTCGTACACACCGTTCAGAGTAATTAACTCTTCATGGTGACCTTCTTCCACAATAAATCCTTTATCCATTACCAGTATTCTGTCTGCACCGCGCAGGGTGTTCAGCCTATGCGCTATGCTGATAACCGTCCTACCACGGCAAATTTCTTCCATATTGCTCATTATTGCCGCTTCGGATTCATAATCCAGCGCACTGGTCGCCTCATCCAAAATTAATATCTGTGGGTCAGTAAGCAAGGCGCGGGCCAGGGCAACTCTCTGACGTTGCCCGCCGGACAATTGTCCCCCCTTTTCACCTACCTGTGTCCGATATCCCTCAGGAAGAGCCTCAATAAACTCATGCGCACCGGCAAGTTTAGATGCCCAAATAACATCTTCACGACTGCATTGCGGAATGCACTGGCGAATATTATCCTCAATGCTACCAGAGAACAGCAGGCTGTCCTGCAGCACTACGCTCATGTTGCGGCGCAGAGACACCGGATCCGCAATCACCAAGTCCATGCCGTCAACCAACACCTGCCCGTGCTGTGGGATATACAAACGTTGCAACAGGCGAGTCAGGGTGGATTTCCCTGAGCCTGATGCCCCTGTGATACCAACAAATTCACCCGGATTAATCTGCACGTTCAGATTACACAGAACTTCAGGTGTGTCGTCGTTGTAGCGAAAACGAACACCTCGAAAGCAGACACTTCCCTCCGGCTTGGGTATAGATGCCAGCCCTCCCAGCCCGCTTTCTGTCTGCTCATCCAGAATGTCTCCGACGCGTCGTAGTGAAATCAGAGTGTGCTGAAAATCCTGCCAAACCTGCGCCAGACGTAAAATAGGCTGTGTGACATGACCAGCAAACATATTGAACGCAATCAGCTCTCCTGGAGTAAATCTACCGTCCATCACCAGCTCTACCCCCCACCATAGCAACAACGCTGAAGTAAGTTTCTGTATCAATCCTATCCCCTGCCCCGCCCATAATCCCGCCACCTTAGAACGAAAGGTGGCCCGTACGCTATCGGCCAGTTGACGCTCCCAGCGATGGGTAAAACTTCTTTCCGTTGCCGTAGTTTTGATGGTTTCAATGCCAGTGACTGACTCTGTTAAAAATGCCGTATTACTGGCCGCAAGTTCATATTGTGTCGTTACGCGCTGGCGTACTAGCGGCCCAATCAACAGCCAGAAAAGAAAATAAAGGGCCAGTGAACCTAGTACAATAGACGTCAGTGGCGCGGAGTAGGCAAACATGACGCCCAGAAAGACCACCACAAAAGCCAAATCCAAAACCAGCGTCAGTGCTGAACCAGTCAGAAACTGGCGAATATGGTGCATCTCCCGCACCCGGGCAATGATTTCCCCAGTCTGCCGTTTCTGGAAATAGCGCATCGGGAGTGCCATCAGATGTTCGAACAGACGCCCCGACAATTCGGCATTCACTTTCCCGGCGAGTCTCGAGAACACCCAAGAACGTACAAACCCCCAGACAGGTTCAAACACCGCCAGTGCCAGCATGCCGAGACCCAGCACCTCAAGGCTGGAAAGGCTGCGACTGACCAACACTCTATCGGTAACATTCTCAAACAGGATGGGGGCGGATAGAGCAATCATCTGCAACATCAGCGATACCCATAGAATAGAGCGAAACTGAGCAATATACCTGCGCATGGTGGGCAAAAACCAGCTAAAACCAAATTTGACCTGACGAACAATATCCCGCTTTTCTGCAAGTAAAATAACCCCACCATCCCATTGGGACACAAACTCTTCTAGAGAACACAGGTGCGTTTCTCCCGTCTTCCCACTGCAGATAGCCACCTCACGCTCATCTGCCTGCTCAAGGATGCACCAGCCCAAAGGAGCCAGCCAGACGAGAGCGGGCATTGGCAGTAAAGATAAGCGCGACCCGGCGGTGGTAGTGCAACGTGCGCGCAAACCGGCCCAGCGGGCACACCGGCAGAGCTCCCAAGCACAGATTTTATCACCAACACCTCCCAGACGATGCAATAACTGTACTGGATCAATACTTATCTTAAAGTGCCGGGCGGCGCGGGATAATGCCATTATACCGTCGCAGCAGACAGGATCTTCGCAAGTCGTTGATATGATAGCATCTTCATTGATATACATTAGCGTTCCCTCAGGGATTCTGACTGATACTGCTGCAATGGACTCAGTAAATAGTCAATGACGCGCCTGTCGCCCGTGCGAATTTCTGCCGTCAGACTCATTCCGGCCTGTAACGGCACAGACTGGCTACCCACCTTAATAGACGATTGCGTCATACGGACCTGAGCCGGGAAAATCAGCCCCAGTTTTTCATCCTTGACAGCGTCCTTTGATACGTGGGCCACGACCCCGTGTAGTGTGCCATAGCGGGTATAGGGAAAAGCATCCACTTTGACTTCAACAGACTGCCCTTCACGAACAAAACCCACATCTTTATTCATTACCATAACCTCAGCTTCCAGTGGTGTATGCTCTGGCACGATGATCATCAGCTGTTGCGCTGGTTGAACAACTCCACCGAGAGTATGAATTGTTTGTTGCTGAACGACGCCATCTACCGGGGACCGCAAGTCCTGAATACGTTCACGTTCCTGAGCTTTAATCAGTTGTTGTGTCAGCACGTCAATTTCATTGTGCGTTTTAGTTAAAGCGTCATAGTTTTCGCGCCGAAACTTGGCCATATACCCTTTTTTTTGCTCCAGAAGACTCTGCTGTTGTGCCTCAAGAACCCTCAACTCTGCCCGCTGTTGTTCTATAGAGCGTGCGGTATCGAGTTCTTCCTTTTCATGTTCAAGCAATTCTTCTTTAGATACCACATGTGTAACGAGTAGCTTCCGACGTGCAGCCAGGCGAACTTGTATATTGGCAATGAGTTTTTCCAGCGAGGTAATATCAGAACGACGCGCCTGCTGGTTGGCCTGATTAACATGAATATCATTATCAATAGCTGCTATAGCAGACCGGTTTTCCCGCCAGACACTAAGCAAATGTTCCCGTGTTTCATCGATTTCCGCTGCAGGGATATCATCGGGTGCCACAAAACTATCTACAGGAGAATCGCTCAGAAGTGCCTGCAGACGCGCCTGTTCGAGGCGCTGGTAACGCAATTGCGCTTGTTGCTCCTTCAGATCAGCCTTAACACTAACGGGATTAAGACGTATCAGAATATCCCCCGCTTTAACACGTTGGCCGTCATGAACGTTGATGGAAATAACTTCTCCTGATTCCAGAGACTGGATTACTTTCGAATGACTCGAAACCAGCAGTTGTCCGGTGGCATTAGCCTGTATATCCAAATGACCAAGAATAGCCCAGATGAGGATCAGTAATAGTGTACAGGTTAGCCCAAGAGCGATGCTTCGAGCCAATGGTGCTGGCGGCCTTTCAATAATTTCAAGATAACCAGGCTGAAATTCATACTCATCCCTGGTGCGTTTAACTGCGGTTAAGCGAAACCATTTGTTAATATATTTTCGCATAACATCCAGCGCTGATGAGATATTCATGCGGTTTCCCTATTAAGATTCTGTTGAAGTTGCCACAGACGGGAGTAACAACCCTGGCGTTCAATTAACTGTTGATGAGTACCAGCTTCCGTGATTCGCCCATTTTCCAGCGCAATAATGCGATCACAGTGACGAACTGTAGACAATCGGTGTGCAATCATAATGACGGTTCTCCCCCGGGAAATTTCACTCATATTGGCCTGAATAATCGCTTGAGATTCGTCATCTAACGCGCTGGTTGCCTCATCAAATATTAAAATGCGCGGACAGGTGATTAATGCTCGGGCAATGGCGATACGCTGACGCTGCCCCCCAGATAATGAACGTCCGGCTTCAGCCAGCACAGTGTCATAGCCCAACGGGAGTTGCAGAATGAACTCATGCGCGCCTGCAGTCCGGGCTGCCTCCACTACTTGCTCCAATGAAGCGGAAGGGTTCTGAATTGCGATATTCTGCCGGACACTTAGGCTGAATAAATAATTCTCCTGCAACACCACACCTATCTGAGTACGCAGGTACTCTGTGTTCAAACTTGCTATAGGATAATTATCAAATTTTATTTGCCCTGAGTCCGGCACGTATAATTTCTGTAACAACTTGGCAAGCGTGCTTTTACCCGACCCTGAAGGCCCTACAATGCCGATGCATTCACCACCATGAATATGCAATGAGATATCCTTTAGCACCGGAGGAAGATCGGGGCGGTAACGAAAACCCACCTGAGAAAGAGTTATATCTCCTTGTAAAGTGGTAGATGGCAAAAACTTATCCATTGCCTGCTCCGCGGGCTGATTGAGCATATCCCCGAGTTTACTTATGGCTATTCTTGTTTGAATAAACTTCTGCCACAATTCTATAAAACGGGAAAAAGGTTGGTGGACTTGAGTCAATAGCATATTAAAAGCAATTAGTTGTCCAATCGTCAGCTGTAGTGAAATTACCTGGTGAGCCCCATACCAGATAATGACAACACCGGTGATTTTTTGTAACAACATCACCGCCTGCCCGACCAGGGTGTTCAACGTCTGTGTGTATACACCCGCCTCTACCATTTCTGCAGTCTGTTGCTCCCAACGGCGTTGCATTCTCGGCTCTATAGCCAAGCATTTTATGGTTTCAGCAGCGCTGACTGATTCATTGAGAAATGACGTATTCATAGCGCTGGTCATGAACTGTTGCTCAATGCTTTTTTGTAGCGGCATTTGGCTTTTCCAGGCCAGCAGGACATAACAGGGCAGTGTGGCCAGCACCACTGCGGTTAGCGATAATGACATCTTCGCCATTACCGCTAAAAAAATGACAGTGAATATTATGTCGATACAAAGCGTCAGCAACGAGCCAGTCAGGAATTCCCTGATGGTGTCCAACTCCTGTATTCGGGAAATGATATTTCCCACTTGTCGATGTTTAAACCAGGCCAGTGGTAGCCCCATGACATGGGAAAATAACTTACCACCCAATACAACATCGATCCGATTCGCCGTATGACTAAAAACATACTCCCGCAACCCTTTGAGTATCACCTCAAAAATACCAACAATAACTAGCGCCCAGACTAGCACATCCAGGGTAGAGAGAGCATGGTGCACTAGCACTTTGTCCATAATAACCTGGAAGAAAAGGGGTGATATAAGTGCCAGCAACTGGAGTATGGACGAGAGGAGCAAGACCTCTCCCAGTAATCGACGATGCTTAAGGAATGCAGGAATAAACCAAGTGATGTCAAAACGACCGGTACAACCTTTTAACTCAATGACATGACCCTGCCACTGACTCTCCAACTCAGTAAGAGAAATCACTTCAGGAGTGTCGTGGGATGGTTGCTGAATAAGCACCTGCTCTCCCGACATTTTCGCCAGCAATACGAACGCCCCCTGCCGGGTCTGGTATGCCAGTGGTAATTTATCAGGATTCAATTTTTTAACAGACATCTTGTGAGAAACAAATTTGACGTGTTGTTCACGACTGATTTTGGATAAAATAACCTTTAGTGGAAGAGATGCATCTATATTATCGCGCGAAAAGACTACTGGCTTGCTATTTAATTGCAATATTAAAGCGCAGCAACCAAGAACGGACTCAGCTTTAATGTCTAATGGTTTTTTCATAAATTTAACATTTAGATTCGTCAGCACCAAAACTACGCCCTAAAATGATAATGGCGGCTTTAGTTTGCATTTAAAATTTGTACTAGATTGCATCACATTGTATGCATCGCTTTGCATAATGCAATTAATGAAATTCTTAATAAATGTACAATAATAGACATTTCAACTAGCGGTTTACCTGCATCACGCAGCTTGTTAACCGCTTGAAGTTAATGGCATTCATATGAGAAATATCATTAGATTAACACAAATGGAATCCAACAGTAACCAAACAACCGCATTTATTTACTTAGTCACACGTACGCAAATATACCAAAAATACATAGATATTGTTTAAAAATATCGCCTGTTAAAGAGGTAATGCCTCACTAAAATTGAATTGCTGTATAATGCTCGCTTTTGAGGTTCCCTCGTGGCTACCGCTCTTGTTCACTGTCTCCGTTGTCAGCCTGCCCACGTTTACTGTTCCTCCACAATGTATCTGTTGTGATTTTTTAATCTGTGCAAGGAATGAATTGCACAAGCGGGTATGGGAGAACACCCCGTTGCCACACTCTCATAAAGAATGAAGAAGGTAACAATATGTACACCTATTATGATGACACACTCAACCTTTTGATATAAAAAAATAAACATAATTACACATTAAGATATTTGAATGTAAGGGCTAACGACTGTTCAGAGCAATCTACAGATTTCAAGTTGATACAACTGGAACTGGACATGACATCGGTTAACAGCATCCATTTTTGGATATTGTTAACCGGTGCTCTTTAATTTCTAGTATATACAAAACATTTGTAGACCCATTACTATCTGGAGTATGGTAAAACATATTCATTCAAAATGAGTTGATTATGCAACCGGATCATTCTGTTTCAGTGATTACTCTTGGCAATGCCATAATAAAACATGATCAAGCGGTACTTCTCAGACGGAAGAAGCATCAGCGCTTCAGCCTCAAAAAAAAAGGACACATATGCTATCTCGTTCAGGGGGAAGTAGCTGTACTGCGGCTCAGTGACAATTCTCAGTCACTGGTGCTGAAGGGCCCCTCTGTTCTTGGCTTGGCTCAAATGCGCAGTCTGGCTGAAACGCACTATATGCGGTGCCTGAGCGATTGTGAAATGTGGAGCATAGATGCTGATGAAGCCATGCTGATGATGGATCGGGAGCTATTATGGAAACATGCCTTCGATATTCTGGTCATGCATCTTCACATGTATTACGAAAGGGAATATCTGGACAATCTTCCGAACGCCAGAACCAAGGTGCTTGAAAGTTTGAAGAAGGTATGGTCTGAAGAGCAGGCCTCGGGTGTACAACATTCGATTTACACATATACCCTGTCACGAAACAAATTGTCCAGAAGCGCGGTTCATAAGGCTATCAAGGAACTTGAAATGGAAGGAATAATCCAGACCAGACGGGGGAAGCTAATCAAACTGAATCTGCAGCATGAAAAGCAGTGCTGAAGAATGGCGATTGGACTGACCCCATGCCCGTAGACAAATTCTGTCCTCACGATGAGGCCTGTTCGAAGTCCTCCGGACTGATGCCGCCGAGGTGACTGTGGCGCTGGGCCCGGTTGTAGAACACTTCAATGTAATCGAAGATATCCGCCCGGGCCAGATCCCGGGTTTTGTATATTCTCTTCCTGATGCATTCTTTTTTCAGTGAACTGAAGAACAATTCGGCCACCGCATTATCCTGGCAGTTGCCACGTCGGCTCATGCTCGGGGCCAGGTTATTGGCCCGGCAGAAGCACTGCCAGTCGTCACTGCCGTACTGGCTGCCCTGGACGCTATGTACGATAACCTCGCCGTCCGGTTTTCGACGCCAGACGGCCATCATCAGCGCGTCGAGCGCCAGTTCGCGTGAGAGAGTGGGTTTCATCGACCAGCCGACCACGTTACGGGCGAAGAGATCGATAACCACCGCCAGATACAGCCAGCCCTGCCAGGTGCGGATATAAGTAATATCGGTGACCCAGACCTGGTTGGCCCGGACAACGGTGAACTGCCGCTGCACGCGATTAGGAGCAACGACTGAAGGCCTGCCGGCGATACGACGTGGAGCTTTATAGCTGCGCACAGCTTTAATCCGGTTCAGTTGCATGATCCGACCCACCCGGTTTTTACCGCAGGTTTCCCCGATTTCGTTCAGATCGCCATGAACCCGTCGATAACCGTATACGCCTCCGCTCAGGGAATATGAGTCGCGGATAAGCGCCAGCAGGCGCTGGTTATCTTTATCCCGCTCTGAGACAGGATTATGCAGCCACGCATAGAACCCGGCCCGGGCGACATTCAGTACCCGACACATCGTCATCACACCCCATACAGTGCGGTGCTCATTGATAAAGCGGTACTTCAGTCGGGCTCCCTTGCAAAGTACCGCGCGGCCTTTTTCAGGATATCCCGTTCTTCTTCGGTGCGTTTTAGCTGCGCCCGGAGTTTCAGGATCTCGCTTTTAGCTTCCAGTAAATCCCGGGCATGCTGCTCGCTGTTATCAGGTTTGATAGCCCGTAGCCACTTGTAGAGGCTGTGCGCAGACACGCCCAGACGGTCAGATACTTCAGCGACGGAATAATCGCGTTCCGTTATCTGACGGACGGCTTCTTCCTTAAATTCAGGTGTAAATCGTGGTGTGCCCATACGCTCCACCTATGCTCAAACTATAGGGCAGGATCGTCTACCGGGGCGGGGTCAGTCCATTACTAACTCAAGGTTGTATCTAATCCTGGGGGGCAGGTCACTCCGTTTCGCTCATCAGCCATCCGTCCCAGTACTTCATCTTCCAGAAGTTCCATCAACTGGGCATATAGTGTCGGTGGCACACAGTAGAATGCAGGCTCATTACGATTAAGAATGGTTACCGGAGCGCCATCACCGGCGTGGAAAGTACCCATAGGGTCACGTTTAAGCTCAGTAATACTGGCTGCTGTAGTGGTCAGAACCTGAAATGCCATAATGTTACCTCCGCAGTTTGAGTGTCTATTGCAGATCATTTAAGCACACCTTTAAAGGTGCTTTTTATTGAGATTTATCCGGTAACAAGACTGGAAAGAGTGATCAGACCTATTGAGAAAAGTTACAGAAATAGGGTTGAAGGGGGGGTAAATATATTGAGATCAGAGCCTAAGCATCTTTGTGCGTTTATATGCATTGAAGTAAAATTCATCCCCTGCGTTTCTGGCTGGTTTCCCGGGGGTTTGTTACCTGTTTTACCCGTTTCCCGTCAGAAACGCGCTCAGCCCATTTCAGCGGTGCGCGTAATGTCGCGTGATGGTAAATCGTCTCAGTTAATGTCCGCAACGAGTGAGATACGGAAATCCTATCATTCAGACGTTCTTCGAGACTTGCCCTAAGCATGTTATAACGCGATAACTATAATGACATTTGTAATTACAAGGGGTGTAGGACATGGGTAGCATTAACCTGCGTATTGACGATGAACTCAAAGCACGTTCTTACGCTGCGCTTGAAAAAATGGGTGTAACTCCCTCTGAAGCGCTGCGTCTTATGCCTGTATATATCGTTGACAATGAACGCTTGCCGTTTAAACAGAAACTCCTGAGCGATGAAGATGCTGAGCTCGTGGAGATAGTGAAAGAGCGTATTCGAAATCCCAAGCCCGTACGTGTGACGCTGGATGAGCTCTGATGGCGTATTTGCTGGATTTTGACGAGCGAGCACTAAAGTAATGGCGACAGCTGAGCTCGACTGTTCGTGAACAGTTGAAAAAGAAGCTGGCTGAACTGCTTGAATCACCCCGAAATGTTTCGCGGCGAAGCCGACACCTGCGTTTTCATGTTGAACGCTCAGGATAAGGTAAGTGGTGATAACGAATCGAATAAATCACTGCAGATTACCTGGATGCATATCGAGAAGGATTTATCTCCGTAAGACAGAAACAGTATGAACAACTCATATTTGACATCCGGATAATGGGTAACCAGGCGGTACTGGTGAATAAAACAACTGCAGGCCCACCTAAATAGCTGCGCCGAATACCGCTACACTTTTGCCAACCCATGTTTACCCCCGAGGAATGGGCTTACGGTTTCCATAAAGTGACGAACCTTTTTCAACAGTTGCCACATTGAACGGCACTGATGATTTCGGGTTATCGTGTCGTGAAGCGCCTGCCATAGCCGCTCAACATGGTTCACCCATTCCGAGTAAACCGGCTGATAAATGACCCTGAATTTCGGGTTTTCCTTCAGCCAGCGCTGGGTTTCCCGGCTTTTGTGGATAATGTAACTGTCCACGATGAGCGTTATCGTTTTTGCCCGTCGGTACGTCGCCTTAAGGTGTTGCAACAGACTGATAAACAAGGCTGAGCTTTTGCTGTTGCCACCCACGTAGCTGACTTTGCCCGTTCCGCTGCGTAACGCGCCACCAGATAGTATTTTTCATTTTGCCCTAGCGTAACCACTCGCTATTGCTGTCCGCGACGGTGCCAGTCTACGCCAATTCTGGGATTGAGATGTATATCCACTTCATATTCATAAAATACCGGATGCTCTGCGCTGCATTCGTCCAGTGCATTGTGGATTGCCACCATCTTTTCATCTTAGAACGAAAAACACGTCAGCCACCCCGCAAGTCAACATCCCCCAGCTCAGATGGGAAGCGGGATGACGCGCAGGTCTCGAGCAGTACCATAGTGAACGGGGTACTTCCTGCGGGGCGTACACAGAATGTTATTAAATACTTTCTTAAAAATATGTTAAGCATCAGGTCAGGTTTAAGCGATCCCGGGCGGCACGCAGACGCTGCTCCCCGCGGCGATCGTACTGCTGGGTGGTGGTAACGCTGGCGTGTCCCATCGCATCCTTCACGGTAATCAGGTCTTCACCGTTCTCCAGCATGGCGGTCGCAAAGGTTCGCCTTAAATCGTGCGGGGCGCATTTCGCTATTCCGGCTTGGCGCTGGCGAACCTGCAGGACATGGTACACCGCCTGGTCGGTCAGTCGGTCGTTTGTGAGGGTATCAAAGCGACGGATACGGGTGAACAGCGGCCCTTCCTTCTCCCCACGAACTTCTTCAACCCACTTCTGAAGCCGCTGCCAGGTGCCGGGCGGCATGTAGGCCAGGCGCACCTTGTTTCCCTTACCCAGCACCCTGAGCGCCCGCTCATCTGTGACAACGTCACTCAAATCCAGCCCCACCGCCTCCGAGCGGCGCAGGCCGCAACCGAGAATGACGGCCAGCATCCCTGCATCGCGCACCCCGATGCTGGAGTTATCGTTCCCGCAGGCACTAAAGAGCGCCCGGACCTCCTCCGGCGACAGGGCCCGGCCACCTGGCAGTCGGCTGCCCCGCAGGTTACGCACCGCCCGGATATGCTGGAAGCTCTCAACGTCCATCAGCCTTAGCATCCATGCTTCCTTCGCCACCCCCTTCAGCGCGGAAAGGTAGGTGTTGACGGTGGTGGTGGCCCGGCCGGTGTCGCGCAGCAGTTCGGTCATGGCCATCACGTGGTGACGCCGCAGGCTGCCCCAGCTGCAGGTATCTAAGGACGAGGCACCAAGCATGCCAGCGACAATGCCAAGGAACGAGGCCATAGTCTGCCGGCTGCGGAGCGAATTGAGGGAAAGCAGGTAGGCCCGGGCGGGACTGACCGGAGCATTACCACCTGACAGCGCCGGCAGGAAATCCACTTCCGGTGGAATGACCACAGCGGGCAAGCCCAGCTCCGGTTCGTCGTCGGGCATCAGGATCATGTCGGACTCCGTTCGGGCCGGAAAGGGACCGGCGCGCTGCGTGAAAAATCAGGGTGTAGGATACCGCCAGAGCTTACCGCAGAGAGTCTACTTTTTCAAACGTACATTTTAATAAGTAAAAAAAAGGAGTGATCCGGTAAGGAGTGGAACTAGAACAGAAGTCGCTGATCGCACTTGAAGACGTGAAGCAGACCGATCGCTGAACATCAATGAGCGAACAGTCCGTAAATGGCATTTAGGAGAGACCAAGTTGTTATTCACTACCTGGTACTGTCCCTGTCAGGTCACCGGGCTGAGCTCTTTGCTAAAATAAGTTTCCGAATCATCTGCGAATCAGGAATTCCTATCAGGGAAAATGAAACATCAATAATTTCCTCACCAATGCAGGCTATAAATATAGGGTAGATATTGCCGATTACATCGAAAAAATTTATAACTGCAGGCGCCGGTATGGCTCGAGCAATCAGATGCCACCGACAGAATACGAAAACCAATATTATCTATGGTTCGGAAGCGCCTGGATTACCCGTGGAGATTTAGTGAGTTTTCCTTAGGAAAGTTATACCCTTCTGCATTCCTAATAATTATTATCCATATCGTATATGGCAGACAATAACGTAATTAGTACGACAATGCAGACGATTAGCAAAACACTGGGCATAATTATTTTCATTGCGGCCTCTTATAATTGAGCCCTGCACTATCAACTTCAGATATTTCAGGCCAATCCTGTCATCTGTAATGAATAAATGGCAAGAACCTATACTTATACAGAAAATATTAACTGAATGCTAACAGCTTGAACTTTTTTAGTGAGATGAGTATAGTAAAAAACAACTTTCAAACTATCTTCTTGCGGGTTAAAAAATTGGTGATAGTCTGTTTTTTTTTGGTTTTTATGAATTTCTCGATTCCATAAGAAAGTAAATGCCATTCCAATCTGGCTATGTGAAACATTGCCACTCTGCATCTGGGTATGGAACAGGTCACTTTGATTGTTTCCATTATAGTAGAATTCATTTTTCTTATTACTAACATGGGAGCCTCCTAAACAAAGGGGTAAAGTGTCGCACCCAGTATAGACATTCATTTGGTTTTAGTCGACTTCACTTGAGGATACGGCTCAGTCCGAATTTTCTGAGGAAATATCCGTATTAATTTTTAAGAACCATCTGATACATTGACAATTTAACTTGCCACTTAACTGTATTTGATCTATACGAAAACCATATATATAATGACTTGGTTGTTTTTAATGAATATCCAAAAATGCACATCAACGCATTATTAATTAAACGAACGCCAACCAAAATGAAAAGATATTAATACATTCCGGCAATGTTATAGTTACATTTATTGCCATAGAATAATGCAACTGACTGTTTTAAAAAGAATTCAAGACAACTAATTATAAGATCAATGATTTTTTTTGGAGTGTGTAATTTTGTACATAATTAATTGCAAGCAATTGTTGTGATGAGAAAAGATTTCGGTAATTATTATAAAAGACTGGTCTGGTGTTGACTTAAAAACATCTCGAAACGAGAGGCCATTTATTTATGCATCGGTCTGTGTAATGAATTTTTATTGGCCAGAGGAAATTCCAGCACTCATAGCTCTGAACTAACTTGAGAACGTTGTGCAACCAGACAACATACGTGAATCACTGCTAATACTTGGTAAACTCATTGAGACATCAGGTCAGTCGTATGTGAGCATCAGAAAAAAAATCTGAAAATTGAAATGAAAAAAGAAAATAAAATTGGTTTTCTGAAACGGGGCTGCGTATCCCTGTGCAGTACAGAGAACGATATTGTCACGGTCAGTATTGAAGGGCCCGCCATTCTGGGAATGGCTCAGATGTTTCATGATACGCAGTCCCATTACATTCGCTGCAACCGGGACTGTGAGATAGTGGTGATTGATACTTTTAACTTTATACAGCTGCTGACGCAAAAAAAACTTGTAGTTCCATGCGTTTATGATAATCAGCCCTCATATGAAAATGTGCTTTCAGCGTGAGAAAATACTCGGCCATAAAACAATCAGGGGGACAGTGATTGAATATCATCGATGCCTCTGGGAACTGGGAGAAGAGGTACGGAACACTACGCCCGTTTAAACCTTTATCCTCGCCAAAAACCAGGTTTCAAGGAATTCGCTTCATAAAATCATGTCAGAACTGAATGACGAAGGATTTATCAGGCTACAAAGGGGTAAGTTGCTGTGGATGAAGAAGAATACGTGTCACCGGTCTTGGGCAGACGATAGAAGATCGAGATTAAGGCCATGACAATAATTAACAGCTATAACGGTGTGAATATGAGACAAATACAGGTGTATACAGACAACGTATATCTTTCAGCAGGGATCCGTTATCTGTACCGGGCAGTCTTGATGGAACCTTCAGAAAGATTTGTTTTTTTTACAGCAGACTATGTCTATCAGGCGTTACATGAGCAGGCTGACGGCCGTAGTATATTTATACTTATCAGTTCATTTAACGATCTCGCCTTTATGATCCCCTCGTCTCTGAAAAAGCGTATAAAAGCTAAAGCGACTCTTGAGGAATGGAAGGGTTTGTTTAATGAAAATAATGACGCCTGCTACGCTCCCGATAGCGATCAACCGGATTTACGTTACTTAACTGACCGTGAAAGACAGGTTATCAGAATGATGTACAGCGGATTCGGTATACATAGCATTGCCCGTCAGCTAGGCATCAAAGCTTCAAGCGTTTATAATCACCGATTTTCGGCCTATAAAAAACTGGGCTGCAAATCTTCTCTTGAGTTTCTCCGTCTTTGTCATCTGCGGAGTTTCAGCATATGGATGAAACAAATGCTTCCCGTTACCCATGCGCAAAATTAATACTCAATAATAGATCACGGTAATTTATTCTACTTTATTTTTTTAAAAGGAAAAAGCGATGTATGTACTTTGCGAGAAAAATAACCAGCTTGTAATTCACAGAGAAGGGTGCTGCATCGTTCGTGACAACAGAATATTAAAACAATCGGGACTATGTGACACCTTTGACCAGTTCAGTAATGAAATCGAAAAAGGTAATTTCAGCAATATCCAAATTTGTAAATGGTGCTGCTACTGGCATCATCATGCATTTGAAAAAAAAGAGTAGTTTCGCTGAGTGGTATTGAATCGCCACGAGTTAACAGACACCTCAGAGTCATTTAAAATGGCTTGAAGTGAAGTGCGCTTGAGCGGAAAGCGTTATCGGTAAAACAGGCTTTAGACCTTCCAGCTTAGTAGTTAGAATTATATTTTTAATCGTACGCATAATCATCAAAAAGACCGATATATAAACATATGTGCATAACAGAAACTTCACATTGTAATCATAAAGACTCACCACTGATCAGTCATTTAGGTGCCCAACATCGCCTAAAAGGCAATGAGGATGAAGTAAGGGCCGAAAAATTTGCTAGTTTTCGTATTTCGCAAAGGGACATGCAATATCCAGCGGAATTAGATCTGCTTAGCCTGTTGAACGCTTTCTGGCGAGCGCGGAGGCTGATTGCAATTTGCGTTGTTTTTTTTGCACTGGCAAGCGTTGGTGCTTCAATGCTTTTGCCACATAAATGGACCAGTAGCGCGATTGTTACTCCGGTAGATCCAAGCCAATGGGCTCAACTTCAGCAATCGCTGGTCACAGCACAAAGTCTAGGGGTAAGTTATCCGCTCGACCGCCCCGGCGCTTTCGATCTTTTCATTAAAAATTTTCAGTCTCAGCAATTAACTGAAGAATATATAAAATCTAAGCCAGCCCTTTTACGACAGTATTCCGGTGCATCGGAGCCAGTACGAGGACTCACTCATGCAGCAAGTGCTATGTTTTTATTAATTAAATCAGAGGCAGTGTTTAGCGGCAAGAATGAGCCACCTCCCCTTTATCGCTCTTGGAGACTCAGTTTTACTGGGCCAGACGCGCAAAGTGCGCAGGATATCCTGAAAGGATACATTCGTTTTGTTGCAGACAGAACCGTAACAGAATTACAACAGGATCTTCATGATGCACTGCTGCTCAAAATCAACACCGACAAAAGTGGCCTAGCGTTGGCATCCTCAGACATGCAAAATATTCATCTTGCGCGCATTCAGCGGCTCAGTTATGCCTTGCAAATTGCCGAGTCTGCTGGCATAACAGCCCCCGTGTATACTCGGGGGCAATCCATAAATGATGACCCTGATTTCTCCGTGGCCCTGGGGGCCAAGGGACTCGCCAGTAAACTTAATATTGAAAAAAGCTTATCCGATCTGACGGAGCTTAACCCGGAACTTAGGAACCGGAAATACCGACTGGAAGAACTTGAGAAAATCAGTATCCCGACTGCCAATTTTCCGGTGTTCAGCTATCAGGTGCCTCCTTCCTATCCAGAGAAAAGTGAAGGACCGGGCATCATACTTATTTATATTCTTGGATCCCTACTGGGCGGGCTCATAAGCGGAGCATATGTGTTACTTTTTGATAAGATCGCCAGCATAAAGCAACAGTCGAAACAGCAAACTGTTTAATGTCTTTCACAAGAATCTATATGCGCTGTGACCTGTTTCAGCGACTGTAAAAAATAAGCCAACTTATTATAAATAACTATGTATTCAATATGTAAAAATGCACATATTTATTGTAATAAAAACCTTGCTAAGGCCTATAAATAAGAATCCTTGCAAGGTATCATTCTTATAAATTGAGGTGAGGGTTGTTAATTTTTTTACTTATTAAAATCAATGCAAGCAGGCATTAAAACTAATTGGTAAAAAAAATATAACGGCTGTTTTATATAATATAAAAATCAACTAAGGATTAAATCATGGCTAAATGTTTTATCGTTCCCGGGCAGACTTTCCATGGAATCGGTTCGTTTAATGAATTGGGTCGTATTAACGGAAAAAAAGCCTTTATTGTAACCGGAAAGGGCTCTATGAAACGATCCGGATATATTGACAAGGCGTGCGAAATTCTTAATAGAAACGGGATTGAAACAGAGGTGTTTGATGGCGTGGAAGCGGATCCGTCTATTGAGACCGTGATGTTCGGTTTTGATGCGATGATGAGTTTTCAGCCTGACTGGATCATCGGTCTTGGCGGTTGTTCAGCGATTGATGCAGCCAAAGCCATGTGGGTGTACTACGAATATCCGGACACAAAATTTAAGGATATCATTCCCCCCTTTACCATTAAAGAACTGCGTAAAAAGGCTAGGTTTGTGGCCATACCTTCCACTTCCGGAACCGGTACGGAAGCCACCTGTGTGGCTGTAATTACGGACCGAGAAAAAGGCACTAAGTACCCACTGGTGTCTTATGAGCTGTGCCCGGATATCGCCATCGTTGATGCCGAACTTTGTCGTTCAATGCCCCCTCATGTCACTGCCAATACGGGGCTGGATGCTCTGACACACGCTCTGGAAGCGTATGTAACACCACTTGCTGATGCTTATACCCAGAGCCTGGCTGAACGGGCGGTAACAGATATTTTTGCAGCACTTCCGATTGCCGTAAAACATGGCGATAACATGCAGGCCCGACAGAAAATGCATGATGCATCGTGTCTGGCTGGTATGTCATTCAATAACGCTCTATTAGGGATTGTTCACTCGCTGTCCCATCAGGTTGGCGGTATGTTTGGCGTGGAGCATGGGCGGGCCAACGCCATCCTTCTGCCAACAGTCATCCGCTATAACGCGCCGGCCGCCGGTGTCCTGTATAGCCAGCTGGCCAGGCTGGTCGGTGAGAAGGACGCTGAGGGTCTTGCCACCAAAATTGAAACCCTGCGCGGCTCAGTGGACGTGGAAAAATCTTTCAGTGACTGTGGTATTTCAGAAAACAACTGGCTGGATAAAATTAGCATCATGGTTGAGAATGCCATGGCCGATGCCTGTACCGGCTGCAATCCAAGACTACCGCTGGCAGAAGATCTGGCCAGCATTCTCATGAATGCTTATTACGGCCGTCAATGGCAGAACTGAAAATCCAGACTTATGGAAACGGTTTAACGGAATTGCAGCACAATCATATTATGATATGTCGACCCCTTCTGCGGGGCGTTCTTCAGATCACGTGAATGATGCCAGTCCGTCAGCCTGAAGCAGCTGTTGACACACATACGGACATAATCCTCTCTCTGGGTTTCTGCATTAATACCCATGCGATGGTTATGCCCGATGTTGTCGTTATCCAGGGAAACACATCCAGTTATTGCGGAAGAGACTCACCCCGGCCCCGCATTCAGCATAGTGCGTTCGACATGACGTCGGCCACCGTCTGGGCAAAAAACAATTCGTGCCTATTGTTATACGGACCAGTATATCGAGCGCGCTATCGCGAGCTCAAAATGGTCGTTCATGCCCAACTGCACCCGTGCAGTACCGGACGGACTAAGCCAGTCATTCACCACCGCCTGCACGCCTGACCAGAAAACCACTGCCCTATCTACGCGTTCTGTTCAGCAGGGCCAGTAGAGGAATTCACTCTGTTATCGGAAATAAAACTCGGTTATTTTTAATGATTTCCCAAAAATGTACATCAACGTATCGTTAATTAAACGAGAGTCAACCAGAATGCAAAAGTATTAACACATTCTGGTAACATTATAATTGCAATTGTCGCCATCGAATACTGCAACAGACTGTTTTAAAAAGATTTATAAGATAATGCTTTATAAGACTGATGATTTTTCTGGAATGTGTAATTTTGGATGCATTTAATTGCGAGAAATTGTTGTGATGAGAAAAGATTTCGGTAATTATAATAAAATAAGAGGTCTGAGGTTTTCTTAAAGACCTCTCGAAACGAGAGCCCATTTGTTTATGTATTTGCCAGCGTAGTGTTTTTTATTGGCCAGAGGATATTTTTACACTCATAGCCCTGAACTAACGGAGAGTGTTGTGCACCCCGACAAAATATGTGAATCAGTGCTAATACTTGGTAAACTCATTGAGACATCAGGTCAGTCGTATGTGAGCATCAGAAAAAAAAATCAGAAAATTGAAATGAAAAAAGAAAATAAAATTGGTTTTCTGAAACGTGGCTGCGTATCCCTGTGCAGTACAGAGAACGATATCGTCACGGTCAGTATTGAAGGGCCCGCCATTCTGGGAATGGCTCAGATGTTTCATGATAAGCAGTCCCATTACATTCGCTGCAACCGGGACTGTGAGATAGTGGTGATTGATACTGTTAACTTTATCCAGCTGCTGACGCAAAAGAACCACTGGTTCCATGCGTTTATGATAATCAGCCATCATATGCAAATGTACTTTCAGCGGGAGAAAATGCTCGGCCATAAAACAATCAGGGGGACAGTGATTGAATATCTTCGCTGCCTCTGGGAGCTGGGAGAAGAGGCACGGAACACTACGTCCGTTTATACTTATATTCTCGCCAGAAACAAGGTTTCAAGGAGTTCGCTTCATAAAATTATGTCAGAACTGAATGACGAAGGATTTATCAGGCTACAAAGGGGGAAATTGCTGTGGATGAAGGAGAATACGTGTCCCCGATCCTGGGCAGACGATAAAAAATCGGGATTTAGGCCATGACAATAATTAACAGCTATAACAGTGTAAATATTAGTCAAATACAGGGTAATACAGACAATTTAAACTTCCAAGAGAACTCAAATATGTATCTCAAAGTCTGTAAATGGTGCTTATACGGTCATTACCGCACTCTTGATAATGGGTCATACCTATATTAAACATTAATTAGGATACTAACATGTCTGATAATTTTATCTTTTTTATTGAGTCTCATTTCGAATTAATTGAGTTTTATTATTTCATCACCTTTGTTGTTCTTTTCTCAGTATCACTGTTAGCTTTACGCTTTTACTCAGCATATATGAATATGAAAGGGCACATATATAATTATAAAGAGGATATTCTTATTCGCGTAGTAGTAACAACATTTTTCTGGCCACTGCTTTTACTGTTTCTTTTAATATGGGCCTTTAAACGAGTAGTTTTTTATGTCACTCACGAACTTTATAACTGGATTAACTGCTATCAACTTACAACAGTGGCGAAGATTCACGCGATTTTAACGGAATGTAAGAAATCATAAAGAAACAGTGCGATGATGCTTGCAAATAGCTTTGCTACATTACATAGTTCAACCATTGATATATAATACGATAATAGTATGCATTTCACCCACTTTGTCGAATTTATTTACGTCTGAAGAAAACACACCCGGAATAATAACCCTTCAATATGGAGTTAAAAATGAAAAAATTAATAATATTTGTTGTTGCTGCAATACTGTCTGGCTGCGCAAAACAAACTTTTAAAATAAATGATGACATTGCGGAAAAATCGGTGCTGGAAACGAAACAAATCTTTTTTGTTCAGGGTATTGGACAGGCGCAAACTATCGATGCTGCGGCTATATGTGGTGGTTCTGATAAAATTATTCGTACAGAAGTCCAGGAATCTGGAATGGATGTTTTTTTACGAGTTATTTCGATCGGTATTTATACCCCACGTGAAGTTCGTGTTTATTGTGCGAAATAATTTCTTAAACAGGCACCGTATGATGACTGCTTTCAATGATTTTACTTCCCGCTAGTCATAAATATTTGGTTTTAATTTTCAGTTTGGAAAATCCATTGTTCTTCTGTCGCGCCAGAATGACCAATTCAGTCCAGGCACAACAACTGTGTTCTTATGCTTGATAACGCTATTGTAAATAAGATTATCTACAATCATAAATCTCACCAATGCAAGTTTAATCATTATTTATTATCCTTTCGGTTGCGGTAGGGATAGCTGTTATCGGCTACCCCCCGCGCAGATCCGGACGTGCGCTGCTAACGCATCCGGCTCCTACTTCGGGTTCTGGCGTGGAAGCATTGCATGGGATAAGGGGGCATTATTCGGGGTGACGGGATCCAGCGTTCACACAACCGACTGAAGCGTGCCCAGTTCATTCTGTGCCGCTGACTCCTTCGTCTCAGTGATTTCAGCCACAAACGTTTCACCTCCTCCACAAATTGGGTCAGTGCCCTGATGTTGAAGGGGACTCCATAGTAGTTAAGATGTCCCTCTACTACCCGTTTTATCCAGCAACCGGTTTCTGCCGACTTTTCATGAAGTCTTTTACGAAGCGCCTGTTTTATGGCGTTCAGTTGCGCAATGCGTCGGCTTCGTCTGGTTTTCCTCATGACTGCTATTATGCAACTCACCGATGTAGTGGGTGAACCCCAGAAAATAGAACGTTCCCGAGTTCTGGTCGTTCTCTGTACTGTTTCAGAGCGTATCGCCCGAACCGAAGCAGGCGGGTTTTCCCCGGATGGACTTTCAGACCGAATCTGCCCAGCCGCTGTTCAGAGCCTCCTGACATTCCCGTGCATCACGATGTTTCTGGAATCCCAGTACTGCGTCGTCAGCGTATCTGATTATCACTACATCCCCCTGAGCATATTTTCGGCTCTTGCTCAACCAGAGGTCAAAGCTGTAGTGAAGATAAACGTTTGCAAGTAACGGTGAGCACACCGCCCCCTGAGGTACACCGAGACGCGAGCGCCTCCTGTGACCATGTTCATCCATCACACCCACTGTGATCCACTGTTTGAAGTCTCAGTATGCCTCTGTCCTTCATACGGTGTTGCTGGAAACGGAGTAGCCAGTCGTATTCCACTGTATCGAAGAACTTACTGATATCCAGATCCAACACCCAGTTTATCTTTCGCTCCATGATCGCAACATTCAGGGCATCCAGAGCATCGTGCTGACCCTTTCCCGGTCTGAATCCGTAGGAAAATCCCAGAAAATCAGTCTCATAAATTTGATTCAGTACGGTCACTACCGCATGTTGCACGATTTTGTCTTCCAGACACAGTATACTCAGCAGCCTTTCTGACCCGTCATCTTTGGGAATACACACCTGCCTTGATGGCCGGGGTCTGTATTTCCCCCTGAGGCGGTATACCAGCTTGTAATTGACATAAAGCCCTTCACAGTGCAGTAACTGCCAGATGCGGCGGTCGCCAAAACGCCTGCGTTCAAGCGCCCGCTCAGTGATACACCCTGATAAATATGTATCAGCAGGCGGACGCTGGGCGTCATAGCGGCAGGTCGACAGGGACAAACCTGTATGCCTGCAGGCACAACGTTGCGACAGACCGGTCGTATCACACATCAACACCACGCCTTCCCGCTTCCGGTCTGTCGTCAGTACTTTCGCCCAAGAGCCACCTGAAGCGCCTCCTTATCCAGCATTGCTTCGGCAAGCAGCTTCTTTAGTCGGGCGTTCTCCTCTTCAGGCGACTTAAGTCGCTTCACCTCAGGAACGTCCATGCCACCAAACTTCTTGCGCCAGGTAATGGGATGGACTACCTCCTCCCATTGCGGTTAATTGTACGAAATGTGCTCGCCAGGAGAATCACCATGAATATCGTATTTCTGGGTATTGATCTGGCTAAAAACGTTTTTCAGCTTTGCGGGTTAAACCAGGCAGGCAAACCGGTTTATACGAAGCGCTCTGGCCGAAATGAATTACTCCAGACACTGGCAAATATTCCGGCATGTCTGATTGGGGTCGAAGCGTCCACAGGGGCATTTTACTGGCAGCGTGAGTTTGAGAAACTGAGCATAAAGTAAAGGTTATCAGTCCTGAGTACGTAAAACCCTTCGTCCGCGGGCAAAAAAATGACGGTAATGATGCACAAGCCATCGCAGTGGCTCTGATGCAACCGACAATGCAGTTTGTGCCACCAAAAAGCCCGGAACAACAGGATATCCAGGCTTTACATCGGGCAAGGCAGCGTATTGTTAATCACCGTACCGCAACAATTTGTCAAATAAGGGGGCTGTTACTTGACCGGGGGATCCCCATTGGTAGTGCTGTCTCCAGAGCTCGCCGGGCAATTCCCCTCATCCTTGAAGATGCAGAAAACGGTCTGAGCTCCCGTATGCGCAGAACAATTGCAGGGCTCTATGATCTCTTTAACGATCTCGAGCGTCGGATCCATTTTTTGATAAGGAAATTGAAACAGTATTCAGGCAATCAGAAACCTGTCAGCGTATAGCCAAAGTTAAAGGTATTGGCCCTAAAACGGCTACGGCGGTTGTTGCCGCTATCGGCAAACGAACTGAATTTAAGAACGGCCGTCACTTTGCTGCATGGCTTGGCCTGGTTCCACGTCAGCACTCGAGCGGCGACAGGCTGGTACCGATGAATATGACAAAAAAGGGCGACAAGCATCTGCGGACACTTTTTATTCATGGTGCACGCGCTGTCGTCAGGGTTGCCACGAATAACACTGATCCTTATATGAATCAGTGGGTTAACCAGATAAAGGAGCGGCGCGGTTTTAACAAAAAGACCGTGGCGGTCGCCAATAAAAACGCGAGAATAATCTGGTCGATGCTGAGAAATGAAACCGAGTATCAGGTAGTGGGCAGTTAATTCCCTGCCAGAAAAAGTTGCAGCGTACTGAGAAATGGTGACAGGTTGCACCTGCACAATCGGAACCTGATTTTTATACTGGCCTCAGAGGCCGTCCAGTTGTTGAGGCGATTGTGTGCGGATTACCCATTTGGGCACAGATTTTCCTGATGCCGGATAGATGTAAGCAACAACCCAAAACCATATTCGGTACTTGCAAAACTGAGGTAGTCCATAGATGTAGAAAATGGCGTCGGAAATGACGTGCTTACGGCAGAGCTCACGGGCAGAAACCCCGGCTTCAGCTTCGCTGAAGGATACTGATGATCTGTTCGTCGGAAAAACGCTTCTTCATGGGCATGTCCTCATGTAGCTTATGAAGACATTACTAACATCGCGGTGTGTTAATCAACGGGGAAGCAGGTCAAATGCCAATCAGATTTTCAAAAGGCGTAGGCAATATGAAGACGGCTCGCTATTGAAGAACAAAAAAAAGAATTGAGTGGGCTATTGAGCCTCAGTAACCTGAAATCTGGTGATGAAATAGGACATCCGTGTCCGATTTCATTCCGCTTCACTTTACAGTGCAAAAAAAACAACGCAAATTGCCATCAGCCTCAAAATCTTAAGAAGATTACTCCATTTACCGATAATGAGAGAGGGTAAGTGGTCCACGCCCACGGGCCGATGTCAACAGACGTTCTGCCCGCTCTTATGACGTCTTTGTACCATACGCTGCCATCTCTGCTTATAACGACGCTAGCATCGAATGGTTGCGCCGGCCCCTGACAAAGGGCGTAACGTCCGTCGTGAGCACTACAATGCCACCCATCTAAAGGTTTCCATACATGCACCGCAAACGACACTGAAACCTCATCAAAACCGTCGTGGGCAGGTTCGGTGACAAAGATTGTCGCATCTCCCACAGAATTATATGTCATCAGTCCTGAAACCGACACGGAAACAACAGACGCATCGGAAGACCGGTATTGCAGAGGACCACCATTCCCCCCCGTTATGTTTAGCTGATAGTTGGCCCCTTGCACTGCCTGAGGAACATCATCAACGATCTGTAAAGTCTGTCCTATTTTTGGATTAACAGTCACGTAAAAATCGACTGACTGGATCTTATAGCTCGGGTCCTTACTATCAATAATCGTGATTTTAGCGACACCCGCGGCAATAAAATTTAATACCCCGTCAGCAGAAACTGTCACCACGCCAGGGTCTGACGTTACATAAGTTAGGGGGCTATTTCCACCCGTAACTTTGATTGGCTCCGGGCTTGCTCCTCTACTTACAGTCACATTGCCTGGTTTAACCAAAATGATACCCACTGCCGCCGCCGTCGTCGCGTCCACCGTCTTCGTGAAGCCGGTCAGGCCCGCCACGCCCAGGGTGTACGCTTTCGCGTCGGCCGGGGTGAAGCTCGCCGTGTATTCGCCTTTGTTCGCACTGTCT
>NZ_JAXQPQ010000030.1:0-1219 GCF_034427535.1 Enterobacter sp. A103
AATTCTGCCGGGAACGCAGGCCGGATATTCCATCGTTAATCTCACGGGCAAGCCGGAATTTCCGTTAAGTGCATCCGTGAGCCTGGATAATAGCGGGCAGAAGAGCACCGGTGAAAACCAGCTGAGCGGCGTGCTTACCGCCAATAATATGCTGGGGCTGGCGGATAAATGGTTTGTCAGCGGCGGGCGCAGCAGCGATTTTGCCAGCGCGTACGATGCGCAGAATTTCCAGGCGGGCGTCAGCGTGCCGTCTGGCTACGGCCTGCTGGACTACAGCTACGCCTGGAGTAACTACCGGACCACCATCAGTAACCAGGGCTTCAACTGGCTCTCCACGGGCGATACGAAAACCCACCGCCTTAACGCGTCCTGGGTGGTTTTCCGCAACGGGGATGTTAAAACCGGCATTGCGGCGGGCGTGGTTCAGCGCTCCAGCCGCAACTGGCTGAACGACGCGCCGCTTAAGAGCAGCACGCGCAACCTCTCGAGCCTGGTCCTGGGAATTACCCACACGCAAAAAATGCTGGGCGGCGTGGCGACCTTCAACCCGACCTGGAGCCACGGCATGCCGTGGTTCAATGCCGAAACCGACGAAAATAAATCCGGGGATATGCCGCGGGCAGAGTTCCGCAAATGGAGCCTGAACGCCAGCTTCCAGCGTCCTGTTGCCCGTAACGCGTGGTGGCTGACCAGCNATGCCGCGGGCAGAGTTCCGTAAATGGAGCCTGAACGCCAGCTTCCAGCGTCCTGTTGCCCGCAACGCGTGGTGGCTGACCAGCGCCTACGGCCAGTGGTCGCCCGACCGGCTGTACGGCGCCGAGCGCCTGACGCTCGGCGGGGAAAGCTCCGTGCGCGGTTTTAAAGAACAGTACCTGTCCGGGGACAACGGCGGCTACTGGCGTAACGAGCTGGGGTATTCCCTCTTCACCCTCCCGGTGATTGGCGCGGTAAGCGCAACGGTCGCCGTTGACGGCGGCTGGCTGGAAAAAGACCGTCAGGACCGCTTTGCCTCCGGCACGCTGTGGGGCGGTTCGGTGGGGCTGAGCAGCGCTGGGCGCGGGTACAGCAGCCAGATTTCGGTCGGCACGCCCCTGCGCTACCCCGACTGGCTCGGCCCGGATCATGTGAGCGTTAACTGGCGCATTGCCTTCATGCTTTAAGAGACTCTACGACTATGGATACCCGTCACCCACCCGTTCGTTTCTCGCAGCGTCTGATC
>NZ_JAXQPQ010000022.1:0-11417 GCF_034427535.1 Enterobacter sp. A103
ACTGGCGCCGAAGGCGTCAGCGCGGCGCTCAAGGGCGGCCTGGTACTGGTCAGGTGCGATACGGCTGAGTGCCTGCTGCCAGGGTTCCCACTCTGCCAGCCAGCCCACAAAATCTCGGTTCTCGGCTTCCCTAACCATCTCAGCAGCCCTGATTAGACGTGCCTTTTCATCAGGTTTATTTGGATCAAGATGAGAGACAGCCACGAAATCCATCTTATCAATAATAGATGTCAAATTTAAGTCTTCTTTTAGCCCTATTTGATAACCAAGATAAACTTCAATTTCATCAATATTAATATGATTACTAGTAAGCTCACTCACAGTAATACCGGCTATTTTTTCAAGCATATCTAATCTAAATATTTCACGTGCTTTTGCAAGAAGAGAAGACACTGAATTATCCTCACCTCCGCTTTCTATTTCTGCAACAAGCATTCCACGCTGCATCCAATTCCAAGTAAGCGAAATACGATCGTTACAGGTCTCGCTTGCTCCGATTGCTAGATCGATCATTTTTTTACGCAATGCTGGAGATGTTGAAATTTTAACGAGCCAATCAGCAACTTGTTCTCTAAAAGTTTCAGCGAGGGTTAAATCTCTGTTCGGATCAGTTAAAATGCTAATACGGCTTAATCTGGTTAGAAAACTATTAAAAGCGCCACTACTGTCTTCGGCAATAAAATTACTCCAAGTATCTGAAACATTCCTGCGTTGTTCAAATGGGAACCAATCAGATACAACAATATTTAGACTGGCCAGCAGTAAATTTACACCCTGAACTTCATAAACTAAAGTTGGACCATTATAATCAGGAGATGTTAAAGCAGCCTGTAAATCATTGGTCACATAATCTGCTGAAAACCTATTGCCTGTAAGAATCACATTACAACTTTCTGCTAATTCTTGGGAAAATTGGTCAACTGGCACAGATGACAAGTAATTATTGCTCACATTGAGTGTGATAAGATCCGGAGGAAGATTAGACGGTAAAACTGTAAAAAGATTGTCACTAATATCTAATATTTGCAATGTAGGAAGAAAGCCATCAGGAAAATCATATATTCCGTTCCCTTGCGCATATAATTCGGTCAAAGACTCTAAATCATCTAAACCACGTAAAGTCCCTAAGTCATCAAGTTGGTTATGTTGAATATTCAATGTTTCAAGTGCTGTGAGTCCTTCCAGATTAAGCGCTGTATGGAGATTGAGATTATTATATCCAATGTTAAACTCTTCCAAGCTGTCAGGAAGATGCTCCGGTAAATTTATTAATTTATTATGGCTTGCATCTAAAAGTTCTAAGCCTGCGGGTAATGGAGAGGGTAATAACAAAATGTTGTTATTTGATACATTTAACATTTCAAGCATCGATGGTAATGGAGGTAGACCGACCAGCGAATTATGACTAATATCCAAGTAAGTAAGATTCGTACATGCAGCCAGTTTTTGCGGTGGAATCGATAATATCTTATTGTGATGAATATCTAAATCTGTCAAAGTTTCGGGAAGGTTATCCGGTACCTCTGTTAAATTATTATTACTCACATCTAACTTTATCAAACCATGAGGGAAAAATTCCGGAAGAGAACTAAGATTTAAACCCGATAGATCGAGCTGTTCTGATACATCACCTTCAGAAATCCAATCAGCTGTCCTTTTAACGGCTTCGAGCCGTCCTTCATGTTCAGTAGAAGGAGCCTGAGCTGCCCATTTATCTAAAAATAACTTATATTCTTCGTTCGTCATATGTTTTTCTCCAAAATTTATGAATGTTACATTAAAACAATAACCAAACATGTTGCACATGCGAAAAATGCTCTCTTAAAACACAAGAATTTTCAATATTCATTTCAACGTAATTAAAAATGACATCTTCGATTTATTTTACGCCATTTAATATTTACTAAAAAATATATAAAACTCCGATGCTAATTTATTGAATTGAGAGCATTATAAATCCGAGCTTAATAGGTCATCTCATTATGTAGTAGCGCTCCTAAAGATGAGCACTACTACGAAATGCAGCCACCCTCAGGATGTAAAGCATGACGGCATCTATTAGGGTCAGTTAAAGTACAGTGGAAGTCAGCATGGGCGTTGAGTTTTGATTCATCGGCGTAGTTGTCGAAGCTATATGAACATCACTAGGACCATCAAATGTTGCCATTGATTGAGTCAACTTTTGAAGGTGGACATTGTCTAAATAAAATCCATTCCCATTATAATTTCGGTCATACTCATCTTGGTTTTGCTCGTCAATCAACTCAATACGCATAGGCTGTCCTTCGAGAATGGAGTGTTCTCCTCCAGATATATTCACCTCAAAAGTTTTCCAACCTACAGAAGCCCCATCGTGATTTTCTCCTGGAATATAATCTGAAAAAGTTATCGCTGATTCTCCTAAAACAGTTGTTCCTGCAAGCAACCGAAGTTTTAGATGCTCATGATTGCGAAAAGTTAATGGTCCGGATTCCTCACTAACTGCCACCGACAATTTATAGTCAGTATGGTTATCAAAATTTTCAGATAATGTCTGGCCAATCATACACCCATCGGATATAAATAGACTATTCATACCGTCTTTAGCATGCAGCCCATTCCAGTCGGAATTATAAGTATTGCGAATCATCATATTCCCTCCTAAATTTGGCCTCTGCCACCCGGCTGGAGCATTTGTTCCCGAGAGAAATCCTGAACTATGATCAGATTCAAAAGATGAATTTTCTATTGCGACCTCATGATATGCTTGTATGTTTACAGGTTCAGATATTGAAACTTCTTCAGCATGCGGCAAACTCGCCACATCCAAGCCTGCGTTAATCGATTCCGGTTTCCTAAACACTGTACTGTTTCCAGCATGGTAAAGCCTTACGCCTGTAATAAGGTCGGAAGGATTAATATTCAATCTAACAACAAGTTGTTTATTATCATCCGGCCATTTCACCTGCACCGATTGTAGCTCCCATTCCCCATTCCTTTGTACTGCAACTTGGTACAGGTTATCACCATGACTATCTGTTGCTGCCAAGTGTCGACTTGCAAACATTATCGCATTAATGTGTATAGCGCCCCCAAAATCACTTCCTTCTGACTGATAAGCCAGATTTGTGTCCGGTGGTAAACTGTTCAAAGCATAAGACATAATCATATCCTCTTTATGGTTACAAAAACTCTTTAGAGAGCACGCTGGTGTATTTTTTATAATTATGACAGAAATTATCATGCAGTAATGTAACCTATTGAGGTAAATATATGTATATTTGAATGTTTGTGTGCGAAATATTATTCAATTTTAATTATAATTTCGTGTTTGTCGTTGAAAGCGAAATTGCGACCATATAAGCGAATCTAGGCTAAAGCCCTGATCGCTGGAGCCTGCAAAAGGAGCAACTCCAAACAATACTGCATATAAAATAGTCTTTCCCAATTATGGTCGAAGGCTCAGAGGTCCATGTTTAACCTTGTCGTAACCGCCACTTTGAACCACTCCCTGTTCCGGTATCCCTCAACTTGATCTGCAGCAGTCGTATCTTGCTGTTTGAATCGCCACGGGTTTAACAGACACCTCAGAGTCATTTAAGATGGCTTAAAGAGAGGTGCCCATGAGCGGTAAGCGTTATCCCGAAGAGTTTAAAATTGAAGCAGTCAAACAGGTTGTTGATCGTGGTCATTCTGTTTCCAGTGTTGCAACACGTCTCGATATCACCACTCATAATGAACAGTCGGATGCTCAGGCCGAGATTCGCCGTCTTCAGAAAGAGTTGAAGCGGGTTACGGACGAACGGGACATATTAAAAAAAGCCGCGGCATACTTCGCAAAGCTGTCCGACTGAGGTACGCCTTTATCCGCGACAACAGCCGTTGCTGGCCTGTTCGTTTGCTCTGTAGGGTTCTGGATGTTCATCCCAGTGGTTTTTACGCCTGGCTTCAGCAGCCGCATTCACAACGCCATCAGGCAGACCTGAGACTGACAGGACAGATTAAACAGTTCTGGCTGGAATCGGGATGCGTCTATGGTTATCGCAAGATCCATCTCGATCTACGTGATACCGGACAGCAGTGCGGAGTGAACCGGGTCTGGCGGCTGATGAAGCGTGCCGGAATAAAAGCTCAGGTTGGGTACCGCAGCCCACGTGCACGTAAAGGAGAAGCCAGCATCGTGACACCCAACAGGCTCCAGCGGCAGTTCAATCCGGACTCACCGGATGAGCGTTGGATGACGGACATAACCTACATCCGAACCCACGAAGGCTGGCTGTATCTGGCCGTGGTGGTTGACCTGTTCTCCCGAAAAGTTATCGGCTGGTCAATGCAACCCCGCATGACAAAAGAGATTGTCCTGAACGCACTGCTTATGGGGGTGTGGAGGCGTAATCCTCAAAAGCAGGTACTGGTTCACTCTGATCAGGGCAGTCAGTACACGAGCCATGAGTGGCAGTCGTTCCTGAAATCACACGGTCTGGAAGGCAGCATGAGTCGTCGCGGTAACTGCCATGACAACGCGGTTGCGGAAAGCTTTTTCCAGCTTCTGAAACGCGAACGGATTAAGAAAAGGCTCTACGGAACGAGAGACGAAGCCAGAAGCGATATTTTTGATTATATCGAAATGTTTTATAACAGTAAGCGTCGGTATGGTTCGAGCGAGCAGATGCAACCGGCTGAATATGAAAACCTATATTATCAACGGCTCAGAAGTGTCTAGATTATCCGTGGCGATTCACATCGATTTGCGCGACCTTCCTGCAAGGAGAGGTAATCCATATCGGTGAAAATAACTCAGTGAGGACAACAGATTATAATTATGCTCCAGTGTTTTACCAAATCCAAAACCGGGATCAAGAATAATATTTTCCCGCTTAATATCGGCATTAATGCATCGCTGTATCTGGCGGCTGAAAAAAAGACTGACCTCTGCAACGACATCATCGTAAATGGGCGCCTTTTGCATATTCGCGGGCTGGCCCTGCATATGCATCAGGCAGGCAGGTAAACCTGTTTTTGCCGCGGCCTCAATGGCTCCGGACAGGCTCAGTGAACGAATATTATTAATCATATGAGCACCGGCCGAAGCAGCCTCAAGAATGACCTCTGGTTTTGATGTGTCCACGGAAATCCAGATATCAAATCGTTGTGCCAGCGCTTCCACAACGGGGATCACCCGGTGCAACTCTTCTTCAGTGCTGACTATTCCAGCCCCCGGACGGGATGATTCACCACCAACATCAATGATAGTGGCACCGTTATTAATCATTTCACTTGCATGCCCGATCGCTGTCGGCAATGAGTCATATTTCCCCCCGTCCGAAAAAGAGTCTGGAGTGATATTCAGAATACCCATTACCTGCGTTTTTAAGAGGTCGAGAATTTTATCTTTATATGTAAGATTCAATTTTCGCATCATATTTAACCTGAATAAGAGGTTCATCCCTTTCTTCACTCCATCAGAAACAGGGCAACAGAAAGTACAATACTTGTTGTCGCATCACAACCCTGATAAAAATCAAGGTTATGTGGGATTTGCGCAAAGAGCCGGTGGCATCATTCCCCGGTTAAGACTGGCGAGGGAATAACTGATACAGGGTGTACGTTAGCCCCCCTCTGTCTTCAATTTCAGTGAAACTGAGTTCTTTCAAATCATAACCACAAGCTCCGACCAACTGGGTAAATTTTTCGAGATCCCCGTTGGAACCAAAATTCATCAATAGCCGCCCGTCTTTGTTCAGATAGCGGTGTGACTGACGAATGAACCTCTCTATTTGCCGGTATCCTGGATCAAATACCGCTCTTTCAATGGGTGACTGATAATCGTAATCATCATCAGCCCAGACAAAGGGAGGATCCCAGAACACGGTATCAAAGGTTTCATTCTGCTCTATGGCCGAGAATACATCGCCGTGCCTTACGTCAACCCTATCCTTCAGCTTATAGTGGTGGGCGTTTTTCCTGCAAAGACTGACTGCGTAAGGATTAATGTCTGTCGCCACGACTTCATTATTGTGTTTTAACGCAGCGATAATACTGAGCGTTCCCAAACCGCATCCGACTTCCAGCAAACGCTCCCCCTCTCTGAAAGGGAAAGCAGATAATAAAATATGGCTTGAGCGAAAATACTTTGGCGAAAAAACCTGATTGTGTGCCCGTAATGCTAAGCCCTCGAAGTCTATTTCATACTCGCCTGATTCTGTCTGGCTTAGGGTGATGTTTTTCAGAGCATTATTAAATCGTTCCAGCCTATCCATGCGACTCCTTAGGGAAGGATCCGGTTCCCCCGGGTCATCCCTGCTTCAGTTATTTGTCAGCGCGGTATGCAAACTACTGACTGTCAATATTAACACTATTTATAATAAGGTTTTAAGGCAACAGAGCAAACTGTTCATTATTACACATGAGGATCAACAATGAGTTCTGTCATGCTATGGATGTAGAGTAGGTAATATGCTGTTTTAAAAAGTGTTACCTGATGATGTCTCTGCTCCGAAAATCGTCTATTGCTGGTGATTTTATTGAAGCTTCGAAAGAACACAAAAAAATAACAGGCGGAAGTTTCGAATGGAATGGACTTCCACTGGATATGCGCCTGATTAACTCTTGTGCAATCATAGGGTAAACATAGCCCCGGAGGGATTCGTTATGACCAACACGGTAAAACTGTTCTGGTTAAACCAAAGTATCGCGTTCTGCCCTTCCCGAGCTGATTGCCAGTTTACCTCCCTGTGTTATCGGGATGGAGGCACGTTCCGGGGCTCACTACTGGGCAAGGTTGTTTCGGCAATATGGTCATGGACCACGTCTGATGGCTGCTAAACTTGTATCTCCTTACCGCATGGCCGGTAAATCAGGCAAAAATGATGCAGCTGATGCTCAGGCTATCTGTGAAGCAGTTCGTCGCCCGCATATGCGGTTTGTACCAGTGAAGGATGAGAGCCAGCAGGCGATGCAATGCCTACACCGTACCAGACAGGGTTTTATCGAAGAGAAAACAGCAACATATAACCGATTGAGAGGTTTGATATCATTCGGTGTCATCGCCCCACAAAATACAGATGCCCTGCGTCACATGGTTTCTGAGCAGAAGAGTTCTTTGCCACTTCAGGTTCAACAATGTGTTAATGACCTGCCGGAACACATTGATCGTATTGAAGATAATATTACTGAATATGACCGGATTTTGTCCCGCATGGCAAAAACTGATCAGCGCAGCCAGCGATTGATGGAACTGAAAGGGATTGGTCCCACAACGGCCTGTGCGCTGGTCGCCAGTATCAATAATGCACACGATTTAAAAAATGGGCGACAACTGGCAGCCTGGCTGGGACTAACGCCATCGCAGCACAGCGGTGGTGGGAAATCAAAGCTTGGCAGGATAACTAAAGCTGGCGATTCGTATCTGCGAACGCTACTGGTTCAGGGGGCTTGTTCGGTTCTGATTGGTGCCGAGAAAAGGACTGATTCATTCAGTCGTTGGGTCTGTTCACTGGTCGAGCGCAGAGGATACTGGCGTGCCGTTATAGCCATCGCCGCCAAAAACGCAAGGCTGTGCTGGCATTATTGCATTACGGTGATGATTTCAGGCTGTACTCAGCCAGCTAAAGCACGAAACAAAATAACCATCTGACCTGCAATTCGTTGATGATAAAGGGTTAGACCCCGTGAGGACTATCTGACTATTGTACAGGATATACGCATCCGCTTAACGAACAAGAACCTCACACACGTCTTTCATCAGGGTCCGAATCGATGACGATTCATCATGGCCGTTTATAGTACCGCAGTCTCTCCCCTTTATTTTTACTGAAGAGCAGATAGAAACCATAAACACCGGCGTTGACATGCCGGGGAAGCCCTTATAGGCGGTTCCGGCGTAGAACCCCTAGTTCCTGCAGGCCAAATGAGAAGTGGCTGACCGATATTACATAGTTCCAGCTTCCGGCTGGAAAAGTCTATCTGTCGCCGGTTATCGACACCTTTGATGGCCAGGTTGTGAGCTGGTCGATAGGAACACGCCCGGACGCGACGTTGGTGAATACAATGCTCGATGACGCACTCGATACGCTCAATGAAAATGACAAACCAGTGATACACAGCGATCGTGATGGCCATTACCGGTGGCCTGGCCAGCTCGATCGTATCAACACATCGGGACTTATAAAGTCCATGTCGCGTAAAGGAGGCTCGGCGGATAATGCGGCTGGCGAAGGTTTCTTCGGGCATATCAAAAACGAAATGTTCTATGGCAGAAACTGGACAAATATTACGCTGGGAAAATTTATCTGCTTCCTGGACAGGTACATACGCAGGTATAACGAGAAGCGTATCAAGCTATCATTAGGTGCAATGAGTCCGGTGAAGTACCGACAACATCTTGGGATCACAACATAACAGTCCAGGAAAACATCCGCAGCCCCAAATGACAGTTTGGCTTAGTTTTGGACAGGCGAAAAAAGCCTATCCACAAAGAAACGGTTTCGTCCCCCCCAGACAGCAGCTCAGAAAGCAATCGATGAAACAGAAGGTATGAAAGTGACGGTTCCGGTATAATTCAGTCAGACAGAAAAAGGCAGCGGGAAGCACACATGTCAGACAAGAAAGGAAAAGGTAAAAAAGGCATCACGTCAACGCCACATGACGCAACATTCAGGCAGTTTCTGACACAACCAGAGATTGCCCGTGATTTTATGGAATTACACCTCCCGGCAGAGCTGCGTGCTGTCTGCGACCTGAGTTCGCTGAAACTGGAGTCGGGGTCGTTCGTCGAAGACGACCTCCGCCAGTATTTCAGCGATGTGCTCTACAGCCTGAAAACTACCGACAGCGGTGACGGTTACGTCCACGTGCTCATCGAGCACCAAAGCTCGCCTGATAAGCACATGGCTTTTCGCCTGATTCGATACGCAGTGGCGGCGATGCAGCGTCATCTTGAAGCGGGTCATAAAAAACTGCCGCTGGTGATACCCGTGCTCTTTTATGTCGGCAAACGCAGTCCATACCCGTACTCCACCCGATGGCTGGACGAATTTGATGACCCTGAGCTGGCGGGTAAACTCTACAGTGAGGCCTTTCCGCTGGTTGATGTGACAGTTATTCCTGATGATGAAATAATGAACCATCGCAGTATGGCGGCACTGACTCTGCTCCAGAAACATATTCATCAGCGCGATATCGCCACCCTGACAGTCCGGCTGGCCACTCTGCTGATGACTGACTATCTTTCTTCACCGCAGGTGATGGCCCTGATACACTATTTAATACAGGCAGGCGAGTCAGCCGACGCCGAAGCCTTCGTTCGGGAACTGGCACAGCTTGTGCCGCAACATGGAGACGCACTGATGACCATTGCACAGCAACTTGAACAGAAGGGCATCGAGAAGGGCATCGAGAAGGGTATTGAGCTAGGCCGACAGGAAGGTCGCAATGAAGGTAAACTCGAAGTTGCCAGAACCATGCTACAGAACGGCCTCGACCGCAACACCGTCATGAAAATGACGGGTCTGACCGAAGATGACCTGGCACAAATCCGCCATTGATAGTTAACTGGTCGCCAGGCACATCAACTAAACAGCTTTCCTGAACAACCCGAATGAGCACTGGTGCATGGACAGGGCAAGGAGTAGCAACCTTAATCTCATCCGTGCATAAATACCTCAATACAGACATGCTCTACAGGCTTCACAGTATCGAGTCTAAACGTCGCTCTTTATCAAGAAACAGGCGGCTGATTTCACAACACGGGATGTCTGTCGGCAGAACGAGATCAGTGAAATACTCATGGAATATCTCACTGATCATAGTGGAGTTCCGGCGTAGAACCCCTATCTTGCCATCAAAGGTGTCGTTCCGGTGAACTCATCTTGACTGGTCGACTGGCACCTGCGTCAGGTGACCAGGAGAAGCGGTTGCCAGGAGGTGAAGTACTGAGTGGGGTATTGGGCCGCCTTGCCGCCGGGACTGAATCAGCCAGGACTATGCGCTGAAGCCCCGTGGCGCGAGAGGTTCCAGCATTGACGGTGTCAGGGGCGCAACACCTTAGTCAGCAGACCGTGAGCCTGGTGACAGGATATTGCCCCATGTCGTGCCACCGGTTGTCAGTTCGCGAAGGTGAACTCGGGCAACGTTAACAGTTCGTTTAGCCGCTCCTCTGGCCAGCCGGGTAAGGCCACTGGCGCGCCAGTTGGTGACGTGTTGAATTTTCTGCTCAATGAACCATCGTTGTTTTGGCATCGGTTAGCTCCATCAGAGTCAATAAAGAAGATGGCGCTGATATTACCTGCAGAAATTATTATGAAAATATGAGTTCACCGGAACGACACGCATTGAGTGCTGGAGTGCTGTTTCGACGGTTAGTTTCGTCAGCATGCGAGAAAACGCATTGAGGTCGGCTTCTGTCTTAAGGCCTTTAGCCAGTTCACGCAAGAGCTTTGAGTTTCTTCTCGTCCATAATTTGCCTGTCTCCGTTGTTGGAGTGAACATATCAAAAACAGGCAGATACACAATTTAAATTACAGGTTCATCATGTCGACTGCAATGCGAATCAGTGATCGATTCAGGTGCGATTTTGTATCCAAAGATTAATTATCAAAACAAATAGATCAATCTCTGACTCTTCAGACAAAGTTTCCGATAGTTCGTTGTTAACCTGGCTGACGCTTGATTTATCTCTTAATGGATACATTAACAGTTGAATACCTTAAATAATTCAATCCTAAATGTGACCAAGGCCACTCCTATACGTCAAACCAGAATCAGACTACTGCATTTTTTCCATCTTTGACGGTACTGAGCAATTTGCAAAAGAGCCTCCTTATGAGAATACCCTTTTATGCAGCATTGCAGATAAAGTCTCAATGTTTTTTCTCGATGTTTCTTTACTGCTTTTTGGGACAGACCGGCTATCCTTCCACTATCAAAATCAACACCTAACCAGTCCGTCCCATGTTCGATTCTACCTATAAATGTTTTATCTGAATGTTTTCCAAAATTTCGCATCGCAAAAAACTCATTCATATACCTGATGCATTGCCGCAATCTGTGTCTGGTGCGAGTCAGAATAATAAAATCATCCATAAAGCGGGAATAAAAAACATCTTTGTAATGGTTTCCAAAAAATTATCAACGTGAAATAACAGACTTCCGCCAAACAGTGGACTCAGCGAACATCCCCGTGGAATACCGTGCTCTGGCGTTCTTATTTCACCACCACACTCTACGCTATACCAAAAATACTGACTGATGAGGTCCAGTAGTACTGGCTCCTGAATGTACTGTCTTACCTGCCAGAATGATCCTACCCATTTAAAGTGGACGCAGCCCTAAGCGAGGTTCTGGTTTTCAAATTGTTCCGGACTGAGGCCGCCACAGGCACTGTGACGACGCCACCGATTGTAATCACACTCGATATAATTAAACACCGTCGTCCGCAT
>NZ_JAXQPQ010000015.1:0-43134 GCF_034427535.1 Enterobacter sp. A103
GTGTTATGCCCTTACTGTGGTTGCCTGAGCGCTTACTACGAAATCGACAAACTATCTGCTTTAAGAGAAAAAAACGGTAAAGGGCATCTGTCTGATTGGGATAACGTACTGAGAAACTATACAAAAAAGGCGTTTTGCCTCATGTGCCATAATACTATTGAACTTTCAACGTGCCCCGGTAAAGAATAATAGAGCAGGTTATTGTGAAAATTTAATACCCTTCATATCTTTGATAATTATGTCGCGACACTCGGAGCTGGCGAAGGCGTTCATATACGCCCTGAACCAGTGGCCGGCACTGACGTACTATGCGGAGGATGGCTGGACCGAAGCGGATAACAACATCGCTGAAAATGCCCTGCGGATGGTCAGTCTGGGTCGTAAAAACTGGTTGTTCTTCGGCTCAGACCACGGTGGTGAGCGTGGAGCGTTACTGTACAGTCTGATCGGGACGTGCAAACTGAACGGAGTGGATCCAGAAAGCTACCTATTGTCGCTCCCTGACGGGCAGTGTGTTTCCCCCGGGAAATATATTCCCGGAGCCTACACAGCGTTCAACTTTCAGGCCATGCGTCCTTATGTGTAAATGTGTAAATGTGTAAATGTGTAAATGTGTAAATGTGTAAAATTATAAACATTGCGCATATGGCAGCTCAACATTAATATGATGGCGTGGCGTATTTATATATATCTGTTTGCAATTAATTTTCTGAACAAATCATTGAAGGTTATAATGGTATCTTTTAAGGTTTTCTTTATCTGCTGGTGCATAATGATTATGTTGATTTGTATACTTTCTCACTTTCTTAGAGGGATCTTTCCATGACGTTATAATCATGTTAAAGCGCTGCCTGGATTTCAACGTAAAAGGGCTAACAGACCGCAACGCTTTCTGATTCAGGTCAAAACCCCTGCCACATCAGAAGCGTTGTGACAAAAAAACTTGCTTGGGATCCATTGAAAAATTTAATTATCAGGGCAGGTTACACATAGTAAGAATACCCCGAGAAACACTGATAACACCATCTTTTTCAAGTTCTGATAAAACTTTATGAATCAGGCTTCTGGAGATATGCGTTCTCTCCAAAAGGAAAGTGTATACAGATGTACTCTCTCTTTGTGTGTTTTCAAAACCCCATATATATTTAAGATATTGAATAATTGATTCCTTAGCTGTCGGTCGTGTCAGGTTATTGTCTCTGACATAATAGATATATAAATATCGACTTATGATATCAAAGGCGTCAGACCATAATGAGCCTTTATCAATTATATCGCGTAAGTAATCAGTGTTTATGACATGAAGCTCACAGTCCGTGACGCATCTTAGGTGGTTCAGGATCTTATGGTCTTTGAGTTTTTCCAGACAAATTATTTCAGGGGCGAAAATATTAAAAATAAGAACCTCACCATCGAAGGAGTAAGCGCCTATGTTGCCTTTTGCCAAATAAAAAACGTGATTCTTATTATGTACATCAATTCTTTGTTTACTTTTATGCATCACTAAATGAGATTTATCGGATTTTGCAATAGCTTCTCCCAGTCGATGGATAGGTTCAATATTTGCAGGTTTCATTTTAATGTCTCGAAATAGTAAGAAGTCATGACAAACAGTATAGCATGTTTACACTCTAGGTTCGTATCAGCCTGCCGGATGCCATCCGGGGTCCAGCGAACAGTATCCAGTTGCTGACAGCATCCGTGACGGCAAAGCATGGTCTGGTCGGAATTATATGGACTGCCCCTGAGTTCGAAGCAGCAGGGGGGCGAATAACTCCGAACGGCAGTCAGGCACTACAGGTTAGCTTACCTGATTATCATCCCGGTGCAGTCAATCAGTACATAATCCATGCACGGGCTAAAGATTTAAACGGGAATTACTCGGAGGATGTGCAAACTCAGCTGATAGTTGAGAAAGCTGAAGTTAGCGTGGCCAAAAGTGCTGTATCGTTTAGCAAGGGCGTTCTACCTGCAGATGGATCGTCCACCACACAGATCCGGATGATACTTCGTGATGTCCAGGGAAACCAGCTATCTGGCCTCTCTCAGGCAGTTGTTCTGCATTCTGTCTTTACTCCTTTATCAACAGCGATGAATACTGCCACGTCAACAGGTGATCGGCTATGGTACCTGCTGACTACGCCTATTTTGTTTTTTTGCTGGAAAAATTTGTCGAATCCTGCGCAGATGTGGCCGCAGATACCGGGGAGGATAATAACGATCCTCAACCCATCCGTGAGCCTACGGTTGATTATCCGGAACTCAGCTACCGAGATATTACCGGCGACTGGAAGGTGCTCCAGCCACGAATTATTTACCGCATTCGTGAACTACCTGTCCTGCATAGTGAAGCCAGTAAGGCAATTGATTACGTCAAAAAAGCCGACTTCCCCGGAGACTACAGAGAATACTTCCGTGAACGACGGTATCAATATGCCCGATTGGGTCTCAGGACAATCATTCAGGTAAGACGTCTTCGGAAAATTGCTGGATTTCCGGAGACGCGTCTTGCTGCAACCTTCTGGTCAGCGCAGCCTGTACTCTGGGAAGTATGGCGAATCGAACGACGGCGCAGGGCTAAAGAAGCGGCTGAACACCGGAAGTTATACTGTACGGAACCTTACGAGGATAGCATGGGATGATGAGCAATCTTATTACATATTCGTCGCCAGTTGATCCAGCTACCCAACTGCCGGTGGCCATCGACTATCCGGCGGCACTGGCCCTGCGTCAGATGGCCCAGGTTCAGGATGAACTTCCGAAATACCTGCTGGCACCGGAAGTGAGTGCCCTGCTCCACTACGTCCCCGATTTGCACCGCAAGATGCTGCTGGCAACACTCTGGAACACGGGCGCGCGCATTAATGAGGCACTGGCGCTGACTCGTGGGGATTTTTCGCTGGCACCGCCCTACCCGTTCGTGCAGCTGGCCACCCTTAAGCAGCGTACGGAGAAAGCGGCCAGAACGGCGGGGCGATCGCCCGCCGGCAGCCAGGCGCACCGGCTGGTACCGCTTTCCGATCAACAGTACGTCAGCCAGCTGGAGACGATGGTGGCCACCCTGAAGATCCCGCTGGAGCGCCGCAACAGGCGAACCGGCAAGACAGAGAAGGCGCGCATCTGGGAGATCACTGATCGGACGGTCCGCACCTGGCTGGGCGAAGCCGTGGAAGCGGCAGCCGCCGACGGTGTGACATTCTCAGTTCCGGTTACCCCGCACACGTTCCGCCACTCCTACGCCATGCACATGCTGTACGCGGGAATTCCGCTGAAGGTGCTGCAGAGCCTGATGGGGCACAAATCGGTCAGCTCGACAGAAGTGTATACGAAGGTGTTTGCGCTCGATGTGGCTGCCCGTCATCGGGTTCAGTTTTTGATGCCGGGTACCGAGGCGGTGGCAATGTTGAAAGGGCATCTTTAAACTTTACAGGCTGACGCGCCGGAGGCTTGTCCAACGCGGGAGCTGTGCAGAAACAAGTTCTGAACAACTCCCGTGTTCGGAATGAGCTGCAGTGAGGGAGATAATATCTTCAGCCTGATAGCAAAGAGAATTTCACGAAAGAATACTCAGTGGCGGATCTGCGCCAGGTCATCTTCGTTCAGACCGGTCATTTTCATAACGGTACTGCGGTCAATGCCGTTCTGCAGCATGGTCCGGGCAATTTTAAGGGTGGCTTCCCGCTCGCCTTTTTCAATTCCACGTTGTTCACCGAGCTGAATCCCCTTCTCGATACCTTTCTGTTCAAGCTGTTGTGCGATGGTCATAAGTGCGTCTCCGTGTTGCGGCACACGCTGTGCCAGTTCGCGTACAAAGGCTTCGGCGTCGGCTGTTTCGCCTGCCTGTACTATATAGTGTACCAGCGATATCACCTGTGATGAAGACAGATATCCGGTCAGTAATATGGGGGCCAGTCGGTCCACCAGTTCCGCCAGGTCCCGCTGATGAATATGTTTCTGAAGCAGAGTCAGAGCGGCCATACTGCGATGACCAGCGATTTCATCATCCGGGATCACGGTAACGTCAACCAGCGGAAATGCACTGCCGTAGAGCTCTCCCGCCAGCGCCGGATCGTCAAACTCATCGAGCCACCTGGTTGAGTAAGGATACGGGCTGCGTTTACCTGTATAGAACAGCACAGGTATCACCAGTGGCAGTTTTTTATGCCCAGCCTCCAGGTGGCGTTGCATGGCCGCCACGGCATAACGGATCAGACGGAAAGCCATATGTTTGTCAGGTGACGACTGATGCTCAATGAGCACGTGAATATAGCCATCACTGCCTGTGGTTTTCAGGCTATAAAGTACGTCACTGAAGTACTGCCGCAGATCATCTTCAACGAATGAGCCCGACTCCAGTTTAAGCGTACTGAGATCGCAGATTGCCTGTAACTCTGCTGGTAGATGAAGCTCCATAAAGTCACGGGCAATGCCCGGCTGTGTCAGAAACTGCCTGAACGTCGCATCGTGGGGCGTCGGGGTAGTATTTCTCTTTTTCATCAGTCCATGCTCTGAAAAATGACCGGGATATAATACCACAGGCAAAAAACGCTCACATTGGTGTGGAAGACAATTGCTATTTATCCTGTATGTTTTGCCACATGAACATTGTTCATGCCTTTCTTTTTTATCATTACTTCTCTGGGGCTCATTCGCTTTCCAGCTATGCATGTCCTGACGACATTTAGGTGGTCATAAATTTAGTAGTACCAGATATATGGTCACAGTAATGCAGGGATCCAAGGTCTGGCTAAGTATCGTTGAGGCATACCCGAATGTGACAGGCTGACGCGCCCGTAGGGCTTATCCAACCCTTCGCCTCAGATGCAAGCTCTGAACAGACTCACGGTTTTCGTTTCTGGTCAAATTCTAATTAGGCGTTTAAAGAGAAGGTTTTGTATATCCTGCCTGTGGGATAGTATTGCGTGTGCTGTTATTACATTATCCTCCACTGAGTACAATACTCTGTAGCCGTCAGGGGTGTTGCACTCACGATATTTAGCACAACCTATCTTGAGTAACTCCGGGCAGACCTGACACCCAAGTGGAAAATCACTGACTCGTTTTTCGAAGTGCTCAATGATGCCGCTGATCACTTCCTTTGGTTCTGACTCGATATGACGTAAGTGGCTCGCAATATCATCAATGCAGGTTTTGACAGTTCTGGTGTACTGAATAACAATCGCCATTACAGACCCGCCAGTAGTTGTTCTTTACTGAAAATATTGCCGTCTGCCTTATCTTGCTCTGAAAGCGTCAGCAACTTCAGTAGTGCAATCGCGTTCTGTCGCTCCTGTTGCGCATCGTATGACTCAATAACATATGCCGGAACCCCATTTTGAGTAACAAGAATTGGTTCTTCCAGATCGAGTGACGCTGCGTTTTTTTTCACATAGCTAATGGTTTCAATTTTCATAACAACCTCACATAACAAAGAGGTTTAAATATAGTCTATATTTGGTCTTGTCGCAACAGTCTCTGGACAGAATGACCTGAATGTCCTAGCTGTGTAGTGATTACTTGTTACCACCATACCCTCCACCCCCTCGCCTGCTCAGAAACGATGTCTAACTGCGCGGTTTGATGTGAATGATGGTTGGCTACGTACAATAATTTAATGACAATACAAAATATGTTGTACATTTTTTGTGTGTATGTACAATGTGATTGAACTTTATAGGCAATATATGGGCAGGGAATCTATCTCAGGGGAAACTATGAAACGAGATTACGGTAGTGTCGGTACCATAGCGCTCAGAGCAAGTGCTCTACTTCAGGCAATGAGTCGGGATATTGAGGAACAAAGAAAAGAATTCAATCTGACAGAATATCATCAAACATATACTCGTAATGCGGTCGCAAAATTGCCTAAGCTGAGCCGACGCATCGTAGAGCTGGCCGTTAAAGAAATGGAAGAAAGCGGCTATGAATTTAATAAAAAGCAGGTTGGCAACGTCGAGCAATATGCACTAACAATTCAGAACGTTATTGATATATATGCTCACCGACAGATACCTAAGTACCGTGATATTCATAAAGCACCTTACGTAATTTTTGTCGTCAACCTAAAAGGTGGGGTATCAAAAACAGTCAGTACAGTAACGCTGGCACATGCATTACGTGTACATCAGGATTTGCTTCGCCATGATCTTCGTATTTTGGTTATAGACCTCGACCCGCAGGCATCCAGCACCATGTTTCTGGATCACACCCACAGCATCGGCACAGTCCTTGAAACCGCCGCTCAGGCAATGCTGAATGATCTGGATGCTGAAACGTTGCGAGAAGCGGTTATACGGCCGACTATTATTCCAGGTGTTGATGTTATACCTGCTTCTATTGATGATGGTTTCGTGGCGAGCCAGTGGGAGTCTCTGGTAGCAGAACATTTACCTGGTCTTAAACCTTCTGAAGTTCTCAGAAAAACAATCATTGACCGTATCGCTGGTGATTATGATTTTGTCTTTATTGATACTGGCCCTCATCTTGATCCATTCCTTCTGAATGGCTTAGCTGCGAGTGATTTGCTTTTGACCCCTACCCCTCCGGCACAGGTTGATTTCCATTCAACCCTTAAGTATCTGACTCGTTTGCCAGAAATGCTTGAGCGTCTTGAAGAAGAAGGTGTAGAGCCACGCCTGAGTGCAAGTATTGGATTTATGTCAAAAATGACCAGTAAGCGCGATCACGAAACGTCCCATAGTCTGGCTCGTGAGGTGTATGCGAGTAACATCCTAGACTCATCGCTCCCGAGGTTGGACGGATTCGAACGATGTGGTGAGTCTTTTGACACCATCATTAGTGCTAACCCTGTTTCGTACCCGGGAAGTGCAGAGGCATTGAAAAAGGCACGTACTGAAGCTGAACGGTTTACTAAGGCCGTATTTGACCGAATTGAATATATCAGGGGAGCGTCAAAATGAAACAGGTTATAGCTCGTGGTCGGGTTCTGGGAAATAGTAATTCAGAGTTCGCTAGAATGCTCGAAGGCGACGGTGATGTTAAAACATTTACCCTTAAATCAGGCGTGCAGGCTAGGTTTGTCAAAACAGTTGTGTTAAGCGGAGAAGTTGAATCAAAAACGTTCGTTGATGCTTCGGTTAATGGACGTGATCAGACAATGCTTACGCGCGAGTCCGTCAGTGATATTTCCCGGACGATAAAGCTGCAGCAGTTCTTTCCGGCTATTGGTCGGGAGGTTAATGGACTAATTGAGATATTAGATGGAACCCGACGTCGTGCTGCCTGCATCTTTAATAACGTTAAATTCGAAATTCTGGTAACAAAAGATGATATCTCACTCGCCGATGCACGGCAGTTGGCGAAAGATATCCAGACTGCCAGAGAACATAGTCTTCGCGAGCTGGGGAAGCGACTCGAAGTTACCTACGGAACCAGCATGACGAAAGAAGATATTGCGTTGAAAGAAAATCTCTCTCCGGCGAAAGTGACACGTGCGTTTCAGGCCGCAGCAGTGCCAGACGAAATGGTTGCAGTGTTCCCGGTGATAAATGATATTTCGTTGTCGGATTATCAGTTTTTACTGAAACTGGCCGAAGAAGCAAACAACAAGCAAACATCGGTAACAGAGCTGATGGAAAAAGTTCAGCATCGGTTGAAGACCATGCCAGATTATCCGGCAATTGATAAAAGCAAAATTCTTGCGGTTATCCGGTCGGAGAGCAAATTGCTGACAGCCCTCCCAACTAGAACGGTTCAAACAGAGAAGCTGAGAGAATTTTCAGATCGTAATCAGTTTGCCAGAAAGAAAACTGATCCAAAGAAGCGACTTGTTGTTTATGAGTTTTCCCGTATTTCCGCTGAGGCACAGTCGGAGATTGATAAGGCAATAAAACGTATTCTGGAAAGACTTCCAGAATCAGGTGAGTAAGGGATAAGGATGCCGAAGAGCATCCTTTTTTGTATGTTTTTCACCACGCCAATTTCATGGTTATTTATTTGATTATAAAGGAAAATTGAAAATTCGTTCACACTGAAATCACCACGCTTTTCAACCTCTTCGTGACTCATAATTTCGCTATTGGCAGTTCAGACCAGCGAGTTGTATAGGCAGGCGAAAGCATCTCCCGTTTTATATGCCATTCAGACGCTACCCCTTCCAGCAAACCACACTTTTCCCAGACATGAATATCCATGTATCTCATCTGTTCCAACTTATGTAATTTACTTTCTCCATTTACACTGCGTTGCCATGCACTCGCTTTCAGGAAATCAGTATAATAGCCCCTAAATCATCTTCTCGGAGTGAATGGACGTGGCTATTGCAGGTTGCGATTTACCAACTTTTGCCACCCGGCTCAATGAAGTGCTTACTCTCAGTGTGCCAGTGCGTACACCTGAAAAGCTTTTTGGGCGGGATAAGCAGTTGGAGACGATACAACTGGCGCTTCATTCACCGGGCCGACATGTGTTCATTTATGGCGATCGCGGAGTAGGTAAAACCTCCCTCGCCCACACAGCCGCTTCGCTTATCCAGTCTTCGGATAACCGTCCTATTACCGTCAGTTGTGACCATGACTCGACCCTGGAAACAGTCATCGAATCGGTTATTAGCCAAGGAATGATGCGCATGCCGGTAGACCGGTACAAAACGTCTGCAACTTTTGGTCTCAATATTCCTGTTTTAAAAGCCGAAGCCCGTGTTGAAGAGCGTGAAACTTCTCGCGTTCGTTCAGTCGTTAATATGGCCAGTGCTGTTGAAGCCCTGAACTATCTGACGGAACGCTATTCGGATAACACGGTTATTGTTATTGATGAATTTGACCTGATCCGTAGCGAGGAGCAGCGTGCCCGCTTTGGTGTTTTGCTCAAGCAGTTAAGCGATGGGGATGTACCCGTTCGTATCATCTTCACCGGGATTGGGCAGTCGGTATCTGATTTGATTGGCGGACATCTGTCCAGTCAGAGACAGATTGAGCAGGTTGATCTTGAACGTCTGCACTGGACAGGTCGTCAGCGTATCGTTGAAAGTGCATTTAGATATTTTGATATTAATATCCCTGATGATATCGCAGACCGTATATGCGCGTTGAGTGATGGATTTCCCTACTATGTCCATCTCATGTGCAGCAAGCTCCTTCATGAGTGTTACATGGCAGATGAAGTCGTTAGCACAGTTACACGTGATCTATTTCTAGCTTCGCTCGATGCAGCTGTATTGTCTGCTGAGGAAACGCTCAGATCATGTTATGAGGCAGCTACCTGCCGAGATGAGCATATGCATCACATTCTTTGGGCGATGGCTGAAGGTGCAGACCTCAACAGAATGAAAGACCACATCATTACCTCCTATATCCAGGTGATGAAGTACCTCGACATTGAACCTCTGACGCAGAAAAACTTCGACAGTCGTTTTGCTCGGCTTCGTAAAGAGAATCACGGATCTATTCTGTGCCATGCGCTTGTCGGGAAGGATGGTGTCCGGCCAGGATGGTTTCGGTTCAGGGAAAACATGATCAGAGGCTTTGTCAGAATGCAGGCAGAGAAGTGCGGAATAGTTCTGGATTTTGATCGGCAGTATAGCGCCCATACAGCAAGTACCAGAACAGCTGCAGTTAGAGGGGTATACAATCCCCTCAGCACGGTGGAACGCAGCGTAGCTCGCCTCAGACGTGATGATGAAAAGGAAGCTGAAGAAAACGAATAACGTATCTGTAAATGAATGGAATACCCGCGAATTATATATGCAATACTCGGGTATTCAGCGTTTGCATCATGTCGAGTTACCCGTACAGCGGAGTCTTGCTCTTCTCCTGTCTCTTGATCAGGCAATTACTCAATTTTCGAGGCTAACATCTTAATGCTGTTTTAGTGTCGGGGGATGCTGCTAACATCTTCTTCAGGCTGTGGGGCACGACCAGGCGCATTGAACGTGATAGTGATGATCTTTCTGGCCAGCCCCTCCTCTGAAAGGGCATCATCCACACTGACATCACGAATCAGTGGACTTTCCTCTTCTATATGTCGGGCAATATCCCGCAGCCACTCTGCCAGCATTTCTCTGTCCATCTTTCTCCGCTCCGGTTGTGTACATTCAGCATCAACATACCACACCAGAAAAAGTGAAGTCTGCGTAGTGTGGTTAAAAGATGACCGTTTTGTCAGGCGCGCTGTCATCCGTGCTGGTAGCGACCTGCGCGGAATACCCTCATTTTATACAAATGTAGCAATAGTGCTGCTAACCACTTGAATTTAAGGTTTTCTACTGTGCTACAACCATGCTTTGGGGCAGTGATGGGGCAAAGCGTGAAAGGGCCTGGTTGAGCAGGGAAACCTGTTCGGCACTCTTCTCTGACATCCACTTTCCATACACCTTGTAAACCATCTGTGCATCGGTATGTCCCATTTGAGTTGCTATAAAGTTTGGGTTTGCCCCAGCTGATAATGACCAGCACGCATAAGTATGTCGCGACTGGTAGGCGTTGCGGTACCGTATTCCGGCGCGCTTTATTATCGGGGCCCAAATTTTATTAATCGAATTAACCGCGTAGTGATATCCTCTACGAGGACCATGCTTGACGCATTGAGGACTGAAAACGAAAGTGCAGGGGTGTATGACTGACTGGCCATATTCCCGCAATTTCACTTCAATCTCATACTGCCGGCCAAGGCGCGCCAGCTGGGCCTGATTCCTCAGGGCATCAATAGCTGGTTCAATGAGATAAATCACCCTGTCAGTGCCTGCGTCGGTTTTTGGCAGGGTGAACTCATTCGTCTGGGTAAGGTTGCGTTTCACTGTGATGGTTCCGGCATGCAGATCGATATCCTCCCACGCCAGACCGCACAACTCCCCATGCCTCATTCCAGTATAGACTGCCAGCGACCAGAGATTTCTCATCTGCTGGTGGCCGCAAGCCTGGATAAACCGGATAAACTCTTCTGTCGTGAGTGGATCTGGTTCACCTTTCGCTTTTTTGAGGCGGTTAATTCCGCTAAACGGGTTTTCCTTCGCGTAACCGTTATCTGCTCCGAACTGGAAGATCTCGGCCATCAGCATCATGTAATTATTCACGGTGGAAGACTTCCTGCCTTTAACCTGTGTCCGGTGATCCTTCTTCATTACATGAAAACCCGTCAGCAACTCCTTTCTCACGTACAGCAAATCCTCAGTGGTCACCGCAGAAACCATTTTGTTTTCGCCGATGCGCGGAAGCATGTTTTTTATGATGGATTCGTACCGACTCATAGTGTTTGAGCTGATTTCCATTCTCTTCAGCTCAGACCACTTTTCGGTAAGCTCCAGCACAGTAATTTCCTTTCTATCCTGACCGAACCGGGCAAGGTTCGGTGAGTTTGGGAATTTTTCCGCATAGTTAAAATTCCCTATCCTTATCGCAAAACAAACTGAAGAACGAAGCTCGCCGGCTATCTTGCGATTTTTGGCAGTATCAGGGACACCGAGGTTTTCCCTGACTCGCTTGCCTTTATATACAAACCAGATGCGGAGTGAACCGCCGTGGTTTTCGACGCCTGTCGGGTATGATGCATTAGCCATTAATCCCTCCTGACGTCCAGGAGCGCTGACGAGTGTACTGCTTTTCATGCTGTCTTCGCACCTGGTTGATTTTTTTTCTGAGCCTCGATCCACTGATCAACGGCTTTCCTGTCGTACATACATTCGCTCGAAGGCTTGGGATTACCATCTGGTGAGATGTGCAGGTACTCGCGTCCCAGCATCCAGGATTCTTTTCTGGCGCGGGTGATGGTTCCGGGCTTGAGTCCGGTAACCGCAATCAGAACCTTTTCGCTAACCCAGTCATTCGGCACCAGAAGAACGATTTCAGCACTGGTTTGCATGGATCTCCTCCATTTTCTCTTTAGCCAGACGCACGCAACGCGCAAAAGAGGAGGGCGTTACAATTTCGCGCAGAGCCTGAACCAGGAAGTCGTTGTGCTGCTGGTGTATCGCCAGGCTGAACAAAAATAATCAGGATTTACATGATCTGCTGGTGGATTATTATGTGATGGGCATGACGTTTATGGCGCTGGCCCGTAAGCATAAGTGTTCAGATACGCATATAGGTAAGAAACTTCAAAAGGCAGAAGGTGTAATTGAGGGCATGCTTATGGTGCTTGACGTTACGCTGGAGATGGACCGCTACGTTAATCGCGTGCCTGCATCAACCAAAATAACCGGAGTGAAACATGTACTGGTTTGAGATGATATCTGGATTGATGGGGGTGGTGATTTCCGCCGCGCTTATCTGGATAGTGATCGACAGATTCAAATACTGAGGTTTGCCCCCTGACGATACCGGGGCTGTGGTCGCCACGCACCAGTAAAGTCTGGCGTCGATTTACGCAGCCCGGATATCAAAGTGATGCTAAGCTGCAGTAGAATGCAGACGCAGCCCCAGTGCCTTGATGACTTTTAGAATAGTGCCAAACTCAGGATTTCCGTTACCTGATAATGCCCTGTACAGACTTTCGCGCGACACTCCTGCATCTCTGGCGACCTGCGTCATTCCGCGTGCTCTGGCTATTGTGCCGAGTGCTTTCGCTATAAATGCCGCATCATCACCGGCTTCCTCAATGCAGGCATCGAGATATGCCGCCATATCTTCTTCGGTTTTGAGATATTCTGCGCTATCCCATTCTGAAAATTTTTCTGTCATTTTTTTTCCTCCTTCCAGTCCTGTGCGATGCGCCTGGCCTGTCTGATATCTTTTTTCTGGGTACTTTTGTCTCCGCCGCACAAGAGCACTACGATTTGATCGCCCTGGTGCATGAAATAGACCCGATAGCCGGGACCATAATGGATTCTGGCTTCACTAAGCCCTTCCCCCACAGGTTCTACATCGCCGAAATTGCCCTCTGACATCCGGTCAATGCGCATCATGATCCGCGCTCTGGCGCGGGCATCTCTCAGAAACTCAAGCCACAGAGAAAATGTTTCGCTTCGGATGATTCTGTTCATGCATTGAGTGTAGCTCATGAGCTACGGGGTGGCAAGTAATAGCGAAGTTGATTTGCGATAAATGTACGAAAAATTCCACCAAGCAAAAATGGTGCTACAAAATGTATTTTTGACATTTTAATATTCCTTTAGGGTTATATTAATTCTGGTGCGGAAAATACCGTATATAAAATAATGAGATAAAAATTGATTGGTATCACAATGCTACGATGTTGTTGGTTTTCATTTATGTCCGTTATTGGTCATTTATTTTTTGTAGAGGTAGTGCTGGTTGTGCATTAATGTGTAAAAGTGAGTGTTTTATATTGTTGCCTGTGATTGTACAACGTGCACAATATGCGCCGTGCTTGCGTCAGAGCATTTTTGTAATCTGTTTTTTTGTCACAGGCAACGGCCCTTTAGCTCAGTTGGTTAGAGCGTGCGACTCATAATCGCCCGGTCGCTGGTTCAAGTCCAGCAAGGGCCACCAAACCGCCATTAACTCAATTGGCAGAGTATACGACCTTGATGTTGTAGGAACGGGGTTCGAGGCCTCGATGGCGGACCAAGCGCTGTTAGCTCAGCAGGATAGAGCAATTGCCTTCTAAGCAATCGGTCACTGGTTCGACTCCAGTACAGCGTGCCATGCGGGCATCGTATAATGGCTATTACCTCAGCCTTCCAAGCTGATGATGCGGGTTCGATTCCCGCTGCCCGCTCCAGTTATAGCTTTTCGGTCTGCGATGATGGGTTGCCCGGAGTGACTGAAAAGCACCCCCGTTTTGAATGGGCGCTGCTTTTCGCAAAATTGCTGTGTGAAAATACTGACCTTTGAGTTCAGCGCTCATCCAAAAGCATCTCGTCAAAATCCAATTAACCTCGGGTGGTTTGTTGGATGAGGTGCCTCAAATTCAAATAACCTCGCTTTGGCGAGGTTATTCTTTTCTAAGGCTGCCATCTGGTGGCCTTTTTAATTTCCCCTCGTTCTGAGAGGACTTACAGCAAAAGAGGGGGCTAAATGTCCGCAGAACCAATAACTGCAACGGTAACGGCTGGCGTGGCCGCTGGAACCACTGGAATCACTTTTGCCACGTTATTTCCTGAGGCCACTCCTGCGGTTATGGTCTGCTCCCTCGCAGGGGCGGCGCTGTATATCCTCAGTTCTGAGGACCACAAAATCTGGAAGCAGATTCTTTTTGCGCTCATTTCGTTTATCGGTGGCATTTACTGTGCCGGTACTGCTTCAGAAATTATTGCCGCCCTTATCAACGCCGGACTGAATCAGCTTAGCCCGCCGGTCACTATCAACGTATCACCCGCGATTGGCGCACTGGCGGCCTCAACGGTTTCCGTGACAATTCTGCTGCGCATTCTTGCCCGCTCAAAAACAGGCAATCTGCCCGGCGTGAAGGGGGAAGAATGACGTGGCTGCTGCTGAACTTTCCATGGCTGTTGCTTCACCTTAATGCACTGGCCTGCATCATGATTTCGTTCCGCCTGATGTTTTTCCGCAAGCGCAGTATGCGGCGGCGCCGGGTAATGGAGTTTCTGGCCTACGGGCTGATTCTGGCTCCTGCGTACACGGCTTTCCGCATCTGGCACGGAGATTATGTGCAGGTCGATTACGGTGAAATCCTCATCAACGTTGTTGTCTGCGTGGCTGTCTGGCGTGCGGGCGGCAATATCGCTCGTATTACGGGAGAGAGCACAACGTGACGAAAGACGAAATTTTTGACGCCATTCTTGGTAAGGAGGGCGGGTACGTTAATCACCCTGACGATAAAGGCGGCCCAACAAACTGGGGGATCACGCAAGCGGTAGCTCGCGCCCACGGTTATAACGGTGATATGCGCAACCTTACCCGCCAGCAGGCGCTGGATATCCTGACTGCTGACTACTGGACAGGGCCACGCTTCGATCTTGTTTCCGAGGTATCACCAGCCATTGCCGCCGAACTGTGCGATACCGGCGTAAACATGGGCCCATCGGTTCAGACCAAATGGTTCCAGCGCTGGCTGAACGTGTTCAACATTCAGGGCACGCTCTATCCCGATCTGATTGCAGATGGTTTTATCGGTCCGCGAACTATCAGCGCGTTAAAAAGCTATCTTTCCCGGCGCGGAAAAGAGGGTGAGCTGGTTATGCTTCGGGCCCTGAATTGTAGCCAGGGTCAGCGTTATCTTGAGCTGGCAGAACAGCGCAGCGCGAACGAGACGTTTGTTTATGGCTGGGTAAAGGAGCGGGTGGTTATATGACGCTTGAGATGATTATCGGACTCGTTGTCGCGGTGTTTGCTGCTATTGCCGCCGCGTTTGGCCTGGGTCATACACGCGGCACCAGCAAAGCGGAAGCGAAAGCAGACCAGAAGCGCACCGAAGAAAAGGCCGCAGCCACTGAAGCAGTAGCCGAACGCCGGGTAGAAGCAACGAAAGAGGCCAGCAATGTACAGCAGACTGTTAACCGCATGCCTGATGACGATGTTGATCGCGAGCTGCGTGACACGTGGAAGCGTGGCTAATACATAAGGGGTGAACATGAGGAAAACAATCGACTTAACCGGCGTTAAGTTCGGCAAGCTGACTGTACAGTCCTACGCCAATAAGGATAAATCGGGCGTTTCAATGTGGTTGTGCAGTTGTGAGTGTGGAACAGAAAAAATAATCAGGTCTAACGCCCTGCGCTCTGGCAGGACACAATCTTGCGGTTGCATGTCAGGTGTAAAACACGGGCATCGCAGACCGTCAGAAACTTCTCCCACTTATATCAGTTGGCTGTCAATGCAGCGGCGTTGCAATTATCCCGGCGATGCGTATTACGGAGATTATGGTGGTCGCGGAATTTCAGTTTGTGAGCGTTGGGGCAAATTTGAATCTTTCCTGAAAGACATGGGCGAGCGTCCAGCAGGTCACACGCTTGATCGAATTGATGTAGATAAGGCGTACTCACCAGAAAATTGCCGATGGGCGACACCCAAAGACCAGGCAAGAAACCGACGTAGTAACCATATGCTCGATACACCAGCCGGTCGAATGTGCATTACCAAAGCGGCAGAAACCTATGGCATAAAAGTAAAGACAATCGCGCACAGATTGAGCAGGGGATGGAGTGTTGAAAAGGCGCTGCTAGCTCAACCATGGCAGGGCAACAATGAATAAATATTTCATTTTTATCTCTATGCTTTCCGTTTCAGCATTGATTGCTGGCTGTGTCGGTGGCACTCCAAAACCCAACTATGTATTCGTCCACGATTCGTGTGACTGAGTCAGGCCACTTTACCTGACTGAACACGACATCGACGTTATGGACCGTCAGACGAAGAAAGACATCCTGGCGCATAACAAAGCGTGGCAGGCGAACTGCCAGAAACAGGAGTGAAGCATGCTGCTGTGTTCACATTCAATCGCGGGAATATTTCCATACCCACCCAAAAGAGAGACACAGATGAAAGTTCAGGACTTAAGTCGTGCCTATAGCATCTGGGAAAACATTCGAGAACTGCAAAAACAGCGCGATCTAATCGCTGGCGGAGGTGGATTCGGTGTGACTATCCAGTCAGCATATCAGGATGCTGCCTTTGAAGAGGCAATCCGCCCTCATGCGGTAGCAGAGCTTGAACGTCGTATTGAGGAACAGAAAAAAGTCATCATCGACCTCGGTGTTTCTTTTTCTGACGGCTAGCCATTACAAAGCTCACCTGCTGGTGGGCTTGATAATGGTTGGAATAAATACCGAAAAATCCAGGCATTTCCAACCGTATGGCATGACTTTTATCAATTTCACTGCTATTAATATATAGGATATTTATACATCTGAATGGACAGAACTTCCTGATGAAAGTTATCTGTAAAATATGTTATTAAGGTGTATATGAAAAAGTTAATTATTCTTGTTTCTACAGCGTTATTTCTAGCTGGATGTTCAAGCCCGACATCTCGAATGGCGGATTGCGAAGCACAGGGTGTTAGTCGAGATACGTGCTATCTGTCTGAACAAAACCGACAGTCTGGGATCAATGCTGCTGCAGAAAAGCAGGCGTTGGAAAACGCTCAGGCACAGTATCCTCAGAAAGCTCAGTCCGGCAAGAAGGACTCCAGCTTCATTAAACATTATGACGGGATAGCGATTAAACGCGACAAATTCGGTATTGTTACCGTGGACGGTAAGCCAGCTGCTCAGGATGAAGTAACAGCCACTGCTACTACCTATTCTCAGGGCTTAAACAAAATTATTATTTACAAGTCAGGGAAGGTCGCAGTGATGAAAGATGGTCAATTTCAAGGCTACGCAAAGTAAAATTCTCCCATGATTTTAAGCCGCCTTCATTCCGGGCGGTTTTTTATTGACGTCACCATGGATAGAGCCATCATAAACTATCGAAACAGTGACGTAGCCGTTCCTGTCAACAACGGGTAAAAAGTGATCCACTAACCGTCACCATCAACGGTTTAATATTGATCCACCTTGTTTACTCCGGATTAGCTTCCGCTATAGCCCCGGCCTTTCGTTTCTGCTTCAGTCGATAGCTCTCTCCTTTTATCTAACATCATGCGATAGCTGAGTGAAAAGTATGGCAAATGCAAAGCGCATGGCCTGAAGTTCTTCAGCCAGCTCACCCAGGCTTGCTGCCTTGATATCATTATCAATTTGGATATTAATTTCTTTCATTATTTATTCCTGCTCCAGAGTTTATCAGCCATCCCTCCGGGTTGATTGCGCCAGTGTCCCATCACTGGCAGGCTAAAACCCTGCTTTAACCCGGGTTAAACTGAAGCAACACCCTGACATACGGACAATAATCGCGATCGCGGGGCTTTTTAATGCGCATCGCACGCGCACTTCGAAGATAGTCTTTCATCAGCGAGCCCGGGCAAGCTCTTAACTTTCGGTGGTTTTGCCGTGCGACAGGCTCTCCCTTGGACACACAGCCGCGCGGACGTTCTGAGCCGCGACCTGCGCAATGGCTTTCTGTGGGCTCTCTTATCAATCCAGACGGAGAATACAACGATGGCAAAGAACTATTACGAAGACGGTCACACGATGGACTGGCATAACAGCACGGGCAAGGATGTGGTATCCGGCCAGCCGGTGACTGTGGGGGCGATTACGGGTGTGGCCCAGCATGATATACCCAACGGCACTCACGGCGTGCTGATGATGACCGGGGTGTTTGTGCTGCCTAAGGTGGCCGCTGAGACCTGGCAGCGCGGCGCCCGTCTCTGGCTCACTAAGGATGGCCATCTGACAAAGGAGCCGAAAGACGGTACAGATGAAAACCCTCTGGCAGGCACCGCATGGATCACAACCAACCCCGGGGAGACGGAAGGGCGCGTCAGGCTGGGATACTGATTCATCAGTGAAGCATGAAAATGATAGTCATTATCATCTATGGGTCCTCCCGGTGGGGTGGCCCTGCCACGGGTAGGCAGCGCCGCGGAAAAAAACAGATTTTTGCATTTTCATGTGCTCCACCACAGGTTTGTTAACATATTGATATTTATTAATAAATTGAGTTTTCACCTGTACATTTTGAATTTATAGATGTACAGGTGTCATTGTCTTAATGCATTGATTATAAATAAAAAAAAACAAAATGAGCTGTACATCTGAGCTGTGCATGGAGTGAGGTATGTCTAATGTCAGCGATATTGGTGGTGTTTATCACTGGAGTATATCCAAGCTTGCTGAAGCGTTCGGCATCGATCGCAGGACAGTCAAGAGCCGGCTGGCAGAGGCGCGAGTTCCGGTGGTGGGAAATGTCCGCGGAAGCCCTGTTTTTGAACTAAAGGAGGCTGCACCCGCATTATTTCGCCCCACTTCTTCACTGGATCCTGATGACCTTCATAACCCAAACACAATGCCCCCGAAAGAGCGTAAAGACTGGTATGACTCTGAGAAAGGGCGTGTCTGGCTGGAGAAAGAGCTGCGTCAGCTTATTCCTGAGCATGAAGTGACCAGTGTTTATGCTGCTGCCATCAAGGCCGTCGTTCAGCAGCTTGAAACGCTTCCTGACAGGCTTGAGCGCGACGCCGGAATGATGCCGAAAGACCTCGCGATGGTGCAGAACACTATTGATGATTTGCGAGAGGCATTGTTCGCCCAGACCTATCAGGCCAGTGCGTCAGCAATATTTAATCGAGATGAAGAAGAAATCCGCGGCGACAAAACGGTTTCTGGAGAGTATCGATCCGACGCTGAGGGCATTTAACCGTCTTGATGAGAATGTGTCCGAACTGCACCGTCGCTTTGAGGCCGGGCTTATACCTGAGGCGCAGTTTAAAGGCACACTGGCGCTGCTGGAGCAGGAGCGTACTGAACTCTATGCGCTGTCGGAGGCCGCAGAAAAGGCCGGTCATAAAATGGCGTCCGGATTTTCCACCCATGAGCTTGCGGCGAAGAAAGCGGGTATTTCGGTCGGGCAGTACACCATGGCACTGCGTACCCTGCCCATGCAGATGACGGACATTGTGACCCAGCTTGCCGGCGGGCAGAACCCCTTGCTAATTCTCATTCAGCAGGGCGGGCAGGTACGGGATTCATTTGGGGGTATTCGTCCGGCGCTGGGTGCAGTTGCCGGAATGCTGAATCCGGTGACACTGGGGATTGGTGCGCTGGCGGCGGCGGGCGGGGTACTGGCTTATAACCTCTGGAAAGACCACGAGGCTACGGCAGCATTCAGTCAGGGGCTCGCCAAATCAGGGAATTATGCCGGTGAATCCCGGCAGTCTCTGGCTGCACTGTCTCAGGAACTGGCGGGATTTAACTGGGTCAGCCGTGATGTCGCGAATACTGCGGTAGCAACGGCGGCGGGATTTCGTCTGACTGAGTCGCAGCTACGCTCTGTTGCGGATGCGGCGATAGCCACCTCACACAGCACGGGTGACGCGGTGGATAAGCTGGTCGAGAAATTTGCCGGCATGGCAGATTCCCCTGTAAAGGCGCTGAAAACCCTGGGAGACAGTTACAGCTTTCTGACGCCTGAGATAGTGAATCAGGTGTTTGAACTGGACAGGCAAGGACACCAGGCAGCGGCACTTAAAGTGATTACGGATGAACTGGCCAAATCCCAGCGTCAGATGGGACAGGATGCACCTGTCTGGTCGGCACAGGTTAGCTCCGGGTATGAAGCTATTGCGGGTGCGGCCGGTGATGCCGCGCGTGCACAGCGTGCAGCTCAGACGAAGGCGCTCTCGGACACAGCAGCTTCTCAGGCCGGGATGGACGATTATCTCAATGCTGCGATCAAGCGCGAGGCGGCACATACCGCGGAGGAGCGTCGGCAGTTTCTTGATGAGGAAAAGCAGTTTGAGGATCATGCGGCAACGCGGAAACGCTATATCGATGATGCTGCAAGATTGCTGAAGTATCACGTCATTAACCAGGCAGAGTATGCAAAACGTGTCAGTGACATTAATGACAAATACAAGGATCCTAAAACCCCCGCTTACCATGATGATGAAGCCACAAAACGTCTGGCCACGCTGAAAGAACAGGCGGAGGTGCTCAGGGAGCAAAGCGAAACGCTGAAAGGCACCCTCAGTCTCGATGACCGGCTGACTGAGTCAGATAAAAAACTGGCAGCGTTTCGTGCAGAGATTGCTGGTCTGACGGGGAAAAAACTGACGGCAGAGCAGCGATCTCTTCTTCTGCATCAGGGGGAGATTGATACCCAGCTTCGCCTTAATGCGGCACAGGAAAAAGAAAACCTGATTATCCAGGCTGCCAGTAAACTGATGGCGGAACAGCGGGGTCTCCGCCTGAGTACCGATAAACTTAAAACACAGACTGACACAGATGTTGCCGGGGTGACGCTCAGCCAGAAAGAGCGGGAGCACCAGGAAAAAATTCAGTCCATCAGGGACAGTTTTGCGGCAAAACAGATGCAACTGGAGGATGACAAAGCGCAGTACACGAAAGACCAGTACCGCGAGCAGACTGAGTTCCTTCGTCAGCAGATGCAGGAGCAGATCGATACCGTCAATAAAGGCGAACAGGCAAAAGCGGCGGCACAACAGGACTTCCTGGGGGGCGCTATGGCAGGTATGCAGGACTGGGCGAATAACCAGATGGATCTGGCCGATCGCGCCAGGCAGGCCACGGCGGGGCTGTTCGACAACATGTCCCAGTCGGTCATTAACTTTGCGCTGACCGGGAAGCTGAATTTCCGCAGCTTCACTGCTGAAATACTGAAAGATATCGCCCGGATCGCCATGCAGGCGGCGATATCTAAAGCAGTATCGGCAATTCTGGGTTCGTTTGGCGGTGGTGGAGAAGGGAGTACGCCCTCTGGTGCTTATGATGCTGCGGCCGCTAATGTCAGTTTTAACGCCCTCGGTGGTGTTTTCCGGTCTGCTTCGCTTGGTGCCTTCAGCGGCCAGGTGGTGGCCCGCCCGACGCTTTTCGCTTTTGCGCACGGCGCCGGGCTGATGGGCGAGGCCGGGCCGGAGGGGATATTCCCGCTTCGCCGTGGTGCGGACGGTAAGCTCGGCGTGGTGGCGCAGATGGCGGGTGCCGGCGCGCCGGTATTTGCGCCGCAGTACCACATTGCCATTCAGAACGACGGACAGAACGGGCAGATTGGGCCGCAGGCGCTGCAGGCTGTTTATGATGTTGGTCAGCGGGCAGCGGCGGACTACATTCGCAACCAGCAGCGCAGCGGCGGTTCGCTGGGAGGGGGTAGAGTGTGACAGATGAAGTGTTTCACTGGAAAGTAAGGCCTGATATGCGGGTCGAGTCAGAGCCGCGCGTGAGGGTGGTGAAGTTTGGTGATGGCCATGAGCAGCGTCAGCCTGACGGGCTGAATACGGACCTGAAAAAATATACCGTCACGCTGTCGGTACCGCGGCAGCAGGCGGCGCTCCTGGAGACCTTTTTATCCCGTCACGGCGGGGTGAAATCCTTTCTCTGGACGCCGCCCTACGGTTACCGGCAAATCCGGGTTATGTGCCGGAAGTGGAGCGCCGGGGTGAAGGCCCTGCGCTGCGAGTACAGTGCCACCTTTGAGCAGGTGATGATGTAGGAGCTGTTATGCAGGACATGCCACAACTGATGCTAAGAGAAACCACTGAGGCGGCGCAGTCCGCCCGGCTGGAATTCTGGGAGCTGGATTTAACCCCGAAAGGCGGGCAGGTTTACCGCTTCCATAACGGGGTGAACGAGAAAGGGGAAGGCGTGATCTGGCAGGGGCACGTCTATGAACCCTATCTGGTGCAGGGGGAAAACTTTACCTTCAGCGGCAAGGGGCCTGCCGGTCGGCCGGAGCTGAAAGTGTCAAACCTGTTTGGCCTGGTCACCGGGATGGCAGCCGATTATGCAGGACTGAACGGTGTCCGGCTGACCCGCCGGCAGGTGTATGCCCGTTTTCTGGATGCGGTGAATTTTACTGCCGGCAATTCGCAGGCTGACCCGACACAGGAAATCGTGACCCGCTGGGTGGTGGAGCAACTGAGCAGCCTGACGGCGCTGTCAGCGACACTTACCCTGTCGCAGCCGGTGGAATCAGACGGACTCCAGACTCCGGGGCGGGTGATGCTGGCGGATGTCTGTACCTGGGTTTACCGCAGCGCGGAGTGCGGTTACAGCGGCCCGCCGGTGGCGGATGAATTCGATAAACCGACAACCGAACCGGCGAAAGACAAATGCAGCCACTGCCGGCGCGGCTGCGAGCTGCGCAATAACGTGGACAGTATCGGGTGCTTTTTCTCGATAGCGAAACTGGGGCGGTAAAAAAACGGGTGCCCGGGGTCATGAACCCGACAAGCCAGAAACGCGGGGATTTCTCCCCGCGCCGGCTCTTACTTAACGGATTTACAGGCCATTGAAGCGGCAACCTCCCTGTCTCCGTCCCGTATCCGCAGTTCGTAAAGCGTCTGGCGGGTGAGAAGGGTGAATACGAGGATCGTCACGCAGACGATCAGCAGACACCATATCAGGGGGTTGTGCTTCATAGCCTTTTTCTCCTTGCCGTGAGGCGAGTAAGAGGCTAACATCTGAATTGTCTAAGTTCATGCGCTGGCCTCGGTTGATAGAAATATCAGTCGGGGCCTTCGTCTTTTCAGTACCTTATTGTTCATGCCCGAAACTGAAAAGCCTCAGGCACCCGTCCGCCTTTTTACGCGCTTTCCCTTTTCTTCGCAACACGAACCGGTGTTGCCATCCTTCAAAATATTACCATTTCTGGACATCCCATGACTCCGGCAGAACAGCACATTCTGGCGCACGCGGCTGCGTGCTCGCCACAGGAGGCTTGTGGTCTTGTGATTACCACGCCGGCAGGTGAACAGTATTTTCCCTGTGAAAACCGCCATCCCGACCCGACGCAGTTTTTTGAGATTTTACCCGACGACTGGCTGCGGGCCGCTGCGGCAGGCGATATCACTGCCGTGGTGCACAGCCATCCTGAGGGACCGTCGACGCTGAGCGTGGCGGACCGGCAGGCGCAGCGCCGGACGGAGCTGCCCTGGTGGCTGGTCTGCGACGGGAGAATAACCGTCTGGCGCAATATTCCCCCGCTGACGGGGCGCACCTTTGAGCACGGCGTCACCGACTGCTACACCCTGTTCCGGGACGCCTATGCGCTGGCCGGTATTCAGCTCCCGGACTTTGTCCGCGAGGATGACTGGTGGCGGCACGGGCAGAACCTGTATCTGGACAATCTGCCGTCCATTGGTCTTTACCGGGTCATGACCCCGCAGCCGGGCGACATTATTCTCTGCTGCTACGGTGGCTCCGTCGCCAACCATGCCGCGGTTTACTGCGGTGACCAGCATATTCTTCATCATCTTCCCCATCAGCTCAGCAAACGCGAGGTGTATAACCACTCATGGCAACGCATGACTCACTCATTCTGGCGCCACAGAGAATGGCAACCATTGTCTTTCACGGCGATCTGCAGCGATTTGGCCGCCGCTTCCGCCTGCAGGTAGCCACCGCGCGGGAGGCCCTGCATGCCCTGGTCATGCAGCTGCCCGGTCTGCGGGCGCATATCTCCCCCGGCTGGTACCAGCTGCGCATTGCCGGCAGCGATACCGGGGAGCATGAGCTGCATCAGCGGCTGAACGACCCGCTGCCGCAGGGTGCCGTTATCCATCTGGTACCGCGGGTGGCGGGGGCGGCAAAGGGCGGACTGATGCAGGTGGTCCTGGGGGCTGCGATGGTTGCCGCGTCGTTCATTCCCGGAGTGGGTGTTGCGGTTGCCGCCGGACTGATGTCGGCCGGTATTGGCATGGCCGTCGGCGGCGTTGTGAATATGCTGACGCCGGTACCAAAGACACCCGCTGCCCGCAACACCGATAAAGGCAGGCAGAACACCTACTTCTCCGGGCTGGATAACGCTGTGGCGCAGGGTAATCCGGTACCCGTGGTGTATGGCGAAATGGTGGTGGGCTCCAGGGTGGTTTCCCAGGAAATAACGGTGTGGGACGAATAAGGCGCAGATATGGGTAAAGGTGGCGGTAAGGGGCACACCCCGAAGGAAGAGCGCGATAACCTGAAATCGCAGCAGAAGGTGCAGATTGTTGATCTGCTGAGCGAGGGACCGATCGAGGGGCCCGTTGGCGATATGAAAGGCGTGCTGCTCAACGACACGCCGGTGCTTAATGATGATAGCAGCGTGAACTTTCACGGCTTTACGGCGGAATGGCGAAGCGGCACGCAGGAGCAGACTGTGCTGGACGGGTTTGCAGAATCTGCCTCTGAGGTGAGCGTGGGCACTGAGGTGAAACAGGCCACCCCCGTGACCCGCACCATCACGTCGGCGAACGTGGACATGCTGCGGGTGATTCTGGGCGTGCCGGCGCTGGAAAAAACGGAGAATGACGGCGATCGGGTTCGTACCTCGGTCACGGTGGAGGTGCAGGTACAACGCTCCGGAGCCTGGGTAACCGATGCAACCGTGGTCTTCAGCGGCAAGACCCTCTCCGCCTATGAGCGCGCGGTGCTGGTGAAAAATCTGCCGGCGCGGCCGTTTAATATCCGCGTGGTGCGCATCACCGCCGACAGCGCCACCGACAGGGTGCAGGATAAAACCTCCTGGGTGAGCTACAGCGAAATTATCGCCGTGCGTCAGCGCTATCCGAATTCTGCGGTGGTGGGGATCACCGCGCTGGCCGATTATTTTGGCGGGCAGATCCCGCGGCGTAACTACCACATCCGTGGCCGGGTGGTGCAGGTGCCTGACAATTACGACCCGGCCACCCGGACGTATACCGGACTGTGGCAGGGGCAGCTGAAGCCTGCCTGGACGGATAATCCGGCGTGGTGCCTGTACGATCTGCTGACCCACCCGCGGTACGGGCTGGGCCGGCGCATCGGTATCCCGGAGGTGGACAGGTGGGCGCTGTACGTCATCGGACAGTACTGTGACCAGCCGGTACCGGATGGTTTTGGCGGTACCGAACCCCGCGCCCGGCTGAATGCCAGCCTGACGGCCGCGCGGCCGGCGTATGACGTGATTGCGGATATCTGCTCGGTGATGCGCTGCATGCCGGTCTGGAACGGAGCACAGCTGTCATTTGTGCAGGACCGCCCCGGGGACAGCGCCTGGGTGTACACCAGCAGTAACGTGGTGGGCGGTCTGTTCAGTTATACCTTCTCGGCCCTGAAGGACCGGCACAATGCGGTGTATGTCCGCTGGACCGACCCGGCGAACGGCTGGCAGACCACCACGGAATATGTCTCTGATGACGCCGCCATCGCGCAGGACGGGTACCACGAGCTGAAGGTGGATGCGTTCGGCTGTACCTCGCGTGGCCAGGCGCACCGCTTCGGGCTGTGGATTATCGCGACGGAAAAACTCGAGATACAGACTGTCACCTTTCACACCGGGGCGCAGGGGCTGCGGCACCTGCCCGGCGATATTATCGAGGTGGCGGACAATGATTACAGCGGGCTGCAGCTGGGCGGGCGGGTGCTGGTGGCTGACGTGGCCACTCATACTCTGACGCTGGACCGGGATGTTCATCTGCCTGCAGGGCAGACGTATATCACCCTGCCCGGTGGAGACGGTAAACCCGTCAGGCTTACGGTGGACTCCGCGCCGGCAGCAAACCGGCTGCACGTACCGGGATTACCGGCCACTGTGGAGCCAGGCGACGTCTGGGGATTGTCCCTGCCTTCCCTGCAGCGGCGTCTGTTCCGCTGTGTGGCCATCAGTGAAAAGAGTGACGGCACGTTTGAGGTGACCGCCCTGCAGCACGTGCCGGAAAAAGAGGCCATCGTGGACAATGGCGCCACCTTTGCCCCGACCCCCTCCACCGCCTTTACCACCCGCATACCGCCCGTGGGGCACCTGCGGGCGGAGACGGAGGCGGTGGCGGATGGCTACCGCATCACCGTGAGCTGGGACACGCCGCGCGTGGTGAACGATCTGCGCTTTGAGGTGGTGGTCAGACGGGAGGGGCGGGAGGTCATGCGCCTGACCACGCCGGACACGCAGATCGCGTTCACCCTCACTGAGCAGGGGAATTATACCCTGCAGGTCTGCGGAACGGGCAGCCGCGGCGAGCGGGGGGAGCCTGCGGAGGTCAGCCTCGCCATTACGGCGCCACCGCCACCGCAGTCGGTCGATATCGTCGCTGGCTATTTTCAGCTGACGGCCATCCCCCGGCTGNACGGCGCCACCGCCACCGCAGTCGGTCGATATCGTCGCTGGCTATTTTCAGCTGACGGCCATCCCCCGGCTGGCAGGCAGTAACCTGCACACCCGGTTTGAATTCTGGTTCACGGATACGCGCATAACCGACACGCGCACCGTGACGGAGCATGCCACCCTGCTGGGAACCGGTACGCTGTGGGTGCGCGATAATCTCCTGCCGGGTAAAGCGTACTGGTTTTACGTGCGCAGCGTGAATGTGGCCGGTCGCTCGGTTTTTGTGGAAGCCACCGGCACACCCCGCAGTGATGCGGAGGGGATGCTGCCGATATTCCGGGAAAAAATCGACCAGAGCTGGTTGGGCAGTGAGTTTTACAAAAAAATCGACAACAGCGAGCTGCAGGGAGATTTCACAAACCTCTCGCAAAAAGTGGACGACACGAAAAGCGAGATTGAACAGATGGTCGGTAAGCAGCTGGGCGACCAGACCACCACCATTCAGCAGATTGAAAAAGTCCAGGCAGAAACAGGTAATAAGCTTAACGCCATGTGGGCAGTGAAGCTGCAGCAGCTCAGTAACGGTCAGTATTATATCGCCGGTCTGGGCGTGGGCATGGAAAACACGCCGGAGGGCATGCAGAGCCAGATACTGATGGCGGCAGACCGTATTGCCATGGTGAATCCGGCGGACGGCAATACCACGCCGCTTTTTGTGGCGCAGGGTAACCAGCTCATCATGAACGAGGTGTACCTGAAAAATCTGTACGCAGCACAGATAACCTCTTCCGGAAGCCCGCCGTCATTCAGCCTGACGCCGGACGGCCTGCTGACCGCGCGCCAGGCAACCATCAGCGGAGACATCACCGCGACCAGCGGTCATTTCAGCAATGCGGTGATAGATGAGACCTGTGAAATTAAGGGAATGCTGGAAGCGACGCATATCAGGGGGGACCTCGGGGATTTTCTCATCGCCCAGAGTGAACATTATGATGCCGGTACTCCCACGGCCAGCGGAACGCTGCTTGTTCTGACGCGTCAGGCCATTCCCGTCAAGGTCGGCCTGTTCGGTACCGGGCTGAGTTCTGCCTCCATCGGAACCTGGGGCACCATAGAAAACGGCACCGTTCACAGTGCATGGTGCCGGATAAAGCTCGGCAGCACGGTTGTATGGGAGGTGTCCGGTGTCTTTAACGGTAATATTCCGGCCATCAGCTTTATCCTGCCAGCCGGAGCCGGGGACGTCAGCCTGACGTGGGAATGCGGGCATACCGGCGGCACCGGGGGACCCCGCACCCGGTTTAACGCGGACTATTCTGTTTTTGCATTCCGCCAGGCGGGGCTTCTCCGCCGTCACTGAGTGTATTCACTGTTTTTTTTATCTGCTTTCGCGGAGGAGTATTTATGCCTGTAAAAATCAGCGGCGTGCTGAAGGATGCCGTCGGTAAACCCATTCCGGACTGCATTATCCGCCTCACGGCCACCGGAACCACCCAGACGGTGATAGTGACCACCCGGGGAGAAACCGCACCGGACAGTGCCGGCAGTTACAGTATGGATGTTGAGCCGGGAGATTACCGGGTGACGCTGGTCATACCGGGCTGGCCACCACAGGAAGTGGGAAAGATTGAGGTCAGGAGCTACTCAGCACCGGGCACGCTGAACGACTTTCTGACAAAAATAAAGTCTGCTGACCTTGATGAAAATCTGATGGCCCGATTTGAGAAACTTGCTGCAGATATTGCTCTCGATCGCCAGCGGGCAGAAAGCAGCGCTACGGCTGCGGCGGACAGTAAGACTGCGGCAAAAACGTCTGAAGACAACGCAGCGGCCAGCGCCTCGGCAGCAGCGGGCAGCAAGACGGCGGCAAAAACGTCTGAAGACAACGCAGCGGCCAGCGCTACGGCTGCGGCGGACAGTAAGACTGCGGCAAACACGTCTGAAGACAACGCAGCGGCCAGCGCCTCGGCAGCAGCGGGCAGCAAGACTGCGGCCAAAACATCTGAGGATAATGCTGCGGCCAGCGCTACGGCTGCGGCGGACAGTAAGACTGCGGCAAAAACGTCTGAAGACAACGCAGCGGCCAGCGCCTCGGCAGCAGCGGGCAGTAAGGCTGCGGCCAAAACGTCTGAGGATAATGCTGCAGTCAGTGCGACAGCTGCAGGTACCTCAGAGGCAAATGCACATGCGTCAGAACTACTGGCCGCGCAGCATGCCGCGGATGCACAGGGCGCTGCTGCCGGTTCCGGACGTCTGATCGCGTTTAAAAAAATGGAAGTCTCCGGGAAATATGTGCCATCACCGGGAACAACACGCATCATATTTGAAGTGCAGGCTGCCGGTGGCAGCGACTACACTCAGGATAACCGGCCTGACACGCTGAGCACGCCAGCATCCAGCGGTGCATATGCCAGGGTGATGGTGACAGAGCCTGATATTGAAGCGGAATATGACGTGCAGACGGGGGCCGCCGTTACGGGCAAAAACGGCGGTGACACCCTTATCGAACCGGTCATTATGGTGGAGGGGGGGCGGGTTTCCCGAGTCGTCAGTTTTGACGGTGCGGTGCCGCCCGCACCGGTGATACTTCACGCAGACACCGGTCCCGGGTTCGGCTGGCTCGGACCGGGGGAAAAATTCACGCTGCTGGCCCACAGCGCCCCGTTCATGTTTATCACGTGGCTCATTCCTGCCGGGGGCGATGCCGCAGTAATGCAGGCCACCGGTGGCGAGACGCCGCTGGGAAGCACGCCCCCGGTCATGAATATAACCCAGGCCGCGTTCTATCAGTCAGCTCGGGGGTACGGTGCCGGCTCACCCGGATATAATCCTGCCCTGAAAGGGATTGATGAAGGGGTCAGGGCCGGGCGGCCTGGTGTTGTTTATATCTGGGAGTACAGCTGATGAATGTCAAAACGTATGCAGTGATTAAGGATGGCCGGGTGGGTAATCTGATCCTGGTGGACGAGGAAAACCTGCCGGAGATAAAAGGAGCCCTGCTGGTGCCTGCTGGTGCCTGCGGGTGAGGGCGCAGACAAAGAGGGCCGTTATGAACACGACAGGTTCATGCCTGAAAAGAGTGAGTATACCGGGTGAGGTGAAAAAAAAAGGGAGGCACGGGCCTCCCTGAAACCGAAACAAAAGGAATTGTCGTTCCACTCAATGAAAAAATATACCGTCATATACCCACGCTATCAATGCAGGAATATGTTCATTTTTGTACAAATTACATTCCTGTCCGTTGAGATACTTAATTGTAAGTAATGTTAATGAATATAAACAGCTGTGCGGTAAATAAGGTTCTGTTTACAACAGAATACTGTTAAAGCTTATATGCATGACTTAGTATCAGAAGTTGAGTTTGTAATGCTCAAGGGTTGCTCTGACTATTTGTAATGCTTCGTAAGTTTCTTTAACGTCATGTACGCGAATAATATGCGCTCCTTTCATTGCCGCCATAACAGAGCTTGCAATTGTCCCATTGAGTCGATGCGCAGTATCAGCGTTGCTTAACAATTTACCGATCATCGACTTGCGTGACATCCCAACCAATAATGGCAACTCGTACCGATTAAAATAATCTAAATTGTGCAAGAGTTGATAGTTATGACTGAGGGTTTTACCAAAGCCAAATCCTGGATCAAGGATGATATTTTCTCTTTTTATTCCAGCTCTCATGCATGTCTGGATTTGCTGACTAAAAAACAAACTAACTTCAGCCACGACGTCATCATAAACGGGAGCATTTTGCATGCTGGCTGGTTGCCCTTGCATATGCATCAGGCATACAGGCAAACCAGTTTTCGCCGCAGCTTCGGGGGCACCGGAGACACTCAGAGAGCGAATATCATTAATCAAATGCATTCCGGCTGATGCAGCTTCTCTAATTACTTCGGGTTTCGAAGTATCGACAGAAATCCAGACATCGAACCTTGTGGCTACAGCCTCGACGATTGGAATAACTCGATGGAGCTCTTCGTCAACGCTGATGACACCGGCTCCCGGTCTGGCTGACTCTCCTCCAATATCAATAATTGTAGCACCATCCTTTATCATGTTTTCGGCGTGGCTGATTGCTGCATCAAAGGTGTTGAAACATCCTCCGTCAGAAAATGAATCAGGAGTGACATTAAGGATCCCCATGACATGGGGAACAGACAAATCTAGAGTAGAGTTTCTTGCCTGTAGTTTCATTGATTAATCCATCTCTTTTTACTGAGCATTATGGCAAATGCTGCTTTCAAAGTTTCGACATCTGTTTTGAGAAAGGTTGGGTTGTGCATAGCATCAAAATAATCTTATTTAAGATAATAAAAAACCTCAGTGAAGGTTCCCTGGTTATTAAATATGCTTTGGACTATAAGTACAAATGTACGGTTGCTGAAGTCCCTCTGGTTGATTATTTCCGCTAAATGCAAACATACTGTAACTGGATCCCGTGACAGTGCGGGTACTGGTGTACCCGCAAGTTCAGTTAAACCACGTTGGAAGTCAGCATGGGTGCCACATTTTGATTCACAGTTGGGATGTCTGGGGTGGCATTCATACCATCAGGGGCAGCAAAGGATGACATGGCCTGTGTCAGTTTCTGAAGATTGAAATTGTCTATAACTACCGCGCCATCTCCAGACCCAGGAGCCATTTTTATCTTTAACGGCTGCCCTGTCAAAGATGAATATGTTGCTCCATCCACATTGAATGTTGTTGTAGTCCAGTCTGAAGATGTGCTAACAAGTTTTTCCCCTAATTTGGTATCACCAGCCCATAATTGAAGATATTCATTTTTTATATCACTATCTTTTTGTTTTGTATCAACAGACAATCGATATTGATTCGCAGAATTAAATTTCTCAGATAGCGTTTGCTCTATCGACTCCGTCCCGGCGATATATATACTTATATCTCCCCCGGACATACGACTATTACCCCCATTATCATACACTCTTACTCCTTCGTGGTGCTCGTACTCGCCGCCATAACCACTTGCACCAAGGTCTATATCCCATCCGATGTAAGAAGCATAAGCGTTATTATGCCAAAGGCCAGCTTCTTCAAATTTCGGATTCCATATCGCGATATTTTGCCACACAGGCGATACAGGTAATGGAATCTCTTCGGCATGGGGCATACTAGCGACACTTGTACTTGCATTAATCGAATCCGGTTTTCTGAATAATGTGCTATTACCGACATGGTAAAGCCTTATACCTGTTATCATTTCAGCAGAGCTGAGATGTAATCCGGCTACAAGTTGTTTATTGTCATCCGGCCATTTGACCTGAACTGGCTGCAGTTCCCAGGTTCCGTTCTTTTGTATTGCAACCTGGTACAGATTATCTCCATGGCTGTCAGTAGTGGATGGATGACGGCTTGAAAACATCACCGTATTAATGCTAACCGGCCCTCCAAAATCGCTGCCCTCTGACTGGTAAGCAAGTTGAGTGTTCGGTGGTAAATTATTCTGTGTGTCAGTCATACTGAAACCCTCTTCAGTGGCTATGAGGAATATGGTTATAACCTCGTATGGAAAGATACTAAAAATATCATATTAGCAGAGGAGAATGTAGATGAAAATGTGTGTAATATCAGATGTTTGTTTTTGTCAGATTATACAAAATTAATCATTGCTCAGAATGTAAACGTATGAATACTACATAAGGGGCTGACCGTCTGCCTACAAACGATTAAAGTGAACTCCCCTGAATAATATAATTATTATGGCATAGTCGCCACTCGTTAACGAGCTAGAATTTCGTTTGTTTATTAATTATCACAATGCTAGCTTAGCAGCAAGATTATGCATGTTAGCAGGTTGTATTGGTGTGGGGGCAACGATTTGATCCACCTACCGCGAGTTCTTCAGAGATCATCATTGGCCGAATCTGATCAAAAGTGATTACCTCTACCCCATCGTATGTCATCGCCACATCGCCTGATGATACATCCGTAAAGCGTTTTGTGTAAGGATGGCTTTAGACGAACGGGATTGCGAGGGCATCCATGGAAAAGCTAACATTGACACGAAAGGAAGCCGCCGGACTACTCGGCATCTCAACGGCTACCGTCACACAGTGGGTTCTTGAAGGCAGACTCAAAGCCTACCGGGTCAGCGATAGACCCAAGTCACCGTACTTGTTTACGAAAGAAGATTGCCTGGCCGCCTTGCTAGCTGTGGAAGTAGAGCCAGCCAAGCTAAGGAACAAAGAGCGAGGGGTTGAAGCTGAGGTGGCGTTTACGAGGCGACAGAAAGAAGTGAATACAACGCTGCGTCGGATGCTTAACATGCCTGAAAAGGAATAAAGAAAACCCGGCGTTGTGGCCGATAGATTTTGAATGAGGTCTGAATATATTCTTGGCGTAGATGGCGTAAATATTATTAGTCATCAAGTCATTTTTCTTCGTCCCCGACTTATTGTAATATGTTAGCCATTATCAGCAAAATGCATCTTATTTTTTCTCAGTTTTTTCCACGGTCTTGTCGGCTTCTTTATCTTCTTTTTCTGATGAAGGGAAAAGATTTCTCATAACAATAATGAATACTGCAACAATATTTACAGTAACCCCAGTAATCAAAGCTATCAATACAGGATCATTTAACTCAAATTTTGATGTGAGCTTGAAGTCAAGTGCCTCTATTGTAAGGTTTTTGTAGCCAGAAGTAAAAAGATAAGAAAGAAAAAAATTGACCAAAGCCATACAAATTTGTATGCCTTAGACGCATATATTTTTCTCATCTTGTTGTTCTGCTTCTGGCGTCTTACTTGACCTTTAAGCAGTTTTCGTTTGAGCTTGGAAAATTTTGCGTCGGATAAAGCCGCAGCCTTTTTTATTTCAGCTAACGATTCTGGATCTGGTGCTGCTTGCGCTGCGTAGTCATCTTGCTCTTCCTGAACCATTTCGTCGGAAGAGGAGTCAATTACTGGCTCCTCTTCTTTCTGATTATTTGCCGCTTGTGCTAAGCGGGTATAAAAAGAACCAGACTTATCCTTGTCAGACATTTAATCGATCTTTAATTTCTTGATGGTCGTTTCTTTGATAATGTCGTTTGGGATAACAAACTCCCTCACGCCGCCATCACAATGTAACTTGCGAGTTACCGCCCATGCGGAACCTGGTTCATGGGTTAAATTAGATAAGTATGTAGCTGTTCTGTTGCCATAAGTATCTAATATTGCATTAATAATCGCGTTGGCATGCTCATCATTCTTCGGCAACATTAGGGATAATGTATTTCATATCAAACACATCATCGCTATCTAAACCTTCAAATTCGGTACCGAGAGAAACGATATTTCTGGAGCCGTATGATTTAAATTCATGATAGATAGAATCAATCACAGGTCCATACTTCCAGGCTTTTACAGGTTCCTTAATCAGTGGTTTTCCAGACAAAGCAAGCATCCAAGAATGTGCAAAAAAAAACAAGTTTTTGCAATTTCATAGGAGAAAGGTCACAGATACCTCTTTCGTTCGCCTTCTCAATGAAGGCATTTGCAACAGCGATAGCTGAATAAGCCATTTTTTGCCTCCTTGTGCTGTATGAATTACCAGTTGTCTTTAGAGGATTTTACCGTATTGGTAACCTTTAGTACATATTAATAAGTTTACAGCTTGTAGTCACTCAAAATCGGATAGGATTTTTGTCTAAAATCGTGCTCATGATAGTAGAAAATTTTGATGTTAATGTTTTTTTTCATCAAATAATACCAATTAGTGGTGTTTTTCATTTTTCAACCCCACATGTAGGGGCTAACACAATTTTTTCAAGCGCACGCATGGCTAACCATGTGTCAGCCACATGTCGGATTCTTCAAACATTTCCTCCAGTATAGGGGTCAGTTTGGAGATCAGAAATTTTTGTACGTTAGGAGCATTATTTAACCAATCGTGGTGCGTAAGGGATTGATTTGGCGTCAGCGGCTATCACTTTTAAGTTATCGCCCTTGAGGTATCGCATTTAGGTTATCCGATTAAGGTCAAATCCCTGAAAAGGCCGTATAGCGCGGAAGTACACCCAACTGCTATAGGTAAGCCTGTTCAAAAAACAGGCTTACCGTACAATAATTCTCTATATCCAAACTGACCCCATGTACTAGAGCCAGCCAGCAGCTTTCGGAAAAGCGGAAAAATCCGACCTGATGCTGCTGTGAGTTTCATCATGTAGGGCACTGTAATGATTACCGCTCTGCTTCGCGGCAATCATTAAGACTAATATGCTTAAAACCATCTTGCAGAAGTTACCTATTGACGTATTAAAAATCGATAAAGCATTTATCAATAGCTTGGAAGAAATGAAAGTCACACTACACATTATTGAGATTGCTCACACCTTGGGTATAAAGATGGCAGCTGAAGGAATTGAAACAGAAAGACTGGTTGATTGAACATGGTGTTCAATTTGGACAAGGATAGTTATCCAGTAAAGCGCTCCAAAAAACTGAGTTCATTATGTGGTCAGAAAATAAATTGAATCATTAATGCTAATGTTTTTTAGCCATTACGTCTGCTTCTGGCACAGGGCTGCTGTTGCAGCCCTGACAACCTTAGACTTCAATCGATTCAGAGATCACTAACGCATCATCGACTTCAATGCCCTGTGAGTTCAACCGACCGATTTCGATCAGTGCAGATGTTACTATAATGAACTATATGCAGGGGAAGCATTTATGCAGCGGAGACAAATACTCAGTAGTGAAGAAAAAGAATGCTTGCTGGTCGTACCGGATGATGACGTTCTTTTGACCCGCATGTGCTTTTTGAGTGAGCATGACCTCGTGCTTGTTAATAAACACCGCAGGCCAGCTAACCGCCCGGGTTTTGCTGTATTGAGCTTTCCGTTCACCAGAACCGGCTCCTGAAACTCGCACGCGAAAGCAGGAAAATGAGTAGCCGTGACCTGGCAAAATTTACGGATGTTCGCCGTTATGCCTCACTGGTTTGTATCATATCGGAAGCCAGGGCCACCTTGACTGACGAAGTTATTGATCTGCACGAACGTATTCTTGGCCGTCTGTTCAGTAGGGCAAAACGCACGCAGGCCGTACGACTTCAGCAAACAGGAAAGCTGATTCAGAGTAAGCTGAAGCAATACGTTACCGTCGGGCAGGTATTGCTTAATGACAGAGAATCCGGGGAAGATCCCTAGGCCGCAATAGAGGACGTCCTTCCTTGGCAGGAATTCATCAACAGCGTGGAAGAGACGCGGTTCCTGTCACGTAAGGACAACTTCGAGCCGTTGCATCTGATCACCGAAAAAATACAGTACGCTGCGTAAATACGCCCCCCGGATGCTGTCCACGTTGCAGTTCAGGGCTGCTCCCGCCGCAATGCAGCTCAGCGACGCGCTGGATACCGTCAGAGAGATGTATCGAAAACAACTCCGAAAAATTCTTCGCAAGTCCTGAGAGTACCGAGGCAGAGTGCAACGTGAAAGCACCAGATAGAAAAAACGCTGTAACGTTGAATTATCTGGCAACAAGCGAGAGCTATTCCTTATGTCTGGTCAATTTAAAGAATAACCGCATGCTGTTGTCGTTGTAAGTGCGGGTTTTCTTAATGCAGGCGCCTAAAGATGTTTCGGCTCAAAGACATGACTCATCAACATCATAAAATAAAAGTATCTTACTTGGCGCCACCTTAATGCGACAGAACCCTGCAGCCTGCCTTTGGGGGATTTAATTTATGGCAGCGGATGCAGGGTGATATTCGCTGCGCTGTTCCAGCAGAATTCGGACAACCTTCCTCCAGCGGGTTCGACTGGATGTCATTTCGGATTTATTTTCTCTAAGCGTTTAGACTTACTCAAACCCGGTAAGGCTCAAAATCCTGCTCCGGTTAATATTAACCTACTGGCAGGTTATTGACACTATTAATGAACCGGAGTACAAACCCGCTTTTTGTGACGTTGATATGGAATCAATCTTAATGCTGGATATATTTATAGGTCCGGATATCATCCCATCAATATTAGTTATCCCTGTCCCAGTTATATGATATGAAAGAGAATCAGTTCCAGAAGAAAGTATCGGATTTTGTGTTGCATCCCGTAGGCCTGGTGTGTAGGTTATCGTGCCTGTTCCTTTTGGATTAGTAACAAGCTCAACTGATTTTGCGCTTCCGCCTGCAGTGCTTGTCCCGAGATTCACGCTACGGGGCACGTCAGCCGAACATTGACTAGAGATATTGTTAGGCTTGCCTGCATCAATTACAGAATTTAGAATAGAACCGGGGCTGCCGTCAGGTTTTTTAAATGTAAATTTAATATTTCCTTTCCTGCCATTGGGATTAAATATAGCAGTACCACGCAATTGAAAGTAGTCCCCCCTGACTGTATAAACAGTAGAGCCATCGCATTCTCCACCGGAGATATCGGCTATATCAGAATCTTTGCTAGAACTTAAACTGGTGAAACCTGAGTTAAAGGTAATGTTTGGTAAGTCACTTGAGCAGATAAAACTGTTCCAAGTAGAATAATCACCTCCGATAGTCATGTAGGTAGTCGACGCATCTACCCCGTTGGCTGAATTTGAAATTGTCTGGGCTTCTGCACACGAACTGAACAAAGTAATTAAAAATAATAAAGTAATTAACTCCATGATATTCCCGCACGTTAAATTAGCTCTGTAACACAAAAGCGACACAAGAGCCGCTTTTGTGTTCGGATATGGGTATGATAAGCAGCTTCGATTACTCGTAGGCAATATCCAGCGTAATTTTACTTTTCACAGCACCTGGTGTGACACCGGTTCCTTTCGTGTTAATCAGTTTTGCCGTAAATGGCATATTGATAGTATTACTTGCAGCAGTGAAATTGTGCGATTTCCCGTTAGAAAGTACTTCAGTTCCCGTGAGCAACTTAACCGCCACGAATTTTGCCCCCGTAGCTTCACTGTTTGCATAGGTTTCAGCAACATCGGTATCAGGTGTCCCTCTCGCGGTGACATCCACCGAGGTAACCCCGGGATCACAGTGTGTCAGCGACAGGTTGAAGTCTTTCGACAGCCCCGCATCTCCTACCGCGTTTCCCATTGAAGCTGTGGATACACTCCCGAGCTTGACTTCCGTATCACTACTCCAGCTGGGAGTACAGGTAGTTGCCAGTACCTTGGCGGTGACGTTTACCGTCGCCGAGTTGGCCGTGTTGGTCGTCGGCGGAACGACCGCACTAGCCATCCATGATGCGCCCAGCAAAGTCGAGGACAACAGACTCAGTGTGGTAAATTTATTGATATATGAAGGCATTTTATTTCCTTTTTCAATTGGTTACACTATTAACATGATGAAGGGAGGTCTCCCTCCCGGACTTACAAAAAAAACGCCGGAAAGTCAGCGACAGTTTTCCTGAAAACGCACCAGCCGGGCATGAAGCTCGTTCTCTGTCAGACGGTGGTGCATGACACATTGCTGGTCAGGCTTGTTACCCCATTTCGCCGTCAGGCTGACGTCCTGCGCCATACCGGACAAATAAACCTGACCATTGTCACCCACCAGATCGCTGTTACCGGCAGCGAGGGTGGCGGTTGCCCCAAAGGGAACGGGCCTGCCGTTATGCTGCAGCGTAATCAGGCCCCGGGCCCCTGTGTATGTGTCAAAGTGAGCCTTCACCACCGCGCCATGCGTGGGCACGACCTGAACCGCTGCATTGCTGATATCGGTATGGTCGTCAAGCTTGCTGGTATCCAGCATGACGTCGTTTTCACGATAAGCATTGGCATAGGGAACAATCGAATAACCCCGCCAGTCGGTGTGAACACCGGTACTGTTTTCTACCGGAACATCCACCGCCCCGGGAGCAACTACCAGCACACTGGTGGTACCCAGCGGTTGCCCAAGCGTCAGGCCCTCACTGTGCAGTACCGCGCCACCTGACACCCCGTAGCGCCACTGATGGTAGTCCTTACCATAGCCGTATCCGAACGAGGCATTACCGTATGTACCCTGATAGCTCATACCCGCATCACCACTTTCTTTCTCCTGACGCCCGTATCCCTGCGATACGCTCCAGTCAAGATTATTTTCCGCCAGTGCCATTCCGCTTAAGCCGGCCTGATGTGTGACTCCACCGTCGGTATCACTGCGTGCGCTGTAAGTAGCCCACACCGGATGTTCACTGACATGTGCCTCAAGGGGGACTGACAGTGACAGCCAAAATGTCCTGTTCCTCTGCGCCCGGTCACTCATCCTGCTGTAGTCGTAAGACAGGTTGTAGGTGATACGACTCAGCATGCCGCTGAACCCTATCTGAAAGGAGTCTGTGACAGTGCTTTTATGCCAGTAGCTCTGATGGTTACCTGTAACATAGAGAGAACCCAAGTCACCGAGTCGCTGAGAAATATTAATCTGAAGACGCTCACGTTTGCTGCTGTAAAGGTTGTAATAGTCATTCCAGTCAGCTTTGACAGGATGCCCGGCAGCATCTGATATATCCGGGTTAACTAACCAGCCGGACATTTTTTTCAGCGCAGTTTCATCCAGGGTATGGAAGCCCTGAGTGGAATAACGATAACCCGCCAGCCGGAATGTTGTGCCGGTAGATATCAGTGAGCGACCATACAGGACGCGCAGGGACTGGCCCTGATGGCGGGAGCCATCCGCCAGCAGGCTGTCAGCCTGAGTCACATCCCAGGACAGTGCCCCCCAGCCCCCCATATTAAACCCCGTTCCGATGGCAATTGCCTGATAATTATCGGCAAGCTGGGTTCCCCCGTACGCCGTAATACTGAACGGGAGTCCCCATTGCAGGGTCCCCTGAACAAATGCAGGATGGGTGTAGCGGTCATTATTGCTTCGGTAACGCCCCGCGGTGAGGCTGTAGCGAATACGCCCCTGACGTTGCAGAACCGGCAGGGAGGAGTAAGGCACGGTGAATACCCGTAAGGCACCATCCGCTTCTTTAACCGTGACCTCAAGGTCCCCTCCCGAGGAGAGGGGATAGAGATCATTAATCACAAAGGCTCCCGGTGCAACAAAGGTCCGATAAACCTCATTGCCGTTCTGCGTGATACTGACCTGGGCGTTGCTGTTTGCCACCCCTTTGATTTCCGGCGCAAAGCCGCGCATGGAATCAGGGTACATAGTATCGTCCGTGGCCAGTTGAAGCCCCCGGAATGTAAGTGAATCGAACACATCACTGCCTGTGGTACTGTCCCCGCCAGTAAATTCACTGTTCAGCGGTATAACGGTACGCTGAATATAGGTATCCAAATGTTGCCAGCGCTGATTATGTCCAAATCTGCTTGTATAATGACTCCACACACTGTTATCCCGCAGACGCCAGGCGCCAAAGTTTACCCCGCTGCTTAAGTTCAGGTACTGACTGCTGCTGTCATTACTCCCGGTCTGGCTGTTGCTGCCACTGAACTGCCAGCTCAACAGCGCAGCATTGATGCCTTCATCCCACTGCTCCGGAGGTATCCAGCCACGTGGATTGCTGCGGAGGGCAATCTGGGGAATGCTGACATCCAGACGCATGGCCTGAAAGTTGAACGCGATATAAGCACCAGGAATATATTTCCCGAGGGAAACACACTGCCCGTCAGGAACCGACTGCAGGTCCGCTACGGCAGAGAAATTAACTCCCAGTTCAGCCAGTTCTTTTTTCGTCAGACAGGCTGCCAGCCCCGTACTGTCACGAACTTCACCGTCATTGCTTTTGGCCTTTCCTGCGGGAAGAGAAGAAGGAGCAGGTATGGTTTCGAAGCGAAGCTGCCTGCTAAATACACTGTGGCCGTTCAGATAAACATCAACCAGATAAACACCGGGAAGCTGGTTTTGTCCGTCCTCAAACCGGGAAAGGTCTGTCACCTGATTCGGATCGCCTGATAACATTGATGGGTCAAAATATAGTCTGGCGCTGGTCACACGAGAATATGACAGAAGCAACAATGTTAATAATAAAATCACTCTACCTGATTGATTGAGATGATATTTAATCTTTACTAGCAATGTCATTTGTTAGCGTAAACCGGCTTTAATAAGTTGAAAGAATTAACTTTAGACATTTAATTTATTCGCAATCGCAACATAAAGATAATGTTACGGGGTTGTCATTTAATTGTGTATTGCAGCTGTTTCGTTTCTGCACCGTAGTCATCAAGAGACTTAAGCACCACCATATTTACATCCGCCGGCGCTTTCTCATAAGAATGCTCGTTCGGGTTAACCATAATATCATTAAGAGCATGCCCGTTTGCATTCAGGTGTGTCAGGGTTAGGTAATAGGGTGTGGGATTATAAATATCAAGTCCCGACGAAACATGAGTGAACGATAAAAGTGAAGGCGCGTCTTCTCTGGCGACGGCCAGATCGTCAGGGCGGACAAACAATTTAATTCGGGTTGCCAGTGCGACCTTCAGGATATTTTTACCCTCGAGCTCCTTTTTGTCTTCTGAAGGGATTTGCTTTGTAACAAAATAATATAATGACTCTTTATACTGCGGTAACGACGCTCCGGTAAATAGAAGGCGAAGGGTGTTTTCTCTCCCCGGCGTACTAAGAAAAAGAGGAGGAGTGACCACAAAGTCATCACTTTTTTTACCGTGAGCATCTTCCACCCACGACTGAACCAGAAAAGAAGCGGTGGTTGAAGAATTACTGACCCGCACAGTTTGTTCTTTTGCGTTTTGTGGGTAAATAATTCGTGTCCCCTGAACAGATACCCCCCCTTCTGCAAAGGTCGGGACGGAAATAAGAAAACATGCTCCGACAACTAACATTCTTGTGAAAACCACGAGTGGAGACAGGGCGTCCAGGCAACAACGCTCTGCCAGACCAAACGCCGACAACAGAGATTTTAATTCTGCCGGTTCCCCCCCGTAGGAGAAAGACTTTCTTTTTTTCTGATGATGATTTGATTTCATGATTGATTAAGTCCGAGATATAGAAAAACCTCTCCCGACTCAGGGAGCTGGTCAATTTAGTTAGAATGCTATAACCAAAGAAGAAAAAATGGGAGCATGAGGAATTTATAAAAAGTATATTATTGCACATATTTAAAAAGGATAAAAAAAACAGTCATATAGACTTCGATACCCTGTAAAATAAACTAAATGGTAACAATTCAGAAACACATAAAAACATTTATTTTCAGTAATTCGCCATTTGTTAACAAATAAATTTCGGATTAATTCACTCCATGCAGGAAATAAATCACCCGCAATACCCAAAAAAACACTCAATTGATCGGTGGCGCCGATCAAATAGCAGTTATTAACACGTAAAATTTATGGTTCGCGGTGCCGCCCGTACGTTCGTTATCTGTAAAACAGGCACCAAACAGGTTTCCGGTTTTTACTCCCTGGCCACCGGCAGCGTTAACCATGTAGAAGCGACGGGAAGTCTCAGGCGCAATATACCAGATCCAATCCCGGTAATTATACTTGCTCGCCTAGCTGTCGATGTCTCATTTCGTGGACAAGGGCTGGGTGCTGATTTACTGCACGATGCAGTATTGCGCTGTTATCGGGTGGCTGAAAATATAGGCGTTCGTGCAATTATGGTTCATGCGCTGACAGAAGAAGCCAAAGGGTTTTATCTTCATCATGGTTTTAAACCATCGAAAACCCAGGAACACACTCTGTTTCTTAAGTTGCCGCAATAGATTCATTGGCAAGAAAGGGATGCGCATCATTAATAACATATTGATTTTAAATGAACGACGGACTAAATTTAACATAATCTTTGTTATGCGCACTAAATTTGTAGTAGCTAAATTGAGATGTCCGTCTCTGACCAAATAGACATGTCCGCGCTACAGTCTCACCACAGCGATAATTGCTTTCAAAGGATGAGACTCATGACGGCATACGGAACGGAGTTTTTCTCAATGAACGATGTAAACCGCCTCAAAATCCTTCAGGATGTCATCGATCGCAATCTACGTCCTGGCCAAGCTGCGGAGATGCTCGGCATTACGCCACGTCATTGCAGCCGACTGCTGAAACGCTATCATCAACTCGGACCGCTTGGCATGAACAACCAGAGTCGTGGCCAGCCTGGCAACCAGCAACTCATGCCGGGCCTCGCTGAACGAGCACTACGTATTATCCGCGAACGCTACGCTGATTTTGGCCCGACTTTAGCCTGTGAGAAGCTCGCCGAGGTTCATGGGCTGTATCTGGCCAAAGAGACAGTACGCAAGCTGATGACACAGGCTGGTTTATGGATCCCCCGCAAGTTACGGCCGCCTCGCGTGCATCAGCCACGACCGCGTCGGGCCTGCAATTACAGTACGATAAGAAGCTATATCTGCTTGAAGATAATGAAGAAAATCGTCGTTTTCAGGGGAAATACATCGATGTCTGGCAGTATCCGGATGGCACTATCGAGCTCCGTGCCGGTGGTACTTCCCTGCCCTTCATCACTTACGACCGGCTGGGAGAACTGGACCAGGGTACCATCGTCGACAACAAACGCCTGGGACGCGCACTGGAAATGATAAAGCTGGTTCAGGTATACAGGTAGCGCTGTAAGTTCTGCTGTATAACCCAGTGCTTGCTGATAATTAACCGGGTCCTGTATAGTTTCTCAGTACGTTATCCCAATCAGACAGATGCCCTTTACCGTTTTTTTCTCTTAAAGCAGATAGTTTGTCGATTTCGTAGTAAGCGCTCAGGCAACCACAGTAAGGGCATAACAC
>NZ_JAXQPQ010000028.1:0-2714 GCF_034427535.1 Enterobacter sp. A103
GCTTCACCGGGGGAACAGGATGCACACACCCGACACGTCGGAACGGCGTGGCGACCTTAAAGCGACGGCATCAGCCGGCGCGGTGAAGGCGTTCCGGACGGCACGGCCGGAGAAGCCGCAGCCTTTGACCTTAGCCATCAGACCCTAGCGTCAGCCCGAAACCCGGAGGGGTTCGGCGGAGCCCGGCGGGTGCGCAGCAGCCGCCCTGGCGGAGTGGGGCTCGACGACCGGACAGCAACGCTGGCCGGGAGCCGAAGGGGGCCATCGCCCTGCCCTGTTTTCAGGTTATGGCCACGGAGCTGCAGCTGAGAAAGTTAACCAGCAGGACGCCGTATATGACGCCCGGAATGAAGAACACAGGGAAAACCAGGCTGATGCCAGGCACAGGCAGGTAACTCATGGCGCTCTGACTTCAGCAAAATCAGGCGGGAAAGGCTGGAGTGTGGACAAGGCGGAGGGAGCAGAGGGGCAGCGCCGAAGGCGCGTCCCCCTTCCCCCGTTCCCCGCAGGGGAACAGCCCTTCCCGGAAGTTCAGGCGTGCGGTCGCGTCAGGAAGGAAAAAGGGGCTACCGGTAAACCGGCAACCCCTTCATAAAGGCGCTTCAGGCATGTCCACACAGTCTCAGCCCCTGAATGGCGGGGGTTTCCCCCCGCCGGGGTTAGCTACTTAGCGGATTCGTAAGCCATAAAAGCTGCCACCTCCCTGTCCGTGTCCCTGTATCGGATTTCGCAGAGCGATTTCCGTGTCAGGTAAGTGAATATCAGCAGTGTGAGACACACTATTAATACGCACCAGAGCAGGGTGTTTCGTGGCAGTTTCATGGCCTTCTTCTCCTTGCCTTGCGGCATCTAAGAGGCTATCCTGATGTTGTCTAGGCATACAGGTGGCCTCGTGGGTTAATGAAAATTAACTACGGGGCTTTCTGCTTTCTGCCACACAACCGGTAACAAACCACCTTCTCGTCATGAGGCAAAAAGCCTCAAGCGCCATCGCCATTATATCCCGTCGTCGATCATCTGCCCAGGAATAACAGTCTGAAAACTGTATAAATCCTCATCATTTTTCCGCGTCATTTAGCCACTGCAATCCCCAGCGCCTCACGAATATCAGCGGCTCGCTGTTCGCTTCCGGCGGCTACGCCGGCGTTATAGACAAGGCTGATCAACGCCTGCAACATTTCCCAGTCATCCCGCTCCAGCCGGGCATCAAGGCGGTACAGGATCTTCCCGCTTTCAGCATGCCGGAACACGGTTCCTGTCTCTTTTTTGTCGAACCTGCGGCTGATAATGCTCAATAGCCCTCCCGGTTATCCGTACCTTCTGACCACTCGCGGATCTGGTCTTCGAGCGCCTCAAGATGCCTGTCTATACTCTCAGCCAGCTGCTCGCTTTCGGTTTCCAGCCAGCCACTGAGTCCGTCCCACTCGCAGCACATCTCTTTCAGCTTTGCCGACATGGTACGGAGCTTGTTACGCTGGCTGCGCGCGACTTTCAGCTCCGTCTTGCAGGGGTTATTTCTCATTCTGCCCCCTGCTGATACCGCAGCTTGTTCGGCACCTGCCAGCGCTCAGCAGTACGGACAGATCCCGGAGTCTCCCGCACGATAAACGGGATTTCGTACATCACTGCATACAGCGGCTCGCCGCTGATGCGAAGCCAGTCAAGTTCCTTCAGCGACGTGAACCGCGACTGCCAGCGCCAGAACGGTCCGGCAAGCTCTGCCGCGTCAAACTCGTCGCTCCACCGGGTGTACCAGGTGCAGACGGTTTCCGGTGACTGAAAATTCAGGTCGATTTTCGCCTGCTCCAGCAGGTTCTGGCGCAGTTTCCAGCGCTGTTCGTACTCGCGGGACTGGCGGCGCAGCTGGCGCGTGGTCTTAATGCCGGACCTGTGCAGCCGTCGACCCGTGCGGGTGTGCATGACTTCAGGAAACAGTTCGGCCTGAACGTCAATCGTGAGCGGCAGCGGGCAGGCTTCGCCACTGGTGGCGATCATGGTGTTAAGCGCCTCCTCGACCTGTTTCAGGTTCGAATGACGGTTATTTGGCACCCAGTGCAGGCCAGGTATTTTATTGGCCACCGTGGCGTTGAGACGTCCGCTGCCCGTGAGCAAGCGAAGAAAGGTACGCACATACGGCATGGCGGGCAGTCGTGCGCCGCGTTCGCGGGCAGACTCAACATGGCTGATAGCCTGAATTGCAGCCTGACGGGCGGGCTTCAGGGAAACGAGCGCGTGTGAGGACGGGATCATGCTGTCACCTCCTCGCTCATCAGGTTCACCACGGTGCTGGCTGTGCAGTTGAAGCGGCGCATACCTGCCAGCTGCGCGATCAGCTGGTTTATCCTGTCAGGCTGGAGCGTGTCGCTCTGGTAAAGGGTACGCACCACTTCACCGCCGGAGGAGAGCAGCACCAGAAGCCAGTAAGGTGAGACTTCGCCGGGGCTGCACACGCACAGATGCCAGTCATCGCTGCCGTCCGCGCTGAAGCGGCACTGGACGGGGAAGAAGCCGCCGAACTCGGTGCGGAACTCGGCGCAGACGCACCATCCTTCAGGTGTCGACAGAAGGCCGGTCACGGCATCGCTGAGGGCGCGGCGCGCGTCCTCGCCCTGCTGACGGATAAACTCCAGGTCGGATGCGGTCAGGGTGTTGATTCGGTTCAGGTCATATTGCATGGTCATGTCTGTTCCCGCCGCCCGAAGGCGGCGGCCTCC
>NZ_JAXQPQ010000025.1:0-3174 GCF_034427535.1 Enterobacter sp. A103
ACTGGCGCCGAAGGCGTCAGCGCGGCGCTCAAGGGCGGCCTGGTACTGGTCAGGTGCGATACGGCTGAGTGCCTGCTGCCAGGGTTCCCACTCTGCCAGCCAGCCCACAAAATCTCGGTTCTCATCCGCGACGATCCTTTCAAAAGCTTCAGCCTGAGCATTTGCTGGAACCATAACTTGAAGGAAGTTTGGATAATTCATCGCTGAGGTTACTGATGTTAAATGTAACCTTTCTCTGAGGCTTACAAGATAGGCAAGAGAAACTTCAATTTCTTCTGGGTTAAGGGATTCTCTAAATATCCTGGAAAATTGCTCTCTGGCAATGAGATCAAGCCTCTCCATTCGAAATACTTGACGAGCTGTGTCGATCATTTCTGACGTTAAGTGATTCAGATCGCTATTAGCCACTCTCGCAGACAGCGCCATTCTCTGCATTTCATTATAAACGTAGGCAACCTGATCCTCACATGTCGCTGTAGCCTGTAAAGCGCGATTGAATGTCTGCTCACGTAAAACTGGATCTGCTGCCAACTGTACCAACCAAGAGGATACCTGCTGCTGAAAACCGGGTATATCTGCACTAGCTGTTTTCCTTAATTGAAATATAAAATTATTGAAATCATTAGCCGCTGGCTCATTTATGAATTCTGCCCATGTTCTAGATACACTATTAGCCTCAGCAGAGTTAAACCAGTTTGAAACGGTTAACTGAAGCGGTTGTTCTGCATCTAAAAGGCGTTGGGGATATGACTGCGCGTCAAATAATGTTTGAGATATAAATGGATAATCACTCACATGAAGAGGTCGTTCTTGGGATGCTGAAAGTGCATCATCCGCCACCGAACTTAAACTAACCGAACTACCTTCAGCACCAAGTAAATGCCACGGAATAGACATAGGTTGTCTTATAGGCCTTGGTATCAGACCTAATGATTCTATCAACGTAGGAAGTGTTGCTGGCGGTCTTGGTACTTCTGCTTGCCTAGTTGGAGCCATATTAGTTATATTGACTGCAATTTGACTACCATCCTGTCGAAACCATCTTACAGATGATGGTTGTGAGGCTGGAGAACCGAAGTAAATTCGTGGACCATGATAGGTATCTCCGGATACTAAATTATTAATCATCTGAGTAGTCTCCGGAGCGAGCGGATTTCTTTCTATCATAACTGATCTTAGGCTCGGTATACTTCTTAAAAGATCTATGGGTAAATCTGTCAGTAAATTATCTGAAAGAGTTATGTTGGTTAGATTGGGAGGTAGTATATCAGGCCAATGACTAATTCGGTTTCCGAGAACAATGAGTGTCTGCAATGTTGCTGGCAAAGAAGAGGGGAACTCAGTGAGGCCTGTAGATGTAGCCGCAAAATTTATAAGTGCTGGGGGAAGCGAGAATCCCGGCGTAAGCGGATTATAACTTAAATTCAAATCAACTAAACTATGAGGCCATGTTGAGGGTAAATTTGTTATTTGATTTGTACTTGCTGATAGATATTCTAGGCTCTGAGGTAGAGTGGGAAGCCTAGAAAGTTGGTTATTGTTGACTGATAGATATCTTAAGCCTTGTGGTAAATTGTCAATGCTTATTAGCTGATTATTGAAAACAGTGAGACGAACCAAGGTATTGGGCCAATGAGATGGCGTTGTGTTTAAATTATTATACTCCAGAGATAATTCTCTTAAAGGTAAATTTATATCATTAGGAATGACGGATAAGTTGTTAAAACCTAATCTTAATCTCTGAAGATTAGGTGGTAGATGTTCAGGCCACTCGTGAAGTTGGTTATTCTCTAAGTTTAACTCAGTTATCGATGAGGGTAGTTCTGGAGGTAATGATGTTAACTCAAGCCCCGACAGGTCAAGTGTTGTACTGTGCGTTTCCCAGGCCTGAATTATCCTTGTTACTGCGATATGACGATTTATACGTTCAGTACCGGAGACACTCCCTTCCCATGCTTCCCATAATTCTTCATTAGTCATAAGTCACCTCGTGTTCTGTTTGTAAAAAGAATGCGAATATGATGTTTTACTTGGTTAGTTGATATTTAATGTGATAACGGATAACGGACCAACTATTTGTAAGTTGGAATTTTGTGCATGGTAAATCTGTATATCTTTTATCGCGTCATATTGGTTAAAATACAATCCAACCAGAAGTTGTTTTTATCATCCAGCCATTTCACTTGCTCTGACTGCAGTTGCTAGATCTGGGTTTCCCGGGGTTAAGTTCCTTTGTACCGCAATCTGGTACAGGTTGTCTGTGACTGATGGACGGCGGACTAAAAACATAACCGCACTAATGCTAACCGATGCTCCAAAATCACTATCCTTGATAGTGTCCTGTGGTAATTATTCTGTATAACAGTCTTTGAATCATAGCAATTTAACAAGTAAGGTAGCACATAACAAATGATTGAGAAGTTAAATATGTGTGTAATATTAGATAATTACATTCCTAATATCTAACAAATTTGAATTTTTTTCTGAATGAGTGTGATGAATGTAAGCATCAGCAAATGCTGAGCTGGGCACAGTTAAGCTGCCAGGCGTGACGAAAGGCGTCGCCACCCATCATGGCGAACAGAACTATAAGACAGGAATGTTTACCGGGGCGGGAACAATCCAGGAATAGCTCTGAGTTATCTGCTAAACCCGTAGTGATTCAGGAGCGGTGACTTTGTCATGAGCCACGTTGATGGTTAGTTTATTCACTTAATATGTCTTCATTATTCACAAAAAGGATCAACGTTTTTGTATTAAGAGAAATTCGTTATAAACACATCTCAGCTCAACGTAATATTAATTACTATTGCTCAAATTTCACTCGGTGGGGATTATTGATTGAACGGACCGGTAACAGTTCCCATGGCTATAGCCAGTCAGCGCTAACCAATTCAACCCAAAGAATTTCTAATTTTATTAGTGGATTTTATTGCGAAAATGTTTTTTTGCGCACATATAAGACAAATTATATTAAAATTTTGTGCATTTTTTTGCGTAATTTTATACACTCCATGTATCCTATACTAGGATTGATCCTACCCGTTTAATGTGGACGCAGCCCTAAGCGAGGTTCTGGTTTTCAAATTGTTCCGGACTGAGGCCGCCACAGGCACTGTGACGACGCCACCGATTGTAATCACACTCGATATAATTAAACACCGTCGTCCGCAT
>NZ_JAXQPQ010000014.1:0-53004 GCF_034427535.1 Enterobacter sp. A103
GTTCCCCCGGTGAAGCCATCCCCCGTGCGTCCTCACGCGGAGGGCTTGTCGTAGCACCGTCGGGTCGTCATCCAAGGGGTGAAATGCACTCCGCCAAAACTTTTTGCGTGCCGCAAAAACTTTAGTCTCCGCCCCTTTCCTTCCGCCCTTCGCCGTTGCTCCTTTGCCCTTTGCCGCGAGAGAACTCACCAGGGAGATGGACAACCATCACCACAGGAGAAAACCAGGATGCACACACGAAACGTCAACGTCAAAACCGCCGCTCCCGAATCTTCCAGGAAGATAGGGGGAAAAACCGTGTCGTACACGATCCTCGTCGCTGAGACGAAAAAAAACTCTGAGGAGGAATCGGACGTTCTGGAGTTCAGCAGCCTTGCAGATCTGAAGAAACTGCGCAGACGCTGCCCCGAAACAATGCGCTGCACCTATTTCTACGCCCTCACCAGCGGCGTCGATAAACAGTTCCGCCATATCCATGTGGCTGAAGCTGACCACTTCAAACAGTTTGTGCGCCTGATCGAGCGCGAAGGTATCGACATTTAAATCCGATTCACCCCGTGCGGCAGCCGCCGCACGGAACCTCATCAGACAGGAGCCAGAAACATGAGCGTTAACACCCCGACCGCTGCACCAATGGCATTTTTTGTTCCGTCTCATAACGCCGTTTATGACTGCGCAACACAACTGGACGGGCAGTGGGTGACTCAGCGTGAAGCGAAAACGCTGGAATCCCTTCGCCGTCTCTATCCGGATGCGGAGCTGATCCCCGCGACTCTGGTACAGGAAAAGCAGAATGACGGCTATCGCCGTCCCTGGGCGGAAATCACCGAGGCCCGGTATATCGACCAGCTGGAAACACTGCCGCCAGTGGACTGGTGCAGGGGGTTTGGCGGGGAGTCGTTCAAATCAATGGAGTTTACGGGCGGGGATGTGACCGCAATTTTTGTCCGGTACGGCGCGCGTTTCTTTGAGTGCCATGACCTGCACACCCGCCATCACCGTGAGCTGATTGGCGACGTGATCGCACGTTTCTGTCTCGATGCGCCGCTGAATTCCGCGCATTAAAAAAGCAGGGTTGCCCCTGCTTTCTCAACGCCGTATCTGGCCTACCAAAACGAGATACGGCAATCACAACCAAAGTAAGGAGATTGATCGTGAAATTTGACCCGCAAACTGTCGCACAGGCGAAGGCATTTGTAAATGCCCTCCGCGCCGGAAAACGCGCACGCGTACCCGCGCTGCGCTTCTCACAGTGGCAGCCGTTCCTGTCCGTGGTAAATGCCGAAACGGGCTACGCCGCCGATGCTGACTGCGGTCTGGCTGTCAGCGTCTACCCGGCGCTTGGACTGGCTTAACAGGAGACGGCCGCCCGCGGGCGGCCGGTAAGGAGAAACCATGTCACAACTGAGTTTTGAATCCCTGTTCCTGTCTGACCAGGCAGAGGCGCTGCCGCGGGCTTCTGCTCCTGCCCGAATGTTGTCGCCAGCTGAGGCGCGTAGAGAGTTCGCCAGTGTCTTCCGTCAGACTGCGAAACATATGCGCCGTTCCGAAGTGTTCCGCGACTTTATCCAGCTTGCTGCCAGCCAGCTGGATGTGGCTCGGCTGCGCACGCCAGAGGGTATGGAAAGTAACTATCTGATCTGCAAACGTTATGAACCGTCCGATTTAGACGCCATGAACCAGCTGTTCTGCCTGTTGGTGGAGGGACTGGCGGGTGAAACTCATGATTTCCTCGGCGCGCTGTATATGGAGCAGGAGCTGGGCGCGGATGAAATGGGGCAGTATTTCTCTCCGTCCTCCGTCTCCCGCCTGATGGCCGGACTACTCATGCCCGGCGCTCAGGAGACGATAAAGCGTGAGGGTTGGATGACGCTAGATGAGCCTGCCTGTGGTAGCGCCAGTATGGTCATTGCCTTTGCATACTGGATGGCTGATGCGGGATATAACCCGTCAGAACAGCTGTATGCCACCTGCACAGATATCGATCCGATGGTGGCTGATATGGCCTTTATCCAGCTGTCACTGCTGGGTATCCCTGCGAAAGTCGTGACCGGTAACACGCTGACCCTGAAAGCAAATCGCGTGCGTTATACCCCCGTTTATTACTTCAATGACTGGAAGGGACGTCTGGAGTTCCGCAGCCGTTTCGAAGCTATGAAAAACTTTCTGGCCACCGTGGCCGCCTGACTGACAGAGCGGCAGGGCAGACCTGCCGCAGGGAGAGAGAAAAATGATGAGCAACACACTGAACGCTGTTCCGGCCACCGTGCTGGAGACGATGGCAGAACGCCTGCAAGGCCAGGCTGAACCGATAAAAATCCGCAGCAACGATGATCACGCCGCGCTGGCTGCAGATGTGCTCTGGAAATTTGCCCGTAAAACCGGGCTGAACAGGGAAAGCGAAAGCGTGCAAACTGTCATCACGGATTTTCTGGCCAATCTGCTGCACCTGTGCGAACAGTGCGAGCCGGACGGGGCTGGCATCGAGGGATTTAATGCCCTGCTGAATATGGCCATGATGCACTATGAACAGGAAAACGGAGGTGACAGCGAAGAACCGATCTGAGCGGAAATCCTGGCCCCGGTGCATATCATCGGGGCAACCGCAAAAAACGCTACCCCTTCGGGGAAACGGGGAGAGCGAAAGCGCCTCCGGCGCTCCTGTCTTTCCCCGTTGCAGTGATGCTCTCCTCATCGGCGGTCATAACCGGCGTCCTGCTGGTTAACTTTCTCAGCTGCAGCTCAGTTATGGCCATAACCGAAAAACAGGGCAGGGCGATGGCCCCCTTCGGCTCCCGGCCAGCGCCGCTGTCCGGTCGTCGAGCCCCACTCCGCCAGGGCGGCTGCTGCGCACCCGCCGGGCTCCGCCGAACCCCTCCGGGTTTCGGGCTGACGCTAGGGTCTGATGGCGAAGGTCAAGGGCTGCGGCTTCTCCGGCCGTGCCGTCCGGAACGCCTTCACCGCGCCGGCTGATGCCGTCGCTTTAAGGTCGCCACGCCGTTCCGACGTGTCGGGTGTGTGCATCCTGTTCCCCCGGTGAAGCCATCCCCCGTGCGTCCTCACGCGGAGGGCTTGTCGTAGCACCGTCGGGTCGTCATCCAAGGGGTGAAATGCACTCCGCCAAAACTTTTTGCGTGCCGCAAAAACTTTTGTCTCCGCCCCTTTCCTTCCGCCCTTCGCTGTTGCTCCTTTGCCCTTTGCCGCGAGAGAACTCACCAGGGAGATGGACAACCATCACCACAGGAGAAAACCAGGATGCACACACGAAACGTCAACGTCAAAACCGCCGCTCAAGAATCTACCGGAAGATGTGATTCGAACCTCACCAGGTCTCAGTTCACGGATCTGTTTTGCTGGGTCCTGGCAGCATCGGAAGGGGAGCCACAACCGTTAATTTTTACGCCTCCAGTGAATGCCACTGAGCTGACGTTAATTAATGACGAATGCCCGGATTATATCTCTGTCTGGGTTGTAGATGGTCGCCCTGTGGCAGCTGCAATGCCGCTGGATAATTTTCACCGCGTTATTTCTTCATCTCTAACTAAATAATCAGGAGTAAATAAAAATGGTCAGTTTAGCAAGCCGCTATCGTATGCCTACCTCGATCCGCAAAGACCGTCCGCTGACGAATGATGAATTACAGCTCATCGTTCCGAGCGCGTTCTCATCGGATAAACACGATTCACGCTCTGAACGTTATACGTATATCCCGACCATTAACATTCTTGATCGCTTACGTGATGAAGGTTTTCAGCCATATTATGCAACTCAGTCACGTACACGTGACCAGGATAAACGCGACTTTACAAAGCATATGCTTCGCCTGCGCCGTCATGACCAGATTAACGGAAAAGAAGTACCGGAAATTATTCTGCTGAATAGCCATGATGGTTCAAGCAGCTATAAAATGATCCCAGGCATGTTTCGTCAGGTTTGCAGTAATGGTCTGGTTGCATGGAAGGATTTTGGTGAAATCCGCGTACCCCACAAAGGGGATATTGTCGGGCAGGTTATTGAAGGCGCTTACACGGTGCTGAAAACATTTGACGCGGTTGATGAAAATATTGACCTCATGAAAAGCATTCAGCTCACTTTGCCTGAGCAGCGCCTTTTTGGTGCGACCGCCCTGGAACTTAAATACGATGGAAAACCAGCGCCGATTACACCGGAGCAAATTATTAACCCTCGCCGTGTGCTCGACAGAGGCCAGGATTTATGGACCACGTTTAACGTGGTGCAGGAAAATGTGATCCGTGGGGGAATTCGTGGCAGAACGGAAAAAGGGAAGATGACCAGAACGCGGGAAGTCAACGGAATAGATGGTGACATCAAATTAAATCAGGTGCTCTGGAAAATGGCTGAAGAGTTTGCAAAACTGAAGGCCTGAAAATTAAGCCGCTCAACAGAGCGGCTTTTTACTGCCCGCTGTTAAGCGATGCTGTTTCTGTAGTTTTTATCTCATGCTCCTTACCCGCAGCTGGCGCGAGACGTTCAGAAAGTAACTTTTTTCTGGCCAGTAATACGCGATATATATTTTTAATATCCTGTGCATAGGCCTTGCGCTGCGTAATGAGCTTTTTGCTCGGCCCCGTATTATACATCCCCACGCTGTCCCAGTTTTTTCCGTATGACCTGAAGTTGTGCGCCAGTACCCATGCACCCGTATAAACGCAGATACATGGATCATTTAACAGGCGCTCACGGGTAATATTGAAGTTTTTAAGTTTACCGTAATGAGAGCTGTTCACCTGCATCCCACAGACATCTTCTGTCCCATTCCTGTTTGATCCATTTATCGCATCTGGTACCAGATGGCTCTCTTTAATCGAAATTGACATAAGCAGAAGCGGATCAATTTGATAATCTTTGCCGGCCTGATCAAAGCACATCTGCGGAGCTGCGCCAGCAGATAGTGAAAGAGTCAGCAAAGCAGCAGGCAGTAACGATATTTTCATGGTTTGGCCTTTTAGCGAAATAAACGGGCCCTGGAGAGGCGCTTTAAAAAATACCCCGGCGGATCGTCGTAATCAAGTAAATTCACTACAAACGCGCGTGAGCGCTTTCCTGCGGGGATTTAACACCTGCCCGAAATAAACATGTCAGAGCAGTAGCCGGTATTAACATGCCGCTCTTTACTAACCCTTTAAAACATCACACCCCACGCAAGACTTCGTCTTGCAGATTTTTCCTTTAAATTCAATTGAATGAAAGGCGTTAGATTTCGGGATTCTTAAATGTAAGCTTTTAAGGTGTGTTGATTAACACACACTACAGTGCCTTTACCCCACACATGACAGTGCTTAATTAGGCACTGTCATGTGTGCTAATCAAGCACTGCTCTGTGTGGGGATTGTGTGTACATAATAAATAGAGTAACTTAAATATAAGCAGTGCCTAATCAGCACACATGATGGTGCCGGATTAACACACATAATGGTGCCGGACTAGCACACCCTAAGGTGCTGGATTAGCACACATTCATACAAGATATTTATACAGAAATTCAATAGCTTGATACAGAAACAAAACACTTACAGTCGCCACAGAACTCATTTGTAGTGCCGCATCAGGCACTGTATGAAATTCACGAGAAAATAACATGACAAGAAAAAACATATACTTCAAAGACAAAATCGACCGTGAGATACAGGATATTCTGGAAATAGAACTTCAGAAGGGAGCCACAACCTCAGACATGAATTATTCGTCCATTGTGAACGAACTAGTCAGACTGGGACTGATGGTGTATAAATCGAAAGAAGAAGGCAGCTCTTTCGACCTTGAAGGTTTTAGGCGCGACCTCATTAAAAAAGTATCCGGGTCACGTGAAGGTATTATGATTCTAACTGCCTTGGTTTCAGATATCTTCGTAACACTCAAAGGCCCCGACTCTGGAGTGAAACTGGAAGAACTTATAAACACGAACATCAGTGCGATTAATGATGCGGAAGATAAAGCTGAAAAGGACCACTTCCTCACAGAGTAAATCAGCACAACTGGCCGGAAAGCTCCGGCCAGAATCGATCACTGAGACGACTTTTCGTCCCACGGAAGGTCACTTTTCTCCACCTCCTTTATTCTCTCCTTCAGGAAAACTTCAAACTCCATACAGAGAACTTTAAGTGCCTGCGCATCCTCGTTCTGGTCAAGCAACCTTTCCGTAAAATAACCCAGCGTATTCATCAGGCGGGTGAGCATTTCGTCATTCAGACTACGGTTATGCACCTTCGCCATTGCCCTGATTTCATCAGCAAGATTCTCGGGAATACGCATGCTATATCCGGTCGTTTTCCCTGGAAGCAAAATCCGCTCACCCTCACGCCACATCCATAATTGCTCTTGTTTGGGCGAGGGTTTAATTTCATTAGCAACATCAACAGATTCACTATCAAGCAATTGCCCTAGCCATTCTTCAAATCTCACCGCCAGTGCAATAAGCCGCTCACCCTCCGCAGTTTTAATGACAGGTTTCCCAGGCTGATAATTCAGCGACAACAAAAGCCTGGCAATAATTTCCTCATTCACACTTCTGTTGCCAGCCCTGGCACATATTCTCAGCTCCATAAGCAGATTATCCGGAGCACGCAATCGCCACTCCACCGCTTCACCTGGCTGGAACTTGCGTGGACGGCCGCGACCATTCCACATTTTCTCTTTTACTTTCATAGCTATAGATCCCGGAGGCCGTTTCCTAACTTACTGGTCAACAAAGCCTACTCACTTACATATTCGGATAAATCTGAATGATTCCGAAAAGTGTGACACGCGTCACAGTTTTTTTTTTTTAGGGTCATGGGACAATTGCGCCCGCGTAAACAAGCACTTACGCGATTCACTTTTGTTTACTTCGGAGAAAACATACATGTTAACCAAAGGCAGTGCCCTTAACGTCGGTAAGGGATGGGCGGTAGCGTCTTTATTCCGTAAAGCACGCGAAAATCGCAAAGCTAAATTTTACTTAAAGTCAGCAGGCGCTTTTTTAATTGCACTTATGGTCACTCACCCGGCATTCGCATCTGGTACTGACCTTCTCGCATCTCAGAACACTACGGTAAACTCCACTTTCGGCTCTGGCTCATCTATTGTTAAGTGGTTTTATCTCGGTGAAATTCTCTTCGGCGTGTTCATTTATATGAAAACCCGCTCACCCCTTACGTTCCTGGGCGTTCCATTGGTAATCATTGCAACACGCATTGGTTTTGCGATTGCGAGCTGACAATGGGCGGGGAAGAAGATAAATACTACTTCCCGGAAACACTAAACCAACAGGACCGTTATTTTGGTTTACCATTAGATGAGATTATTATTGTTGCCCCCCTGGCTATATTGGGCATCCTCAATAACATGTCTATTGAACTCTCCATTATCGCGGGCCTGCTCTGGTTTATCGTCAGGTATCTGAAAAAAGGGCAGGGGTCATACTGGTTACTTAATTTCTGTTACTGGCACCTGCCATCAATTTTATTCAAAGTAACCTTTCGCCAGATACCTGATTCAAGTTTCCGACACTGGAGGGCATAGTTTTTCATGAAACTGAATATTAAAGGAGAGCGCGATAAACAACTCCGCTATGCGTTTATTGGTCTTTCAGCTTTAACTTTACTCATGGGCGCAGGGAATGTACTGACAGGGTCACTGGCGTGGTATTTCGCCACAACCCAGAAAACCATCACCACGCCATTAACGTTTAACCGCCCATTCGCATCAGATTCAAAAAGTGTCGATGCCACCGGCCTGACACAATTCGCCGCTTCCTTTATTTACTGGCGACTGAATGTTACTCCGGAAAACGTCGACACTAACCATAAAATGGTTCTTGGATTCGTCCCCTCCGCCGAGAGGGACGCACTCAAGAAAGCCCTGGATATTGAAGCTGAGCGAATCAAGAACGGGGGCATCACCACCCGATTCGACACGAAAGAAATTCGGGTTATTGACGATGACACCGTGCAGTACAGCGGGGTTCTGAAACCATCCACCACCAACGGCGCAATCACCACGCCACTGAAAGACCAGGAAAAAACCTACCGACTGAAACTGAGTTATGACAATGGTGTGATTAACCTCCACAGCTTTGAAGAACTCAAGCCAGTACCTTCCACTAACTGACAGGACTGCCCATGAAATTTCGCATTTCACCGGCAGCTGCTGCTGTGTTTCTGGCAGCGGGATTATTCACAAGCGGCCTCCGGGCCGCTTCCGCACCCGCAGCCATTCCGTTTGAGAACGACGCCGCCTTTAACGTCACCCTCAGCAACACCAACCCGAGCAAGGTTGTTGTAGACGGAGAACTCATTACCAGCATCAGCGGACCAACCGGTGCGTATGACCAGAGCCAGACCGAGGACGGAGCGCTTATCCTGTCTCCGCTTGTCGGCCAGAACTTCACCCTGTTTATCCAGACTGACCACGGTTCATCGCTGAGCCTGAACGTCAGGCCGCAGCCGGGTAACGGCAAAACACTGCGCTTCACCCCAATGTCACCACCACTTCGCAAGAACGACGATGCGAAGGCATGGGAAGAAGGGCAGACCTATGAAAAAACGCTGGTTGCGCTATCCCGCACCGTAGTCAATGGCCAGGTGCCGGATGACTACCGGGAATACCCGGTCAGCCGCATGCCGGCTTACACACCCGCCAGTGATGTACGCCTGACGCCTGAACGCCAGTTTGTGGGCAACCACCTGCGGGTTGTTCGCTTCCGGATGAGCAATCCGGGCAGCATCACCCGCAGCCTCCGCGAGCGCGATTTCTGGCGCAAGGGTGTCCGGGCCGTAATGCTGTCGCAGAATCAGCTCTACGCTGGCGGCGAAGGCTATGCCTGGATTGTGTTTTCAGATGACGGAGACGCCCGCCCATGACCATAAGCCTGAATGAAAACCTGAAAACCCGCCGCAAGCAGCTGGCTATCCTGGCCGCCGTCATCATTGGCGGCGCAGCTGCAGCAGGCGGCGTAATGTGGTACGGGCAATACCAGCAAAAACAAAAGCAACCCGCACCGGTTGCAACACCAAACCTGACCGGCGTTGTGACCGCGACGTTTAACGAACAAGTCAACGATGCAGCGCTGGCGCAGCAGCAGGCAAAGACCTCCGCCCTTGAGCAAAACCTCGCCATGCTTACTCAGCAGTTCGCGCATAACAAGCTCAGCACCGAACAAAAGCTGGCCGAAAAGGACGCTGAAATTCAGCGCCTGAACGACCAGCTTACGAAAACCCCCGGCAGCAACCAGACCACTGGCCAGCAGACACCACCTGCTGGACAGAACGGAACACCACTCCCCGGTCCCGTTGCTGCCGGTCAGGCCCGACCACCGGAATACAATGTAACCCCCACAGGTGCACCGGCCGCCACTGGTGTGAATATGGGGCAGGGTGCAGCGTTCTACCCGGGCGGCTCCGGCCAGCGTATGACAGGCGGTCTGTCGACTACAAAGTTCAAATACGACAGCCTGATGAAAAAGCCAACCAAACTCCCCTGGATTCCGTCTGGCTCATTCTCTGATGCTGTTCTGATTGAGGGGGCCGACGCGAACGCAAGCGTCACCGGTCAGCAGAATACCAGTCCTGTAACCATCCGCCTGCAGGGCAACATTCAGATGCCCAACAACAAGGAGTTCAACGCTGACGGCTGCTTTATTGTGGGTGAGATGTGGGGCGATATTTCCAGCGAACGCGGAAACGTCCGCACCCAGTCCATCAGCTGCATCCTGAAAAACGGCAAGCACGTGGACATGGAGTTTCAGGGGCACGTCAGCTTCCAGGGTAAAGGCGGCATTCGCGGCAAGCCCGTTATGCGAAACGGCATGATTGTCGGCTATGCCGGCGCTTCCGGTCTCCTGTCAGGCTTTGGAGAAGGCATCAAATCTGCCGCCACACCATCCGTCGGCCTCGGTGCCACTGCAAGTGTTGGCGCAGGTGATGTGTTTAAGCAGGGCTTCGGAGGCGGAGCCAGTAAGGCGGCCGACACGCTGAGCCAGTACTGGATTAAGCGCGCCGAGCAGTACCATCCGGTAATTGATATCGGTGCCGGCAACCAGGTGACCGTTGTATTCCAGAAGGGCTTCCGCCTTGAAACCATCGAGGACGCCGAGGACGCGAAAGCGAAAGAGGAACTGCAGAAAGCCGGCAACGCCGCTCAGAACGCCGTGACTCCACAACCTGCGAGCCAGACCACGGCATCCAGTACCACCTCAGTCGGCAACATCAACCCGGATGACGTTCTCCGCCAGGCCAGCCAGCTGCGCCTCGGTGACACCATAAACTGATGAGGGTATGAAGATGTTTGCACGTAAAAAAACATCGCTGAGAGGCAAGCCAGACCGCAAAGCAAATGATGTGAACCGTCGGTTAAGGATGACCGTTAACTGGCTGTATTCGATTTGCTGGGTCCTCGGGTGGGTGGGCTTTATTGCGCTCATTATCAAAGGAGTTCGGGAGGAATATGCATTCCGCATCCTTGGCGCATTACTTTTTGCCACCATCTTGATTCGAATACGACCACCCGTCTGGCCAGATGACACCGCCGAACCCCTCCCGGGGCCGACCGACGATGACAAAAGGGAGTGCAAATGAAGGGAGCACGCATAGATGACCGTATCAATTTTCTGAGGGGTATTGAACGGGACTGGAAAGACTGGTCTGCAGGGAAAAACACAAAACCCCACTGGATATTTTTGGTAGGGGTATTAACCGCTACAGGGGGGCTGATTTTTAGCTTCTGGTCAGGCAATCAGAGGCTTACCGTGGCTTCCTTTGCTATTGGAATAGCATTTATTCTCGCCGGATTGTTACAGGCTGGTGAAACATGGGAAGAAAAAATACAGAAGAAAATTCGGGCATATGAGCCGCTTGATATTGATGCCATGCGTACCCTGGCCGTCTCTGTTTTTCATAAGGATGAGTTGATGCCGGAAGAACTCAGAAAGTGGCTGGATGCGGAGTTCAGCGCCATTTCGGATGCCGTTCTTCGTGATGGGCGCAAGCCACATTCCGGCGACATAATCAATTGAGGAGAAGCTGCATATGTCGTTTAAAACTGAGCTGGATGTCATCGAAGAAGACCTGAAGAAATGGCGTGCCGGGAAAAGGCTACATAAGTACCGGATATTTTGGTGCGCAGCAGCCCTCCCGGGCAGCATGTTTCTCTGCGGTGTTTTTTATCAACAGCCTGGATTTATCATTATGGGCGTGGTCCTCGGTTTCCTCTTGTTCCTGGCAGCGTCAGGCAAAATGGACGCTCCCGATAGCTGGGAAGGCCGAATCAATCAGGCATTGCAGTCGGTTAGCCCGAGAGATAAAGACGCGTTCGAAAAACTGTGCCGCACAGTGAAAGAGAAGAGGGCAATAGAGCCTGATGACATTGCTGCATGGCTCAAAGACGAAAAAGAAGCGCGTGCGCTTTTCGAGCGTCAACGAGATGAGCAGCAACGCTACAGCTTCACTAAATGGCTGGATAAACGGGAGTCTGACCTGAAGGCCGAAAGTAATGAAGAGGGCAAATGAAAACAACAGCGCAGGGGGCGGGCCAGACTGCAAAGCAAAGGATGTGAACCGTCGAGTAAGGATAACCATTAACTGGTTGTATTCGATCCTTTGGTGGTTCGGGTGGATAGCGGCAATATGGCTAAATATAAAAGGGTTAGAGGAGGTGTATGACTACCGTCGTTTGGGAGCACAGCTGATAGCCATCATCCTTATTTTATTACCCTGGCCAGGTGGCTCCGCCGTCCCCCTGACGGGATTGAACGACGATAAGAAAAAGGAGCGCAAATGAAACGCATTGCCTCAGTTTTATTAATGGTGCTTTCCCTGACAACACCTGATGCGGTGAAAGCTGCCGCGACAGTGGTGGTTCTAAACCAGATGGCAGCGCAAAAGCAAATTGCCCGCGCAGCCCGGTTTGAAGCTCTGGAACGCGAAGCACTGGCCCTTCCTGATGCCTGGAAAGCGTATCAGCAGGTGTCTGACTCAGTCCCAGGGGATGCACCTACCGAACTGCAAAATCGCTACCGCAGTCTCGCTGTCTCACTGGCAATTAAGGCCGCAATGACCTGTTCTCCAGAAGCCCTGAAGCTCCTTGAGCGTAACGATGTGATTGAGTTTCGCGTACTCCGTTCATCGTTAGTATCAGCCTGTAGGACCGCTAAATAAGGAGGTTGGAATGCGTGATGAAGAGCGTAATAACAGCCTGCTCAGGAGCATGCGGATGCATATTGCTGAATGGGAGTCGGGACGCGCCACTCCGGAAGGAAGCCGATTCATGTTTATCTGGCTTGTCATGTACCTTGGGACCGCGTGGCCAGCTCTCGCGTACTGCCAACTACTATGGGCACTGGGTTTCCTGGTTATCTGGTTCTTTCCGAGTCAATGGATATGCAGGCGAATTGTCCCCCGCTACAACGAAAGCTGGGCGGAGGTATTTGACAGGAAGCTTTCTGCTTATGATCCCCTGAACCTTTCCGCCTGGGAACACCTTAAGCAACAGGCCGAAACGGAGGGGCTGACGGTCAGTATTGTCAGCAACTGGTATCAGGAAGAAGTGAGGACCGTCTGGCCAGAAAAGAAACTTCACCTGAAGTTCCTTCATAAAGCCACTGACGGTAACGAGGAAATCGGAGAGTAATGAAGAGTACCAGAGCCATCGCATTACTGGTGATAACTGCCGGCGCGACCGGTGTTTCTGTTTACAACCATACCGGAGGGCTCACTGTATTACTCACCCTGGTGACCATAGGCGCGCTTGCTCATGTCTCAACGTCTTCCTGTAATTCATTTCACTGGAGTGTTTATGTCTGCCAGCATGGCACGCTACCCATTACTCAAAATCCTGCAAAATTACCGCTATATCCTCATTCCTGCACTGGTATTCACTATCGAACTCACAGTGTGGGCAGTGCTCAATATCAAAGGCGTGGGTGATATGGGCTGGGTCTCCTGGCGAGTGTCCCTGCTCTTAAGCGTGTTCCTCGTATACTTTAGCGGCACCGCCTTTAACAAACGCGATGACTGGTACTTTATGTATGGTTCAGTCGTTCCGTGGGGCGGAATGCAGATAGTGGCGAGTATTTATGGCTTTATCCAGATGGACCTGAACTTCCTGACGCTGGATATGTTTTATGCCGGCGTGTTTGGCAGCCTTGTTGTGCAGCTGGTTTTCACTGTGCTTCAGTGCAACTGCAAATAATCGAAACTGAGTATTACCCCTCCCTGAATACCCCTTAAATTAAAACCGGAGTTACCCCATGAAAAATCTACTGGGTGCTGCACTGCTGTGCAGCGCACTGACCGGCTGCGCCGGTCTCAATTCTGATTTCGACTGCAACAAGACCGCGACCGACCAGTGCCTGACTACCGGTGAGGCCAACAAGCTGGCCGCTCAGGGTAAAAGTCTGGATGACCTGACGGCAGAGAAAACCGCAAAAAAGCCTGCGGGTGAAACCCTGCCGGCACTGCGCAATTCAGCACCGGTTGTGAATCCCTTCCGTCCTGTCTCCGCCGCAGCAATCGGAACCAACGCCGCTAAGCCTGCAGCATCGCGCCCTCTGACCTCTGCGCCGGCGAAATCGTCTGGCTCGCTGGTCACGCCGTTGGCCACATCCAGTCATGCGACCCCTGTGCCGGTTAACACGGCGGGCCGCGTTCCGGTTCAGCGTATTCCTGACGCCACGCAGCGCCTGTGGATTGCCCCCTGGGTGGATACGGACGACAACTTTCATCAGCCGGCTGTGGTCGAGTTCGTGAAAAACAAATCCCACTGGGATGAGAGCTATCGCGTCATCGGGGAGGGCGGAGAATGAGCAGCCACTACATTTCCGGCATGAACGGCGTCGATCATCTGGCGAAATCGTTAGTCCATTCACGGAAAGGAACGACGCAAATCACCGCCACACAGTCAGTCGATACCGACGATGAAACGCTGGCCGTTCTGAGCGTGAGCTGTGACTGGCAGATTAAAACTGCCGGTGATGCAACGCACTCCGGCCAGATGAACGAAGAGAAGCTGCGTCGCCTGGAGTTAATCCGGGCCGCTGCGGAGGGCCGAAAATGAGTTTTGTCGACAGCCTGATGGATATGCTGAAAAACGGGAAAGAGGAAGACGGTGCAGCAACGGCCCGCAACAACCTTTCCCAGACCTGGGACTATCCGTCCCTGGTCGCTGCGCTGCCTTACCGGTATTACGACGACAGGAATGAAATTTTCGTCAACGCCGGCTCTGCGGGCTTCATTATGGAGGCTGCCCCGCTTCCCGGCGCGAACGAGCAGGTGATGGCCGCTCTCGATGACATGCTGCGTAAGAAGCTTCCCCGCGAGACCCCTGTGACCGTCATTATGCTTGCCAGCAAGTGTGTCGGGGAACGCATCGATCGCGGCGTGAGTAACGACATGTGGAAAGGGGGAATGTCCGAACACCTCAATAAAATCACCCGCGCGTTCTGGCAGCGTTCCGCGCTGCACGGCCTGGCCAATGAACGTGAATACCCGCTCTACCTGCGTAACTACCGTATCTTTATTGTCTACGGTCAGCCCATTAAGCGCGCTTCACAGGTTCAGCGGGTGATGGATGACCTGATTCAGATACGCAACACCATCCGCGTCTCTCTGGGGGCCGCGCGCATCGACAGCATGAACACCGATGTGCACGCTTTCCTGTCTGCGGTACGCGAGCAGATGAACTACCGTCAGGAACAGGTGCTGACGTCCTCCGGGGACTACAACGAGGATGAGAAACTCAACCGCCAGGTGGTTGATCCCGGGATTGACCTGAGGGTGCATCCATCGCATATCCGGATGGCGCTGCCGGAAACCATTGACGCGCGCGGGACTCGTCTTCCGGCATCGGCATGCCGCATCATCAACATGCAGCTTGCTAAAAACCCGCGTCGATTCGCGCTCTGGCAGGGGGCTGACAATCTCCAGAACCTGCGTTTTCCCGATCTTGGGATACCCTGTCCCTTCATGCTGACCTGGACGACGGCCCTGGAAGAACAGACCAAAAGCCAGAGCGAGGCTTTCCGTAAAGACCAGGACCTGTCGAAAAAAGCCAACTCAGCCTATGCAGCGCTCTTTCCCGGTACAAAAAAAGCGGCAGAAGAATGGCGACGTACCCGTGAACAGCTGCACAGCAATGAAATCGCGCTATGCAACACCTACTTCAACCTGACCCTGTTCGCGCCGGACGATAATACCGAGGCGCAGAAGTGTGAACTTGCCGCCGTCAACGTGTTCCGTAAGAACGAGCTGGAAATGGTGACGATACAGTACCAACAGATGCGTAACTGGCTGGCCAGCTTCCCGTTCGTCATGCAGGAAGGGATGTGGGAAGACCTGAAGATGACGGGGGCAACGCTGCGCGCCAAGTCATGGAACGCGGTGAGTCTGATGCCGGTCGTCGCCGAACGTCAGCTGTCCAACGTGGGTATGCCGCTGCCGACCTACCGCAACCAGGTGGCGTTCTACGACATGTTTGGCGAGGAGAACGGCAGTACCAACTTTAACATCGCGGTCACCGGCACTTCAGGGGCAGGGAAATCGTTTCTGATACAGGGGGTGCTGCGCGATGTATTGAACGCCGATGGTTACGGCTGGGTTATCGACATGGGGGACAGCTACAAGAACTACTGTCACCAGGCCGGCGGGGTCTACCTCGATGGCTCCAAGCTGCGCTTTAACCCGTTTGCCAACGTTACGGACATCAAACATTCTGCGGAGGGGATTGTGCGCCTGCTGACGGTACTCGCCAGTCCGACGCAGCCGCTGGATGGCGTCTGTGAAGCAATCCTGCAGAAAGCGGTAATGGATGCGTGGGAGAAGAAGGCAAACAAAGCCCGTATCGACGACGTTCATAATTACCTGACCAATGAGGACGTGAATCAGGCGTCCGCAGATAAGCCGACCATCATCGCGCGCCTTGCTGAGCTGGCCATGCTGCTCGAGACCTACTGCACCTGGGGACCCGACGGAGAATACTTCAACGCCGACACCCCGACGCTCGATGGTGAAACCCGCTTCGCGGTGCTGGAGCTGCTGAGCCTGGAAGACAAGCCGAAGCTGCTCTCGTCCATCCTGTTCTCACTCATTCTGGCGATTCAGGAAAAGATGTACCACAGCCCGCGCGACCTCAAAAAAGTCTGCATCATCGACGAGGCCTGGCGCCTGCTGGGTGGCTCCAACCCGCACGCGGCACGGTTTATCGAAACAGGCTACCGCACCGTACGTCGTCACCGTGGCGCGTTTATCACCATCACCCAGGGCATTAAGGACTTCAGCGCCAGTAAGGAAGCGGAAGCCGCCTGGAACAACAGCTCCACCAAAATCACCCTCTTGCAGGATGCGAAGGCGTTTAAACAGTACCTTGCCGATAACCCGGATCAGTTCTCGGACATGGAAAAAGAAGTTATCCGTGGCTTCCAGCCAGCCCTGCAGACCGGCTACAGCTCCCTGCTGATAAATGCCGGTGAATACAGCTCCTTCCATCGCCTGTTCGTCGATCCCGTGACGCGTGCCATGTTCAGCTCGCGCGGCGAGGACTTTGCTTTCATGCAGAAAGCGCAGAAAGAAGCGGGGGCAACTGCGGAAGAAGCGGCGTATATGCTGGCGGAGAAAAAATACGGCAGTGAACTTCGTGAACTTGAAGAGTGGGTGAAAGCAGCATGAGTGAGCAACAGGACAAGCCGTATGACGGCGACACCGTCCGCGACGGTGTAACAATCGCCAGCAAAACATCCCGCTGGGTTAAAGCCAGCATGCTGAGGCTGGCGGGACTTCTGGTTATGACAGGCGTGGCATATGTGACGGCGAAAGCCGTCACCCCGGAGGTGGTGGTCTTCGACATGAAGGGTACGGTGGACCTCTTTAAGCAGCAGTCCGCGCAGCTGCCGCTCGATGAAGGTCGGGCAAAAGCGATGACAGTGCAGTTCAACGCGGCGCTAACGGACAGCCTCACGGAATGGCAGGCTTCACATAACGCCATCATCCTGGTGAAACCGGCGGTGATAAGCCCGCAGCGCGATATCACGAATGAAATCCGTGTTGATATCGCACGACGCACCCAGGGGGGCCAGTGAAAAAAAGACTGCAGCTGACGGCCATGATGCTGCTGATGCTCTCCGCCGGCAGCGGGGCGAAAGATCTCGGTACCTGGGGCAACGTCTTCGAGCCTGCAGAGCAGGACATGCTGGCGTTTATCCAGAATCGCCTGAAGGGAATGGAGCAGACGGGCGAGCTGGACCGCCTTCGCAAAGAGGCAACGGAAAGAGTGAAGGAGCATGCGGTACGTCCGACGCCGGTGGAAGGGCTCACGAAAGCGAAGGAATACCGCAGCTTTGCCTGGGACCCGACATTTACCGTGAAGGAGACGATCACAGACATGCAGGGCAACGTGATCGTTCGCAAGGGTGACACGGTCAATCCTCTGGATAAGGTGCCCTTCAGCCAGGTGCTCTTTTTTATCGACGGCGATGATAAGGAGCAGGTGAACTGGGCACGACAGCAGCTCGCCGGCCAGACCAGCGTGAAGGTCATCCTGGTGAACGGCAACATCAAAGAAACCAGTGATGCGCTGAATGAACGTATCTACTTCGACCAGTCTGGCGTACTGACCCGTAAATTCGGTTTTGAACACATCCCTGCGCGTATATCGCGCGACGGCCACGTGATGAAAGTGGAAGAGATTCCGGTATCAGGAGCGAAAAAATGAGTGCAACAACGTTAGGTGACCTGTTTCCCGAAATGCGTCAGGCGGTCACATCCCATCGACGTTACGGCAGAAAACCGCGCAAACCCGCTGAGATAACGCCGCGCATGGGAACAGCAGAACGACTGAAGACGCTGTACCCCGAAATTGACTCCTGGCATCCGGTACTGGTGACCAAAGCCTGGCTCCACTGGTGTGAGCAGAACCAGCAGGACAGCCGGGAGCCGTCCAGGCGTGATGAACGTTTCCCCGACTACATCATTCACCTCTTACTGGAGAACATGCGGGCCGAGGACAGCGCGAAACGTAAAAAAGGCCCGACGCTGTCACTTTCCGAGCGTCTCGACAGGTTGTTTGCAGGCGAAGGGCAGGAGAACGCCGAATGTCACTGATACACAATACCGCTGTGTCGCCAGCATCTCAGCATATGGCTGGTCACAATGCTGATACCAAAAGCTGTGACGAAACCGTAAATCAACTCTGTCAGCTGTACCCTGAGATCGCTTCATGGCAACCGGCGCTGATCGCCGGTGCCTGGCACCAGTGGTGCGCGAATAACCAGCGTCAGCCTATAGCGCCGGAAGAACGAGATGAGGCGTTTCCCCTGTACCTCGTCAGGCTTATCCGTAACAGAATGGAGGAGATGAACGCATGGCGTTAATCAGCTGCTTCACCGGCCCTCAGGGGCTGCAGGGGATGCTCACCTGTTTGCGTGATACTGAGGGCATGACCGGTATTCTGGTCGTCGTTGCGCTACTCGCTGGCTGGATTGTTGTTCAGCATCTTGTAGATGCACGCCGTGAACGCCGTGCGTGGGAGAGCAGACCGGGAATACCTGTCCCTCTGGCGCAATTTGGCAGTGCCCGACATGCCGAAGCGGTTCATGCATTTGCTAACCGGGAATACTACCAGTTGCTACTGGCTGAACTGGAAAAGGCATTGACTGAAGAGGGCTATGTACTGACGCGTGATGAATCACTGCGCGTGACGATGCCAGAGGTCGATCGGCAAAAAATCAGCCGCCGGATTTTCAGGGCGCGACAGTGTTATACATCACCGAGAGTAACTGAGCAGACGATGCAGGACAGCGAAGATGCGGCAGTGAACGATGGGTACGCCGGCACATGGCTCAGCGTACTTATCCGGGGCAATGAGCGGGAAGGGTGGTACATCAGCCGACTGATGACCGACTGGCAAAAACAGATGTGGCCCGTCAGGCAGGTGATCATCAATGTGACGTCTGATACGTCGACAATCACACGTGATCTGGTTCGGGGATTGAAAGAGGCCGTGCAAATGGTGAGTCGCGCACCGTTCCCTGAAAACGATAATGTTATCAGTCTTTGCACTGTGCCCGTAGCATCCCCGGATCTACAGGTAACGCTGCTGCGTCAGTTGTGCAGTACGCCTCCAGGGTTCTTTCCTGAATTTGCCGGGCGGAACGTACCAGAGGAGCTGGCGAAGTTGATTGCTGTACCACAGGACGAAGAAAAGCGGGTTGTTGCTGTCTTCGCGCAGATAACCTCCCCACATTCAACAGAGATGTTAGTCCGGTATCTGAATGCTGCCGCTGACCGTATTTCCGTCGGGGAGGAGCAAACTGCTGAGTACGATGATGACAATGGTTATGCCTTAATTGTCACTCGTACTATTAAAGCTCACTGACTCAACCGCGCGGCCTTTCAGGATGTTCGGTGCTCACTGCGTTGCGCTCCGCCTCAGCCTGAATGTCATCCCGGTTTCCGATTAACCCCGACCAGGTAACGCCATGAAAAAAGACCCTGTTACTGAAAAGGGCCGGAATGTCACCTCAGTACGTCACGATGAGGGTTCGGCCCGACAGATGGATGAAATCCTCAACGATAATCCACTGTACAAACCCTCGCATGTTCTGCGCGGCGCCATTCTTGCCCTGTACGAAATGAGCCAGGAAGAACGTCTGGCCATCATCATGAAAGCGGCCGGTAAAGCCAATAACCACTGATCCCTTTTAAGCCCTTCCGCCGTCCGGTGGTTGCGGCACTCCCGGAGATACCCCATGACTCACCCTGAACCTGTCAGGCCGGTGACGGTTACCCGTGACCGCAACGGCTTCTGGACGCACCCTCATTATTTTGCACCCGCCAGTGATAAGGCCACACAGACTGAATTTGGCGACTGGATGCGCCAGCACAATCTGACCTGCGCCACCCGCTGGATGGAAAACGACGCGCCTCCCCAGGTGATCGCCGACTGGGAGAAAGGGAAACAAAACATCATTGACTGGCACCCTTCCGCGCCAGAGGGCGATGGCTGGTTCATTGGCTCCATTCATGACACTGAGGACGGCCCGGTCTGTGTGTGGCTGCGGGAGGTGAAATGAAGCGTTTCTCATGGCTTGCCGGCGTGATGCTGGTCCTGCTTTCCTGGATGCCAGCTCAGGCAACGGCCGCAGCCAGCAACGCGGGTGATGGCCGCTGGGTTAACCCGATAAGCGATGTCTGCTGGAAGTGTCTGTTTCCGATGACGCTCGGCAATATTCAGCTGGCCGCCGGTCCACAAAAGGATACCAACAACCCGGCTTCGCCGATCCAGATTTGTCCATATGGTGTGTTTTATCGTATCGGTCTGGCCATCGGGTTCTGGGAGCCAATGGCGATGGTGGACGTAACCCGTGAGCCTGGCGTCATGGTCAACATGGGCGGCTTTAAAATCGATCTCGGACGAACGGGAACGGGAACCGCAGGGCAGAGTGACCGGCCCGCTGCCGGCACGTTCTACCATGTTCACTGGTACAAATACCCGCTGATTTTCTGGCTGAACATCATCACCAGCCTGGGGTGTCTGCAGACCGGCGACATGGATATTGCCTATCTCTCCGAAGTTGATCCTCTCTGGAATGACAGCACCCTCTCGATGCTGATTAACCCCGAGGCAGCGCTGTTCGGCAACCTGATCGCTCAGGGGGCCTGTGCTGCTGACGCAGCTGCATCATCAGCTGGCCTTCCTCTGTCGCCGCTGTTCTGGTGTGCAGGTAGTCAGGGTTCTATCTACCCGCTAACAGGTTTTACCAGCGGTGAATTTTCTCCGCTCGAGGCCTCTCTGTTGGTCGGAGAGCGAATGGCCTTCAAGATGCATCGTGAGGGACTGGTATGGAACTCCGTGGGCGCGGACGTCGCCGTATGTAACCAGTATCCATCCCCGATCATCCCGAAAGAGCGATGGCGATACCAGATGGTAAACATGTACCCCGAACCGGGCAACTGCCATCCCTTCGGGGCCAGCACGCAGCTCTGGGGCACAACGCATAACTCTCCATCCTCCAAAAAGAACTTCGGCTACCTCTTCTGGCGCAAACGTAACTGCGTATTCCTTTAAGGACATGACAATGAAAAACGCTTATCTCCGGGCGCTGACGATCAGCGTCATGATTGCTTTCGCGCCGCTGGCCCTGGCGAGCGCCCAGACCGATATCTCCGTCTCCGACCATAGCTGGATCAAAGGTCAGCAGGATGCGCTGGCAGCGATGAAGGAAGACCTGCAGGAGCATCCGGCTGCCGCACCCGTCCTGCCGCAGCAGCAACTGGACCTGATTAACCGCCTGCAGGGCAATATCGCAGCCCGGACCAGCAAGATGGGGGAAAAAGACACGTTCCCGGCTATTTACTTTGTGAGCCTCGGTATTCCACGTGAAGGTCTGCTGCCCATGCTGAAGGATGCCCGCCGCTACAACATTCCGCCAACGCTGCGCGGCCTGGTTAATAACGACATGCGACAGACCGCGGCGGCAATGTTTGAGCTGAGTAAGGAGGACAAGGACGCTGGCGTGCAAATCGATCCAACGTTGTTCACTCAGTACAACATCACCACAGTACCCGCCCTGGTGGTGACCTGCCCTGGCCACTATGACGTCATCAGGGGAAGTCTGCCCCTGCAGCAGGCTCTCGAAAAAGTAGCTGAAAGTGGTGATTGTGCGGCAACGGCACGCCATCTTCTGGAGGCCGGAAAATGAAAAAAATGCTTTCAACGGTGCTGATGCTTTTTCCGCTTTTGGCTGGCGCAGCTGATCCTGCCTTTGAGGCGGGATCGAGCTTTGGCAAAGGCAATGCTTCCGCCGGGACGGGAGCCCTGAAAAATCCGGATACCGTCACGGGGGCAATACCAGGCTATACCGCTAACCCACCGGAGAAAGGGTACTACGGCGGCGTGGATGGCGGTGACGGTGGGCTCGCCAACAAAGGGCAGGCCGCTCTGCAGGGCAATGACGCAGCGCAGTCGGTTATCAACTCCGGAAAAACGAACCCGACGCCCGCCATCGACCCGAACGCACCTTTCATCACTATCGGTAAAAATGCGGAAGCCGGCGCTGACGGTGTTCTAAACGGGACTGCGAACCAGTGTAAGGAGGTGACGGTATCGAAAACCACCTTTGAAAATTATACCTGCGATAAGGATGTGGCATCAGTGGAAGCCTGTTCAAGAACGGCAACACCTGGCGGACATACTTCCACCACGACAGTGCAGAAAACTTTCACACTGACGGCGGCCAATGGTGATGTTGTTTTTACGAATAACGGTACTGCTCTCAGTTTTAGTTTTAAAGCGCCGGCATCAGGACCGGTGATCAGCGCGCATTTTTACTGGTCGGATCGCGATGTCAATGCCGGGAAAATCTCCTGGTGGGGCGTCAGTCAGACGATTGTCGGAAAAGCCTTTAACTGGGAAATGCCGGGCGCTCCGGGGACACCGTTGTCGCAGGGGGGGGCCTTACCTGCCGGTTCCTATCAAAGCACCGGGTGTGTTAGCGGAAAGCAGGATGTTTGTAGAAAACATATCCGTGAGCAGATAGCTGACTTTCAGTCCGGCGCGTCAGGCTTCACGCTCGTGCTCGTTATGAATGCGGTCGAGACTACCTTTGTCCCGGAAGTGAACTGGACTTCATCCTGTGGCCTGGATATGTCAAAGGCGCGGAAAACGACGTCAACCTGCACCTCTCCGGGAGGAAATAAAACCATTGTTAACAATGGTCAGAGCTATAACGTTTACAGCGACTGCTGGCAGTACACCGATAACTATGTCGTGCCGTCAGATTCCACCGGAACCTGCGGAACGTTGATGACAAACCCGTCCTGTACGGCGGCAGGCAATACCTGCACCGAATCGACCGACGGGCAGTGTACCCACATGAGCTACACCTACCAGTGTCAGACCACGCATCAGTCGGGCGGCCTGGTCTGCGGCGGCGACTACATCTGTAAGTCAGGAGAGTGTGACGACACCAATGGTGCCGGAAGCAGCGGTTTTGATACGGCGGTGGCCAAACTGGCCGGTCTTGCCTCGGCAGCTGAAGACGCAAAAGACGCCAGCAGTACCATTGAGGTTAAAGCCTTCACGGGGAAAGCCATGCGCTGCCGTAAGGCCTTTGCAGGATTCTCTAACTGCTGCAAAGACTCTGGCTGGGGACAAAGCGCCGGGCTGGCCGCATGTGATGATGAAGAAAAGGCTATAGGGAAGGCGAAGGCGAAGAAAATTACCGTCAGCGTCGGCGAGCGGTGTGATCGCCAGGTGCTGGGCGCCTGCATCCAGAAAAGTCAGGTCTACTGCGTCTTTGACGGCAAGCTTGCCCGCATCATTCAGGAGCAGGGGCGTCGCGACCAGCTGGGCGTTAAGTTCGGCAGCGGCGACAGCCCGAACTGCCGGGGGATCACTGTCCCGGAGCTGCAGCGTATCGACTTCGACAAAATCAACTTCTCTGACTTCTACGAGGATTTGATGAAGAACCAGAAAATCCCCGATACCAGCACGCAGGTCCAGCAGATTAAAGAGCGCATTGCCGCGCAGGTGAATCAGCAGGGAGGTGGTAAATGAAGCGTGTCCTCTGTGGCCTGCTTATGGCGCTGACGAGCCATACGGTGATGGCCGAGGAGATTGTGACGCCGGCAGAGCCGTTCACCGGCTGGTCCTGGTACAACGAGCCGAAAAAGCCGCCGGAGCAGTCCAGAAAGCCACAACAGCCTGCACCGCAGGCCATTCCGGATCTCAGCAAAATGTCCCCGATGGAGCAGGCCCGGGTGCTGAAAGGATACACCCAGGAGGCGCTTAACCGCGCCATTCTGTTCCCCTCGCGGGAAAACACGGCGACGTTCCTGCGCTGGCAGAAGTTCTGGACAGATCGGGCATCGATGTTCAGCCAGTCCTTTGCGGCGGCGCAGCTGAGCCACCCGGACCTCGACTATAACCTGGAGTATCCGCACTACAACAGCATGGCGCCGTTTATGCAGACCCGCGACCAGCAGACGCGGCAGAGCGCCGTGGAGCAGCTGGCGCAGCAGTACGGTCTGTTCTACTTCTACCGGGGCAGTGACCCGATTGACGTTCAGATGGCGGGGGTGGTGGCGGACTTTGCGAAAACAAACGGAATTTCGCTTATCCCGGTATCGGTTGATGGCCAGGTGGCAGCCTCCCTGCCGCAGAGCCGTCCGGATACGGGGCAGTCCCGGTCGATGAATATTACGCACTTCCCGGCGCTCTACCTTGTTGACCCACGGAGCAAGAATTACCGCGCGCTGTCTTACGGCTTCATGACGCAGGATGACCTGTCGAAGCGATTCCTGAACGTGGCCACCGGCTTTAAACCCAATTCCTGAGAGCCTTTTATGACAAAAACACTGTTTACCCTCATCCGCGATGCAGGGCGGGCGGCCCTGTATTCCTTCGTCCTCGGCCCGGCACTGGCGCTGTATGTGTTTGTGATGCTGGCGGCGTCAGACGGCTCACTTTCCCGGCAATTCCTGACGACCTTTCATGACCTGACTGACGGTGCACCGGCTGGCAAGGTAATGGGGTGTGTGAATGAAAATGTAATGACAGTACGTTTCTCGCCACCAGAACCCGGAGAGAAGTTAAATCCAGCTCCTGCGCTGGAGAAAGCTCCGCCTGAAGTGTTGTGTCAGCGAGGCCCTGTGGACAGCGATTCGTGGGCGCGTGCGACAGATGCAACGTTGCTCAACTTCTGGTTAATGTCGGTGATGCTTGGCTTTGGCGTGTGGTTTGTACTCCGAGGCCCGAGCCTGGCCGCCCGAAAGAAAATTTCACCAGACACGCATTCGATTTTGGCACGGCAGAACAAGGAGACACACGAATGAAACCCGCTATTCTCGCAGGACTGATTTTCTGGGGCACGATGGCGCGCGTACTGAGCGAGCTGATGACCTGGTCGGTTGAGCATACGCAGCAGGGGCTCTTATGGCTCTGCAATGGTATGTGGGCCGGGGCGGCTGGCATGGTGGTGTATGCCGTGTATCGCTGGTTCCGTGACGAAAGAGGGCAAACGCATAAGGAAGGCGACCATGAACATTAAAACCGGACTCACGGCTCTGCTGATGTGCCTGCCCTTGCTGGCGAACGCCGGGGCGCGCGAGGAGTTAAAGGCGCTTGAAGCGACAAAAATGGCCTCTGCTGACGCTGCTACCGTCACCGCCTCCACCATTCCGGTTCCCGCGCCAGCCAGCCTGATGGCGCTACCGGACGGACGTCGGGCTAACATGAAAGATTATGCCGTGGTGCTCTTTATGCAGGCGCATTGTCAGTACAGCGCTAAATTTGACCCGCTGCTGAAGGGCTGGGCAGATGAACATGCCATCAGGGTGTACCCGTACACCCTTGACGGGGGTGGGGACGTATCTTATCCGACCCCAATGATCCCACGTAAGACGGACCCAAACTCCCCTATCGCAGACGAGATTGTCACCTTCTTCGGAAACGGTTTGCCAATTGCGACACCGACGGCCTTTATGGTCAACGTCAACACCCTGAAAGCCTATCCACTCACCCAGGGCGTGATGGACATCCCCGCACTTGAAAGTCGGATGGCCAGCCTGATTCAGGCAGACATGGATAACGTCGATCCGAAGATGCTGCCGCCAATGCCGGCAAGCGCGCAGGTCACCCCTCAGTAATACAAACGGACTACAAAATGACGACAAACACGTATGCGTTATCGCGTACCGAGCGCGTGTGGCTGTTATTCAGCGTGACGCTGCTTGTGTCCGCAGCATTCTACGGGGTGCTCGCCCACCGGGTGGTCAGCGTTATGGACCGCCCTGAACTGACAACCTGTCTGCAGGACTTTCCGGTGCTCCTGCTCATCTCGCTGAGCATCGGATTCTTTTTCACCGTCACCGGGCTTTACGTCTGCCGGCAGACCCTGGCCAGGAAACCCCGGGAGGAGATTGCATGAGGCTTACCAGACTGAAGACGTTTATCCGGAACCAGGCTTTCGCGATAGTGAAAGACTGTAGTGCGGATACTGAAGCCCGAAAATGGACGGATTTGTTAACCCTTAAACTGTTTTATGCCTTAATTTTTACCGCCGTAGTCGAAAGGGTATACGTGACGCGCGCCATCACAACGCTCAGTGCGATGTCCGTTGACCGCGCCGAACAGTTCACGCTCTCGCTTCTCATCCACTATCCGCAGTACCTGTTGTGGGGCGTTATGGCCGCGATTATCGCGCTCATTGCGGTGAATTTACTCGTCTGCAGCTGGCTCAGTCTGGCCAGATGTCTTTGCCGCAAAATTAACCGTGCTGACAGCCCGGCAGGCAAGAATACGCAAGCTGTGGAGGTGCCAAATGATTAAGGCGCTTATTACGGCAGGGATCGTGTTCTTCTCAGGCCTGGCTGCTCTGCCTGCTCAGGCGGACGTCAACGGCGATCTGAACGGTTTCTTCAATAATCTGGGCTACAGCGGCAACGTGACTCAGGCGCAGGCCTGGCAGGGGCAGGCGGCAGGGTACTTCTCCGGTGGCTCGGTATACCTCCGGAACCCCGTAAAAAACGTCCAGCTGATCTCGATGCAGCTGCCTTCCCTTAACGCCGGCTGCGGCGGTATCGATGCCTATCTCGGGTCGTTCAGTATGATCAGCGGCGAGGAAATCCAGCGATTCGTGAAGCAAATCATGAGCAACGCCGCCGGCTATGCTTTCGATCTGGCCCTGCAGACGATGGTACCGGAGCTGAAGCAGGCTAAAGATTTCCTGCAGAAACTGGCCAGTGATGTTAACTCCATGAACATGAGTTCATGCCAGGCTGCTCAGGGCATCATCGGCGGGTTGTGGCCAGTGACGCAGGTCTCCCAGCAGAAAATCTGCCAGGACATTGCCGGCGAAACCAACATGTTCTCCGACTGGGCGGCTTCCCGTCAGGGTTGTACCGTCGGAGGACAGGGCGACAAAGTCACGGCTAAAGCCGGTGATGCTGAGAAGGATCAGGTGCTGAAGAACAAAAACCTTATCTGGGACACCCTCAGTAAGAATGGCCTTCTCGGCAACGACCGCGCGCTGAAGGAGCTGGTCATGAGTACCGTCGGCTCCATCATTTTCAACAAGAATGGCGATGTGACAATTCTGACGCCACTGGTTGATAACCGCGACCTGATTAAAGTCCTGATGCGCGGGGGAACGGCGAAGGTCTACGGATGTGACGAATCCACACTGTGTCTGGGACCTGTTGTCACCAATCTGACGATTTCCGAGTCCAACGCTCTGGTTACGCTGGTTAAAAACCTGATGCTCTCAATGCAGAACAAGCTGGTCGACGATACTGCGCTGACCGATCAGGAAAAAGGCTTTGTGAACACCACCTCTGTACCGGTGCTGAAGTATCTGACTAACGCCCAGAGTATGGGGATGAGCGCCACGTACCTTCTGCAGGTCTCCGACTTCATTGCCCAGGACCTGATGATTCAGTACCTCCAGGAGCTGGTGAAACAGGCAAGCCTGTCTCTGGCTGGCAAGAACTTCCCTGAAGAAGCTGCCGCAAAACTACGCGACAACATTATTCATGCGCAGGGACTGCTGGCCGACATGAAGCTGCAGTCTGCGGCAGACCAGAACGCGCTGGACGGTATCGACCGCAACATGCAGTACCTGCAGCAGCAGGTGTCCACCATTGTTTCAGGCTCCTATCAAAGCAACTATCACTGGGGTGATCGCTGATGCTTGAGATATACACCATTTATGGCGGGGGAATGTGGACAACGGCGCTGGACGCCGTTGTCACCCTTGTCGGTCAGAATACTTTCCACACCTTACTGCGTATTGCCAGCACCTTTGGGGTGCTGGCCGTACTGCTTACCTTCATCAAACAACGTAACCCGATGGTTTTCGTCCAGTGGCTGGCGGTCTTCATGATCCTGACATCCATCCTGCTGGTACCGAAACGCTCAGTGCAGGTCATTGACCTCTCTGATCCGGGGGCGGTCTGGGTCACCGATAACGTACCGGTTGGCCTGGCGGCTATCGCTTCTCTTACTACCAGTATCGGGTACAAGATGGCGTCGGTTTACGACATGCTGATGGCCAGACCCGACTCAGTGACCTACAGCAAAACCGGGATGCTTTTTGGCTCGCAGATTGTGGCGGAGACGAGTGACTTTTCCACGCAAAACCCGGAGCTGGCGCAGATGCTGCCGGATTACGTGGAAAACTGCGTGATCGGCGACATTCTACTTAACGGTAAATACACCATCAATCAGCTGCTCAATTCCACTGACCCGCTGACGCTGATAACCAGTAACCCAAGCCCGCTGCGGGGCATTTTTAAGATGACCTCCACCTCGCGCCAGTTCCTGACCTGCCAGCAGGCCGCAACGGAGATCCAGAAGCTGGCCAATACTGACGTTAACCCGGGCAGTGCGACGTTCACCTGGCTGACCAGAAAGGTTTTCGGCAACAAGCTGAATGGCGCGTCGCTTCTGGCCAACTCAATGGGGGACAGTTATGGGTTCTTCTATGCCGGTGGTATGACTGCTGCGCAGATCATGAAGAACAACATCACGAACAGTGCAGTTAGGCAGGGTATTAAAGGGTTTGCGGCTCGCTCATCCGATACGGCTAACCTGCTTAATCTGGCCACCGAGAACGCTGCAACCAAACAGCGCCTCGCCTGGGCTGCAGGTAACGAGCTGGCGACCCGCACGCTGCCGTTCGCACAGTCCCTGCTGATGCTTATCCTTGTGTGCCTGTTCCCGCTGATGATTGCGCTGGCCGCATCCAATCACACGATGTTTGGTCTGAACACCCTGAAAATATACATTTCCGGGTTTATCTACTTCCAGATGTGGCCGGTTATGTTCGCCATTCTTAACTATGCCGCCAACTACTGGCTGCAGAGTCAGTCCGGGGGCACGCCCCTGGTGCTGGCCAATAAGGATGTGGTTGCGCTGCAGCATTCGGACGTGGCGAATCTGGCTGGGTATCTGTCCCTTTCCATTCCGGTGCTGTCGTTCTATCTGACCAAAGGTGCTGCGGCGATGGGCTCTCAGGTGGCAGGGAGCGTACTCAGCTCGGGCGCCTTCACGTCAGCAGGTGTGGCAGCGACCACAGCGGATGGAAACTGGTCGTTTAACAACATGTCGATGGACAATGTCAGCCAGAACAAGATGGATACCAACCTGATGCAGCGTCAGGGGCAGCAAACCTGGCAGGCGGATAATGGCTCCACGCAGACTCAGACGGCCGGTGGCCATACGGTTATCGACGGCTCGGGTGCAATGTCGAATCTGCCGGTGAACATGAAGCTCAGCCAGTTGGCCAGCAGTGGTTTCCAGGAGTCAGCTCGCCAGTCGCAGGTACAGGCGCAGACTGCTCTCGATGGCTACAACCACAGCGTTACCAGTGGCTGGTCGCAGCTCTCACAGCTGTCTCATCAGACCGGTACCAGCGACAGCCTGATCAAAGGCAGCGAAAACAGCCAGGCCACAAACGCGACGCGTGGTGCCAGCATGATGATGTCTGCCGCTGAAAGCTATGCGAAAGCGAATAACATCTCTACGCAGGAAGCTTACAACCAGCTGATGTCAAAATCACAGGAAGGTAGCTTCAATACTGGCGGCAAAATTTATGCTAAAGCTGATTCTGGCGATTCAGCAATAGGGAAAATTGGCAAATGGACTGTAGGTGCTAGCGGAGGGATTGAGGGGCATATGGGAGTTGAATATAAAGGCTCTGATGGTAGCTCTCATGGAACACAAGATACAAACTCTCTTGCTCAAGATATGCGCCACGACAAAAATAGCCAGGCAGTTAATGACTTCCGCCAGGGTATGGATATGGTTAAAAGCAGCCGTATAACCGATGGCGCTAATCATTCTGAGAATGCTGCAAGCAGCAATGTTCAGCAGCTTGCCGCAACACTCAATGATGCTGAAAGCCAGTACCATCAGTACACCACCAGTTCGACGCAGAGTAACGAGTTCAGCCGTATGGCCACCGTTGCGCAGAATCAGAGTGCAAGCCTCGATACGAACTATACGCAGGAGTTTGTGGACTGGGCGGCGAATAAATACGGTGATAAGGCTCAGTCCATGCTGACAAGTGCGCCGTCGGCGCGAGAAGCAGCAATGGAATTCGTTAACGAGCGTCTTAAACCAGAAATTATGGGCGACTATCAGCAGGGGAGAGCGGATCTTAAAAGCGGTAATGAGCATGCTGCATTCAGCGGTGAGCATATTGTTCAGCCAGCGGATGGCAGTCAACAGGAATCTGGTGCATCTGGTCATGATGCTGGAGTCAGTTACAGCTCTCAGGATGGCGGTACTCATAGCTGGGGAGGAGTTGGCAGTGCCCAGATTCACGGAACGACTCAGGGCGCGGAATATGGAGGCCAGCAGGGTGGGGATTATTCTTCCAGAACAGACGATTCTGTTTCACCGGGTATTGAGCATTCAACTGTCCATCAAGGACAGGCAGCCGGACAGAGAAGCAGCTCGGGTAATATCACCTCGTCAGCCGGCATGGTTGTTGCAGGTGGACGCACCACTGCAGATGAAAGAACCGGCAACATTACCGAATCTCAGCCGGAGTTCCATCATTCAGCAGCCGTCAGGGAGCAAGGAACCACGCATAGCCAGGGGAGTGAAATTACTCATAGCACTTCAGGAATTAATGTTGGCGGCGAAAAAGTTCGTGGTGATGCTATGCAGGAGTCCTTCAAAGAAAACCAGGCTAGACTGCACGAACATTCCTCGCAGGGTTTTGGTCCTCAGAATGAGTTACAGCGCCGAGTGGCGGAACAAAGATCTGAAAATGAGCATAAAATCAACGAATCTGCTGGGGAAATTGGCAAAAAACAATCCACTGTTCAAGTATCCAGTGATATATTAAGTGGAGAACATGCGAATGCTCAGTCAAAATTCGCAAAAGGATATGAAAGTGAAAAAGGACGTCAAGATTTCATTCCTGAGGAGGCCAGCGATGCTGATGTAAAATCTAGGCTTGCTGAAATTCGCAGGAAAACAGGTTCATAGGAGTTTATATGACAATTACACAGGCAGATGTAAATAAAGATATTTGTATGTTGGCTTCTAGCATAGAAGATGAAAATCGGCCATTGGTTAGTCCTATACAAGCTTTGAAGATTAGTATGCTATGGCCATTAAGTTGCGCTGCTGTTTATGCAATTTCTGTCTCTTGGGCTATTTATAACTTTACGCCACATATTGATCATTTCGACAATATGACGACCCTAACAGGCGAGTACGGGTTTGTCCTTGCAGCCTGTGCATTAGCTATTGTATTTTGTCTGTTCATAGGTGCGTCACTTTATGGACCTGCGCTTGCATACCTATCGCTAAGCAAAGAAGCTAGAGACAAATCTCTAATCATAGGCCGATTAAAAAAAGTCACAATGAAGCTAGGTATGTTCTTCCTCGTCTGTAACATAGGGATAGCGGTTTTTTCAATTAAATTCCCTTCGGTTTTAGTCATTTCACCTTTTTCAATTATTGTGTCATTTTTGATCACGCAAGGTGTTGTTGGTGCTGAGGTTTCCAGATATGGAATTAGTGCAATTTTTGGCAAGTTGAATAAATTGGCTAAAAAGATCTAAACATAGGGATAGTGGTTCGGGTTCTATCTTTATAGGTATAGCTCGCACTTTCATTCTACTATTTTGAATTCAAGACTCATGCTTAAGAGCAAACCTATCAGAAATTATCTCATTTCCTACCATCATTGTTCGAAGAGATAATTGTTATGCCCCTCTAAAATTTAGTAGTAATCGACGATAAGTCTTACGCTTAACCTAAATCTCAATTCAAATCAGCCGATAACGTCTCTGTTAGCTATATCTCGCTAACGGGGACGTTTTTCTATGCACAGGATGAATTCATGAAATTAAAACAATTAGCCGTTGTTGGTCTGATCGCGTCTACTCTCGCTCTGTCTGGTTGTGGTGCCATGTCCACAGCGGTGAAGAAACGTAATCTCGATGTCAAAACCCAGATGAGTGAAACCATCTGGCTGGAGCCATCATCAGAGAAGACTGTTTATTTGCAGATCCGTAATACCTCTGACAAGGATATGTCTGGTCTGCAGTCACAAATTACAAATGAACTGGCCGCGAAAGGCTACCGCGTCTCCAGCTCTCCGGACACGGCCTACTACTGGATTCAGGCAAACGTACTGAAAGCTGAAAAAATGGATCTGCGCGATGCCCAGGGGTTCCTTAAGACCGGGTATGAAGGTGCGGCAATGGGTGCGGCACTGGGCGCGGGTATTACGGCGTATAACTCGTCGTCAGCTGGCGCAACGCTGGGTGTAGGGCTGGCCACCGGGCTGATTGGTATGGCTGCAGATGCAATGGTTGAAGACGTGAACTACACGATGGTGACCGATCTGCAAATCTCCGAGCGCAGCAAAGCGGCCGTCACGACCGACAATATTGCCGCCCTTAAGCAGGGAACGTCCGGCATTAAGCTGCAGACCAGCACTGAGCAGGGCAACCGCGCTAAATACCAGACCCGCGTGGTATCCAACGCCAACAAGGTGAATCTCAAGTTTGAAGAGGCGAAACCTGTCCTGGAAGCGCAGCTGGCCAAGTCCATCGCTGGCATCATGTAATACCCTGCGGTTGCGGCGGTCGTCGCAGCCGTTCTCCTTCCCAAGCTGATTTTTAACCGTGCGCATTTCGGGCAGGGTGCGTCAGTGCTTTCTGTCAGTTACCAGTAATTACGCTTCCTCGCATGACTGCGCCAGGCGCAGCCCTGCCTGCGGCGAGCGTTGCGTCCTTAACTTCAAAGGAGTTCGTCCATCATGATGCATCAGATATATGAACGTGCAGATTACTCAGCTGAATTCTGGTCGCTTATCCATCTTGAAAGCGAGCTGATGGTAGCGAAGGCCTAGATTAATGTATTTGGTTCACTTCCTGAGGGGCAGGGAATGACCATCATTGCTTGCTGGGCTGGCTATGAATTCACTCTTTATGGTCTGGAACCCCGGGAGTGGCACTCAGCGGCTTATAAGGATGTGGCCACTTCAGTCCGTTCTGTGGCTGCATACATTAATAAACAGGACTGGGAGGACGGGTGCCAGCAGGCCAGATATGAGCTGAGCCTGATGTAATAAACCGGCGCTTTACCCTCGCGATACCACCTTTTACAGCAACCTTTTCAACGTTTCTTCTCTGATAACACACATCACCGCGCAGGTGATGCGATAACGGCTGGACAACACTCTATGAGTTTCGCAGGAAAAAATCTCACCCAGGGCGGGCAGATGACCGCCTACCGCTGGCGCATGTTCATTCAGGTGAACAACTGGATAGGATTCTGGATCTTCATCCTGTTCGCCGTACTGACTACCGCCATCTTTCTCTGGCGAATCCCTCAGGAAGCCCTGGATAACGGTTCCCTGTGGTGGTTTGCCAGTATCAACAGCAGCTTTATCGACCTGATGCCGGCATCGGGAACGCCAAAAATCTACGACGTTCACTACTGGTATGCGCCTACCGCGACGGCAATGGTGCTGAAAATGACCCTGCCGCAGATCTATACCGACCTGTACATGCAGGAGATGGGCAACCAGTGCCTGACTGAGCTGCAGTGGGCGGCCGGTGCCAGCGGGTTGTTCAGTATGGTGGTGTTTATGGCCGTGACATGGTTTATCGCCAAAATCGGTCGAAAGGAAAGTGAAGACGAATATATTTCCGGGATGCAGCTGACTGATAAGCCAGCTGAAGTGAACAAGCTCCTGCGTAAAAACGGTGAGTTCTCTGACCTGCGCGTGGGTGATCTGCATATGGTCAGGATGGCGGAGGTACTCAATTTCCTGATGCATGGCACTATCGGGGTGGGGAAATCGACGCTGATACGCTGGTTACTCGACTTCATCCGAAAACGTGGTGACCGGGCCATCATCTACGACTCCGGATGTACCTTCACAGAAACCCACTATAACCCGTCTACCGATATCATCCTTAACGCCCACGACGAACGCTGTGCTAACTGGCAGATGTGGGGGGAGTGCGTTGACGCGGTCGATTACGACAACCTGGCCGCCAGCCTCATTCCGGTTGAGGGGGAGTCCGATCCGTTCTGGGTATCCAGTTCGCGAACTATTTATGCCGACCTTGCAATTCGTATGTCGACGGACCCGGAACGCAGCATTGAGAAGTTCCTCAAAACCCTGCTGTCCCTCAGCATGAAAAATCTGCGTGACTATCTGGTCAACACGCCATCAGCCAACCTGGTTGAGGAGAAGATCGAGAAAACGGCCATTTCCATTCGCTCAGTGGTAACCAACTACGCCAAAGCCCTTCGCTATCTGCAGGGGCTGGATGACGGAACGAAGCCGCCGTTCACCATTAGAGAGTGGATGACGCAGGAACGCTATGACAGCAGCTGGCTGTTTATTTCAACACAGGCCCGTCACCGCAAGAGTGTACGCCCTCTGATCTCGCTGTGGGTATCTCTGGCCACGCTGATGCTGCAGAGCATGGGGGAGAATAGCGACCGCCGCGTATGGTTCATTATCGATGAAGCCCCCAGCCTGCAGCGCATCCCCGAGCTGGCTGAGACGCTTGCCGAGGCGCGTAAGTTTGGCGGCTGTTTCGTGCTGGGGATGCAGAACATGGCGCAGCTGGTTCACGTCTATGGCCGCGAGCTGGCCAAAAGCATCTTCGACCTGTTGAACACCCGAATGTACGGTCGTTCACCGAGTGCGGAGATGGCCGAAGTGGTGGAAAAGGAACTGGGCAACCAGCGTAAGCGCAAGATCCGTGAGCAGAACAGCTACGGTCTGGACCAGGTGCGTGACGGTGTGTCTCTCGGTAAAGACGAGGTCAATAACCCGATTGTCGACTACGAGCAGATCATGCGTCTGCCAAACCTCAACTTTTATGTGCGCCTCCCGGGTGAGTATCCGGTCGTCCGTCTGAAGCTGAAGTATCGCGCGCCGAAGAAGCGTCAGGCTGGCCTGATCGAGCGCAATATCCGCGATGCGCTCAGTCCGGAGCTGGAGAAGGTTATTAAGGCGAATGAGCGCGCAGCGGCTGCTGCAGGTCTGACGTTCCCGACCGGCGATGAAGTGCTGGAGAAGGGGAGCGAGACATCCTCTGCAGATGACGGTCCTGCTCCGGTTTCGTCTGCAGGGGCATCCGGCTCGCCGGCAACACCGGCCGTCGAAAAAGTGGCGCGTACTCCGGCGGAAGAAAATAAACCTTCGCGCAGCGCTGCACCTGAGCGGAAGCCGGTGCCAGCCAGGGAACCCGTCACATCCCGGGCAGAACCAGTGGTTCAGCAAGAAGTCACTGAGAACAACAATCCGGTGACAGACCCTGTCACCGAAGACAAAAAAGATAACGTGGTTTCTCTGCGTATTGTCAGGCCGGCTAAAAGCACCTCTCAAACGCCGGACAAAGCACCGATCTTATCCGAGGTATCCGGTAGCAAATCTGTGGCTGGCTCCGGGCAACCGATGCCGGATGCCCTCAAAGCCTTGCGAAACCGTCACCACATACCTGAACCGCCCGTCGCCTCACCTCTAAGCATGCTGCAGAGGGCACGCCAGCGCCCGGCCTCTTCGGAAAGCGATCCGCAGACAGAGGAAAACGGCGGTGAGTCCATGAACCTCGACATGAAGGTAACGGCACTGCCTGACGGCGGCCTGAGTCTGACGACGGCTGGGAAGTCAGTGACACCGCAATCCCCGGATGAACCCCACAGCACCCACCGGCAGCTGGCGCAGGAAGAAGAGAACATTTTACTTCACCGTCACGCGGACGACCCGGGTTACGACGAAAACGACCATCACTATTACGACAGAGAGCCTGAATTATGATGTCAGTCGCCCCAGTAGCGTCAGCCGGCGAGGCTGCAGACTACTACAGCAATTCCGATAACTACTATTTTCTGGGCAGCCTGCAGAGCCTCTGGATGGGGGAAGGTGCAAAAGAGCTGGGCCTTGAGGGCAATGTCCGTGGCGATGATCTGACGGCCGTGCTCGAGGGACGTCTGCCGGACGGCTCACGGCTTGGCAAGGAGGTTAACGGACAGCACGTCCACCGACCCGGCCATGACCTGACTTTTTCCGCCCCCAAAAGCGTGTCCATTCTGGCACTCATCGGCAACGATAAAGAAATGGTGGAAGCACATAACCATGCCGTCCGCGTGGCGGCTGGCTATGTGGAGAAGCTCATCTCGGCCCGCGACACGAAAGACGGCGTTACGTCCATCGTACACACCGGCAAGATGGTGGCGGCCGCCTATACGCATGATACCTCGCGCAATCTTGATCCGCAGCTGCACACCCATCTCCTGATTGCCAACATGACGGAGTATGCGGGCAAATGGAAAGCTCTGGCCACGGACTATATCCATAACGCCGGCTTTATCGAAACCGTCATGAAGCACCAGGTCACCCTCGGGAAAATCTATCGCAGTGCGCTGCGCGAGCGGGTTGAAGCGCTCGGCCATGAAGTGGAAGAAGTAGGCAAGCATGGGATGTGGGAGATCAAGGGCGTTCCGGAAGAAGTCAGGGACGAATATTCATCACGGGGCCGGGAAATTCAGGGGGCCGTGGGGGCTGAAGCCACGCTGCGCAGCCGGGATGTGGCCGCCAAAGACACCCGCAGGGCGAAAGTTGACCCTTCACGGATGCGCCTGATGGAGCGCTGGCTGGGCCAGATGAAGGAGAAGGGATTTGACCTGAAGGCGTATCAGGAGAGCGTGGTGCCGCGTGATGCAGGTCTTCGTGAGACTGCGCCTCAGCCGGAGCGAGGTCACCAGGCTAAGCCGGTTCCTGCCGGGCCTGAACAGGCTTCTCTGCAGACGTCGTCCACGGCAGAAAAGAGCGTCGACACACCTGCTCAACCCGCAGAACGGGAGAGCCTGTCCCGTCAGCCAGTACCACAACAAACTGACACGCTGAGTCAGCCGGCACAGACTGGTCCCGAAAAGACGCCGGCGACCAGGCGCTTACCTGCCGCGCAGCCGGACACTGAAATACCCCGCCCGGAACTGACTGAGGCTGTCCGGCTGGCCATCTCGCAGCTCAGCGACAGTAAAACGCGCTTCACCTTTGGCGAGCTGATGATGACCACCGCTGAGCTGAGCGAACAGCTGCCGGAAATTCAGGAAATTCGTGTGGCCATCGATGCGGCGCTGAAGGACGGCATGATTGTGCCGCTGGACAGTGAGAAAGGGGTCTTCACCTCCCGTATTCACCTGCTGGATGAACTCTCGATCCAGGCGCTGAGTCAGGAGCATCTCAAATCCACAAAAGTCGTCAGTTTCACCCGCCCGGCGCAGTACGCGCCGGCGGCGCTTGAAGTTGTGGAGAAGGACGCCCTGGTGCTGATGAATGCCCCGTCAGGCGTGGCGGGCATCCGTGACCTGACCGCGCAGCTGGCCGGTATTGCCGGCGCGAATGGTCGTGATGTGCAGGTGCTGGCCAGCTCTGCCGAGCGCGCCATTTCGCTGGCAAAATCCGACGATTTGCGTGAACGGATTATCAGCCGGCAGCATGTTCTGAGCGGTGATTTCCACCTTAAACCCCAGAGCACGCTGATTATCGAAGGGGCAGAGCGTCTGGGGCTAAAGGAGACCCTGGTTCTGCTGGGCGAAGCGCGCGCGCAGGACGCACAGCTGGTCTTTCTCGACAGTGCCGGACGGCAGGCGAACGGTAACGCCATGTCCGTGCTGGAGTCCGCGGGGGTTGCCCGCTCACGCCGCACTGAGCCGGCTCCCGGGCTGGAGGCCGAAGTGGTCAGTATTCCGAACAAACGCGACCGTTACGAGGCGCTGGCCAACCGGTATGCAGAACTGAGCGGAGGCAGTGAAAACGTCACCGCCGTCGTGGTCGGCAAACGTGAACAGGCACAGCTGACGGGCCTGGTACGTGAGGCGCTGCAGAACGCAGGGCAGCTGGGGCGCGACGGCGTGGAGATAGAGGCCCGGCAGCCGGTGTGGCTCGACAGCAAAACGCGCCGCATGCCAGGTTCGTACCGTCCCGGCATGGTGCTTGAAGATCGCACGGACGCAAAAGAGCGTAAGTCCTATGTGATTGACCGGGTGCATGAGGACACGCGAGTCCTCTCGCTCATCGACGGTGACGGCGTGCTGACCCGGATGAAAATCGGGGATATCAGCGCTGACTGGCGTCTCTTCAGCCGTGAAACCCTCAGCGTGGCCACCGGCGAAAAACTGCTGTCCGTGGCGGGCGACCGCGAGCACAGCCTGAAGGCCAAAGATCGTCTTGAGGTGACCGGGATAAGTGAAAAGGGGATTGAGGTTAAACGGGGGGAAGACACCCTGACGCTGCCAAAAGACCAGCCGCTCTATCTGTCACATGCTTACGTGAGCGCGCCGGGCGGACGGGATAACGACACCGGCGTGGTGCTGGCCGCGCTCAACAGCCGCGACATTTCGACCCAGACCATGAACTCGCTGGCACAGAGTGGCCACCGGGCGGAAGTGTTCACCGCCGAAGTGCAGGACCGGGCTGAAGCCCGGCTGCAGCGCATGAAGACCAATGCCTCTCCCGTGCAACTGGTCAGAAACCTGAGCGGTCACCAGGACGTCAGTCAGGCGGTTGATTCACTGCATCACAGCGTCCGGACGGACGCGGGTCTGGCCGTGTGGCGTGCCATTAACGACCAGCGCACCGTGGCGATCAGCGAGCTTAAGCTGGCGACGGAAGCGCAGAAATATCATCCCGACCTCGAAGCCATCGGGAATGAAATTGGCGCGATGATTAAAAATGGCGAGCTGTTGTCCGTATCCGCAGGGGGAGAGCCGGTACTGGTGTCCCGGTCCACCTGGGAGATGGAGAAAGCCATTCTGCGCGTGGTGGAGGAAGGGAAAGGTACGCAGCAGCCGTTGCTGGAACAGGTACCGGAGGCCGTGCTGAACGGACTCACCGATGGCCAGAAAAAGGCGACCACCCTGGTGCTGGGTACCACCGATCAGTTTATCGGGATTCAGGGCTATGCCGGCGTGGGGAAAACCACGCAGCTGAAGGCGGTGATATCTGCACTGGAGACCCTGCCGGCGGACGTTCGTCCGGTGATGACGGGGCTTGCTCCTACGCACCAGGCGGTGAAAGAAATGAGCGACGTCGGTGTACGGGCGCAGACCATCAAATCTTTTGTCGTTGAGCATGACCAGGTGACGGCCGCAGGCGGGAAACCTGACTATAAAGGCCAGGTGTTTCTTATCGATGAATCATCAATGGCAGGCAACCAGGATACGGCGGCGCTGTTCCAGGCCATTGCCAGCGGCGGTGGTCGCGCGGTCTCGATGGGGGATATCGACCAGTTTGAAGCGGTCGACGTGGGCGCGCCCTTTAAGCTGATGCAGGAGCGCAGCCCGATGGATGTGGCCATCATGAAGCAAATCGTCCGCCAGAAAGACCTGCAGCTGCGCGGCGCCGTTCACGACATCATCGATAACCGTATCGATGCGGCCCTGCAGCGCATTGAAACCCAGCCGGCTGACCGTGTGGCGCGTAGCGCTTCAGCCGCGCTTCCGGAAAGTGCGATTCAGGAAACGGAGACGCCTGTTAGCGACATCGTGGCTGACTGGAAGGACCGGACACCGGAGGCGCGGTCCCGTACGCTCATCATTGCGCAGCTGAACGCCGACCGTAAGGCGATAAATGCCGGCATTCATGCCACGCTGGCTGAGCGGGGAGAACTGGGAGAGAAGGCTATTAAGGTGCCTGTGCTCGATAAAATCACCCATACGCGCCATGCGTTCAATAAAACAGAGGCCTGGGAAGCAGGGATGGTGGTTAAACGCGGTGACCGCTACCAGGATGTGGTGGCCGTTGACCGTAACGGCAGAACGGTGACGGTACGTGATGAGGAAGGGAAAATTGCTCTGGTTTCACCGAAGGAGCTGATCACCGGTGACGTGCAGCTGTTTCGCCGCAGCGAGATGGAAGTCCGTTCCGGCGATCTGCTTAAGTTCACGGCGACCGATCGCGAACAGGGGCAGATGGCCAACCAGCGCTATACGGTGGAGTCGGTCAGCGAGGCGGGGAATATCCGTCTGAAGGGGGAGAACGGTCGCGTCACAATCAATCCGGAGAAGGTCCGGGCGCAGCAGCATATCGACTACGGCTGGGCCGTCACCGGCTACGGTGCACAGGGGGCCAGTAGCGATTATGTCATTGCGCTTGAGGGCACGAAAGACGGGCGTAAGGCACTGGCTTCCCGTCGTGCCTTCTACATTTCAACTTCCCGCGTCAAGGAGCACGTCCAGATTTACACCGACATGAAAGCGGACTGGGTTAAGGCGATAAAAACACCGGAGCGTGATATCAAAACGGCGCACGATGCGCTGGCACCGGAAACGCAGCGCAAACAGGCGAAAGCCATCTGGGCAATGGGGCAGCCGGTGAATAAAACGGCCATCGGTCGCGCCTGGGTGCGCCATCAGGGCATGCAGGATGCGTCACTGACGGCAAAAATCATCCCGGCCACCCGGCGCTTTCCTGAACCGGCGCTGGCACTGCCGGTGTATGACAACAACGGCAGGAGTGCGGGCCTGGCCCTGGTTTCCCTGGTTGCCAGCCCGGAAGGACGGATGACGCAGGGGGAGACACGAATGGTTATGACAGAGCGTGCCCGTGGCGCCGTGCTGCAGCGGAGTCAGTCCGGAAACACGATTGTGGCCAGCGACCTGACGGCCGCACTCGATGCAGTACGAAATCATCCAAAGGACGGCGTGGTCTGGCAGACGGGCAATGAGCCACTCTCGACACATCTGTTAAAAGTCAGTGGCGGAATTATCAGGGCAGAGAAAGAAGGACTCGCTCAGCAAGTTATCGCCAAAGAAAGTGAAATTGTACTCCCCGCAAAATCCGTGTTGCCTGAATCCCAGGCGGGAACTGCTGATCTTAAGGCTGCACTGGCACAGGAAGAAGAAAGACGGCAGCAAGATGCACCAGGTATCAGTAAGGCATTGATACAGGAGAATGCTACTAAAGATGAGCAGGAAAAATACTCGCTTCCGGTTGAGGATACCGTGCGCATCAGGCCTGAAATGATCGCTGAAAATGAGAGCACAGAGCCACATAAACCCGAAAGCTGGATAGTGAAACAGATAGCGGACAGTGACAGTAGCATGGCGAAGGAAGCAGGAAGACTGGACGGTCGCGAGAATGTAGCGGACGACCGCGAGCAACATACGGCGTTACGTATGGGCAGACAACTGGCCAACAGTGAGAGCGATATCGTCCGTCAGCCAGACAGTAGTGAACGCGGCCGTATGCCGGAGCGTGAAGAACAGACCCTCACCAGAACTATTCAGAAAGAACGTTAATCCCCCTTTTAACCATGAGAATCAGACAATGAAAGCAAAAAAATTAGCCGCATTAATAGTTACAACATACATTGGCTATATTTCAACGGCACACGCTTCGGCACCTCAGCCGGTGTTCAGCCCGGAGCAGGAGGCTCGTATCGGCGAAATCGCTGCCAACTATCTGGTATCTCACCCGGAGATTCTGGTGACCGTCAGTAATAAGCTGCAGGAACAGCAGGAGGCACGTAAGCAGAAGATGTTTGCACTCAACGTGATGGAGAATCAGGCGAACCTTCTGCATGATCCGGACACCCCGGCTTACGGGCCTGATAATGCAAAGGTCGCGGTGATTGAATTCTTTGATTACCAGTGCGTGTTCTGCAGCCGCTTCGTGCCGGAGCTGGAGAAGGTCATGAAAGCGCAGCCGGACGTCCGCTACCTCTTTAAGGAGTGGCCAATATTTGGTGGTCGCTGGGAAGCTTCACTTCAGGCTGCACAGCAGGGGCTGACGGTCTGGCAACAGAAAGGGCCTCAGGCCTATGTCACCTATCACAATGCCATCTACGCCACCGGCCATAATGAAGGCAAGCTGACGGCAGAGGATATACTCGCGGCAGCGTCAAAGGCAGGGCTGGCCGCCTCTGTGCCGGGCGACCATACCGCGTCCCTTGAGAAAAACAGTAACCTGGCAGAGGAACTGGGACTCACCGGAACGCCGGGGATCATCGTCATGCCCGTTAGCGGGGCGACTCCCGACACCATCACGGTGTTCCCGGAAGCCGTAACCGCTGAAAGACTTCAGGCAGCAATCCGGAAAGCCACCAAAGTGAAATGATCCTCAGTCCGAAGAACGTCTCCCGCCAGAGACTGTTTTTCATGTTCCGCGCGTAAATGCCATCTTCCCGTTCCGTTCTCCTGCGCTTCCTCGATCAGGCCTGCCGGCCTGATACTGCGGCGAGCGCTGCCGGTTATAGTCCCTTAAGGACAATTAGCATGCAAACTATGGACGGTTATCTGGTCTAACATCTGGAAAAATTACTGACGAGAAGGTAGTATTCGGATCGTCAGCGATCGTCTTGTGGTGGGACAGATTGTTGATTCAGATTACTTTTGTGACCTAACTCAAACTGACGGTTTGACAGCTTTGTGGTGAGGCTGACGGGTGGCAGAAGATGGTTTTACGGAAGAAATGCGGACTTCCGGAAACAAACAGGGACAGGACGTGTCCAGTAAAACGTTCAGGAGCAGGTAACGGGATTTCCCGGAGCCTGAATGCACAAACCCCCCGAAATCTGTCATCAACTTGGCGGAAGAGTCAGATATCAGGGGGTCCAAAAGCAGGCGCGTTGCCTGTGAAGGATTATAACGCATGCACCATAGAAAACAACACCCGGCCGCCATAAGAACAGGCCGCCGTGAATGACAATCAGATTTCTGTTCACTGGTCAGATCTACCGAAAGATGAGCTAACCCGTTTCTGGCAGGATGTCGATGCCGGCACTCAGGGTAATTTCCTCATTGCACCAGTCAAAAAACTCACCCGCCGCAAACGCGGTGAGCATTCCACAAAAGCCAAGTGTGAGAACCCGGCCTGGTATCGCCCGGAGCATTATAAAAAGCTCTCCGGACAGCTCGGTCATGCCTACAATCGCCTGGTGAAAAAAGATAAAGAAACCGGACAGGTCAGCCTGCGCATGCATGTTTCTCGTCACCCTCTCTATGTCGCCGGCCGCCGTAAGGCGGGGCGTAAATATGGCTTCCGTCCGGAACGTCAGCGCCTGCTCGATGCGCTCTGGCCAGTGCTCATCAGCTTCTGTGATGCCGGCAAGCATACCGTCGGCATGTGTATCTCCCGTCTTGCAAAAGAGCTCAGTGCAAAGGATGCAAAAGGTAATGTCATTTCTGAAACGGAGGTGACGGTGTCACGCCTTTCACGGCTTATTGAGGAACAGGTACGGTTTGGTGTTCTGGGTCTCGCGGAAGAACGCGCCTGGGATCGTGAATCCCGCACCTGGCTGCCAACGTATGTCTATATCACTCCTGTGGGATTCCAGATGCTGGGCGTCGATATGGACAAGCTGTTTAAAGAGCAGGAGAAGAAGCTCCGTCAGAGCGCCGAGCGTGAGCAGCTGATCCGGGAAGGGGTGATGAGCGAACATGATGATGTTCAGGCCCACTCTGCGCGGAAATGCTGGTCTGGCCGTAAGCGTCAGGAGGCACTCGTTTACCGGCGCAAAAAAGGCGCGGAGCGTAAACGTGCCAACAACCTGATTAAGCTGCCGGCAGATGAACGACTCCATGCAATGTCTGAATGGATTTACCGCACCCTGCCGCCTGACGAAGCGTACTGGAGCACATCTGAGCGCCTGAAGGCGCTGGCCATCCAGCATCTTTACCAGCTGGATCTGGCGCTTTCTCCACCGGATTAGTCACAGACGACACAGCAGTCTTCCTGTTTACAGGCCCCTTGCCGGGGCTTTTCGTGCTGGTTTTTTTCGGCCATTCTGCTCATTTTTCATCCTTCACTCCTTTCTTCTTCCGGTCACCATGACGTTCTGCCGGTCGTTATGGCCCGCAATGGTCACTGTCTCTTTTTTTTTCACAGAAATCCGCAAACGAATAAGTGGAGTAACCCGGAAATGAATAAAAGACATTCCGCAAAACAGTCTTACTTCACCTTTTTTATCTCTCTGTTCATTACATTCCAGAGTAGATCTTTGTCTTCGGCCACTCTGTGGATAACGTAAAATGCCTTCGCATGCAGCGGCCTCACGGCCGCGCGCTCAGAAGGAAATCAAAAGTACCTCCCGTCGCAAGCGCCGGGCCCCGTTCTCGCCAGAACCAGACACCGCATATATACCTGACCCCTGCTAAACCGACGCCGCCCCGGCCTGAAGGGCCGGAACACCCTCGCTTTAAGAGGGATGTTGTAACTAGAAATCAAAGCAGCTGCAGTTAGCGTCGCGGCAAGCCCGCTGTACACGCTCGTAAGCGCCTCACGGCGCTAACGCGGAGATACAGCCCGTCAGCGGCCTCTGGCCTCGACGGGCTCACTCCGACCGCGCACGTCACTACCAGGCGTGGCGGTTCGCGGGTATGGCTTTGCAGGTTAAGGGATGGGACAGGCAGAACCTTTCAAACCGCAGCGGCTTACGCCGGTCACGGCGCCCATCGACTTTCTCTCTCTGTCTGGCTTCAGCTGGCGCCTCCATGCCGCGATGCGGCATCAGTGAGTTCTGCAGGGCAGCGTGCCCTTTTTTTGTTGTCAAAACTCGTTTCGGGAATATGCTTTCAGAAACTGATAAGCGAGGCGATAAAATGGACACGTTGCTTTTACCGGGCCAAAATCCCCGTGCCTGGGCGGAAACCATGATTAACCTTGAGGCCAGGAAACTGGTGAATACGGCCAACACGGTGGCGGCCATGCATCTCCAGGATGGTTTTATCCGGATTCAGTTTGTGGATGAGATCAGGGCATTCATCATGGCCCAGTTTGAGGCCGCGCGTCGGGCGAAAACGGATGATGACTGTATGGCCTGTCTGCGGGCCTTACGGGCTGAAAATACCAGCCTGCTGGAGCAGTCACGATCGCTCAAAACCGGCTATGCAAAACTCTATGCTGAGGTGAAGGTTGTCCGGGACGAGAACAAAATTGTGGGCTACATCATTTCAGCGGTCGACGTCGTGGTGGCCGGTGCGGCTATCTTTGGTGGGATCGTCATGATGTCCTCAATGACACCGGTGGGCGTGGTGGCCGGCGCGGTGATTGTCGTAAATGGCTTAAACACGATTTCACGGGAAGCCGCGCACAACCTCCTCGGTGATAAGCAGACGGAGGGAATATTCGCTGACGGCTCGATGGAGATCGCTGAATTTCTGGGCTTCAGCCGGCAGCAGGGGCTGGGGACGTATAAGGCTGTCACACTCTTCAGCGAAGTCTACGGCGCGTATGGCCTGAGGCTGAAACCCGAAGCACAACGGCTGTGGTACTGGACCAGGCCCGATTTCTTCAGGAAAGTATCCGGCACCCCCCGTCCCGCAATGGCGCTTAAAATTGCGGGATGGGGGGTTAAAGCCAAAGTGGCGCTTGATTTACTGACTATTGAGCCTTCCGGGAAATAGTCTTCTGCAGGCGGAATGCTTTCCAGCCCAGTACAGGAGGGAAGGTCACCCAGGCAATGATCAGGACAACAAGGGAACTCATGCCCCCGGAAAGAATGTGTGTCCGGCTGCCGGCAATGAGGGTGACCAGCATAACCAGAACCAGCGCGACAGTGATCCATACCGACCCCCGGAAGCGCCGTGAGAGCGCATCGATGAGATGCTGCATGGTGCCTCCGCCTGCTGCAAGCCGGCCCTGTAAATTGTCCACTTCGCTCTTGCTGAAACCTGCCTCAAGCAGCTCTTTCTCACTGATAGCCATCACGTCCTCCCTAATCAGGCGAAAGTATACTGTACCAGACCAATAATCCCCAGGTGACCGGCGTAAGCATAATAAAAGAAATTACGCGGCATGAAACGCCTGCGGCCCTCCGGACAGATTTGCCTGCAGAATGAAACCACTGCCAGGGGGAATGCCAGAGTAGGCAGCGTGGCCAGTAATAATGTTTCTTCGGGCATATCCAAGAGATGCGATAACCCGTTTAAACAAATCAGTGACAGCACGGCAGTGATGGCCGCCAGACGCTGCACTTCGGGGTTTTCGTTGCCAGAAACGGTTGCCATACTGATGGCCAGCGTTATTCCTGCCAGCCCGTAGCTTGCCGGCTGCAGTGGCCAAATCATGAGGGCCAGGAGCAGATATCCCGCAAACATTCCTTTCAGGCCGTGCTGGTACTGCAGGGCAATCAGCTGCGTGACGCCTGCGAACACGAACAGAATGTTCAGGGCCCACCAGGGCTGGTGATGCCAGAAGGCCAGGCTGAACCCCGGCTGCGTTATGACTGCCCAGATCCACAGGCGATTGGCTCTCTTCTGCAGTCGTTCCGGGGGGCGCTGTACGTTCATCGCCCATATAAGCGTGAACAGGGGGAAGGCCATCCGGCCAAGCGCATACATCACCGGCCAGGCTGGCGACAGAAACACCGTATTGGTGTGGTCGATAATCATGGCCAGAAGTGCGAGAAGCTTGACCATATCGAGAGCAGCGGGACTGAGCTGGCTGGCGTTCCGGATAGTGGGAAGAACGTCGGGTACTGAACGATTCATGCTGTAGATTCCCCTGGCGACACGCGGTTAACAGCCAGCCCTGAACAAAATGCCAGAATGCCCTGCCGGTTTGCGTTGTGACCCTGATCTTTAGTTTCTCCAGAATCTTGCGCACTGCAAATTCTGATTTATCACGCAGCACGCGCATTGCACCTGCTACATCCTTATTCTGAATACAGATATTTAAAATATGATAATCGTTCATGACACTCCCTTCCTTACTATATATATCGGCAAATATATTGATATATTTAGATTACGGAGTGTAATTGTGTATTATTTTACCATATTTTTTAGGGCCAATTTTTATAATTATAAAACATGCTGCTGCAAAATAATTTCATATACATCTCAACCAAAACTCGACTATACCTAGCTGATATCCGAAGAGGGAGCAGGATGAAGCTTTGCATAATCTTCTCGAAGCGATTTTGCCGCGGGTTTCCAGGCTTTAGCCCACTCATCATCCATTCTTCCTACACCAACAATCTTCAGTGCGACGGCATAGGGAGTGCGCCCTTGCTGCTTTGAAAGCCACAGGATGTGATCATCAATTCTGTCATCAGGTATATCGTCGATGATGGAATGGATAATATCGAGGTCCTCTGGCAGCCACGGCTTTCCTGTACGGGGAAACACCAGATCCGGTTCGCGCGGTTTCTTTACCTTCTCGTTTTTGGCGATCTGCCTGGCTTCTTTCTCTGCAGAAACGAGTCGTAGTCGCTCCTTAAGCCCACCCAGTGTGGCAACCGTTTTAATTAAATTTTCTCGCTGTTCGCGAGTAATACTTTGCTCATCGCAGATCAGGTCGTTCAGGGTATCGATGAGTGTATCTACTCGATTTTCTGTTAATTTCATTTCCAGCTCTCGCTTAAGGCTATAACTCAGCATTCTATTAGATAACTATCTGGTTTCGCATCCCTGTTGATCTCAAAAACGCAGTCCATAGTCTCTATCACTGAGCATGGAAGCCTGATACGAAAATGATATACTAATGTAAGAACAAATCTTACATTAAGAAACGGAGGGGTTATGGCCCGTACGATGACGGTGGACGTGGGTGAAGAGCTGCGCGAATTTATCGATTCCCTGGTTAAAGCCGGTGATTACCGAATCCAGAGCGAGGTCATGCGTGACGCGCTGCGTCTGCTGCGCGAGAAGCAGGCTGAATCCCGCCTTCAGGAACTGCGCGATCTGCTGGCCGAAGGACTCAGCAGCGGGGAGGCGAAACCATGGAACAAGGATGCATTCCTAAATAACGCCAGGGCCAGGGTGGCAAATGAAAGAGATTGAGTTGACACCGAAAGCAGAAGAGCATCTGGAGGCTATCTGGGATTACAGCTTCAGACAGTTTGGGATTGTTCAGGCGGATGCGTATATCGGACGTATAGCCGCAGTGTTTGACGTTCTGGCCATGCATGATATCGGCACGCATCGCGCAGAGCTGGATAGATGACGGCCATGCAGAGGTTATGCCTGAGAAATTACATGTTCCTTTTGTGCTGACGCCGCCTTTAACCCGCGTTGAAGGTAGGCATGGCCAGACACTCCGAATCACTGCCACACCGAATAACATGCCTGCAGACCGCGAAAGTGTATTCTGGTTAAACGTTCTGGAAATTCCACCGACAAATAAAGACGGTAAAAATCAGCTCATGGTAGCGTTCCGTAACCGGGTTAAATTGTTCTGGCGTCCGGCAGCGTTAAAAAATGGTGCCACTGATGCGCCAGCTAAATTAACCTGGCATGCAGACGGAGAGAATATAATTCTCAGTAACCCGACTGCGTATTATATCTCTTTAACAGGTGTACATCTGGTACAGAGCGGTCACAGCTGAATCGCCACGGATAATCTAGACACTTCCGAGCCGTTGATAATACTGGTTTTCATATTCTGTCGGTGACATCTGATTGCTCGAACCATGCCGATGCTTACTGTTATAAAACATTCCGATATAACCAAAAATATCGCTGCGGGCTTCTTCCCGCGTTCCGTAGAGCCTTTTCTTAATCCGTTCGCGTTTCAGAAGCTGGAAAAAGCTTTCCGCAACCGCGTTGTCATGGCAGTTACCGCGACGGCTCATGCTCCCCTCCAGGCCGTGTGATTTCAGGAACGACTGCCACTCATGGCTTGTGTACTGACTGCCCTGGTCCGAGTGAACCAGCACCTGTTTTTGGGGATTACGCCGCCATACAGCCATCAGCAGTGCGTTCAGGACAATGTCCTTTGTCATCCGGGATTGCATTGACCAGCCGATAATTTTGCGTGAGAACAGGTCAACCACCACGGCAAGATACAGCCAGCCTTCGTGGGTCCTGATGTAGGTTATGTCCGTTACCCAACGCTCATCCGGAGCATCCGGATTGAACTGTCGCTGGAGCCTGTTGGGCGACACGATACTGGCCTCGCCTTTACGTGCCCGCGGACTCCGGTATCCGACCTGAGCCTTTATCCCGACACGTTTCATCAGTCGCCAGACTCTGTTCACTCCGCACTGTTGCCCGCTGTCCCGCAGATCCAGATGGATTTTGCGATAACCATAGACGCATCCCGATTCCAGCCAGAACTGTTTAATCTGTCCTGTCAGTCTCAGCTCTGCCTGATGGCGTTGTGAATGCGGCTGCTGAAGCCAGGCGTAAAAACCACTGGGATGAACATCCAGCACCCGACAGAGCAGGCGAACAGGCCAGCAACAGGTGTTGTCACGGATAAAGGCGTACCTCAGTCGGACAGCTTTGCGAAGTACGCCGCGGCTTTTTTTAATATGTCCCGTTCGTCGGTAACCCGCTTCAGCTCTTTCTGGAGACGGCGGATCTCGGCCGGAGCATCTGACTGTTCATTATGAGTGGAAGAATCCGGACCGTACTTCTTTATCCAGGCGTAAAGGCTGTGGGTGGTGATATCGAGACGTGTTGCAACGCTGGCAACAGAATAACCGCGATCAACAACCTGTTTGACTGCTTCAATTTTAAACTATTCAGGATAACGCTTACCGCTCATGGGCACCTCTCTTTAAGTCATCTTAAATGACTCTGAGGTGTCTGTTAAACCCGTGGTGATTCAGCGACCGTATGTTTGCAGGGCATAGGAAAAACCGAACTCCAACTCTTGTTGTCGGGCATGTTAGAGCTTGGTGCAGGTGAACAGGTCAGCAGAAGTTTGGCTGCTGACCGGACGATTACTTCGCGCAATAAACCCGCGCTTCACGCGGGGTATAAATACCGAAGGTGAAAAATCCCAGCAGGCCATTTACAAAAGTCTGCTGGACTTCAGTACGAACAACTTTTTTAGCATCACCACCACATACCTGTGACCTGCCCCCAGTATTTGATACAACTATCAGTTAGTAATGTCGGTTTGTTTACCTTCACATTTTTCATTTCGCCACCGTGCTGCAAACTCTGATGGCGTCTGATAATTCAGTGCTGAATGTGGACGGCACTCGTTATAATCCTGCCGCCAGTCATTAATCGTTTTCCGGGCATGAAGAATATCGCTGAACCAGTGTTCATTCAGGCACTCATCGCGAAAGCGTCCGTTAAAACTCTCAATAAATCCGTTCTGCGTTGGCTTGCCCGGCGGGATTAAGCGCAACTCAACACCATGCTCAAAGGCCCATTGATCCAGTGCGCGGCAGGTGAATTCCGGCCCTTGGTCAGTTCTTATCGTCGCAGGATAGCCCCGAAACAGTGCAATGCTGTCCAGAATACGCGTGACCTGAACGCCTGAAATCCCGAATGCGATGGTAATTGTCAGGCACTCCTTCGTGAAGCCGTCCACACAGGTCAGGCACTTGATCCTGCGACCGGTGGCGAGCGCGTCCATGACAAAATCCATCGACCAGGTCAGGTTGGGCGCCACCGGGCGGAGCAGTGGCAGACGCTCTGTTGCCAGCCCTTTACGACGTCGTCTACGTTTTACGTCCAGCCCTCTCAGATGATAAAGGCGGTACACGCGCTTGTGATTAACATGAAGGCCTTCACGGCGCAGTAACTGCCAGATGCGGCGGTAGCCAAAACGCCTGCGTTCCAGTGCCAGCTCAGTGATGCGCCCTGATAAATGCGCATCAGTTGCTGGACGCTGAGCCTCATAGCGGCAGGTCGACAGGGACAAACCAGTAAGCCGACAGGCACGACGTTGCGACAGACCGGTCGCATCACACATAAACTCAACGGTTTCCCACTTCTGGTCTGTCGTCAGTACTTTCGCCCCAGAGCCACCTGAAGTGCCTCCTTATCCAGCATGGCTTCGGCAAGCAGCTACTTGAGTCTGGCGTTCTCTTCCTCAAGCGACTTCAGGCGCTTAACCTCGGGCACCTCCATACCGCCATACTTCTTACGGCAGGTATATAAAGGTGGCATCGGAAATGGCGTGCTTGCGGCTGAGCTCACGGGCAGAAACCCCGGCTTCAGCTTCGCTGAAGGATACTGATGATCTGTTCGTCGGAAAAACGCTTCTTCATGGGCATATCCTCATGTGGCTTATGAAGACATTACTAACATCGCGGTGTATTAATCACGGGGAGCAGGTCAGAGCCTCTACAGCTCTTCATGCTCTTTAGCAAAATGGACAAGAACACCATTACGGCGTAAAAACAGTACTGAAGAAGCAAAAGTGATCCTCTCCCCGTTTCAAGGGGGGGGGGGGGACGTTAATCTCACCTGATAACATCAGCAACAATAAAAAATATTCATTTTTACATACAAATTATTACGAATATTATAAATGCATAAAAAAGAATATATTTGAAATATTTTCACTCAGTATCTGTGATGCAAATCAATTTTTCANCGAATATTATAAATGCATAAAAAAGAATATATTTGAAATATTTTCACTCAGTATCTGTGATGCAAATCAATTTTTCACATTGTTTCTTATATAAAGTATTTCCCGCAACATAATTTATAAAATTCCAAAGGGTGAATAAAATTTTGAAAACACAACTCGTGGCAGCACTCCTGTTTGGTGGAATGGTAATGATGATGTCAAACAGGAGTAATGCACAACAAGCCGAAAAAGTATCATCTGAGTTCCTGATGCAAACAAGTACCTCATGGGATGGCGTATCTTATAATTCCTATCCACAAGGAGTTCCTGAGCTGTCGATCTTAAAAATCACAGTTCCTGCTCATACCACTTTTGGATGGCACACTCATCCAATACCTAATGCTGCATATGTGCTGTCGGGACATTTAACGGTAGAAAAACAATCAGACGGTTCGAAAAAAAAAATTTATGCTGGCGAAACGCTTGCTGAGACAGTTGGTACGATACATCGCGGCTTTACTGAAAATGAACCAGTTACTCTCATTGTATTTTACGCAGGAGCAAAAAATTTACCACTAAGCAATCCGGTTAAATAAAAACCTTAAAGGGAACTACAATGAAAAAATAATAGTTTATAAGACCTACCCTGCCGCTCAATGGCAGGGTTTCGATCATTAAGGGGTCAGTTTGGATATCGAAAATTATTGTACTATACCGCTTTCCCACCGTTATTGCGGCAACACTGGCAATTGCCGACGATCTGTCCATACCGCTGGCCAGAATGCCGGATGAAGACTGGGCCTTTATCGACAGTATTCTGGCTGAGACGCTAAACCGTAGTGAAGTTCTCGCCCGCATCAGAGACTATTTCCTTAACAGACAATAAGGAGAAGACCATGCTGGTTGAAGTGATGGAGCATTATGGGCTGACACAGTCTATTGAACAGGCAGGGTATTATGTAACAGCTCACCATAAGCAGCTGATGAAAGATATTAAAGGGGCTATACGCGAAGGACGACTGATAGGCCGTCTATGGCGTGGTCGGTATAGAACAGCACAGGTATCACCAGTGGCAAATTTTTTTATGACCAGCTTCCAGATGGCGCTGCATGGCAGCCACCGCATAATGGATAAGGCGAAAGGCCATATGTCTGTCTGGCGTTGACTGGAGCTCAATCAGGATATGTATGTAACCGTCACCAGCAGTAGTTTTAAGGCTGTAGAGTACGTCGCTGAAATACTAGCGGAGATCATCCTCAACAAACGAACCGGATTCAAGTTTCAGTGTGCTGAGATCGCAGATGGCACGCAACTCTGCCGACAGATGCAACTCCATAAAATCACATGCAATGTCCGGCTGAGTCAGAAACTGCCGGAATGTGGCGTCGTGGGGAGTTGGTGTAGTATTTTTCTTTTTCATCAGTCCATGCTCTGAAAAATGACTCGTTCATAGTATCACAGACAAAAAATGCTAACATTGGCGGAGAATGGAATTGCAATTCCTTCAGGGGACAGTGCCGGGGTGGTTCTGTCCCCTTTTTCCTTTCAAATCGCTACGGGTTGAGTCATTTAAGATGGCTTAAAGAGAGGTGCCCATGAGTGGTAAGCATTATCCCGAAGAGTTTAAAATTGAAGCAGTCTGATCATACCCATCAATAGTGGACACGCGGCTAAGTGAGTAAACTCTCAACCAGAGGTAGCTCACATGACAAAACCAGCATCAACTATCAAAAAGATCCGCAAGCAGCACACTCCTGAATTT
>NZ_JAXQPQ010000019.1:0-26021 GCF_034427535.1 Enterobacter sp. A103
GAGCCGGCAACCGCACCACGCCACGCCACGCCACGCCACGCCACGCCACGCCACGCCACGCCACGCCACGCCACGCCACGCCACGCCACGCCACGCCACGCCACGCCACGCCACGCCACGCAGGACCGTATCCGTGACAATTTGCCCTCACAATGCCTTTTATCTGCATCTCTCCGGGCTTACATCTGGGCGGGAGGGGGCTGCGCCGCAGGCGCTGGCCTTGCCGTCCGTCAGCCCGAAGGGATGACAGGGTTTTCGCGCGCGAACAGGCGGCGCCTATGCCCCGCCCGGATTATTTATTGTCCGTCGCCCTGACCGCCCTGGAGAATGAAGTGGCCGCAAAGATAGACGGCGCACTGGCGGGTAGCCGATTCGCAGATCTCTTCCAGCACTTTAGCTGTGGTTACGGGGCTGAGTCCGGATTCGCGACGTCGCTCGTTGATAAGTGTTTTATACTGGCGCAGGATGCTGCGGGTTTCCGGTGACAGTTGCATAGTGTTCTCCTTTTTTCAGTTTCCGGAGGCAACGCCTCCGGTTTCTCTGTCAGGCATCGAGCGCCGCGCGCAGGCTCAACATGACGTTATTTTCTTCTTTCAGGGGTTCTTCTGCCGATCCGCCGCCATCCTCGGCGCATACGGCGATACGCTCCATTTCCTTCCCTGCAAGCTGCATCACCACCGCAAGCGCCGCAGCCGGAATGGTGACATTACGGTGTTTCCGTTTTTCTTCCACCATCACCTCAACAATGTTGTAGATGAGAGGGACACACCCGGAGGGATACAGCTCTGCCTCCAGTCTTTCCATCACCACGTCTATCTCTTCATCACTGAGATCCCAGTCAATGCAAAGACCGCGAATATCGTTCCGGCTCCAGCTGGCGAAAACGTATTTCTCGCCATCGAGGTCGGAATGTCTGAACATTTCAAGGGCAATTTCTCTTGCTGTACCAATCATGTTTTTCTCCTTTAGTCGGGCGGCATCGCCGCCCGTGGTCAGTCAGTCAAGAGCACGCCAGATCGTGGCGCTTTCCGGATGGGTATCAGCAAATGCCATAAGCTGCTCATAACGGCGACAGAAGTGGCGGCACAGCTCCTCATGGTCATGGTTGCTGTGGTGCCAGCTCCGGTGATTCAGTACCAGCGCCGTGAGGATGATCCCCGCCACTTCCCCGCTGACAGTCTGCTCAAACCAGTTGTCCGGATTGCACAGGGTCAGGCTCTCCACGTCAGGCGCCATATATCCGCCGCCTTCCGGCAGCCGGTAAAACTGCCAGAATCCCCCCTGATACTCAGGGCAGTAACGCTGGGCGTAGGCGTACACGGATGCCTCGGACGTCATAAAATCGCCGCCAAACAAATCAGGCAGGAAAGTCAGGCGCTGCGCACCCTCAAGACGAACAGCATCACAGGTCACGGTCTGGTTCATAGATCCTCCACGGTTAACATATTCTCGGTTCCGGCATCGCCGTGACGACACGACAGACCGGCGAAAAGCGGAGGACACAGGGGCGACGCCGCAAGCCGCAGCGCAAAGCCTTCACGGGCTGAATGCACCGTGAAGGGTGCGAACGGGTGAGGACGGAGGCGTAAGCGAACCCTTGTGGCCGATGCGGCCGGGCTACAGTGAAGTCACGGCGCATGCCGTCACCGCACGGAGTTTCAGAGGAGTTTCATTGTCCCGACGTGGCCCGGAGGGCAGCGGCGGATAAAAGCGGAAGGCACTGACATCCTTTTCGCAGTGGATGGCCACCGGTTGCCGGGGCGTTACCCCGGCTCTCTCCCTTACGCGGCCAGCGTCTCCTGTAATGCGTGAACGTCCTTCAGCTCATTCCTGACGGATTCCGGCTCCTGCCGCCCGGCTTCCCAGGCCATACCGATCCGGTTTTCCAGCTCGCATTCATAGTTACGCAGGACGCGGGACAGGAGTACCGCCGGAACACTCACCTGACGGTTTGCCACTTCCCGCTGACGGGCCAGGAGATCGCTGACAGTCAGATTATTTACCCCCTCCTGGCGGTATTGCGTCATTTTCATTTCGCCGATCGCCTTCATCAGATTCCGGATTTCAGTCCCGTCCGGTTCTGGCTGGGCTTCACGGCAGGCCACGCTAATCCCCTCTTCCGTCCAGACCAGCAGGACCAGGGGTTCGTCAAACGTGAACATGTTTTCAAGCTGTACACAAAGTTCTTCGCGGGTTCCGTACATCGTTTTTCTCTCTTGTAAGGGGTTAAAGGCCGGGCATCAGCCCGGCAGGGTCAGTCAGTCCTGAAAGGTTTCGTCCAGCACCAGGGCTTCGCGGTAGGCTTCAAGANGGGTCAGTCAGTCCTGAAAGGTTTCGTCCAGCACCAGGGCTTCGCGGTAGGCTTCAAGAAGCAGGGTGTTGATCCGGCGCAGAGTCTGCGCAGCCATACGTTCGGTAAGCGTTGCCGCGTCGTGCCGGTGCTGCGATTCGAGGCGGTTCAGCAGCATCCGCACGTCACACATGGCATTGCTGAGCGCGGCCACGTCCGCGCGCAGGTGTTCAAGGCCCGGGTAGTTCATGCCGCCTCCGGATAGTCGGGGTAAAACGCGCCGTCATTGGCCGCCGGCATCCTTCTCGCCCGTTCAACCTGTGCCAGACGTCGAACGCCGGCGGCGTGGTACTGCTCAAGCATCTCGATCCCGATATAGCGGCGGCTGGCTTCGGCGGCGGCCACGCAGGTGGAGCCGCTGCCGGCGAACGGGTCAAGGACAATAGCCCCCGGACGCGTGAGCGATTCAATCAGCGGCCGCAGGCTCTGCACCGGCTTCTCCGTCGGGTGATGTCGGTTGCCCGTGTATTTCCAGGGGATCACGTCCGGGATGGGACGGTCCGGGGTTTGCGGCCTTCCCTTTGCCAGCAGGTAGGCGCTCTCATGGGTGTAACCCACGAACGTCGATTTTGAGGCGTAGCTCTCGGCAAAGACGATATGGCCAACCACCCTGAAACCGGCCGTTTTCCACGCATTCAGAAACAGATCCGCGCGGTTCCAGGCATAGAAACTCACCATCAGGCTGTCATTTTTCAGCACGCGGTACATTTCATGACAGGCGGGCTGGAGCCATTCGGCAGAGTTGTCCCCGGCCAGGGTGCGGCCGGTACGGTCCTTATAGCCAACCAGGTACGGTGGATCGGTAAGAATAAAATCGACGGCACGCGCCGGAAAACGGGACATCACCTGCACGCAGTCACCCAGAATAAAACGGGACATAGACACACTCCTCTCTGATATGCGGCACCCTGTTGCGCCGTGCCGCCACAAAAACCCGGCGAAAAGCGGAGGGCGCAGGGGCGACGCCGCAAGCCGCAGCGCAAGCCTTTCACGGGCTGAATGCATCGTGAAAGGTGCGAACGGGTGAGGACGGAGACAACGTGAACCCTTGCGACCACAGCGGCCGGGTTAGCGTGAAGGCACGGCGTTGAACACGCCGCCGGCTGGCGGCAATAAGGCGGAGGGAACCGACATCCTTCGGTACCGGTTCTGGTAGCTGATGAGTACGTGAGTGTATGGCAGAATGCACGCTGATAATGGATTCGCGCCGTTATCTGACATGTGTGCCTTTGATTTCAGGACGTACCCGACCGGAGACGTCTTTTTTTTGAGTCGGATATATGGCAGGTGAAAGTGCGAAGTGATTATGTGATTATCAGCGCCGAAAACATCTTAAGGGTTTTCACCTGTAACGAATTGCATGGCTTCAGGACACCCCCTCCCCGGATGGTGTCCTTTTTTTCAGCGCCCCTTCACGTGGTCGATAGCGAACTGCAGCGTGTCCCAGTTAAAACCGATGCCTGCATCGTGGCTGTGGTCGCAGATACGCATGGCTTCTGCAATTTCCTCCTCCGACAGACTGCCATCGAGCGACAGAAAATCATCTTCCAGCCAGAACGTCCCCATACACAGTGCATCCGGTGGGTACTGCTTCAGCCTGGCGATGAGCCCTGCCACCGTCACATCATCACGACATGCAGGACGCGGCGGCAGGACGCGATCGGCGATGTCATTCCAGCACCAGTCATCGCACTCCGGTACGGGTTCCAGCAGGGTCTGTAATTCCACGCCCGGCAGCAGGGAGAGCTGCTCCAGAACCTCCCCCAGAGAAAGTCGCTCTCCGCTGGCATCTTCACTCCTCAGGTAATGGTGATTGATATAGACGGCAAACTCGCCGTTATCGAGTTCAATACAGGTCAGTCTGAACATGGTTGTGTCCTCAGCATCCGGCACTCTCTTGCGCCGTGCCGCCACAAAAACACGGCGTAAAGCGGAGGACGCCAGGGCGACGCCGAAGCCGCAGCGCAAGCCCTTCACGGGCTGAATGCACCGTGCAGGGCGCGAACGGGTGAGGACGGAGACAACGTGAACCCTTGCGACCGCAGCGGCCGGGTTAGCGTGAAGGCACGGCGGGTAATTTTTTACGGGAGATATAAAGCGGAGGAAAAATTTCACATTAAATTAAAATGTGATTTACATCACAAAACAATACATTATAATCGCCGAAAAATTAAGCGTTTAGTTTTGACGGCAGGGATGAGATGTCACCCTGCCGTTTTTTTCTGAAGTTTACGAGACCGGATTTAACGCGCAGGAGCGGCACCAATACGTCTCAGCGCATCCTCTACTTCACGCAGCCCAAAAATATCTTCCGGCGGCTGCTCTTTTCCGGACAGACTACATACCGTGAAGACGACATTTGATGCGGATAATCTCTCGCGGAACAACGCCTGCAGTGCCACAACGACCAGCGTACGTTCGTCTCCTGTCAGTTCTTCAAGCTGCATACTGTTTCCTTCAGGTTAATGTTCATATTCATCCCCGCCCCTCTGGTTTTTTCTCGTCAAACGCCAGGAGAACCCCGAGGCCGATCAGTGAGGCATAGCAGACCTGCATCGCGATTGTCACCGGCAGTGAGATGTTATCAACCAGAACGCCAGGAACCACGACGGCCACGCCTGCCAGTATCATTCCCCTGCCGGTCTTTTTGACCCGTTCCGGCCACTGAGATTCAGGCACGTTCCGGGCGCGCAGAAAGTTATGAATGCACTGCACTGCTTTTTGTTTAATCACTGACATGCTCTAGTCTCCGAATGCCCGGCGCATATTTTTCTTTATGCTGGTCGCTTCAGCGGATACCGGTGCGGCAGGCTCCGCTGGTTTCTCCGGCACTGCAGCCATACTCACGTCAGCCGTACCAGCCATCTGCTGAACCAGAACCTGCAACTCGCTGACCGTGCCGGGCGGTACCGGCATGCTGGCCAGCAGACGCGGCAGCTCCGGTGCGGTCGTATGCAGGGCCAGACCGGTGATAATCAGGTTTCTCAGCAGCTCTCCGCGCAGGCGGGATGACACGCCCGTCAGCACACGCTCAACCCGTTCACTGCTCCGGTCATCCTGAAGCGTCAGGGTGTAACGCCGGCGCTGGTATTCCGTCTCCGGTGACATGGCCAGAGCCGCCACGCCACCGTCAGGCTCATCAGGAAGTCCTGAGAGTGAAGACCAGGTGCCGGATACCAGCGCCATCACGGCACAAAGCCGGATGGCGCTCAGATTTCCGTCAAAGAACACCGGGATCAGCGCCGGTAAACGGGCATCCGTCTGGTACATCACCGCCCCGGCGGTGGCGGCGGTCCGGATGAAGTCACCGCGCAGGGGCTGTGAGATGGTGCTGATGGTCGCCATCGCCGCGATGTCGGTGCGATCGTCGCTGTGCAGATAGAAAGAATACTGGCCGTCCGGCACGTTTAGTCCTCTTTATTGTAAAGGGCAATCTCTCTGGCCAGCGCCAGCTGCGGATCGCCGATAACCTCGATACGGTCAGGAGCCAGAGGCCAGGCCTGACGGATAGCCTCTTCAATGAGGGATGCCCCTCCCCCGACCAGGAATACCCGGTTAACGTTCCTGAAGGCCGTCAGCTCACTGGTGACACGCGCCCCCAGGGAAGTGATTGCCTCTGTAATTTTGTTCAGAACATCGTCAATTTTTCCGGCATCGTTGATCACTCGCTGCAGATACTGACGATCATTGCGGTTGCGGATGACCGTGTCAGCAATAAGAGCGCTGGTTTCGCTGTCTGCAGCCCGCAGCGCGCCTGCAGCTGCGCGGGTGACCTGTGACACGCCGACAGACGGATTGCCGTGTACCGCACTGATATCATCAAACTGTCCGACAATCACGCCGGCATCGAGCGTGGTTCCGCCGAGATCGATAATCAGGGTGGTCTCAGCGGGTCCGGGCTTCAGCTCCGCGAGACGGGAGAACGCCGCCGGCAGTGATTCAGGCATCACCTTCACGTCCGTTACGGTAAATGCCCTGCCCTTATTCAGAACCAGCTCACGCATCAGGTTTTCCCGTTTGCGTCGGATGTTCTCCTCGTTCCGCTGGCAGTCCCCGTCATAATACTCGCTCAGGGGCAGCGTCACGGTCAGGCTCACCGGCTGCGGCTCAAGTCCGCTGTTCAGCAGGGCATGATGCACGGCCAGCAGGTTGAGATCACCGTACTGGTATTCCACGTTTGTTGTCGGGATGGCATCCCGGCTGACGCTGTCCCAGGTGTATTTCAGCGTGCCCACCTGATAGTTGAACGTTGCGGCACTGAATTCCGCCACTTTCCAGCCATGCCGGAAGGAGTTAGCTGAAACCCGGGTCTGCAGCTCGTTTCCTTGAAACCATGCCAGCTTAACATTAGTTGAACCATCATCGCAGTAAATATTCATCATTATGCTCCGTCAATTAAACTCAATTTGATACATATTATAAGAGCAAAATGGCAAAGTAAAAGACTTATTTCTCATTGTGAGTAATTAAAAAATCTCAGAATGAGATTAAATAGCATTTTGAGTAACTTAGGTTACTCACCCTGTTCATGAGGCAGGTGATCTGGATTATCCTCACGCTGTTAAATATTCTGTATACATAACCAGTATATTTTGACGTTAGGAGGAAAGATGAAACTGCAGCTTTTCAGCACCGGGAAAGAAATCCCGCCACAGGCCCACCCGTTGTTTGCAGACCTGGCCAGCTGCGGTTTTCCTAGCCCTGCAGCTGACTATGTCGAGTCCGACCTGGATCTCCATGATTACTGCATACGGCACCCGAGCGCGACTTACTATCTCCGTGCCAGCGGTGACAGCATGTCCGACGGCAGCCTTTACAATGGCGATCTGCTGGTTGTGGACAGTGCAGAGAAGCCCCGGCACGGCGATATTGTTGTGGCCAGCGTGCAGGGGGAGTTTACGGTTAAACGGCTTCTGCTGACGCCACGACTGACGCTGCAGCCCATGAACGCGGCCTGGTCGCCGATTTATCCCGACCCGGACGATCTGGATATCTTTGGCGTCGTCACGCACATCATCCACCGCCCGAGGGAGATGTACTGATGTTTGCCCTGGCCGATGTGAACAGCTTTTATGCCAGCTGCGAACGTGTTTTCCGCCCTGATTTGAAAGGAAAGCCGGTTGTGGTGCTCAGTAATAACGATGGCTGCGTCATCGCAAGAAGTGCCGAGGCAAAGCCCTGGATCAAAATGGGCACGCCGTGGTTTCAGATGAAAAACGAAAAGTACCCGGAAAAAATATACGCGTTCTCAAGCAACTATGAACTTTAGTAAGTTAAGTGGAATGCAACATTTTCTGTGTAAACTTTGAACAGGGTTCCTGATTACAAAGGAGAACACAATGCTCACCACTTTATTCTGTACTCCTGCCAGTTCACAGGCAGAACGATGGTTGGGGTTATTATCCGATCTCGGCAGGTCACCGGCGACAATTCATGCCTACCGCGGCGCACTTACTCACTTCTTTCACTTCTGCTGCCAGCGGGAATTGCCCCCCGAGCAGGCAAGCTTTGAAGATATCGCTGCGTACATTCGCCCCCAGTTACCCGGCATGCCTCAGCCTGCAGCCAGTGCAACGCTTCAGCTTCGCCTTTCTGCTATACGTCTGTGGTTTGACTATCTGATTTACATGGGGGTAATTATCCGGAACCCTTTACCGCGAGCAGGCACACCCCACATGCCTTCAGCAGGACGCGGTATGATCCAGCGAATAACACGACTGCCACAAATTCCGGATGACGGCCAGTGGTATCATCTCTTGGGTTATATATCAGACTGTTCATTGCGCGATCGCCTGATGCTAGCGCTGGCGTATCATGGTGCGCTAAGACGCTCTGAGGTGACAACAATAACCATAGAGGATATCGATCCTGCCCACAGGCTTATACGGATTCGCGCCGAAAACACTAAAGGCAAACGCGAACGGGTGGTCTGCTACGGCCCGGCGATTACGCCGGTACTGGCAGCACATCTCAGGAACCTGAGGCAAACGGGTATTACTGGTGGAGCACTGTTCCGTTCGTTTTCTGACAGAAATTATGGCTCACCGCTTTCATACTGGAGCTGGAGTAAAACGGTTCGCGAGTGGTCAGACAGGACCAGCATGCCATTTCTGACCACGCACACCTTTCGTCACCTGCGACTGACACATCTTGCCCGGGCGGGATGGAAGCTGCATGAGATAGCAACCTATGCTGGTCATCGTGATCTACGCACCACGCAGATATATATCCATCTTTCAGGCACTGATCTTGCGGCCAGAATGGCGATGACTGTTGCGGAGACTGACCGGAAAATCGCAGCTATCATGTTTGGCCCGGAGAGAGAGAATGACAGGCAAGCGTGATAAAGGTTTCATATACGCGCATTTTTGCCGTGCAGATTATGACCTGCACGCTGGCTTTAGTTCTGAGCAGAAAGAAGCGCTAAGTACAAGCCATAAGCGCTCCCGTAACTATGGCAGGTCCGGTTCCCTCTCTTCCCTGATCACTCCCCTGCTGGATATCGCCAACAACAGTGGCACCGGCTGTAGACTTACCCGCACTGTAATTATGGCGATGCTGACTGAAATGCAAAATGTAGGGCAACCCTGCTGGAACTGGCGGAAAGACCAGTGGATCTCCCTGTTTGATAAATATCGTCGCGGTAAACCACTTATGATGGCATTTGCATATCATCTCGGTCCATTCACATCGCCGCTTCAGATCCCTCATGAAAACATTCTGTCGCTTTACGCCAGTGCCATCTACGGTAACGCGATTTTCCGGGACCAGCTGAACCGGCTGTCGGAAGCACTGATATCACTGGGCTATTCCCCTCAGCACCTGCGGCATGCCGTTTCCTCCCCCCTGGGTCTGCTGATGCTAATCAATGATAATCCCAGGCTTGAAGAGATGACCACAGAGCTTCTCTGGCAAGCTCAGCAGTACCACGATAAGCGCATATCAAGACACGTAGGGAAAATTTCTCATGGGCTTGCCGCACTTGGCATTATTGCAAAGCCGGTACGAATGCGTAACTACACCGAATGGCATGAGAAGCCGGTCGAAAATATCAGCCCTGAATGGGTCGCATGGTGCAGACGCTGGCGTGAGACATCTGTGCTTCGTCCCAGAACCCGTGAAAACCAGTACAGCTTTATTCTTCGCTGCGGCCTCTGGCTGGCAAAGGAGCATCCCGAGGTGAAGGTCCCGACAGACTGGTCTATTGAGACATGTGCCAGTTTTATCGCTGCTGTGGGGCGAATGAAAGTGGATGAGCTGTCTCTGGGGACTGAACATGGACTGCGGAAGTCCAAACGCTCCGGAGAGCCCATGATGCCACATTCACGTGCACATTTTATCTATTCGCTGCGACGATTTATGAGCGATTTCGAACTCTGGGGCTGGGGACGCCTTAATTTCAGCCCCGCCCGTCACCTTTTCACGCCGGATACCCCACTTTTTCGCCGTGGTGTAAATCCGAGAGTGATAGATGATCCCGTCTGGCTCAAACTCATCTGGGCCAGTCTGAACCTGCGCCACGAAGACCTGCTCAGTGAAATTCACTATCCCCTTTCCATGCTTCAGGCAATGGCTGTTATCTGGACCCATGCAGGTTTACGACAGAATGAACTCCTGCGCCTGACTACGGAATGCGTCACGCCTCAGTCAGAAGACATTATCAGGGAGGATGGTAGTGTCGTTCCTGCCGGAACACTATGTTATCTAAACGTGCCGGCAGGAAAGACATCGAAAGCATTTGTTAAACCCGTCTCTGTCATTGTAAAAAAATATGTAGACATATGGTTGAACGTCCGTCCCGTGGATCAGGCAAAACTGAATGATGATCGCACCGGAGAAAAAGTCCGTTATCTCTTCCAGTATCGCGGCAAGCCGGCAGGCAGCGATGTGATTAATCGGACGGTCATCCCAGTCCTCTGCGCTAGAGCGGGGCTGCCGGTTGAAGACAGCGGAGGCGCCATAACCAGCCACCGTGGACGGGCTTCAGCCCTGACTGCGCTTGCCAGCGTACCACAGGGCATGTCGCTGTATGAACTGATGCAATGGTCAGGTCATTCATCACCACAGTCAACCCTGCATTACATTCGCATCCGCCCTACACAGCTGGCAGCGTCATTTGTGAAGGCCGATCGGATAGCCCATATGATAAGCGTACTGGTCGATCACGATCCGGAAGCGGTCACGCCCACTGGTCCGGCAACCTATTATGACCTTGGTGAGTCCTTCTGCATGAATCCATTCTGGAGCAGTTGCCCGAACAGAATGGCCTGCATTGGTTGCGATTTTAATCTGCTGAAAGACAGTGCGCGCGGACTGATGCTGGAGAGTAAAACATCTATCAGGCGTTATCTCGAAGAGGTCCCGCTCACGCCTGATGAGAAAGCCATTGTAGAGCAGGATATTAAAAAAGTAGAACAGGCTCTTGCAAAATTAACCGGTAAGTCCGGAGGATAAAATGAACCAATATGAGCAAAAAGCGAAGATTGCGCACATCAGAGCATATTAACCAATAGGTTGCAGATCAAATCGCCTGTAACAGCCTTTCTGGCTGTTTGTATATAATTATGAAAAAATGGTGAGTAGAGTTTCAGGGTAACAGGGGATGCTTATGTCGGTTTTCCACAACTGGCTACTTGAGATCGCATGTGAGAATTACTTCGTCTACATCAAACGCCTTTCCGCCAACGATACCGGCGCAACAGGTGGTCACCAGGTAGGGCTTTATATCCCTTCAGGTATCGTTGAAAAACTGTTTCCGTCTATCAACCATACCCGTGAACTGAACCCTTCGGTTTTTCTCACCGCACATGTGTCATCGCATGATTGCCCTGACAGCGAAGCTCGGGCAATTTATTATAACAGCCGTCATTTTGGTAAAACCCGGAATGAAAAAAGGATTACCCGCTGGGGTAGAGGCAGCCCACTTCAGGATCCTGAAAATACAGGGGCTCTGACGCTCCTGGCTTTCAAGCTTGATGAGCAAGGGGGGGACTGTAAGGAAGTAAATATTTGGGTATGCGCCAGCACTGATGAAGAGGACGTCATTGAGACCGCTATTGGTGAAGTTATACCCGGAGCGCTTATATCCGGCCCCGCACGACAGATTCTAGGCGGACTATCTCTACAGCAAGCGCCAGTAAATCATAAATATATTCTACCTGAAGACTGGCACCTGCGCTTTCCGTCGGGAAGTGAAATTATTCAGTATGCAGCCAGCCATTATGTGAAAAATTCCCTTGATCCGGATGAGCAACTTCTTGACCGCCGGCGCGTGGAGTACGACATATTTCTATTGGTTGAGGAACTGCATGTTCTGGATATCATCCGGAAAGGATTTGGCTCTGTGGATGAATTTATTGCGCTGGCCAATTCTGTCAGCAATCGCCGTAAATCCAGAGCCGGGAAGTCGCTGGAACTGCACCTGGAGCATCTATTCATTGAGCACGGCCTGCGACACTTTGCGACGCAGGCCGTCACAGAAGGTAATAAAAAACCCGATTTCCTTTTCCCTTCCGCAGGGGCTTACCACGATACTGAGTTTCCCGTAGAAAATCTGCGCATGCTGGCAGTCAAGACTACCTGTAAGGATCGCTGGCGTCAGATACTGAATGAGGCCGATAAAATTCATCAGGTGCATCTGTTTACACTCCAGGAGGGAGTTTCTCTGGCTCAATATCGGGAGATGCGGGAGTCGGGTGTCAGACTGGTCGTGCCATCATCTCTGCACAAAAAATACCCGGAGGCGGTGAGAGCTGAGCTAATGACGCTAGGTGCGTTTATTGCTGAGCTGACAGGGCTTTACGCAGATATTCCATAGATTATCTCCCGGCATAAATACCGGGAGGAGCGATCAGATTCGTTCAACCTTGCACGAATCGGCATAAACCGCTTTCAGGATATAAGGTTCAAGCAGTTTGGCTACGGCTTCAAACACGGGCACCACTACGGAGTTACCGAACTGCCTGTACGACTGAGTGTCTGACACAGGAATGCGAAAAGGCCTGCCATCTACTTTTTCAAAACCCATAAGGCGCGCGCACTCTCGTGGAGTCAGCCTGCGGGGCCGATGCGCCTGATTTTCTTCGTTCGCGAAGTCTGTTTCACCTGTGGCCATATCCCAGCCACGGTCTATCAGAATTTCAGACCCGTCTTTGTGATAGCGAGCAGAAAGCGTACGGGCAATGCTTTCTTTATTTTCAGGATTAACGAGGCCAAAACCGAATCCGTTACCCTTAGCTGCGTGCTTTTTGGCGTAGTTATAGAGATACTCCCAGAGTTTCGGCGTCAGTATATATTTGCTGTCAACCACGGGTTCCAGCAGTTCGCCAAATGACGGACGCTGTTCCGGATAAAAACGACTAATATCGCGCAGGGTAAAGCCCTGGTGAATGTTCAGATCACGACGGAAACCGACCAAAACGATACGTTCTCGGTGCTGAGGTAAAAAGTGCTTTCCGTCGATAACTTTTGGATCGTTTTTGCCCATCTCAGCTGCATCCGCAACTTCATAGCCCAGTTCGTCGAGGGTATCCATGATGACTTTAAAGGTTTTACCCTTGTCATGGCTCTTCAGGTTTTTAACGTTTTCAAGAACAAAGATGGCAGGTTTTTTTGCGCGGATAATACGCGCCACATCGAAGAAAAGCGTTCCCTGAGCCTCACATTCGAAACCATGCGCGCGCCCGAGCGAGTTTTTCTTGCTTACGCCCGCAAGGCTGAACGGTTGACAGGGGAAACCTGCCAGAAGTACATCATGATCCGGCACATGCTCATTAATGTAAGCATAGGCATCGTTTTCAGGTACTTCAGGTTTATCACTGAGCGTGATTTCCCGAATATCGAGATTGAAAGTGTGTTCCTGAGCATCGTTAAACCAGTTAGCTTTATATGTGCGCACAGCCTCTTTATTCCATTCACTGGTAAAAACGCACTGGCCACCGATGGTTTCGAAGCCCTTCCGTATACCTCCAATCCCAGCAAACAGGTCAATAAACCGGAAGGCATAGTCAGGGTGATGTGCAGGCGCTTCCGGAAGCATTTTTCGTAGAAGTTCCTCTTCGGCTAACGTCAGCGATTTAGGTGAGCACTTACCATTAATCCAGCGATTAAGAGTCTCGCGACTCCACTCATTTTTACCAACTTTTCTAAGCAGTTCAGCCACGTACTTCTGGTCATAGATTTCCAGCACCTGCCCGAGCAGCTTTTTATCATTTTCCTGTCGCAGTTGTTCTTCCGCCTCTGCTTTCTCAAGCAGATCCTGCGCCAGTAATTCAAATTCAGACATATTGCCTCCATTGGGTCTTATGGGTGAAACTGTATCACTCATTTGACCCAGAGGAAATGTTTTTATCTGGATATTTAAACAGGGTTATTGTTAACGGAAATCAGCTTTTTGTCATTACAGGGCCAGAAAGATACTATCTGGCGGCATAAAAAGCGCCATGTCTCGCATGTCCCACCTTTAGAGGCTTCTGTGTCTCGCCAAAAAGGCCTGCTTATCAGCAGGCTCAATTGAATTGGAGATCCAGGTAGGTGAGTATTACTACTCACCTTCACTGCTAAGAAGAGTTACATCTAGACCATACGTTCAGGCCGTTTCCAGTTCAGCATCATCGTTCGACGCCCCGATATTAAGGAGCAGCCTGTCACATTCAACAATAACGTATTCCGGGATAAGATCGAATCGTGTGGGGTCTAGTTGGCAGATAAACTCGTTTTCAATATGATAGGTTTCATTCACAAACTTGCGAATGACACGGTTATCGGCCTCAGGTTCCAGTAGTCGGAACACCTGAAGTTTTTCATAGCCATTCGTGCAGCTTCGATATAACGACAGAATTTTGTCAGGATCATTCAGCAAGCTCAGCATATGGGGGTAATCAAAACCAAAAATATTTTTAGTGATTAAACTGCATCCATTAAGGAAGCTCTCCGGGTCCATCATCGGGTCCCCTGTTCCTTCAATCAGAGGTAGGCGTGTGTCGATTGGTTCCTCTCGGCGGTGAAACAAGTTAGAAAGTACCTGATAAACATCACCTCGATTGTCCATGATTTCATAATGCCTGCGAAGATAAATGAGCTTAATCAGGTCATCACAGTCGGATTCGAGAACCACTTTGCAGATTTGGGCAAACGTCAGAATATCGCTTTCGCGGATAGGTAATTCAGTTATCGTGCCAGTGCTATAACGTAAATAGGATGCAGTAACCTGGTTACTAAACAACTTCTTCACCGACTTCAGAGTATCGATGATTGGCTCAACGTCATGTGTAAGCATCAGTACCGTCTGGTTTTTCAAACACTCAGATGAGTCACGGCGGAACAACATTTCTAGGATGGCAAATTTTTTGTTTTTATCAAACGAAGAGATAGGATCATCGAGAATAATCAGGTTGGGCTTACGAGCCAGGCATTCGTACATAAAAAGAACGATCGAAAAGGCATTACGCTCGCCATAGCTCAAATGTTGGCTACCTCCACTGAGATAGTCGGTATAGTCGACATGGCGAAGCTTAAGACGGCACTGTTCTCCATCGCCAGATATATCTACCTGATAGCGGTAACCCGCATATGCCAGAAAAGTGTTGATATCCTTCTTGTGTTTCTGAATGAGCCGCTGCATGCCAGCGCGTTGCTTGTTGATTTGCCCCTGCAGCAAACCAGCCTGGGAAATGAGGCTATCTAACGAGGCGTTCAGTCGCCCAATTGTTGCAAGAGTTTTATCAGATTGCAGCTCGGAAAAATACTTCACATCCAAACGAAAAGAGGCTAAAGAGGCACGAATATTTCCGGCGTCGTTAAAAGTAAAACTGTTCAGGGTTTTTAATGTTAAGAGCATGGCCAGAAGATTTTCTGTCTGCTGCTTTACGGTAACAAGATAGTCTTCATGCTTCTTCTCCAATCCTCCCTGTAACGTCGTTATTTCCCTCAGACGGGAGCGTGCGGCTTCGGAAAAATACTCGCCTAATTTATCAAGTACTGTGATGATACCAACCAGATTTTTGATCACTGCTTTGTCATATTCAGCGCTTACTTTGCTAATTTGTTCTGCTTTTTCGTGAGAATCACCTGTGCAGAAAGGACAGCATCCCTCAGAGAGTGAGCAGAAATTTTCATACCCTTTGGTCTGCCACTCGATCCACTCTACATTACGAGGACTCTGAATAAATGGCTGATAAGGCTCTAGCCCGGAGGGAATATGCTGAAGCTTGTTACCCCCTGCCAACCCCTTCATCCCCGTAGAGGCTTTAGATAAGCCCTTGCTTGTCAGCTTGAACGCACCACTAAGCTCCTGAAGATGTGTAATAAATAGCTCAAGCTCATCATTACCACTGAATTCCTGCCGGATTGCCATTACCATCGAGTCGATCTCTCGCTCCGTTTGGTTGTAGGCTTCTGTTTTGATAAAGATGTCAAAGCTGTTACTAATCAGTTCATCAGGCTGAAATGTGAACTGAGATACGTACTTTTCATCAAAGCACATTACATCCTGAATTTGCTCTGTACCCGTTACACTGGGCTGAAATTCGTCGGGATTCGCTGCTCGAAACTTAAAAGGTAGCAGACTGTTAAGACCAGCGGCATCACGAGAAACACTGTGCAAAATGGCACGTGATATGGTGCTTTTACCCGTGCCATTTGGAGCGAACTTAATGTTAAGTTTATTTTCAGAGAGTGTAATGCAAGCGTTATCTATGTTATTGCAGTAGTTGATTTCAACATCCATTGAAAAATCCTTCTAACATGCTGCGCTGGAGAAGACTGCATCTTTTTATTAAACCCATAACGATGGTCTTTTCATTTTACCATCGCATCAGGGAAGCCAAACAGATAGCTGACTACCTGCCCTGGAGGATTAATATACGAAATTATTAGTTGTGAATCTTGAGATATGGTAACAATTTCGGACGTATGCATTTAGTTCATAGTAATCTTTTAAAGCATGCATTATTTATATTGATTTTCTATTCCACATAAATGCCTCGATGTCAGCGCGCGTGATGGGCTGCCTGGAGGAGCTGGCCCCAAGGGTGGAACAGTATTCGATTGACGAGATGTTCCTCGACCTGACCGGCGTTGAGCACTGCATGGACCTGGAGGACTTCGGCCGGCAGCTGCGTCAGCACGTGTATGACTGTACCCGTCTGACCATCGGCGTGGGTGCCGGGCCGACGAAAACCCTGGCAAAATCAGCCCAGTGGGCCTCAAAGGAGTGGAAACAGTTTCGTGGCGTGCTCGCCCTGACCCGGGGGAATCCTCAGCGAACGCGGAAACTGCTTTCACTGCAGCCGGTCGAAGAGATCTGGGGCGTGGGAAACCGTATTGCACGCAAGCTCAATGTTCTTGGCATCAGGACCGCGCTCGATCTGGCCCTGACGAACCCGGCCTTCATCCGGAAAAATTTCTTCGTCGTTCTCGAGCGAACAGTGCGCGAACTGAACGGGGAAAGCTGCATGTCGCTTGAGGAAGCACCGCCTACTAAACAACAGATTGTCTGCAGCCGCAGTTTTGGCGAGAAGATCACTGAATACGATTCGCTCCGCCAGGCTGTTTGTCAGTACGCTGAGCGGGCCTCAGAAAAGCTGCGTAAAGAGCGCCAGTATTGCCGGCATATTTCCGTATTAATCAAAACGTCTCCGTTCGCCGTTAAAGAGCCTTACTACGGCAACGTGACCACGGAGAAACTGCTTACACCACTCAGGACACCCGGGACATTATTGCGGCCGCCACAACAGCTCTGGAGCGTATCTGGAAGGATGGGCCTCGGTATGCCAAAGCCGGTGTGAAGCTGAATGACTTCACCGGCTCCGGCGTTTCGCAGCTGTTCGACGAACGTCCGCCACGTCCTCACAGCGCTGAGCTGATGGAGGTTCTCGATGGCATTAATCATTCCGGTCTGGGACAGGTCTGGTTTGCCGGACGAGGAGTTGCTCCATCATGGCAAATGAAATGCGATATGCTCTCCCCTGCATACACCGCCCACTGGAAAGATATCCCCATTGCGAGGATCGGTTAAATTTCGCCTTTCAGAGAGATCCAGTAGTGCTCGCCGCAGCTGAACGACAGGGCGAAGCCCCCGAGTGAGCGAGGAAGCACCAGGGGAACAGGAATAACATTTTCTGCTTACGCATCGTTAAAAGGCGCAAAGTTTATATTCTCACGATATGGATCATGATAAATGACTGCAGAAAAGAGAGTAACTTTGGTCCCAGCTAATTCCGGAGTATGGTGTCGCCAATTCTGGCAAAGTCATCAGGTTGATTGTGATATTCAGGTGCAGATTGGGACCATGGTCCCAGTTCGATCCAGAACAGGATTTCGTAAGTAAGGACCGGAATATCATGAGGACCTTGATACTCCGGTACAGGATGGGACCGTGGTCCCAGTTCCTTCCAGAAGAGGATTTCATAGGTAGGGACCCGATTACTGGATGAGCTGTGGCTCTCAGATATATGGCAACAGATATGAAATCTGAGTGAATTCTCTAGAGATCTTGTTCTGGCAATTACAATCTAGAATCGACTATAAACAACACAGTATGTACTGTTTCGAAGGGTAAAATTGCTGCTCTGGAACATATATACCAAAGCAGCAAGTCAGAAAGGGAGAAAATCAGAAAATAATGTTGAAGCTTTCAGGAATCGCTACACAGGCTGAACCTATTGTAAGTCACGCAGTATGCTTTCTATTTTCTCGATACATTCGGCAGGTAAGCGTGATTTATCGAGATTGAAAATCACCTTATCGCCTTTATAAAGAGCGGTCGCACCAGGTACAAACTGGTGACGGGTACTCAGGTTAATTTTTTTACCGGATGGCTCTTTCAGTACATCAGTCAGTAAGCCAATTAATTCCTCAGGTTCAAATATAACACCGGCTTTCTTTTGCTCATGAAGTTGCTGGGTCTGTTGCAGCAATAACGCTTCTTTTCCTTTGAATGCTTTGTACAAAGCCTCACCGGAACGGGCGGAAAGCTCACCAGGATGAGTAAACAGGGCAATTACAGATTTTGGTAATAAGGCCGTGTTTATGCAGCGAGTAATGATTTTACGGGAAATATTCTCTGCGTCAGCAAGGCCAGATACATTGCTGCTAAATTCATTTTCTAGCCGATGCGCATAGCGTTTACCCCGCTCATATGCACTGACAGGGCGGTAATCATTAGCCAGCCGGGATAAAACCATCATTTGTGCATCATCGAGATCCCCTACGAGAACACGATAGTACGATGACGTCAGTATGGCAGCTTTCCGGCGGCGACTGCCATCTGCAACCTCAATGACACCCTCCACTCGTCGCCCGAACGCAGGTGTCTGCTGTCCCCCTAGGAGAAAAGAAGGGATCAGATCATCAAGAGAGTCTTCGGTCAGCAGTTCTTGGTCGCGTTCATTACCTGACCAGACTTTTGATGCTGTTTCAACACTCTCGGCCGGGATTGCTTCCAGAATAAATTTAACATCCCGACCACAAACCGGAAGCTGAATAGAATTCCCTCGGCCCATCGCCCCTACCCGTGAAATTAATGAATCTACCATCGGTGCAGCGGGCGCCTCTGACTGATTAATTTCGGGGCGTATATCTTTTACAGTGTGTTTTGGAATGACTGGTGCACGTTTCATTATCTGATCTCCCAGCGAGGTTTGATCAGGCGATCAAAAATTTCATTACAAACAGGCTCCCAGATGGCTAGTGCATTTCTCCAGGCTCCCGTCGAAGAACGCTGATCAATAGCTTGTTCAAATACTGTTCTCATACGGATCTGACCTTTACCAACCTCATCGGTCTCGCGTACGACGTTTTTAAGTACCATGCTTCCCCAGGCATCTCGGATCTGTTCTTCCATCCAGGGTGACTGTGAGCCATTGTTATTGCTGTACTTGGTCAGAAGAATTCTGACGTCAGGCTCAAAACCCTGCAAATCTACGTTTTTTAACAGGTCACGCAACATGTCAAAAAACTGAAGGGCAGAGGTGTAATCAAATAACTCAGCTGGCGTTGGAACGATGAGTACATCCGCGGCACAAACGACATTAATGGTACCAATGCCAAGGTTAGGTGCACTGTCTATAACAATGACATCATAGTCATGTGCCACGGTTTCGATGGCAAGGCGAAGCATCATGTGGGGTTCTGTTGGCAGTTTCCCGTCGTCAAACCTACCCATGAGCTCAGTTTCGATACGATGCAGAGCCAAACATGAAGGAATGATGTAGAGGCCTGGCCAGCAGGTTGGTTTGACTGCATAGTTTGCATCATCGCGCTCTCCCAGATAAAAAGGCAGCAGCGTGTCTTCGGCGTGGATATGTAAATCAGGGACCCAGCCATGATACATGGATGCAGTACCCTGAGGATCATTACCTTCCACGAGCAGTACTCGAAGCCCTTTTAGCACCAGATCTTGTGCCAGATGGACAGATACCGACGTCTTGTAAACTCCCCCCTTATGTGCTGCCACCGCGATGACGGGTGGAATGCTATCATCAGGTCGCCGCAGGCGGGTGCCAAACACATCCCTCATGTGATTGATCTGCTCAATGGTGTAACCCACACGCTGCTCAACACGTCCGCGCATTTCCATATCCGGATGGGGAAGACGGCCTGCTTTTTCTGCATCACGTATCGCTTGGGAAGATACGCCAATTAAATCTGCGGCTTCACCCACACGCCAGCGGCGAGTTATTTTCCTGGCTTCTGGGCTGTCATCATTAAATTGAGCAATTGCTATGGCTCTCGTCATTTCATGACCGGCAGCTATACATTGATCAAGAGTGTCCATCAGTCCCATTGTCTATTCCTTGTTATCATCTTTGCATAAAGATATTAAATCTTGAGAAAAGACGCAAAGCAACTCTAAAATTGCAAACCATATTAAAAATTGCAAAGCTGCTCAAAATATAACAGGTTAAGGAATGCCTGAGTAGTCGCTGGCATATCTCAGTAAACATCATCCGCTCGCCGCAGAAAGTATGCGCACGCAGGCGCATGCGTTGAGGAAGCGGAATTATTGCGTATTGACAGGGGATGACTGACGCTTCGTAGTTGAAGAAAGTCTACTGAATGTTTTCTAAGAATAATAATTGACTGCGGCATGCATTTTGTTGACTGTGGTATGCCATTCGTTAACACGTGGAAGGGGGCTGAGTCGTGATATTTTTGCATATCACAGTCAATCTTTTTTGTATTTCAGACTCGTACTTTGCCAAATTGTTAGAGTAGGATCATTTAGTGCGATGTCATTTGTGACCTGTAGGTATCGAAGCAAGTTATTCCATATATCGATCCAATAAATGATCCCTATAGAGATCATGTTGAGATCAAAAGAGATCCTAGCATCGTTCAGTGCCCCGTTTAGCTTGGGTTGGGAGGCTTTCTTCATTAACTGCGGTGTGTGGGATGTTGACTGTTGTGTGCGGGATCACCTATTGCGGTATGCAATTGTATTTACAGAGGTATGTATTTCCGTTGACTGTGATATGCGTATATACTCTCTTTTGTGGATAAATGTGGGTTAATGAAATGGCTATGAAAAATAATGAGTTACCCCTGAATATTCAGGAGGTCAACAAGACTACGGGCGAAGTTGTTAAGCTGGATGTCAACAGCGCCAGCACTGTTCAGCCTGTAGCGCTCATGAGACTCGGTCTGTTCGTACCTACCCTAAAATCGACCTCCAGGAGTAAGACGAACCGTAAAAACGTCACAAATGCAACTGAGGAGCTCGTACAGTTGTCCATAGCCCGGAGTGAAGGGTATACCGATGTCAGGATCACCGGATCACGACTCGATATGGATACGGACTTTAAAGTCTGGCTCGGGATCATTCGTTCAATGTATGATTTTGGAGTCAAAGGTGACACGCTCAAACTATCTTTTGTTGAGTTCGTTAAAATGTGTGGTTTTGACTCCCGTCGTTCCAACAAGAAAATGCGCGACAGGATCAGTAACTCCCTGTTCAAGCTGGCGTCTGTTACCCTCAAGTTTCAGAGTGAAACGAAAGGGTGGACCACTCATTTGGTCCAGTCCGCATATTACGACATCACCGCCGATGTTGTTGAGATCAAGGCAGAACCCAAACTCTTCGAGCTTTATCAGATGGACAGACGGGTCTTGTTGCGTCTAAAGGCTATTGATGCTCTGCAACGTAAGGAGTCCGCTCAGGCGCTCTATACCTATATCGAAAGCCTTCCGCAGAATCCTGCCCCTATCTCCATGAAGCGTATGCGTGACAGACTTAATCTTACATCTAATGTCTACACACAGAACCACACGGTGCGCAAAGCAATGACCCAGCTGAAGGATATCGGCTATTTGAACTACACCGAATTCAAGCGCGGTCGGGCCACATACTTCAGTGTGCATTACCGCAATCCAAAACTAATAAGCAGTAAGGTTATTGTTCCTCGTGAGCAGGAAGAGGAAGCGCCTGAGCAGAACTATGACGAAGTGATTAAAGCCCTGAAGGCCGCTGGTATTGATCCTCAGAAACTAGCAAAAGCGCTTACCAGCGTGAAACCGGATAATGACTGATGTATGCAGATTTTGAAGTCTATTGACTGGGGTATGCAGTCTGCATACCACAGTCAATAGACTTCATTCACACCGTCATTCAGATAATCCTAATATTGACAGCGATATGTAAATAAGCACGCTAGAGTATAAATGTTGACTGCGGTGTGCGGTAGAAGAGTTAATAGCCTGAAGTTATTCACTACGGCGTGTGCTACTACACCACTCAGTCAATATCCTGCTTCAGCTATGATGCCCCCAAAGTTACCTCCAGCGTGTCGCTGAAAGGGATTACCTCCAAATTATGGAAACAGCACTCACTGAACTCCGTCGTCATTTCTGAATTGGGCTTTAGCCATTTCTTTTCAACATTGCAACCGCTTCGCTTTCAGACATCTTAAATGACTCTGAGGTGTCTGTTAAACCCGTGGCGATTCAATCGGGATCTTCCAGGATCTCAGGTAGCTGAAGTTGTAGCTGCTGGCTCCCACGGGGAATGATGACGCCAAATTCAGCCAATAGCCCCCGAATTTGATTCGCCTGAGCGGTCCGTTGCTTGATGAAACTCTGACGGCTTCGGTGAAGTGCCAGGACGGCTTGCTGCTCAGGGGTCTTGACAGGCACTAAGCGCATGTTGGGTCGAGTTACGGCTTCGCAAGCATCATGCTTATTGGTTTTGACATAGGGTTTGACGAATTGAGGGGCCATTAGTTTGACGTTATGGCCCATCGACATGAGCTTGCCGGCCCAGAAGTGAGCGGAAGCGCAGGCTTCCATACCGATCAAGCATGGGGGGATGTTGGCAAAAAAAGAAAGCATTTTTGCTCGTTTGAGTTGCTTGTTGAACAATCGCTTGCCGTGTTCGTCAACTCCGTGAACCTGGAAAATTTTGCCAAATCGATGCCGATAGTTTTAACGTTCATGATGGCCGCTCCGCTCAAGTGGTGAGGATTTATCGTCCCACTGTGGCACAGAATATAGGGGGCGACCATTCCATTAACAAAGCCCATAATTAGTTTAATTGTGGATAATTTATCTCCTGTGTGACTTAAATTAATCTGCAATGCATTTGTTAATGCGAGTGATGGATTTGTGGATATGTATTTTAAAATTGTTGATTTTTTTTGCTTTTGTTGGTTAAACCTTCCTATCAGATTGTTTTATTCCATCAGGCCATTTCATAATGTTTTTTAAATGTGTGTAATATTGGATGTTTAGGTGTCCTACGCATGATTTCATATTTACTTCTGATTATTAAATCTAGTTTAGAATAGCCAAAACTTGGCTTAGTTTTCCGTGCGCTCTCAGCAAGGGCGTTTATAGTTTATAGCTTATAAAATACCCTTATATCAAACCCAGTGAAGCGAGTTATGACGTTAAATCAACATCAAAAAAAAGATGGTAATTCATCTTCTGGATTTACTCTTGCAGGAGTAAAACTTATTTACCGATATCTGGCTTGGTTGAATATTTGGTTTCAGGTGCTGTTTCCTATAGCCGGAACATTCACACCTTTTATGGTAACTGCTGCTGAAAAGAGCACGATAAATGATGGCGTGCTGCCATCCTGGACAAGACCGTGGACGTTGCGCGAGGGGGAGACGGTCAGTGATGTGGCCCTGCGTTACCATCTTTCTGTTGTAGCATTAAAAAAGATGAACCAGTTCCGCACCTTCTCAAAACCGTTCGAAAAACTTTCTGCCGGTGATGAGATAGACGTCCCCTTCAGTGAGAACCCGTCTGACACGGTGCCGCAGGGTGCTCAGTCATCCCACGCCACATCGGGTGAAACGGCAGAAGTTCGACAGTGGCTGTCAGGCAGCATGAGCAGTCTGGCTCAGGCTACCACCGGGCCGCACCATAGCAGCGTGAGCAATGCTGCTGCTTCTCAGGCCCGCTCTGCTGCTGTATCCGGTAGCGAACAGGTCGTCAGTGACTGGCTTAGCCAGTTTGGTACCGCGCGCGTCCAGCTGGGAGTGAATGACCATTTTTCCCTGAATGACAGTGCGGCTGATGTGCTGATGCCACTATATGATAACGGCCATGACATGCTCTTCACTCAGCTGGGGGGGCGCAGACATGATGACCGCACCACCCTGAATGGTGGTGTTGGTGTGCGTCTTTTCCGCGGGAAGTGGATGTACGGGATGAACACCTTCTTCGACAACGATCTCACCGGGCATAACCGGCGGGTCGGTGTCGGGGCGGAGGCCTGGACGGATTATCTGAAACTGTCAGCCAACGGCTATTTTGGGCTGACCGGATGGCATCAGTCCCGTGATGATGAGGATTACGATGAACGTCCGGCTGACGGGTTAGATGTGACAGCCAACGGCTGGCTGCCGGCGTACCCGCAGATTGGCGGCAAGTTAAAGTATGAGCAGTACTTTGGTGATGCCGTGGGGTTGCTGGACAAAAATACCCGGCAGAAAAACCCGAAAGCGCTGACTGTGGGGGTGAGCTATACGCCGGTTCCGTTGGTCACGATGGGAAGCGATTACCGCAAAAGCGGCGGTAAGGATGACCTGCAGTTGAATGCGCAGTTTACCTGGAACTTTGGCCAGTCGCTATCAGAACAGATAGCGCCTGACGGGGTGGCGTTTGCGCATTCGCTGGCAGGAAACAGGACCGGCCTAGTTGAACGTAATAATAATATAGTGCTGGACTACCGCAAGCAGGAGCCGATCCGGCTGAGCCTGCCTGCACAGGCAGAAGGGCGGGCACTTGAACGCATCCCGCTTACTGTCATGGTCCAGGCTAAGTACGGACTGGACCATATCATATGGCAGGCTACGGGTCTGGAAAGTGCTGGCGGAAAAATCACAGGAGACGGAACGCAATGGTTCCTTCAGCTTCCGGATTATATTCCAGGTCAGGACAACCGGTATCTGGTCAGTGCGACTGCCTGGGATACCCGGGGTAATCACACGCCGTCACAGGATTTGGCGGTGACGGTCCGGGGCAGTGGCGTTGATGTGGCGCAGACGACGGTTACCGCCACTGACGGTTTGCGTCTGGCCTCAGATGACGTTCAGGTACCGGCAGACGGGCGCTCTGTGGCGCACTTCGACCTGGTGCTGAAGGATGGGAACGGCAGGCCGGTGACAGGACAGGCTTCACGCATCATATTGCCCGTTACCTTCAAACCACTCGGTGGAGCGGGTGGCATGACCACGGCTTCACGTTTCTCTGTTACCAGTGTGCTGGATGCGGCGACGCAGGCAGCATTCCCGAAAGCGTATGCGGATGACCTGATTGCCGGTGGTGTGCGTGCACGGGTGCTCAGTGAGCGCGAGCCGGGTGTGTATATGATTGAGGTCGCAGCCGGGGCTCGCGCGGGCCGGGCACAGATTATCCCGCATCTGGACGGTAAAGCTTTACCTCCGTTATCGTTAACGTTTGTGGTACCGGTTATTCTGACATCGGGTGATATTCAGGTTTTACGGGATGGATTGCCTGCTGACGGAATGAGTGCGGATGTCGTACAGGTGGCGGTCAAAAATTCACAGGGTCAGCCGGTCAGTGGTACTGCGGTGAGTTTTGCGTCTGCTGGCTTGGGGGTCAGTGTCCCGTCGGCTCCGGTGATGACGAATGCGCAGGGGGTAGCGGCCATAAATGTCACCAGCACCCGCGTGGGTGATTTTACCGTTAAGGTCACTGCGAATGGCGTCAGCCAGTCCGTTGTAGTGCATTTTACTGCCACGACTGCACTGGGTAGTGCGGGGGCCGTGTTTGGTCAGCCGCCAGCCGGGATACATATCGAGGCCGACAATCGGGCTACAGGACACCTGACATTCATCGTGCATGGCGCAGACGGTCAGCCATCAGTCGGGCAGGTGGTGCATTTTGCCGTAGGTGGGAAGAATTTGCCGGACAGCACCACCTCTACCACGGGAGAGGTGACGGTGCAGCTCCCGCCATCGCAGACACCTGGCGATATTGATGTCATTGCGGGGCTTGATAACAAAACTACTCAGACCGTGAAGGTGCATTATATGGCAGGCAACCATCTGCTCGTGAAGCCGCAGGACGTGACGCTGACGCTGGGTGCACCTTCACCGGCCCCGGTTGTGGTGACCCCGGTGAACGGCGGCACGGTGAGCTATGCCTCTTCGGACGCGACGAAAGTGGCGGTGGATACGTCCACGGGCGCACTGGAAATCCA
>NZ_JAXQPQ010000001.1:0-1108086 GCF_034427535.1 Enterobacter sp. A103
GTTCACGGCGCCCTCGCTGCACAAAAACAGCGCCAGTTCACCCAGCTGCTCCGGGGTGACAAACTCGCCCGAAGGCTGTTTCTCTGCGAGAAGCCGATCGCGAGCCTGCTCCGGCGGGACGCCCTCAGCGATACGCTGGTCGATTTGCTGTTGCACCAGCGGCGTCAGTACCCAGCCGGGGCAGATGGTGTTGGCGGTAATACCGGTGCGGGCGGTTTCCAGCGCCAGCGATTTCGTAAAGCCCACTACGCCATGCTTGGCGGCCACGTAGGCTGACTTCTCTTTTGACGCGACCAGCCCGTGAACGGAGGCGATATTAATGATGCGCCCCCAGTTTTTCTCGCGCATGGCGGGCAGCGCCAGCCGGCTGGTGTGAAATACCGAGGAGAGATTAATGGCGATAATGTCGTTCCATTTCTCCACCGGAAACGCGTCAACCGGGGCGACATGCTGTATCCCGGCGTTGTTGACAAGAATGTCCACGCCGCTGAATTGCGATTCGGCGTAGCGCATCATGGCTTCAATTTGCAGCACGTCACGCAGGTCCGCATCGTGATAGCCCGGCTTTTTGCCCAGTTGCGCAATCTCTTCTCTTGCTGATTCGCTGTCGCCGAAACCGTTGAGGATCAGCTGCGCCCCGGCCTTCGCCAGTACGCGGGCGATCCCAAGTCCAATGCCGCTGGTCGAGCCCGTCACCAGCGCGGTCTTACCGTTCAGATTCATCTTTCTCTCCTTACACAATGCCGGTCAGATAGAACACGGCAATGACAAAAAGCACTGCCAGACTTTTAATGAGGGTGATAGCGAAAATGCCGCCGTAGGCCTGACGATGGCTCAGGCCGGTAATCGCCAGCAGAGTAATCACCGCGCCGTTATGGGGCAGCGTATCCATCCCGCCGCTCGCCATCGAGGCCACGCGGTGCAGCACCTCAAGCGGGATATTGGCGGCGTGGGCGGCGGCGACAAACGAATCGGACATGGCGGCGAGGGCAATACTCATCCCGCCGGACGCCGAGCCGGTGATCCCCGCAAGCACCGTCACGCTGATGGCCTCATTCAGCAGCGGATTGGGGATGGCCGCCAGCGCTTTGGATAACACCAGGAACCCGGGCAGGGCGGCGATCACCGCGCCGAAACCGTATTCCGAGGCGGTATTCATCGCCGCCAGAATGGCACCGCTCACCGCGGTCCGGCTGCCTTCAGCCAGACGCCCCCGAATATTGCGAAAGCCAAAAATCAGCACCAGCACGATACCGGAGATCAGCGCAGCCTCGACGGCCCAGATGGCGGTGATCTTGCCCACCTCGGTCACAATCGGTTTCGCCAGGCCGGGCAGAGTAAGCTCGTGGGTCGTGCCGTACCAGCCGGGGATCCAGCGGGTAAACAGCAGGTTCAGTATGCCCACCACAAGCAGCGGGGAGATAGCAATCAGCGGGTGCGGAAGGTTAATGTTATCCGGCGTCTCGGGTTCATTTTTCAGATCCGTGCCGTAGCCCTCGTTGTTATTGAACGCCTTACGACGCTGGCGCTCCAGCCAGAGCAGGCCAAAGACGATAATAAACAGAGAGCCGATAAGCCCCAGCCACGGCGCGGCCCAGGCGTTCGTGCCAAAGAAGCTGGTGGGGATGATATTCTGGATCTGCGGCGTGCCGGGCAGGGCGTCCATGGTAAACGAAAATGCCCCCAGCGCCACGGTGGCCGGGATCAGCCGCTTGGGGATGCCGCTCTGGCGGAACAGTTCCGCGGCAAACGGATACACCGCAAACGCCACCACGAACAGCGACACGCCGCCGTAGGTTAACAGCGCGCACACCAGGACGATCACCGGAATAGCGTGGCGACGACCGAGGATCTGAATCGCGGCCGCGACGATGGATCGTGAGAAACCGGAAAGCTCAATCAGCTTGCCGAAAACGGCCCCCAGCAGGAACACCGGGAAGTAGAGCTTGACGAAGCCCACCATCTTTTCCATAAACAGGCCGGTAAACGTCGGGCCGACGGCACCCGGATCGGTCAGCAGCACGGCGCCGAGCGCCGCAATCGGCGCAAACAAAATAACGCTGTATCCGCGATAGGCCGCCAGCATCAGCAGCGCCAGCGCCGCCAGGGCAATTAACACGCTCATTACGACTCCTCACTTTAGTTATTATTCGGGTACCAACGAGATGCTTAACGCTCGACGGTCAGAGCAATGCCTTGCCCGCCGCCCACGCACAGGGTGACGAGCCCTTTTTTGACGTCACGGCGCTGCATTTCGTACAGCAGCGTCACGAGGATGCGGCAGCCGGAGGCGCCAATCGGATGACCCAGGGCGATAGCGCCGCCGTTAACGTTCACCCTGCGCTCATCCCAGCCGAGCTGCTTGCCTACCGCCAGCGCCTGGGCGGCAAAGGCTTCATTGGCTTCAATGAGATCCACGTCATCGAGCGTCCAGCCCACCCTCGCCAGCGCCGTCCGGCAGGCGCTGACCGGACCGATGCCCATTACCGACGGGTCAACGCCCGTCACGGCGTAGCTCACGATGCGACCGAGGATCGGCAAACCGCTCTCCCGCGCCTTTTCGCCGCTCATCAGCAGCACCGCGGCGGCACCGTCGTTGAGCGTCGACGCATTTCCGGCCGTGACCGTGCCTTCCGCCTGCAAAAAGGCGGGGCGCAGCTGCGCCAGCTGCTCAGCGGTGGTGCCTGGCCGGGGCTGTTCGTCACGGCGGACGATAAGCGGCGGTTTTTTGCCCTGTTTCACCGTCACCGGCGCTATCTCGGCGTCAAAGCGACCCGCTTCGATGGCGGAGGCCGCTTTGTGCTGCGACCGGGCAGCGAAGGCGTCCTGCTGCTCGCGGGAAATGGCATTCTCCCGGGCGACGTTTTCAGCGGTAATCCCCATGTGGTAATCGTTGAACGCGTCCCACAGGCCGTCGGTAATCATGCTGTCCTGCAGGCCCGTATGGCCAAAACGGAGCCCTGAACGCGCGCCGTCCAGCAGATAGGGAGCGTTGCTCATGCTCTCCTGACCGCCAGCGATAGCCACGTCCGCGTCGCCGCAGCGGATCGCCTGCGCGGCGAGCTGCACCGCTTTTAGGCCCGCGCCGCACACCAGGTTGACCGTTGTCGCCGGCGTGCTGACGGGTAATCCGGCGGCGATGGCCGTCTGACGCGCGGGGTTTTGCCCGCATCCCGCCGTCAGCACCTGTCCGAAAATCAGTTCATCTACCTGTTCTTCGAGAAGATTGCTGTTCTCCAGCAGGTGCCGCACCGCGACGGCCCCCAGCTCAACCGCTGAAAGGGACGATAGCGAGCCGCGAAAACTGCCAATGGGGGTTCGCGTTGCCCCGACAATCATGACTTCTTTCATCGTGAGTCCTCAGTTGAAGCGCATCTCGCGAACGTCGTCCGCCACAATCATTTTCCCGGCTGTCTTAGCCGCAATTTCGTCGATGCTGACGCCGGGGGCGTATTCCCGCAGGATGAACGCGCCGTCCTCGATCTCCAGCAACGCGAGGTCGGTCAAGACCCGACGGATACAGCCCGCGCCCGTGAGCGGCAGCGTGCAGCGCGGCAGCAGCTTAGACTCACCGCTTTTCGAGGCGTGGGTCATCACCACAATGATGTTCTGCGCCCCTGCGACGAGATCCATTGCGCCGCCCATGCCCTTCACCATCTTTCCGGGGATCATCCACGAGGCGATATTGCCCTCGACGTCCACTTCAAACGCGCCCAGCACGGTCAGATCTACATGACCGCCGCGGATCATGGCAAACGACTGGGCCGAGTCGAAAATGGCCGCGCCGGTGCGCGCGGTCACGGTCTGTTTACCGGCGTTGATCATGTCAGCGTCAAGGCTCTGCTCGTCAGGAAAAGCCCCCATCCCCAGCAGCCCGTTTTCCGACTGGAGCATCACGTCCATTCCGTCCGGAATGTAGTTCGCCACCAGGGTAGGAATACCGATCCCCAGGTTGACGTAATACCCGTCGCGCAGCTCGCGGGCGACGCGCATGGCCATCTGTTCACGGGTTAACATCGTCAGACTCCTTCCGCGCGCAGGGTGCGCTGTTCAATGCGTTTTTCAAACTGGCCGACAATCAGCCTGTCGACGTAAATTCCCGGGGTATGAATGGCCGACGGGGGCAGCTCGCCCGGTGCAACAATCTCTTCCACCTCAACGACCGTTATCCGGCCCGCCGTTGCCATCAGCGGATTAAAATTTTGCGCGGTATGCCGATAGACAACGTTGCCGTACCAGTCCGCTTTCCAGCCCTTAATGAGCGCGAAATCGCCGGTAATGGCCTCTTCAAGGATGTAGTGCTTCCCCGCAAACTGGCGCACGTCTTTGCCGGTAGCCACGGGCGTGCCGTAGCCGGTGGCCGTGTAAAATGCCGGAATGCCCGCGCCGCCCGCGCGCACCTTTTCCGCCAGCGTGCCCTGAGGCGTGAGTTCAATCTCCAGTTCGCCGCTCAGCACCTGCTGTTCGAACAGGGCGTTCTCGCCGACGTAAGAGGCCACCACTTTGCGAACCTGCCGCGTTTCGAGCAGTATCCCGAGACCGAAACCGTCCACGCCGCAGTTGTTTGATACCACCGTCAGATCTTTCACCTGACGGCGTCTGACCTCTGCAATCAGGTTCTCCGGAATCCCGCACAGGCCGAAGCCGCCCGCCAGCAAGGTCATTCCGTCCGTCAGCCCATCCAGCGCCCGCGCATAGCTGCCGACGCGCTTATCCAGTCCCGCCATAGTCATCCCTCCCGTTATCCGTGCCGGTATCATTAGGGGCGGCGACTCATTTGTTAATTTTGAATTTGTGACCCACTCATTTGGTTTTTTTATTAATTTCCTGTTAACTAAATTTTTTCAATTAGTTAACAGGATGAAAAATGAGAATGAGTGTCAAACAGTTACGCGCGTTTTTAGCGGTAGCTCACACTCTCAATTTCGCGCACGCAAGCGAACGGCTGAATCTTTCCCAGCCGGCCCTGAGCCTGACGATTAAAGCGCTGGAGGATGCGCTCGGAGGACCGCTGCTGCAGCGGAGCACGCGCAAGGTCGCGCTGACGCAGGAGGGAGAGACGTTTTTGCCGATGGCGCGCCAGCTGCTTGCCGACTGGGATAACGTCGAAGAGGCGATGCACCAGTGCTTTACCCTGCAGCGCGGTAAAATTTCGGTTGCGGCCATGCCGTCGTTTGCCGCGAATGTCCTGCCCGAGGTGCTAAAAGCGTTTCGCGATCGCCATGCCGGGATCAACGTCACCGTGCATGATGTCATTAACGAGCAGGTGATAGAGATGGTGCGGGAAGGGCGGGTCGAGATGGGCATCGCCTTTGAGCCCGCGCCAACGCATAACCTGCTGTTTACCCCGCTGGGCCTCGACAGGTTTGTGGCCATTGTGCCGAAAGATTCCTCGCTGGCAGGCAAGAAGCGCCTGTCATGGGAAGAGCTGCTGACGCTGGATTTCATCACCCTGCAGCGCCCTTCGGCGGTACGTCTGATGATGGAGGAGGAGCTGGCGCGAAGCGGCAGAAAGCTGGACGTGGCGCTGGAGAGTCATCAGCTGGTGACGGTCGGGCGAATGGTCGCGAGCGGGCTGGGCGGCAGCGCCGTTCCGGCGCTCTGCGAGGCGCAGATGACGGCGCTGGGCGCGGTCTGTATTCCGCTGGATAACCCGCCCATTGAAAAGTGTATTGGAGCGATCCATCCAGGACACACGCAGCTCTCTAAGGCGGCGCATGCCCTGCTGGAAACGCTGAAAGATTTTTACCAGCCCAATCAGGGGGCGAGAAACACCTGCGGCGCGGCGTGAGCCGGATGCCTGCCGACGATAACCTGCGCGCCGTACCAGCGCGCCAGCGCGTCGGCCTGCAAAACGGTTTCCGGTGCTCCCTGGGACACGATTCTGCCGTCATGCAGCAGCAGGATGCGGTCCGCCCACAGCGCCGCCAGATTAAGGTCGTGCAGCACCGCGCAAACGTGCAGATGACCCCGACGGGTCAGGGATTTCAGCAGGCGCAGCAGATGCTGCTGGTGATAGAGATCCATCGCAGACGTGGGTTCATCAAGGAACAGCCAGCCGCGCGGCGCGCCGTCGCACCAGAGCTGAGCCAGCGCGCGGGCGAGCTGGATGCGCTGCTGCTCGCCGCCGGAGAGTGCGGCAAACTGCCTGCCCGCCAGCGGTAAACAGCCGGTGACGGCCATGACCTCCTCAATAACCGTCGCTTCAGGCGTGCGGGTCCAGGGCGCTCGCCCCATACCGACGACCGCCTCAACCGGCCAGTCAAATCCGAGCTGCGTGTTCTGGCGCATTACCGCCCGGTAGCGGGAAAGCCTGTTCGGCTGCCAGGCCGCAAGCGGTGTGCCCGCCAGGCTGCACCGTCCGCCCGCAGGTTTAAGGTATCCGGTCAGCAGCCGCAACAGCGTTGATTTCCCGGCGCCGTTGGGGCCAATCAGCGCCACCAGCTCGCCCTGAGATAAGGTCAGCGACACGTCGTCAATCAGCGTGCGTTGTCCGGCGCGAAAAACAAGGTTTTCAGCACAATAGTGTTCAGCCATGCGCACCTCCGCGACGAAAGATAAGCCACAGAAACCACGGCGCGCCGAGAAGGCTGGTCAGTAAGCCGACCGGCATTTCCGCCGGTGCGACCAGGCTGCGCGCCAGCGTATCGGCAACCAGCAGAAGCAACGCGCCGGCCAGCACCGAGCCGGGGAGCACGGCCCGGTGGTCGGCTCCCAGCCACATGCGCACCAGATGCGGCACCACCAGGCCGACAAAGCCGATCACGCCGCTGACCGCAACGGCGGCGGCCACCAGCAGGGCGCTGCACAACAGCAGGATCCGCTGCACGGCGGCAACCTCCACGCCGAGGTAATGTGCCTCTTCGTCGCCCAGCTGCAGCAGGTTGAGGGCGCCTGCCAGACGCCAGATCGCGAGCACGGTGGGAACCATCAGCGACGCGACGACCAGCAGCGTTGACCACTGCGCCTGGCCGAGGCTGCCCATTCCCCAGAGCGAAAGCTGGCGAAGCTGGGAATCATTGCTGAGCCATGACAGCACCCCGACGGCCGCGCCGCACAGGGCGTTGATAGCAATTCCCACCAGCAGCAGGCGCGACAGGGAAGCGTCACGCTGACGGCTGAGCAGGAAAATCACGAAGGTGGCGGCCAGCGCGCCGAGAAACGCCGCCAGCATCGGGGCATACAGCATCACCAGTGCAGGCAGCGAGAGCGGAAGAACCACCCACAGCGCAACGGCGAGCGCCGCGCCGCTGCTGATGCCGAGCAGTCCCGGGTCCGCCAGCGGATTTCGAAACAGCCCCTGCATCACGCAACCCGCCAGCGCCAGTGAACCGCCGATCGCCAGCGCCAGCAGCACGCGAGGCAGGCGGATTGTCAGCCAGATTTGACGCAGCGCCTCGTCGGTCCCGTTCCACATCAGGCTGATCGGCAGGTGTAATGCCCCAACCCCGGTCGCTGCGAGCGTCATGATGGTCAGGATCGCGGTCAGCATCCATAACGATAAGGCGATCCGCCGGGACATCAGGGCAGCAGCTCCGCTTTGGCACGCAGCTGCTGGATGGCTTCCGGCGTTCGCACGCTGAAGCCCAGCAGCGCCATATCGTCAATCGCCAGTACCTGCTTGTTCCGTCCCGCCGGGGTTTGCGCCAGGCCGGGCAGCGTCCACAGATTCGCTTCACCGCCCAGGGCGTTGAGACCGTCCTGAGAAATCACCACCAGATCGGGTTGGCTGGCTATCGTGCCTTCCTGAGACAGCGGCTGATAGCGGGTAAACCCCTGCATCGCGTTCTGCAGCCCCGCCGCACGAATGGCAGCATCCGCGCCGGTCTGTTGTCCGGCGGCCATGGCGGTCATCCCGCCGTGGTTGAGAATAAACAGTACCCGCTTATTGAGCGGCGACGCGGGAAGCGCCGACAGTGCCTGGCGCAGCGTGCTGCGCAGGACCTCCCCCTCGACCTCGCGGTGCGTCGCTTCAGCGACGATCCGCACCTTTTCGTCAATGACGTTCAGGTCGTTACTGGCAGGAACAGCGATCACCCTGACGTGGCTTTGCTCAACCTGCTTTAGCGCCAGAGACGGCTGCGCCTGAGCGCTGGCCAGCACCAGCGTGGGGCGCATGGATAAGATCCCTTCCGCATTGAGCTGGCGCAGATAGCCCACGTCAGGCAGCGAATTCGCCGCCTGCGGCCACTGGCTGGTGCTGTCGCGGGCCACCAGCGAGGGCGCCGCGCCGAGAGCGTAGACAATCTCGGTGACGTCGCCGCCGAGGGTAACGATTTTCTCCTGCGGCGCCGCAGACGCCAGCAGGGGCAGGGCGCTAAGCAGGGCAAGCCACCGTTTCATGCGGCCAGCCCTTTCGCCGTTAAGGCGTCAATCTGGCTGCGCCACTGGCTCTGCTCCGGTTCGCCTTCCGTACGTTGGCCGTACAGCTGGGCGATTTGCGTTCCGTCGGCGGCAAACAGCTCCAGGCTGGTGACATGCCCGTCAGCCGTCGGCTTGCGCGTGACCCACGTTTCCGCAATGGATCCTTCAAGCAGATGCAGGGTAAAGGTTGGGTTAAAGACGTTCAGCCAGCCTTTCATTGGCACCAGCTTTTCCACCGCGCCGGTGAAGATCTGCACGCAGCCGCGGTTGCCGACGAAGACCATGATTTCGTTACCGTCCCGACGCGCCGTCTCCAGGAGCTGCGCCAGCGCGGTGTTTTCTACCCGGCAGGCCAGATCGTCACCCACCAGGCGAAACGCCTGCTGGCGGCTGAGGTTATGGCGCTTGAGCAGGCTGAAGAACTGATGAACGTCGGTCATGGCGCGCCACTCGTTATCCACGAGAGCGGCATTTGCGTTTTCTGCATGAGCCGGAGCATCGGCTATCCTCAACGCCAGCGGCGGGTTGTCGGCAAAGATAAAGCGGGTCAGCACGTCGCCCCAGGCGGAAACGTCGGTGTTGTCCGTGGCGTAGACCTTCAGCAGGGCATCGCCCTGGTGATCGAAGAACTGAATGCTCTGCCGCTCGCCGCGTGCGGTGGCTTCACTGATGTGAAACACGCTCGACCACTGGTTGAGGAACAGGCGCAGATCCAGCGCGCGCGGGTTCAGCACCAGCCCGGCGTGGCCGTTCAGGTGCTGGTTGGTAAATCTCCCGACCTGCTCGTGTACGGCGTATTCGTTGCGGCAGATACATTTGGTTTCGCCCACCGCCTCCAGCGCGCCCAGGATCTCGCGGATTTCACCGCGCAATCGCCAGGCGTCGTGACCTACGCGGGCAAAGGTCAGCTCTGCTTCACTGATGTTCATTAACCCCGCGACGTCGCGCGCGTACATACCCGGATTGGCTTCTTTTAGCTCAAGCCAGCGCGTGTAGTGATTCATTGTCTCTTCCTTCTGAATAGTTGCCCCGAAGGGAATTACCACTGATAGCTTACGAAAATCTTGCCGTTACGACCGTCCTGCGGAATGCCCTGAGGTGACCAGTACGCTTTGTCAAAGGCGTTGCCCAGCACCAGCGTAGTGGTCACGCCTTTGAGCCGCTCCTGGCCTTTGTAGCTCACGTAGAAATCGTTGACCGCATAGCCCGGCTGCTTGCTGTAGCTGCCGCTGATATGCGTTGAGCGATCGACAAAAGTACCGATCCAGCCGACGGAGAACCCGCTTTGCGCCACCGGGATATCCAGCTTGCTGGTGACGGTGTCCGGGTTAATGCTGGAGATGTACTCGCCCGTATCGGTGTCTTTCCCGCGCGTGCGGTTGTAGGCCAGATCGAGGCTGAAGAGATCGGCCGAGTATTTTGCCATCGTATCCCAACCCCAGATTTTGGCGTTCGGAACGTTGTACGACATGGTGGTCGCGGCGGCAAAATCGACGGTGGTGGAGATATAGTCTTTGGCTTTGGTGTCGAAATAGCTGGCTTTAAACTCCAGCGCATCGTTGGCAAGCATCAGATTGTCAAAGCGCAGGCCAAAACCAAACTCCTGCGTTTCGTTGGTTTCCGGGCGCAGGTTCGGGTTTGGCACCCAGTAGTTGGTATAGAAGCGGCCAATGGAGAAGTGTTTGGCGTCGTTATACATTTCGCCCATGGTCGGCGCGCGGAAGGCTTGCGCGTAAGAGCCAAACAGCATCAGCCAGTCGGTTGGGCTGATGGTTAACCCGGCGCGGGATGACCACTTGTCTGCATCCACATCTTTGTAGCTGTCGCTGCTGCCGCGGTAGCTGTCATAGCGCGTGCCGCCCAGCAGGGTAACAGGCAGATCGCGCAGGGTGATCTCATCCTGCAGCCAGCCGGAGCTGAAGTCGATTTTCGCGTCCGGGAAGCCGGTGGTTGCCCCGCCCGGATGCTGCTCCTGACGATAGTATTCCCCGCCGTAGGTCAGAAGGTGTGCTGCAAAGGTGTCGCTGAACAGACGGGTGCGGTTTTCCACCTTGCCGCCTTTGGTGGTCTGCTTGCGGAACTCACCGCTACCGTCGACGTTCTGGGCATTAATGCGCGCTTCGGACCAGTAGACCTTCGCGTCGGCGTCCAGCCAGTCGTACCCTTCCGGTGAAATGTGGTAGCCAACCTGCGCATCGCGCTGGATGGTGGAGCGGTCGGTCATCGGGTTACTGCTGTCCGCCCCGGTGGTTTGCGGGTTTTTCGGCTCCTGAGCGGCGTTGTTGTAGTAGCGCAGGGAGCCGCTCAGGGTCTGGGCGGGGTCGATTTTCCAGCTGCCTTTCGCCAGCATGTTGTTGATGGATTCGTCGTTAGGCGCGGTAGCACCGTCGCTCTGGCGGACATCACCGCGATCCCGGCTGGACCAGGAGACCAGACCGTCAAGCGTATCGGTGCGGCCGTAGGCGCTGGCCCCCATCCCGAGGCTATGATCGCCCGTTGCGCCCGTTCCAAACACGCGGTAGCCGCTGTTTTTACCCGGTTCGAGCAGATCGTTGGCATCGGCGGTGTCATAGGAGATCACGCCGCCCAGCGCGCCGCTGCCGTACAGCAGGGCCGACGGGCCGCGGACCACCTCGATACGTTTGATTAGCGCGGGATCGAGAAAGGTGCTGTTCAGGTGACCGGTGTCGGTGCCCTGACGCACGCCGTCAACCAGCACCAGCACGCCGCGACGGTCATAGCCGCGCAGGTTGACGTCCTGCCCGTTAGTGCGCCCAGTGCCGTCCAGCGTCAGACCGGGGACGTTACGCAGCAGATCGGCCGCCGAGCTGGCGGTCTGTTTCTCCGGCGCGCTGGCGTCAATTACGCTTACCATCATGGGCGCTTCAAAGGTGCTGCGGGCGTTGCCCGTGGCGGTGACGGTAATGTCGTCTGTGGCGGCGAACGCAACGCCCGGTAGGGTACTGGCAATCGCCAGCGCCAGAAGTGACGGACGTAAAGATGCGGAAGGCAGGTGTGGCATAGCAACTCTCCATAAGAAGTGAAAAGCGCTGGCTGCCTGGGGATAACCTGGGTGGCTGGCGTATTTTTAGGTGTTGTTTATTTTGTGAGGATCAGTTTTCCGGCATGGGTCTGGCGCAGAAGATAGCGCTGTCCGTCATGCTCGATAATGACCCGTCCCTCATCGCCGAGGAGGGTTTTGCTGTCAATGCGACGCTCGGCGGGGGCTGGCGCTGTGTGTGTTTTTGCTGGCGTTGCCGCGCTGTTATCCGTACGTGACATAATGTTTATAAATAACAATCAATGTAACAATGATAATCATTATCAATAAACTGCAAATTGACGGCAAGCATTTTTGTGAAAAAAGGGTGAGGGGATCAAATTTGGGGGTGAGGTGCGGTCTGATGCCCTCACTCCGACCCTCTCCCACAGGGAGAGGGAGAAGGGCACAATCGTAGGTCGGGTAAGCGCAGCGCCACCCGACAATAACATCAGAAGCGAGAATCAACCGCAGCTGCCAGCTTTTCCAGCAGCAGTTCGCTGTCTTCCCAGCTCAGGCACGGGTCGGTGATCGACTGGCCGTAAACCATCTGCTGTCCGGCAACGATTTTCTGCGTGCCTTCTTTGATAAAGCTCTCAGCCATAATCCCTGCAACGGCGGTCGAGCCGCTGCGGATCTGCTGGCAGATCTCATCGCAGACGTCCAGCTGGCGGCGATGCTGCTTCTGGCAGTTGCCGTGGCTGAAATCCACCACCAGATGTTCCGGCAGGTCAAATTCGGCCAGCGTTTCACAGGCCGCCGCAATATCCTGGGCATGGTAATTGGGTTTCTTCCCGCCGCGCATAATGATATGCCCGTAAGGGTTACCGCTGGTCTGGTAGATGGTCATATGACCGCTCTTGTCCGGCGACAGGAACATGTGGCTGGCACGGGCAGCGCGGATGGCATCAACCGCGATACGGGTGTTGCCATCGGTCCCGTTTTTGAAGCCGACCGGGCAGGAGAGGGCAGAGGCCATCTCACGGTGGATCTGGCTTTCGGTGGTGCGCGCGCCAATCGCGCCCCAGCTGATCAGATCGGCGATAAACTGCCCGGTCACCATATCGAGAAACTCGGTCGCCGTCGGAACGCCCAGCTCGTTGACCTGTAAAAGCAGCTTCCGCGCCAGCTCGATGCCGTGGTTAACGCGATAGCTGCCGTTGAGGTCAGGATCGGAAATCAGGCCTTTCCAGCCCACCACGGTGCGCGGTTTTTCAAAGTAGGTGCGCATCACGATCTCAAGGCGATGCTGGTACTTATCCCGCAGTCCCTGGAGTCGTTTTGCATAATCCATCGCGGCATCCAGATCGTGGATGGAGCAAGGCCCAATCACCACCAGAAGACGTTTGTCTTCACCGTTCAGGATTTTTTCAATGCGGCGGCGGGAGGCCGTCACATGTTCCGCGACGGCGGCGGAAACGGGATGCCGCTGTGCCAGTTCAGCCGGCGTGACCAGGCTGTCAATGCGCGCAGTGCGGAGTTCATCGGTTTTATTCATGGAATGTCTCAGAAAATTTTTGCTTCATCGGCAGACTACCGGGAAGTGATGGGCATCACCTTAAACCAATCCCTGCTGATTTCAAGTTCGGGGCGACACCGCCCCGTGGTTGCAGGTGATGATACCTGAATCTGAGCTAATGTACTAGCATATTAGTACATGCGGCGATTAAGCCCCATGATGTCGAGAATTTTGGTGGCAATTTCTTCAACCGAATAGTTGGTGCTGTTCAGCCACGGGATCTGATTTTTACGGTACAGCGCTTCCACTTCGGAGACCTCCATCCGGCACTGGCGCATGGAGGCGTAGCGGCTGTTCTCGCGACGCTCCTCGCGGATGGCCGCAAGGCGTTCAGGGTTGATCGTCAGGCCGAACAGCTTGTGCTGCAGCGGCTTAAGGGCGGCGGGCAGCACCAGGTTATCCATATCGTCGGCGATAAACGGGTAGTTTGCGGCGCGAATGCCAAACTGCATCGCCAGATAAAGGCTGGTCGGGGTTTTGCCGCAGCGCGACACGCCAAGCAGGATCACCTGCGCCTGGTCGAGATTTCGCAGCGAAATACCGTCGTCGTGGGCCAGGGTGTAGTCGATAGCGGCGATACGCGCGTCGTACTTGGTCAGGTTGCCGGGGTTCAGCCCGTGGGTTCGGTGGGCAATCGGGGTCGGGTCGAGCTTAAGCTCGCTCTGCAGCGGCGCCACCAGCGCCTGCACGATATCCTGGCAGAAGCCTTCACTTTGCAGAATGATGGAGCGAATCTCGGGGATCACGATAGAGTAGAACACCAGCGGGCGGACGCCGGTCTGCTGGTAGATGGCGTCAATCTGGTCCTTCACCGCTTTGGCGCGGCTCTCGTTTTCGACAAACGGCAGCGTGATGCTGTTAATCGAGACGGGAAACTGCGACATCACCGCGTGGCCCAGCACCTCGGCGGTGATCGCCGTACCATCAGAAATATAAAAAACGTGGCGATCGACAGCGCTATCCATTTTACTCACCCTGAATATCAGACCTAATTGTCTGAAAGCATAAATTAAAAAAGTAAATTACACAGCAAAGAACTTATCCTAATTATGAATGAAACGCTGTTTTTGATTTTCCTGAAAAGTGGATTTCATTTTTCAAATAGCGACTTTATTTTTGGGGTTTCTGGCTGAATATAGAGGAATCATCGGGTTAATCGTTGATGGGAAAGTATCCGAAAAGTTGAAATTTTAAATTGCTTACACGATTCACCGTTTTTTTAGCGGAAATAAATATGCCAGTATAAATACGTAGTCAGGTGTTACTTACTCCGATCAAATATCACAAAAGGATTGTTTCGATGTCCAACAATGGCTCGTCACCGCTGGTGCTTTGGTATAACCAACTCGGCATGAATGATGTAGACAGAGTTGGGGGCAAAAATGCCTCCCTGGGTGAAATGATTACAAATCTGTCGGGTATGGGTGTCTCCGTACCGAACGGGTTTGCCACCACCGCCGATGCCTTTAACCTGTTTTTAGACCAGAGCGGTGTTAACCAGCGCATTTACGACCTGCTGGATAAAACGGATATTGATGACGTTACCGAGCTTGCCAAAGCCGGGGCGCAGATCCGCCAGTGGATCATCGACACACCTTTCCAGCCGGAACTGGAAAAAGCCATTCACGACGCGTACAACCAGCTCTCTGCTGACGATGCGCAGGCCTCCTTTGCCGTGCGTTCCTCTGCAACCGCAGAAGATATGCCGGACGCCTCGTTCGCCGGGCAGCAGGAAACCTTCCTGAACGTCCAGGGTTACGATGCGGTGCTGGTGGCGGTGAAGCACGTGTTTGCTTCCCTGTTCAACGATCGCGCCATCTCCTATCGCGTGCACCAGGGCTACGACCATCGCGGCGTGGCGCTCTCCGCTGGCGTGCAGCGCATGGTGCGCTCGGACGTGGGCTCATCCGGCGTGATGTTCTCCATTGATACTGAATCCGGCTTCGACCAGGTGGTGTTTATCACCTCCGCGTGGGGTCTGGGTGAGATGGTGGTGCAGGGCGCCGTAAACCCTGACGAATTTTACGTCCACAAGCCAACGCTGGCCGCTGGCCGCCCGGCGGTGGTGCGCCGCACCATGGGCTCGAAAAAAATCCGCATGATCTATGCCCCGACCCAGGAGCATGGCAAGCAGGTTAAAATTGAAGATGTACCGCAGGAGCAGCGCGACCGCTTCTCCCTGACCGACGCCGAAGTGCAGGAACTGGCGAAGCAGGCGGTGCAGATCGAAAAACACTACGGCCGTCCGATGGACATCGAATGGGCAAAAGACGGTAACACCGGCAAGCTGTTTATCGTGCAGGCGCGTCCGGAAACCGTCCGCTCGCGCGGTCAGGTGATGGAGCGTTATACGCTGCACGCGCAGGGTAAAATTGTGGCAGAAGGCCGCGCCATCGGTCACCGCATCGGTGCCGGTCCGGTCAAAGTGATCCACGACATCAGCGAGATGAACCGTATTGAGCCAGGCGACGTGCTGGTAACCGACATGACCGACCCGGACTGGGAACCGATCATGAAGAAAGCGGCGGCTATCGTCACCAACCGCGGCGGTCGTACCTGCCACGCGGCGATCATTGCCCGCGAGCTGGGTATTCCTGCGGTTGTCGGCTGCGGTGACGCCACCGAGCGCATGAAGGACGGGCAGAACGTGACCGTCTCCTGTGCCGAAGGCGATACCGGCTACGTCTACGCCGATATCCTCGACTTCAGCGTGAAGAGCTCCAGCGTGGATACCATGCCGGACCTGCCGCTGAAGATCATGATGAACGTCGGCAACCCGGACCGCGCGTTTGACTTCGCCTGCCTGCCGAACGAAGGCCTTGGCCTGGCGCGTCTGGAATTTATCATCAACCGTATGATCGGCGTTCACCCGCGCGCGCTGCTGGAGTTTGACGACCAGGATCCGAAGCTGCAGAACGAAATCCGCGAGATGATGAAAGGCTACGACTCACCAAAAGAGTTCTACGTCGGCCGTCTGACCGAAGGGATCGCGACGCTGGGTGCTGCCTTCTATCCAAAACGCGTGATCGTGCGTCTGTCTGACTTTAAGTCTAACGAATACGCCAACCTGGTAGGCGGCGAGCGCTACGAGCCGGAAGAAGAGAACCCGATGCTGGGCTTCCGCGGGGCCGGACGCTACGTGTCCGACAGCTTCCGCGACTGCTTCGCGCTGGAGTGTGAGGCGGTGAAACGCGTGCGCAACGACATGGGGCTGACCAACGTCGAAATCATGATCCCGTTCGTGCGTACCGTGGATCAGGCGAAAGCGGTGGTGGACGAGCTGGCGCGTCAGGGTCTGAAGCGCGGCGAGAACGGGCTGAAGATCATCATGATGTGCGAAATCCCGTCCAACGCCCTGCTGGCCGAGCAGTTCCTGGAGCACTTCGACGGCTTCTCTATCGGCTCGAACGACATGACGCAGCTGACGCTGGGTCTGGACCGCGACTCCGGCGTGGTCTCCGAGCTGTTCGACGAGCGCAACGAGGCGGTGAAAGCGCTGCTCTCCATGTCCATCCGCGCGGCGAAGAAGCAGGGTAAATACGTCGGGATCTGCGGTCAGGGCCCATCCGACCATGAAGACTTTGCCGCATGGCTGATGGAAGAGGGGATCGATAGCCTGTCCCTGAACCCGGACACCGTGGTGCAAACCTGGCTGAGCCTGGCGGAACTGAACAAGTAACGCCACGCTGACCCGAAAAGGCGAGGATATTATTCCTCGCCTTTTTTATTTCATTTCTTATTTGCTCCCCATCACAAATAAAGTAAAAAACCAAATATCATAATTTGTCTGTCAATTTAGACAATTGTTAGCGCGCAAACCGTTGCTAATACTTGAGCCTTACTGCGCATTTCCCTTAAGAAGATGCGCAACTGGTTGAAATACGTTTTAACCTGATAAAAAGGCAAATAACAATGACTCTCTCCTCTGTATTGCGTACCAAAGATAAAATAGGTTATGGCTTAGGCGATATGGCCAGCGCGCTGGTCTGGCAAACGGCTACCTTATTTCTCGCTTATTTTTATACAGACGTATTTGGGCTGCCCGCCGCGATTATGGGCACCATGTTTTTAGTGGTGCGCGTGGTCGATGCGTTTGTCGACCCGTGCATTGGCGCACTGGTTGACCGCACCCGGACGCGTCACGGACGTTTCCGTCCCTGGCTGCTGTGGTTTGCCATCCCGTTTGGCGTGAGCTGCCTCATTACCTTCTATGTGCCGGACGTTGGGCCGACGGCGAAAATCGTTTACGCCTGCGTGACCTACGCGATTTTAAGCCTGATTTACTCCGCGATTAACGTGCCTTACTGCGCTATGCCCGGCGCGCTGACGCTGGACCCGCGCGAGCGTCATTCTCTGCAGTCGTGGCGCTTTGGCCTGTCGTTTATCGGCGGGCTGATCGTGACGGTTATTGCCCTGCCGCTGGTCTCACTGTTAGGCCAGGGCAACGTGCAGAAAGGCTATTTCTATGCCATGAGCCTGATGGGTCTGCTGGGAATTGTGCTGTTCTTCTGCTGTTTCCTGATGACCCGCGAGCGTTATTCTCCGCGCAATGATACCTCCGGCTCCATGCTTACCGATTTAAAACTGCTGGCCGGGAACAGCCAGTGGCGGATTGTGTTTCTGTTTAATATTTTGCTGTTAACGGCGGTGGTGACGCGCGGTTCCGCCACCATGTATTACGTGAACTATGTGCTGCTGCGCCCGGATCTGGTTTTTGCCTTTATTGTTTCCGGCATGGTGGCCTCCTTAAGCGGCGCATTATTATCTGAACGGCTGCTGGGGAAATTTGACCGCGTGCGCGCCTACCAGTGGACGATTATCTCCTTCGTTATCTTCGGCGCGCTGATTTTCTTCCTGCCTCCTTCACAGGTGTGGCTAATCTTTGGCCTTAACATCGTCTTTAGCTTTATTCAAAACCTCACCACGCCGCTCCAGTGGACCATGTTCTCCGATGTGGTCGACTACGAAGAGCACCGCAGCGGCCGTCGTCTGGACGGGCTGGTCTTCTCCACCGCGCTGTTTGCCATCAAGTTTGGCCTGGCGCTGGGCGGGGCGGTCGTCGGCTGGGTGCTTGGCATGGTGGATTACGCCCCGGGCCAGGCAACCCAGGCGCCAGGCGTTCTCTCGACCATCAACGCGCTGTTCACCCTTATCCCGTGCGCGCTGTTCCTCTGCATGGTCGCGCTGCTTGCCATCTACAAACTCAACAGCCGGCTGGTGGATTCCATCGCCCTGGAGCTGGCCAGCAAGCGTGAAGTCAGACCCGAAGCGGGGCAGCTCAGCCCGGCAACCCCTTCCGCACTACAGGAGTAAAACATGACAGCTATCTATAAGGACGCTGGACGTCCCGTGCACGAGCGCGTCGCCGATTTACTGGCGCGCATGACCCCGGAAGAGAAGTTCGCCCAGATGCACGCGTACTGGCTGATCCTCGATGAAAACGGTAACCATCGCGAGCGCAGCGATCTGAGTGACGAATTCGCCGGCGTGAGCGAGCAGGCTGCGCTCAGCGAGCGGCTGAAGCTCGGCGTCGGGCAGATCACGCGGCCGCTGGGCACCCACATCGTTGACGCGAAGACCGGCGTGCGCGCGGCGAACCGCCTGCAGCGCATGATGATGGAAGAGACGCGGCTCGGCATTCCGGCGCTATTCCACGAGGAGTGTCTGGTGGGGCTGCTGTGCAAAGACGCCACCCTGTTCCCGTCGTCATTGAACTACGGTTCGACCTGGGATCCGGAGCTGGTGCAGCGGGCGGCAGAGCAGATTGGCAAAGAGGCGCGCTCCGTCGGCTGCCAGCAGGGGCTGGCGCCGGTGCTGGACGTATCCCGCGACGTGCGCTGGGGGCGAACGGAAGAGACCTTCGGGGAAGATCCCTGGCTGGTGGGCGTAATGGCGACCGCCTACGTGAAGGGCTTACAGGGCGATAAGCGCGATCTGCTGGCGACGCTCAAGCATTACGTGGGGCATTCGTTCAGCGAAGGAGCGCGCAACCATGCGCCGGTCCACCTGGGGTTCAGCGAGCTGAACGACACCTTCCTGCTGCCGTTCGAAATGGCGGTCAAGCTGGCAAACGCCGGTTCGGTTATGCCCGCGTACCACGATATTGATAACCAGCCGGGGCACAGCGACAGCTTCCTGCTGACCACCGTCCTGCGCGAGCAGTGGGGGTTCGACGGGATTATTGTTGCGGACTACGGCGGCGTCAGCCTGCTGCACCAGCACCACGGGATTTCCCACGACGCGGCCGAATCTGCCGCGCTGGCGTTCAACGCCGGGCTTGACGTCGAGCTGCCGAAAGACGACTGCGCGCGGCATCTGGCGGAAGCGGTAGAGCGCGGGCTGATCTCTATGGCGAAGGTCGATGAGATTGTGGCGCGTACGCTGACGGAAAAATTCCGCCTTGGCCTGTTTGAAAAGCCGTACGCGGATGAAAACGGTATCGACCTGCAAAATACTATCACTCGACAGGCCGCGCGGGAGGTGGCGACGAAATCGATCACGCTGCTGGAAAACAACGGTATTTTACCGCTCGGCGGCAAACCCCGCGTGGCGGTAGTGGGGCCGACGGCAGACGATCCGCTGGCGTTACTCAGCGGCTACAGCTTCCCGGTGCATTTGATCATCAGCGATATGGTGGAAGAGACCTCGCAGGTCACGACCCCGCGCGCGGCGCTGGAGCAGTATCTCGGTGCATCGAACGTCCGCTATGCCAAAGGGTGCCACATCATCGAAAAACGGATGGCGGGCGCGCCGGTCTTTCCGGGCGACAGCGGCGGCAAACCGATGCAGCAGTCGCCCGTATCACAAAGTACCGCCCCGATCCCCGAGGCCGTGAACGCCGCGCAGGAGAGTGACGTGGTGGTGGCCTGCGTGGGCGATCTCGCCGGGCTGTTCCAGAGCGGTACCGTGGGGGAAGGTTCCGATACCGATTCCCTGAACCTGCCGGGCGTACAGCAACAGCTGCTGGAAGCGCTGGTCGCCACCGGTAAACCGGTGATTGTGGTGATGACCGGGGGGCGTCCATACAACCTGCAGGGTCTGGAAGATAAGGTCGCGGCGCTGATGATGGCCTGGGCGCCGGGGCAGGAAGGGGGCTGGGCGATTGCGGACGTGTTAACCGGGCGTGCGGAGCCGCAGGGTCGTCTGGTGGTGAGCGTACCGAAAAGCGCCGGTGCGATGCCGTATTACTACAATCACAAGCTCAAAAGCGGCGGCACGCCGTTTGCGTTCCATTTCGGCTCACGTTACCCGTTTGGCTTCGGCCTCGGCTGGACGACGTTTAGCTGGGGCGCTGTCCGCGTCGCCGAAAGCAGCGTACCGGTCGACGGTGAGGTGAGGTTGAGCGTGGATATCACCAATACCGGAGAGCGCAGCGGCAGCGAGGTGGTGCAGGTTTACGTCAGGGATAAGGTCGCCACGCAGGTGCGGCCGCTTCAGGAGCTGAAGGCCTTCCAGCGCGTCACGCTCTCGCCGGGAGAAACCGCCACGCTCACCTTTACGCTGCCGGTTGAGATGTTCAACTTCACCCGTCGCGACGGAAAACGCATCGTCGAGCCGGGCGAGTTTGAGCTGCAGGTTGGCGCATCGTCGGCGGATATCCGCGAGGCGGTGACGGTCAATGCGACAGGGGAAACGCGGGTGCTGCCGGCTGAGTGGCGGATGCTCAGTACCTGTGAGGTTCAACGCGCGTAGTCTGGATAAAAAAAAGCCCATCGTGGGAGATGGGCAAAGACTACACACAGCAATTCGTTGTTTCACTCAGGGGATTTCCATGCTTATAAATCAAGGTGTTGATTTATAACCGTGTGCTAATAGTAGGCATTGTGTTATTTAGCGTCGATCGGATTCGTCTCAATAGTTAAAGAGACGTAAAGAATTCTTGAGGTTATTAGCAGACTTACTGCTGAAAAGGCGGGTCTGACCAGTGAGCAACGAATAAATACTTTAGCAGTGTTTAAGTATCATGCGAGAGAGTGTAGGCCGGGTGAGCGTTAACGCCACCCGGCAGCATACCTTAATGCGTGTTCTTCTCTTCCAGCTCTTCCAGTTCGCTCAAAATCACGTCCGGGTCAGTTCCCGGCGGCGGAATTTCATGCACCCAGGCAGAGAACAGACGCCAGGTGACGGCGAGCAGCACCGGGCCAATAAACAGGCCAATCATGCCAAAGGCAATCAATCCGCCAATGACCCCGGAGAGGATCAGGATCAGCGGCAGGTCTGCACCCATGCGAATGAGGATCGGACGAATCACGTTATCCATGGTGCCGACCACGCAGCTCCAGACCAGCAGCACCGTTCCCCACGTGGTATCGCCCGTCCAGTAGAGCCAGATAATGCTGGGAACCAGCACCAGCAGAGGTCCCAGTTGCGCAAGACAGGTCATCAGCATGACCACGGTGAACACGGTGGCGTACGGTACGCCGGAAATCGCCAGACCGATCCCGCCCAGCACCGCCTGCACCAGCGCGGTGACCACCACGCCCAGCGCAACCGCGCGCACGGCCTGCGCGGCCAGCAGCACCGCGGCGTCACCGCGTTTGCCCGCCAGGCGGGTGGCAAAGTGACGAACGCCTAAAGCCACCTGCTCGCCGCGCCAGTAGAGCAGGGCGCTGAAGAGCAGCATCAGGGTACAGTGCATCATAAAGCGGCCGATATGCGCCGCCTGCCCGACAAACCAGGTGGTGGTGGTGCCAATATACGGGCGGACTTTTGCCATCAGCGCGCTGCCGCCCATCTCCAGCAGGCTATGCCAGCCGCTGTAGAGTTTGGCGCCCACCAGTGGAATGCTGTTCAGCCAGGCGAGATCCGGCAGCGTCAGGTCGCCGCTGCTAATGGCGCGAATAACCGGGCCACTCGAATCCACCAGGCTATTTACCAGCAGGGCAATCGGAATGATAAACAGCAGGAACAGCAGGAGCGTCATGACCAGCACGGCGAGCCCGCGACGGCCGAACAGCAGCTTCTGCAAGCGCAGCAGCAAAGGCCACGTGGCCACGACAACGGTCGCTGCCCACGCAAAGCCGAGAATAAAGGGTTGAACAATCCACAGACACGCAATAATCATGAGGGCCAGAAACAGCACCGACAGCAAAATTTGCGCAACATCCCTGGGCTGGCGAAGATTGACCATAAATGAAACTTTCCTTAAAAGAACGCCAGTACGACTGGCGGGAACGGAAAACCGCGTCTCTTTAATCATTAATGATCTCAGCGGTTTTTAACAGGCGAATTCTGCCTGTAATTCAGCAGAGATTATAAGAAAAAAATGTGATAAAACTTTTAAGATACACGCAAACGATTTCATACAACTCTAATTAGGGTCGACAGTCATGATCCCACAGATTTCTCAGGCACCTGGCGTCGTTCAGCTGGTGCTTAATTTTTTGCAAGCACTGGAGCAACAGGGTTTTACAGGTGATACCGCCACGAACTATGCCGACAGGCTGACGATGGCGACCGATAACAGTATCTACCAGCTTCTTCCCGATGCCGTGGTTTTCCCTCGTTCAACGGCCGACGTCGCGCTTATCGCCCGGCTGGCCACGCAGGAGCGGTTTGCCTCGCTGGTCTTTACGCCGCGCGGCGGTGGCACCGGGACCAACGGTCAGGCGCTAAACCAGGGCATCATTGTTGATATGTCGCGCTATATGAACCGCATCATTGAGATCAACCCGGAAGAGGGGTGGGTGCGGGTCGAAGCGGGCGTCATCAAAGATCAGCTTAATCAGTATCTCAAGCCTTACGGTTACTTTTTTGCCCCTGAGCTCTCCACCAGCAACCGCGCGACCCTTGGCGGGATGATTAACACGGATGCCTCCGGGCAGGGCTCGCTGGTCTACGGTAAAACCTCCGATCACGTGCTGGGCGTGCGTGCGGTGCTGCTGGGCGGCGATATTCTCGATACCCAGCCGATGCCGGTTGAACTGGCGGAAACGCTGGGCAAAGACAACACCGCCAGCGGGCGTATCTATCGCACCGTGCTGGAACGCTGCCGCGACAACCGCCAGCTTATTCTCGATAAATTCCCCAGGCTGAACCGTTTCCTGACCGGTTACGATCTGCGTCACGTCTTCAACGATGACCTGACCCAGTTTGATTTAACCCGCGTGCTGACCGGCTCCGAAGGGACGCTGGCGTTTATTACCGAAGCGCGGCTGGATATCACCCGGTTGCCGAAGGTGCGCCGTCTGGTGAACGTCAAATATGACTCCTTCGACTCCGCGCTGCGCAATGCGCCGTTTATGGTGCAAGCGCAGGCGCTGTCGGTGGAGACCGTCGACTCTAAGGTGCTCAATCTGGCCCGGGAAGATATTGTCTGGCACTCCGTAAGCGACCTCATTACCGACGTGCCGGATAAAGAGATGCTCGGTCTTAATATCGTGGAATTTGCCGGCGATGATGCGGAGCTGATTGAGCGTCAGGTCACCACGCTCTGCCAGCGTCTGGACGAGCTGATTGCGCAGGGTGAAGGCGGCGTGATCGGCTGGCAGCTCTGTAACGATCTGGCCGGGATTGAGCGTATCTATGCGATGCGTAAAAAAGCCGTGGGCCTGCTCGGCAATGCGAAAGGGGCGGCGAAGCCCATTCCCTTTGCCGAAGATACCTGCGTGCCGCCCGAGCATCTGGCGGATTACATCGTGGAGTTTCGCGCCCTGCTGGACAGCCACGGCCTGAGCTATGGCATGTTCGGCCACGTCGACGCCGGGGTACTGCACGTGCGTCCGGCGCTGGACATGTGCGACCCGCAGCAGGAGATCCTGATGAAGCAGATCTCCGACGACGTGGTGGCCTTAACCGCCAAATACGGCGGTCTGCTGTGGGGGGAGCACGGGAAAGGGTTCCGCGCGGAGTACAGCCCGGCATTCTTCGGCGAACAGCTCTACGCGGAATTGCGTAAGGTGAAAGCGGCTTTCGATCCGCATAACCGCCTCAACCCGGGTAAAATCTGTCCGCCTGAGGGTGTTGATGCCCCGATGCTGCAGGTGGATGCCGTCAAGCGCGGCACCTACGACAGGCAGATCCCTATTGCGGTGCGCTCGTCCTGGCGCGGCGCGATGGAGTGCAACGGCAACGGCCTGTGCTTTAACTTTGATGTGAAAAGCCCGATGTGCCCGTCGATGAAAATCACCAGCAACCGTATTCACTCGCCGAAAGGGCGGGCGACGCTGGTGCGCGAGTGGCTGCGTCTGCTGGCCGACCGCGGGGTGGATCCGCTCAAGCTGGAGCAGGAGCTGCCGGAAAAACGGGCCAGCCTGCGCTCGCTGATTGAGCGCACCCGCAACAGCTGGCATGCCAACAAGGGCGAGTATGATTTCTCCCACGAGGTGAAAGAGGCGATGTCCGGCTGTCTGGCCTGTAAAGCCTGCTCCACCCAGTGCCCGATTAAAATCGACGTGCCGGAGTTCCGCTCGCGTTTCCTGCAGCTTTACCACACCCGATACCTCCGCCCGGTGCGCGACCATCTGGTGGCGACGGTGGAAAGCTACGCGCCGCTGATGGCGCGTGCGCCAAAGACCTTCAACTTCTTTATCAACCAGCCGCTGGTGCGCAAGCTCTCCGAAAAACACATCGGCATGGTCGATCTGCCGCTGCTGTCGGTCCCGTCTCTGCAGCGCCAGCTCGTCGGTCACCGTTCGGCGAACATGACTCTGGAACAGCTGGAGGCGCTCGCTCCGGAGCAAAAAGCCAGTATGGTGCTGGTGGTGCAGGATCCGTTCACCAGCTACTACGATGCGCAGGTCGTGGCCGATTTCGTCCGTCTGGCGGAGAAGGTGGGTTACCAGCCGGTTGTGCTGCCGTTCTCTCCCAACGGCAAGGCGCAGCACATTAAAGGTTTCCTGAACCGATTTGCGAAGACCGCGCAGAAAACGTCTGACTTCTTAAACCGCGTGGCGCAACTCGGGATACCGATGGTTGGCGTCGATCCGGCGCTGGTGCTTTGCTATCGCGATGAATACAAGCAGACGCTGGGCGATAAGCGCGGTGATTTCAACGTCATGCTGGTGCACGAGTGGCTTCCGGTGGCGCTGGCAGATAAAGCCGTTCAGGACGTCAGCGGTGAACCGTGGTATCTGTTCGGCCACTGCACGGAAGTGACCGCGCTGCCGGGTGCCCCCGCGCAGTGGGCGTCCGTTTTTGCCCGCTTCGGGGCGAAGCTGGAGAGCGTCAACGTAGGCTGCTGCGGGATGGCCGGAACCTACGGACACGAAGTGAAAAACCACGCCAACTCGCTCGGCATCTATGAGCTGTCCTGGCATCAGGCGATGCAGCGTTTGCCGCGAAACCGCTGTCTGGCGACGGGCTACTCCTGTCGCAGCCAGGTAAAACGGGTAGAAGGTAACGGTGTGCGTCACCCATTGCAGGCTTTACTGGAGATAATTGGATGATCTGGAAACGTGCCGTGACGCTGCAGGCGCTGAACGCCATGGGCGAGGGGAATATGGTGGGGCTGCTGGATATCCAGTTCATCCGCATTGGCGACGATGAGATTGAGGCCACCATGCCCGTCGATAGTCGCACCCACCAGCCGTTTGGTTTATTGCACGGCGGGGCCTCCGTCGTGCTGGCCGAAACGCTGGGCTCGGTGGCGGGGTATCTCTGTACCGAAGGGGAGCAGAAGGTTGTCGGACTTGAGGTGAATGCTAACCACATTCGCTCGGTGCGCAGCGGGCGCGTGCGCGGTGTTTGCCGCGCGCTGCACGCCGGAAGCCGCCATCAGGTGTGGCAGATAGATATTCTCGATGAGCAGGATCGCCTGTGCTGCTCGTCGCGGCTGACCACGGCGGTTGTGTAAAGTTTTCAGATGTTTTGCCTTTGGTCAAAAACTAGCCAGTCCGTTGTGATATACTGGTCAGGTTTTGTACATAAGCGAGGACATCATGGATACTGAAATAACCCCAACACAGCTGGCAATTGAATATTTACGTCGCGATAAGAGCAACCTGTCTCCGGCGCAGTACCTGAAAAAGCTGAAACAGCTTGAGCTGGAATTTACAGATTTGCTGGCGCTCTCTTCGAATGAACTGAAAGAAGAGATCTACTTTGCCTGGCGGTTGGGCGTTCACGTCCATTGAGTACATGAGAATAAAAGGGCTGCGAGTGCGGCCTTTTTTGTGTCTGAAATTCAGTATCGGGTGGCGGTGACGCCACCCGATATTTTCCTCAGACATTGACGGCGTTGATCAGCCGCGACTTCATGGACTGATACGCCGACGCCGCAAAATCCTCCGCCCAGCGCTGGTCCTCAATCGCCTCCAGCTGCACCGCGCAGTACTTCGTTTCCGGCGTTTTGGAGATGGGATCGAGATTATCCTGGGTCAGCTCGTTGCAGGCGCCAATCCACCACTGATAGGTCATGTAGACCGCCCCGGCGTTGATACGCTCGCTAATGCTGGCGCGGGTAATCACTTTGCCGCGACGCGAGCGCACCCAGACCAGCTGGCCCTCCGCGATGCCCAGCCTTTGCGCATCGGCTGGGTTCATTTGCACCCGGCCCGGCTCATCGGCCAGGCTTTGCAGCGCGGCGCAGTTCCCGGTCATCGAGCGGCAGGAGTAGTGCCCCACTTCACGCACCGTGCACAGCACCAGCGGGAAATCCGCGTCCGGGGTTTCCGCCGGCGCGCGCCACGGGGCGGCAAAGAGCTGCCCTTTACCGGTTGGGGTGTCGAACTGATTGTCTTTGTACAGGTACGGCGTTCCCGGATGATCCAGCGTCGGGCACGGCCACTGCACGTGGCCCATCTCGCCCATTTTTTCATACGTCACGCCATAGAAGAGAGGGCACAGCTCGCGCATCTCGTCCCAGATCTGCTGGTTGTCGTCATAATGCATCGGGTAGCCCATCTCGGTGGCGAGCAGGCTGATAATCTCCCAGTCGCGCTTCACGTTGCCGCTGGCCTCAATGGCTTTGCCAAAACGCTGGAATCCGCGATCGGCACAGGTAAAGACGCCGCCGTGTTCACCCCAGGAGGTGGCAGGAAGCAGGACGTCCGCCACTTCTGCCGTTTTGGTCATAAAGATGTCCTGAACCACCACAAAGTCGAGCGCCTCAAAACCGCTGCGAACGAGACCGAGATCGGCTTCGGTCTGAAGCGGATCTTCCCCCATGATGTAGTAGGCCTTGACCTTGCCTTCCAGCGCCAGATGGGGCACCTCGGTAATGCGCGTTCCGACCCGATCGTCCATTTTATCGGCGTCGATTCCCCATGCATCGGCAAACTTCTGCCTGACCGCCGGATCGGTCACATCCTGATAGCCGGGGAACATATTCGGCAGAACGCCCATATCGCAGGCGCCCTGAACGTTGTTTTGCCCGCGCACGGGACCGACGCCGACGGCAGGGCGGCCGAGGTTGCCGGTCAGCAGCGCCAGGCTGGAAAGCCCTTTGACCACATCCACGGCCTGACCAAACTGGGTCACGCCCATCCCCCACATCACGGTGGCGGAAGGGGCCGCCGCGAAGGTACGCATCGCCTGGCGAACGTCGCGGGCGGGAATGCCGGTAAGATGCTCAACCTTCTCCGGCGCATAGTCTTTCACCGTCTGGCGGTAGGCCTCAAGCCCCTCGGTAAAGCGCGCCACGTAGCTTTTGTCGTAGAGCTCCTCTTCCAGCAGCACGTAGCCAAAGGCGTTTACCAGCGCCATGTTGCTGCCGTTTTTCAGCTGCAGATGCTGGTCGGCGATGCGCGCCGTTTCAATGCGCCGCGGATCGCAGACGATAATTTTTGCGCCATTTTCCCGCGCTTTCAGCACGCGTCGGGCGACGATAGGGTGGGAGTCCGCGCAGTTATAGCCAAACACCAGCAGGCATTTTGAGTTTTCAATATCGTTGATTGAGTTGCTCATCGCGCCGTTGCCGAGCGTTTCCTGTAAACCGGCCACGGAAGGGCCGTGACAAACGCGCGCGCAGCAGTCCACGTTGTTGGTGTTCAGCACCGCGCGGGCAAATTTTTGCATCACATAGTTTGTTTCATTGCCGGTTCCGCGAGAGGATCCGGTGGTCATGATCGACCGCGGCCCGTGCTGCGCTTTAATGCTGCTGAGTTTGTGCGCGGTGTAGCGGATAGCCTCTTCCCAGGTAACGGGAGTGAATGCCTCGCCTTTATGGTAGCGGATCATCGGCTGGGTCAGGCGCGGGGTGAGCAGACGGGTATCGTTGAGGAAGTCCCAGCCGTAAAAGCCTTTCAGACACAGGGTGCCCTGGTTTGTGACGCCTTCTGCGGCTTCGGCACGGATGATACGGTTATTTTCAACGACAAGGTTTAATTTACAGCCTGCACCGCAGTAGGGGCAGACGCTGGCGATCTTTTTCATCAATAACAGACCTGTTAAGAAATGAAGCAAAGTTGACTGGAAAATCCAGTCCCGTACACGGAGGTAAGCAGGAACCGTGCCAGATTGGCTTTGCTGGTTTTACAGGGTGTTAAGCGGGGAAGGCGCGTGTCATCGTCAGGCTGTTCGTCAGTTTTGACGATGACACGAAAGCAGGATGAGGAGCCGTGAAATTACAGGTCGTCCATGGTGTGGCCCACGACAATTTCCAGCGTCTTGCGAATCACATCCGCCTGGACAACGTCACGGGTCGCTTCCAGCGTCTGAATGAGCCAGAGGATGATCGCTTTGTTGGACAGATGGCCTTCGGAGGCCAGAACACAGCGTACTGCAGTAGAAAAAATAGCGGACTCTTCAGCAAAACGATCGCCTGCATGACGGAAATATTCCGCCAGCGCACTGTCTAAAAAAGCAGAGTGGTATTCGGGTTGAAGCTGAATATTTTGTCTCATTTGTTCTCACCGTAGCTGTTAAATTGCAGTCAATGTATTTTTTTGGGGTCGGACGGTTTTCCACTTCCAAATAACGGCACTACATTGTCTCTGTTATCGTTGAGAGGTCCCTCTCTGTTCGTTCGTCCTTGCGCGGTTCTGCGACGTGTAAAGGCGATGCTGTTTGAGCCGATCTCGGCAATCACCACCGCAAGTGTCTCCCGCCGCCGGGGATCCTTTTCATGTTCTTTCATTACCCGCAGACGCTGCAGCAATCCTTCGGTTGTCACTGGCCCCCGCTCTTTCAGAAGAGAGAGAACGGCTTCACCGATAAGCGTGTCGATCAGTCGGTCTGCGTCACTGCTATTCATCACGTTACCGTTCGAAGAGCAGACCAAGCAGCATGTGGTAGTGCTCTTCCTCTTCCGGACCATCGGCCCTTTCGAGGCGGCTGAGCAGTTTGGTACAGAGCGATTTGCGATTCAGGTTTCGCCCGTCGCTGAGGATTTCGACAACCACCTGGCCCAGCGTCTCCTGCTGAGTAGGAAGCGCCGCCTTTTCGAAGTACTGTGCGATCGCTGCTGCGGAATCTGTGGCGTAACCTTTCTGCTGCATGTTTCGCTCCTGTAAAATTTTGTAATCACTAACGTTACAATTAAGGTATACACAATTCTTAAATCTGTACACTTAAAATGTACAGATTTTTAATATTTTTATGATATATTTTATAAATTGCTTTATTTTCAGGTGGTTAATTAGTTGGTGTGAACCGGTAATGTTACAGGATATATTGTACAAAAAGGTCTGGCACTGGTAAGTTGTACAGCGCAGAAAAATGTTTCATTAACTGCCGTAAATGATTGAGATGTAAATTATTTGTCAGGCAATGAATGTGCTATAAATGATACTTATCCACCTTTTTGTGGCCAAAACCCTAACCCCAGGAATCGCATGCTCACAACCATCATTTACCGCAGCCATATCTGCGAGGACGTTCCAGTGAAAGCGCTGGAAGCCATGGTCGCTGCAGCAAATAGTAAAAACCGGCAATCCAATGTCACGGGGATCCTGCTGTTTAACGGCACACATTTTTTTCAGCTGCTTGAAGGGCCAGTGGAACACGTCTCTGCTATCTATGAGCAGATCTGCAACGACCCGCGCCACCATAACGTGGTGGAGCTGATGCGCGATCACGGACCTGTCCGGCGTTTTGGCAACGTGGGCATGGAGCTTTTTGATTTGCGCCACTTCGACAGGGAAGAAGTGCTGCAGCAGGTGCTCAACAGGGGGACGACACGCTATCAGCTGACGTATAATGACCGCCCGCTGCAGTTTTTCCGCACCTTTGTCGAGGCCACGGAAAAAGCGAACTATTTTGAACTGCCGCCTGCGGATTCCTGGGAGTTCGTTCGCGAAGAAACGCGCCTGTCCGCGCAGCCCGAAGTGGTCGCGAAAGGGGCGGATTGCAGCTTTGCGTTCCAGCCGATAGTCGATCCGTTTATGCAGCAGGTCGTCTCCTGGGAGGCGCTTCTCCGCACGCCTGACGGCGGCGCACCGGGAGATTACTTTGCCAATCTGCCGCGTGACGAGGTGTATGCCTCTGATTTACACAGCAAGCAGGTGGCGCTCTCCATGGCCAGCGCGCTGGGGCTACAGGACCAGACGTTATCCCTCAACCTGCGGCCCATGACGCTGGTCAACATTCCCAACGCCGTGGATTTCCTGCTCACCGCGATTGAAGCCAATGGGTTTGTACCCGAGCAAATTGTGGTGGAGTTCACCGAGAGCGAAGCCATTTCCCGTTTTGATGAATTCACGGATTCGGTCAGGCAGTTAAAAAGCGCGGGTATCAGCGTGACGATCGATCACTTTGGCGCCGGTTTTGCCGGGCTGCAGCTGCTGGCGCAGTTCCAGCCGGACAGAATTAAGATTAATCGCGATCTGGTCGCGAACGTGCATAAAAGTGGCCCCCGACAGGCCATTATTCAGGCGATTATTAAATGCTGCTCCTCGCTTGAGATCCAGTTCTGCGCAGTAGGAGTAGAGAAGGCTGAAGAGTGGATGTGGCTGGAATCCGCCGGGATTTCCCAGTTCCAGGGACATCTTTTTGCCAGCCCGCGACACGGCGGTATTCCCGCGATTGCGTGGCCGGAGAAAAAGTTCGACTTCTGATAAAGCTGTACACATTACGGCAGAGTTAACTGTACGAATGGTAAATTTTATACAACAATGTATTAACAGGTGAAGGGAGGAGTAGCCCATTCACCTGAGCAAAATGCGGTCTTAGTTATACAAATGGTGTGTACAATCTGATAAGGTTGGTGCAGTTAGGTATGGAAGTTCTGAGCGTGAGGGAGTTAATGGCCTATTACAGTATCGGCGAAGTGGCCGAACGATGCGGTATCAACCCCGTTACGCTGCGTGCCTGGCAGCGCCGTTATGGATTGTTGAAGCCGCAGCGCAGCGAAGGGGGTCATCGTCAGTTTGACGATGAAGATATCCTCCGCATAGAAGAGATCAAGCGCCTGATGAAAAGCGGCGTTTCGGTCGGAAAAGTCAAAGCCTTGCTGGAAAACAAAGAAGTATTGACTCAGGGCAACTGGGTCTCGTTCCAGGAAGAGATGATGACCGTTCTGCGTTACGCCAGCCCGGCAAAGCTGCGCGCCAAAATGGGCGAATTCCGCCGCGATCACGCGATAGACGCGCTGATTGACAATATTATTTCTCCCGTTCGTCAGCGCATGAATCAGGATCAAAACACCGTGCGTCACATGGCGAGCCTGTTTGACGGCGTCCTGATCGAATTCGCGATTGCAAGCCTGGCGGAATCCCGCAAAAAAGCCGGTAAAGACGCGCTTCTGATTGGCTGGGAATGCGATGACCGCACCCACCTGTGGCTGGAAGCCGCGCGCCTATCGCAGAAGGGCTGGCACATTGACGTCCTGGCGGAACCTATTGATTCGCCGCGTCCTGAACTGTTCCCTGGGCAAAAAATTTTCGTCTGGACGGGGAAATCCCCAACGCCTCGCCAGCAGGAACAGCTCGACCACTGGCGTGAACAGGGGTTTGCTGTCTCATTTCATCACTGATTAACAGAGGCCTTGAGGGCCTTTTTTTGTTTTTGTCCTTTTCTGAGCAAAAGCTATCTCAAAAATAGGCATTTCCGATGCATATTTTACTTTTCTCTTCCCTGTCATAAATACCGCGACGAAATGCATTATTAATCAATGCATTGAACAAATACATCCATCCTGACTGCATCCTCTCACAGGGTCTATGCTTAATAAAAGTAGGCAAAAAGGGCGGTTTAGCCGAATGCCCCTGCTGACAGAGGGTTGAAGTGATAATCGTTATCACTAACATGGTGTTATGCCCTGATGGCTTATCAGATGAGGTGGACCTATGGAACTGCATTCAGAAACCTTTAATCCTGCCGATTTTGCCTGGCGCGGCTTAACGCTCACGCCAGCGGCGGCGGCACATATTCACGATCTGGTGGCGAAAAAGCCCGAGATCCTTGGCGTGCGTTTAGGCGTCAAACAGACCGGCTGCGCGGGTTTCGGCTACGTGCTCGATACCGTCACCGAACCCGAGAAAGATGACCTGGTGTTCGAGACTGACGGCGCGAAGCTGTACGTCGCGCTGCAGGCCATGCCGTTTATTGACGGCACCGAAGTGGACTACGTCCGCGAAGGCTTAAACCAGTTATTCAAATTTCATAACCCGAAAGCCCAGAACGAATGCGGCTGCGGCGAAAGCTTTGGGGTATAGGCGGTACTATGTCTCGTAATACTGAAGCAACGAGTGAAGTAAATACCTGGGGCGGTGGGCACCTCAACTATAAAGAGGGGTTCTTCACCCAGCTGCAGACCGATGAGCTGGCGAAAGGCATCAACGAAGATGTCGTGCGGGCGATCTCGGCGAAACGCAACGAGCCCGAGTGGATGCTGGAGTTCCGCCTGAGCGCCTTCCGCGCCTGGCTGGAGATGGAAGAACCGCACTGGCTGAAAGCGCACTACGACAAGCTGAACTATCAGGATTACAGCTACTACTCCGCGCCCTCCTGCGGCAGCTGTGACGATACCTGCGCCTCGCAGCCCGGCGCGGTGCAGCAAACCGGTGCGGAGAACAGTTTCCTCAGCAAAGAGGTGGAAGAAGCCTTTAACCAGCTTGGCGTGCCCGTGCGTGAGGGGAAAGAGGTGGCGGTGGACGCCATTTTCGACTCCGTCTCGGTGGCAACCACCTACCGCGAGAAGCTGGCAGAGCAGGGGATCATTTTCTGCTCCTTCGGCGAAGCGATTCACGATCATCCGGAACTGGTGAAAAAATACATTGGGACCGTGGTGCCTTCTAACGACAACTTCTTTGCGGCGCTCAACGCGGCGGTAGCCTCTGACGGCACCTTTATCTATGTGCCGAAAGGCGTGCGCTGCCCGATGGAGCTGTCCACCTATTTCCGCATCAATGCCGAAAAAACCGGCCAGTTCGAACGCACGATTCTGGTTGCGGATGAAGGCAGCTACGTCAGCTATATCGAAGGGTGCTCCGCCCCGGTCCGCGACAGCTACCAGCTGCACGCGGCGGTGGTGGAGGTCATCATCCACAAAGACGCCGAGGTGAAATATTCCACGGTGCAAAACTGGTTCCCGGGCGACGGCAATACCGGCGGTATCCTGAACTTCGTCACCAAGCGCGCGCTGTGCGAAGGCGAAAACAGCAAGATGTCGTGGACCCAGTCTGAAACCGGCTCTGCCATCACCTGGAAATACCCGAGCTGCATTCTGCGCGGGGATAACTCCATCGGCGAGTTTTACTCGGTGGCGCTGACCAGCGGCCATCAGCAGGCCGATACCGGCACCAAGATGATCCACATTGGTAAAAACACCAAATCAACCATCATCTCGAAAGGGATCTCTGCCGGGCATAGCCAGAACAGCTATCGCGGGCTGGTGAAAATCATGCCGACGGCCACCAATGCGAGAAACTTTACCCAGTGTGACTCGATGCTGATTGGCGCTGACTGCGGGGCGCATACCTTCCCGTACGTCGAGTGCCGTAACAACACGGCCCAGCTTGAGCACGAGGCGACGACGTCGCGGATTGGGGAAGATCAGCTCTTCTACTGCCTGCAGCGCGGGATCAGCGAAGAAGACGCCATCTCGATGATCGTCAACGGCTTCTGTAAGGACGTGTTCTCTGAACTGCCGCTGGAATTTGCCGTTGAAGCCCAGAAACTCCTCGCCATTAGTCTTGAACACAGCGTCGGTTAAGGAAAGCACATGTTAAGCATTAAAGATTTACAGGTCAGCGTAGAAGACAAAGCCATCCTGCGTGGCCTCAATTTTGACGTCAAGCCGGGTGAAGTTCACGCCATCATGGGGCCGAACGGTTCCGGGAAAAGTACGCTTTCTGCGACGCTGGCGGGGCGCGAAGATTATGAGGTAACCCACGGCTCGGTGGAGTTTAACGGCAAAGACCTTCTGGAGATGTCGCCGGAAGACCGCGCGGGAGAGGGCATCTTCATGGCCTTCCAGTACCCGGTCGAAATTCCTGGCGTCAGCAACCAGTTCTTTCTGCAGACGGCGCTGAATGCGGTGCGCAAGTATCGCGGCCTGGAGGCGCTGGACCGCTTTGACTTCCAGGACCTGATGGAAGAGAAGATCAAGCTGCTGAAAATGCCGGAAGATCTGCTGACCCGTTCGGTGAACGTTGGCTTTTCCGGCGGCGAGAAAAAGCGTAACGACATTCTGCAGATGGCGGTGCTGGAGCCCGAGCTGTGCATTCTGGATGAGACCGACTCCGGTCTGGATATCGACGCCCTGAAGATTGTCGCTGACGGGGTGAATTCCCTGCGCGACGGCAAGCGTTCGTTCATTATCGTTACCCATTACCAGCGCATTCTGGACTACATCAAGCCGGATTACGTTCACGTGCTTTACCAGGGGCGTATTGTGAAATCCGGTGATTTCACGCTGGTTAAACAACTGGAGGAGCAGGGCTATGGCTGGCTTACCGAACAGCAGTAATGCGCTCCAGCAGTGGCACCGGCTGTTTGAAGCCCAGGGCGGCACGCGCTCTGAGCAGGCGCAGCAGCATCTGCAGCAGATGCTGCGTCTCGGCCTGCCGACGCGTAAGCATGAGAACTGGAAATACACCCCGCTTGATGGCCTGCTGAACGCCGAGTTTGTGTCCCGTCTGGCGCATCTCACCCCGGCGCAGCGTGACGCGCTGGCCGTAAACGTGGATGCCGTGCGCCTGGTGTTTGTCGACGGTGAGTTCCGTCCGGAGCTGAGCGACGCCCTTCAGGGGAGCGGATTTGAGATTGAGATAAACGACGATCGCCAGCCCCTGAGCGCCCCGGTTCAGCCTGAGGTTTTCCTGCACCTGACCGAGAGCCTGGCCCGCAGCGTGACGCATATCCGCGTGAAGCGTAACCAGCGTCCGGCAAAACCGCTGCTGCTGATGCACATCACCCAGGGTCTGGACGGCGACGAAATCAACACCGCGCACTATCGCCATCATCTTGAGCTGGCGGAGGGGGCGGAAGCCACGGTAATCGAACATTACGTCAGCCTTAACGATGTCCGGCACTTTACCGGATCGCGTCTGACGATGAACGTTGCCGCCAATGCCCAGCTTCACCACGTCAAGCTGGCGTTTGAGAATGCGCAGAGCCACCACTTTGCCCATAACGACATTGTGCTGGGTCAGGATGCCGCGGCGTACAGCCACAGCTTCCTGCTCGGCGGGTCGGTATTGCGCCACAACACCAGCACGCAGCTTAACGGTGAAAACACCACGCTGCGCATCAACAGCCTGGCGATGCCGGTTAAATCTGAAGTGTGCGACACGCGCACCTGGCTTGAGCACAACAAGGGCTACTGCAACAGCCGCCAGCTGCACAAAACTATCGTGAGTGATAAAGGGCGCGCGGTGTTTAACGGACTGATCAACGTGGCGCAGCACGCCATTAAAACCGACGGGCAGATGACCAACAACAATCTGCTGTTAGGTCGCCTGGCGGAAGTGGACACCAAACCGCAGCTGGAGATCTACGCCGACGACGTGAAGTGCAGCCACGGTGCGACGGTCGGGCGCATCGACGACGAGCAGATGTTCTACCTGCGTTCCCGCGGTATCGACCAGCAGGCGGCGCAGAAAATGATTATCTATGCGTTTGCCGCCGAACTGACGGAGGCGCTGAACGATGGTCAGTTGAAACAGCAGGTGCTGGCGCGTATCGGTCAGCGTCTGCCTGGAGGCGAAGCATGAGTTTTCCCGTCGAGAAAGTACGGGCAGATTTTCCGGTTCTGACCCGTGAAGTGAACGGTCTTCCTCTGGCCTATCTGGACAGCGCGGCCAGCGCGCAGAAGCCGAACCCGGTAGTGGATGCGGAAGCCGAGTTTTATCGCCACGGCTACGCCGCCGTGCATCGCGGTATTCATACCCTGAGCGCCGAGGCGACCCAGCGTATGGAAAACGTGCGCACGCAAATTGCCGCCTTCCTCAATGCGAAATCGCCTGAAGAGCTGGTCTTCGTGCGCGGAACTACCGAAGGGATCAACCTTGTCGCTAACAGCTGGGGCAACGCGCAGGTCCACGCGGGGGATAACATTATCATCACCCAGATGGAGCACCACGCCAACATCGTGCCGTGGCAGATGCTCTGCGAGCGCGTTGGCGCGCAGCTGCGGGTGATCCCGCTGAACGTTGACGGGACGCTGCAGCTCGAGCAGCTCGACGCACTGCTGGATGATAAAACGCGGCTGGTGGCGGTCACCCAGGTCTCTAACGTGCTCGGGACGGAAAACCCGGTGGCAGAGATTATCGAAAAAGCCCACCAGGCCGGCGCGAAGGTGCTGATTGACGGCGCTCAGGCGGTGATGCACCACGCGGTTGACGTTCAGGCGCTGGACTGTGATTTCTACGTCTTTTCAGGCCACAAGCTCTATGGGCCGACCGGGATTGGCGTACTGTACGTGAAAGAAGATATCCTGCAGGCGATGCCGCCGTGGGAAGGGGGCGGATCGATGATCGCCACCGTTAGTCTGACGGAAGGCACCACCTACGCGCGCGCACCGTGGCGTTTTGAGGCAGGTACGCCCAACACCGGCGGGATTATCGGGCTGGGGGCGGCGGTCTCCTACGTCTCCGCGATCGGCCTTGATAGCATTCATGAGTACGAACAGCTGCTGATGCACTATGCGCTTGCCGAGCTTGCCAGCGTGCCGGATCTGACCCTCTACGGGCCTGCCGACCGGCAAGGGGTGATTGCGTTCAATCTCGGGAAACATCACGCCTATGACGTGGGCAGTTTCCTCGATAACTACGGCGTGGCGGTCCGTACCGGGCACCACTGCGCCATGCCGCTGATGGCGTTTTACCAGGTGCCGGCAATGTGCCGCGCGTCGCTGGTGATGCACAACACAACGGAAGAGGTCGACAGGCTGGTGGCGGGGCTTAAGCGCATTCACCAGCTGCTGGGCTAACGGAGAGGCGAAAGATGGCAGAACTGCCGGACAGAGACAAATTGCTGCGCAACTTTGGGCGTTGCGCAAACTGGGAAGAGAAGTACCTTTATATCATCGAGCTGGGGCAGCGCCTGCCGCCGCTCGGTGAGGAGGCGCATAACCCGGAAAATATTATTCAGGGCTGTCAGAGCCAGGTGTGGATTGTGATGGAGCAGTCTGACGACGGCACGATAGCACTGCACGGCGACAGCGATGCGGCCATTGTAAAAGGGCTTATTGCGGTCGTCTTTATTCTTTACCACCGGATGTCGGCGCAGGATATTGTCGCGTTCGATGTCCGCCCGTGGTTTGAAAAAATGGCCCTCACACAACACCTCACCCCGTCTCGTTCCCAGGGACTGGAAGCGATGATTCGCGCGATTCGCGCCAAAGCTGCAATCCTTAGCTAGACTTACAGAACAGCATTCATTCTGTTTCGCGAGGTGGTTCCCGCCTCGCTGGTTTTTCAGCTTTCTGGCGTCCTGCCAGTGAATAAGGAATCTCAGCATGAAGCGCGCGTCTCTCATAACTCTATTACTCCTCAGTTCGCTCGGCGCACTTAATTCGGCCCGCGCGATGGACTATCCGTTGCCGCCCGCAGGCAGTCGCCTGATTGGGCAAAATCAAACCTACACGATACAGGAAGGGGATAATAAGCTGCAGACCATCGCCCGCCGGTTTAATACCGCGGCGCAGGTGATTCTGGAAACGAACAATACCATTGCGCCGGTAAACCCTGCGCCGGGAACCGTCATTACCATCCCGTCGCAGATGCTGCTGCCGGACACGCCGCGCGAGGGGATTGTGGTGAACCTCGCTGAGCTGCGGCTCTACTACTTCCCGCCGGGAGAAAACATCGTTCAGGTCTTCCCGCTCGGCATCGGACAGCTGGGGCTGGAAACACCGGTTACGACCACGCGCGTAAGCCAGAAAATCCCGAATCCCACCTGGACGCCCACGCCGGGCATCAGAGCACGCTCTCTTGAGCAGGGAATTAAATTACCGCCGGTGGTACCTGCCGGGCCAAATAACCCGCTGGGACGCTTCGCACTGCGTTTAGGCGTGGGCAACGGGGAATATCTCATCCACGGCACCAGCGCGCCGGACAGCGTCGGACTGCGCGTCAGCTCCGGCTGTATGCGGATGAACGCCCCGGACATTAAAGCCCTGTTTGAACAGGTGCGGGTTGGCACGCGGGTACAGATTATCAATGAACCCGTGAAGTTCTCCGTGGAGCCGGATGGTAAACGCTATATTGAAGTCCACCGCCCGCTGGCGCAGGCTGAGGGAGAAAACCCGCAGGTCTCGCCCATTACCCACTCCGCCGACTTTGCGACCTTTGTTTCTCAGGCGGGAAGCGATAAGGCGCTGATCGAGAAAGCCCTGTCGCGCCGCGCCGGGATCCCGGTTATCGTGTCGTCAGAGAGCGGCCCGTCGGCCAGCAATAGCGTGTTATCGGTGCAGAACAGTCGGGTGTCCGCTGCGGTAGCGGAAGATGAAGGGGAGAAGGTGACGCAGTAGCCGTTTGACGCAGGCAAAAAAAATGGCGCACAATGTGCGCCATTTTATTAACAGGTACTATTACTTACGGTATTTAGTAGCCTGGTTGTCCAGACGCTGGTTAGCGCGAGCTGCGTCGTCTTTAGCAGCCTGAACGTCGGAACGGATTGCGTTCACGTCGTTGCTCAGCTGGTCAACTTTAGCGTTCAGAGTCTGAACGTCAGAAGACAGCTGATCGATTTTAGCGTTGCTGGAGCAACCAGCCAGCAGAGTAGAACCCAGGATTACCGCGCCCAGTACCAGTTTAGTACGATTCATTATTAATACCCTCTAGATTGAGTTAATCTCCATGTAGCGTTACAAGTATTACACAAAGTTTTTTGGGTTGAGAATATTTTTTTGATGGGAATACACCTATTTTTGATCGTTCGCTCAAAGAAGCATCGAATCGGCCCTTTTTGAGCAAAAATCTATGTAAAAAAAGGCATTTATCATCGGATTCATCTTAGATAATTCGCAATTAAATAGAAAAACCCGATTTGCAATTTGAATGACTTTAGCTAATGCCAGGAATAAAAAAAGCGCCCGGAGGGCGCTTTTTATCAAAATTAATTCGTTCGGGAATTATTACAGCACGTGAACAGATGCGGTATTGGTGGTTCCGCTTGGCACCAGCGCGCCAGAAACCATGACCACAACGTCACCTTTCTGTGCCAGACCACGATCAACCAGCTCCAGAGCCACTTCTTTACCCAGACGGTAGAAATCATCCGTAGACGCGATCTCTTTCACCAGGTGAGGGATCACGCCTTTGCTCAGCACCAGCTGACGAGCCGTGGTTTCGTTGGTGGTCAGCGCCAGAATAGTCGCATCCGGGAAGTATTTACGCACCGCGCGAGCAGATTTACCGCCCTGGGTCGCAACCACGATCAGCGGTGCTTCCAGCTTCTCAGCCGTCTCTACTGCACCGCGGCAAACCGCTTCGGTGATGCGCAGCTTGCGGCTGTCGTTGTTGTAGTCCAGACGGCTTTTCATTACGCGGTCGGTACGTTCGCAGATGGTGGCCATGATGGACACCGCTTCCAGCGGATATTTACCTTTTGCGGATTCGCCGGACAGCATAACGGCATCAGTACCGTCGAGGATGGCGTTAGCCACGTCGCCTGCTTCTGCGCGGGTTGGGCGTGGGTTTTTGATCATGGAGTCCAGCATCTGCGTTGCGGTGATAACCACTTTGCGCGCGCGAACACATTTCTCGATCATCATCTTCTGCGCGAAGATCACTTCTTCAACCGGGATTTCTACGCCCAGGTCGCCACGTGCAACCATGATGCCGTCAGACGCTTCGAGGATTTCGTCGAAGTTGTTCAGGCCTTCCTGGTTTTCAATTTTGGAGATGATCTGGATCTTCTCGCCGCCGTGGGCTTTCAGGTGCTCACGAATTTCAACCACGTCTGAACGCTTACGGATGAAGGAGGCCGCAACAAAGTCAACGCCTTGTTCGCAACCGAAGATCAGGTCCTGTTTGTCTTTTTCAGCCAGTGCTGGCAGTGCGATAGAGACGCCCGGCAGGTTAACGCCTTTGTTTTCGCCCAGGTCGCCGTTGTTCAGCACTTTACAGATAACCTTGTTGCCTTCGATGGCGGTGACTTCCATACCGATCAGACCATCGTCTACCAGCACGGTGTTACCGACGGACAGGTCGTTGGTGAAGCCTTCATAGGTCACTGCAACGATTTCGCTGTTGCCGACAACGGATTTGTCGGTGGTGAAGGTGAAGGTCTGGCCCGCTTTCAGAGAGACGTCGTTACCGCCTTCCAGTTTGATGGTACGGATTTCTGGACCTTTGGTATCCAGCAGGATCGCAGCTTTTTTACCGGTCTTGCTCATTACGTTGCGCAAGTTCTGGATACGCTGACCGTGTTCTGCGTAATCACCGTGGGAGAAGTTCAGACGCATCACGTTCATGCCGGCGTCCAGCATTTTGGTCAGCATCTCTTCAGATTCGGTTTTCGGGCCGATAGTACAAACAATTTTCGTCTTTTTCATGACAGTCTTAGTCTTTAAGTTGGGAAGGATATGGAAATCTCGCTCCGGGGGCGCACCGCCGCGGAGTTAAACCTGTGTTGCAAAAGAGTATATGACACGCACTAAGGATAGGAGACATCAAATGAGCGTGCAGAAGAAAGTGTGCCTGAGTGACAGCCCAACGAAGGAGAGGAGAAGTTGTACGTTGTTTTTTGTATTCCAAGCGCTGAAACCATTCACCAGGGATTAGGCGCGCATTATACGCTGATTTTAAGATAAAAGGAAAATGGAAACGGTGTTTCAGAAATAATCTGTGCAGTTTCACATAATATTGTTATCAAGGCGTTAAGCCATGATGACAACTTATGGCGGCAGGTGATTGACCTGCCGCGTTTTGCTTATTTTTGCAGCGCCTGGCTGAGGTCGGCAATCAGGTCTTTCGGATCTTCAATCCCGACTGACAGACGGATCAGCTGCGGCACAATGCCGTTTGCCAGGCGTTGCTCCAGCGGAATCGAGGCGTGCGTCATGCTGTAGGGCTGGCTCACCAGACTTTCCACACCGCCGAGGCTTTCCGCGAGGGTGAACAGCTTCAGGTTGCGAATCACCTCGGTGGCGCGTTGCGCATCGCCTTTTACCACCACGGAAATCATCCCGCCGGGCAGGGCCATCTGCGTGCGGGCAAGCTGATATTGCGGATGCGATTCCAGGCCGGGATAGAACACCTTTTCGACCAGAGGATGCTGCTCCAGCCATTGCGCAATCGCCAGCGCGTTGGTGCTGTGCTTTTCTACCCTCAAAGCAAGCGTGCGAATACCGCGCAGCGTCAGGAAGCTGCTGAACGGATCCAGTACGCCGCCCACCGCGTTTTGCAGATAGCCCAGCTTATCCGCCAGTTCCCTGTTGTCCCCGACAATCGCCAGCCCGGCCACCACGTCAGAGTGGCCGTTCAGGTATTTGGTGGCGGAGTGCACCACGATATCGAAACCTGACTCCAGCGGACGGTGGATCACCGGTGACGCGAAGGTGTTATCCGCCACGCTGATGACGTTATGACGGCGGGCGATCGCCGCAATGGCCGCCAGATCCGCCAGCTTCAGCAGCGGGTTGGTTGGCGTTTCGACCCACACCATGCGGGTATCCGGGCGAATGGCGGCCTCGAGACCAGCTAAGTCGTTCGGTTTAACCCAGCTGACCTGCAGGCCGGTGCTGCGCTTGCGCACGTTTTCAATCAGGCGATACGTCCCGCCGTAAACGTCATCAATGGCGACAATATGGCTGTCTTTATCCAGCAGTTCGAGCACCGTGGAGATGGCCGCCAGACCGGAGGCGAAGGCGTAGCCGCGCGTGCCGCCTTCCAGTTCAGCGATGGCGGTTTCCAGCGCATGGCGGGTAGGGTTGCCGCTGCGGGAATACTCATAGCCGGTATGCTCGCCGGGTGACGGTTGCGCAAACGTTGAGGTGGCGTATATCGGCGGCATGACGGCGCCGTGCTGGTCGTTGAACTCGCCGCTGTGTACGCTCAGGGTAGCCAGGTTTTTCATCATCGATTCCTTTATTGCTGAAGACGGTTGCGCCAGGCGGTCAGAACGTCGCTGCGCGTAATCAGACCGAGAAAACGGTCGTTGTCATTAATGACGGCCACCAGACCGCGGTCGAAGATGGCGTTCAGGGCGCTTTCCGGGGCGTGTTTATCAAGAAACTCCACCTGACGCGTCATGGCTGCCGTCACCGGAAGCGCGAAGCGGTCGCCGTCGCCGCCGATATGCCGCAGGAGATCCCACTCGTCGATAATGCCCACCACCTTGCCGTTCTCCAGCACCGGCAGCTGGGAGATGTCATACAGGCGCATGCGTGCCAGTACGGTGGAAAGCGTGTCGTCCGGGGCGGCGGTTACGGTGGCGCCTTCATCGTGGCGCAGGGCGATATAGTCAGAGAGATCGCCGGCCTGAGGGCGCGTGATGAGCCCTTGCTGACGCATCCAGTCATCGTTGAACATCTTCGAGAGATACTTATTGCCGCTGTCGCAGGCGAAGGTCACCACGCGCTTCGGCGCGGTCTGCGCCTGGCAATATTTCAGCGCGGCCGCCAGCAGCGTGCCGCTGGAGGAGCCCGCCAGAATGCCTTCCGTTTTCAGCAGGTCGCGCGCGGTGGTGAAGGCCTCGCGGTCGGTAATGCGCCAGGCGCGATTCACCCCTTCAATGTGGGCCAGCGGGGGAATAAAGTCTTCGCCAATACCTTCAACCAGCCAGGAGCCCGCGTCGTGATAGCGTCCGGTTTCCACCTGGTCGGCGAGAACCGATCCGGCCGGATCTGCCAGGACAAACTCCGTGTGCGGAGAGTGCTCGGCGAACCACACCTGCAGGCCGCCCAGCGTACCGCCTGAGCCGACGCCCACCACGATGGCGTCGATCCGCCCGTCAAGCTGCTCGTACAGTTCCGGTGCCGTGGTGGTGCGGTGCGCCAGCGGGTTGGCCTCATTATTGAACTGGTCGATGTAAAACGCGCCGGGCAGCTCGTTGGCCAGGCGCTGGGCGTAATCCTGGTAATAGGCGGGGTGGCCCTTGTTAACGTCGGAGCGGGTCAGCACCACCTGGGCACCCAGCGCGCGCAGGTGGAAAATCTTCTCGCGGCTCATTTTGTCCGGCACCACCAGGATTAGCGAGTAGCCTTTCTGAGCGGCGATCAGGGCCAGGCCGAGACCGGTATTCCCCGCCGTCGCCTCAATAATCGTGCCGCCCGGCTGCAGCTGGCCGGTACGCTCCGCTTCGTTAATCATCGACAGCGCAACGCGATCCTTAATAGAGCCGCCCGGATTCTGGTTTTCCAGCTTCAGGAACAGCGAGCAGGGACCGGTATCAAGCTTGTGCAGTTGGATAAGCGGGGTACGACCAATCAGTTCAGTGACGGAGTGATAAATCGTCATGATGTTTTCCTTTCTGGATGTCATGACGGGATGATAGAGCGGCGAAATTTTCGCAATAAAGAACCATTCACTGCTCTTTAGAACAGAAAAGAATATAAATGCCATTTTTGGATGTCAGGACAGCAAGACGTAAAGTTGTCTGGATGTGAGGATGGCTATACCGGCATGAAATGCTGCAAAAATGAGCGTTTTTCGCGGGCATCTGCCAGCAGATATGCATCCGGCAGATAATCATTGCTGAAATTGGTCTAAATGCTTCCCACCCTGTAAATCCGCTGTTTATTTCCGAAAGTTATAACAAATTCTTTTTTGTTCATTTGAAAGCTGATAACGCCTGTTTACTATCGTTTGGACATCCATACTGCTAAACAGCCATGCGCGAAACGGATAAAGAATAAGAATGATCGTACTCAGGAATATTTCGAAGGTTTTTGACAACGGAAAGGTCGCGCTGACTGCCGTTGATAACGTCAATTTGACGATAGAACAGGGACAGATTTACGGAATTATCGGCTACAGCGGAGCCGGGAAAAGCACGCTGATTCGTCTGCTGAACGGCCTGGAAAAACCCAGCGCCGGAAGCGTCACCATTAACGGACAGGATATCTCTGCGGCAAAGGGTGAAGCGCTGCGCCAGGCGCGCCTGAAAATCAGCATGGTGTTCCAGCACTTCAACCTGCTGTGGTCGCGCACGGTGAGCGAGAATATCGCTTTCTCGATGCAAATCGCCGGTGTACCAAAAGCCAACATCAAGGCGCGCGTCGCCGAGCTGGTGGAGCTGGTCGGCCTGAAGGGGCGCGAGAATGCGTACCCGTCCCAGCTGAGCGGCGGGCAAAAGCAGCGCGTCGGTATTGCGCGCGCTTTGGCTAACAGCCCTGACGTGCTGCTCTGCGATGAAGCTACCTCGGCGCTCGACCCGCAGACCACCGATCAGATCCTCGATCTGCTGCTGGATATTAACCGCCGCTTCAGGCTGACCATCGTGCTGATCACCCACGAGATGCACGTGGTGCGCAAAATCTGCGACCGCGTGGCGGTGATGGAGAACGGTAAAGTGGTGGAAGAGGGCGACGTGCTGAGCGTCTTTACCCATCCGCAGCAGCCGATTACGCAGCAGTTTGTCCGCCAGGTGAGCCAGTATGCCGAGGAGGAAACCTTCAATACCGAACTGGCAAACGATCTGGAAGGCACGGTCATCAAGCTGACCTTTACCGGGCACAGCACCCATAAGCCGATCGTGGGTGAACTGACCCTGCGCTACGGTCTGCCGTTTAATATCCTGCACGGGAAAATGACGCAAACCGCCCACGGTGTGTTTGGTCAGCTCTGGGTGCATGTCGTGGCATCCGATGAACAACTGAACAATATCCTCGCCGACCTGCAGCACAGCGATATTGAAGGCGAGGTGATTAAACATGGCTGAGAATCTCTTTCCGCATCTCAAGTGGGATCAGCTCTGGGCGGCGACGCTGGAGACGCTGTACATGACCGCGCTGTCCGGCGTGGCGACGTTTGTGCTGGGTATCGTGCTGGGGCTGGCGCTGTTTTTAACCGCGCGCGGCGGGCTGTTCCACAACCGCACGGTCTACAGCGTGATTTCGATTGTGGTGAACGTGTTCCGCTCAATTCCGTTCATCATTCTGATTGTCCTGCTGATCCCGTTCACCAAGACCGTCGTCGGCACCATTCTCGGCGCCAACGCGGCGCTGCCGGCGCTGATTGTAGGCGCCGCACCGTTCTACGCACGCCTGGTGGAGATCGCCCTGCGTGAAGTGGATAAAGGCGTCATCGAAGCAACGCGCTCGATGGGCGCACGACTGAGCACGTTAGTGTTTCGGGTTTTACTGCCGGAATCATCACCCGCACTGGTATCGGGTATTACGGTGACGCTCATTGCGCTGGTGAGCTACAGCGCAATGGCGGGGGTGATTGGCGCCGGCGGTTTGGGAAATCTGGCTTATCTGGAAGGATTCCAGCGCAACCATGGTGACGTCACGCTGGTGGCAACGGTGACCATTCTGATCATCGTTTTCATTATCCAGTTCTGCGGCGATGTCATTACTTCACTGTTAGATAAACGCTAATAAATACACACAGGAACCACATCATGAAAAAAACACTGACACTGATCGCCGCCGCAACCCTGAGCGCCCTGAGCTTCGCCTCCTGGGCCGACACCCTGACCGTGGGCGCATCCAACACGCCGCACGCCGAAATTCTGGAGCAGGCTAAGCCGATTCTGGCGAAGCAGGGTATCGACCTGGAGATTAAACCGTTCCAGGACTACATTCTGCCGAACACCGCGCTGGCGGGTCATGACATCGACGCGAACTATTTCCAGCACATTCCTTACCTGAACAGCGTGCTTAAGGATCATGCGGGCGATAAAGACTACGATTTCGTCAGTGCGGGCGCGATCCACATTGAGCCAATCGGCATCTACTCCAAAAAATACAAGTCGCTGAAAGACCTGCCGGAAGGCGGCAAGATCATCATGCGTGACGCGGTTTCTGAAGAGGGGCGCATTCTCTCCATCTTTGAGAAAGAGGGCGTGATCAAGCTGAAGCCGGGCATCGACAAAGTGACCGCGCGCATCAGCGACATCGTTGAGAACCCGAAAAAGCTGAAGTTCACGCCGAACGTGGAAGCCTCTCTGCTGCCGCAGATGTACAACAACAACGAAGGCGATGCGGTGGTGATTAACGCCAACTACGCGATTGACGCCGGTCTGGATCCGGTTCACGACCCGATTGCGGTAGAGAGCGGTGAAAACAACCCGTACGCCAACATCATTACCGTGCATCGCGGTGACGAGAAGAAGAAAGATATCGTTGCGCTGGTGAACGTCCTGCACTCGAAAGAGATTCAGGACTGGATCCGCACCAAGTACAAAGGCGCGGTCATCCCAGTAAACAACTAATTTACTGATTTTACAGATGAAGCCCGGCGAGTCTCTCGCCGGGCTTCTTTTTTGTATCCGGCAGGAGAATCATTTAAGCTCAACGTTTAAAAGGCAATGGAGTGATGACGATGGGTAACGTGACCAAAGATGAAGCGCTGTATCAGGAGATGTGCCGGGTGGTCGGGAAGGTGGTGCTCGAGATGCGTGATTTAGGGCAGGAGCCAAAGCATATTGTCATTGCCGGAGTCCTGCGTACCGCGCTGGCGAACCAGCGCGTTAAGCGCAGTGAACTGACAACCGAAGCGATGGAAACGGTGGTTAAAGCGCTGGCCGGGTAATGCGCCAGCGTTTCGCAAGCTGTTCGAGCGAGCAGCAGAGCAGGTAGTAGACCACGCCCGTAAAGATAAAAATGGCCGCCGGGTAGATTTGCACCCGGTTGTTGACCTGTCCCGCCACCGTGGTCAGTTCCGGTACGTTCACGATAAACGCCAGCGACGTATCCTTCAGCAGGCTGATAAAAATCCCCACCAGCGACGGCAGAATATTCCTCAGCGCCTGCGGCAGCAGCACGCGCAGGAGGGTTTGCTGCGTGCTGAATCCCTGTGACAGTGCGGCCTCATATTGTCCTGACGGTAGCGCGTTAAGCCCGGCCAGCACCGAGTGCATCACCGTTGCCGCGGTAAACCAGGCCAGGGCCAGCGTGACGGTCAGCGCTCCCGGCAGATCGCCCCCGGTCATAAGCGGCAGGAGATACCACATCCAGAAAATCACGAAGATGAGCGGGATGCCGCGGATCAGCTCTGCCCATAAAAAGAGGGCCTTTCGCACGAGCCCGGTAAAGCGCCAGGCCAAACACGCGAGCACTATCCCACCGGGCAGGGCGATGACGGCGGCCCCGGCCGCCATCATCAACGACAGCAATACGCCCCCCGGTTCACCCGTCGCCGCGCGTCCCCACAGCAGATAGTCGAGGTTATCGGTGATGACGTTAAGTCCGGCAATCATGTTTTTCACTCCCTGTGGTGGCGACGCCTGGGCGTTTACGTTTCGCGTCAGGCCCGATGCGAACCAGCACCAGCCCCATGACCAGGCCGGTCAGCAGATAGAGTGCGGTACCGAGGGTAAACGCCTCCAGCGCGTGCGCGTTATAGCTCTCGATCTGCCTGACCTGATAGGTCAGCTCGGCAAAGCCAATCCCGCTCGCGAGCGAGGAGAGCTTCATCAGATTAAGGTACTGGCCCACAACCGGCTGCCAGGCGTTGGCCAGCCCCTGCGGCAGAAGGATGTAACGAAACAGACGCCACGCGGAGAATCCCTGCGCGAGCGCCGCCTCCCGCTGTCCGGCAGGCACGGAACGTAACCCCGATTCCACCTCTTCGATTAGAAACGCCGAGGTAAAGACGCCCAACCCCCAGGCAGAACATAAAAATTCGGGCGTAAACCACCAGACGTTACCGGGTAGAATTGACCAGCTGTGATCCGCGTTCACCGCGTCGCGGAACGCCTGCGGTAGCCCGTTCCAGGCGGCAAAATACCAGAACAGTAGCTGTACCAGCAGCGGCGTATTGCGAAACAGCGACACCCAGCTGCTGACGACCGCGTTCCCGGGGCGTCCGCCGGAAAGGCGCAGGAGCATAAAAAGCAGTGCGAGCAGGCTGGCCAGCAGCATCCCGGCAAGCGTGACCCACAGGGTGGTGAGGAATCCGGAGAGTATCCACTGCAGAGGCTGTCCGGTCAGTACCCCCTGCCAGTCGAGCGCGGGCATTACAGATGCTCCTGATGCAGCGGGTTGAGCACCTTCTGCAGGAACCGCTGCGCGCGCGGATGCGACGGCTGGCTGAAAAACTGCGCCGGCGGCGCCGTTTCCAGAATTTGCCCGCCGTCGATAAAGACAATCCGGTCGGCAATTTCCCGGGCAAACTGCATCTCGTGGGTCACCACGATCATCGTGATCCCGCTGTGGGCGAGGGCTTTCATCACGTACAGCACTTCACCAATCATCTCCGGATCCAGCGCGGAGGTGGGTTCATCGAACAGAATGATTTGCGGTGAAGAGGCCAGGGCGCGGGCAATCGCGACGCGCTGCTGCTGTCCACCGGAAAGCTCTGCCGGGAAATGGTGGGCTTTTTCCAGCATCCCGACCTTCTCCAGCAGGGCCAGCGCGCGCTCCTGAGCTGGCTGCGGCTTCCAGCCGTGAACGTGCTCCAGCGCCAGGGTAATGTTCTGGCTGGCGGTGAGGTGGGCGTAAAGATTGAACTGCTGGAACACAAACCCCACGCGGCTGCGCAGCTGGCGCAGCCCGGTACCGGAGAGCTTTGCGGTAGGCTTGTTGTCGACCAGAATCTCTCCGCCGCTTAGGGTTTCAAGCTGGTTGATAAGACGAATCAGGGTGGATTTACCGGAACCCGAAGGGCCGAGGATGGCGACCACTTCACCGGGCGTGATGGTGAGGTTAATGTCGTTTAAAACCTGATGGTCACCGTAGCGTTTGTCCACATGACGAAACTCGACGCTGGCCTGTTCCAGATGTGAAAAATCCGCGGCACCGGCCGCGGAGTGTGAAAATAAACCTGAGAGCATAATTATCTGGCTTCTATTTTAAAGGCGCGAGGCTGTGGGGAAGGCGTGTTTGGGCCAAACCAGACATCGTAGATTTTTGCTGCCTGACCGTTCTTCTCGAGATTAATCAGCTCGTCGTTAACGGCCTTCAGCAGCGCCGTTTCACCTTTCTTCACCCCAACGCCAATCTCTTCTTTGCTGAGCAGATGGGGCAGGATTTTAAAGTTCGCTTTATCCGGCGCCTGCGCCAGCAGACCGGCCAGAATGGTGCTGTCCTGGGTGATGGCCTGTACGTTACCGTTGCGCAGCGCCGTCAGCGCCAGCGGAATATCGTCATACGAGAGCACGCGTGACTGCGGGAAACGCTGGTGCAGCGCCTGCTCGCCCGTCGTTCCTTTGACCGCGCCAATACGCGCCCGGCTGTAGTCATCAAGCTTGTCCGGTGATTTAGCCGGCACCAGGAACTGCTGACCGGTGACAAAGTAAGGCGTTGAGAAATCAATCACCTGTGCGCGTTCCGGAGTGATAGTAATATCCGCCACGATCAGATCGGCTTTTCCGGACTGCAGCAGCGGAATACGGTTAGCCGGATTGGTGGCAACCAGTTCAAGCTTCACGCCGAGCGATTTTGCCAGCGCTTTGGCGAAGTCCACGTCATAACCCACGATCTCGTGCGTTTTGGCATCAATAGAGCCAAACGGCGGGTTGGCGTCAAACGTGGCCACTTTCACCACCCCTGCGGCCTTAATATCCGCCAGCTGATCGGCCTGTGCCTGCGCTGAAAGCAGGCTCCCCGCCGCCAGTAATCCCAGAACCAGTGTCCCTTTGGTAAACCCTTTCATATTTGCTGCCATAGTCATTCGCCATCCCGTTGTTTTTGTTTTACCCCGCTACGCTCCCATAAGCGAAAGCTATCGCCAAATAAGAAATCGTTCTTTGCTATGAGCAAAAAAGCATTAGTGAACAACGTGTTAATGAAGAGTGAAAAGAACGGGATGCTATTTGCAGATCCTGCACATCGACAGTGGATTTTGGTATTTCCCCCGCGCGGCATTTGAGTGCTTAACTGAGCTCAGACACGGCGAGAGAGGGTAAGATGATGAAAAAATGGATCAGCACGTTACGGCGGTTTTTTGCGACCCGACCAGTGAATGCGGAGAACAGCGCGCAACGTGTTCTTGAGTCAATCCTGCCTGTCGCCAGCCTGTATGGCGTCGACGTTGCCAACATTGACCCGGAGTGGTTCCATGATAAAACGTCACGCTGAACTGCGCCGCACGCGCGAAACGTACTGGAACGAGGTGTGCGTGACGTATAACGAGTGAAATAAAAAAGCACCGGTTTCCCGGTGCTTTTTTATTAGATCTTGCAGGCGTCGCCGCAGTCGTCGTCGGCGACAATCGCCTGCGCTTTTTTGTCTGCATCGTCCAGACGTTCGGCATTACGCTCTTCGGCTTCATCCAGACCGTTAAAGACTAAGTTATCGAGATCAATTTCCATGTGGCACCTGCTCTGTTCAGTTTTTGATACTGGCACAGTATAGGGCAAAAAAAGCCAGCAATGTACCTCGCAGCACATAAGGATAATCCCTGCCATACTCAGTGCTTTATCGCTGAGGAGAGCACATGATTACACTCTGTAAAACCTGTGGAACCGCCTACGATACGCAGCCGGAAATATGCCCAATTTGCGAGGATGAACGCCAGTACGTGCCCGCCACGGGTCAGGCATGGACCGATTTCGACACCGTCACCGCCACGCATAGCAACAAATGGCAGCAGCTGGAGCCGCGGCTGTTTGGGATCAAAACGGTGCCCGCGTTTGCGATAAACCAGCGGGCGCTGCTCCTGCAAACGCCCCACGGCAATATCCTCTGGGACTGCATCGCCAACCTCGACCCCGCAACCAAAACGCTCATTACCGCCCTCGGCGGCATCAGCGCGATTGCTATTTCACATCCGCACTATTACACCACGGTGCAGGAGTGGGCTGCGGCGTTTGATGCGTCGGTGTACCTGCACGCCAGCGACAGAGAGTGGGTCATGCGCGACAGCCCGGCCATTCATTTCTGGGAGGGGGACGCGCTGGAGATTTTCCCGTCGGTCACCCTGCTGCGTCTGGGCGGGCATTTTGCCGGTGGAACGGTGCTGCACTGGCAGGAGGGGGATGGGGTATTGCTGGCGGGCGATATTCTGCAGGTCACGCCGGGTAAAGACGCCGTCTCGTTTATGTGGAGCTACCCGAATTATCTTCCGCTGCCGGCCCGCACCGTGGCGTCGGTGGTGAATCATCTCGAAGGCAAAACTTTTGAACGTCTTTACGGCGCGTTCGAAGGGCAGAACATCGAGGCCAGTGCGGACGAGATTGTGCAGCGGTCGGGCCAGAAATATATTGCTTGTCTGAAGTAAACCACGATGGGTAAACTTTAACGAGTGTGATCTCGATCATGCCTAAACTAAAACAGATAAAAGAGACATTGCTATGCAACATATCATTGAAGGTTTTCTCAGCTTTCAAAAAGAGATTTTCCCGCAACGTAAAGAACTCTTCCGCAGTTTAGCGTCCAGCCAGAATCCCAAAGCGCTGTTCATCTCATGCTCCGACAGCCGTCTGGTCCCGGAACTGGTCACCCAGCAAGAGCCAGGACAACTCTTTGTCATTCGTAATGCTGGCAACATCGTGCCGCCATTCGGGCCGGAGCCTGGCGGCGTGTCCGCCACTATCGAATACGCCGTGGTGGCGCTGGGCGTCACGGATATCGTGATTTGCGGTCACTCCAACTGTGGCGCGATGAAGGCGATTGCCGATAACGCGAACCTGGAACCGATGCCTGCTGTGTCACACTGGCTGCGCTATTCTGACGCGGCGAAAGCCGTGGTAGAGAAGAAAACCTGGGATAAGCCGATCGATAAAGTCAATGCGATGGTGCAGGAGAACGTGTTTGCGCAGCTGAGCAACATTAAGACCCACCCGTCCGTCGCGGTGGGCCTGCGTAATAACTCCATCCGACTGCACGGCTGGGTGTACGACATTGAAAGCGGCAAAATTCTTGCCCTGGATAAAGAGACGAAAACCTTCGTTTCGCTGTCTGAAAACCCGGAAGTCTTCTTCGAGTAATCCGCGACAGCAGGGCATGGAAGCCCGGTCAGTTCTCGATATACGGTAATCTGCGCCGCGATCGCGACGCGGGTTTTTCCGCCGCCTTCGCCATTGCTTCCGCAATCTCTGCACACTCCGCCAGCCCCTGAACGAAGGGACGATCGTGCATCAGCCACGGTATCGCGCCGAAGGCAATGCGCCCGCGAACGGCGTCAGGCGCTTTTAAGGTGTAATCCTCACCGACGTCCGGTATCTCTTCACCCGTGGCTTCCAGCTGTTTGCGCAGCGTCGGGAAGGGCAGATCTTTCGTTTTGAGCGGCTTCTGCCCGCGCGCATCAATAAACACGTCGAAACGGTAAACGGTCTCTTGTGTGGTGATTACCGTTCGATCGCTGCCAATATCCAGCGCGTAATCGTCACCGAGCGTCGCCACGCTGATGATGCCGGCTTCGCGAAGCGCGAGCAGCCTGCGGATAGACTGCGGAGGAATGGCCGCATAGTTGTCGATAAATACGCGGGCCAGGCCTTGCTTAAAGCGCTCTCTGTCCCGTTCGCTGAGGTGGGGAACAATCTCCTGAACAACCTCATGCAGCCGAAGCACGGTATAGCGCCAGGCTACGGTGCGCCGTTCGCGTTTGTTTCGCTCCACCTCGTTGAGATTTTCTTCGGCCCAGGTAAAGGGGCCGTGCCGTTTACGATCCTCAAACCAGGCCTCACGAATGCTGTCCGCTTTCTGCTTATGCAGCGATATTTTCTCACACCACGTCGGGTCAGCGAGCTGAAGCTCTTTCACCATCAGGGTAAAAATGCGGTCGAGCAGGCCATCCGATCCTTTGGCAATCTCGCTTTCAGCCGCGTCTTCGGTCAATACCGACAGCGGTTCATAAGGAATAGGGCAGTAAAAATCGGCTTCCGGCAGAATGCCCGTCCGGGACATCAGGACAATCTTCAACGCGTCGCTGCCTTTATCCAGCACGAATTCATCATCACGAAATTCACCGTGCTGCATCACTACCGCCATGGCCGCGTCGAGACCGCTTAACGATGTCCCCATGATACCGACGCGGCAGGGAGGAATACTGGCATCCATCAGACCGGACCAGGGGCTTGGGAAGAACGTTCGCGTGGATTCGTCCTCGTCTGGCCAGACGTGGCCGGTGGCGATAACCGCAAGGTCGAAGCGTTCAGGAAAAGCGCTGTCGTTGACGGAAAGCGTGACCCCTTCTTTCGTAGGCTCGATATCGGTGACCCGGGCGGATTCATGGACATCAACCTGAAACCCCAGCTTTCTGGCCTCTTTCACGATTGAACGAAAGCTGTCGCGAAAATACTCGCCCAGCAGAAGCCGGGGCAGGAACTGCCGGTCATGCAGGCGGGTTTTATCGACCTTAAAGCGCGCCAGATGAGCTTCGCTTTGATCCTTCAGCCAGTCGAGGTAGGTCATAAAAATGGGCGGGATTTCAATGCTCGCAATGTTCGCCAGCATCAGCCGGGAGTTATCGTCGTCGTTATAGGGCATACCCACGCCAGCTTCATCGGCCTGTTCGAAAACGGAAACGGAGAGCGGCTTACTGTTTTTAAGGAGATGATAAAAAGTATAAATCCCTGTGGGGCCGGAGCCGATAATCGCGATTTTCTTCATCGACGGTCTTCCTGTTTTTTTTCCATAAGAAAAGCGTAGCAGGAGAATAATGATGAAAATAAGGGATTAGGAAAATTCAGGATATCAGAAGAGGATTTGCACCATCTCAGGACTGAAATGGTGCGTCCGAGTGGACTCGAACCACCGACCCCCACCATGTCAAGGTGGTGCTCTAACCAACTGAGCTACGGACGCAGAATGGTGCGTTCAATTGGACTCGAACCAACGACCCCCACCATGTCAAGGTGGTGCTCTAACCAACTGAGCTATGAACGCAACGTGTTGTCGCTGACAACGGGGACGAATATTAGCGGCACAGCATCGAGGTGGCAAGAGGGAAAATGCATTTTTCTCTCTGATTTCACGCGATTGCTTCATTACCGCGCAAAGTGAAGAGAAAGTAGCCGCCGGGCGGCGGCTACCGCGTCGTTAACGTGCCGCGCGCTGCAAAATGACCGTTGATGGCTGGCGCTGCAGGAAGCGCATTCGCATCATCATCATAATCGCCGCCGACGTCAGGCCGATGATAAAGCCCATCCAGAATCCTGCCGGACCCATGCGATCCACCACCAGGTCGGTAAGCGCCAGGATGTAGCCAGCCGGCAGACCCAGCACCCAGTAGGCGATGAAGGTGATAAAGAAGATGGAGCGCGTGTCTTTATATCCGCGCAGCACGCCGCTGCCAATCACCTGGATGGAGTCAGAGATCTGGTAAATCGCGGCCAGCAGCATCAGGTGCGATGCCAGCGTGACCACTTCCGGGTTGTCGTTATAGAGCAGGGCAATCTGCTCGCGTAATGCAACGGTAAAGAGCGCCGTACAGACAGCCATGCAGACGCCGACGCCCAGCCCGGTCCGGGCGGCCGTTTGCGCATCCAGCGTTGAGCCCTGGCCCAGGCGGAAGCCGACGCGGATCGTGACCGCCGCCGCCAGCGACATCGGCAGGACGAACATCAGGGAGCTGAAGTTCAGCGCAATCTGGTGCCCGGCCACGTTCACGATGCCCAGCGGGGAGACCAGCAGGGCGACCACGGCAAACAGGGTCACTTCAAAGAACAGTGCGAGGGCGATCGGCAACCCTAACTGCACCAGACGCGTCATGATGTTCCAGTCCGGCGTGCTAAATTTTTTCTCGTTGCGAATATCGCGCATGGAACGGGCGCGTTTTACAAAGGCGATCATGGAGAAGAACATCACCCAGTAAACGGCTGCTGTCGCCACGCCGCAGCCGACGCCGCCGAGCTCCGGCATCCCGAAATGACCGTAAATAAAGACATAGTTCACCGGAATGTTGACCAGCAAACCGATAAAGCCCATCACCATCCCGGGCTTGGTTTTCGCCAGGCCTTCACACTGGTTACGCGCCACCTGGAAAAAGAGGTAGCCGGGCGCACCCCAGAGCAGGGCGCGCAGATAGCCCACGGCTTTATCAGCCAGTGCCGGGTCAATGTTATGCATAGCGCGAATGATGTGGCCCGCGTTCCAGAGCACGACCATGATCAGCACGGAAACAAACCCTGCCAGCCAGAAACCCTGACGAACCTGATGGGCAATGCGCTCGCGACGACCCGAGCCATTGAGCTGAGCGATAACCGGCGTGAGCGCGAGCAGCAGACCGTGGCCGAACAGGATGGCCGGAAGCCAGATTGACGTGCCGATAGCAACGGCCGCCATATCGGTGGCGCTGTAGCCACCTGCCATTACCGTATCCACAAATCCCATTGCGGTCTGGGCCACTTGCGCGACGATCACTGGTATAGCCAGTGCCAATAGCTGGCGCGCTTCATTCATGTACTTCTGCACGTGAACACCTTTATTTTGTTGTTATTTGAGAGACTAAAAAAGCCGCCGAAACGGGCAGCAAGAAGAAAATGCAGGGGGGTGCCAGCTATTGTAGCGGGCTTTAGCTATTTATCTAGTGAAAAAATCGCCAGAAAATGCGCTCCGCTGGCAACCTCTTTTTCCAACTGTTATTGTGGTGGGATTAAACGGTGTCACCACCGTCCGGAAAAAACAGGAGTTGTAAGCATGTTTACTGGTATTGTGCAGGGCACCGCCAAAGTGGTGTCCATTGATGAAAAACCTAATTTCCGTACTCATGTTGTTGAGCTGCCGGAATATATGCTTGAGGGCATTGAAACAGGCGCGTCGATTGCTCATAACGGCTGCTGCCTGACCGTTACCGAAATTAACGGCAACCAGATTAGCTTTGATTTGATGAAAGAGACGCTGCGCATCACCAACCTTGGCGAGCTGGCGGTGGGAGATACCGTCAACGTTGAGCGGGCGGCAAAGTTCAGCGATGAGATTGGCGGCCACCTGATGTCCGGTCACATCATGACCACCGCTGAAGTGGCAAAAATCGTGACCTCGGAAAATAACCGTCAAATCTGGTTTAAAATGCAGGATCCTTCATTAATGAAATACATCCTTTATAAAGGATTTATTGGCATTGACGGGATTAGCCTGACGGTGGGTGAAGTAACGCCAACGCGTTTTTGCGTGCATTTAATTCCTGAAACGCTGCAGCGCACCACGCTGGGCGCCAAAAAACTGGGGCATCGCGTGAATATTGAAATCGATCCGCAAACCCAGGCGGTGGTGGATACGGTTGAACGCGTGCTGGCAGCAAAAGAAGCGGCAATAATAAAGACCACCGCAGAAGAAGAATAAAAAATAACCCCGGGCATCCGGGGTTATTTTTTAGCGTGCGACACGTAATCCGTGTTCAATCCCACGGCTGAATACCACCTGCCAGAGCTGAATATCCCGTGCGCGAAACGCCCCCGCGCAGGCATTAAGATAATAGCTAAACATCCGCCTGAATCGTTCAGAATAGTTGTCCGCAATTTCTGGCCAGGTCTCCTGAAAACGCGCATGCCAGGCCATCAACGTGGTGTCGTAATCCGCGCCAAAGTTATGCCAGTCTTCCATTACAAAATGGGGTTCACTGGCGTTGGCAATCTGGCGGACGGACGGTAAACAGCCATTCGGAAAGATGTATTTGTTGATCCACGGGTCGACGTTATTGTCGGTTCGCTTAGAGCCGATGGTGTGCAGCAGGAAGATGCCGTCCGGTTTCAGATTCCGATCCACCACCTCAAAATAGGTAGCGTAGTTTTTCGGCCCGACGTGCTCGAACATGCCGACGGAAACGATCCGGTCAAACTGTTCGTTCAGGTCACGGTAATCCTGCAGTCGGATATCCACATCGAGGCCCTGGCAGCGTTCCCGCGCCATTTTTTGCTGTTCCGCTGAAATCGTGACGCCGACGACGCTGACGCCATAGTGTTTCGCCATAAAATACGCCAGCCCGCCCCAGCCGCAGCCGATATCCAGCACGCGCATACCCGGCTGGAGCTGCAGCTTCTCGCTAATCAGACGCAGCTTGGCCTGCTGGGCCTCTTCAAGCGTCGATGCCTCTTTCCAGTAGGCGCAGGAGTACTGCATGAAAGGGTCCAGCATACGGCTGAACAGGTCGTTGCCAAGATCGTAGTGTTCTTTGCCTACGATCCACGCGCGTTTTTTACTTTGCAGATTGAACAGTCGGGCAGAGGCGACGCGCAGGGTGTCTTTCAGATTGCGAGGGAGTTGATTTTCAAGACCGGCACGCAGCACGCTGGCGAAAAAGGTATCCAGACGTTCGCACTCCCACCAGCCGTCCATGTAGCTTTCTCCCAGGCCTAACGATCCCTCTCGCAGCACGCGTTTAAAAAAGTCGGGATGTTTAACCTGAGGATCGGATGGCGATGATCCATTGATAGTGATGCCTGCTCGACCTAACAGTTCACTGACGATCCGGGACCAGTTATCGTCCGGAACGCTGACTTCTTCTATACACGATGAACTCATAGCTTCTCCATCACCCTACTGTGATCAGAACCTTAAAACAGCGTAGACGCTTTTTTTGGTTTGTGAGAAATCTCACGGTAAATACCGCGAGGCTAGTATCCGACGTAGAACAGAGGAAGGGAGATAACCCTTGCCGAAATGCCTTCCATGGTAAAACGGGAGCACTCCGGCTCCCGTTAACAATTAATATTTATCGTATTTAATCGAACCAAATTTAGTATAGGCCTCAAAATTTGGTGATTCAATAGAAAATTCTTAGCAACCTAATCACTGAAAATTAACATGATTTCCGGCGCAATCAGGCATGTGACGTTTCAACCTGAGCACTCTTTTCATGCTCACGCTGCGCGGAGGCCTGCATGCGATAGCCCAACACCGCCAGCGCAACGGTCACCAGCATCACGCTGGTGGTGGTCAGGAGCGGCGTGGCAATCAGCGCCGATACAACCAGGCTTGCCAGGAAGCACAGCCCCAGCTGTAGGGTGTTCTGCAGCGCGGCGGCGCGGCCTGTCGCCTGCGGGAAGGGACGCAGCGCCTGGGCTACAACGATAGGGTAAATCGCTCCGTTCGCAACGGCCATCACGCAGAATGGGATCAAAATTTCGGCCAGACCGGCACCCGGAATAAAGCCAACGGCCCAGGTCCCGATGACGCTCAGCGCATACAGCACCAGCAGCCACGGCAGCATCTGCTGACCTTCCCATTTTTGCAGCGCCGCGCGACAGCCGTACCCGCCTACCAGGAACGCGATGGTCTGCGGAACATAGCTCAGGCCGATGGCTGCCGGGCTGTAGCCCATATCGTGCAGAATGAACGGCGAGCCGGTGAGCCACGCGAAGAAGCTTGCCGAGCAGGCGGCATAGATCAGGACATTCCCGCGATACGTTTTCGCGCTGAGCAGGGAAGTGAAGGTAATCGGCTTCGCGTCTGCATGCGCTTCCTTTTTATGCGCGGGCTTGAGGGCGAACGCCGGCAGCATCAGTACCAGGGTAATGGCAAACAGCGTGGCGAAAATGGCCTGCCAGTCGAAATGCGCGAGGATCCAGCTGCCCAGCAGAGGGGCGAGGGCAGGTGAGAGGCCCACCAGCGGCATGATGGTAGCGAAAATACGGTTTGTGCGGTTAGCCGGGTAATAGTCGGTGACCAGCGCCTGCCAGGTCACGGCCGCGGCACAGACGCCCACGGCCTGAATAAAACGCAGCACCAGCAGCCAGGTGGCATCGCGAACCCATAACATTCCCAGGCAGCCCACGGCAAAAATGGCCAGGCCCAGCAGCAGCACCGGTTTACGACCAAAGCGATCCGAGAGCGGTCCCCAGAGCAGCTGTGCGAAGGCAAAGCCGGCGAGGAATAAGCTCAGGCTGGCGCTGATGGCGGCAGCCGGCGTTTGTAAATCTTCCTGCATGGCGGCAAACGCCGGCAGGTACATATCGGTGGCCAAAAAGCCCAGCACGCTTAAGCCGCCGAGCCAGACTAAAAAACCGTTCCTGGGTTGCATTATTTTATTCTCCTGAGGAGGCAGGTATACATTGGCGCTGAGTGTAGGGAGTGCAATGCCGCTTGTGAAACGCTAATATTTGGCTGGTGCATTCAAAAAATTTGCAGGCAGAAAATGTGGTCAGATTATTCTCTTGAAGTGGTCGATGCTGTTGCGCGTAACGGCAGCTTCAGCGGTGCGGCGCAGGAGCTGCACCGCGTCCCTTCGGCAATAAGCTACACGGTGCGCCAGCTGGAGGAGTGGCTGGCGGTTCCGCTGTTTGAACGGCGGCATCGTGATGTGGAATTAACGCCCGCAGGCGCGTGGTTTTTGAAGGAAGGGCGTTCTGTTATCAAAAAAATGCAGATCACCCGCGAACAGTGTCAGCAGATCGCTAACGGCTGGCGGGGACATCTTTCCATCGCGGTGGATAACATCGTTAAGCCGGAACGCACCCGGCAGATGATCGTCGATTTCTACCGTCATTTCTCTGACGTCGAGCTGCGGGTCTCGCAGGAGGTGTTTAACGGCGTCTGGGATGCGCTGGCGGACGGCAGGGCAGAGATGGCGATTGGGGCTACGCAGGCGATCCCGGTCGGGGGACGTTACGCCTTTCGCGATATGGGGATGCTGAGCTGGAAATGCGTGGTGGCAAGCGATCATCCGCTGGCGTCGATGGAAGGGCCGCTCAGCGATGACACGCTGCGCAACTGGCCGTCGCTGGTGCTGGAGGATACGTCCCGTTCATTGCCCAAGCGTATTACCTGGCTTCTGGACAACCAGCGGCGGGTGGTGGCCCCTGACTGGGAATCGTCGGCGACGTGCCTCAGCGCCGGGCTGTGCGTCGCGATGGTGCCCGTTCATTTCGCGCGTCCGCGCATCGATACCGGAGAGTGGGTTGAGCTGACGCTGGAGAATCCGTTCCCGGATGCGGCCTGCTGCCTCACCTGGCAGCAAAATGACGTCTCGCCTGCGATGGCCTGGCTGCTGGATTATCTGGGAGACAGCGAAACGCTGAACCGGGAATGGTTACGGGAGCCAGCATAGCTGGCCCCGTAAAGCGATTAACGACGGTAGTCGCGGAACGGACCATCCGCAACGGAACGGCGTTCGATAAGACGCGGGTGAACTTCAATAGACTGCGACTCTTCGCGCTTGTTGACGATCCTGTCCATCAGCATATTGAAGGCCGTTTCGCCCAGCGAATCTTTCGGCTGGTGAATGGTGGTCAGCGCCGGAGTGAAGAAACGCGCGTTACGCACGTTGTCATAGCCGATCACGGAAATATCCTGCGGTACGCGCAGGCCCAGCTCGTCGGCAGCGCAGAGCGCGCCCATGGCCATGATGTCGCCCCCGCAGAACACGGCGGTCGGACGGTGCGGCTGGGAGACGATCTGCTGCATCGCGCGGTAGCCCGATTCCGGCTCAAAGTCGCCCTGCACAATCCAGTTTTCCGGCACGTTGATCAACGCTTCTTCCATCGCTTTCATAAAACCGGCCAGACGGCCCGCGCCGGTGTTGCGCTCCAGCGGACCGGGGATCACGCCAATCTCGCGGTGACCGCGTTCGATCAGATAACGGCCGGCCATATAGCCGCCTTCAAAGGCGTTATCGATAACGGAATCGGTAAAGTCCGCGCGCGCTTCGCCCCAGTCCATCACCACCATCGGAATATGGCGATACTCTTCCAGCATCGACAGCACGGATTCCGGGTACTCGGAACACATCACCAGCAGGCCATCAACGCGCTTTTGCGCCATCATCGAAAGGTAGGCGCGCTGTTTTTCAATGCTGTTCCACGCGTTGCCCAGAATCAGGGTATAGCCTTTCTGGAAGCAGTTCTTTTCGACCGCTTCAATGATCTCGGCAAAATAGGCCGCTTCACTGCTGGTCGCCAGCAATCCAATGGACTTGGTGTGATTAACCTTGAGGCTACGCGCAACCGCACTTGGCGAATAGTGCAGCTCTTTGATCGCTGCCCAGACGGCGTTGCGCGTCTCTTCCGCCACAAAGCGGGTTTTGTTAATTACATGTGATACGGTTGTAGTGGAAACGTTTGCGCGTTTTGCTACGTCTTTAATTGTTGCCATTAAATGTCACTCCAGACCATATCCTAAGCTCCTGAAAAACTTGAAGGTAAACGTTTGCCTTCTCTCACCCTTATCTCGCAATCTTGAATTGCGGCACGCCGGGAAAACGACACGGGACGTCAGGAGGGGGTCAATGGCCGGTACGCTAATAAATTTAGCGTGGAATTTTGTCCTATCTTGATGAAAAGGGGAAGAGGTAAAGTGGTTATCAGTATAAATCCAGGAAGATTTTTGACGTAATCTGTGCAAAAATGAGCAAGCTCACTTTTCGTGTGGGGATTAAAAGGAGAAAAAATGATGAGTTCCGATCTTAAGTTTTCGCTGTTCACCACCATTGTTGTGCTGGCTCTGATTGTTGCGGCCGGTCTGACGGCTGCGCTGCACTGATTTACGCGGAGGGAGAGCCTTCTCCCTCCCGACTCCCCGGATTGTTACTTCTCTGGCAAAAATCTTTTGCCATTTTGTTAACTTCTCATTTTTTGTGATTGATGTCATGCTTTCCGCTTCTTTGTTCTGTGTCACCACATGACACGGCATCCGGAGTTGACGCATGAAAATCAATTTTCCCCTGCTGGCCCTGGCGATTGGCGCTTTTGGGATTGGCACCACTGAATTCTCCCCGATGGGGTTACTTCCTGTTATTGCCCGGGGCGTAGATGTCTCTATCCCTGCGGCAGGGATGTTAATCAGCGCCTACGCTATCGGCGTGATGGTAGGGGCGCCGCTGATGACCCTTCTTCTTTCGCACCGCGCGCGCCGCAATGCGCTGATTTTCCTGATGGCGATTTTCACCCTGGGCAACGTGCTTTCGGCCATTTCGCCGGACTACACCACATTGATGCTGTCGCGCATTCTGACCAGCCTTAACCACGGCGCGTTCTTTGGGCTGGGGTCGGTCGTGGCTGCCAGCGTGGTGCCAAAACACAAGCAGGCGAGCGCCGTGGCAACCATGTTTATGGGGCTGACGATTGCCAATATCGGCGGGGTGCCTGCGGCAACCTGGCTGGGAGAAGCGATCGGCTGGCGTATGTCTTTCCTGGCGACGGCCGGGCTGGGCGTGGTTGCAATGGTGGCGCTGTTCTTCTCCCTGCCGAAAGGAAGCGCCGGAGAACGTCCGGAAGTGCGTAAAGAGCTGGCGGTGCTGATGCGTCCGCAGGTGCTCTCCGCGCTGCTCACCACCGTGCTGGGGGCAGGGGCGATGTTTACCCTCTACACCTATATTTCACCGGTACTTCATGATATCACCCACGCAACGCCTCTCTTCGTTACCGCGATGCTGGTGCTGATTGGCGTGGGCTTCTCGATCGGCAACTATCTCGGCGGGAAATTTGCCGACCGTTCCGTGAGCGGGACGCTTAAGGGCTTCTTAACCCTGCTGATTGTCATCATGGTTGCCATTCCGTGGCTGGCGCGTAATGAGTTCGGGGCCGCGATTGCGATGGTCGTCTGGGGAGCCGCCACTTTCGCCGTGGTGCCGCCGCTGCAGATGCGCGTGATGCGTGTCGCGCACGAGGCGCCGGGACTTTCATCTTCCGTGAATATCGGTGCGTTTAACCTGGGTAATGCCCTGGGCGCCGCGGCCGGTGGGGCCGTGATTTCAGGTGGTCTGGGATACGGCTTTGTGCCGGTGATGGGGGCGATTATTGCCGCGCTCGGCCTGCTGCTGGTAATGATGTCGGGTCGTAAACAGCCTGAAGCAGCCTGCGCTGCGGAATAAACCAAAAACGCAGAAGGGCGAACCCTTCTGCGTGTCTCTTACGCGGCGAAGTTCTTCGCGACAAAGTCCCAGTTAACCAGTGCCCAGAAGTGCTCCAGGTAGTTCGGACGCGCGTTGCGGTAGTCAATGTAGTAAGCGTGTTCCCACACGTCCACGGTCATCAGCGGCTTAGCGCTGGTGGTCAGCGGGGTGCCCGCGTTAGAGGTGGACACGATAGCCAGTTTGCCATCCGCCTCTTTAACCAGCCACGTCCAGCCAGAACCGAAGTTCTTGATGGCTGCATCGGTAAATTTCGCTTTGAAATCCGCGAAGCTGCCAAATGCGGCGTTGATAGCGGTAGCCAGTTCACCGACAGGTTCACCGCCGGCATTTGGCGCCAGGCAGTGCCAGTAGAAGGTGTGGTTCCACACCTGAGCGGCGTTGTTAAATACGCCACCCTCTGAGCTGCGGACGATCTCTTCCAGCGTTTTGCCTTCAAAATCGGTGCCTTTGATCAGATTGTTCAGGTTGGTGACGTACGTCTGGTGATGCTTGCCGTAATGATATTCCAGGGTTTCCACAGAAATGTGCGGTGCCAGGGCGTCTTTTGCATACGGTAGTGCAGGTAATTCGAACGACATTGCTTCTCTCCTTATTGTATTTTGTGTTGCCAATAACCACACAGACAACATGGACAGGATAGCAAATTGAAAGGGTATGCAAAAGAGGAACTTACCCTGCCACGGATGCGGCAGGGCAGAGGTTAGCGAATGGTTTTTGGCGTCATCACGCGACGCGCGCCGACGTAGTGGCGTACCCAGTAGTCTTCACTGAGAGAAGTGATCTGAATATCCTGGCCGCTACGGGGAGACTGGATGAATTTCCCGTTGCCGACATACACGCCGACGTGGTCAGCCGTGCCGCGACCCTGGGTGCGGAAGAAGACCAGATCGCCGTTTTCCAGCTCACCGCGGTCAACCGGTGAGGCATCGCGCAGGTGGTACATCTCATTGGCGGTACGAGGAATGCGGAATTTGACCAGATCTTTATAGGCGTAATAGACGAGGCCGCTGCAGTCAAACCCGGTGCGCGGCGAGCTGCCACCCCAGTGATAAGGTTTGCCAATCTGCCCCATCAGTTTGTTCATCGCGGTTTTTTGCGCTTTCTGTACGCGCACTTTATGCACTTCCGCTATTTTCGTGACCTTCGTGCATTTCGCCTTGTGGCCTTTACGCGTGATGCATTTTTCAGTAACGAGGTTAGCGGCGGTTTGCGAAGCTTTACTTTTAGCGGAGTGGGCAGTGCGGGAAGGTTTTGTTTTCGTCTTGCTGGAAGCGGTCTGTTTCGTCTGAGCCGGTGTTTTTTTCTTGTCGTTCTTAGCGGTGGTTTTTTTCTTACGTTCTGTGGCTTTCACCAGATGGTTTTTTTGTACAGCAGAATGCCGCGCCTGCTGAGAGGCGTTTGCCACTGGCGTGAAAGTGAGTGAAGTAAACAGTAAAGCACAGAGCGTGATCGAGATTTTATTTATCCGCGCCACTGGGCAGTCCCCTGATAAATGCAGGTCATCAATAATACCCGCGTGTGATTTACAAAGCCCGTCGATTCTAATCTATAAAAACCCAGAAAGTTAATAGCATTTTTCAATCTACAATCCTGTTTCGTTAGCAAGTGCAAAAAAATTCATCGTTCTGTCGCACATTTGCCCACTCCCTAAGCAAAACCCTGACCGTCGCAGGGGGAAACACCATTTGCAATGCAACTTTTCGTGACTCGGGGTAGAATGTATAAACGTGACAAAAATGTTATTTTCCGATGCCAGTCTGAACCGCTACAATGTCAGACGAATGCCGTAACAGAAGTTAAAGGAAGCAAGACATGAGCACCACTATTGAAAAAATCCAGCGCCAGATCGCTGAAAACCCAATTCTGCTGTATATGAAAGGTTCTCCGAAGCTGCCAAGCTGCGGCTTCTCCGCACAAGCGGTTCAGGCGCTGTCAGCCTGTGGTGAGCGTTTTGCTTACGTTGATATCCTGCAGAACCCGGACATCCGCGCTGAGCTGCCTAAGTACGCTAACTGGCCGACTTTCCCACAGCTGTGGGTAGACGGTGAGCTGGTTGGCGGCTGCGATATCCTGATTGAAATGTATCAGCGCGGCGAACTGCAGCAGCTGATCAAAGAGACGGCGGCGAAGTACAAAACTGAAGAGCCGGACGCAGAGTAATTTTCTGCGCAAATAAAAAAGCGACCTGATAAGGTCGCTTTTTTTTATTCTTCGCTGTCGCCCATCGGCAGCGGCCAGCCGCCAAGACGCTTCCAGCGGTTAACGATCTCACAGAACAGCTCTGCGGTGCGCTCCGTGTCGTATAAAGCGGAGTGCGCCTGCGTGCCGTCGAACGGGATGCCGGCCGTAATACAGGCCTTTGATAACACCGTTTGTCCCAGAGCCAGGCCGCTCAGCGCAGCGGTGTCGAAGGTCACAAAAGGATGGAAGGGGTTGCGTTTGAGCGCGGCGCGCTCCGCGGCGGCCATGGTAAAGCTGTGATCGAAGGTGGCGTTATGGGCCACCATAATGGCGCGGCTGCAGTTACTCTCTTTCATGCCTTTACGCACCATTTTAAAAATGGCGTGCAGCGCATCATATTCACTGACTGCGCCACGCAGCGGGTTGTGCGGGTCGATACCGTTAAACGCCAGCGCTTCCGGCTGTAAGTTTGCCCCTTCGAAAGGTTCAACATGGAAATGCAGCGTGGTGTCCGGTGTAAGCCAGCCCTGTTCATCCATCTTCAGCGTGATGGCGGCAATTTCGAGCAGCGCATCGGTTTTAGCGTTAAATCCGGCTGTTTCTACATCAATGACAACGGGATAAAAACCACGAAAACGGTCGCACAGACCGCTAAATTGAGCGTTATCGGACATCAGGGTCTCTTACAAGGGGAAAAAGCAGAGCGCATTATGGCAAATTTTGCAGGGTGATGCAGTAAAACTACGGGCGCATGTTGCGCCCTGAGGGATCAGTTGCCCAGACCGCGACCCGCGTCTTTGGCTTCAATCAGTTCGATTTTGTAACCGTCGGGATCTTCCACGAACGCAATCACGGTGGTGCCACCTTTTACCGGACCCGCTTCGCGCGTAACGTTACCGCCGTTGCTGCGAATGCGTTCACACGCTTCGGCCGCGTTGTCCACTTCCAGCGCGATGTGGCCGTAGGCGGTGCCCAGCTCATAGCTGTCCACGCCCCAGTTGTAGGTCAGCTCAATCACCGCTTCATCCGTTTCCGGGCCGTAACCCACGAACGCCAGCGAGTATTTGTATTCCGGGTTTTCGCTGGTGCGCAGCAGCTTCATGCCCAGGACGTTAGTGTAGAAATCAATGGAACGTTGCAGGTCGCCAACGCGCAGCATGGTGTGAAGTAGGCGCATAATTTCCTCATTAACCAATGGAATAGACTGTCTTTTTGAACAGAAACGATGTTTTAGTATAGCGGCGAAGTATCGCCGCTATCAATGAACAATGGCGAGATTACAGAGAAGGGTAGTCGGTGTAGCCTTCCGCGCCGCCGCCGTAGAAGCTTTCCGGGCGCTGCGGATTCAGGGCCACTTTTTTCTGCAGGCGGGCAACCAGATCCGGGTTGGCGATGTAGTCGCGGCCAAACGCGACGGCATCGATCAGCCCTTTGCCGATCAGGTCTTCGGCTTTCTCCGGGGTATAAGCCCCCGCACCGATGATCACCCCGTGGAAACGCTCGCGCACTTTCTGACGGAAAGCGTCCGTGTAAGGCTTACCGCCAGCCCAGTCCGGCTCTGACATGTGCAGATATGCGATGCCACGCTTAGCCAGTTCTTCGATCAGATACAGGGCATCGGCTTCTTCGTTCGGACCGTTGTCGACGTTCTGGAAAGAACCGATTGGGGAGACGCGGATCCCTATACGATCCGAGCTCCACTCCTGGCATACGGCGTCAACCACTTCCAGCACCAGGCGAGCTCGGTTTTCGACGCTGCCGCCGTACTGGTCGGTGCGGTGGTTAGAAGACGGTGACAGGAACTGGTGCAGCAGGTAGCCGTGCGCGGAGTGCAGCTCAATCAGGTCAAAACCGGCTTCACGAGCGTTGGCCACGGCCTGGCGGAAGTCGTTCACGATACCCGGAATTTCATCCAGCTCAAGCGCGCGCGGCATAGAGGTATCCACGCGGATCGCATTGCCGTTTTCATCACGCAGGGACGTACGGGTATTTGCGCTCAGGGCCGAAGCGGAGACCGGAGCCTGGCCGCCAGGCTGAATGCTGCTGTGGGAGATACGACCGGTATGCCACAGCTGGACCGCAATGCGACCCTCTTCAGCGTGAACGCCCGCGGTGATTTTCTGCCATGCGGCGATCTGCTCCGGGCTGTGAAGACCCGGCGCACCCGCATACCCTTTAGCCTGAGCGGAAATCTGCGTGGCTTCCGTGATGATCAGGCCAGAGCTTGCGCGCTGACGATAGTATTCACCCATCAGTGGGGTTGGGATGTCGCCCGGCTCAATGCTGCGCAGGCGGGTAAGCGGAGCCATAAACACGCGGTTTGGCGCAGTGACGGCACCCACTTTCAGTGGGGTAAATAATTTTTCAGCGGACATAAAGACTCCTGAGTAGACCAGTCGACTAGTAGTTAGGTAAATAAAAACGCCTGTTAAATGCCAGGCGCAGTAATGCTGTTTTTCACATGTGCCAGCGCGCTTTCCAGCGGCACGGCACTGCGCGAAATTTTTGCCTGCAGGTTAGCGCCTAGCCAGAGCGCATATAACACCTGCGCCTGGGTTAACGGCTCGCCGGAAAAGGCCAGCGTTTTTTCATCGCGGCCTTTCTCCAGCGCCTGGGCCAGCAGGGCGATAACGCCGCGGGCACCTTTATCCATCGCCGTGCGCATATCTTCAGATAGATCGCACACTTCTGCAGACAGTTTAACGGTCAGGCATCCGCTGATAATGCCCTGCTGACAGAACTGGTTCAGCGTTTCCTGATAGTAGTTCAGAACACGATCCCGGTAGTTACCTTCACCCGACGCAAAGTGGGTCGCCAGACGCTGGTGGTAGCCAGCATAATGACGCTCCAGCATCGCTACGCCAAAAGCCTCTTTGGACCGGAAGTAGTGATAAAACGACCCCTTCGGTACCTCAGCGGTTTTTAATAGCTCGCTCAACCCCATACCGGTAAACCCGCGATGCATGCAAAGTCGCTCGCCGGTTGCCAGTAAATGTTCGCGGGTATCGTGTTCAGTATTTCTGCTCATGGCCGCACTCTAATAGACCGTTCGGTCTAATGCAAGCGAGTTTACTGACGACATGCGCTCAGTATATCCAGCTGTGGTTGATAAACCGTTGATTTCACGTCCATCATACCCAATACGGTTGAGAATAAATTGTCCTGGGAAACCGCATTTTTTGCTGCATGGTCACGCAAACACTGTTCGTTGATGCCAAAGTTTTTCGCGTAATCCGGTGACAGCCAGAACATAAACGGAATATGCGTTTGCTGCTCCGGAGCCAGCATGTACGGCGTGCCGTGCAGATAAATACCGCTTTCGCCCAGCGATTCACCGTGATCTGAGAGATAAATCAGCGCGGTGTTCATGCTCGACTGGCGCGCTTTCAGCGCATCAATGGTTTTACTGACCATGCTGTCGGTATAGAGGATAGTGTTGTCATAGGTATTGATCAGCGCCTGATGGTCGCAATCCTGAATTTCATTGGTGTCGCAGGTTGGGGTGAATTTACGGAAGTTGTCCGGGTAACGGCGATAGTAGGCCGGGCCGTGGCTCCCCATCAGGTGGATAACCAGCACCGTATCTTGCTTCACGCCATCCAGCACGTTGTCCAGACGGTAGAAGTTCACATCGTCAATACAGGATTTGTCTTTGCAGAACTGATCCAGCTGCCACTGCGTCATGTCGGTATGTGGCACGCGATCGCAGGCACCTTTACAGCCGCCGTCGTTGTCGCGCCACAGCAGGTTGATACCCGCATGCTTAAGCACGTCGAGCAGTCCCTCGCGATGGTGAGCCAGGTCGGCATCGTATTTGCTGCGCGTCATGCCGGAGAACATGCACGGAACGGAAACCGCGGTTTCGGTACCACACGAGGAGGCCTGCGGGAAGTTAATCACGTCCTGCTTTTTCAGCTCCGGGTTGGTTTCGCGTTCGTAACCGTTCAGGGAGTAGTTTGCCGCGCGAGAGGCTTCGCCGACGACAAGCACCAGAACGGTTTTCTTTTGTTGGCCGGTAATCAGTGACCCTTTATGGGCATCTTCACCAATGCGCACCAGCGTTTGATCGCCGGCAAACCAGCGCATCTTGCTGTACTTCACCACGGCGCTGACATAGTTCGCCGGGGTGACCATTTTGACGATGCTTTTGTTATTGCGGAACAGCGACGCGTAATCTTTATAAAACAGCGCGGCAATCAGGATAATCACCAGCAGAGCGCCGAGCATCGCGGCAACGCGCGTCAGCAGCGCGTACCACCATTTTCCGGTACGAATCCGGGTCAAGGCCAGCACCACGGAAGGCACGAGGCCGGCTATGACAATCCACAGAATCATCTGCGGGGTCACCAGGGCGGTCGCTTCCTGAGAGTTGGTTTCGAACACGTTCACAATCATGTTCTGATCGATCACCGCGCCGTAGGTATACATGAAATAGGTCGCCGCGGCGCATCCGATCGTCAATACAATCAGCAGCGGCTTGCGGAGATACGGGATATTAAGCAGGCTAAAAACAATCACCCAGCCGCAAAACAGCACCAGCGGGACGGAGGCGGCAAAGAGGAAGTCGTGCAGATGCACTGGGCCGATAATGGCCCAGCTGCGCTGGATAAACAGCCCGTTCAGCAGAGTAAAAAAGAGTGCACAGCCCAGAGTAAATTTAATGTCGTTACATTGTAACTTTCTGATTAACCACATCGATCGGTAAACCCGTTATTGTCATGATGGGCCGAGTATAGAGAGGGAAGATTAGTGAAACCTTAATGCCACAAATCTGTGATACGGCCTTGCACGCGGCGCGATTAACGTCTTCACTGTAGGTGAGAGTAGCTATCGGGAGGTGAGTGTGGCAGAGCAGCTGGAGTTTTTCCCCATCCAGAGCCCGTGCCGGGGTATTTGTCAGGTCGATGAACGTGGATATTGCCGCGGGTGCATGCGTACCCGCGATGAGCGTTTTAACTGGCAAAACTTTAGCGACACGCAAAAGCAGGAGGTGTTACGCCTCTGCCGACAGCGTCTTCTGCGCAAAATACGCGCAAACAAAGCGGGTGAGACCGAAGAACCCCAGCAACCTTCACTTTTTTAACACAGTAATTGCGTATACTCATGACATTACGTCCTTGAGGAAAATGTTATGGTTCAGCGAATTACCCTTGCCCCCCAGGGGCCAGAATTCTCCCGTTTTGTGATGGGCTACTGGCGTCTGATGGACTGGAATATGTCCCCGCTCCAGCTGGCGAGCTTTATTGAAGAGCACCTCGATTTAGGCATCACCACGGTCGATCATGCGGATATTTACGGTGGCTACCAGTGCGAGGCCGCGTTCGGCGAGGCGCTTAAGCTGGTTCCGGCCCTGCGCGACCGCATGGAGATCGTCACGAAGTGTGGGATTGCCACCACGGCAAAACCTGAACATGCCCTCGGTCATTACATCACCGACAGCGCGCATATCATCAAGAGCGCCGAGCAGTCGCTGGTCAATCTGGCGACCGATCGTATCGACCTGCTGTTAATCCACCGCCCCGACCCGCTGATGGATGCCGATGAGGTAGCGGAAGCCTTCCTGAACCTGCATCAGAGTGGAAAAGTGCGTCACTTCGGCGTGTCTAACTTTACCCCGGCACAGTTTGCGCTGCTTCAGTCTCGTCTGCCGTTCACCCTCGCCACCAACCAGGTTGAGATCTCCCCGGTACACCAGCCGCTGCTGCTGGATGGTACCCTCGACCAGCTGCAGCAGCTGCGCATTCGCCCGATGGCGTGGTCCTGCCTGGGGGGCGGACGTCTGTTTAATGATGAGGAATTCCAGCCGCTGCGCAACGAGCTTGAAACCATCGCCCGCGAACTGAACGCGGAGAGCATCGAACAGGTGGTCTACGCATGGATCCTGCGCCTGCCGTCAAAACCGCTGCCCATTATCGGCTCCGGCAAAATAGAACGCGTGCGTTCTGCACTGGCCGCTGAAGAGCTGCAGATGACCCGTCAGCAGTGGTTCCGCATCCGTAAGGCCGCGCTGGGTTACGACGTACCATAAACCGCCTGAAGGTGGCTTTCCGGTGAAATCTTTGCCCCTGGTATACACTTAAGGGGCAAAAAATAACCCGCGGAGGTCACTATGAAGCGTTTTGCTCTGGCACTGGTCACGCTGGTTGTTTGCGCAGGGGCGCAGGCAGCCAGTGACGAAGTGGAAATGAATCTCGTCACCCCACAGGGTGTGGGTCAGTCCATCGGAACGGTGAAAATCACTGAAACCGATAAAGGGCTGGAGTTCGCCCCCAACCTCAAAGCCCTCCCTCCCGGTGAACATGGTTTCCATGTTCATGCCAAAGGCAGCTGTCAGCCCGCTTTAAAAGAAGGTAAACCGTCTGCGGCGGAAGCGGCAGGAGGGCACCTCGATCCGCAGCATTCCGGCAAGCATGAAGGCCCTGAAGGAATGGGGCATTTAGGCGATCTGCCTGTGCTGGTGGTGAATAACGACGGTAAAGCCACCGATCCTGTTGTCGCGCCGCGACTGAAAAAGCTGGATGAGGTGAAAGGCAAGGCGCTGATGATCCATGTCGGCGGCGACAATATGTCCGATCGGCCTAAACCGCTTGGCGGCGGCGGAGCACGCTATGCGTGCGGCGTGATCTGATCCCCAATCGTTCCCGGTGGCGGTGCCTGTTCCAGCTGCGACAGCGAGCAGTGCAGGCGCCAGATTATTGAGGCCAAATCACGGGCTGCGGGCAGATGATGCTGTGCCAGCGTATCGCAGATCCGCTGCAGTTCATTCAGCGTGGCTTCCAGCGGCCTCTGCTGGACACCGCGCTCGCTCATTACATCGCGCAGCAGGGAGATGCAAACATCACGAACCTGCGACAGCGGATCGGAACGCGTTTCCCACGCGCGCAGCTGCCAGACCACGTGCGAGCAGTTTAACAGCACCACGCCCCAGCGCAGCAGCCAGCGCCGGGACAGCGCGTCCTGGCTGTTATTCAGCTGGCTGACGTGATGATAGACCAGCGATTCATACTCGTTTTCGCTCAGATGCGGTTTACGGCTGAGCTGGTCGACAAACCCTCTGCGTAGCTCCCGGATATGCCTGCGGCTCTTGCGTGCATCGGAGCCGGGACGTAACACCGCAAAAGCCAGCCACGCCAGCCCCACGCCGAGGATCTTCGCCAGGTTATCATTGAGAAAATCGGCGTAATCATAAACCGGTGGATTCGTCACGGAGATAAACGAGCCCATAAAGACAATCAGCTGTCCCCAGAGGCCCGCCAGCTTAGGCATTTGCAGCTTCAGAAGCTGCATGGTGGTTAACAGGGGAAACAGGAACAGCAGGAACTGCCACAGATCGCTTATCTGCACCATCAGGCCAAACTTCACCACGAAGCTGAACAGCGACAGCAGCACCAGCGTGCGCAGCAGCAGCGTAAGCGAGTTGAACGGCGAGGCCGCGACGGAATAAAGCACGCAGCTGATGGCGGCAAGCGTCAGGGCCGCCGTACCGGACTCCCACTGCGTGGTAATGCTCCACGCCCCCACCAGCATCAGCGCACAGAAGGTGCGAAAACCGCTCCACAGCGCTTCCAGATAGTCGGTATGGCGCGCAAGTGCCGGGCTGCCGGGGACGTTGAACTCCGTCAATGGGGTCGCGTTTTCGACGGCCGTAATCCAGCGGCTGCTGCGCAGGTACAGCCGACAAAAGTAATTCAGGCGCTGCCAGAAGGCGCGATGGCGGTAGTCGTACTCATCAACCGGGGCGAGTGGGGCGATAATCCGCGCTACGGTGTAAATGTCCGCATCCGGGCGCGCAAGGGCCGCGAGCAGCGTTTCAATCACGGCCCGGGTATTTTCAGGCGGCGTCGGCCAGTTGAGCAGCATCCGGCGCAGGCTGGAGATGGCGCTGGTCATGCGCAGCTGCTGGTGCAGCAGATAGTTAAGAAGTGTGTTCTGGCGGCGAAAGCGGTAGTGGCTCCAGAACGCCTGAATGCGCAACAGATTCATCGTCAGGATCTGTCCGATAACCTTTTCATGCGCGAGGCGGATATCGTCGCTGGAATCCGGTTGCCACAGCAGGCTCGCGTGTTCCAGTAATCGGGTATGCATGGTTTTTAGCGCGGTGATGAGCGCGGTGCCGTCGGATGTGCTGGGGAGGATCATCATCATAAAGCCGCCGCTGAGGATCCCGACAATCACTTCACAGACGCGCGCCTGGGCAATATCCCACAGCTCGGTGGTGTCGAGCACGTTAACCACCGGAAAGGCGATGATGGCGGCGGTATAGCCCGCCAGCTGAAACGCGTAGGCGACGTTATTGGTAAAATGGGCGCAGGCCCAGGTACAGCACCCCAGCCATGCCGCCATGCTCAGCATGAACAGCCACGGATCGTTCAGCGTATGGCCCGCGATAATTAACGCCGCGGTGGCGCCCAGCAGGCTGCCCGCGATGCGGCCAAGGCTTTTACTGATCACTCCGCCTACCGTCGGAAAACTGACCACCGCCGCAGACGTCATCGCCCAGTAGGGCTCATCCAGGTTAAGGTAATAAGCCACAGTCAACGCAAGACACATGGCAATGCCGTTACGCAGCGCGTAGCGCCACTGGGGACGCGTTGCTTTCATCCACGGCGTGTTTTGCCAGGAGAGACCCTGCAGCTTCATCACCGGTTTCCGATGGAGACAGTGCAGGTGGTGCCGGATACCAGGGTAATGTCCTCCGGCAAGCGGTCAAACTCCACGCGAATCGGAACGCGCTGGGCCAGACGCACCCAGGGAACGTTCGGCTTTATGTCCGGCACCAGGCCTGAATCCGTTTCAACACTCTGATCGTAAATGGCGCGGCCAATGCTGGAAACGTGACCCTGTAACTTTTTAGAGCCGCTGTAAAGCGTTATTGCGGCTGGCGAACCCTCGCGAATATGCCGAAGCTTGGTCTCTTCGAAATAGCCCACGACGTAGAAGGAGTGGCTGTCGACGAGGGCGAATATCGGTTGTCCCGTGGTGGCATAATTCCCCACGCGGGCCGAGAGGTTGGTCACCCATCCATCAACAGGTGCCGTAATCACGGTTTGGGTCAGTTGCCACTGCGCTTGCTTCAGCGTCGCCTCCGCCACGTTGACGCTAGCCTGCATCGCCTTAACGTTGATATTGGCGGTGTCTAAATCTTCCGCTGAGATGTAGTTTTGCGACAGGTGGCGGCGGCGGTTGGCCTCGTTGTTGGCCTTTGCCAGATCCGACTGGGCTTTAGCCAGCTGCGCCTGGGCGTTCAGGATCGCAATGTGGTACGGGGTGTCGTCGATGCGGAATAAAATGTCTCCCTTTTTGACGAACTGGTTATCCTTAACCAACAGCGTCGTAATACTTCCCGACACCTGAGGGGTAATGCTGACCTGCTCGGCGCGGACTTTGCCGTCACGCGTCCAGGGCGACTGCATATAAAAATTCCACATCCACCAGCCCGCAACCAGCGCGAGGGCAAGGACTAACAGGGTGGAAAAGTACTTTAGCGTTTTAAGGGACATATTCACCACACAGTCAAAACGGCAAGGCCCAGGCATACGGAAAGGGCAAACAGGGAAAGATCCATCAGCATGGGATGCCAGATTTCGCCGGAGTACATCCAGTCGCGAAGCAGACGATGCGCGATGAGCCAGAGGATAAAGCCCACCAGAACGGCCTTAAACAGGGGAGGAAAGTAGACTGACGCACCGAAGATCAGGTCCTGAAGGGGTAAACCCTCTGAGCGATGAAAAAACGTCACGGGCAGAAATCCTTTGCAGTGAACAGAATGCCGCGTTGGCTTGTCTTAGTATGATGAAGCATCACAATTCAGTGTAAGTCATACTTTTAAGTTCGATGAATGCAGTATTGCATTTGTTTTGGCAATACAAATGCTGCACACTATTCTAAAATCAGTATAATAACTTAGCAAGCTAATTATAAGGAGATGAAATTGGAATCGCCATTAGGTTCTGATCTGGCAAGGTTGGTACGCGTCTGGCGTGCTCTGATTGACCATCGCCTGAAACCTCTGGAACTCACACAGACGCATTGGGTCACGCTGCACAACATTCATCAGCTGCCGCCCGAACAGTCGCAAATTCAACTGGCAAAAGCGATAGGGATTGAGCAACCGTCGCTGGTGCGCACGCTTGACCAGCTGGAAGAGAAGGGGTTGATCTCGCGGCAAACCTGCGCCAGCGATCGTCGCGCCAAGCGGATTAAACTCACCGAGAAAGCGGCGCCTATCATCACGGAAATGGAAGCCGTGATCACTAAGACGCGCGGTGAAATCCTGTCAGGCGTTTCACCGGCGGAGCTGGAAATGCTCATCAGCCTCATTGGGCGCCTTGAGCAAAACATCCATGAGCTACAGTCGCGCGACTGACAAACAACAAGGCCTTGCAGCAGCAAGGCCTTTTTTTACCTAAAGACGACCACGCGGTTACGGCCCGTCTCCTTCGCTTCATACATCGCTTTGTCGGCATTTTCCACGCACGTTTCTGCGGCTATTGCGGGTGACGTTGCCGTAAACACCCCCATGCTGATGGTGATTGGCTCCGGTAGTTGACCGCCGCTGCTGGCGTTATCGAAGCTGCTCAGATTTAACCGTATGCGTTCCGCCACCTGGTACGCCGCGTCTGATGAGGTGTTGGCCAGCATCAGAACAAACTCCTCACCACCGATACGGGCCGCGATGTCCTGGGGGCGCACGGAATCCATCAGCAGATTAGCGACAAACTGCAGGACCTTGTCGCCCTGAAGATGCCCGTAGGTGTCGTTGATACGCTTGAAGCGATCGAGATCGCTGACGATGACGGAAACCGGGCGGCTGGGTTTGGCGATATCCAGCGCCTGCTTTAATGTTTCATAAAAATAACTGCGGTTATACAGGCGCGTCAGCGGGTCGCGAATGGAGTTCTGGTAAGACTGCTGATACTTAACGTGCGAGTCGCGATACAGCCTGAAAACATCGTAGAGCAGAACAAAAATGATCATCAGCGTGGCGACGGTTTCAAATAAGCGAGCGCGATACCAGGAGACATCTTCAACATGTCCACCCACTAACAGCATTGAGAGCGTGACGATATAGCAGACGCACAGAAAATTACCGCCCACCCAAAATAAGTTGCGTATACGCGTAATAAACATCAGCGTGGCTAATGTGACCACCCAGAGTGCAATCAATGCAATATTAATAAAGTGGCTCCAGAGAACCATAAACTCACGGGTTTCATTATCAACAAGATCAATGGATAAAAAGGAAGAATGACTGGAATACATCCAGGCCAAACCTACTGCAAAGACGGTAAACAGAAACTCGCCGCTCACAATAGCGATATGTGCCAGCCGCGAAAGGGGACAATTGCGCGTGGTATAGAGTATTGACGAAACGATTATTAGCACCGCCATTAAGAGATGGCGGAACATATAGAAAATCATCGCATCGTTGTAGTTCACCGCGTTGAACTGATAGAGGTCCAGCCAGGCGGGAAAGCTGCACAGCGTTCCGACCATCAGCGATGCCGACCCGGCAAAGGCAAAAGCGAGCGATACCAGATACAACCGTTTTCGGTCACACCAGTATTTCATTGCCATAAAACAGGCAATAAACAGATCAAACACCAGTAAAAAAATGGTGAGCGTAGGGAACAAGTGAGACGAAAAGGTAGGAACCCATTCGGCAATTTTTGAAAACAGGGCGTGTAATATGCCGATAACAGCAATACAACCTAGACAGAACGAGATATAACGGCCCTTTAAAGAACGGCGATTCGCAAACATATATGGTTTTAATGACTTTATAATGAATTAAGGGGAGGGTATTGCGGAGAGTGTAATCAATTAGCACGCTAAATACTTTGCGCAGAAACAATATATGGCGTGGTTAATAATAGGTAGGGTGAATGTATTTTGTAAATATATTTGTGGGAGTGATAAATAATGTAAATGGATGTGGCCTGATGGCCACATCCATTTTTAATTAACGTGGTGAAACGGTCACCTGACTTCCGTTGCTTGCCAGAACAACGCGCTGACCTGCAGAGAAGCGAGTGCTGCCTTGTTTCTGAACAACCATGATCGTGCTGCCGTCGTCTTTACGAATTTCCAGCTCTACGCCCTGGGTTTTGTTCATCGCACCCTGAACGCCCTGGCCGGCTACACCACCCGCAACGGCGCCTGCGGCCGTTGCCAGAGAGCGACCAGTGCCGCCGCCGACGGTATTACCCAGGAAACCACCCAGCACGGCACCGCCGATTGCGCCCATCACGTTGTTTTCATCACCGCCCTGGATCTGTACAGGGCGTGCGTTAACAACGGTACCGTAAGTCACGTTCTGAACCTGTTTCGCTTCAGAAGCGCTGTAAACGTCGCCAGAAAGTGAACTGTCATTCACACAGCCAGCCAGAGTTAAACCAATCAGCGAAACGCCCAGTACACGTAAAATCATTTGAATCTCCTGTTCACCAAAAACGCCCGATTGGGGGCATCCGTTATGGCTAAATTATATGGCATAAGGGGCCATAGTTCATATCTTTGCACTAACAATAAGAAAATTGTACTTGAATTTGACTTAACGAGACATAAACAGGATCCGCCCATGTTACCCGTCTGACATTGTTAAAAAATATTATCGCCGGATGGCAAAGCTGCGCCGTTTATGGTTGAGTGGATATCCTTAGCCCACGCAACGTAAGGAAAGCGCATGAAATCGGGTCGCTACATTGGTGTGATGTCAGGCACCAGTCTGGATGGGGTAGATGTCGTTCTGGCCGCCATTGACGAAAACATGGTGGCGCAGCAGGCGAGCCTGACCTGGCCAATCCCCATTTCACTGAAAGAGGATATTCTGAGTATCTGTCAGGGGCAGCAGCTGACCCTCTCCCAGCTTGGACAGCTTGATGTTCGCCTGGGGGCGCTGTTTGCGGATGCGGTGCAGGCTTTGATGCAAAAAGAACATCTTCGCCCGCAGGATGTGGTGGCCATCGGGTGTCACGGACAAACGGTCTGGCATGAGCCCGGCGGAGATGCCCCGCATACCCTGCAAATCGGCGATAACAACCAGATTGTGGCGAAGACGGGCGTGACGGTGGTAGGCGATTTCCGTCGTCGCGATATCGCCCTTGGTGGGCAGGGCGCGCCGCTGGTACCCGCGTTCCATCAGGCGTTACTGGCGCACCCTACAGAACGTCGCATGGTGCTCAATATTGGTGGGATTGCCAACCTGTCGATGCTCATCCCGGGGCAGCCCGTCCGCGGCTACGATACCGGCCCGGGCAATATGTTAATGGATGCCTGGATCTGGCGGCAGCGCGGACAACCGTATGATAAAAACGCCGAGTGGGCGAGCGGGGGAAAAGTGATTATTCCGCTGCTGCAGTCGATGCTGAGCGATCCTTATTTTGCCCTGCCGGCCCCTAAGAGCACGGGGCGTGAATACTTCAACCTGGGCTGGCTTGAGCGTCAGCTGGCGCCATTCCCGGCGCTCGCGCCGCAGGATGTCCAGGCGACGCTTGCCGAGCTGACGGCCGTGTCGATCTCCGAACAGGTTCTGCTCAGCGGCGGATGTGAACGCCTGCTGGTGTGCGGCGGAGGAGGCCGCAACCCGCTGGTGATGGCGCGTCTTGCGGGGCTACTGTCGGGGACCGAAGTGACCACGACCGATGAGGCAGGCATCAGCGGGGATGATATGGAGGCGCTGGCCTTCGCCTGGCTCGCCTGGCGCACCATTGCCGGACTGCCGGGCAACTTGCCGTCGGTAACCGGCGCGCGTGAGGCGAGCGTCCTCGGGGCGATTTTCCCGGCAAATCCTCGTCATAATCAGAGTTAACTGAAATTCAGCGCGGCGCGTCATCGTTAGAATGGAACGAAACAGGAGGGCAGCCATGCCCTCCAGGACCAGGAAAGTCTTCGGAATACGCCCATGAAAAAACTTCTTCTTATTGCCGCGCCTTTATTGCTGTCAGGATGCAGCGTCTATAACCAGCTCCTTGAGCGCATGCAGACCGATACGCTGGAGTATCGCTGCGATGAAAAACCGCTGACCGTCAAGCTGAATAACCCACGTCAGGAAGCCAGCTTTGTTTATGACAATAAATTGCTGACGCTGAAGCAGGGGATGTCAGCCTCCGGCGCGCGTTATACCGACGGTATTTACGTCTTCTGGTCAAAAGGCGACAGCGCCACGGTCTACAAACGCGACCGCATTGTGCTGAACAATTGCCAGCTCGAAAATCCGAAGCGTTGAGATTTTTACAGGGGCGGCGCACAATAGCGCCACCCACTCTCAATGTCAGCTAACGCCATGTCAGATAACGACGAACTGCAGCAAATTGCGCATCTGCGCCGTGAATACACTAAAGGCGGCCTGCGTCGCCAGGATCTCCCCGCTGAACCCCTCGTGCTTTTTGAACGCTGGCTGAAACAGGCCTGCGAAGCGAAACTCGCCGACCCAACCGCCATGGTTGTCGCGACGGTGGATGAAAACGGCCAACCGTATCAGCGCATCGTATTGCTCAAGCATTATGACGAGAAAGGGCTGGTGTTCTATACCAACCTCGGCAGCCGCAAGGCGCACCATTTAGAAAACAATCCGCGTATCAGCCTGCTGTTCCCCTGGCACATGCTGGAACGTCAGGTAATGGTCACCGGCAAGGCGGAACGTCTCTCGACGCTGGAAGTGGTGAAGTATTTTCACAGCCGCCCCCGTGACAGCCAGATTGGCGCCTGGGTATCAAAACAGTCCAGCCGAATTTCTGCCCGCGGCGTGCTGGAAAGTAAATTCCTGGAGCTGAAACAGAAGTTCCAGCAGGGTGAAATTCCTCTGCCAAGCTTCTGGGGCGGTTTCCGCATCCCGATTGAGCAGATGGAGTTCTGGCAGGGGGGCGAACATCGCCTGCACGACCGCTTTTTATACCAGCGCGAGAATGGCGGTTGGAAAATCGACAGACTGGCACCGTAATCCCCGAAATTTGTTGATTTAAGCGCTAGCGCACACCGCGCTTGCGCTTTATTCTATTGTCCTTTCGCATCAGGCGAAAAGTCGTGTACCGGCAAAGGTGCAGTCGTTTATACATGGAGAATTTGATGGCAAGCAGTAACTTGATTAAACAATTGCAAGAGCGGGGCCTCGTGGCCCAGGTGACGGACGAGGAAGCGTTAGCAGAGCGACTGGCGCAAGGCCCGATCGCGCTCTATTGCGGCTTCGATCCCACCGCTGACAGCTTGCATTTGGGGCATCTTGTTCCATTGTTATGCCTGAAACGCTTCCAGATGGCGGGCCATAAGCCTGTTGCGCTGGTGGGCGGCGCGACCGGCCTGATTGGTGACCCAAGCTTTAAAGCCGCTGAGCGTAAACTGAACACCGAAGATACCGTGCAGGAGTGGGTGGATAAGATCCGCAAACAGGTTGCACCATTCCTCGACTTCAACTGTGGTGAAAACTCTGCCATTGCCGCGAACAACTACGACTGGTTTGGCAGCATGAACGTGCTGACCTTCCTGCGCGACATCGGCAAGCACTTCTCTGTTAACCAGATGATTAACAAAGAGGCCGTGAAGCAGCGTCTGAACCGTGACGACCAGGGTATCTCCTTTACCGAGTTCTCCTACAACCTGCTGCAGGGCTATGACTTTGCCTGCCTGAACAAGCTGCACGGCGTTTCCCTGCAGATTGGCGGTTCCGATCAGTGGGGTAACATCACCTCCGGTATCGACCTGACACGTCGTCTGCACCAGAACCAGGTCTTCGGTCTGACCGTTCCGCTGATCACCAAGGCAGACGGCACCAAATTTGGGAAAACCGAAGGCGGCGCGGTATGGCTCGATCCGAAGAAAACCAGCCCGTACAAATTCTACCAGTTCTGGATCAACACGGCGGATGCCGATGTTTACCGCTTCCTGAAGTTCTTCACCTTTATGGACATCGAAGACATCAACGCGCTGGAAGAAGAAGACAAAAACAGCGGTAAAGCACCGCGCGCCCAGTACGTGCTGGCGGACGAAGTCACCAAACTGGTTCACGGTGAAGAAGGTCTGGCCGCGGCAAAACGTATTACCGCAAGCCTGTTCAACGGTACCCTGAGCGATCTGAGCGAAGCGGACTTCGAACAGCTGGCGCAGGACGGCGTGCCAATGGTTGAGATGGAAAAAGGGGCTGACCTGATGCAGGCGCTGGTGGACTCTGAGCTCCAGCCTTCGCGCGGTCAGGCGCGTAAAACCATCGCGTCTAACGCTATTACCATCAACGGCGAGAAACAGGCCGACCCGGAATACACCTTCGTTGACGGTGACCGTCTGTATGGTCGCTACACGCTGCTGCGTCGCGGTAAGAAAAACTACTGCCTTGTCTGCTGGAAATAATTAACAGTCTCCAGGGGCGTGGGAAACCACGCCCCTTTTGTTTTTTCAGGGTTTGGTAAGAAAAAAATGAAGAACATCCTCGCCATTCAGTCCCACGTTGTTTTTGGACACGCTGGCAATAGCGCCGCGGAATTCCCGATGCGTCGCCTCGGCGTCAACGTCTGGCCCCTTAATACCGTGCAGTTCTCTAACCACACGCAATACGGCAAATGGACCGGCTGCGTAATGCCGCCTTCGCACCTCACCGAGGTTGTGCAGGGGATTGCCGATATCGACCAGCTCAGACGCTGTGACGCCGTGCTGAGCGGCTACCTCGGCTCAGCGGAGCAGGGGGAGCATATCCTCGGCATCGTACGTCAGGTGAAAGCCGCAAACCCGGCGGCAAAATACTTCTGCGACCCCGTCATGGGCCATCCGGAGAAAGGCTGTATCGTGGCGCCAGGCGTCGCAGAGTTTCACGTCCGCCACGCGCTGCCCGCCAGCGATATCATTGCGCCAAACCTGGTCGAGCTCGAAATTCTCTGCGAGCGTCCGGTTAACAGCGTAGAAGAGGCGGTAAGCGCGTCTCGCGAACTGATCGCTCAGGGGCCTGAGGTGGTGCTGGTAAAACATCTCGCCCGCGCAGGGCTGAGTCAGGACCGTTTTGAGATGCTTCTGGTGACGAAAGATGACGCCTGGCATATTAGCCGTCCGCTGGTGGATTTCGGCCTGCGCCAGCCGGTTGGGGTCGGAGATGTTACGAGTGGTCTGCTGCTGGTGAAATTACTGCAGGGGGCGACGATGCGCGACGCGCTGGAACACGTTACCGCGGCGGTGTACGAAATCATGATTGCGACGAAAGAGATGCAGGAATATGAACTGCAGGTGGTTGCGGCACAGGATCGTATCGCGAAGCCGGAGCACTATTTCAGCGCAACCCGGTTATAGCCAGCCAAAACGTGTAGGCCGGGTAAGCGTTAGCGCCACCCGGCAACACAGGCCGCTCGGTTAGTTCAACCCTTCCGCTTTCAGCGCCGCAGCCACTGCAGGACGCTCCGCCACGCGTTTCATATACGATGCGATATGGTCTAACCCTTCCAGGTTCAGCTTAACCGCGCGCGCCCAGCGCAGCACGGTAAACAGATACGCATCGGCAATCGTGAAGCGCGAACCACAAATCCACTGTTCGTCTCTCAGCGATTCGTTAACGTACTGCAGCTTTTTCTCAAGAAGCGCACGCAGGGTTGGTTTGAACTCCTCTGGCGTATCCGGGCGGAACAACGGCGTAAATCCTTTGTGCAGCTCGGTTGCAATGTAGTTCAGCCATTCCAGCGTCTTATAGCGAGAAATGGTACTCACCGGTGCCAGCAGCTGGCGATCGGGTACGCTATCGGCCAGGAACTGCATAATCGCGACGCCTTCGGTCAGCAGAGTACCGTCATCCAGCAAGAGCGCCGGAACTTGTCCCTTGGGGTTAATGGCAAGAAAATCATCGCCATTTTCCAGACGCTTTTTCATCAGATCAACGCCGTCCAGCGTGAAATCTTTGCCGCTCTCGCGCAGGGTGATGTGGGAAGCAAGAGAGCACGCGCCCGGTTTGTAGAACAGTTTCATCGGTAACTCCTTTTTGCTGAGGTTTCAGCTATGTTAGTGCGCCAACGGACAAAAAAAAAGCCGCTAATGCATTAGCGGCTTCTGTTCTGTCGTTTCTCAATAATCTTACGCGGTAGCGGTTTTGGTCGCTTCAGCCGTCTTGTCGTCGTCCTGAGTCATACGATTCAGTTTCGGCGCGGTCAGCAGCATCAGAACTGCAATAACCGCAGTCGCGATACCAATCTGCATGAACACGGTACCGTAGACGTTCAGGGAGACCAGTGGGTCAGTGACGTTTTCCGGCACAGCCATCAGGTTCGCAATTTTACCCGCAATGATTGCCGCACCGGCAGTGGTCAGGAACCAGCTACCCATAATGAAGCCCATCAGACGCTGCGGCACCAGCTGTGCAACCATCGCCAGACCCAGACCGGAGATCATCAGTTCACCGATAGACTGCAGCGCGTAGCTCAGGATCAGCCAGTTAACGGACACGATACCCGCGTCGGTGGCAAATTTGGTACCCAGCGGCAGCACCAGGAACGCGCCGGAGCACAGCACCATACCGATAGCAAACTTGTGCGGCATTGGCAGACGGTCGCCCATCTTGTTATAGATAGCGGCCAGAATCGGGCTACCAATCATGATCCAGAACGGGTTCAGCGCCTGATACTGTTCCGGCTCGAACGCGATGCCCAGAATTGAGTGCTCAACGTTACGAATGGCGAAGAAGTTCAGTGAGGTTGGCATCTGGCTGTACAGCACGAAGAAGATAATCGCTTCCAGCATCAGAATGAACGCCACAATCATCTTGCGACGGGCAGCACCCTGCATGGCGAACGCTTCTTTCGCAAAGATAACCACGATACCCAGCGCAACCACGCCCAGAACGGCACGGGCGATACCCTGGTTGTGCAGCAGCCAGGTGGCGATTGCCGCGAGGACAACAACGCCCACGATGGTGGCCAGCAGTTTGCCCATATGCACAGGCTCGAAGTCAGGTTTTGAACCGTAGTCTTTAACCCAGCTGCGGCAGAACAGGAAGTTGACCACGGTGATCAGCATGCCCACGAAGCTCAGCGCAAACGCCACGCTCCAGCCGAACTTCGCCGCAAGCCATGGGGTTGCCAGCATCGAGAAGAACGAACCGATGTTGATGGACATGTAGTACATGGTAAATGCACCGTCCAGGCGCGGATCGTCTTTGTTATAGCAGGTAGAAAGCAGGGAGGACGGGTTCGCTTTGAACAGACCGTTACCGACGGCAATCGTCGCCATACCCATATACACGACAGCGGCATCATGCCCTGACCATGCAACCAGACCATAGCCGATCGCCAGGACAATGGCGCCCAGCATGATGACGCGTTTAGTCCCGAGGACTTTATCACCCAGCCAGCCGCCAATAGCGACCAGACCGTACACCAGAGCACTAAAGGAAGAGAACAGCGTGATGGAATCGGCTTCGGACATACCCAGCTGTTTTACCAGGTAAACCGCCATGATCCCTTGCAGGCCGTAATAACCAAAACGCTCCCATAACTCGATAGAGAAGATGAGATAGAACGCTTTAGGCTGTTTAAAAGCGTTAAGACTCACGCTTTCATCTGTTGGTTTATTGTTTGCAGTAGACACATATACCTCTTTTTTTACATCCCATATTAACGGGGGTGTTCATAGCGCGATGGCCGTAGTCCATACGCCTTATAGTTATATTGGGAGGAGAAACGGCGGGTAATGTTCACTATCCTGCCCCATCTGGCAATACGTTTGTAATAATCTGTTACATATATCTGAAGTGGTATAATCGTCGGTTCATATAAATGTTATTCAGCGTTAAATTTCATACGATGAGTAAAGGTAGTTTTTTCGACTGGCAATAACCCACCACGACCGGGTTTTGGCGATATGTTCTGCTATTTGCCGCTTAATGCAGTGATATGGGCCATATTCTGAAAAATAGCTGGTCTTATCTTCGGTGGTGGAAGGAGAGTATCTTGTCAGACAAAGGGTTTAGGCGGATTTTGACAACAAAAATTCAACATGAAGTTATCAGGGTGATCGCGATCACAGATGTATAGAAATTTTTGGCTATGAAAAAAGTATTAACCTGTTTGAGCGTTAAACAACCGAACAAGTGACAGGTCAGGGGGAATGAAAGACGGACAAATAACGGCCAAAAGAAGGGTGTCTGGTAGCCCTTCTTTTGGTAAGGGTTTGTGACGATCAGGGATACACTTTTTCTTTGTATTCGCAGAGATCTTCAATAATGCAGGAGCCGCAGCGAGGCTTACGGGCAATACAGGTATAGCGGCCGTGCAGAATCAGCCAGTGATGACAGTCAACCTTAAATTCGTCCGGAACCACCTTTAACAGCTTCTCTTCGACCTGCTCAACATTTTTCCCCGGCGCGAAGTTAGTCCGGTTAGAGACGCGGAAAATATGCGTATCCACGGCGATGGTCGGCCAGCCAAACGCGGTGTTGAGCACCACGTTCGCGGTCTTACGCCCCACGCCCGGTAAGGCTTCCAGCGCGGCGCGATCTTCCGGTACTTCGCCTCCGTGCTGTTCCAGCAGGATCCGGCAGGTCTTAATGACGTTCTCGGCTTTGCTGTTAAACAGGCCGATGGTTTTGATATAGGACTTCACGCCTTCCACGCCCAGCTCCAGCATGGCTTTTGGCGTATTGGCGACCGGATAGAGCAGGGCAGTGGCTTTATTGACGCTCACATCGGTCGCCTGTGCAGAGAGCAACACCGCGATCAGCAGCTCAAACGGGGAGGTAAAATTCAGCTCCGTCGTCGGGTGCGGGTTCTCGTCCCGCAGACGGGTCAGGATCGCAATGCGCTTTTCTTTATTCATGAAGCCTTCTCGGGTGTCCCTTCCAGAACGCTACGCTCAGCCGCGCGGCGCTTACGTTTCTCATCAATCAGGTATTTTATCGCCAGCATCATGCCAAGGCCAATAAACGCGCCAGGGGGCAGCATTGCCAGCAGGAATGGCGTATCGGTGTGGAACACTTCAACGCGCAGCGCTTTGGCCCAGCCGCCCAGCAGCGCATCTGCGCCGTCAAACAGCGTACCGTTACCGAGGATCTCGCGCAGCGAGCCCAGCACGAACATGGCGCAGGTGGCGCCCATTCCAATGGAAAAACCATCCAGCGCCGACATGGCGGGGCTGTTTTTCACCGCGAACGCTTCCGCACGGCCAACGACGATACAGTTGGTCACGATAAGGGGAATAAAGATCCCGAGCGACTGGTACAGGCCAAACGCGTAGGCGTTAATCAGCATCTGGACGATACTGACCACCGACGCAATGATCATGACATAAATCGGAATACGAATTTCCGAAGGCGTCCAGCGTCGCAGGGCGGAGATGGAGAGGTTGGTCAGCGTCAGCACCAGCGTGGTTGCCAGACCCAGACCGAGCGCGTTGGTGGCGGTGGACGTTACCGCCAGCAGGGGACACATCCCCAGAAGCTGGACCAGCGCGGAGTTGTTCTTCCACAATCCCTGGACAATAACCTCTTTAACCTGGCTCATGATTACTCCCCACAGGCCGGAAGATTGTTGATTTGCGCGGGCAGCGTTTCGGCATACAGCCCGGCTCGTTTTACGGCGTTCACCACGGCGCGCGGCGTGATGGTCGCGCCGGTGAACTGGTCGAACTCGCCGCCATCTTTCTTCACCGCAAACGCGGTATCCCCTTCGCCATGGATAACTTTACCGGCAAAGTGCAAAATCCAGTCGCTCAGACGGGTTTCAATTTTATCGCCCAGGCCCGGCGTTTCATGATGTTCCGTCACGCGAGTACCCAGAATAGTGCCGGAGAAATCGCTGCCGACAAGCAGCTGAATGGCGCCGGAATAGCCGTCGGGCGCCGTCGCTTCCATCACCGCGCCTACCGGTTTATCCCCTTTGCGGGCAATAAAGAGGCGGTGCGCGCCTTTCCCAAGCTGCGGCGCGTCTACCACAAAGCAGCTCTTTTGCAGGTCATTATCGTAGAAATCTGACGGGATCACCTGATCGAACAGCGCCTTTTGCTGCTTTGAAGCCTGCTCTTCGATGGTCGTTTTGGTTAACGTGTTAACCAGGGCCGTCAGCCCGGTCAGGACCGCGGCGAAGACAGCCAGCGTGACGCCGTGCTTTTGCATCGTTTTTAACATGGCGAAACCCTTAGCGATGGCCGTACACGCGCGGACGCGTGTAATAGTCGATGAGCGGAACGGTAATGTTGGCAAGCAGGACGGCAAACGCGACGCCGTCCGGGTAACCGCCAAAGCTGCGGATGAGCCATACCAGCAGGCCCGCCAGCGCGCCGAAGATCAGGCGGCCGCGGTTAGTCGTTGACGCCGTGACCGGATCCGTCAGGATAAAGAAGGCACCTAGCATGGTCGCACCGGAGAGCAAATGCATCTGCGGGCTGGCGAGTGATTCAGGAGAGAAGACCCATCCCAGCGTCGCGCAAACCGTCAGCGTCACGAGGAAGCTGACCGGAATATGCCAGCGAATGGCTTTTTGCTGCAGCAGGAACAGGCCGCCCAGAAGATACGCCAGGTTGACCCACTGCCAGCCTGCACCCGCCAGCATGCCGCTGTAAATCGCGGATTTCATGATCTGATCAACGCTGTGCCCGGCATGCAGGGACGTTTTAAAGGTATCGAGAGGCGTCGCCTGGCTGATACCGTCCACGCCCATGCGCAGGGCGTTCATATCAGCGCCGAGCGCCGTATGGCCGGTAAAGATAACGTGCAGGGCATCCATAAAGCCCGGAACCGTGGCCGCAATCTCGTGCGGCGGCAGCCAGCTGGTCATCTGCACCGGGAAGGAGATTAGCAGCACCACGTAGCCAATCATCGCCGGGTTAAACGGGTTATGGCCGAGCCCGCCGTACAGCTGTTTGGCAATGATCACGGCAAACACGGTACCGAGCACGACCATCCACCACGGGGCAAACGGCGGAATACTGATGGCGAGCAGCAGGCCGGTCAGCAGCGCGGAGTTGTCAGCCAGAATGCGTGACACCGCCATCTTACGCAGCTTCAGGACGAGTGCTTCCGCCGCGACGGCGCTGGCGCAGCCCAGGGCTATCTGGAACAGGGTTCCCCAGCCGAAAAACCAGCACTGAACGGCAATGCCCGGCAGCGCGGCCAGGCAGACCAGCATCATAATGCGCGATGTCTGACGCTGGTTGTGGGTGTAAGGGGAACTTGCGATTCTGAAAACCATTTAATCCTCGTTTACGGCTTGCTGTGCGGCTTTCTTCGCCTGAACGCGCGCAATGGCGGCGGCGACGGCGGCCTTGCGCGGGTCATCGTTGGCGGCCTGCGGCTGCTCTTCCTGCTGCGCAGCCTTACGGGCTTTGGCGCGGGCAATCGCTGCTTCGACGGCGGCTTTACGCGGGTCGACCGGTGGTGCTTCTGCTTCTGATACTGCCTCTGGCGCTTGCTGCGCAGCCTTGCGGGCTTTGGCGCGGGCAATCGCCGCTTCAACGGCGGCTTTGCGTGGGTCGACCGCTTCTTGCTCGACGACTACCTGCTGCTCTCCAGCTTTGCGGGCCTTGGCCCGGGCTAGCGCCGCTTCAACGGCCGCTTTACGCGGGTCGATCTCAGTATCTGCCTGAACCGTTTGCGCTTTTTCCGCCTGACGCGCGCGAGCCGCAGCCTTTCGCGCTTCGCGGGCGGCAATCGCTTCGCTGTTATCCGGTTTTTCCCCGGCCTGGATCACCACCGTCTGGGCGGCATCGGCTTTTTTCTCGCGAACTCGCGCCAGTGCGGCGTTGATCGCATCCTGATCTTTCCCGGCAGGCTGAACGGCGGCCTGCTTATGGCGTTCCTGACGGGCGATTTTTTCGCGCTCCAGTCGCGCCTGACGCGCTTCGAAACGTGCCTTGGCTTCTGCGGCGCGTTTTTCTTCCATGGAGATGGCATAAATCTCGGCCTTCTCCTGACGGAAGTATTGCACCAGCGGAATGTTGCTTGGGCAGACCCAGGCGCAGGCGCCGCATTCAATGCAGTCGGCCAGGTTATGGGATTTTGCCTTGTCGTGCAGCTGGCCTTTGCTGTACCAGTACAGCTGCTGCGGGAGCAGATCCGCCGGACAGGCATCGGCACAGGCGCTGCAGCGGATGCAACCTTTCTCTTCCTGCTCTTCACCCATTTCGGTGGGGGAAGGAGCGAGCAGACAGTTAGTGATTTTCACTACCGGAACGTCCAGCCACGGCAGCGTAAAGCCCATCAGCGGGCCACCCATGATCACCATCTGGTCGCTGGCCGGGCAAAATTCAGCCTGTTCCAGCAGATGGCGCACCGGCGTACCCAGACGCGCCCAGACGTTGCCCGGACGAGAAATCGATTCCCCGGTCAGCGTCACCACGCGCTCGGTCAACGGCTCGCCGTCAATCACCGCGCGCTTCACCGCATAGGCGGTGCCGACGTTTTGCATCAGCACGCCGATATCCGAAGAGCGTCCGCCGTGCGGGACCTGCTTGCCGGTCAGAATTTGCGTCAGCTGTTTTGCGCCGCCAGAAGGGTACTTGGTCGGGATAACGCGCAGGCTAATATCATGACTGCCCGCCAGCACGGCGCGCAGCATCGAGATGGCCTGTGGTTTATTGTCTTCGATACCAATCAGCACTTCCCGCGGCTTCAGAATGTGCGCCAGGATGCGGATGCCTTCCACTACCTGAGCGGCACAGTCCTGCATCAGACGATCGTCGGCGGTGATATACGGCTCGCACTCGGCGGCGTTGATAATCAACGTCTGAATGTTATCGCCACCGCCGCGCAGCTTAACGCCAGTCGGGAAGCCCGCGCCGCCCAGCCCGGCGACGCCGAACTGATGAATTCGCTCGATAAGGGCTTCGCGGCTGTGGGAGCGGTAGTCGCTCCAGCCGTCACGATCGATCCATCGGTCTTCGCCGTCGGCTTCAATGATCACGCTCAGCTCCGACAGCGCGGACGGATGAGCCACCGTATGAGGGGCAATCGCCACCACTTTACCGGAGGTGGGGGCGTGTATCGGCAGCATTCGCCCACGGCCAAAGGTCAGCGGCTGACCGCGAAGAACCGTATCGCCTTCTTTCACGCACAGCTCGCCCTCAGCACCAATATGCTGTTTGAGCGGCATGACGTAACGCGTCGCCAGCGGAATTTGACGCAGCGGCGTGCCGTTGGACTGGGTTTTCATCTCTGGCGGATGGATACCGCCGTCAAAGTCCCAAATCTTCTCTTTTCTGAAAGCAGAAAATAACTTAAGCATGTTGTTCCACAGGAATGATGCGAACCGGAATGGTTTGAAGCTCCCACTTCCAGCTTTCGGTAGTCGTTTCAACCGGGCGCAACTCAATACATTGCGTCGGGCAGGGGGCCACGCAGAGGTTACAGCCGGTGCAGAGGTCCGCCACGACGGTGTGCATGGCGCGGGTGGCGCCCACAATGGCGTCAACCGGGCAGGCCTGAATACATTTGGTGCAGCCGATGCAGTTGGCTTCGTCGATCACGGCGAGGGCGCGAACCGGCTCCTGCACCTCCGCATCGCCATCAACGGGCTGCGGATCGACGTTAAGCAGGTCCGCGATTTTCAGCATCACCGCTTCGCCGCCGGGGGCGCAGCGGTTAATTTTTTCACCCTGAATGCCTACCGCTTCAGCGTAGGGACGGCAGCCCGGGTAGCCGCACTGCCCGCACTGGCTTTGCGGCAAAAGCTCATCAATTTTTTCAACAACGGGATCGTCCTCTACCGCGAAACGGCGGGAGGCGTAACCCAGGATAAGGCCAAACACCAACCCCAGGACGCTGATAGAGGCGATGGCAATCCAGATAGCATTCATTACAACTTCACCAGACCACTAAAGCCCATAAAGGCCAGAGACATTAAACCCGCGGTCACCAGCGCAATCGCGTTACCGCGGAAGGGCGCAGGGATATCCGCTGCCGCCAGACGCTCGCGAATCGACGCGAACAGGACCATAACAAATGAGAAACCGACGGCGGCGGAAAAACCGTACAGCGCCGACTGCATAAAGTTATGGCCAAGGTTGATGTTCAGCAGCGCAACGCCGAGAACGGCGCAGTTGGTGGTGATCAGCGGCAGGAAGATACCCAGCAGGCGATAGAGGGCCGGGCTGGTTTTACGCACCACCATTTCAGTAAATTGCACAACAACCGCAATGACCAGAATAAAAGCCAGCGTACGAAGATAGATTAACCCCAGCGGGATGAGGATCCAGGTATCAATCAACCACGCGCAGATGGACGCCATCGTCATGACGAAGGTTGTCGCCAGCCCCATGCCCATCGCCGTTTCCAGCTTTTTGGACACGCCCATAAACGGGCACAGGCCAAGGAACTTCACCAGAACGAAGTTGTTAACCAGCACGGTGCCGACAAAGAGCAGTAAGTAATCGGTCATTATTTAGCCTGAAATAAAAAAGCCGCCTATTATCGGACAAACTCACGCAGGCGACAACAGGTTATCTGTAAGGTTATTACGGGTTCACGAAGGTGTTTTTTACCCGCGTCGAACGCTTGAAATAGGGGACCAGCAGCGCGGCCGCCAGTAACGGGAAAAGCAGCTGACGAACGGCCAGAGCGTCTGATACGGGCGAAAAAGCAAACGCTTTAACCGCCAGCAGAACCGAAATCAGCAGCCAGATAATGTAGTGTTTAGGTACACTTTTGCGGCGCTTAAAGAAGGCAATGGTCAACCACAGGGTGTAGTACCACATACCAATCGCGAAAACGAACGACACAAACCACATCGCAATATTCAGCACGCTTTGCGACATCAGGGTCTGGATAGCGTGAGGGGTAATCAGTGCGGTGGTATACAGCAGCAGCGCAAGTGATGCGCTTAATAAGGCAACCAGCAGCCATGCCAGTGGGGCGATTAACCAGCCTCCAATGCGTTCTCCAGGCGTTGCGGTCATGAACTCTCCCATAATCTGCGCGAAATGTTGTACAGCCAGTTTGCAGGGCGGAGAGTATATAACATTTCGCGCGGATGGCTACTTTCTTATAAAACGTAACGCCATACGGACTTAGGCACTTCACCCACGTTGAACAAACGACCTCCGGAAACCAGCTCCGCACGGCGATGGTCAGCGGCGCGATACATATTAATGATGTCCTGATTATCCGACAGGGTGTAGTTCAGATGGTCAAACAGTTTTTCCAGGCTCTCAAGCGAATTGATCTTGCGAAATTTTAATAAATAGTCCTGAACTGTCATATTAATAAGTTTCCATATAAAAGTGAGTAATACCAGTTAAGGTAATTCGTTCGAATAATAAACGGATTAATAAAGACGTAAACAGCCCACTCAGGTAACGCGACGAAATTAGGAGTTTTCTTTGCTGAAATTCAGGCATCAGACGATGCCTGGAAGAGAAGGTTAACCGTGTTCACCAGGGCTGGCAATAAGTAACTGACATATTATGTCACTCTTTATTGCAGTAACCGGTTACTTAGGTTGGGCGACTGTGACAGGCTCCGGCGGCTGGTAGTTATCGATATGGCTGGCAACGCCCAGCAAAATGACCGAAACCCCAAGGACAATCCATCCCGCTAATTCAATGATTCGATTAATAATTGACGTCATGATTCGTAGTTGTACTTTATCCATAAATACAGGTCGCAAATGTTACAGCGACGTTTCCCCGACGGCAAGCGCTTTGGGAACGGTTCCCTTAAACAAAATCAGTGGGTTAATACTATGTAACAAAAACAACCCGTACAACCTGCTATTTTAAGTCATATGGCACATTATTAATCTGTGGCAATGCCAGGCTAGCCAGTGTGAAATAAGAACGTCATAAAAGAGGACGGCACTATGAGTGATAATATCCGCGTTGGGCTTATCGGCTACGGGTATGCAAGCAAAACGTTTCATGCGCCTCTGATAGCCGGGACGCCGGGGATGACCCTGGCTGCGGTATCCAGCAGCGATGCCGCTAAAGTCCATGCCGACTGGCCTTCCGTGCCGGTTGTCTCTGAGCCAAAACACCTTTTCAACGATCCGAATATTGATTTAATCGTTATCCCCACCCCGAACGACACCCACTTCCCGCTGGCAAAGGCCGCGCTTGACGCCGGTAAGCACGTGGTGGTCGATAAGCCCTTTACCGTCACGTTGTCTCAGGCTCGCGAGCTGGATGCGCTGGCAAAGAGCCTGGGCAGGCTGCTGTCGGTGTTCCATAACCGCCGCTGGGACAGCGACTTTCTGACGGTAAAAAGGCTTCTCAGTGAAGGCACGCTAGGGGAGATCCTCTTTTTTGAATCGCACTTTGACCGCTTCCGTCCGCAGGTACGAAACCGCTGGCGCGAGCAGGCCGGTCCGGGCAGCGGCATCTGGTACGATTTAGCCCCGCATCTGCTGGATCAGGCCGTCAATCTTTTTGGTCTGCCGGTGAGCATGACGGTCGATCTGGCCCAGCTCCGGCCCGGAGCGCAGACGACCGATTACTTCCACGCGGTGCTCAGCTACCCGCAGCGGCGGATTGTGCTGCACGGCACGATGGTCGCGGCCGCGGAATCTGCCCGCTACATCATTCACGGCACGCGCGGGAGCTACGTGAAGTTTGGCCTCGATCCGCAGGAGGACCGGCTGAAAAGCGGTGAACGTTTGCCGCAGGAAGACTGGGGCTATGATATGCGCGACGGCGTGGTCACGCGGGTGGAAGGTGAGGAACTGGTAGAGGAGACCTTGCTGACGATCCCGGGCAACTATCCGGCCTATTATGCGGGCATTCGCGATGCGCTGAACGGCACGGGCGAAAATCCGGTTCCGGCCAGCCAGGCGATTCAGATTATGGAGCTGATTGAGCTGGGTATTGAATCTGCCAAACATCGCGCCACGCTCTGTCTGGCATAAGCTTTAAGGGCTGTTGTAGGCCGGGTAAGGCGTAGCCGCTACCCGGCAAATGCTCAACCGCGAGCCACTTTATCTTTAAGCGCCTGCTTCTCTTCGGGCGTCAGGAAGGCGATCTCCAGCCCGTTGATCTGCGCCTGACGGATCTGTTCGCGGCTCAGACCCGCCTGCGGTGCGGCGATGTTGTATTCGTGGATGATATCCACGCCCTGAACCGCCGGGTCGTCAGTGTTCAGCGAGGCCAGCACGCCGTGCTCGAGGAACGTTTTCAGCGGATGATGCGCCAGCGTTGCCACGGTGCTGGTCTGAATATTAGACGTCAGGCACGACTCAATCCCGATACGCTGCTCCGCCAGGAAATCCATCAGGGCGCGATCTTCTACCGCCTTCACGCCGTGGCCGATACGCTCGGCGCCCAGCTCGCGGATGGCCTGCCAGATGCTTTCCGGGCCAGCCGCTTCGCCCGCATGCACGGTAATGTGCCAGCCGGCATCGCGCGCGCGGTTGAAGTGGGAGAGGAACAGACTGCCCGGGAAGCCCAGCTCGTCACCGGCCAGATCGACGGCGGTGATGGCATCGCGATGGGCCAGCAGCGCTTCAAGCTCCTGCAGGCAGGCGGCTTCGCCGAACGTACGGCTCATAATGCCAATCAGACGGGCCTGAACGTCGAAGGTTTTACACCCTTCGCGCACGCCTTCAATCACTGCTTCCACCACGCCTGCAACGGGCAGGCTGTGGGTCATCGCCATATAGCCCGGCGAGAAGCGCAGCTCGACGTAATGCAGGCCATTACGGGCCGCATCTTCAATGTTCTCAAACGCCACGCGGCGGCAGGCATCCAGCGAGGCCAGCATCTTCACGCCCCAGTCGAGTTTGCTCAGGAAGCTGACCAGGTCCGGTTCATTGGAAGTTACCTGTACGTGAGGGATCAGCGACTCAAGCGTCTGCGCAGGAAGCGTTAAATTGAACTGGCGGCCAAGATCGAGGATGGTTTGGGCACGAATGTTACCGTCAAGGTGACGATGAATATCAGTTAAAGGCAGGCGTGTATCAATCATGGTCGCACTCTTTTCTGGTTAAAGTGCGCCATATTATAAAAACAAAACGGGGTAAAAAGCTATTTGCGCAAGGGAATATTCCGTTGCGCAAATTGATTACAGGAGCGTGTTAATCCCGGCAATGAGGCGTTGCACCCCTTGTTCAAGCTTGCTGCGCGGACAGCCAGCGTTCAGGCGAACAAAGCCATTTCCCTCTTTGCCGTAGGTATATCCCGGCATGATGGCGACTTTTTGCTGCTCGATCAGTACTTTTTGCAGCGCCCGATCGTCAATATTCAGCGGGCGCAGGTCAATCCAGGCCAGATAGGTTGCTTCGGGCGGCTGCCAGTTCAGTTTTGGAAAGGCGCGGTTTACTTCCTGCGCGATATACAACAGATTCTCTTCCAGATACCCCCGCAGGGCATCCAGCCACGGCGCTCCATGCTGATAGGCGGCAATATGCGCCGTCAGCGCCAGCACGGAAGGGGAAGAGAGTCCGTCCCGGCCTTTTAGCGCGCTGAGATAACCGTTACGGCTCTGTTCATCGCCAATCAGTCCGTAAGCGCCCGTCAGCGCCGGAATATTAAAGCTTTTCGAGCCGGAGGTGAGAAGCGCCCATTTGCCGCGCGCCACCGCGCTCCACGGCGTGTGACGATGCTCTCCCCACACCATATCCATATGAATTTCATCGCTGATAACCGCCACGTCATAGCGTGCGCACAGTCCAGCCATGTGCGTCAGCTCGTCCCGCGTCCAGACCTTGCCGGTTGGGTTTTGCGGGCTGCAAAGCAGTAAAATTTTGTTTTCAGGTTTCGCCAGGGCCGCTTCCAGCGCCACCATATTTCCCTGCCAGCCTGCTGCGTGCTTTTCCATCTCCACGGGCACCACATGACGCGCATTCCCTTCAATGGCTTTGTAAAACGCGTCGTATGCCGGGGTGTGCACCACTACGCCGTCGCCGGGGTGTGACCAGAGACGAATCAGCTCTGACACCATGTAGATAACGGAAGGACCATAAACGACGGTTTCCGTATCAATCTGGCTGTTAAAGCGCTGCTGGAACCAGTGTGCGACGGCGGCGAGAAACTCATCGTTCTTCCAGCGGCTGTAGCCCAGCACGCCGTGATTGATGCGCTGATGCAGCGCGTCGGTAATGCAGGGCGCGGTGGCGAAATCCATATCCGAGATGGTGAAAGGCAGCAAATCGGCCGCGCCAAAGCGGTCGGCGACGTAGTCCCACTGCGTACACCAGGTGCCGTGTCGATCCACGACGGTAGAAAAATCAAACATGACGTGAGTCCTTAAAGTAAAACCCCCTCATGAGAGGGGGCTGAGGCATCAGGCTTCAACTGTTCGCATCAGGGTTGCCAGCTCATCCTTCACCGACTGGACCTGCGGGCCGATAACCACCTGCAAATTGTGCTGATTTAACTGTACCACGCCGATGGCCCGGTTGGCTTTCAGGGCGTTGGTATCCACTTTTGACATATCCGCCACCGACAGACGCAGGCGGGTGATGCAGTTATCCAGCGAGGTGATGTTATCCGCGCCGCCCAGCGCCGCCAGAATGGCCGGTGTGTTATAGCCGGATTTGCCCACGGTCCCGGCAACCGCCTGTTCAACGCTGCTCGCCGTATCGGTATCGCGTCCAGGCGTTTTCAGGTTAAAGCGGGTGATGGCGAAGCGGAAGATGCCGTAGTAAACCGCAAACCAGATAGCCGCCACGACCGGCACCAGGTACCACTTGGTGGACAGGCCGTGCAGGATCCCGAACACCACGAAGTCGATCACGTTGCCGTCGGTGTTGCCGATGGTCACGCCCAGCACCGCCATCACGGTAAAGCCCAGACCGGTCAGCACCGCGTGGATGAGGTACAGCACCGGTGCGACGAACAGGAACAGGAATTCGATTGGTTCGGTGGTACCGCCCACGACGCAGGCGATCACGCCGGAAATCAGCAGACCTTTAATTTTATGACGGTTTTCCGGGCGCGCGCAGTGGTACATCGCCAGCGCGGCACCCGGCAGGCCGCCGAGGAAGGCAGGCATTTTACCCTGAGACAGGAAGCGGGTGGCGCTTTCGGAGAAGCCGTGTGTGGTCGGGCAGCTCAGCTGCGCCTGGAAGATGGTCAGCGCGCCGCTCACGTCGTGACCGCACACCTCCATCGTACCGCCCGCTTCGGTGAAGCGAATCAGGGCCACCAGGATATGCTGCAGGCCAAACGGCAGGAGCAGACGCTCGCCGGTGCCGAAGATCATCGGACCGAAATCTCCCGCGCCGTTGATGATGCGGCCAATACCGTTGATGCCCATCGCAAAGACCGGCCAGATCAGCGGAATGATTAAACCGAACAGACCCATCACTACCAGGGTAACAATCGGTACAAAGCGGGTACCGCCGAAGAAGGCCAGGGCATCCGGCAGCCGGATATTGTGGAAGCGCTCGTGCAGCATCCAGATAATCACACCCGCGATCACCGCCCCGAGGATCCCGGTATCAATAGACTGGATACCGATCACGCTCTGAATGTTGTTGGCTTTAAGTACGGCAGCGTCGGTGGTCGGCAAAATGCCTTTCGCGGTCAGCCAGAAGTTAACCGCCAGGTTCATCACGGCGTAGCCCACAAACCCGGCAAACGCCGCGACGCCTTTGTTCTCGCGCGCCAGGCCCAGCGGGATAGCGATACAGAACATGACGGGCAGGAAGCTAAACGCAAAGGAGCCGACTTTACTCATCCAGATGAAGATCGCCTGCAGCACCGGGGCACCGAGGAACGGGATCAGCGTGATGACGTCTTTACTGCTCAGCGAGCTGCCGATCCCGAGCATAATCCCGCAGAACGAGAGGAGTGCCACGGGCAGCATAAAGGTTTTGCCCAGTTGCTGGAAAAATTCCCACAGCGATATTTTTTGTGCTGCTTTCGCCGTCATAAAACGACTCCTTTATTGTTAAAATCAGTTTGCCTGCTTCAATGCTGCGAGAAGATAAAACGTTTTATCAAAGTTTAGTGCGCGCTAAATCACATTCTCAGGCTTTGACTGGTAGTATAAAGATAACGTATTGATAAAACGTTTTACCGATCTCATTTCAGGGAGTCACGCCAACACATGGCTGTAGCGAAAAAAATCACCATCAACGATGTCGCGCTGGCGGCGGGCGTTTCCGTCAGCACCGTTTCTCTGGTGCTAAGCGGAAAAGGGCGCATCTCTCCTGCGACCGGTCAGCGGGTGAACGAGGCGGTTGAGCAGCTGGGTTTTGTCCGTAACCGTCAGGCGTCGGCGCTGCGCGGCGGGCAAAGCGGGGTGATTGGCCTGATTGTCCGCGACCTGACGTCACCTTTCTATGCGGAGCTGACCGCCGGGTTAACCGAAGCGCTTGAAGCGCAGGGGCGGATGGTCTTTCTTCTGCACGGCGGTCGCGAGGCCGATCAGCTTCTCTCCCGGCTCGATATGCTGCTGAATCAGGGTGTTGACGGGGTAATCGTCGCCGGAGCGTCGGGCGTGGGCAGCGAGCTGTGCGAGCGCGCCGCCGAAAAAGGCGTGCCGCTGGTGTTTGCTTCGCGTGCCAGCTATCTGGACGAGGCCGATACGCTGCGACCGGATAACATGCAGGCCGCGCAAATGTTGACCGAGCATCTTATTCGTCGCGGGCATCAGCGCATTGCCTGGCTGGGTGGGAAAAGCTCGTCCCTGACGCGCGCCGAACGGGTCGGCGGCTACTGCGCGACGCTAATAAAATACGGCCTGCCGTTCCACAGCGAATGGGTCGTGGAATGTGAATCCAGCCAGAAGAAAGCGGCGGAAGCGATAGGCGCGCTGCTGCGCAGCAGTCCGACGATCAGCGCCGTGATTTGCTACAACGACGTGATTGCTATGGGCGCCTGGTTTGGCCTGATCCGCGCCGGGCGTCAGAGCGGCGAGGGCGGGGTGGAAACCTTCTTCGGCCATCAGGTGGCGCTGGGAGCGTTCGCCGATGTCGGTGAAAACGCGCTCGACGATCTGCCGATCGTATGGGCTACCACCCCTGCGCGAGAGATGGGCTACACGCTGGCGGACAGGATCATGCAGCGCATCGACAACACGGACGTTCAGGCCGGACACCAGATTGTGGCGGCGCGGCTGGTGACGGTGAAATAATCTCCGCTGCACATCGCCCGGCGGCGCTGCGCTTGCACGGGCCAACAACGGCTCGGGATCGTAGGCCGGGTAAGCGTCAGCACCACCCGGCAATAAAAAACCCCTCATGCGAGGGGTTTTGCCGTTTACTGCTGCGGTGCCGCCGGTTCGGCTGGCGCTGCCGGTTCAGCCGGTTCCGGCATCCCCAGCGTCGGCATACCAAACATGCCGACGAAGTCTTCCAGCGGCATCTTGTCGCCGTTGAGCGTTACCTGGCCGTTGGCATACTGCAGGCTGGTGGAAATCGTGTTGTTTTCCACTTTGGTGATGCGGAACATCTGGCCCATGGCCGCCAGACCTTTCACCTGCTGGTTCGCCAGCTTGCCAGCGTCTTCATCGCCGTAGCCTTCCAGCTTCGCAATCTGGGTCATAAACTCGGTCGCCATATCCATCGGGATGGTCAGCTTGCTGTCGAGCGACTTCACGCTGCGATCCACTTCCTGGGCCAGCGTCTGCGGCTCGCCCGTTGCGGTTGCCGGATCTTTCAGGAACAGAGACAGGTTAAAGCTGGTTTCGCCTTTGCTGTTTTTCCAGCTCAGTGGCGCAACGGTGATCACCGGCTCGCCTTTCAGCAGGACAGGCAGGTTGTTGAACAGCACCGCCATCGCCTGCTGCTGGTACACTTCAGGGTTCTGCTGGAGTGCGGCATCGGTCAGCAGCGCCTGGCTCTCTTTGCTGTATTTCTGGCTAAACTCGTGCCACGCCTGGCCGTCGATATTGCCGATCTTCAGCGACAGCTTGCCGGTGCCCAGATCCTGATTCTGCACTTTCAGGCTCTTCAGCGTGTAATCCAGCTGCGTGTTGATGCTTTTACCGTCTTTGGAAACGTCGGATTTGCCGTTGACGTCCATACCTTCCAGCACGGCCATCTCTTTTCCTTCAACCGCAATGGCAACCTTGTCGAGAGACAGTTTTTGATCGCCGATACGCTCCTGGAAATCGGTCATTCGGCTGTTGCCGTCGGCTTTCAGGTTGCTGAAGGTGAGCTGAACCTTTTGGTTATATTCGTTCACGGCATTGACCAGGCCGCTTTCCGCTTCACCCGTCAGGGAGAACACGTTTCCGTCGCGGTCAGCGTCAAGTTTGAAGTGACCGCCGCTGAAGGCGACTTTCTCATTCTCTTTCTCGTAGTTCAGCGCTTTCAGAGCAATATCGGAGCTCGTGTCACCGGCATAGCTGATGCGGGTATTAATGTCGAATGGCGATTCATTCTTTGCCAGGTCAAACAGCGGTTTGGTGACGTCGTTATTCACCAGCACGGTATGAACGGACGCCATCGACGGGATCAGGTTAAAGGACTTCAGCTGCGCCAGCGGCAGCGGACCGTGGCTCACCACCTCGTCCAGCACCACGCTCTGACCCGGTTTCAGCCAGCCGTTTTCAGCACCGGCCACTGGCTTTACCACCAGCTGCATACGGCTGGTAAACACGCCGCGATAATAATTCTGGTAGCTCAGCTCCAGGCCCGCCTCCGGCGCGCTGCGCTTAATCTCTCCGTTAGCCTGCGCCACCATCTCAGCCAGACGGCCTTCCAGCTGTTTCCCGGTAAACCAGGAGGCCCCCGTCCAGACCACGCCTAACGCTACAATCACTCCAACCGCTACGACCGATTTTTTCATTGCGACTATCCCTAAAATGAAACCAGGCGGTAAAAACCGCCTGGAGATATTAAGCCTGCAACTAGCTTAGCAAGAGTTGTTAAAAAATTCAGTAAGTGCTTAAAGCTTATTGAAAACGCGCGCCAGGCGACCGGCGCCGCTTACGCTGACCGGAGATTCATTGGCTGCAACGAATGCTGACTCACCGGGCTTAAGCACCAGACGCTGTTCGCCTTTGCGCAGCGTCGCTTCGCCCTCGGCGCAGAACAGAATCGCCGCGCTTTCCTGCGCTATGACGGTTTCGGCCTGGCTCAGGTCGTGCAGGGAAAAAGCAAAATCCTCAACCGGAATTGGGAAGTCCAGCTCTGCGCCGTTTTTCACCGGCTGAGTCAGCAGCTCCGCGGCAGGTTTCGCCACAAACTTCACGTTGGCAACCAGCTCAGGAATATCGATGTATTTCGGCGTCAGGCCCGCGCGCAGCACGTTATCGGAGTTGGCCATTACCTCCAGCGCCACGCCCTGCAGGTAGGCGTGCGGGGTTTCAGCGAACAGGAACATCGCTTCGCCCGGGTTGAGCTTCACCACGTTCAGCAGCAGAGGGGAGAACAGGCCGCTGTCGTCCGGGTAGAATTCGGAGATCAGGCGGATAGTCTCCCAGGGTTCACCCTGCTGGCTGCCCAGAGCCGCTTTCAGCACCGCCAGCGCGTGAGATTTCTCTTCACCCTGCATATTCAGCAGGCTGGCAAACAGCTGGCTCAGCGCGTCCGCGTTCGGGTTTTCAAGGAAGTGGGCGATAGCCTTGTGGGCACCCGCGACCGGTTGCAGCAGGGAAACGATCTCTGAAAACTCGCGGAACGCGTTCATCGCGAGGAACGGGGTCAGCGCAAAGACCAGCTCCGGCTTGTGGTTAGGATCTTTGTAGTTACGCTCGGCGGCGTCTAAAGGAATTCCCGCCGCGTTCTCTTTGGCAAAGCCGATTTCAGAGGCTTTCTTGTTCGGGTGAACCTGGATGGAGAGCGGCTGGTCGGCGCACAGCACCTTGAACAGGAACGGCAGTTCGCCGAAGCGCTGAGCCACCTTGTCGCCCAGCAGCGCGGCTTTATCGGCGTCAATCACGTCACGCAGGCTGCGAACCTGGCCGCTGGCGTCTTCAATTTTTGAGCTGCTCTTCGGGTGCGCCCCCATCCACAGTTCTGCCATCGGCAGGTTGTTCGGGTTCGCGATACCGTAGAGATCCGTTAACGCAGTTTTACTTCCCCAGGCGTAGTTTTGCACTGAGTTAATGAGTTTTTGCATTATCAAGCCCTGATTCAATTGTGGAATTAACTCCAGGTATTAAAGCAATAAACCTCATGGAAGTAACCTGTGGATGTAAAAAGTCGTACTAGTCTCAGTTTTTGTTAAAAAATTGTGTAGGATAAGCTGACTCGCTTTTAAGCCGGGCAGCGGAACATCTGCCCTGAATAAACAGACCGAAGCAGTAAGTGAGAGACCAATGTCGAATAAACCCTTCCATTATCAGGATCCTTTCCCCCTCAGTAAGGATCGGACCGAGTATTACCTGTTAACCCGCGATCACGTCTCCGTCTCTGAGTTTGAAGGACAAGAGATCCTCAAGGTGGATCCGCAGGCGCTGACGCTGCTGGCGCAGCACGCTTTCCACGACGCCTCGTTTATGCTCCGCCCAGCGCACCAGCAGCAGGTTGCCGATATTCTCAGCGACCCGCAGGCCAGCGAAAACGATAAATACGTTGCCCTGCAGTTCCTGCGTAACTCAGACATCGCGGCGAAAGGTGTTCTGCCTACCTGTCAGGACACCGGCACGGCGATCATCGTCGGTAAAAAAGGCCAGCGCGTCTGGACCGGCGGCGGTGACGAAGCGGCCCTGGCGCACGGCGTCTACAACACCTACACCGAAGATAACCTGCGCTACTCGCAAAACGCGGCGCTGGATATGTACAAAGAGGTCAACACCGGCACCAACCTGCCGGCACAGATCGATCTCTACAGCGTCGACGGTGACGAGTACAAATTCCTCTGTATCGCCAAAGGCGGCGGTTCAGCCAACAAAACCTATCTTTACCAGGAAACCAAGGCGCTGCTCACCCCGGGCAAGCTGAAAAATTACCTGGTTGAGAAGATGCGCACCCTCGGCACCGCGGCGTGCCCGCCGTACCATATCGCGTTTGTGATTGGCGGTACGTCGGCGGAAAGCACGCTGAAAACCGTCAAGCTGGCCTCAACCAAATATTATGACGGCCTGCCTACCGAAGGTAACGAGCACGGCCAGGCGTTCCGCGACGTGCAGCTTGAGCAGGAACTGCTGGAAGAAGCGCGTAACCTGGGCCTCGGCGCGCAGTTTGGCGGCAAATACTTTGCCCACGACGTGCGCGTGATCCGTCTGCCGCGTCACGGTGCCTCCTGTCCGGTCGGGATGGGCGTGTCCTGCTCCGCGGATCGCAACATCAAGGCGAAGATCAACCGCGAAGGCGTGTGGATCGAAAAACTGGAAAACAATCCGGGCAAATACATCCCGGAAGAGCTGCGCAAAGCGGGTGAGGGTGAAGCGGTTCGCGTCGACCTGAACCGTCCGATGAAGGAGATTCTGGCGCAGCTTTCGCAGTATCCGGTCTCGACCCGTCTCTCGCTGAACGGCACGATCATCGTGGGTCGCGACATCGCGCACGCGAAGCTGAAAGAGCGTCTGGACAACGGCGAAGGGCTGCCGCAGTACATTAAAGATCATCCGATCTACTACGCAGGCCCGGCGAAAACGCCTGAAGGCTACGCGTCCGGCTCGTTAGGCCCAACCACGGCAGGGCGCATGGACTCGTACGTTGACCAGCTGCAGGCCAACGGCGGCAGCATGATCATGCTGGCGAAAGGCAACCGCAGCCAGCAGGTGACGGACGCCTGCCACAAGCACGGCGGTTTCTACCTCGGCAGCATCGGCGGCCCGGCTGCGGTTCTGGCGCAGGGCAGCATCAAGAGCCTGGAGTGCGTGGAATACCCGGAACTGGGTATGGAAGCGATCTGGAAAATTGAAGTGGAAGATTTCCCGGCGTTTATCCTCGTGGATGACAAAGGCAACGACTTCTTCAAGCAGATCCAGTCGTCCCAGTGTTCGGCGTGCGTGAAGTAATTCTGTAAATTGACGGGTGGCGGCTGCGCCACCCTATATCAAAAAGAGCGCACAAAGCGCCATATCGTTTCTCAGAAGTCATCAATACTTATCCCTTAAGCATGTGAGCAATCCCTCTTTTGTTATCAAGGAGAAAGTAATGACCACGGTACGCCATGAGAAAGACTCGATGGGCGCCATCGACGTCCCGGCCGACAAGCTTTGGGGCGCACAAACCCAGCGTTCGCTGGAGCACTTCCGTATTTCGACCGAAAAAATGCCCGTCTCGCTGATTCAGGCGCTGGCGCTCACCAAACGCGCCGCCGCGAAAGTGAACCAGGATTTAGGCCTGCTGACGGCAGACAAAGCGACCGCCATCATCAACGCCGCCGACGAAGTGCTGGCGGGCAAGCATCCCGACGAATTCCCCCTCGCCATCTGGCAGACCGGTTCCGGCACCCAGAGCAACATGAACATGAATGAAGTGCTGGCGAACCGGGCCAGCGAACTGCTGGGCGGCGTGCGCGGCATGGAGCGTAAGGTCCATCCGAACGATGACGTCAACAAAAGCCAGAGTTCTAACGACGTCTTCCCGACGGCGATGCACGTGGCGGCGGTGATTGCTATCCGCGAGCAGCTTATCCCGCAGCTCAACGTGCTGAAATCCACGCTCAACGAGAAAGCGCAGGCCTTCCGCGACATCGTCAAAATTGGCCGTACGCACCTGCAGGACGCCACGCCGCTGACGCTCGGCCAGGAGATTTCCGGCTGGGTGGCGATGCTGGAACATAACCTGAAGCATATTGAGTACAGCCTGCCGCACCTGGCGGAGCTGGCGCTCGGCGGGACGGCGGTCGGGACCGGGTTAAACACCCATCCAGAATACGCGGTGCGCGTGGCGGAGGAGCTGGCAAACATCACCGGGCAGCCGTTCGTCACGGCGCCCAACAAGTTCGAAGCGCTGGCGACCTGCGATGCGCTGGTCCACACCCACGGCGCGCTGAAAGGGCTGGCGGCCTCGCTGATGAAAATCGCCAACGACGTGCGCTGGCTGGCCTCGGGTCCGCGCTGCGGCATCGGTGAAATCAGTATTCCGGAAAACGAGCCGGGCAGCTCCATCATGCCGGGTAAAGTGAACCCGACCCAGTGCGAAGCCATGACCATGCTCTGCTGTCAGGTGTTGGGCAACGACGTAGCCGTCAACCTGGGCGGTGCGTCCGGCAACTTCGAGCTGAACGTCTATCGCCCGATGGTGATCCACAACGTTCTGCAATCGATTCGTCTGTTGGCGGACGGAATGGAGAGCTTTAACGAGCACTGCGCGGTAGGGATTGAGCCGAATCGCGAACGTATCAGCCAGTTGCTCAATGAATCCCTGATGCTGGTGACGGCGCTGAATACCCATATCGGCTACGACAAGGCCGCCGAGATCGCTAAAAAAGCGCACAAAGAGGGGCTGACGCTGAAAGCCTCCGCCCTGGTGCTGGGCTATCTGACGGAGGCGGAGTTCGACGCCTGGGTTCGCCCGGAAGCGATGGTCGGCAGCCTGAAATAGTCATCCCGCCACGTACAGGTGCAGCCGCGGAATAATCAGCTGCAGCGGCTGCGCCTGAGGTCTGTAACGGTGCTGGACATTGTCCGCATCGTAATTCAAAAGCTCACCAATATCCGGCACGATGGCCCCCCGATCGGCATCATAGAGCGCAATCAGCGGCGTAGGGCAGGCATACTGAACCTGTTTTTGCTGGCCGGAATACCAGACGCGGGCGATAGGCTGTACCTTCACCGGACGCTTTATCTTGAGGCGCGCGTCCGCCGGGAGTGAGGCGATGCTGTGGTACTCCTGCTCCAGGCGCTCAATCCACTGCTCGCGCGACCACGGCGCGACGGTGCGCGGCGTCTTCAGGCTTTTTTCCAGCTGCGCCAGAATCTCATCCCGGGTGAAGTTTTTAATGATGTGCTTATTCGCCCAGCCGAAGCGCAGCGTGGCGGGGTGGCGCAGTACCGTCAGCGTGCGATAGGCGTTCAGGGTAATCAGCCCCGGAAGCTGACGGTGCACCCATTCAAACCGGGCGGCAGGGGCGAGGCCGGACTCTTCGGTAACGATCTTTTCAAAGGCCGCTTTCAGGGTGTTGATGTGGGTAATCTGGCTTTCCAGCGCGTCGCGCGTTGTCGCATCGGTTTGCAGGCAGATCACGCCGGGCAGACGCACGGCGGCCTTACTGCTGCGGTTTTCTGACTGCTGCTGGATAAACAGGCGGCGATAGTGCTTCAGCGTCAGCTCAAGGGCGGCGCTGCCGATGTGCTGTTCAACCGCGATGGTGTCCAGCGGGTCGTGCTCGGCCCCTTTGGCAACCTCGGGCAGGGTAAAGACGCGCGCGGCCAGCAGACGGCAGCTCTGCAAACGTTCTGTCAGGGTCAGGAGCTCGTGTTCTATTTCCCGAAACGTGCTGTTCAGCCGTTCGAGGAGATCGTAGGTCGCCATAAGCACTCTCGTTAGTTACAACATACTTATCATATAGCACAGCACGCCGGGTCAGGCCAGCGTGCGGTTGAAGTCAGGCAGGGACGGGAAGGGCGATGTTATGGTATACCGGCCAGCTAAAGCAGAAGCGCGCGCCGCCGAGCTCGCTCTCTTCGCAATGCACCGTGCCGCCCATCGCCTGCGCGATAGAGTAAACAATCGCCAGCCCCAGGCCGCATCCGCCGGTGGCGCGATCGCGACTGGGGTCGAGTCGGACAAACGGTTCAAACACGGTTTCTCGCGCTTCCGGGGCAATCCCCGGACCGTCATCCTCCACCGTCAGGCTGGCCTGATTGCCCTCCAAATCCAGCCCAATCTGTAGCGTGCTTTCGCTGTAGCGCATGGCGTTGTTCATCAGATTGTCCAGCACGCGCTCCATCAGGCGCATATCGAGCGCGCCGTAATCACCCGGCGTGACGCGCGTTAACAGCGTGCGCTGCGGGTTCACGCTCTGAACGTCATCGATGTGGGTTTGCAGCCAGGCAGGCAGGTCCGGCGTGCTGAGGTTCAGTTCGTTTTGCGGACGATCGAGGCGCGCGTAGGTCAGCAGCTCCTCAATCAGCGCCTCAAGCTGGCCGATGTCGCGGTTAAGCGCCTGAGACTCCGCTTCCGTCAGATTCTCGCTCATCTCCAGGCGATAGCGCAGGCGAACCAGCGGCGTGCGCAGCTCGTGGGCAATCCCGTCGATCAGCTGCTTTTTACTGGCGATCAGGGCATTGATGTTATCGGCCATCTGGTTAAAGGCCACCCCCAGACGTTCAAAGCTGGAACCGCTGTCGAAGTGAATGCGTTCGGTAAAATGCCCTTCGCCAAAACGCTGCGCGGCGGATTCCAGCTTCAGCATGTCCTGCCAGTGCGGGCGCATCCAGATAAAGACCGGAAACGCGAGCGAAATGGCGATAAAAGCCATCAGCGCCATGTCCAGCAGACGCATCTGGTGCAGATAGTAGAGATAGGGCACCGGCCCGACGGCCAGTACGTAATGGCTGCGCGGAATACGCTGGATAAAGGTGTATTTCTCATCCAGCGCGACGATGTCCCCGTCGCGCAGACGCTGCATGGCGGGCGGGTCCAGCTCAAAATCTTTTAACGGCTCGATGCGTAAATCGAACGACAGGTTCAGATCGAGCTCTTTGAGGGTTTTCGCCCAGTCGTGCGGCGGGATCTCTCTCAGCTCGCTGCGCATCAGATAGAGCGAGCTTTTCATCAGATCGTCCAGCGACTGCCTGCCCGCACGTTCGGCGGTGAATTTATAGACCAGCCCGACCAGCATGGTCATGACCAGGAAGCAGACAAACAGCAAAAGATAAAACTGCACAAACAGCTTTTTCATTAAATATCACCGTAAAATCAAGTAATTAACTACTTTGTTTTTACCTTCAGGGGCACTATAGGGGCATTTGCATATCCGCCAAAGCGCTGATTCAAAAATGATACCTGATCGCTATCGAGAGCATTTATCCACGCAGAGTATACATGGAAGACCATCTCTGCATTCTCATGACCCATCTGATTCGCTATAAAAGCAGGATTAGCACCTGCCGACAACATCCAGCACGCGTATGTATGACGCAGCTGATAGGGGCGTCTGCGGCGAATGCCCGATCGTCTTACGGTAATATCCCATAGTGACACAATTGAGCTGACTGAATAGTACGCAGCTTGCTTGCCTTTCTGAGGTCGAGGCATAAACACAAAGTGCAGTTTCTGCGTTTCCGTTTTACCGAACTCCCGGTGGTGAAAAGTGATTGGTACCTTAGGGGCACTCCCGGTAAGTTCCTTTTGAGCTCGCAAAGCTTCCAGAGCCGGCTCAAGTAACTTTATCGTCCGGTATCCAGCTTCGGTTTTGGGTGGTCCAAACAAGCCTTCCTGAGTTAGATTGCGCGCGATGTTAGCTTCGCCGGAATTAAGATCGATATCCTCCCAGGCAAGAGCGCAAAGCTCCCCGGGCCGAACGCCGGTATAAGCGAAAAATTGCCACATGTTTTTCTGCTGAGCCGGAGCAGTCTCTTTCAACTGCTCAAACTCATGTCTCAGAAGCGGATCTGGTTTTGTTTGCCCTTTGCGAAGCCTTTTTATCCCGACATATGGTTGATATGAAATGACTTTATTTTTAACCGCATAGTCGAGGATTTGTCGCAGGATGGCCAGATAATAATCTACTGTTCTAACAGCGCGGCCGGTTTTATTTCTCCTCTTTTCGGGAGCATAGTTAGTCTCGCCAGTCAGTAATTCTTTTCTCCAGCCCAGAATGTCGCTGTTGGTGATGGATGCAACCAGCGTTTCAGGGCCAATTAGTTTTGTTAACGTTCGTACAGCTATCCCATAGCTTCTTGTGGCATTAGGCGAGAGATCGATTTTATGGTTTTCATACCAGGTTGATGCAAGTTCGGCGAAAGTCGTAATATTTTTAGATGCATAAAACTTTGCAGCTACCTTTGACTCCGGAAACACGCCCCGGTAGTCAAAAGTGCCCAACTGAATCTCGCTTACAATTTTGGCCCTTAGATTCCCGGCTTTTTTGAGATTCGAAGCATTTACGATCCATCCTTTCAATGTTTCTCGGCATCTAACGCCCTTAAACTTGAAACTAATTCGTATTTTATTGTTGTGGATCTCAACACCCGTTGGCATTACAGCCATTATGCCTCCTTCACAAACCTATTAATGTTTGGGATGTTGTACCAGACAAGTCCTCGCTCTTCGGAGCTGCTTCCATCCAATGGGATTCTCTTAAAATGAACACCTTCTACCCAGGAGGTTTGGCGATAGCTTTTAATCTGACGATCGGTAAGGCCTGTCTTCTCTTTTAGTTTTGAAGCAACGCCCCATTCTGAATCGTAAATTACCTGCGACATGGTTCACCTCAGGTAACCGGCATGAGTATAGATATGCCGGTCTTTAGTCGTTGATATTTCAGTTTCAGTTTGCCTGGCCGGGCAGGGAACGCAGTCGGCGCATGCCGGTCATTGCTGTGGCCACGTAGCTTGCCTTGCAGTTGACCACTTCAACCCAGACCTTCACGCCTTCCACTTTCACCGTATAGGTCTCTTTCATCTTGCTGCGCCCATAGTCACCATATCTTTGCTGGTGGGCTGCGAGTGCGATTTCACATGCCTGGCGAGCTAAAGGGGATTGCTTACTGCCTCGATTAATCAGTCGCATTTCTTCTCCTTGAGGGAGGGTTTCCCCTCCCGATCTCGTTAGTCCACGTATTCTGGTTTCATATCCGCCAGGGTGATGCTGAATTGATCGTGCAGCTCGTCGCCTAGGTGACGCTTTGAAGATGCCAGTACGCGCTCGGCTTCCGCGAACCGTTCGGCGGCATTCGGCTCGTCAGGCTGGGGCAGGGAGTTAATAGCGGCCTCAACCTTGTTGCGTGCGTCCACCAGGTAATAACGCTTCACGGCCTTGTTTTTCAGCTCAGTGAACAGGGCAGAACCCAGGGTTGCTTTCACGGTTTCAATATCTGCGCGAAGAGCTTTAGCGCTATCCACATCCTGAGCCGCCTCGATGCGGTCACGAAAATCATCAGCAAGAGCATCGATGTTTTGAGCAGATTCCTGAGCCGTTTGAGTGGTAGTTACGTTGTCACCTGAAATGTCTGCGAGGCTAACGTGCTGCGCCGGTGCCGGGTTTACCTCTCGTTCTTCTCGTCGATCATCGAGCTCATCAGGGGTGTAAACGCCCAGAATCACATCCGGGCAGAACAGTCTCGCCCAGCGTTTGACGGCCAGGTACGCCAGCTGCTGGCGAGGGTCGTCAGCCCAAAGGGTAGAGTTTCGGGTTCGGGCCTGAGCCAGCAGTAAATCAAGTTCCCTCGGCTGATCTTCACCTTTAAGCGTTGCGCGGATAATGATGCCGATCCCAGCCTCGTCAGCCAGGGTCCAGCCCGGGACGCGGTACTCGCCTTTGTCGCCTTTACGGATGTGGAATTTTCCAACTACTTTTTCCCATGGCCCGTACCATTCATATTCAAAGCGGCTGGCCAGCACGCCGCTTCGTGAAATGACGGCATTAACCAGCTGAGCTTCATACCCGAGCACACCGTTAATCAGGTGCGTCTTCTGCGCCACGGCAAAGGGATTCATCTGCCACTGTGCCGCTTGCATCGCAACTGCCATGCAGTCGGCCTGATTGCCCTGCAGGTGCTTAGGAACAGTAGCGGTGCCTTGGGCCATGATCTGCGCGAACGTGCTGATGGCGTTCAGATACTGGGAATCGAACAAAGCCACGTTGGAGTTAATAACGGTATTCTGGTCAGCAACGGTAACGTTTGTGTTATGCATAAATCCCCCTTAAACCTGAGCGCGCAGCGCTTCGAGGCGGCGCAGGTCGAAATCGTTCAGTTCTTCTGTGTAATCGGTAGTGATTGGTGCTGGCCACTCGCCCGTGTCGAAACCTGTGGCAATGGCGCGCATTGTTTTGCGGTACTCAAGCATGCCCAGTTCCAGTAGTTCGGTGGACGCCTCAATGATGGCGATCCAGTGGTAGTTCTCGTCTTTGTTGACGAAAATCCAGAAGAACTGGTCCAGCGCCGCGGTCTCGCAATACATAGCCGCACTGAGGTGGTAGTCCCGGTCAATGATTTCCCGATGCAGCCTGGCGCGCAGGCTTTCTTGCTTCACATTCCACATGCTGATGGTTTTCAGGTCAGCACCGATACGCACGCCATCCAATTCGATTTCGAGATCCGGGCGTACACGCACTTCCAATCCGGTTTCGTCGTCAAAGCCGAAGTAACTCACTTCAACGGCGCGGCTTGGATGTGTCAGCAGCATGCCCGCGGTCGGGTGCGCCAGTAGTGCGGACTGAATTGCTCGCGCTGTGGCCAACTGCTGGCGGGTAACCAGAATCTTTTCGCCGGGGTTGTCGCGCCAGACATCCAACAGCTCGTCGGCGAATATGGCATCGGGCTTAACCGACTTAACAGCCTGGATCATGTCCGTTTTGCTGCCTGACACTTTCAGCGGTGTCGGTTTCTGCGCTTCTTGCGCCACCAGGTCTGGATTGATGATTGCTAATTGCTCAAGTAACGCATCACGGCTGCCGCTGGTTTTAACCGGCACGGGCAGGGTAGCGTTGTACTCTTTAATGCATGCCTTCATTGCCGTTGCTGTTTGTTTTTGGCCTTCTTCAATACGCTGGTACTCAGCGGGGATAGACATATAGCTTTGAGCCGTTTCTTCCAGGCTGGCGCCAAGCGGCACTGGAGCGGGAAGGGACGCGTTATGTTCTTCAAGGAACGCTTTAATCTCGTCAGCGCTTAGCAGCGCCGGCAGGCTGGCGTTGTACGCTTCGATGAACTCGCGCAGAGTTGCGGTGGTGGTGAAAGCTCCCTCCGGGATCTCAGGTTCTACGCTGAATTCTGCTTCGAGGTTTTCCGGCTGCAATGCAAGGGCATGCACCAGGTTCCCCATGTCCAGCACTTTAGATGTTGTGCGCGGGATAGTTTTAGCCACATGGCGCGCGTTGAAGTACATCAGGCTGACGCGGGCATCTTTTACTTGGGTTGAGCTAATACCGTTTGCTGCGTGATAAACCTCATTCGGCAGACCTTCGTAGCGGCCAGGCTCGAAGTAAGCCGGGTATTCGATTACTGGCTCTGACTGCTGCTCTTCCGGCGCTAAGGTAACTGCTTGCGTATTAGCTGCATCAGCGCCTTCGCCTGGTTGTACCGGATCAGTATTTTCGACTTTCTCTGGCTGAGTCGTTTCCATCTGCACATCGCTGGTGGTCTCCGCTGTAACCGGTGAACGGTCATCGTTCTGTGTTTGTTTTTCGTTCATCAGGTTATCGATAGTGAACATGTCATCGCCAAAGTTCGTGACCTGCGGCTGCGTTGCTAACGATGCTTTTTCCGCTTCAATCTGCTCGTTAACTTCACTTTCCCAGCTCTCCTCTGGATTGTGCCGCGCTGCAGCCAGCGTTTCGGCTGTTGGTTTTCCATGATCGCTTTCAGTCAGATTGGCACTGATGTATCCGCTGAGGCGCCCCGGGTTTTTGTAATATTCCGGGTGTGCGCTTCTGATAAGCGCGAAGATTGATGCGCGTGAATAGTCGAGAATGCCAGGGGTATTGCGAAGAGCGGCAGACCACTCCTTGAATGGGCTTTCTTTAGCTGCGACGATTTCTTTCGCCCTACGGTAAACAGATCCGGGGATATCGTAGATATTGAAATCATCAGGCAGGGTGGCCAGAGCTATTTCACTGTCGAGTGTATCGAGCGTATGTGTATAGCCTGAATTACGATCTGTCTCATTTCCGCCACCTGCATTTGTGCCGACATCAGTACGCTGCACGCTGCTAATTCGGTTACCGGCAGCCCATTCGCGAACGAGAATGCCGCGATCGATATGCTCGGTGTTGAACCAGGTCTTAAAGAAATGAATGACAAGAGACAGCTCTGTTCGCTTCCCATCTAACGGGAAGACAGTCTTCAGGGCCTCAACAACCTTGGCAATTTCTAATTCAGTCGCTTTTTTGAACGCATCGACGTTCTCTGCAGCGAGCAGCATGTTTTGAACGAAGCTGTTATCGACATCCATCTCGAGCTGTTGAATTTCATTCTTTTGCTCAGTGTCGATGTGATAGGCGTACTCGTCAGAAATGAACTGAGCCAGAATGCGCTGACGCAGTGGGAGCGTAGCAACCGTGATCAGCTCAGGCATCTTTGTGTCTTTGGTATCAGTATTTCTGCAAGTCGACTGCTCAGAAGAGTTCTGGTAAGAATCTTCATACTGTAACTTCACTTTCCACGTACGCTGGTCTTCGTCCAGTTCGTAGCGTTTGCACCAGGTGTAATCTACGGTGCTTTCTTCCGGGATGTCGTCGAAGACTGGGAAATCGGTGCGAACAGGTTTGGCGTAATCCTTGCCGCGTCCGGTTTCAATACCAGCATCTTCCAGCTCAACATCGAGCTGCAGGTTTGCACGGGCTTCAGATTTCGCGGTGAACCAAATCACTGCGTCTTCTTTGCCAGATTTCTGCGTAGCCTTAACTACAAAGAAAAATTCCATGTGAGATCCTCTTTTTTGGATGTAAGATCCCCGGGCCAGAGATAGCGCCCATTGGGTGAACTTTGGTTTTTTAAGTAGTTTTCCGGTGTAACTTTGGTCGGGAGCAGCGGACGTACGGGCCGCCTTGCGCGGCTTTTACGTTATGCCTCGTTTGCCATCTGGTCGTACGAAGCACAACGTTCAGAGCAGTATTCTTTTTCTTTGCGCGCCAGCTGGGCGCCGTTGCGATAGAGAAGGGTACTTTTGACTACTTCCTCCGGTTCAACCGGCTTGCTGCAGTACCCGCATTTCATTGAGTTACACATCTGGATTCCCCTTTTGCGCCAGCAGGTAGCACAGGCGGCGAATAATCACCTCGAAGAAGTTCAGCTTTACGGCCTGCTGCCGTCCTGGTTTGCGTGCGAAATCAATCATTCTCACCCTCGTTTGCCTTATCGCCGGCCAGCGGAACGTTTATACCTGATGCACATTGTTGTAGCGGTGGATGGCCGCTGGTTTTCATAACTAAGGCGCCTTGGTGAAGCGACTGAGGTATGAAAGTCGTTTGATTACGCACCATTGCCGTTCACTCTGAGCCCGCCGGGCGTCTGACGCATGGTTTAACGACGCGCCGTTCGTCTATGTGGTTAACAATAGCTAAAGCGATTGACTCAGTCAATCGCCAAAACGATAATAATCATCGATAAAGTGATATTTAATTGAATGTTAAAGCGATATTTTTTTGTGAATGGCTAAAAAAGTGATAGCTGTTGGGTTAAAAAGTTGGGGGAAAGAGGTGGAGTGGGTGGGTGAGGGCAGTAAAAAACCCGCCGGAGCGGGTTGGATGTTATTCTGTTTCTGGATTTATTTCTGGGGTAGAATATCCATTCAAATCGAAAGTGAACTGACGAGCTCCAGACTGATAAAAATCGGCCTCGATAATCAGTTTCTTATGTTTAGCTATATCCTGTAGAAACACTTTAGGATTTTCTAAGTAAATAACATCAGTACTACCATTATTTGGCCTGAGTGTTTTGTATTTCTGTATTTTTTCGTCATCAAATCTCACATTGATGTAACAACCATCATATGAAGGACAATTGAATTGCCCTTTAGTGATAATTAGGATTGCTTTATCTAGCTGAATATTGTCAGGGTTTTCACCTTCTTTTAGTTCGACTCTAGGGGAGCGCAGAACCATCGCCAGCCATGATCCGCCTTGATATGGTGGCTGTAAATCAACAGGTCGCTTTGAGTTAGTCTGTAGAATTTTCTCAGTTGTACCACGCATCTCATCTTTAGAATATGTTAACAACCATCTCGCAGACATTGCCTGAGAAGAAATCAAAGCTGTGCTTAAAATTGCAAATTTCAACCATTTCATAATTTTATTATTTCCGTGTTTTATCTTTACGCGAATCTTTTATAGTCAACAGACTGCCTAAGCAGAACTTTGGCCATCACATAAAATGTATCTTCATCTTCAGGTTCAACGTACCACTTTTCGTAAATCGGATTGTCGGATATTACCGCGAGGCGGTCACGCTGCATCTGAAGGCGCTTAACATGAAGGGTTTTGCCGAAGACAAATACATAAACCCCATCGCCGTCAAAATGCGTAACGCTGGTATCAACGAAAATTTGATCGCCAGGCGAAATGGTGCCATCCATGCTGTCGCCGTTAACCGTTATGACTTTGACGTGTGCAGCTGGTCGGTTGCCGAACAATGCGCGCGCTTGTTCAGTTGTATATTCAATGGCTCGGATAGTTTCAATGAAATCGCTGGTGACAGTTGCGCCCGGCCCAGCACTGGCTTTAACGTCGAGAACATCCACGCGGTAAACCCCATTCAATGACGGCTTAACCTGGTATAGCGCAGTCGGTTCTTTTAAGCCATTGGAAGCCATTTCCCCTTCGCCAGTAGACAGCCACTCCGGCCGCACTCCCAGAACAGAAGCGATCTCAACGGTTTTACGAGAGCCGTTCGCGTCCTTGAGTAACTTATTTACGCTTGACTGAGCCATGCCGACATCTTTGGCTAATCGGCCCTGTGTATATCCAGCATGTTTCATTGCCTGCGCCAGACGCTCCGAGAATCCCATATTCACCCCTATCACTGATTCCTTTAACTGTATCGCTCAAGCGATTATTTAGCAAAAAATCGCCTATGCGATTGACATTCGCTAAAGTGATAACCATAATCGCTTTGAACTGATAGCTGAGGTGATAATGAAGACCCCAACAGTAGAGAAGAACTCCGCAGTAGAGAAAGCGATCGCCATCGCTGGCAGCCAGAAAGAACTGGCAAAACGTTGCGGTAAAGCGCAGTCCACTATCTGCGACTGGCTAAACGGAAAGAAACGCATCTCCCCGGTTCACGTTCCTGAACTGGTGGAAGCGGTTGGTGGTGAAATCCAGGCTCATGAATTTCGCCCGGACCTGCCGTCTATCTTTCCACCCCCTGACAACCATGCCGCTTAACGGCGGCCCTAACAACGAAAGAGAAAGCAATGCATTCACTTGCGTATCAGAAGAATACCGGAATACACCCGGGAGAAATGATAAACCACGCTCAACCTAAGGCGGCTCCAGACCACGAAAAGATCCGCGAAGTGGTCCGGGCGTGGTCGTCGGCGCTGAACAATCAGGACGTCGTGTCAGCGCTGATCATCAACGAATACCGGGAGCGGGGCGGAACAGCCATCAGCTTCCCAGAGGATATCGGCCGTGCGCGCCAGAAGCTGTTTCGCTTCCTGGATAACCGTTTCGACTCTGAGCAGTACCGCGAGAATGTCCGCCAGCTGGCCCCGGCAATCATGGCCGTCCTGCCGCTGGAGTTCCGTAACCGTCTGGCGCCGAAGAACGACACAATGTCGCTGATCGCCTCTGCGATGAAAGAGTGTGCCGAGGCTAAGCAGGCTGTCCTGCTGGACGCTCCAGAGCTTCAGAAGCTGAAAGAGGTAAGCGAGGGGATAGCGTCGCTGTTCCGCCTCATGCCGGAGCAAGTAGGTCCTTTGATGACAATGGTCACAACCATGCTGGGGGCAATATGAAGACTTCGGAAAAGGCGAAAGCCGCGGTGCTCGAACACCAACGGCTTTCAGTTGCAAAAACGGAGTGTAATTGCGGAGCTAAGTATGTCAAACACAGCTGAAATTATCAATTTCCCCCATAGAACCGAACAACCGGGAGGTCGTATGGCCGACCTGTCGAATGGGTATACCAAGGTCGCTAACGAGATCCAACAGCTCAAGCCTCGTCTGAGAATGTCAGGCCGGGAGTGGCAGTGTTTTGAGGCGGTGATCTGGCTTACCTACGGCTGGAACAAGAAGCAGGACCGCGTTACTAACACGGTGATTGCCGAGCTTACAGGGCTGAGTGATTCGCATGTTTCTGATGCGCTCAAATCGCTCGCAGAACGCAAAATCATCTTCAGTCAGAAGCAAGGCGTGATGAAAACGGTCGGTATAAATACTGACCTTTCTGCCTGGATTTTAGACAAACCGAAAACGGGAAAAGTCTTCCCGAAATCGGGAAAAGTGTTACCGAAAACGGGAAAAACCTTCCCGGAAACGGTAGACACCCAAGACTATAACAAGAACAATATTAAAATATCCTCGTCTCGGAATTCTGACGAATCCCGAAACCAGAAAACTGAAAAGTTTCTCTCACGCCATCCAGAAGCTGCCGCCGGGATATACACCCCGGCAGGTAAATCATGGGGATCCGCTGACGACCTCAAGGCCGCTCGCTGGATTTACGACAGGCTTCTCACCGTCAACGCATCGCTATCCGAACCCAATTGGGCTGAATGGGCAAACACCATCAGGCTGATGCGTGTCCAGGACAAGCGCACTCACTACGAAATCTGTGACTTGTTCCAGTGGGCCAACCGGGATGAGTTCTGGAAAGACAACATCCTGAGCCCCTCGAGTCTACGCAAACAGTGGGATCAGCTGACTACCAAGCGGCTGCGTGCAGCCGGAACGGCATACCGGGGCGGCATCGACCTGCATAACACCGACTGGATTGACGGGGTGCTGGAATGAAAAATCTTGCCGAGAGCATTCTCGATTTTGACCGGGAACAGGCCCGCCGAGTGGCGCAAAACTTGCCTGAGCAGTACACCGAGCGCGAACAAACGCAGCAGGTGGCGCAGATTATCAACGGGCTGTTCGTACAGCTGGCGGCCGCGTTCCCGGCAAGCCTGGTTAATCGCAGCCAGGAAGACGTGAATGAGATCCGCCGTCAGTGGGTGCTGGCCTTCAAAGAAAACGGGATCACTACCCTGGAACAGGTTGAAGCGGGTATGCGAATAGTGCGTCGCCAGGAGCGCCCATTCCTGCCTTCGCCAGGTCAGTTCATCAAGTGGTGCAGGGAAGGGCGCAGCGTGCTGGGGATCACTACCGCTGACGTGATGGCTGAATACTGGAAGTGGCGCAAGCTGGTGTTCCGGTACCCGAGCAGTGAGCAGTATCCGTGGCCGAAGCCAGTTTATTACCATATATGCCTCGAACTGCGGCGCCGGGGAACTGATGGGCAGTTGAGCCATAAAGAGCTCGAGCGTGAGGCTGGCGAGATTCTGGGTATGTGGGAAAAGCGGGTGCTAGCTGGGAAGCCGATTCCGCCTGTTCGGCGGGCGCTGGTAGCGCCAGTATCGCCGAAGGGACCGACCCCAGCAGAGCTTTTGAAAGCTAAATATGAGCGCCTAAAAGATGAAGGGAGAGTTTAACTGTGCGAGCAAAGATTCTTCAGATTCGTACCATACAGCGAATGAGTAGAAGGCTTTGTTTCCACAACGTGTTATAAACAAGTTACAAGTCGCCTCCTCTGGCGACAAAGAGGCATGGCATGAAATTACGAATCACAAGAGCAATCGGCCTCAGCAAGTTCTCGCCACGTTGGGTTAAGGTTATCTGTTTACGGTTGACTAAAAACGATATTGAGCGCTCCCTCAACGCGCTTCTGGCCACAATTGATGAAACTGAACTCTCTTCGGAGCAAGTCAAAGCATTGAGGGAATGCGTTGACAGAATCAACCTGGCAAGGGGAAAGGGGATGCAAGCGTGAGCGCTACTGCTATTGAGCCGAAAGAGATTTTTTATACCACATGCTCATTGCTGAACACATAAAGCGTAGCTGAAGTGACTGATGCTGACTGAGTGATGCGCGGAGAAATAGTTGTCTAATAACTCAATCATATTAATCACTTTTCCCATGGTACCTTTTTTATCTTGAGGATTAGGCAGTACGAAATCCTAGCTTTGGCCGCTCTATTGGATCCTACACCTCTGAACTGCTAAGGACGGAATATGAACGGATGAAAGCTAGCATGAGGTGCGAGTGGTGTTGAGAAAGGTCCACTGGACAATCATTTGAATAATTCTGTGAAAAATTCATTTGTATAAAGAGTCTTCTCCTTCTGGGCGCGTTTTGAACCTTCGATGCATCCACAGGTATTGCTCAGGGGCGCGGAGGATTTCACGCTCGATGATTTTATTCATATAAGCAGCTGCAGCGATATTATCGTCCTCCGGATATCCTAACAATGGATTACTGATATACATATGATAACCTTTTTTATCGCTCCGTCGAATCATGCTAAGTGTGATCAAATTTGCTCCAGCGAGTTTTGAAAGTGCGTACGTTCCGTTCGTTGTGGCTGCTTTTTTTACCGAGAAAAAGGGTGCGAAAACGCTCCCCTTAGGCCCGTAATCCTGATCTGGTGCAAACCACACAGCTTCACCGGCCTTGAGTGCATGAACTAAGCGAGATAGATTACGTCGATCAATCATAGCTTTATTTGAACGCATACGTCCTTTTGTCTGAACCCATTCCATCAATGGATTGTTGTGCGGCCGATATGTTGCCATCATTGGATGGCATAACCCCATTACTCTTCCGCATAGTTCAAGCGACATGAAATGAATCCCGACAACCATTACCCCTCCGGTTGCGTTAGCCAAGTTTTCAATCCCTTCTACGTCAAACCACTTTTTGACTCTCGCATCGCTCCAGAACCAGGCCATGCCAGTTTCCATCAGTCCCAGCCCGAGAGAAACAAAGTTATTATTTATCATCTGGCTTCGGGCAATCGGAGTCATATCGGGAAAACAGAGTTCAATATTCCTAACCGCTATACTTTCTCTACGTTTTAAAAAGGGCCTGGAGATTTTTCCAAGACCGGAACCAAGAGTATATAAAACCGGATAAGGAAGTTGGACTATAACCCACAGAAGTGCCAAGCCTGCCCAGGAAAACCAGTGGCGGGGATGAAGTAATTTGTATGTAAAGAGTTGTGACATAAATTTCCCTAAGTTAATGAAGGTTGTAATGCACATGGATAATTTGAAAATTTGTTTTTCAGCGGAACGTTTCATTTAGATAATTGAGTTTTTTTCTGAATTCAGGGGGACAGATTGCGTGTGGGAGTGGATGCTCACTAAATGGTTTAGTGAGGCGAAAAAATTCTTTTTCTATAAGACTCAATGGGTTATTAACGATATTCGAGGAATTGCCTTCTGGATTCATCCTCCCCAACATACTCAAAAGATAGAAGACGAATTGGGATTAAGTTATAAAACCAATAGCAATCATTTCGTTGAATAACTTCGCCTGGCTTGAAACATATCCCTGATGCTTCCCGAACAATTGCATATTTACCATTGCTAAATTTCACTCTGTGGATATAGAAATGTTGACCGATCTGTCCATGACAGCTGTTCGAAAGTATATCTCCTTCAATAAAAACAGATTTTTTATCTTTCATCATAATGCCCTCTACCACTATACTATAAAAGGAATGTTGGCATTTACAGATATCAGTTAAGTTGCAGGAACTGTTCAGCCGCCGATGCACCAGCATTCTGATGGCCTGAACAACAGTCCGCAGGCAGGACATTCCAGAACAGCATTTTTTCTTAGTTTACCTGCTTTCTGATTGGCTCTGTATGCGCATACCGGGCAAGCAACATGGACCGGTCTTTCTTTAAAATGTCTAAGTCCCTCTGTAAATGACATAAAATAACCTCTGAAAAATATAATATTTATTATACGCTTTAAAATATAAATTGTCGGGTTAAGTTATGAATATTTATTGCTGAATAAAATATGAGCTTTTAGAAAACAACAGTTTGATTTATGTTACAATATCCTTCCATGAGAAATTTATGATGAAATCAGAAGACACTCTTGACTGGTACCCAGCGCAGTTGCCGCCAGTAAAAATTATTTTAGGTGAAGCAGTGCTTGCTGTGGGTAAACAGGGAAGGCCCATTAATACCCGGACCTTGCTCGAGTATCTTCAAGTCATGCAAGGTAAGCAAAAAAGACGTGATGATAAAGTTGCTATGCAGACTGCGATTGAAGTGCTTAGAGACAATCAGCGCATTAACGGTAGGCGTTAATGCGCTCTTAAGATCCCTTAGTTCTGAGTGATCTCTACTATGTGTCTTTGACCATCCTGCTTTAAAGGTATTCGGTCATCAGACAGTTCGATACCATCTAGTATGACCTGATACTCCCCGTTGCCACGTGTAATGGTAATCTCGTAATGACTTTCGTCATGCTGATATGTCAGAGAAAAAGACTCCCACTCTGCTGGTAACAGGGCATGTATGGTCAAGATATCACCGGAACGTTTTATGCCCATCAATTCTTCTGTAAGAAGACGATAGGCCCAACCCGCTGATCCGGTGTACCAACTCCAACCTGCACGTCCAGTATGTGGCGCGATGCTGTAAACATCTGCACTCATTACGTATGGTTCTGCTCTGTAAATCGCAACTTCTTCGTCAGTAGACGCGTGGTTTATTGGATTGATCAGTGACCAGAGTTGCCACGCACGCTCTGCATTTCCCATTCGGGCAAATGCCATCACGGCCCAGATAGCACCATGAGTATATTGCCCGCCATTTTCACGCACACCAGGCACATAACCCTGAATGTAACCGGGATTTGGTCCGTGTCCATCGAATGGAGGCGAAAGTAGCTTTATCAACCTGGATTCGGAGTTTACCAAATGCTTGTCCAGAGCCTGCATTGATTTACCGGCACGTCCACAGTCAGTCGCACCGGATAAAACGGACCAACTTTGAGCTATTGCATCAATCCGGCAGTCTTGAGAACTTTTGGAGCCTAAAGGCGTTCCATCGTCAAAATATCCACGCCGAAACCATTCCCCGTCCCAGGCTGTCGCATTCAGATTTTTCTGCAAGTGTTCCGCCTCCGTGCGACACAGCGATGCTACAAGCTTATCTTGCTGACGATCAGCGAGCGTCGCGAAACGCTTTAAAATGTCGAACAGGAAGAACCCGAGCCAAACGCTTTCACCTTTTCCTTCGATGCCGACCCGGTTCATCCCATCGTTCCAGTCGCCAGCGCCCATTAGCGGCAGACCATGTTGTCCAAAACGAAGCCCATGCTTAATGGCTTTAACGCAGTGTTGCCATAGCGTCTCTTCGGTGTGGCTGATTAGTGGAGTATCGTAAACGGACTCTTCTCCAGGCTGGAGCTGACGTCCTTCCAGATAAGGAATCATCTGCTCTAGTATTCCGATATCCTCAGAAGTGTCGACGTAGTGACAGACGGCGAGCGGGAGCCAGAGAAAATCATCTGAACATCGCGTGCGTACGCCGTTACCGTGAGGTGGATGCCACCAGTGCTGCACATCGCCTTCAATAAACTGTCTTGACGCACATAGTACTATTTGGTCGCGCAGGCGTTCCGGTGCAGCGTGGGTCAGTGCTAATGTATCCTGGAGTTGATCCCGAAAACCAAATGCGCCACCCGATTGATAATAACCACTGCGCGCCATGAGTCGACAGGCCATTGTCTGATACAGAAGCCAACCGTTAACTAGCTTATCAACTGAATGGTCTGGTGTATTGACCACTATCTTATCCAGCATGCGGTGCCAGTGACGATGGACATTGTCCAACTCCTGTCGAACGATATTTTCATCCAAATAATGAGCGAGTATAGTCTGAGCCCGGGCGGAGTTTTCCTCGCTGCCGAGTACAAAAATAAAGGTCTTCTGATCACCGTCAATTAGGGTGGTAACAGACTGAACTGCACCGCATGGATCCAAACCGGCGCCCGTATTTCCCGATAAACTGCGAAGCTTCATTGCGGCCGGTTTTTGCAAAGAGCCATTGCGGCCAATAAACTCTCGGCGATCACCTGTCAACGAACAATGAGGATCGTTGACAGCGAAAAATGCAATGCGTCCTTCGCCGTTAGCTCCGTAAAAGTTATTTGCTGTAACTCCACTACCAGCCGGCACGATCACCGTATGTGTAACGATATGGGGAGCAGAACGCGAGCGTGATTCCCCAAGCGTCCACTCTACGTACCCTGTGACCGATAATTTGCGCGTGCGGCCCGAATTGTTACTAAGCGTCAGAAGTGCCAACTTAACAGGATCGTGTTCGCTAACCAGTATTGTCAACTCGCTATCTATACCACTATCGCGGTGCGCGAATACGCTGTAGCCAAAACCATGACGGGTTAAATAATCCCCGCGGCCACGCACAGGTAATGTCGTGGGTGACCATACCGTTCCGCTCTCTTCATCACGAATATAAAAAACCTCACCGCTACGGTCGCTTACTGGATCGTTTTCCCAGGGGGTTAAACGATATTCATGAGCGTTCTCATACCAACTGTAAGCCTGTCCGGCTTCTGAAATGACGCTACCAAAACAGGAGTTTGCCAGCACATTTGACCAAGGGGCCGGCGTTGGAACATTTTCCTTCAGGATAATCTGATACTCCCGTCCATCCTCAGAAAACCCTCCATGCCCATTGAAGTTGAACATATGTTCTATATGCGGCGTCCAGTCTTCGTGTCGATTGCTTCCCTCAGTGACAAAAGGTACAAATGGCCTTTGCGGTTTAATTGACGAGTGGAGCCGCTGATTAAGTTGCTCGTTTAGCCCGCCGGCGCGATCGTCAAGATGCATACATGCAACGCTCATCAACAATTGCTTATCTTCGGAAGACAAATGCTCCCCGTTACGGACAAAAATGCCGCCAGGTTTATCCAGCAGGCTGGCTTCTGAACCGGCATAGATTAAATCCATAATCAGTGTTTGTAGGGCCTGCTGATAGCCACCGGCGCTGTTATTGAGGATAACAAGGTCCACTTCAAGCCCTTTTAGTCGCCAGTAACGATGAGCTTGAATCAGTGTAGTGATAGAGGTCATACTCTCATCGCTGGTCACGCTATGCAGTACAATCGGTAGATCACCTGAAATACCCCAGCCCCACAGTCCGGACTGACCGCGGCGGTTACGGCTTATGACTTGAACGTCGGCGCGTAGTTCCTGACAGGAATAGAGCACAGCGCTAGCGAGTCGGTTAAACAGCGTTGCGTCATCTTCGCTAGCATTTATCTGCCTGAGCACTACCAGACTGTGCGACCAGGCAAGCTCAAAAACACGCTCAGCGATTGGGTAATCACGGTATTTTTCCAATAATGCCTTGCTTTGCTGACGGCTCTCACTGATGCCATAAACGATATCAATCGTTATCGGAATGCCTGGCATGAGTCTCACAACTTGTCGGATCGCTAGTACAGGATCCAGCACGGCACCGGAAGTATTGCTGAGCGGCCCGTTAGCATAGATAGCAGCGGCATCAGCCGGACTTCTGCCCCTCCCAATAAACTTAGCTCGGTCTGTTTCAAACGAGGCTTCATTATGATCATTGCTATGCACCACCATCATGTGAAACAGAAATGGGCTCGGTTCATCTTGAGAACGCGGTCGTCGATGGCAAAGAATAGCGTCCCGACTGTGATCAATCTCAGTTTCAATGAACAAATTACTGAATGCCGGATGCGCTAGATCACTGGTTTCTGGAGCAATCACTACTTCAGCATACGTTGTTAGCTCAAGCGTTCGCGGTAGACGGCCATGGTGTACCAGGGTGACACGCCGCAGCTCTATATCATCTTCCGGGGAAACCACAACCTGTGTCCTAACGCTTAGGGCTCCCAAGGTACGCCTGAATTCTGCGCCTGCGTCGGTGAAGATTATCTCATCGCTGCTGTTCGCATTTCCGCCCATGGGCTGCCAAGTATTGCTCCACACCTCATTCGTATGCGGATCACGGATATAACAGAACGATCCCCAGTTATCACGGGTTGTATCGCTGCGCCAGCGGGTAACTGAAATCGAATTCCAACGGCTGTACCCTCCACCACCTGGCGTCAGCATCAAATGGTAATGCCCATTTGAGAGCAGTTGTATTTCCGGAGTAGGGCTGTCTACATGACTGAAAACTCTCGGTTCATATCGCACCGGTTTAACCCTTCCTTCATGGGATTCAAAATGACGGCGAGGGCTGTAAAGATCGACTGAATCCGGGACGCGTTCCTGCAAAAGAAGATTCGCCGACATAAAGGTGGGGCTTGTCATAAATCGCTCGCTCATTGGGGCATCAAGCAGGATATGCGCTAGCGCCTGGAATCCCATCCCCTGGTGGTGTGCCATCCAGGACTGTACAACCGCGTACAGTTGCCCGGTAGCAAGCCGCGATGGCGTGTAGTCCAGCGCTTCATAAAACCCGTATTCGCCATGTGCGCCGCTCTGCTCCAGTCTAAGCAAGTTTTCACAGGCCTTCTGGGGGGAAACGAGCAGAGCCAGTAGTGTTGCATACGGCGCGACAACCATATCGTCCGCAAGTCCTCGGCGAAGACCGAGTCCAGGTACCCCAAATGCCTGATACTGATAATTACTCTGGACATCAAATGCATGATAGCCGGACTCAGAGACGCCCCATGGTACGCCACGTTCCTTGCCCCAGTTAATCTGGCGTGTCACTGCGGATTTGCCCATTTCATCAAGCAAACTGCCGCGCCAGTTTGGCATCACCAGATTCGGCATCAGGTATTCAAACATCGAGCCGCTCCATGACATCAACGCGGTTTCATTGTCGATATTGGTGAACAACCTTCCCAACGCATACCAGCTTTTCATCGGAAGCTGATTTGTCGCGATAGCGAGATAACTTGTCAGCCTGATTTCAGAGGGCAGAAGGTCATAGTGGCTTTTATCGGCGGTATTTGTGTCGCAGTTATATCCGACACTCAGTAGGCTGGTAGCTTCGCTGTAGAGAAAGGCAAAATCCATTCGTGCATGGTCATTTAATCTCTTTTCAAGTTCGCTGATGATATCCAGCCGCAAACGGGCGTGAGTAATTACTGGTGCAGGAGGCGTTCCTTCTCCGGTATCGGTACTCTGCGCCAACCAGCTTAGTGTTGGCAGTGTCTCGCTTTGGTATGTAGGGGGTATCCACGCGAGCAGATGTGACCATTCGTGGCATAATTCAACCAACTGATGCTCCAGATGTTCGGCCCAGCGCACCACAAGATCGCCTTCCTGCTGACTCGCAGCGGTGAGATGTTTGCACTGAGTTCGCATCTTTTTAAGTTCGCTGTAAAGAGCTCCCGGAGGTAGTTCCGCTGAGCTGAAACACTGCTTTTGAAGCTCTTTAAGCGAATCCGGTGCCCCCGGCCCCCAGTGTTTTTCAAGAAGTAATAATGTATCGATTAACCCTGCAAGTATTCTTTCGACATTCAAAATGGGCTGGTTTCGCATGGCTAATAACCCTTCACGCAGAGTTAACAAATGTCCGGCCATATTACCGCTGTCCACGCTTGATACGTAACGTGGACTCAGCGGCGCAAGCGTTCGAGTGTCATACCAGTTAAATAAATGACCACGAAAATGTTCCATATTATCAAGAGAGTCGAGCGTGAGCGTTATGCGTTGTAAGACGCTACCGCCTGGCAAATAGCCAAAATCCCAAGCAGTAAGGTTAGCCAGTAGTGATAACCCAATGTTGGTTGGAGATGTACGGTGCGCGATCGTCGGCTGCGGTATTTCCTGGTAATTATCAGGGGGGAGCCAATTTTCTTTCGCTGTGGCGAAGGTCTCAAAAAAAGACCATATTTCTCGGCTTGTCTGTCTCAGCAGAAGTTTCTGTTTCTGATCTGGCAAAAAGGGCTTACACGCGGGTTGGCGGCTCAGCCAAGCCATAATAATGGGAGATATGCACCACCCGACGCTAATGGGCAATGCAATGAACATCATCAGCGGATCAAACACCAATGCTAGTGATGCGAGACTCAGACCGCAGGCAACATTCAGCCACATTGCCCGATAAAAACCTAAAACAGAGATACTGGATTGGTAGTTATCTGGGTTATAGCTTACCCATTGGTTGAGGTTACGCTGGCTTATACCTAGTCGCCAAAGCGTAACTCCAATAGCGTATAATGAGTAACAGGCCTCGTGGGGTAGTATCATAAATGTGAGACCGATACGTGAAACGCGCTTCAAGGCTCCAGCTGAAACCAGTTGCAGATGTTGTTTAAGGGGACGGCGGTGCGGTTTATGAACGAGATCCCATGCTATGCTAAGCGCCGCAGGAAGAAACCATATTAGCGTTAGCACGCTAAACCAGTATAAAGGGTTGGGGAGCCAGAGCAGCGTGCTAAATACAAGCAGCATGATCGACGGCGCTACCAGGCTGCGTCGGAGATTATCCAATAACTTCCAGCGAGAAAGGATGGACAATGGATTTTTTTCCCTACTTCCGTCAGCTTTTCTGACCCGAACCCTCAGCCAATTGAGCAGTTGCCAATCTCCTCGGATCCAGCGCGTACGACGTGCGACGTCTGAGAGATAATTAGTTGGATATTGTTCGTAAAGTAAAACGTTGCTCAGCAGACCAGAGCGGGCGTAACATCCTTCCAGCAGGTCGTGACTGAGTACGAGATTTTCCGGACAGACGTTGGCAGTGGACTGGACAAAAATATCTACGTCATAGATACCTTTGCCTACGAACGATCCCTCGCCGAAAAGATCCTGATATATATCTGAAGACATCATCGAATAGGGATTATTACCCGGGACGCTGCTGCGCATGGCGGCGTAACGCCCCTGACCGTAAAGAGGCATTTCCTCTGCTAAGCCTGGCTGTAAAATTCCGTACCCTTTAACGACTCGTTGGAACGTTGGATCATATACTGGTTTGTTCAGCGGATGCGCCATTGTGGCCACCAGTTTATGGGCTGTATCACGAGGCAGGAGCGTATCACTGTCAAGAGTGATGACGTATTTAATCCGTCCGGGCAAAGCCTGCGAGGGAAGGTCTGCAACGCTCGAAAACTGGGTTCCCGGTTGGCGTAACCAGCTGTTAAGAAGAGCTAGTTTGCCCCGCTTGCGTTCATATCCCATCCAGATTCTCTGCGAATCGTTCCACTCCCGCTGGCGGTGCAGTAGATAAAATCGAGATCGGCCGCTAGGGTTGCGCCGATTAAGTCTCTGCATCTCAGCAATCGCTTGCCTTAAAAGGACAGTGTTTTCCTCGGTATCCTCAGTTGATGAATCCGGAAAATCGGTAAGAAGTGCAAAGCAGAGATTTTCATCCTGATTGCCAAGGCTGCAGACTTCCAGGCGGAAGAGAAGTTTGCAGAGGCTTTCATAGCTTGTCAGCATGCAAGGGATCGCAACCATTGTGGCATATTCAACTGGTATCCCACTTGAAAAGTCCATCCGCGGCAGAGGCCTGGGAATACGAAAGCGTGTCGTTGCTTCGCTAAGCATATCGCTGGCGAGTTGACTAATGGCAACAATAAGGGGGAGTGCTAGGGGGATGAGCAGCCAGAATATACCCTGTAGTGCAGTTTCATACAATATGGTAGCTGAAGCGGCCGTGGTCAAAAGACTCAGGCTACCAAGCCATGACAGAAGGGGCGATTTATTCATACTCTGCCGCAGCCGTTTCAATAGAGACCTTTCAGCTGACAACAGTTTTTCAAGTTGTGGCCTTCCACCCCCAAGCAGAAAATAACCGATATGTCGGTGCTCAGGATCTAGACTCGGTTCGCAAGACATTGCCATCACACGGTTTGCAACTTCCGGCTCACTTAAGATCGCATCCCTGGCAAGCGTTTCAATCACATGGCGATAATGATCTCGGGTGTCGAAGTGCATGTGAGGATATATACCAGCTGGGTCAAGGCGTAATGTTTGCTCGACTACGCTGATGGTCTCTGCAAAATCAGACCAGTTCGTTTCATTCAGCAGACGTAAACCCGAAATACTGTTACTGACGGAAAGCTGGCTGGCGGCAAGCTGCTGATTGAAGCGATGAATCAGGACCTCAGTTGTAACACCTTGCTCTGCAAGACGTTGTTCAATCCAATTCAGAGGGAGTGCAAGAGCATTGCCATGTCCCTGCAGACGACGAACCATTTCAGCGACAAAGGCACTGCTCAGCGGAGGGTGAGTACGCGCCATATCGGCAACAATCATAATTAGGTCGGCGGGAGCATTCTCTGCACAATCAAAAATCCGCGTTATCCACATATCTGCAAGATTTCGCTCCTGCTGGGCTTGGGTCACTTCGTTGCTCACACGACGCAGGTTTTCAATCAGCGCTAGACGCAGCATTCCTGGCAAAGCCCATATCTCCCCCAACGTCAGAGGTGTCACCTCTTGATAGGCGGAAATATAACTGGTAAGACTGCTGGTGTCCCAGCGTCCGTCGCCATGCGCTATGGCCTCTGAGGCTAAGTCATAAATTCTGGGACATCTATGCGGGTAGGCTAGTAGCGGAAGACCCTTACCAAAGCTTTTCGGTAAGTGCTGGCGTACCATGCGAATCTGCTCTTCAATCAGGTAATAGTTGTCCAGCAGCCACTCACCTGCGGGCATGATACTCGTTTTTTTTCCTGCATTGAGTAGATAGCAACATCGCGTAATTATCGTTTCATTGTCAGTTAGTCGTTTAAGAAGGTAGTACGGTAGTATTTCCGGAGACAATTTGTGCGTACGAGCCAGTTTTTTTCCAAAGCGTTCCAACTGAGGGGTAGAAAACAGTTCCGAACGTAAATAGTTTTCTCCTCCCCAATCGTTGACTGTGGCTGATATGTGTGCGCTGCCTTCGGGCAGAATACGAGATCGCTTAAACCACGCGATATGTTTCATTTTCATAGGGTTGCTCTTTTGCTACGTTAACGCGCAGGAGCAGATGCGAAATCAGTTCAGAAACGTTCTCTCAGGATGGGCGTAAGGCATCGGGGATTTTGACAACTGCTGATATTATATTAAGTGTAGAACATCGGCTGTGAAGCTAGCGCGGAGAGATAAAAAGTGCTTTACACCCCGGACAGAGCATGGGGCTTTTTAGACGCAGTTTAGAGGAAGACTGAGCGGATTTTAATCCGCAAACAGGGCAGGTGACGGTGGTGGTTAATACGCTTCCAAAAAGTTTCATTGCGTAATCGATAACAGACATGATGATTAGCCTCTCAATGAATGTATTTCACTCTATCACATCTGGCTAAAATTAAACCAATTTAAAAGTCACCCAATTTTTTAACATAAGTGATGTTTTTTTCTCTTTTCTAACACATCGCTTTCATGTCCGATTTAGAAGCGAATGAATTCCAACCTTTTAAAATCCTTATGTTATTTTGCGACGCGAGATCAGTTTTATCTAGGTTGCCGCCTGGATTGAACACTTGATTTGTTCTACAAGAAAAATCGGTTGATTCAAATCCGATGTTCTGAAAGCGTTGCAAAACCCGTAAGATATGTTTATAAATATACTGTATATACATACAGTAATTCATTGCGGAGGGAAAAATGAAAATCGAGTTAACCATTGATCGCATGAAGAAACTTCCTGATGGATCTATACCTGCGCTCGAGTCAGAACTGCTGAAAAGGCTCAGCAAGCAGTTTGATGATTGCCAGCTTACGATTAAGCGTGCCAGCCATGATGGGCTGACTGTTTTCGGGGGTGACAAGAAAGAGGTCGAACATATCGTGCAGGAGACCTGGGAAAGCGCTGACGAGTGGTTTAATTAATCGCGTGAATTTCACTGGAGCAGTTTCAAAGAGTATTGCTGTTTGCGCTCCCCTGGCTGTTCCCGATTACTGTTTACCGTGTCAATAAGTCGCTCTGGGGGAAAATAGTGTGTAGTGCAGATGCCTTTAATGCAGATGATCAATGGTACGACGTTGTCAGAAGGGCCGATAACGCAGTCATCTATAGCTTCCCGGCGGAAGGGAGATATCTGGTTTATCGAGTAAATGGAATAGTTTCATTACGACCGTTACTCGACGAGGAAGAAATCTTCACTCTCAACGGGTTTATGCAATTTGCAAAACGACTGGGGTACCGAGTTACACCACCGTCTGATATTATTCTTTCATAGGCCTGAACACCCTATACCTGATGCGCCACGGAGAGAACCATGGCGCTAGAATTACAACTTATCAAACACCATTCAGGAATACTGATCCCGGCTACTCCCGAGACCAGCGATATCCTGCAATCCAAAACCCGGCTCGGCGATGTTCTTGTGGCCGAGTTCAGACGTGTACGAAACCCGGCATTCCACCGACGCTTTTTCGCGCTTCTCAATCTCGGTTTTGAATACTGGGAACCAACCGGCGGGGCTATCTCGAGTAACGAGCGGAAGCTGATCACTGGCTACGCCAAGTTCCTTGCTTCGTATGGCGGGAATGAGGGCGCGCTGATCGATGCTGCTGAGCAGTATCTAGAGCAGGTTGCTTACCGGCGCGTCACGAATGGCATTAGCCTGTGCAAATCCTTCGATGCTTACCGCTCCTGGGTGATCGTTGAGGCAGGGCACTTTGATGCCATTCAGCTACCTGACGGCACACTCAAAAAGCATCCTCGCAGCATTTCATTCGCCAACATGGACGAGCCCGAGTTTCAGCAACTCTATAAAGCTGCGCTCGATGTCCTCTGGCGGTGGGTCCTGTCCCGTTCATTCCGCAGTCGCGATGAGGCAGAAAATGTCGCCGCACAGCTGCTTGGCTTCGCGGGGTGATCGAATGAAGTCTACATGGTTCCATCATACCGACTGTAGCACCGAACAGGCCGACGAACTGGTCAAGCGTTACAAAGCGCGCGGCGTGCGAGTTGAGCGCAGCCTTAACCAGGATTACGTGACCTGGACTGTCAGTGCATTCCTTCCGACCTCAAATACTCCAGCGCGCCCGGATAGCCGCTGGCGAAACCGGATGTGGGGATGAATGTGAAAACATATCAAATCACTTTGCCCTGGCCGCCGAGCAACAACCGGTATTACCGGCACAACCGCGGGCGCACTCACATTAGCGCAGATGGCGTCGCGTATCGCTATGCGGTCGCCAGTCTCATTCGAAGCGCCCGGCTTAATATTCGGACAGCTGTACCACTCAAAATCCGAATTGAATGTCACATGCCCGACCGCCGACGCCGCGATCTGGATAACCTGCAGAAAGCTGCATTTGACGCTTTGACCAAGGCGGGATTCTGGCTGGATGACAGCCAAGTAATCGATTATCGCGTTGTGAAAATGCCTGTCGTTAAGGGCGGGAAATTAGAACTCACCATTACCGAGCTGGAGACCGCATGAATCTTGAAAATACCCTCAAATATCACTTCGCCAAATCGACAATGATTAGCGATTCTCCGCGTGCAACGGCGTCAGACTCATTAACCGGAACGGATATCATGGCCGCTATGGGCATGACGCAGGAACGGGCAACCTTAGGTTATAGCGCTTTTCTCGGAAAGATGGGGATCAGCAACAATGACCGGGAGAGGGCGATCGAATTGCTGGCCCAGTACGCATTGACTAAGTGCGATCGGGTTGCGGCATTACGGAAGCTTGATGCAGAGATTAAACCACTGGTGTTGCACCAGCTGGCTACCTTCGCGTTTGAGGACTATTCCCGCAGCGCCGCCAGCGTGAAGCAGTGCGATGGCTGCAATGGGGAAGGGTTTATTGACGCTGAGGTTTTCAGCATGAAGTCTCACACTCCGGCAAAAGAGAAGAATTTCGTGAAGATCTCCCTGAACATGGGCGCAGAGGATATTCGTCCTTCTGAGTATGAGGTGCGTAGAGAGGTCAGGGAGATAGCGCGAGTTCTGTGCCCTCAGTGTAAGGGCAAGAAGGTTGTTAGCTGTTCCTGTAGAGATTGCCATGGACGCGGGAAAGCCGTTAATCAGGTTCTTACTGAACAGCAGGGTGTGCCGGTTCTGGCTGACTGTAAGCGCTGCAGCGGGCGGGGGTATGAACGAATTCCATCAACTGAGGCTTACGCCGCGGTGTGTCAGATAACGGATGCAATCAGCCTCGATACCTGGAAGAAGTCTGTTAAGCCATTCTACGACCAGCTCATCACCAAGTTTGATATCGAAGAGGCGTGGGCTGATGCGCAGCTGAAGCAGATAACAAAATAGGGCGTGAATTTATCGTCAGCTATTTACTTTTCCCGAAACTGTGGTAATTTTGCTCTAACGATGGGTTATTGCCTTCGTTTAAAGCCCTGCGGTTAACCCCGTGGGGCTTTTTAAATTTCTATGTCTATACTGTGAGTGTTGCGAATCCCCCTCTGCGGTGGGGCGTTCCAGTAGTTACCTGAAAAGGAAACCTCTCAGACGCGGGAATGTTTACTGGAGTCATTCTCACCGGGAGGCACCCGGCGCAACAAATCATCTTCTTTCCTGATGAAACTGAGCCAAACATTTTTCAAAGCTGCCTATTGGCGGCTTATTTGTTATCCCTCGTTTTAAGAGTGCCCAAAGCAATCACACATTGACCATGCGAATGAATTCATCGTAATTTATTCACGTGGTGAATCCTTTCTATGCGAAAGGGCGTACCAGTCAACTGCTGTCTGCAGGTATGCGCGTGTCTTTGCTGACTGGGGTAGAGTCACCGGGAGGCACCCGGCACCATGAAAACAACAACACAAGTTTCAAATTCCTTGAGAGCCTGCCATAAAACGCAGGCCTTTTTTTATGACTTGGAAAACTACTGCTACGCTTTAAGTCGTGAGAAGTTACTGAATGCTCGTTGGTTCTCCTGAACCTTATGTGAATCAGCCGATACAGCTTCACTACTGAGTCATTGGTTTCACTCACACCTACCTTACAAATAGTCAACTGATTGGCCCGCTTCAAAAGAGCGGGCTTTTTTTATCTATCCACTCAAATTTTCTGAATGGAGGAGTCAGAGCAAGAGGGGGCTAAATGTCTGAGCATGTGTCTGGAACTAATGTGGTGGCAGGTAGATATTTGATAGCTAGCTCAGTGCACTAAAAAGTGCGGAGAACGACATCAATCTTCTCCGCATTAATAATGCCAGTGCTACCCGCTTGTATCTCTTATATCCCTATGAGGATAAGTTTTTAACTTAACGCAAATGATAACATTTAAAAACTTTGTGAATAGTTAATTGTTTTAAAGCTTTAAATAGTTCTTCTTAAGGATTATTTAATTTTTTGCATTCCTCAGAAGAAGGAAGCTCCAGCAGGTTTTAACCCTCACAAGGCTGCCGTTTGGCGGCCTTTTTTATTTCTTGCAATAGCACCCGCACAAAGCGAGGTGAGAGACCATGAAAATGAATGATTCAGGGAACATCTTCACGCAGTTTTTCGCGTGGGTAGCAGCTCTGGCGTCAGCAATTGGATTTACCACTCAGGATCTGGTGTTCATGTTCTTTGGCGCTGCTGGTCTGCTTATCTCGCTTGCCTCCTACATTAACGGGCGAGTGGATGCAAACCGTAGGCGTAGAGAGGATGAGATTCGAACAAAAATGGTCAATGACTACCTGAAAGGCGTTGGTGATAAACCCCTTCACGAGCGTCCTGCTGCTGCAAGCGTGGTCGTTGAGGCATTACAAAAGGAAGGTGAGTGATGAGATCCAGAGCAAAGCTGAGTACTGCAGTTCTGGGGCTGGTATTGGCTGGTGCTCCTGCATCCGTAATTCTCGATCATTTTCTGAATGAGAAAGAGGGTAACAGCCTCACGGCCTACAAAGATGGTGGTGGTATTTGGACTATTTGCCGCGGCGCAACGATGGTTGATGGTAAACCGGTTGTGCAGGGCATGAAATTGACACAGGCCAAATGCAATCAGGTGAATGCTATCGAACGCAATAAGGCTCTGGCATGGGTTGACCGCAATATTTCGGTACCGCTTACCGAACCGCAGAAAGCTGGGATCGCATCTTTCTGTCCGTACAACATCGGGCCGGGTAAGTGCTTCCCGTCAACGTTCTATAAGCGCATCAATGCCGGTGACCGCCCCGGGGCATGCGAGGCAATTCGCTGGTGGATTAGAGACGCTGGCCGCGACTGCCGCCTGACTAAAGGCCAGAAGAACGGCTGCTACGGTCAGGTAGAACGGCGAGACCAGGAAAGTGCTTTGGCGTGCTGGGGGATAGACCAGTGAACTTTAATCTTTTACCAATCGCGGTTGTGGTTATTGCTGGTCTCTCAGTCGCACTCGTTAAAAGTTGCTCAGATGCCAACGGCCTGCAGAGTGATAATGAGGTTCTTCGCAGTGACAATGCTCTTCAGGAGCAGATAATCGCCACCCAAGCATTCAACTTCAATCGGTTCAATAAGGTGGCGGAACAAACCAACAGGCTGAATTCCCTAATCGACACCAGCACCGAAGAAACCGTAATCGAATACCGGGAGATTCTCCGCCGTGAAAAAACCTGTGATCTGCCTATTCCTGCTGACATTGCTGGTGGGTTGCTCGAATACGCGCACCGTTTACGTGCCAGCGCCTTGCGTACCGATACCAACAGACCTGACGCAGCCGATGATAGTACCGCTGCCGCCGGCTCAATAACATACTGCCAGGCCGTGCTCTGGATTAAGCCGCTGCTGGCAGTGATTGAGAAGGGCAACAATAAACTGGCTGGTATAAGGCAGATAGAGCTGGAAAGGAAAAACTAGGGATGGCTCATCCTTGAGCACACGGGTATTTCTGAACGACGGCTTTACCTGACATAGCAAAGCACCTTTAAATTGTAGAAAAGACTCGATATTTAACAAGCGAAGCGCAGCAATGTAAAAAAATGCCCTCACATGGAGGGCTACCAGAGTCTCAGTTTCACTTGCTCTTTTTATGGATGTTTCCCTGGAGTTGGCAAACTCCTCATCAGAGTCTTGAATAGTCTGGCAAGCAGTCCGTAATCAACAAGCATAAGCGGTAGCTATTAGGATGATTCTGAGTTAATCACTTGGGATGGGCAGTAATATGGAATCCTCTAGCTAACTGTAGGGCTGACATAGTAGCCGCTAAGGTATAGAGTTGTGATGTCTTTATGGAATGAGGATTAATATGAAAGGTAAATTGTTTATCGCTGCTATGGCTTTTGTATCTTTCAGTGCTCTTGCCGACGAGGGGAAGTATCTTTCTGATTTCGCCAGTGCAAAAAGCACGTCTAAAAGCTACTCCCAGCTGATTAGTAAAAACAAATTACCTGCATGGGTAAAAAGTGGTGGCACGAGCACGCCATCAACCGAAGTAACAGTTGCGGGCAAAAAGTATATTGCGCTGTCAGGGTGTAAACCACACAGTTGTCCAGAACAGAATATTGCTGTTCTCTACTCACCTGATAGCGGTGATATTCATGGTGTGTTTTCTGATTTCAATGCGGAAAAGAATCGTGAGACATTGACCTGGTTAAACCTAGAACCGATTGATTCTGATGCGATGAAAAATGCGCTTTTCAGTCGGCTGTACGGGAATTAAATAACCAAGCTTCAAACTGTAATCCACCAGTTTGAAGCTTCAAAAAACAAATCAATCGCCACTCACTGTGTTGGTCGCTCACATCGCACCCTCGTTTCGCTTAACTTTAGCGATGAATTCCTCTGTGATTGATAGACCCGCTATGATTTCCGAATTTAAGACAGAAGCACCAAATTTGCTTACGAGGTCCAGAATAGTTTCATATATCTGGATGAGTTCCATTAGATCGGAAATCACTAATTGGTCATGCTCAGTGCGAAAATGAGACTGGGCAGAGGTTTGATGCACTATCCACTCGAGATTGGCCTTAATTTTCTGTACGTCATCGTAGTTATACATATTTCATAAGCTTAAATCCTCATTTCAAGATTTCTTTGAGAAAAATACTTCATTGCTTCAACTATTGAAGCTGTGAGTGACGTCTAAAGTTCATTCAGTTTAGAGGTAACAATGGCTAAGCCGGACTGGGGCGAGCTGCAGAAGCGGTTCCTGTCTGATCACGCTGCTACTGGCATATCCCCTAAGGAATGGTGCGAGGCACATAACCTTAATTATGTAACTGCTCGCCGCTATATCAAGAAAACTGCTGCGCAAAATACAAAAATTTACCCGCGAAAGATAGTGCGCACTGCGCAGAAAGATAAAAGCGCAGATGAGCTGGTGGACATAAAGCTAAGCGCGAAGGTAAAGCGCTTTATTGCTGAATACCTTAAGGACAATAACGCCACGGCCGCTGCTGCGCGTGCTGGTTATAGCGACCCAAACTACGGTCGTCAGCTCATAGCGAATCCTAACGTTGCGCAGTCTATTGCGCAGCAGCAAAAAGCGTCCATTGCGCGCACGCTTGGCAGTGCCGATGAAGTCCTCGCGCAGATGTGGCAGCTCGCCACCTTCGATGCAAACCAGCTTTCGCAGTATCGTCGTGGCGCGTGTCGTTACTGCTGGGGCTTCGGTCATCACTACCAGTGGCGCGATGCCGTTGAGTTCGAAGAGAAAAGACTCGAGGCGCTTGAGCGTGACAGACGTGAACCCGAAGATTCCGGCGGTTACGGCTATGACCACAACAGAGAGCCTAACCCTGAATGTACGCAGACATGTCGAACCGGGTAATGACGACGCTTGAGGAAATGAGCCCCCGCGTCGAAATTTACAGTATCGATGAAGCTTTTTGCGACCTGACTGGCGTTCGCAACTGCCGGGACCTGACTGACTTCGGGAAAGAGATCCGCGCTACGGTTCTAAAGCGTACGCACCTGACAGTTGGGGTCGGCATCGCGCAGACCAAAACCCTCGCTAAGCTCGCAAACCATGCCGCCAAAAAATGGCAGCGGCAAACGGGCGGGGTAGTGGACCTATCCAATCTTGATCGCCAGCGCCGACTGCTTGCTCTGGTTCCGGTGGAGGACGTCTGGGGCGTCGGCAGGCGCATCAGTAAGAAGCTGAACGCCATGGGCATCAAAACGGCTCTCGACCTCTCAGAGCAGAGTACGTGGATTATTCGAAAGCACTTCAATGTCGTCCTGGAGCGAACTGTCCGGGAACTGCGCGGCGAACCATGTCTGGATCTGGAGGAGTTTGCACCAGCTAAGCAGGAAATCGTCTGCAGCCGGTCATTCGGCGAACGCGTTACTGAGTATGAACAGATGCGCCAGGCTATTTGCAGCTATGCCGCCCGTGGTGCTGAAAAACTGCGGGGTGAACATCAGTACTGCCGCTTTATCTCTACGTTCGTGAAAACCTCTCCCTTTGCGCTTAACGAGCCGTATTACGGTAACAGTGCGTCCATGAAGCTTCTCACCCCCACTCAGGATTCTCGCGACATCATCAACACCGCTGTAAAGTGTCTGGACAAAATTTGGAAGGATGGCCACCGGTACCAGAAGGCAGGGATCATGCTTGGGGATTTTTTCAGCCAAGGCGTGGCCCAGCTCAACCTGTTCGATGAGAACGCGCCGCGTGCTGGTAGCGAGAGGTTGATGGAAGTTCTGGATTATCTGAACGGGAAAGATGGAAAGGGAACGCTTTATTTTGCCGGGCAGGGCATACAGCAGCAGTGGCAGATGAAACGGGATATGTTATCTCCACGGTATACTACGAGGTATTCAGACCTAATAAAAGTTAGATGATCCTTTAAACGGTATATTCATTCGAACCTAATTATCGGCTATGAGTATTAAGATTAATATGTCGACTACTATGCTTTTGTAATGTAAATAAGCCCCTGCAATTATACAGGGGCTTATGGGTATGATGCCGGGTGCCTCCCGGTGAGTCATTGAACTAACCACTCGTGACTCGCTGCTTCAGAAATTCAGGATGAGCCGCTGGATATACAAATCATCAGGTTAATTAGCCCTGCCGCTGAGGAGGATTCATCATTAAACCGAATGTAACAGCAATGCTTAGCAAATGATAAAATATTTACTGATGTGCCTCATGATTTTCTTTCGCAGTTTTCACGGTCACGGAATTTTCAGATGGTGAAGGTTAAAATATCGATGTTCATTTTTTTACTTTAAGTCTTGAGACAAAGGTTAAGGTTTTATCTTCTGGGCAAATCATTAGAAAAATTGCTGTGGGAGATTTTTCTAAACGTGTAATTCCATGCAGCATCTGGTAGAGTCTTTTTTTTAGTTTTTCTGCTCCATCTTTTTCAGACTCCCACTCTAAAACTGCCTGACCCTCTGAACCAATGAATGCATGGGATGGAAGTTTGACACCTCGGTTTGACTTACTTGAATAGTTTCGGTCATGCAAGAGACCCAAGATAAGAGGGTTGATATTATTATCTGAGAATGGGGCTTCAAGAACTATTAATACTGTGTAATGCAGGATTTTCATGGAAGCCTTATGGTTGCCTCAGCAATAAAGTCATATTGCCATGGTGTTGGATGTACATGTCTTAATTATAAATGTTTGTGTGGGGGTAAAAAAAGCCTGCGTTAAGCAGGCTATAATAATTAAACGTAGTTATAATAATGATTTCATGAATGTCTGCGTTGAATCCCTGGCGTCAAAGATACTTCTGCGCCGCATCTAATATTTCCTGAGAGGTAAGCTCTCGATCTGATGCCACATGGACCACTTCATGGTCACCTGTTAAAGAGGGAAAACCTGCTGACATTATCTGAAGGTTTATCACTTCTCCATTAGGATATTCTTCGCGTATTGATGTCACACCTTTAAGCACAGTGATAACTTTACTTGGCTTACCATTAAAAAAAATGATTACTTTTTTCATATATCACCATGTATTTTGAGGGTTTCTAGCCCCTGCAGGTGGTCGAAAGGGTTCTGTTTGTTCATTTTTTTTGCCTCTTTCGAAATTAAAACAAGCATTATACTTTCTTAACGTGTACTGTAACGGTCCATTTGAACTGGAGAAGTCTATGTCTGCACGTAAAAACACTCAATTCCGCCGAAATTATTTAGTAAAATGTCCTTGTCCAAACTGCTCAAAAGATTCCGAACATAGTTACAATCGTGTACAAAAGGGGGCTCAGTTGGTGTGCCCATACTGCTGTGCTTTGTTCAAATCTTCCCAGCGCTTCTAAAAAATTATTAAAAAAATAAGAAGTGATGCTTTTGGAGGCTGCCTAACCTCTTACGCACTTTAGTATTTTATAAGCAGTTAGCTTCTGCTTTGAGACTGTTCATGCAGCAGTCCTGCATTTCATCACATCGGTCAGCAAACTTGATGGTAAGTAAATATGCTGGCCTGTTGTAATGATGTGAGTAACCGAACATCACCTTTCACTGATAAAGTCATGCTGGCTTAAGAAACCATCTAAAAATTATCTATCGCAAAGTGTTACATTGGCAGCGATTGGACCTTTAGTTCCAGCTATGATAGCGAATTTGACTTTTTGTCCTTCAAAAAGAGTATTAAATGTTTCTCCCAGCAGGGAAGAAGTGTGAACAAGAACATCTTTACTTCCATCGAGTGGGGAGATAAAGCCAAACCCCTTATCTTCGTTAAACCACTTAACAAGACCTATGATTTTAGATGACATACAAACTCCGTTTGAACATTTCAAACTGACAAGCAAGCTCATGATAAGAAACGTATGCTGGTATATGTATGGACTCAAGAGGAGGGATATCAGAGATAACACCTAGTTATGAGAACGGCTTTTGGAAAAGTTAGATTCATCATCGCACCGAATCAGCCAAACCATTAAGGCACGTGTTGAATGATTAAGCAAATTTTATCTTAGCCTTCTGGAAGGCCGTTAAAATAGTGTTAGCTATTATTAACTGATCCTGTATAGTGAAATCTGGATTACCATTAGGAAAATATTTGTCTCGTAAAATGACAGGAATTGTCAAAAGTTTTGACTTCAAGAGCGGAAAGGGATTGATTATACCATCAGATGGCAGAAAAGATGTTTTTTTGCATGTTTCTGCGTTAAGTAATAGTGAAAGCCAAACGTTAAAGCCAGGTGTTCGTGTTGAATTTTATCGTATAAATGGACTTAGTGGTCCGATGGCTGCAAATATATTTCTTTCTTAAAGTAAGATAATATTGAGCCAAATATAAAGTGCGCATCAAAAGAACTGCAGATTATATATCTGCTTGTTCTATCAATTTTCTCCCCTGATTTTTTCCATTTCCAACATCACGGGCCACCGCATGCCAGATAAACTTGTCGGTTGGTACAGCGCCGTCGGCCGCTATCTCTTGAGCTTCTTTCCCTCCAACGTCCTGACGCATCCATTCCCTTGCTGCTACTGCTGACAAAACAAGTGGCCGGCGGTCGTGAATGTCGACCAGACCTTTATCCGCTGCCGATGTCACTATAAGAAAACCCTCAGCTTCATCACCACGCTCAAATGGTGTGCTGCCGATCGCTGCCATAAATATTGGTTGGCCATTGGCACGGTGAATGAAGTAGGGCTGTTTTTTGTCACCTTCTTTTTTCCACTCGAACCATCCATCGGCGAAGCAGATCGCCCGGCCATGTTGCCATAGAGGTTTAAACATTCTGCTGGTGGCCGCCGTTTCGACGCGCGCATTAATCAGGGGCGCTTTATCCCACCATCCCGGGGCATAACCCCAGAATACAGGATCAAGATGTAACTGCTCGTTTCGTTCGCTTAGCAACAGGACCTTCGTGCCTGGAGCCACGTTGTAACGTCCAATCGGCTCAGGGTCGTATGCGATGTCTCGATCGGCTTCATCTGCGAGGTATGCCAGATATTCTTCACGGGTTTGGGCTTGTGCAAAGCGTCCACACATAGAAACCTCCAGCCAGATATCAGACTGAAAGTATAGGGCAGGGAGAAAAAGAGGTGCGCTGGTTAAGTCTTACAAACGAATTCGTGGCGACCATGCTGATCAGATAGAGAGACGTAAAGCAGAGTGTTGCGAACCCGGAAGGAGCTACGCAAAACAGGGGAATATTGGGGGCAAATTTGGGGGCATTTTGAAAGAAGGGACACCGATAGGGGCATCAAAAAGACCGTGCATGTCCGTATATGTCCGTTAAACGTTTATGGCTAACTCACTGATACCATGACAAATAAAGCCATTTCAATGAGTTGCGAATTTTCTGCACACTAAAACTGCACAAACAGTTTTTTTAATTGGCTCTCACCGAAGAAACGCTTTGTGCAGAATATACATAAAAACCCGTCGATATTTTCATGTCTGTGAAACGTGTTACATGGCAATCGCGCTGTTTTTTAACTTGGCGATGAGTGTTTCCGTTACGGCCAGTCCTTCCGCAATGTGCATATCAATCACATCGGTACCGAATTCGTTAATTAAATCCAGAAGTATTTCGTAAGTCTGGATGAGCTCAAGGATATCAAAGAGCGCTTTTTGATCGGGGCGCGAGGGAGAAGGATGGTTAAGCGCGGCCTGATTAGCAATCCATTCCAGATTGGTTTTGATGGCTTCTACCTGACTGTAGCTATACATATTTCATGGGCTTAAATCCTCATTTCAAGATTTTATGGGAGAGGTATCGTGAGAGCTTCACGGTGAAAAAAGAGTCTGCATGTCGCCGGGGCAGTGCTGGCTGTAGAAAGGATGGATGAAGATTTAAGTATGGGATAGTTCGCGTGCTTAGCAAGTTAATTGTTGCGCAAACGTAAAAATAAACGCGCGAAAGAAGGGCATCGTCGCGCAATGCCTTCATTTCGCGCAGGTTATTTTATCGGGATATGGGATCAGGTTTCCCACGCATGTGGGGCAAACAGATAACCCTTGTTACGCACGGTTTTAATGCGGTAGGGCTCGGTAGCGTTATCCTGCAGCTTTTTGCGCAGACGCGAAATCGCCACGTCAACGCTGCGGTCCATTCCGTCATAGCTCACGCCACGCAGGTTTTTCAGCAGCGCGTCGCGGTCCATGATTTGCCCGGCGTGCGTTGCCAGCTCCCACAGCAGGTCAAAGTCTGCGGTGGAGAGGGCGATAAGCTCGCCGGAGAGCAGCACCTGGCGGTTAATGGGGTCAATAGACAGCGTACCGAAGCGCATCGCTTTGTGCGGCGTCAGAGACGGCGCGGGCGCTTCGCGTTCGATGCTGGCGTGCTGGCGCAAATGCAGGCGCAGGCGGGCAAGCAGGACGGCAGGCGGTGTGGTTTTCAGAATGTAGTCATTGGCGCCCATCTCCAGCGACAAAATGTGGTTCATATCGCTGTCCAGTGAGGTGAGCAGGACGATAGGACCCTCCCACCGGGCGCGCAGGTCACGGCAGAGCGTCATGCCGTCTTTGCCTGGCAACATAATATCCAGCAGTACCAGATCCGGGTTTTCACGGACGACCACCTCTTCGGCACGATCGCCGCGAGGTTCAACAATGACGTCCATATCATGTTTACCCAGATAGGCGGCGATCAGTTGCCCGACCTCGGGTTCGTCTTCAACATAAACAATCTTATTCATACAGCGTCTGTTTTCGTGAAAAAAGCCAACATACACCGCGGAACCTTAACCTTCCATTAATCTTTCAAAATTAACGCCGGTTCCGTTATTCTGGCTCATATTGTTACTTGATTGTTATAGGGAAAAGTATGGGGCTGGTAATCAAAGCCGCACTGGGCGCGCTGGTGGTGTTACTGATTGGCATTCTGGCAAAAACGAAAAACTACTACATTGCCGGGCTAATCCCGCTGTTTCCGACCTTTGCGCTAATTGCCCACTATATCGTGGCTTCTGAGCGGGGTACGGAAGCGTTACGCACGACCATCGTGTTTGGCATGTGGTCTATCATTCCGTATTTTCTCTACCTGCTTTCGCTGTGGTATTTCACCGGTTTTCTGCGTCTTCCCCTGGCGTTGAGCGGGGCGGTGGTCTGCTGGGGACTCAGCGCCTGGGTGCTAATTTTCTTCTGGAGCCGTTTTCACTAGCGCAGCGGGCGGCCGCCGTCCACGGCAAAGGTTCTGCCCGTGACGTAGCAGCTGGTGAGCAGGTAATCCACAAGGTCGATCACCTCTTTCTCGCCCGGCGCGATTTTCATGAGCGACTTATTCAGCGCCTGCTGGCGATACTCCGCATCATCGTTTTCGTTAAACAAAATCATCGCCGGGGCGATGGCGTTTACCTTCACCTCGGGCGCGAGCTTGCGGGCGAACGAGCGCGTCATATTATCCAGTGCGGCTTTACTGGCCGCGTAGGCGATGTGCTTGTCGCTGCCGCGCTCAACTACATAATCGGTGAAGTGAATAATATCGCCGGCCGCGTGCCCATGGCCGCGCAGCAGATCCTGCAGAGCGTGGTTAAGCAGATAAGGGGCATTGACGTGGATCTGCAGCATGGCGGAGAGCGTTTCGCTGAGTGACGTACCGGGTTTTTCGGCACGCCATGCGCTGGCGTTATGGATCACGGCGCGCAGTCCCGTCGTGGTGGCTTTTACCTTTTCCGCGAAAGCCAGAATGCCTTCATCGGTCGAAAAATCAGCCTGAATGCAGACCGCCCCGGCTTTGCGTAACCCTTCAATCGACGGGTATTCCGTACGGTAGCTGACAATGACCGGATGGCGAAGGTTGAGAAAGTGATGGGCGAGGGCGAGGCCGATACGGCGGCCTCCACCGGTAATCAGTATTGGGCGAAGCGGTGCATTTCCCATCGTATTCTCCTTTACAGTTCAACAATGGGAAAGGCGATGCTATCCCATTAACATCCAGGTTGCCGGTAGGGCAGCAACCAGTAACAGTCCAATTAAGGCCATCTCACGGCGCTTCAGCGCGTTCTCCAGCTGATGCGTGCGGCGGGCGTAGATAAAGACCAGCAGACCCGGTGCGTACAGCACTACCGACAGCAGCAGATGCATAGGCCCGGAAGCATACAACAACCACAGGCCGTAAATACAGGCTCCAACACCCACGACATAATGCGCCGGGCGTGTGGCAATTTTTAACAGATACGCACCCACTAGGAAATAGGGTACCAGAATCATCTCCGAGGCGATGGTCAGCAGGGTGTTATAGTCTGAACCTGTGAGCCAGATCAGCACCAGACAGACCTGAACGCTGATGTTGGTCAGCCAGAGCGATGCCGACGGCGCGCTGTTTTGGTTTTGACGGGCGAACAGGCGTGGAAACGCCTTGTGCGTCGCGGCCAGGAACGGCACTTCAGCCGCCATGATGGTCCAGCTAAGGTAAGCGCCGCAGACGGAGACGATCAGCCCTGCGGCAATCACCACGTCGCCCCAGGGGCCGAGCATTTTCACCATCAGGCCCGCCATTGATGGGTTACGCATTTCAGCCAGCTCAGGACGCGCCACCACGCCCAGCGACAGCAGCGTGACCAGCAGATAGACCCCCAGCGCGGCCAGAACTGCCAGCAGCGTGGCGCGGCCCACATCGCGTTTATTCCTGGCCCGGGCAGAAACCACGACCGCGCCTTCAACACCGATGAACACCCACAGGGTAATCAGCATCGTGTTTTTCACCTGCTCCCAGACGGGCACGCCCAGCGCGATACCGGTGAAATCGAGCTTAAAGATGTCCATACGGAACGCAATAAAGGCCAGAACGATAAACAGGCCGAGCGGAACCAGTTTCGCCAGCGTCGCCACCAGGTTGATGCTGGCGGCCGTTTGTACGCCACGTAACACCAGCCAGTGGACGAACCACAGCAACACCGAGGCGCCCACAATAGACTGCCAGGTATTCCCGTCGCCAAAGAGGCGCAGCTCAGGCGTATCGGTAAAGAAACTGAGCGCTGAGAAGACGATCACAAGATAAGAGACGTTGGCGATAACGGCACACAGCCAGTATCCCCACGCGGAACAGAAGCCAATCAGCTCGCCGAAACCTTCACGCGCATAGGTGAAAATGCCGCCGTCCAGATCCGGGCGAATGCGGGTGAGCAGCAGCATCGCGAAGGCCAGCAGCAGTATGCCGACACCTGTAATGCCCCAGCCAATGATGAGCGCGGAAGGGCTGGCAACGGCCGCCATATTTTGCGGCAAACTGAATACACCCGCACCCAGCATTGAGCTTAAAACGAGTGCAGTCAGAGCACTCAGGCCAAGTTTCTTTTCCATTGGCTTCCTGTTATGAAAGGTCAAAATCCAGAATAATTATTTCGCTCAGGCGCATAAAAATGGTGGATCACACTAAGGCGCGGGATTTTACGGAGTGTAACGAATGCATGCAATGACGTGAGGCAGAAATTCAAAAAAAGTAACAAAAAAAGGCGGCATTGCGCCGCCTTTCGTCAACGATTTTGTTACTTGTACAGATCGGCGCTGATGGTCACGTTGTTACCACGTTCCTGCCACTGGCGGGTGATGTGGTAGTACTTCGCCCCTTTCTTCGCCGCACGCTTCGCGACCTGGTAAGAGACTTCCGTCATGTTGCCGTAGTTGCCGGTAAACTTGATGCTGTCGAACGGCACCATCTGCGCTGCAGTGGCGTTGTTCAGCTCTTCAATTTTGGTACCGTCAGGCAGCGTAACGGAGTAACGACCACCTTTCGTGGACTGCGTTTCGAAGAAACGGCCCACTTCAGCGCTTGGGGCAGCCGTCGTTGCTACGCCTGGAATTTCAACTTTCTTCGCTGCTTCGCCGCCTTTCGCTATCGCCGCGCGACCTGCTTCTGAATTCGCCGGGATAGCATCCGGGCTCTGCAGAACACGTTTTTTCGCATCTTTTTTATAGATGAACGCGGTAATACGCTGGTTGCCACCCTGGTTAGCATCGACCTGACGCACGATGAAGAAAGAGTAGGCCCCTTTCTCTTTCGCGGCTTTGGTGATGGCATCGTTCACTTCAGGCTGGCTGCGATAGAAGCCCTGAACGGTGACGGTGTCGTAAGGTTCCAGCTCAATCGCCTGATCTTTCGGCAGTTCAACAACACCGTTGATCACGCGGTTTTTCGGTGCGTCAGCTTTTGGCGCATTGTCTTTGAACAGCGCGATAGTTACGCGCAGGTTACCGCTGTTGCCGTAATCGGACTGGTCAACGACATAAAACGAGGCCGCCCCGTTTTTGTCAGCGGCTTTTGATGCAGCGGCGACAGCGTCGCCAATAGAATTATAACGACCCACAATGACCGTATGGTCAAAAGGTTTTAACGCTGCCGCTTGCTCCGGCGTTAACTCTGTTGCGGCATTCGCAGACAGGGCGGTCGCGGAAAGAAGTGCGGACGCCAGGAGTGTGTTCTTAAGCTTCATAAAAATGATCCTTCGCCTTGCGCAAACCATGTACTGGTATTGTTGTTAATTTGAGACGGTCCCGATTATTGCATTTAAAACCCGTCGCTGTCTGCGCCATTTTTCACTGCCTGTGCTTACTGAATCACCGAATTCGATAACATTTAGTGATATGTTGAAAAAACACGCGTTTGACAAGTAAAACTGATAAAGCATATGACTTTTACAAGTTAATTTAATGTTAACAAGTTGTTCTCTTATGGCGCTATATCATGTTTTTACCGCTTCGCTTGCGCGATTTATCGGTTCTGGCAGTGAATTTAAGGTAAATATCACTGTCAGTGACGCCGATCGCTTATTTTTCACAGATAAAGTAAGAAATAGTGTTTTCTGGCGGTAGATCACGGGCGCTATTTTCAGTAGGTTATAGACAGTTTGTTACTGTTTTATTTTCCGGGGTTAATCATCTCTCGTCGCTCGCGCGATGGCGAAAATTGATACAAACCGCGGGCATTTATCGATAAACCATCATCAAAAACCGATGGAAGGGAAAACTATGCGTATTGGGGTACCAAAAGAACGGTTAGCCAATGAAACCCGCGTAGCGGCAACACCGAAAACGGTGGAGCAACTGCTTAAACTGGGTTTTACGGTCGCGGTTGAAAGCGGCGCGGGCAAACTGGCGAGTTTCGATGACGAGGCCTTTATCCAGGCTGGCGCGGAAGTGGTCGACGGTGCTGACGTCTGGCAGTCGCCGGTGATTCTGAAGGTCAACGCACCGGAAGAGAATGAGATTGCGCTGCTGAATCCGGGAACGACCCTGGTGAGCTTCATCTGGCCTGCGCAAAACCCGGAGCTGATGGAGAAGCTGGCGGCCCGCGGCGTGACCGTGATGGCAATGGACTCCGTGCCGCGCATTTCGCGCGCGCAGTCGCTGGATGCCTTAAGCTCCATGGCAAACATTGCCGGCTACCGCGCCATTGTTGAAGCGGCCCACGAGTTTGGTCGCTTCTTTACCGGTCAAATCACCGCCGCGGGTAAAGTCCCTCCGGCGAAAGTGATGGTGATTGGCGCAGGCGTGGCGGGCCTTGCCGCAATCGGTGCGGCAAACAGCCTGGGCGCTATCGTACGCGCCTTTGACACCCGTCCTGAAGTAAAAGAACAGGTCCAGAGTATGGGCGCCGAATTCCTTGAACTGGACTTCAAGGAAGAAGCAGGCAGCGGCGATGGTTACGCGAAGGTGATGTCCGAAGCCTTTATCAAAGCCGAAATGGAACTCTTCGCCGCTCAGGCGAAAGATGTCGACATTATTGTCACCACCGCGCTTATCCCGGGTAAACCGGCGCCGAAGCTGATCACCCGTGAGATGGTTGACTCCATGAAGCCGGGCAGCGTGATTGTCGACCTGGCCGCCCAAAACGGCGGTAACTGTGAATATACCGTTCCAAATCAGGTAACCACGACCGCTAACGGCGTGAAGGTGATCGGCTATACCGATCTGCCAGGCCGTCTGCCTACGCAGTCTTCTCAGCTCTACGGCACCAACCTCGTCAACCTGCTGAAGCTGCTTTGCAAAGAGAAAGACGGCAACGTCACCGTTGATTTCGACGATGTTGTTGTGCGCGGCGTCACGGTGGTCCGTGAAGGTGAAATTACCTGGCCTGCGCCGCCTATTCAGGTTTCTGCTCAGCCTCAGGCGGCAACGAAAGCGGCGCCTGAGCCAAAAGAACCCGCCAAACCGGCTTCTCCGTGGCGCAAATACGCGATCATGGCGCTGGTGATTATTCTGTTCGGCTGGCTGGCTGACGTCGCACCAAAAGAGTTCCTCGGCCACTTTACCGTCTTCGCGCTCTCCTGCGTCGTGGGCTACTACGTGGTGTGGAACGTCTCCCATGCGCTGCATACGCCGCTGATGTCGGTAACTAACGCCATCTCCGGGATCATCGTGGTGGGGGCGTTACTGCAGATTGGTCACGGCGGCTGGATCAGCCTCCTGAGCTTTATCGCGGTGCTGATCGCCAGTATCAATATTTTCGGTGGTTTCACCGTGACTCAGCGCATGCTGAAAATGTTTCGTAAAGGCTAAGGGGTAGCATATGTCTGGAGGATTAGTGACAGCTGCATATATTGTTGCTGCAATCCTGTTTATTTTCAGTCTGGCGGGGCTTTCCAAACACGAAACGTCTCAGCAGGGTAATAACTTTGGTATCGCCGGGATGGCGATTGCGCTGATTGCCACCATCTTCGGGCCGGATACCGGCAACGTGGCGTGGATCCTGGTAGCGATGATCATCGGCGGCGCGATTGGTATTCGCCTGGCAAAACGCGTTGAAATGACCGAGATGCCGGAGCTGGTTGCCATTCTGCACAGCTTCGTGGGTCTGGCGGCGGTGCTGGTGGGCTTCAACAGCTACCTGTATCACGAACCGGGTCTGGAACCGATTCTGGTGAACATCCACCTGACGGAAGTGTTCCTCGGTATCTTCATCGGTGCGGTGACCTTCACCGGCTCTATTGTGGCGTTCGGCAAACTGCGCGGGAAGATCTCCTCTAAACCGCTGATGCTGCCAAACCGTCATAAGCTGAATCTGGCGGCGCTGGTGGTGTCGTTTGTACTGCTGGTGGTCTTCGTGCGTACCGAAAGCGTCGGTCTGCAGGTGCTGGCGTTGCTGGTGATGACCATCATCGCGCTGGCGTTCGGCTGGCACCTGGTGGCGTCCATCGGCGGTGCGGATATGCCGGTGGTTGTCTCGATGCTGAACTCCTACTCCGGTTGGGCGGCAGCGGCGGCAGGCTTTATGCTGAGCAACGACCTGCTGATCGTCACCGGTGCGCTGGTGGGTTCTTCCGGTGCGATCCTGTCTTACATCATGTGTAAGGCGATGAACCGCTCGTTCATCAGCGTTATCGCCGGTGGTTTCGGGACCGATGGGTCTTCTTCCAGTGCGGATGAAGAAGTGGGGGAGCACCGTGAAATTTCTGCGGAAGATACCGCAGACATGCTGAAAAACTCGCACTCCGTGATCATCACTCCGGGCTACGGCATGGCGGTGGCGCAGGCGCAGTATCCGGTTGCGGAAATCACCGAGAAGCTGCGCGCGCGTGGCATCAAGGTTCGCTTTGGTATTCACCCGGTGGCAGGGCGTCTGCCTGGCCACATGAACGTGCTGCTGGCGGAAGCGAAAGTGCCTTACGACATCGTGCTGGAAATGGATGAGATCAACGATGATTTCGCCGACACCGACACCGTGCTGGTCATTGGCGCCAACGATACCGTTAACCCTGCTGCACAGGACGACCCGGGTAGCCCAATCGCCGGTATGCCTGTTCTGGAAGTGTGGAAGGCGCAGAACGTGATCGTCTTCAAACGCTCCATGAATACCGGCTATGCCGGGGTTCAGAACCCGCTGTTCTTCAAAGAGAACACCCACATGCTGTTCGGCGATGCTAAAGCCAGCGTGGATGCGATTCTGAAATCACTGTAAGTTGCGTTGAAACGAAAAAACCGCCGAATTTGGCGGTTTTTTTATTGCTGGGTGGCGCTGACGCTTACCCGGCCTACGGTTTTGTAGGCCCGGCAAGCCTGCGCCGCCGGGCGTCAGGCGTTAATCGTCTTCAGGATCGTCCAGCTCAACCGGCGTCTGATACTCATCCGGCTTAATGACCAGCAGGTCGCAGCGCAGATGGTCGATCACCTGTTCTGCGGTATTGCCGAGGAAGGCGGCAGAAATACCGGTTCGGCCAATGGTGCCCAGCACCACAATCCCCGCCTGCAGGTGTTCCGCCAGGTCCGGGATCACCTCTTCAGGCAGGCCTTTTTCCACGTGGGTCATTTTCTCATCGATGCTGAATTTCTGGCGCAGCGCTTTCATGGCCAGCAGATGCTGACCGCGGATCGCGTCGTTGTACACGCTCGGGTCAAATTCAGGCAGCTCAATGGCAATGTTAATCGGGGTGACCGGATAGGCGCCCACCAGATGCACTTCGGTATGATTCACCTGGTCAGCAAGCTGGATGGTCTCCTTCACCAGCTTCTCGTTCAGCGAATTGTGGTAATCCTCTTCGCTCGCGAGGTTTACCGCCACAACGGCTTTCCCGCCTTCAGGCCATGGCTGGTCTTTCACCATCCAGACCGGGCAAGGGCATTTGCGCAGCAAGTGCCAGTCGGTCGGAGTGAAGATCACGGATTCCAGCTTGTCGTGCTGGTGCGCCATCTTCAGCAGCAGGTCGTGCCCACCGGCGACAATTTCCTGGATGATGGCTTCGAAAGGTCGGTTATGCCAGACCACTTTAATATCAATGGGCACGCCCGCTTCCAGGTAATACTTCGCCTGTTCACGGATCCACGCGGTACGCTGGCTGATGACGCCCTGACGCATAGCGGTGCGCTCGTCAGGCGACAGAAGGGTGGTCATCTCATACGAGAAGTCATAGATCGGCAAAAACGCTTTGATTTTGCCACCAATCCGTTGATGTAAATACACAGCACGTCGTAATGCCGGCTGATCGTCCTGATTCGGATCGATAGCTACCAGCATGTTTTGATACTTGGCCATACAGGTCTCCTTACTACTGTCACCACAGTCTGTAATTAAAAGAGTAACCTATATATCCTGAATGAAACAGAGGGGAGGTTTTGCCAGATCAATAATTCATGAAAATTTATTACTTAATGTTGTTGCATGCTGATTTCAAAGCATTTTTTTTGATTTCAAATCGCCTTGGGGGCGTAACGGGGGCACGTTGGCAAGAATTCTCTTGTTTATGATGGCAACCAGGTCCTTGTCCATATCACCGATCCACTTCGCGTAAACCTCATAAACCATCCTTGAATCCTCATGGCCCATCTGAGTTGCAATAAAAGAAGGATTTGCCCCGGCAGAAAGCGACCAGCAAGCGTAAGTGTGTCTGGACTGGTACGGATGACGGTTCCGAACGCCAGCGCGACGTAAGCCATTCTTCCACCCATAGGATATAGAAATTCTTGGAGTAGTAACCGACTTTTCTTGTTGATCGATTCGATGGAACGAATACTGGCCTGATAACCTGCATTTCAGTTTTACCATGCTCACGATGATGATAGACGATCTCGTGCTGCGGCAGATGGCCTGTAATTTCGAACTGTATTTTCAGTGCATCCAGTGCTGGCTGGAGCAAGGTAATTGTCCTGATCCCGGCATCCGTCTTAGGTGGTACGAATAAGCCTTTCCGGGTCAGATTCCGTGAGACATGAATCTCTCCATTTAACAGGTCAACATCTTCCCATGCGAGAGCGCAGAGTTCACCGTGCCTCAAACCGGTATGAATAGCCACAATCCATAAAAGCGAGTGCTGTTTGGATAGGTTAGCGATGAATGCCTGGTATTCGTCAAATGTAAGAGGATCAGGCGTTCGTTTCGATACCTTTAAAGTAGATATGCCTTCGTATGGGGTATGAGTTATGAACTGGCTGCGGTGAGCTATTCTGAGCATCTCTTTGAGAACGCTCATTAGAGCATTTACGCGTGCTGGTGATCGGCCCTGCTTCTTAAAATTCGGTAAACCGGGATTTACCACTTCACCGAATAACAGTTCTCGACGATATGAAAGTATGTATGCGTTCTGTATATCAGTTAAGACTGTCATGTCGACAACAACGCGCATGAGGGTGTTTACCCTTGAGCGGATCGTGAGCATGGTGGCGTGAGATACCACCAGAGCCTTTGATTCAGTAAACAGCTCGCAAAGTTCAGAAAAAGTACTTATACGCTTTGTGGTACCGAACTTGCTCAACGCCTTTGATTCAGGAAAGCGGGTTGCGTAATCGAAAGTACCCATCTGAATTTCACTGACAATCATTGCCCTCAGATTGCCAGCTTTCTTTATATTGCTGTTGTTCGCCAGCCAGCCGCGAAGGACCTCACGGCAACGTACTCCGCGATAGTGAAAAGTAATGCGGATCTTTCCGTTATGCAACTCGACGCCGATATTCCTTCTGGCTCTACCCAGCATCAGCTGGTGGTACAGGGGGTGGTAAATGGCAGCCGGTTGATGTAGCAGATGTCCTGCGTAAATATCTGGCATCGTCATGACCAGGGAAGGGGGCTTCACTGGTTGTATTAGAAAGTATTGATTCAGTCCAGAAGGCTATTAATAATATTTTGGCGATTCCACAGCGCTGCACACATGCTGCAAATTGATTAGCAGATGGAAGTTCTATCATTATTGAGTGCTTCGGTGACTCCACTAGGTGGGGATCCATACCTGGAGCTACTACTACCCAGGCCCCTAAAACTTAGTTGCTGATTTGCAGACAACGCTAAACCTTCTTTTCCCAGGAAAAGCTACTGTTCGCAATAAAGCATTACCGGGCACAAATCTTGAATCATTTCTTAATGGTACTGATGGAGGCCTTGAACATTTGATTCTCGAATGGCTGCCTCAGACGCACTGGTTATATTCAGTAACCATTGTCTGAATGACTGTAAATCATATCAAAGCGATGAGCATGAGTATAAAGAGAATCTTTATAAATGGGTTTATAGTCAGGAAATATAACAAAATACCCGTAATAGTCACTCCATCTATCATATCACCAACAAATGATGGAAAAGAGTATCAACAGAAGCGCATGCCTGAATTTATTCAGGCACAGCGTAATGTAGCTTCTGAGATAAATGTCGACTTGGTTAATAATTTCTACTACTCCTATAAAACATCGCGCATGTATAAAATTACTGATATTGCAGGTGACGGTGTTCACTTGACCCAGGCTTCATACCAGGCTGCTGGGAGAAATTTAGCTATTCCCCTTCTTGAACCACACTTTTTAAATAAACCTGGAGACCTGAGCGGACTTGCCGCATCTTAGTGGAAAGACACGATTACCAATGCACGCGCTATCTTTAAAGTTGACTCACGATTTGGCTCTGTCTTGTCAGGTGATTCAATAGCTACGTCACAGAATATTTATTATCCAGTTGTTCTGGATAACCCAACCGACGATACAACTATTGCATTCGGTGGGCTGCAGGGTACCGATGGCGGATACGGTGTATTCACGTATTCGGGGGCCAACGGTGACGCAAGATTTAGCGGGATTATTGACTTTAAACGTTCAAATTCTCAGGATTATGGCGCCTTCTTTATTCCTAAAATATGTAAGCTAGGTGCTGGGTTGCATATTCTAGGGGCGCTTTCTAGCATGGGTTTAAACGGACTGAACTTCGCTTTTGGTGGAGCTATACTTTTACCTCGTCGGGAAGTTAGTGCTGACTACCCAGACGGAACAGTCAGAACCCAGTTCAGGTTAATTTGTACAGGAGATGAGATTCGTTTTTCTGCTTATTTTGCAAAAGATGCTAGCAGTCAAGTCGTGTTTTCATTAAAGGGGAACTGTATACAGATACATCAAATTCGCTTGCAATTAATAATGCCCTTGGTGTGCTCACCATGGTTGCTGGAGGCGTAACTACTAATATGGGAACGCTAACTCAAAGCGGTTTCCAGGATTGCAGGATAGTACTCAATGATGATCGGACAATTAGCGTTAGCGTTGGCGGATTTTCAGCCACATCGACAGCTATGAGCGCTTCCTTACCTACGTGCTACGTGTCTTCACTTGGAGTATACAATGTAAGAAAACCATAGCATTGTGATTTGACTGTGTTGTTATACGTTGTAGAATCCCAGCCAAATGTTTTGGTTGGGATTCCACATGTCAATTTCTAGAAGAAAGCTGCTTTCAATGGCAGCACCGGCAGCTTTGGCCGCAGGCGCTGCTCCTCAGGCATTCGGTGGCAAAAGTAAAAAAACTGTGTCAGCACCAGCAAGCCTCATGAGGGCTTCAAGAGCAGCGAATTTACTCGCGGATGGAAAGAAAGTTGCTATAGCCTGCTTCGGTGACTCCACTATGTGGGGATCCATGCCTGGCGCTACTACGACCAAGAATTACTCTAACCCACCGAATTCCTTGCAACTTGCGCTTGATTTAATTTATCCAGGTCTTACTACCGTTTCAAATAATGCAATACCTGGCACTACAATAAAAAAATTACTTAACGGGACAGATGGTGGGGTAGGTTCATATGAGGACAGATTATCCAAGTCTGACGCTCTTGTGATTTATTGTAACCACTGTCTGAATGACTGTAACTCATATCAAAGCGATGAGCATGAGTATAAAAGTAATATCATGGAGTTTGTGAATATTACAAGGCGGTACGGAAAGATACCTGTAATAGTGACACCTTCGGTGATATCACCGATTAGAGATGGCAAAGAATTTATGATGAAGCGCATGCCTGCATTTATTCAGCCACATCACGCTGTGCCTGCATTTATTCAGGCACAGCGTGATGTGGCTGCATTTATTCAGGCACAGCGTGATGTGGCTGCGGAAATGAACGTCGATTTGGTTGATAATTTCTACTATTCACTTAAAACTAGCAGAATGATACCAGCAAATAAGATCAATGGGGATGGTGTTCACCTGACAGATTCTGCTTATCAAAATGCAGGTTGGAATATGGCTATACCATTAGTATTGCCAAATAAGTTGATTAATAATTACGATCTGTGTGGCCTTTCTACAACTCAATATTATGATAAAATTAAACATTCGAGAGCGATATGGGATGTTGAGAACAGATTTGGTTCTGTTCTAACTGGTGATTCTCTTCCTGAGAAGCAGATCATAAACTTCCCACTGTTGCTTGACTCGCCGACAGACCATTCTACACTGTCCATATGCGGTTTCACTAGCGAGGCAGGTGGCATTTCGAATATCACCTACTTTGGGAAAAGTGATGACTTGAGATACTCTGGAAAGATTAACTACAAAATTTCCAGTGGTTTAAAACATGACCAAGTATTCAATTCAGAAAAATGCTTTCTTTCAGCAGGTTTTCACATTATAGGAATTGAATCTTCAAACGAGATAGGCAGTGGAAACTTTAACTTTGCAGGCGTTCAGCTTTGCCCGAAACCATCAAATGCATAATCTAGAGATGGCGCTTTAGAGCGCCATTTATTATGTCAAATTGCAATAATTCATTGTTAAAACAGTAAGATAAATAGAGGCATTCTTTTGTGCGCAAAAATAACTTTGATATCCTGAGGCTCATGCTGGCGTTAACAGTCATGTTTTTCCATATTGGAGGGCTAACTGGTAACGGACTTCTTAAGCTGGCGCCTGGAGATCTGGCTGTAAAATGCTTTTTTGTCATAAGTGGTTATTTGATAAGCAAAAGCTATCTGAAGAACAGTAATCTGTACGAATACTCGAAGTCACGCTTTCTCAGAATATACCCTTTATATTTTATGTGCGTAACCTCTTGCTTTTTCATTGGAATGTTTTTGTATTCTAGTGGAGCGATGGCGTATCTCCAGGATGGAGCAGCAAAGTATCTTGTGGCAAACCTCGCATTCCTTAACTTCATACAACCAGACCTGCCAGGGCTTTTCGTCGATAACCTCAAAAATAGTGCTGTCAACGGATCGTTGTGGACCATTAAAATAGAAGTTATGTTCTATATATCCGTGCCAATAATTTATGGAATTATTGCGAAGGTTTTTGGCAAAAAAATAACTGTTGCTGTTATTGCATTGCTGTCCCTGTTATCAGCAATTGCTATTGAGATCATCGTGGATAAGTATGGATTGAGCGAGTCTTTAAAAAATCAACTGCCATCCCTTATGATATTCTTCATGGCTGGTGCAGCATTGAACTTTTTCACACCATCATTCTTAAATGTTAAATATCTGCCATTGCTTTTGGTTGCGCTATATTTCTGCGATAGTCATATCTTAGGTAAGATTATCTATCCTTTTGTTGTTGCAGCATTTGTTTATATAATCGCATTCAAGACAAAACCTATATCAATTCATGATAGAATTGGCGATTTGTCCTATGGGGTATATATTTTCCATTATCCTGTTATTCAGTTTATGTATCATTTTGGAATGTATAAGAACTTCTATATAGGGTTCGTTTCAACTATTGTTACCGTTTTAGTACTGGCATATGCGAGCTGGCATTTAATGGAGAAAAGGCTTACATCTCATAATAAAAAAGAAAAAACCATTCCGAACTCTGTTTCTGACGCAGTTTAACGTTTAAATAGGCTATTCCCCTCCAACATTTTTATAGGGGGGATGCCTCTCCCTTCTTGTCATAGCCTCGTAAGTGTAATCCTTCCTTTCTGTTATCAAAATATCTATTGCTAACAACGAGTTATATCTTTCGTGCAATTAAAGTGTTGGCCTATTCGTATTGCTGTATTGATTAATTATTTATTTAAAACCACTGTGCTTATAGACAGTATTTGTGCGGAGGTGAGATGCAGCAGGAACATGGTCCGCTAATGCAGTAGACGTTAGCGATGATACATGGAAGGAGTATTCTACATGCACGCAAGGTTTTATCATCGGATGCTTCAGCCATGCATGTCTGGATTAATAAACCGGCGTCCTCCAATCTTGAATTGAGAAAGGCCGCACTAACAGATTTAAGTAACAAATATAAAGAAGACAGTTATTTTCTTAATATGGCATGTGTTGCAGTAGCCGTGCCTGACGCATCCACTCCCGGGCCGCTTCATCGCTGCGCTCAAATGGTGTGCTGCCGATCGCTGCCATAAATATTGGCTGGCCGTCGGCACGGTGAATGAAGTAGGGCTGTTTCTTGTCGCCTTTCTTCTTCCATTTGAACCATCCATCTGCAAAGCCGATCGCCTGGCCATGCTGCCACAAAGGTTTAAACATTCGACTGGTGGCCGCAGTTTCGACGCGCGCGTTAATCAGTGGCGGTTTATCCCACCACCCGGGCGCGTAGCCCCAGAATACCGGATCGAGGTGCAGCTGCTCATCGTGTTCGCTTAACAGCAAAACTTTGGTGCCGGGCGCCACGTTGTAACGGCCAATAGGTTCCGGGTCATAGGCAATGTCACGATCGGCTTCGTCGGCCAGGTAAGCCAGATATTCTTCACGGGTTTGGGCTTGTGCAAAACATCCACACGTAGAAACCTCCAGTCAGTCAGACTGAAAATATAGGGCAGGGAGAAAAAGTAGCGCGCGTTGGTTAAGTCTTACAAACGGATTCGTAGTGATTATGGTGATGGCAAAGGTAGGCGTAAAGCTGCGAGTTAAAAAAACTGGACGGAGCTACGCAAAAGATGAGGAATTTGGGGGCGGTTTGCTATTGGGGGCTAATGTGGGGGCGACAAATTAACCGATATACTCCTATATTATCCTAATGTTATTGGAAGTATGTCATTGATATTTATATGAGTTATTGAGCGTGCGAAAATTATGATTTCCACTCAATATTTCATGAAAATTTTTCAGAGGAAAAGTACCGTCGTCGTCACCGCGATAAACGCAATAAACAGCAGCACCATCACCGCTATCGCAAAGGTCGTGGAGTCCTGGACGTAGGTTTTTTCTTCCCCCTTCATCGGGCCGACAAGCATGATCCAGATGAAGATAAAGGTCACAGAGGCAATCACGACTGAAACGAAAAACAAACTTTCTCTCAATTCATAACCTCAACGAGAACCTTTCGGGCGCTGTGTGGGGACGTGCTACGGTGAAAATTTCTTGAAACGGAAGTGATTACACCAGACCAATAAATCACAAGAATTTATGGTCTGGTCATCAACATGCGGAGAGTTACGCCACGTTGCGGGCGTGCCCGGCAAGAACGGCAAGCGCTTCACCGTTTTCGATAGTGATGTATTTACCTTTAACGGCCAGCATCCCGCTTTTCTGGAAACGGCCGAGCAGACGGCTGATGGTTTCCACGGTCAGGCCCAGGTAGTTGCCGATATCGCCACGCGTCATCGTCAGACGGAATTCACGCGGCGAGAAGCCACGCTCGGCGAAGCGGCGGGAGAGGTTGTAGATAAACGCGGCCAGGCGCTCTTCAGCGTTCTTTTTAGAAAGCAGCAGAATCATGTCCTGATCGCCTTTGATCTCACCGCTCATCAGACGCATCATCTGCTGACGCAGGTTAGGCATCTTACCGGACAGATCGTCCAGGGTTTCAAACGGGATTTCGCAAACCATTGAGGTTTCGAGTGCCTGAGCAAAGCTCGGGTGATGGCCCGTGCCGATGGCATCAAAGCCCACCAGGTCACCCGCCAGATGGAAGCCGGTGATCTGCTCATCACCCTGTTCGGTGATGGTGTAGCTTTTGATGGTGCCAGAACGGATAGCATAGAGCGATTTCAGTTCGTCTCCCGCTTTAAACAGCGTCTGCCCTTTCTGAATAGGCTTTTTGCGCTCGATGATATTATCAAGCTGATCGAGTTCATGCTCATTCAGGGTAAACGGGATACAGAGCTGGCTGATGCTGCAATCCTGGCAATGGATAGCACAACCGCCAGACTGAATGCGTCGTATAATTCGCTTTTCCGGGATCATAGGTTTGCTCAAGCCTTAATTGATATTGGTCAATTTTAACATCTTTTTGGTAAGTACGTAAGCCTGACAAACCCTCAATAAGGACAAGAGACGGCAACGTGCCGCCATCTTCTTGAAATTCCACAGCTTGATTATGGATTTTTAGCCTAACCGGTAGAAAATTAAGCACAAAAAGCCTGGGAGCTAGAGCAGGAGATACCCTTCGTGACGCAGCAACCACTCTTTTCGCTGCACGCCGCCGGCATAGCCTGTCATGGTACCGTTGCGGCCAATGACGCGATGGCACGGCACCACGATGCTGACCGGGTTAGAGCCGTTGGCGGCACCCACCGCGCGTGCGGCGCCTGCGCGGCCTAGCTGTTCCGCGAGCTGGCCGTAATGCATCACCTGCCCGCAGGGAATGGACCGCAGCGCCTGCCACACTTCGCGCTGAAAAGGGGTGCCTGCCGTGGCGGTTGGCAGAGTATCAATGATGCTGAGATCGCCTTCGAAGTAGGCCGCAAGCTTGTCGCTCAGCCCGCCCGGGTTGGTGGCGCGGATACGTTCATACCCCTGCGAGCGGTAGTGAACATTGAGCAGTTCTTCCATCCGGTCGCTGTGCTCTTCCCATTCGACGGCGCGCAGGCAGAACTGCTCGTCCGCGATCACCCATAGCGGCCCGAGCGGCGTCGCAATCTTATCTTCGAGTAATCTCAGCATCCTCATTCCTTTAGTTCAGCCTCGGGTAAATCCCCGGCCCAATCGGCAGGCCGACAAGATACCATGCCACCAGCATCACCAGCCATACCCCTAAAAAGATAAGCGGGTAGGGTAGAACCAGCGAATAGTAGGTACCCAGTTTGGCCTCGGGTTTATAGCGCTGCAGGAAGCCTAAAAACAGCGGAACAAACGGCGAAACCGGCGCCAGCGGAATCACCGAGGAGTCCGCGATGCGGAACAGGATCTGGGCAAACGCAGGATGAAAACCCAGCATCATAAACATCGGTACGAAGATCGGGGCCAGAATCGACCAGATGGCGGAGCCGCTGGCGATAAACATGCACAGCAGGGATGACAGCAGCGCCAGGCCGACAAACGCCGGTACGCCGCTTAGCCCGGCAGCCTCCAGCGCGTCGGTCAGGCCCACGGCCATAAACTTGCCCATGTTGCTCCAGTTAAACATCGCCACAAACTGCGCCAGCGGGAACACCATCACGATAAATCCCGCCATCTCTTTCATCGGCTCGATCATCAGCTGCGGCAGATCGCCCTGACGGCGGATCTTACCGGTCGCGATACCGTAGGCGAGCGAAACGACAAAGAAGAAGAGGATAATCAGCGGCACGATGCCCTGAATAAACGGCGACGGCAGGACGGTATGTTTAACCGGATCGCGCAAGATGCCGTTTTCCGGCACCACCATCAGCGCCACCAGCGCGATAAAGGCCAGCGAGACAACGCCCGCCACGCGCAGGCCGAAGCGCTGCTCTTTGCTCAGGGTTTCCAGCTTTTCATCGCTACGGCCTTCCCATTTACCCAGCCGCGGCTCGATGATTTTATCGGTAATCAGCCCGCCGACAATCGTCAGGACAATCACTGAGCTCGCCATAAAGTACCAGTTGTCAATCACGCTGACGTGCATGGCCGCATCAATGGTCTTCGCCGCCTCCGTGCTGATGCCAGAGAGCAGCACGTCGGTGGTGACGATCAGCAGGTTAGCGGTAAATCCGCAGCCCACGCCCGCAATCGCCGACAGCAGGCCTGCCACGGGATGACGCCCGACGGCGAGGAAAATCAGCGCCCCCATCGGCGGCATGATCACCAGCGCGGCGTCGGAGGAGATATGGCTGAAGAAGGCGATAAACAGCACCATATAGCTGGCGTAACGCGCGCTGACGTGAGAAGCCATCTTCACCATTAATGCGGGCAGCAAGCCCACGCGTTCCGCCAGCCCGGCGCCCAGCACCAGCGCCAGAATGGCGCCCAGCGGGGCGAAGCCGCTGAAGTTTTTGATGACGTTGGGTAAAAACCAGTGCAGCCCGTCAACGCTGAGCAGGTTTTTCACCGCCACCAGGCTGCCGTCGGCCGGGCTGCGCACGCTCACGTCAAAGGCGGAGAGCACGGCGGTGGCGACCATTAAAATCACAATCAGATAGATAAACAGCAGGAAAGGGTGCGGCACTTTATTGCCGATCCTTTCAACCCAGCCATAGAGCTTACCGGATGGGGAATGCGAAGGTATGGATGACATACTCATGGGCGTTCCTCGGGAGTGTTGTGTTGTTGTGTTGTGTTTTTTTATTTTAAAGGTGACGGTGTCACGCCCTGTGGGATCGGACACACGTACGGTTTTTCTTGTGTTTGTTGTTCGAACTCTTCACGGCATTTTTTCAGCAGCGCCGCGTCCTGCAGCAGATTGAGCGCGGTTGCGCCCATCACTTTTCCGGCCAGCAGCATGCCTTTGTGGGCAATGGAGGTACGGCCCTGCGCCACCAGTTGCCAGGTGTGCAGCGGCGTGCCGACGGTAAAGCAGGGGCTGAAGCACTGGGCGACCGGCATTTTCCAGCTGACGTCGCCCACGTCGGTTGAACCCGCCAGCACATTGTCGGTGGTGGCATAGGGCGCGACTTCATCCACCAGCAGTGTCTCCTGATGACGCCGGGCAAAGGCTTTACCCGCGTCTCCCCCCGTTGCGGCAATATTTTTCAGGCTGTTTTGCAGATCGTTGGGCGTCAGGGTGGCGCGGATCTCGCGGGCGAAGGCGCGTTCTTCCTCCGTCCAGAGCGGCGTGCCGTAGTGCTGCAACGCGCGATACATCGCCGCTTCAAGCGTGCGGTTCGGCAGGTAGCTGGAGCAGGCTTTATCAAAGCGGCACTCGACGGTGGTTTCGGTCATCATCGCTGCGCCCTGGGCGATTTTCTCGATGCGTTCGTAGATCTGCTGCGCATCGGCCATCTCCGGGGCGCGGATCAGGTACAGCACCTCCGCCTGCGCCTGCACCACGTTGGGCGAAATCCCGCCGGTGTCGGTGATGGCGTAATGGACGCGCGCTTTCTCAATGATGTGTTCGTTAAGGAAGTTGGTGCCGGTGGTCATCAGCGTCACGGCGTCGAGCGCGCTGCGTCCCAGATGGGGGGAGTTGGCCGCGTGTGCCGCCACGCCGTGAAAACGCCAGGCTGCCTGAATATTCGCCAGCGTGCTGACGTTAAACATCCCGGCGAAGGCTTCCGGGTGCCAGGTGACGGCGGCATCGACGTCATCAAACAGGCCTTCGCGCACCATAAAGGTTTTCCCGGAGCCACCTTCCTCGCCGGGACAGCCATAAAAACGCACCGTTCCGCTGCCGCCGTGCTGCTCCAGCCAGCTTTTCACCGCCACCGCGCCCGCAAGCGCCGCGGTGCCTAAGAGGTTATGCCCGCAGCCGTGGCCGTTGGCTCCCGGCGTGTCGGATTGCGCCGTCGCGCAGTGCGCCTGCTGGCTTAGCCCGGCCAGCGCGTCGTATTCGCCCAGCAGGGCGATGACCGGTTTCCCGCTGCCGAAGCTGGCGATAAAGGCATTTGGAATACCGCCGGCCTCGCGCGTCAGCGTGAAGCCCTCGGCCTCAAGCTCGCTGGCGAGCCGCTCGGCGGACCAGAACTCTTCAAAGCGGGTTTCAGGACGATCCCAGATCGCGTCGGCAATATCGGTTAACGTCCGACATCGCATGTCGATCGCATCGGCAATAAAAGCGTAGTTCTCCTGCATTACACACCTCGCGTCCACGGGAAATTGAGCGCAGTTCGCGCCAGCGTTTCAATGGCAATCGCCATGACCTGCTCATCGAAGTCGAATTTTTCGTTGTGATGTCCGGCGCTCAAATCCGTGCCGAACACCATATAGGACGCCATGCCGCCGTTCTCCTGCACGCGGGCCATCATCAGCGTGGCGTCTTCGGAACCCGCTGGCGCTTTCACCTTGTCGATGGCGTGAATAACCCCGGAAACCTGGCTCGCCTGTTCGCGCAGGTAATCCACCCACGCCGGTGTCGGCGCGCTGGACGTCGCGGCACCCATCAGGCGCATTTCGGCGCGCACGCCGTAGAGCGCCGCTGCGCCGGTAATGACCGCCTGCGCGCGTTCAAAGACGTACTGATTAATCGCTTCGCTTTCACCGCGGGTTTCAACCTTTATCAGGGCATTGGCGGGCACTACGTTGCGTCCGCTGCCCGCCTGCATCACCCCGACGTTTACCCGGGAGGCGCCGTCGCTGTGCGGGGCGATGCTGTGCAGGGCGAGGGCGGCCTGCGCGGCGGCGAGCAGGGCGTTACGTCCGTCCTCCGGCTTACCGCCCGCGTGTGCGGCAACGCCGGTAAAGTTCACGTCGAACTTGGTGGTGGCCATAAAGTTATCGCTGCCGCAAATCACCGTTCCGGCAGGGACGCCGGTACCAATATGAATAGCCGTGAAATAGTCCACGTCGTCCAGCGCGCCGGCGGCAACCATGGCGCGCGCGCCGCGGGTGCCTTCTTCGGCTGGCTGGAAGATCAGCTTGATGGTGCCGTTGAGCTGCGCGCCATTCTGCTTAAGCACCTGCGCCAGCCCCAGACCAATAGCGGTGTGGCCGTCGTGCGCGCAGGCGTGCATCATGCCCGCGTTGCAGGAGGCAAACCCGTCGCGGAACGGGCGATGGCTTTCATCCAGCGCTTCGCTTAAGTCAAGGGCATCCATGTCGACGCGAAACGCCAGCGTCGGTCCAGGGCGGCCGGTATTGAGGGTCGCCACCATGCCGGTAAACCCGCCTTCAAACGGCGCCAGCCATTTCTCAGGCGCGCCCTGCGCCCGCGCGCGGGCAAACTCCTGCGCCAGGGTAGCGGCATCGGGCAGCCCCATCCGGCTTTCGGCATCGACGACGTCGCGGCCCATCGCCAGTTCGTAGCCCAGCGAGTCGAGGATTTCCGCGACTTTCGCGGCCGTTCGAAACTCTACCCAGCCGGATTCCGCGAAATGGTGAAAATCGCGACGCCATGCGCTCAGCTGCGGGGATAGTGTCTGGATGTACTGCGCCAGTGTGTCCATATCTGTTCCTGTCATCATTAAAATATGTGAACTGCTTCACGCTGTGATAGTTTTTACTTATCACTAACCGATTTTTCACAGTTTTAACCGTTCAGGAATTACCCTCGCACATCCCTTTCCATTAAAGTAGATGACAGTTTCTTTACTCTGATAAACAACGGTTATCGGTCGGGCTATGACATTCCAGATTAAATTTCATCAAATCCGGGCGTTTGTTGAGGTTGCGCGTCAGGGCAGCATTCGCGGTGCCAGCAGGACGCTGAATCTTTCCCAGCCGGCGCTGACCAAATCCATCAAAGAGCTGGAGGAGGGCATGGCGGCGCAGCTTTTCGTGCGCAGGAGTAAGGGCGTCGCGTTGACCGAATGCGGTGAGGGCTTTTACCAGCGCGCCAGGTTGATTCTGGAAGAGCTGCGCGCGGCGCAGGATGATATCCGTCAGCGGCAGGGGGAGCTGGCCGGGCAGATCAACATCGGGATGGGGGCCAGCGTTTCACGCACGCTGATGCCCGCCGTTATCACCCGCTTTCATGCGCAGCATCCGCAGGTCAAGGTGCGGATTATGGAAGGGCAGCTGGTATCGATGATCAATGAATTACGCCAGGGCGAGCTGGACTTCACCATCAACACCTATTATCAGGGACCTTACGACCAGGAATTTACGTTTGAAAAGCTCTTCGAAAAACCGTTTGCGGTATTTTGTCGGGAAGGTCACCCGGCAATGGGGGCAACGTCAATTAATGAACTTCTGCATTATAACTGGACAATGCCGACGCCGCGGGGAAGTTATTATAAGCAATTAGAGGAGGTATTTAGTCATCGTTCGCAAATACCGCGAATTGGTGTGGTTTGCGAAACATTTTCTTCCTGTATTAGCCTGGTCGCGCAAAGTGATTTTTTAAGCATATTGCCGCAGGAGCTAGGCTGTGACCCGCTGCTGGCACACCGTCTGGTCATGCTGCCGGTTGTCGAATCGCTTCCTAAAGCAACCTATTATTTAATTCAGCGCCGTGATTCACGTCAGACGCCCCTTGCTGAGTCATTAATTACGCAGTTCAGAAGGGAAGCGAGAAAAATAATCGTCGCGTGAAATGCAGATTAAAAAAAACAGGATCTGCCCGACATCAGACAGACCCTATAGTACACACAGCAGTGCGTCCTTTCGCCAATCCTGGGTATTATTTCCATGAGGCAGGTATATTTAGGTATAACACCTTTTCTGAAAAATGAAAGGCGGGCGAGTGATTGATTTCACGAAATTTTAACATAAATCACGTATTTTACCTTTGCTGAAATTTTAGTTAAGTCTTATTTAAATCTATTTAATAATTACTATATATATTCATCAGGTTAATATTATTGCCGCGCATTGCCCCGTAACGGTGATTGAGGCCGGTCTCCGGCGCAGGTATAGTACAGTCCTCAGATGCAGCCGGAGGATGTCCATGAACCCTGACGACAAATCATTTTTTCTTGACGCCATGGAAGATGTCCAGCCCCTGAAGCGCTGCGCGGATATTCACTGGCAGCCCAGCCGCAATACGCGGACGCGCGAGGAGGTGGATAGCGAACAGCTGGATAACTTCCTGACGCTGGATTTTCTTGACATGCTTCCCCTGGAAGAACCGCTGGCGTTCCAGCGCGAAGGGGTACAGCAGGGCGTTATCGATAAGCTGCGCTCGGGGAAATATGCCCGCCAGGCCAGCTTAAACCTCCTGCGTCAGCCCGCCGAACGCTGCCGTCAGATGCTCTATTCTTTTATTCGCCAGGCCGGACGCGACGGGTTACGCAATCTGATCATCATTCACGGGAAAGGGCGCGAGCAGAACTCGCATCCCAACGTGGTGCGCAGCTATCTGGCGCGCTGGTTAACGGAGTTCGAGGAAGTGCAGGCCTTCTGCGTGGCGCTGCCGCATCACGGCGGCAGCGGGGCATGTTATGTTTCACTGCGAAAATCAGATGAGGCAAAACGGGATAACTGGGAGCGGCACGCCAAGCGCAGCCGCTAGCGGGCGATCTTCTCGCCCGCCTGAGACTTAGAACGTTTCCCAGTTGCTGTCGGTGGAGGCGGTTGTCGTTGCCGGACGCAGCAGCTGTGGCGTTTTCAGACTGGCGGGGCGTGGGGCGACCGCTTTTTCTTTGCCGTTCAGACGAAACGCCGCTACCGCCTGGCGCAGCTGCTCGGACTGATCTTCCAGTGCCGCAGCCGCCGTGGCGGACTCCTGCACCAGCGCGGCGTTTTGCTGCGTCACGCTGTCCATCTGCGAAACGGCCAGGCTCACCTGCTCAATACCGCGGCTCTGCTCGTCAGAGGCTGATGAAATCTCACCCATGATATCGGTCACGCGGGTGACGGCGGCGACAATTTCCTTCATGGTGGTGCCAGCCTCGCTAACCTGCTCAGAACCGGTATTCACCCGGCTGACGGAGTTCTCGATAAGCCCTTTGATCTCTTTCGCCGCCTGCGCGCTGCGGCTCGCCAGCGTACGGACTTCGCCTGCAACAACCGCAAAACCACGGCCCTGTTCCCCGGCGCGTGCCGCTTCCACCGCTGCGTTAAGCGCCAGAATGTTGGTCTGGAACGCGATGCTGTCGATCACGCCGGTAATATGCGCAATTTGCTGCGAACTGTCGGCGATTTCGTTCATGGTGCGAACCACGTTATCCACGACGTGACCGCCGCGCGCGGCCGTTTCAGAGGCGTTTTTCGCCAGCAGCGTGGCCTGACGGGCGTTATCGGAGTTCTGCTTAACCGTCGCAGTCAGCTCTTCCATGCTGGCGGCGGTCTCTTCGAGCGAGGCGGCCTGCTGCTCGGTGCGGGCGGAAAGATCGTTGCTTCCCGCGGCAATTTCGCCTGCGCCGGTGTAGATGGAATCCGTACTTCCCCGTACGGCGCTGACGGTGGTCACCAGCGACTGCTGCATCTCATGCAGGCCCGCGGCCAGCTGGCCCATCTCGTTGCGACCGGAGATAGCGATCTCTTGCGTCAGGTCGCCCCCTGCAATGGCGCGAATATGGTTCATAATGGAGTGGAGGGGTTTTAACAGCAGGTGCTGTAAACCCTGCCAAATGACCACCAGAACCGCGATAACGGCCAGCAGAATCGTTGCCAGCGTCCACTGCATCTGCGTGAAGCTGCTCTGGTTCTCTTCGGTTGCGGCCTTCAGCAGGGTGTTGTTTTCGGCGCGCCAGCGGTTATAGACCGCTTCCATCTCGTCCTGCGCCTGCTGGGCATCCAGATCGCCATAGGCCTGGTAGTTGTCGGCACGCAGATACTCAATCGATAAGCGCATCACTTCGTGCATCTGGTTCCAGGACTTCTGCATCTCGTCGGTTAATGCCGCCTCCTGGCCGTTAACCTGCGGCAGCTTCTGCCACTCTTTGTTATAGGCTTCGGCTTTTGCCAGCGAGTCGGCTGCGGTGCCAAGCAGTTTATTGATCGCCGCAAGGGAAGCCGGGTCGCGCTGGTTTTTCAGGTAGCGGATCGCCACGCGGGTGACGGTGACGCGCGTTTTCACCAGCGTGTTCACGCTGTCGCTCAGGCTTTCCTGCTGGGCATTGAGCACGCCGGAATTCTGGAAGTTATGGCGATCGTTGCTGACGGCAGAGTAGAACAACCCTCCCGTGACAACTTGCAACAGACAGAATATGGTGAGGGCAAAGATAATACCGGTAATCACGTGCAAATTTTTCAGCATAGCGGTCGTCCGTTAGAAAGGATGCAGAGGTACACCAATACTATCGTCGTATAGAATTTAAACTTTAATTTAACTCGCGCTTAACTAAGGGCTCCGGTAAGGAACCTGTTGTAAATCCGGATCATTTTTATGAGGAAGGTTAACATGAGCAGCATTGATAAAAGCGGGACGTACGCGCTCGGGACGCGGACGGTAAAACGACTGGGCTACGGTGCGATGCAGCTCGCCGGGCCGGGCGTCTTTGGTCCACCGAAGGATAAGCAGGCCGCGCTGGACGTGCTGCGCGAAGCGGTGGCGGCGGGGGTGAACCACATTGATACCAGTGATTTTTATGGTCCTCATGTCACTAACCAGCTGATCCGCGAGGCGCTTCACCCTTATCGGGACGATCTGACGCTCGTCACCAAGATTGGCGCCCGTCGCAACGACAAAGGTGCCTGGCTGCCGGCCTTTTCCGCGCAGGAACTGACCCAGGCGGTGCATGACAACCTGCGTAATCTGCAGCTGGACGTGCTGGACGTGGTGAATCTCAGAATCATGTTTAGCGCGCACGGGCCGGCGGAAGGGTCAATTGCTGAACCGCTCTCCACCCTGGCCGAATTACAGCAGCAGGGTCTGGTGCGTCATATTGGCCTGAGCAACGTCACGGCCACCCAGGTTGCGGAAGCCCAGAAAATGGTTCCGGTGGTGTGCGTGCAGAACATGTACAACATTGTGAACCGGGGTGACGACGCGCTGGTGGATCTGCTGGCGCAGCAGGGGATCGCGTATGTGCCGTTCTTCCCATTGGGAGGCTTTACGCCACTGCAATCTTCCGGGCTGAAGGCCGTCGCGGATTCACTGGGCGCAACGCCAATGCAGGTTGCGCTGGCATGGCTGCTGCAGCGTTCCCCGAATATTCTGCTGATCCCAGGCACCTCTTCCGTAGCGCATCTGCGGCAAAACCTCGCGGCGGGGGAGCTGCGTTTGCCGCCTGAAGCACTGGAAACGCTGAATTCGCTGAGGGATTAAAAGTGACACGCGCAAAGCCTGGAGGGTGCTTCCGGCTTTGCGCGCTTAGGCTCCTGTCTGACTTTTCTGCCTGTGAAGCGCTAACGCTTCCGCCACAATCTCCTGCTTGCTCTTACGCGTCTCAAAGGCGGTGGTTCTGATGTACTCCATCAGATCGGGATCGATGCGGGCGCTCAGCATCCTGAGATCGGCCTCCTTTGCCAGACCGCGTGCAACACGCTTGTCTGGATAGTCACGGGCTGGCATTGAAAATATTCTCCAGTAAGTCTTGTTAATTCGTGCCGTAAAATATGCTTTTATCTGACTTTAAAGTCAACATGTAGTTATTGCATAGTGATGTTATTTTTTATAAGTCATAAACTAGATGACTTTTATATGACTTGTGCTGTCAGGCCTGTTAACGGCGGGCAATGTTGCTAAATTAAAACCGCTCAAACTTCAACGCGTTTGGGTTCGCCTTTGGAAATGACCTTGATCCTTGTCCATAATCCGTAATACTGTATTTATATACAGTACCTGGCGAGAAAGGCATTATGGACACTCTCTTTTCTTATCACCCAAAACAAGACATTGAATTACCTTTGTTTTTAGAACGCGTTGCCTGTGGTTTCCCCAGCCCGGCGCAGGATTATGTGGAGGATCGTCTCGATCTTAACCGTCTGGCAGTCAGACACCCCAGTGCGACCTATTTTATCAAGGTGAGTGGAGACTCCATGATTGGGGCGGGGATCGGCGACGGCGATCTGCTGGTGGTCGATCGTTCGTTAAATGCCGAACATGGGGATATCGTCGTGGCGTCGGTCGCCGGTGAGTTTACGGTGAAAGAGCTACAGACCCGTCCGGTTCTGAGACTTCTGCCGCATAATGCCCGCTATCAGCCGATTACCTTTCAGTCCGAAGAGGAGCTGCAGATCTTCGGCGTCGTCACCCACACCCTCAAAACGCATAAACATGTTCGCGCTGGTTGATGTGAATAGCTTTTACGCCTCCTGCGAGAAGGTGTTCCGCCCCGATCTGCAGGGGAAACCCATCGTGGTGGTGTCCAATAACGACGGCTGCATCATTTCATTGTCGCGGGAGGCAAAGCAGTTCGGCATAAAAATGGGTGAGCCGTATTTTAAATTCAAAGAAAAACTATACCCGTCAAAAGTTTACGTCTTTAGCTCGAACTATGCGCTGTATGCCGATCTCAGCAGTCGGGTCATGCAGACGCTGACCGATCTCGCCCCGGCAATAGAGATTTACTCCATCGATGAGGCGTTCGTGAACGTTTCAGGAGTCAGTCACTGCCTGTCACTGGAAGCGTTCGGTCACCAGATGCGCACAGAGGTCTTTAAAAATACGGGCTTAACCGTTGGCGTCGGTATTGCCCCGACCAAAACGCTGGCGAAGCTGGCCAACTATGCGGCGAAACGCTGGGCCAGCACGGGCGGCGTGGTCGATCTCTCAGGCCGCGAGCGGCAGCGTAAGCTGCTGGAAAAGGTTCCGGTAGAGGAGGTGTGGGGAGTAGGGCGGCGCATCACGAAAAAGCTCAACGCTATGGGGATCACCACGGCGCTGGAGCTGGCGGAAGCGTCGTCCTGGGTCATCCGTAAACATTTCAACGTGGTACTGGAGCGTACGGCCCGCGAGCTGCGCGGTGAGCCCTGTCTTGATCTGGAGGAGTTCACCCCCACCAAGCAGCAAATCATCTGTAGCCGTTCGTTTGGACACCGTATTACGCAATATGAAGAGATGCACCAGGCCATTTGCGCCTACGCGGAACGCGCTGCGGAAAAACTGCGCGGCGAGCATCAATACTGCCGTTTTATCAGCGTATTTGTGCGCACCAGCCCGCACGCGGATAACGAAATTTATTACGGCAATCAGGCTTCCGTCACCCTGATGACGCCCACCAATGACTCGCGGGATATCATCCGCGCCGCCACGGAGGCGCTGGGGCGTATATGGCTCGACGGATATCGCTATATGAAAGCCGGGGTCATGCTGGCGGACTTTTTCAGCAGCGGCGTCGCCCAGCTTAATTTGTTTGACGATAATCGTCTGCGCGCCAACAGCGCGGCGCTGATGGAGATGATGGACAGCGTAAATCATTCCGGCAAAGGGAAGATATGGTTTGCCGGGCAGGGTATTGAGAAATCGTGGGCGATGAAGCGTGAGATGCTGTCACCGGCCTATACGACGCGGTACGCCGATTTGCCGGTGGCGAAGTAGAAGATGGTTGCGTTATTTCTTTTGCACCAACCAGGTTGCCGCAGCCGTCAGCACGCCAATCCACGGCATTTGGCCCGCACCGGCCAGAAAGTTATGGCGATCGATCTCGTTATTTTTACGGATATCAGCAAGGCGGGTAAGCGCCTCTTTTTCATCCGCGGCGCCAATCTCCTCAAACTGTTTTTCAAACCCCTGAGCGATGAGCTGAGCGGCCGCATCGGTGTTTGCGCTCTCGATCGCAATGAGGTTCGGGCCTTTTTGGAAAAAACGGTAATCCGGCATAAGTGCTCCAGAAAGAGGAGGATACGGTAAAAACACTCTATTCCTGACGGTTAAAAAATGCACGTGATTTACTGCGGAAACAATCAGTTTTTCTTCAGTATTTCAGGCAGCAACTGCTCAATCACGCTGACGACCTTTCTGACGCGCTGCGGAATAAAGCGGGCGTCAGGGTAGACGGCATAGAGGAAGCGATCGGGTAACCGCCAGTCGGGCAGCACCGGTACCAGCGTGCCCGCCTGCAGTGCCCCGGCCACGAGCGGTCGCTGCATGCCGCCGATACCCATGCCGGATTCCAGCGCCTGCAGCAGCGCGTCGCTGGTGTTGGCACGGAAAACGGTATTCACGTTGATCTCGACCGTTTCCTCGTCGGAAATCAGGCGCAGAGGGGCATCCAGCGGAACACCGCTGAACCGTACGTGTGGCAGCGTGGTCAGCTCGCTGACGGCGTGTACCGCCTGAAAACCGGGAGCGGCAAACAGCGCGGCTTCAATACGCGCCAGCACGCGAGCCGCGTGCGCCTGCGGAGGCTCACTGCTCAGCCGTATCGCGACATCCACGCCCTCCGTCACCAGATCGGCAAGGCGGTCATCCAGGGAAATCATCAGCTGCAGTTCGGGATGCAGGTGCTGCAGCGCCAGCAGATGCGGCAAAATGATCTGCCCCAGGCCGCTCGGCAACTGGACATGGACGCGTCCCTGAACGCGATGATCGGCAGGATGTAAACGCCTTTCCGCTTCCCCCATAGCGTCCAGCACAAGCTGCATATCACGCCGGTAACGTTCACCCTGTTCGGTCAGCTTCATCGTACGCGTCGTACGGTGCAGCAGCACCACGCCAAGCTCATCCTCAAGTGCCGCGATCTGTTGACTGACGGCTGACTGCTTAATGCCGGTCTGACGGGCGGCCGCCGAAAACGAGCCCGCTTCAGCGACGCGTAGAAAGGTAGAAATGGCGGTGAGCTTATTATTCATTTAATGATTCTGCTTATAAGTGCCATCGGTTTCAGGGGGTATCTCCAGAAAAAATAATAGATCACACTGCGTCTGTCACCCTTTGCGGAGAAACACCATGAATAAGATGCAGCAACACAACGTCGCCCTGGTCGCGGGGGCCAGCGGCATTGTCGGCAGACAGCTGGTCAACACGCTCCTGCACCATCAGTGGGAAGTGATCGGCCTCAGTCGCCGCGAGGTAACCCATCCGGACGGCATTCCCATGGTGAACGTCGATTTACTGGATGCGCAGGACACCGCAAGGGCGCTGCACGCCCTGAACGGTGTTACCCACATCTTTTACAGCGCCTGGGCGAACGCGGCGAACTGGACGGACATGGTTGAGCCGAACGTCACCATGCTGCGCAATCTGGTCAGCACCCTCGAAAAAACGGCACCTTTGCAGACGGTCAGCCTGATGCAGGGGTACAAAGTCTATGGTGCGCATCTGGGGCCGTTTAAAACCCCGGCGCGGGAAAGCGATCCCGGCGTGCCGGGTGCCGAATTTAACGCCGCGCAGCTCGCGTGGCTCAGCCAGTTTCAGCGGGGGAAAGGCTGGCACTGGAATGCTATCAGGCCGGGCGTGGTGGGGAGCCCGGTACCGGGTAATGCCATGAACCTTGCGCTGAGCATCGCCCTGTACGCCTCCCTGTGCAGGGCGCAGGGTTTACCGCTGCGTTTTCCCGGTTCGGAACAGGCCTGGCACAGCATCGTTGACCATACCGACGCCGGGCTGCTGGCAGAGGCAACGCTGTGGGCCGCTGCGTCACCTGCGGCACAGAATCAGGCGTTCAACGTGAACAATGGCGATATCTGGCGCTGGAGCGAGCTATGGCCGCGCATCGCACGCTGGTTTGAACTGGACTCTGCGCCGCCGGTGAGGCTGTCGTTTTATCAGCTGTTTAACGACTATCGCGGCGTATGGCGCGAGCTTGCCGAAGAGCGGCTGGAGGAAGCGGATATTTTGCAGCTGAGCGACGGGCATTTTGCCGATTTTGTCTTTGGCTGGAATTACGACATGTTTGGTGACGGGAGCAAGCTGCGCAGGGCGGGCTTTACGCAAATGCAGGCGACCGATGAGATGTTTTTCAGCCTGTTCGCGCAGCTGAGAGCCGCGCGGATTATTCCCTGATGAGCCGGGCGTCCTGGGGCAGGCCAGGACGCCGGGCACTTACTCAACCGTTAACGCATTCACAACCTCTGCCACGCTTTTCACGCTGCGGATGTTCCCAATCCCCGTGCCGAGTGCGATATAGCCTTCATCGGTATTATCTTCCAGCATGCCCAGGCGCAGGCCCCGTAATCCTCCCATCGCCTTGCCCAGCGCGTCGTTGCTTGCGCCAGCTTTATCCATCGCCGCCAGTTTTTCCGCCAGCTTGCCGGGAAGAGCGCGGTAATAATGGGGCACTGTGCGGAAAAGCAGCAAATCGAGACCGTTGGCGGCAACGATTTTCTCTTTGACCCCCTGCGGCACGCGGCTTTCTTCCGTGCTGATAAAGACCGACCCGGCAAAAACGCCTTCCGCACCCAATGCATGGGCCGCTCTGGCGGTGCGATTGTCGGTAATGCCGCCCGCGGCCATCACCGGAATGTGCTTCACGGCATCGGCAATCAGCGGCACGATGGAAAAGGTGCCAAGCACCGTTGCGGGTAACGTCCCGCCCTCATCAAAACCGGTGGCGACGATAATGTCAGCCCCCATTTCTTCTGCGAGGCGGGTGTTCTCAGGCGTTGGGTTGATGTCGCGGTAGATAATGGCGATACCCGCCTCTTTTAACTCGCTGAACAGGGAGGGAATAATGCTGCCTTCCCCGTAGCCCGTATACACCACGGCCCTGACGCCTTCGTCTTTCACCACCTGAAGAATAGGCCCAGTCCAGACGTCATTAACGGCCGTGGGGATCAGGTTCACGCCAAAGGGTTTCTCGGTCAGCCGTTTGGTTTTACGAATTTCTTCGCGCATTTTTTCGGCGGTTTCTTCCGGCGTGGAGACCGCGGTGTCGGCGGTTAAACCGGCATTGGGCCCCAGCACGCCGAGCCCTCCGGCATTGCTGACCGCTGCGACCAAGCGGGCATCGGTGAGCCAGGATAACGGCCCCTGAATAACAGGTTTTTCGATGCCCAGGATCTGACAAATACGGTTATTTTTCATAGCAGACTCTCCCTCACGTTTGAATGGGGAAGAGTGTAGGGCGGAGGATTGTTAGGAAAAATAGCCAAAAAGATTCATCACTGTTATAAAATTAATAACAATTATATTATTCTGCTCGCGGCAAAAGCATTCCTTATGCAAATAAACCTCTTTGAATCTATTCGAATTTTTATTGAAATTGTTGAGTCAGGCAGTCTTAGCCAGGCGGCGGAGAATCTGCAGATCCATCGTCCGGCAGTCACCAAAGCGTTACAGCTTCTGGAGCAGCACAGCGGCACCCGGCTACTGCAGCGCACAACGCGTCGGATTAGCCTGACCCCGGATGGGGAAGCCTTTTATCGCCGGAGTAAACCCCTGCTGGCGCAGGCGGACGAATTACTGGAGTCGTTTGGTACGGACCGGGCAATACACGGTCAGTTGCGTGTGGATATGCCGGTCTCTTTTGCCACGCAGCGGGTGATACCTAATCTGCCTGATTTTTATCGTCAGCATCCTGAGATCGACATCATTCTGAGCAGCTCTGACCGCCGTCGGGATATGCTGCGGGATGGCCTGGACTGCGTGCTGCGGGTGGGAGAGCTGGACGACGGCGAGTATATCGCGCGTAAAATCGGGAACATCAAAATCACGACCTGCGCCAGCCCGGCCTGGCTGGCAAAACACGGTACGCCAGAAACGCCGGATGATTTACGTAAGCATCAGGCCATCAACTGGATTAATAACCGCAGCAGACAAATTCATCCGTGGACGTTTACCACGCCAGAAGGCATCGCGGAAATTACCCTTCCCGGTAAGCTTGTCGTGGATAACTCCGAAGCTTACATCGCGGCAGGTCTGGCCGGGCTGGGGTTATTGCAGGGGATGAATCTCTTTCTCCAGCCTTACATTGACCGCGGTCTTCTGGTTGAAGTCCTGCCGGACTATCGCTCGCCGGACCGCAAGCTGTCACTGCTCTATCCACACCGCCACCTCTCCCGCAAGGTGCGGGTCTTTACCGAGTGGCTGGAGAGTCTGGTGTGAAAGCGGCCAGCTCGTGACACAGCGCGCCAATCTGTTCTACGGCGTTCAGCAGGCGGGGCGTGGGTTCGTTTGCGCAGTTCAGCCGCAGAAAGTGCGTTAACTCCGCGGCAGGGGAAAACAGGGGGCCAGGGCTGACGCCAATACCCAGCGCCAGCGCGCGACGGTGCACCTCCAGCGCGTTGACCCGCTGAGGCAGTTCAACCCACAGCAGGAAACCGGCAGCGGGCACGTTAACGCGCGTACCGGGCGGAAAGCTCGCCTTGACCTGCGCCACGACGGCGCGAACGCCCTCTGCGATCCGACGCTTCAGCCGCCGCAGATGGCGATCGTAGTCGCCGCTCGCCAGAACGTCGCTCGTCGCCGCTTCCAGCAGCGGGGCGCCAGCCCATTCTCCGGCCATGCGGGCCTGTAAGACCTGCGGGGAGTAGCGTCCGGCGGCGATCCAGCCGATTCGCCATCCGGGTGCAAGCGTTTTAGACAGGGAGCTGCAGTAAATCACATTCCCGCTCTGGTCGAACGCCTTGCAGGCCGGAGGGCGTTGCCCCTCGCCGACCAGGTCACCGTAAACATCGTCCTCAATTAAAGGAATTTCAGCCTCTTCAAGCAGGGCAACCAGTTCCTGCTTGCGCGCGACGGGCATGCTGGCACCCAAAGGGTTTTGCACGGTGGGCGAGGCCAGAACGGCCGCAGGGCGGTGGCAGCGAATGGCGTCCGCCAGCGGTTCCAGCAGCAGGCCTTCCACAGGGTCGGTGGGGATCGCTAAAGCCTTCAGGCCTAAATCCTCCAGCAGCAGGAGCGTGCCAAAGTAGGCGGGCTGCTCAATCGCCACGACATCGCCCGGCTGGCACACGGCCCGAAGGGCCAGGCGCAGCGCCTGCGTCGCGCCTGCGGTAATAATGAGATCGTCCGCGCCGAAACGGGCTCCCCACTGGGCAGAGCGCGCGGCAATCTTGCTTCGCAAATCCCGCCTTCCCGGAGGCAGGCTGTAGCTCTGTCCATGCGCGTCCAGACGACGGCCCGCAGAGTGCAACGCCCGCTGCAGGGCATCTCCCGGCAGCCACGCGGGATCGGGCAGGGCGGCGCCCAGCGGGATCAGCCGGGCTTCTGCACTGCTGAACAGCGACCGGGCCACGGCGGACAGGGTGACGGGGACCGGGCCCGGCAAGGAACGCGCGGGCTCCGCGCGCGGAGGCTGGCTGGTCTGACGGATGTAATAGCCTGAACGTGGACGCGCAACGATCAGCCCTTCAGCCTCAAGGCAGCGAAGGGCCTCCAGCGCCGTCGGAAGGCTAACGCGCTCGCGTTCGGCCAGTTTGCGCGCGGAGATCATCCTGTCACCGGCGCGCAGCGCGCCGGACGTAATGGTAAGACGCAGCATATCCGCAATACGGCGATAGTGAGGAGCGGACTGGGACGGGGCAGACATGGGTAACTGTTCAGGCTAATTTTCGATAAAACTGACTATACAGCCATTGATGCGCGCCATCTATAGTGTCCGGCATGTTCAGGACAAGGAGGCATTATGCACAGCAATAACTTCAACATTTCCACCTATTTCAACCGCATAAACTACACCGGACCGGCGGGTGCCGATACGGCCACCCTGCATGCGCTGATGCGCCATCAGCTCTTTTCCGTTCCCTTTGAGAATCTGGACGTGCAGGCGGGTAAAATTGTCTCGCTGGCGCCAGACGATATCGCCGATAAGGTGTTAACGCAGGGGCGCGGCGGCTACTGCTATGAGGTAAACGGGCTTTTTGCCATGGCGCTGGCGGCGTTAGGGATCCCTTACCGCTTCGTGGCGGCGCGCCCGATGTTCTACCCCGCGCGGCGGCCGAAAACCCACATGGCGATCGTCGCTGAGGTAGATAGCCGACAGTGGCTTTGCGACCTCGGGTTCGGCAGCTACGGCATTCGTGCGCCGATGGCGCTGGACACGCTTGATGTGGATATCACGCAGGATTTCGACACGTTTCGGCTAAGCCGCGGCGCGGAGGGTGAGTATCTGCTTGAGGCGAAGGTTGAGGGTGAATGGGCCCGGCAGTACGGCTTTGATCTCACCCCTCAGGAATGGATTGACTTCGTTCCGGCCAACTACCTTAACTCCACGCACCCGGATGCCATCTTTGTGCAGAAGCGGGTGGTGGTGCAACACAGCCCGGAGGGACGCCAGATTTTGCTGGGCGATATGCTGAAAACCATCACGGCGAACGGCACTGAAACGCGGAAACTGGCGGAGGAGGAAATCCGCCATGTCCTGAAAGACCGTTTTGCGCTGACCGCCGCGTAATCTGCCGGGAAACGGTGGAGCCTCAGCGCAGTCCGTCTTCTGTGGCGTTGCGCTGAGCTCCCCACTGTAACAGCAGGCTAAACGACGCGGGTAATACGGTCAGCGTCACCAGCGTCGCGACCAGCAGCCCGCCGATAATCGCATAGGCCATTGGCCCCCAGAAGACCTGATGAGAGATCGGGATCATGCCCAGAATGGCGGCGCAGGCGGTCAGGCAGATGGGCCTGGCCCGGTGCTCCGCGGCCGCCATAATCGCGGCATCGTTTGCCATCCCCTGAGCAAGATTGCTGTCAACCTCGCTAATCAGTATCACCGCGTTGCGCACGATCATTCCCGCCAGAGCGATGACGCCCAGCAGCGCGACAAACCCCATCGGCGTGCCGCCGGGCAGCATAGCCAGCACGATCCCCGGCAGGCCAAACGGGGCCATCAGGAGGGCCAGCAGCATCCGGGAATAACGCCGCAGCTGAAGCATCAGCAGCAACAGCATGAGGACCAGCGTTACCGGAAGAACGGTAAAGACGGAGCTGTTCCCCTTATCCGATTCGGCAACCGCGCCGCCTTCTTCAATGCTGTAACCTGCGGGCAGGCTCGCGCGTAGCTTGTCGACCGCCGGACGCAGCGCCGCGGATACCGCTTCAGCCTTTAGCCCCGGGGCAAGGTCCGTTTGCACAGTGATGAAGGGCACGCGCTGCCGACGCCAGACGACCGGATCGTCCACGCCCCAGACCGGCGTCGCAACGGCGCTGAGCGGAATTTTTTTACCGTCATTCCCCTGAATCGTGAGCGAGGAGAGGGTGGCGGTGCTGTGACGCGCATCGTCCGTGGCCCGCAGCACCACGTCGACAAGGCGGTCATTATCCCTGATGGAGGTAACAACGCTGCCGGACCAGACGGTGTTCAGCGTGCGGGCGAGGCTTTCTGACGATACTCCCGCCGCTCTGGCCGCCGTCTGATTCACCTTAAGGGTGATGACCCTCTCCGGCTCTCCGGCCGTCTGGTTAACGTCGCGTGAGAACGGGGACTGTCCAATCGCGTCCGTGAGACGGTTCGCCAACGCCCGAACCTGCAGATAATCTGGCCCGCTCACCCGGTATTTGATGGGCCAGCCGACGGGCGGCCCCAGCTCAAGGGGCGACACGCGCGTGATGATGTCGCTAAACTGCGTCGCCAGGATCCTGTTGAGCCGAGCATGCAGACGATCCCGCGCCTCAAGATCTTTAGCCACCACGACCATCTGGGCGATATTTTCATTTTCCAGCAGCACGTCCATCGGCAGGTAAAAACGGATGGCGCCCGACCCGACGTACGTCGAATAGCGATCGATGTTGCCGTTGCCTGCCAGCGCCTTTTCCAGCTTTTCCACCTCTCTTAACGTTTCCGGCTGCGACGCGTTGGCCGGAAGCGTCAGGCTGACCAGCAGCTCAGGCCGGTCCGAGGCGGGGAAAAACTCGCCCTGCATAAACGTCGTGCCGTACGCTGACAGCCCCAGCGCGGCAAGCGCAATCAGCACGGTAGCGAGCCGGTGGCGCAGTGCCAGGCGTAAAAGCCGTCCGTACCCGCGCGCGATCCTGCCGGGGCCTGCCGCGTGATGTCTGACTTTTTCCGGCAGCAGCCACGTGCCCGTCAGCGGCGAAAACAGGATCGCGACGGCCCAGGAGCAGAGCAGGGCAATGAGCACCACCGCAAACAGGGAAAAGCAGTATTCACCGGCGCTGGAGGCCGCAAAACCAACGGGAATAAAGCCGGCAATCATCACCAGAGTACCGGTGAGCATCGGGAAGGCCGTCGTTTTGAATGCATGGGTGGCCGCGTGCCGACGGGAATCCCCCGCTTCCAGCCGGGAGACCATCGTTTCGACGGCGATCATGGCGTCATCCACCAGCAGGCCCAGGGCAATGATCAGCGCCCCGAGCGAGATACGCTGAAGGCCAATACCGGCGAGCATCATGCCGGCAAACGTCATGGCGAGCACCAGCGGAATGGCCGTCGCCACCACCAGTCCGGCCCGTAACCCCAGCGAGACAAATGAAACCGCCAGCACGATAACAACGGCTTCGATAAGCACCCGGATAAACCCGCTTACCGCGTCACTGACCACCGCTGACTGATCGGCAACTTTCACCCTCTCGATACCGTGCGGCAGCCCGGCGCTGAGGGCCGCCATTCTGGCATTCAGCGCAGCGCCGAAACGCAGCATGTTGCCCGTTGGCGCCATCGACACCGCCAGCCCGATAGCCGGTTTGCCGTTCACCCGGTAGGCCGGGGCCGGTGGCTCGGCGATTTCCCGGGTAACGGTGGCAATGTCGGTCAGCGGAATATAGCGATTGTTCACGTGCAGCGTGACGGCGCGTAAGCTCTCTTCGGTCGTGAGCGCTCCGCTGACCTTGATCGCCATGTTCTCTTTTTCGGTACGCATCGTTCCTGCCGGGACAACGGCATTTTGCGCCCGGAGGGCGTCGGCAACCTCCTGAATATCGAGCCCCATCCCGGCCAGGCGCGCCGGAGAAAAGGCGAGAACCCACTGCTCCTGCTGTTCGCCCAGCAGGGTGGTTTTGCCTATATCCGGCAGGGACATCAGTTCGCGCCGTATTGTCTCTGCGCGATCCCGCACCTCGCGCAGGGTGAAACCTTCGGGAATAAAGGCGTAAATTGTGCCGAACGTGTCGTCAAACTCGTCGTCCACGGCAGGGCCCTGCACCCCTTCGGGCAGGGACGGCGCGATGTCCTGCATTTTTTTGCGAACCTGATACCAGATATCCGGCACGCTCTGCGGGGGCGTATCGTCACGGAGGTTGACGTGGATAACGGTGCGTCCGGCCCGGGTTTCACTTTCGAGATAGTCCAGCCAGGGCGTTTCCTGCAGCTTTTTTTCAAGCGTATCGGTGAGCAGGCGGGTGGTATCCGCCACGGTTGCTCCCGGCCACTGCGCGGAGACGACGGCCGTTTTAATGGTAAAAGCCGGATCTTCGTTACGCGGCAGCTTCTCATAGCAGAACACGCCCACCGCAATCACCAGCAGCATGAAAAAGCTGACCATCTGCTGGTTCTTCAGCGCCCAGGCAGAGAGGTTAAATTTGGCTTCCGGTCCTGTGTTCATGGCTGAACCTCTCCGGCCATCACCGGCTCGTCGGACCGCAATGTGCTCACGCCCGCCGTAATCACCCGGTCGCCCGGCTCAAGGCCGGAGGCAATCATGACGGAGGTGGCCGTATAGCTCGCGGGCATCACCGCGCGCAGCTGCGCCCGCGACTGCGGGGTAATCACAAAAACAGCCGGTTTGTCGCCGACGCGGGTCAGCGCCGAGGCGGGAAGGGTGTAGCCGCGCGGGGCTGACGATGGCAACGTGACGGTAACGCTAGCGCCCAGCGCCATGGCCGCCGGCGGGTTTTGCAGGGTGGCCCTGACGCGCCAGGTGCGGGTCTGAGGATCGGCCTGCGGCGTGATATCCCGCAGCGCGGCAGACGCCTGCACCGACGGGTCGCTGAGGAGGGAAACCCGCAATTCCGCCTTATCCAGAGGCGGGCTCGCATCCGGAGTGGCAATATCAAACGCCACGTCGCGGGCTTCACCCGTTGCCAGCGTCAGCACGGACTGACCGTCGCTGACAACCTGCCCCGCAGAAGCGTTCACGGCGGTGATGACGCCCGCCTGCGGCGCGATCAGGCGCGTCCAGCCGAGGCTTTCGCGGGCATTTCGCCACGCGGCCTCGCTGCTTTTTAAGCGCGCGCGGGCGACAAGCCAGTCCGCACGGGCGCTGTCGAGCTGCGTGCGGGCTATCGCGCCCGTTGGCATGAGCTTTTGCATTCGACTGACGTTAAGCGCGGCGACCTGCGCCGAGGCTTTAGCACCTTCATAGTCGGCCGCCGCGCTGTCGAGCTGGTTTTGCCCGGTCGTGTTGTCAAGCGTGGCCAGCAGCTGTCCGGCAGTGACCCGGTCGCCAATATCAACGCTGCGCGTCAGTATCCGGCCCCCGGTCCGAAAGCTCAGGGTCGTTTCATCGCGGGCATGGATCTCACCGGTTCTTTCCAGCGCGGGAAGGGTCTGGGCGGCCCCGACGACGACGTAGCGTACCGCTCGCGCAGGGTCAGGCTTATTTTCGTGTTTATCACCGCAGCCGGTCAGCGGAAAAATCGCCAGCGCAAGCAGGGCCAGGGGAAGAAAATGCAGCCAGGAAAGGGTGCGCGCCACGCCGTACAAATGATGCAGGCAGTGGCGGAGGGAGAGAAAAAATTCGTCTGACATAACGCCGCTCCATAAAGGGAATGGCGTTATTAAATGCGCGCTACGTCGAGAAAGATTCGATGTTCTGTCAAGGCTTTATCAAGAGTGAAGATTTTCATTACCGGACGGATGCCAGGGCAATAAAATGCGCACAGCGAGGCCGCCGGTTTCCGGTAATGACGCGCTAATCTCACCCCCATGCGCCTCGCAAATCGCCCGGGCGATGGATAAACCGAGGCCGCTGCCGCCGGAATGCCGCGCGCGGGACTGCTCCTCGCGGCTAAAGCGTTTAAACATTTCCGGTAAAAACTGGGGCGAGACCCCCGGCCCGTCATCGGTGAATTCGAGGGTGTAGCGCCCGCTGGCGTAGTGCAGCGCCATCTCGAGGTGGCCGCCATCGCGCCCATAACGTAGCGCATTTTCCATGAGGATGGTAACGACCTGTCCAAGACGGAACGCATCGCCTCTGAAGGGGCTGGTGCGCGGGTTGCGAAGCGTTATCCGAAAATGATGCGCGTCAGCCTCGGGCATGATCCAGGCAGCCCGCTCCTGAATCAGCTCATCCAGACAAAACGGCTGGTCCTCCAGCACGAGGTTACCCGCGTCGGCGAGCGAGAGAAGGTGAAGCTCATCGGTGAGGCGGTTGAGGTGCTGGAGCTGTTTCATCACCATGCCGAGCTGCGCCGGGCTGGCGTCAAACACGCCGTCTAACATGCCCTGCAGACGCCCAATGGCGGCCGTCAGGGGCGAGCGCAGCTCGTGTGCCATAGCGACGTGCGAGGCGCGGAGCTCTTTTTCATAGCGGGCGAGTTGCCCCGTCATGGAGTTAAAGTCGGTCGCAAAGCTGACCATTTCAGCCGGCGCATCCTTGATAAGTTCCGCCTGGCGGCCAAACTGCCCGTCGGCGACATCCTTTGCCGCATCGCGAAGGCGGCTGAACTGCAGCGCCAGCGGCCGGGCGTGTTTGAGCCCCATCACCACGATAAACGGGATCATCACCAGCACCAGCAGGGCCACCGTGGCCCAGTCGGCTGAGGCGATAGACGGCGTGGAATAGCTCAGGCCCCACCAGGTATCCACAATCGAGTGGAAGCGGGCCGGATTAGCCTGCGGGTTCTGGCTGAGCGTCAGAAACTCCTGCCGGACCGCCGCTGGCATTTTGCCCATTATCCAGTAGTTCTGTACCGCATAGCGCAGCCACATGCAGGTGGCAATGACGATCACGCTGCCGATAGCCAGCGCTAAGATGCGCGCGCAAATCCAGCGCCACAGAGAGGAGTGCTGATTTTTAATCATGGCTGTCTGAACCTGTAACCCACGCCGCGAACGTTGATCAGCACGCCGGAGATCCCCGCCGCTTCCAGTTTTTTACGCAGGTTATAAATATGGGTGTCTACCACGCGCTCCAGCGCCTCGCTTTCCGGCAGACAATGCTCCAGTAAATACTGGCGGGAGAACGGGTGCGCCGGAGAACGCAGCAGCGTTGCCAGAAGCGAGAATTCCGTTGGCGTAAGATCGAGCATCACGGGCGCGTCGCCGCCGTTATCCACGCTCGCCACAATGGCGGCAACGTCCACCTCGAGCGTTTGCCAACGAAGGATCGCTTCATCCGTCTCTTTTTTACTGCTGCGCCGCAGCACCGCCTGCACCCGAGCCACCACTTCCCCCGGATGATAAGGCTTCACAACGTAATCATCGGCACCGTACCGCAGGGCACCAATGCGGTCCGGGGTATCCCCCATGGCCGTGACCATGATCACCGGCACATCGCTTTTACGACGCAGGCCAGCCAGCACCTCGGTGCCGTTAAGCCCCGGCAGCATCACGTCCAGCAGGATGAGGTCGGGCTTCCACCGCTGCGCCATATCCAGCCCGGAATGACCGTCTCCGGTAATGGTCACGTCGTAATTTTCCCGCCGTAAATAGGCCTCGAGCACGCCGGCCGCATCGGCGTCATCTTCAATAATCAGCACTCTTCTGGACAACATCCGTTCACCTTGACCATTTCTTAACACTATCCCGACGATTCATTGATTCAGCCAAATCATACTGCGCCAACGTTGTGTGGCCGCCCCCGTATCAGGAGGCGCCAGCGTCCGTATGGAGAGCAGTATGATAGCGATAAAAAAAGTCCTGTATATGTCCGTCCCGCTTCTGATGGCCGTGGCTTCCGGCGCGCAGGCGGATGATGGCACCGCGTCCGATTCCTTAACCGTCGGGCTGGGGGGACAGTATGCCCCACGTTACTCAGGCTCAGACAAGCAGGTGTGGCAGGTGGTTCCGGTGCTGCAGGGTCGTAAAGGCGCTTTCTTTATTGATGCGCAAAAAGGGGTGGGATATGACCTGCAAAACGACAGCGGCTGGTATTTCGAACACACGCTGGGCTACGACTTCGGAAGGGCTGATAAAAATTCTGGCTGGCGTGAGGGCGCAAACAATCTGAAAGGGATGGGGGACATTGATGCCACCCTGAATACCGGCCTTGCCGTCGGATGGCAGGCCTCGCCATGGCTGAGTATGGAAGGCAAAGCGACGCTGCCGTTAACGGACAGCCAGGGGGCAAGCTATCAGGCTTCCGTTACGCTAATTCCGGTACAAAATAATCAGGACACGGTCGCCTTGCAGTCTGCGGCCCTGTTTGGCGACAGCCGTTATCTGAATACCTGGTATGGGGTCAGCGAGCAGCAGAGCCGCCGCACCGGCTATCGCCGCTATGCTGCGCCGGGTGGATTCTATGGCGTCGACACCAGCCTGACCTGGAGCCATCAGTTCGATGCCCACTGGGGAACGGTGCTGAGCGCGGACTATACCTGGCTTGGCGATCGTGCGAATAACAGCCCGATCGTGATGCGGCGCAATGAGGGAGCTGCAACCGCCGCTATCACCTGGACATTTTAACGAGGGAAAGGGTCAGGCAAAGAGTCCCTTAATAAGCATCCAGAAAAGTGAGAGCACGCAGAGGAGTTGTACCGTTCGCAATGACCACAGCTGAAAACGCCATTGATATCGCTCCCGGGCATCGGCTTCTGCAATCGGGCCAGCGGCATCAGCAGCTTTTTTCCCTGGGCGGCGCAGAAAATCATGGCACAGCCAGACCAGAAGTATGAGGCAAAGTATTCTCGTGAAAAGTAAACCGTAGGCGGTATAAAACATATCCCAGTAGCAGCGGAGGGTGTCCATGGCCTTTATCCTTTCCTGAGCCGCCCATACGGCAGGTATGGGCGGTGAAAGATTATTTCTTCTTATCCATCATCGCTTTTAAATCGGCAAACGGGTTAAACGTGGCGACGCCCACGTCTTTTTGCGCGTCTTCCCCGGCGACCACGGTGGTGCCGTACTGATCCGCTTCGGTGTATTTCGAATGTTCGTGATCGTGGCAAAACAGGCACAACAGCTCCCAGTTGCTGCCATCTTCCGGGTTGTTGGTATGGTCGTGATCGATATGATGAACCGTGAGTTCACGCAGATTGGAATAGACAAACTCGCGCGAGCAGCGTCCGCAGACCCAGGGATAGATTTTTAATGCTTTTTCGCGATAGCCGCTTTCCAGCCGCGCGTAGTTTTTGGGGATCAAAGCCATTGCCGGTTTTACCTGTGATAAAAATAGTGTGCCAATATAGCCCATCGGGTGCCGTAAAGGTAAACGCCATTGCTCCGTTAGAGTGAAAATGCGCCTTCAAGCGTAATCACACATTTTCCCCCTACGCGAACCACCGCCTTTCCTGACGAGGCATCGTATCCCGCGAACAGCACGCTTGCTCGCCCCATATCAACGCCCTGACTGACGTTAAGGTTAAGCGTCGTTTTATTGCGGTGCAACGCCAGCAGCGCCGTTGTAGCGGCGGTCGCGCTACCTGTTGCAGGATCTTCTGTCATGCGGGGAGTAAACATGCGGGCCTGCATATCGTGAGGTCCATCGGGATCCGTATCCAGGGTATAGGCATAGAGGGAAACCGCGCCATCCAGCGGTAACGTTGCGCGAAAACCCTGTAAATTCGGCACGCACCGACGAAGCGCCTCGCGAGAAGCCAGCTCGGCTATCAGGAAGGGCAGACCTACCGACGCGACAACAGGCATATGTACCGCGGTACGGATATCTTCTGCGTTCAGGGATAAGCAGGCAGCCACGCTTTCCGGGCTTACTTCAGAGCGGCAGGAGAGTGCCTCAGGCACCAGGAGTTCTGCGCCAGTCACGGTATCGTTGTCACGCAGCAGGCGTACTGGCACCAGACCGGCTATTTCCTCGAAGTGCAGCGTTTCAGGCAGGGGCTGATGATTCATCGCGGCGTGATAGGCCAGCACGTACGCAGTTCCAACATTCGGGTGCCCGGCGAAGGGGATCTCGCGCGAGGGCGTAAAAATTCGCACGCGTGCCGTACTGGAGGGATTGTCTGGCGGCAGAACGAACGTGGTTTCGCTGTAGCCAAATTCAACGGCGACCTGCTGCATTTGTGCTTTGCTCATACCCTCCGCATCGAGTACGACGGCGACAGGGTTACCCTGAAACGGGGTGTCAGTAAAAACATCCGCAACAACATAGCGTCTCTTCATTTTCTGTCCGGTGTAAAAAACCTGACATAGAGTAGTAACGTTAAATCAAACCGATAACCAGCCGTTTTTTACCTGACGGACCTGAAAAAAATTCAGTCAATTTATTTGATGCTTTCCGTTAAATAAACGGCATTTATTCTTACCGGGTAATGCGTAAAGTGTATAGAACGCAAAGCATTATCAGGACACATGGTTATGAAAAAGATCGGGTTTTTATCCTTTGGTCACTGGACGCCTTCACCGCAGTCCGGCACGCGCTCGGCGGCAGACACGCTGCTGCAGTCCATTGATTTAGCCGTGGCGGCTGAAGAGCTGGGGGCAGACGGCGCCTATTTCCGCGTGCACCACTTTGCCCGACAGCTGAGCTCGCCGTTTCCTCTGCTGGCGGCCATTGGCGCAAAAACGAAAACCATCGAAATCGGTACCGGCGTAATTGATATGCGCTATGAAAATCCGATGTACATGGCCGAAGACGCGGGCGCGGCGGATCTGATTTCCGGCGGTCGTTTGCAGCTTGGCATCAGCCGCGGCTCGCCGGAGCAGGTCATTGATGGCTGGCGCCATTTCGGCTATGTCCCGCAGGAAGGGGAAAACGAATCGGACATGGCGCGCCGTCATACCGAGGTGCTGCTTGAGGTGCTGCGCGGTGAAGGGTTTGCCAAACCCAATCCGCAGCCTATGTTCCCGAATCCGCCAGGGCTGCTGCGCCTGGAGCCGTATTCTGAAGGGCTGCGCGAGCGTATCTGGTGGGGTGCCGGTTCCAATGCGACGGCCGTATGGGCCGCAAAGCTGGGAATGAACCTGCAAAGTTCAACCCTGAAGGACGATGAAACCGGCGAGCCGTTCCATATTCAGCAGGCAAAACAGATCCGCGCGTACCGTCAGGCCTGGAAAGAGGCAGGGCATACGCGCCAGCCGCGGGTGTCGGTCAGCCGCAGCATTTTTGCGCTAATGGACGACCGCGACCGGATGTATTTCGGTGCCAGCCGCAACGACAGCGATAGCGTGGGCTACCTTGATGAGAAAACGCGCGCGATCTTCGGGCGCAGCTATGCGGCGGAGCCGGACAAGCTGATTGAACAGCTGAAAAAGGACGACGCGATTGCCGAAGCCGATACGTTATTACTGACCGTGCCGAACCAGCTCGGTGTGGATTACAATGCGCACGTGATTGAATCCATTCTCAAACACGTCGCACCGGCAATGGGCTGGCGCGAGTAGTTGGCACGCAGGGATAACGCGTGGCGTGATTCTCAATCTGTAACTATCCGGGCGCTTATCGCGAAGACAGGAGGGGCAATACGTCCCTCCTGTCAGCGCTATTTATGGCTCATATCGCTCAGCAGCACGGCGATAGTCTGCCCGCCCGCCGTCTGTTCCAGGGCAATCTTGACGATAATGGTCAGCGGGACGGAGAGCAGCATCCCAACGGGCCCGAGCAGCCAGCCCCAGAATATCAGGGACAAAAAGACCACCAGCGTGGAGAGTCCCAGCCCTCGTCCCATCATGCGTGGCTCAAGAATATTACCGAATACCAGGTTGATGACCAGGTATCCGGCCAGCAGGATCAGCGCGTCATAAAGCCCGCTGAAAACCAGCACCTGAAGGATAGGGGGGATCGCCGCCAGCACGGAGCCGATGTTGGGAATGTAGTTAAGCGCAAACGCCAGTAACCCCCAGACAAACGCAAAGCGAACGTCCAGCGCAAGAAGCATTCCCCAGACAACACCGCCCGTGACCATGCTAATCGCCGTTTTCAGCACCAGATAGCGGGAGACGCTGTCCAGCGCGCGTTGGATCGCTCCCATTCCTTCAACCGGACGGACCATCATCTGCTGCAGCTTTGCCGGCAGCTGCGGCACCTCCAGCAGCATGAACACCACCGTTAAAAACAGCAGGAAAATGGAGGTCATGGCATTGGAAAGCTGCGCCAGCAGGCTGGTGACGATCGTCATGGCTGCGTTGGGGTCGATATATTTCAGGAGTTCCTCAACCGAGACTTCGATACCCGCGCGCTGCAGCCAGGGTTCCAGCTGCAGCAGCGGTATCGCCAGCGAAGAGCGGTACTTCGGCAGCGTTCGCGCCAGTTCATTGAGCGAGGTCCCCAGATACGCCACCAGCAAGACCATCGCTACAATGATGATGCTGATAAGCAGCGTTATCGCCAGCACGCGCGGGATGCGTAGCCGCGTCATGCGCTGCACCAGCGGGTTAAGGATCACCGCAACAAACAGGGCCAGAATAAAAGGCACAATAATGTCGGCGGCAAAACGAACGCCCGTCAGTATGATCACCAGCATGCCCAGCATGATGACAATTTTTAACCCGTTCAGGGTAATAATGGGTTTAGCCATGGTGACTCCGAATTTTTCTTTATATTTATAATAAAGGTGAAAGGCGTTGCAATAAACTAACCAAAATCAAACGGTATGGGTAAAGAATTGCAAAGACTTTGAGTAAAATCCTGGCTTATGGTACAAATCTGGTGTGTTTAACTACCGAGGACAATTTTCATCCGCAAAGACGAGAAGCAACAACGCGGATAATTGTAATTTTATGGACAATATGTTCAGGACGTACTCTTCAAACAATACCGCTGTATACTCCACCTCCTTCTGCCTGCTTTCTGGTGAGCAACACTGGCGCACCGCACTATAGTCACGTCTTCTGCCTGAGCTGGCGCTAAGCGCTTAGCTATCTGATTTCAATTCGTATTTTTTTGGTTTGCTGCACGCAGCGAGCCACGATGGATTATATTCTCAAGCAGGAGAAAAACATGTTTTACTGGATCCTATTAGCGCTGGCTATCATCGCTGAAATTACCGGCACGCTGTCTATGAAATGGGCAAGCGTCAGCGATGGCAATACCGGTTTTATTTTGATGCTGGTGATGATTTCGCTTTCCTATATTTTCCTCTCGTTTGCGGTGAAAAAAATTGCGCTGGGCGTCGCGTATGCACTGTGGGAAGGGATCGGTATTTTGTTGATTACGCTGTTCAGCGTGCTGATATTTGACGAAACATTAACAACAATGAAGGTCGCCGGATTAACGACGCTGGTTGCGGGTATTGTGCTGATTAAATCAGGTACCCGTAAGCCTGGCAAACAGCAGAAGGAGCAGAACCATGCAACAGTTTGAGTGGGTTCATGCTGCCTGGCTGGGGCTCGCCATCGTGCTGGAAATCCTGGCGAACGTTCTGCTGAAATTCTCGGATGGTTTTCGCCGTAAACTCTACGGCCTTATGTCGATTGCCGCGGTTCTGGGGGCGTTCAGCGCGCTGTCTCAGGCGGTAAAAGGGATCGATCTTTCGGTGGCCTATGCGCTGTGGGGCGGTTTTGGTATCGCCGCTACCTTGGCCGCTGGCTGGGTACTCTTCGGCCAGCGCTTAAACAACAAGGGCTGGATGGGGCTCATCTTGCTGCTTGCCGGCATGATCATGATAAAACTCGCCTGACAGACCTCTCGCCATGATTTACAGGCAGCGAAATTCGCTGCCTGTATTACGCTTAGAAAAGCAAAACATGAAGAGGATGGCTGATGTATCGCACATTAAGCTGGCGCAATATTCCCAATGCGAGAACGTTGTTTGCCCTGGTCTTCATGGCGGGCATCGGCTTAATCATCTCCATCGTCGCACTGCTCTATCTATCCCTGCATCTTATCAGCACCAAAACCAACGAAATTGATGAACACCGCACGGCGCTTTCCGTGCAGGGGTCTATTCAGACATCGGTTAACCGCGTCTCCTCTCTGGTGCTTGATAACGCCGTCTGGGACGATGCGGTGCGGGAGGCCTACCGTCCCACGCTCGATACCGACTGGCTGTACAACACCTGGGGTACTGGCTTTAAAATCAACAACCTCTATGACGGCACCTTCGTGCTGGATGAGCATTTCAACGTCCTCTGGGGATCGTTTCAAAGCCGGCCCTTTAACGAAAAAAACCTCGACTTCTTTGGTAAAGGCCTCAAAGCGCTTATCGACCAGCACGGGCGCGAGCTTGCGGGCGAAAAAAATATCTATGCGGGGATCAGCCAGACGCGCAACGGCGTGGCCTTTGTCGGCATTGGACTGATTCGCCCGATGGTCGGCAGCTTACAGGTCCACGACGGAACGCGCCGCTATCTGGTGATTACCCGCCATCTGAACGCCAGAATATTATCCGACCTGGGCGGCACCTTTCAGATCGATAACCTCCATTTTACCCCTGGCAAAATCAACGATCGCAGTATGCCGCTGCACAGTGCGGCAGGGGAGTTAGTCGGATATCTGAACTGGCAGGCGCGGCTCCCGGGCGCACAGGCCGCCCGGGCGGCATCGTCTGATATCAGGCAGATTGTGGTGCTGGTGTCGGGGCTGATTCTGCTCTTCATTCTGGTGAGTAGCGTGGGGCTGTACAAACTCGCGCGCGGCGAAAGCCAGGCGCGTCTGGTTGCAAGAACGGACTGGCTAAGCCATCTGCCGAACCGACGCGCGCTTATAGAAACGCTTGATCGGGTGCGTTTACGCGGCGATACCGACGTCAAAAGCGTGGTGTTTATCGATCTGGACGGTTTTAAAGATGTGAATGACATCTACGGCCACAGCGTGGGGGACGACCTCATCGTGGCGATAGCGAAAACGCTGAATGAACGCGTGCCGCCGGGCGGTATGCTGGCGCGCATGGGCGGGGATGAGTTTGCCATGACCATCGGCGGTGATGATGCAGAGGCGAAGGCTACCGCCTTTGCCGTTTCCGTGCTGGATTTTCTCACCACCCCGGTTCAGCTGGGGGAACGCACCATCCATATCGGTGCCAGCATCGGCATTGCCAGCGGAACTCTGACGGAATGCAACAGTTCCGAACTGTTTCGCCGTGCCGATATTGCCATGTATCACGCCAAAATGAGCGGGAAAGGGCGTATTACCCACTACGACGCGGAGCTGAACAGCGTCCGGGAACGCAAGCTGGCGATTGAAAATCAGATCCGCAGCGGTCTGGAGCGCGATGAGTTTGAGGTCTGGTATCAGCCGATCGTTGACGCCCGCAGTCAGACAATGAGCAGCGTCGAAGCGCTGGTCCGCTGGCCACGTCGCCCGGAGGGGCCGCTGGGTCCGGATACCTTTATCGCCATTGCGGAGACCAGCGGTCTGATTTACAAGCTGGGTCAGTTCGTATTGCAGCGAGCATGTGAGGATCTACAGCCGTACGGTGAATTAAAGCTCTCCGTGAATATCTCACCCGCGCAATTTCGCGATCCTGCCTTCGAAGAAAAAGTGGCCAGCGTGCTGGAGAGCACCCGTTTCCCGGCCAACCGGCTACAGCTTGAGGTTACGGAGTCGTATGTACTGGAAAATCCGGAGCGAGCCCGCATGGCGATAGCGAATCTTAAAGCGCTGGGTACGGCGGTGGCGCTGGATGACTTTGGCACCGGCTATTCCAGCATTGGCTATTTGCGGCGTTTTAACTTCGACACCATCAAGATCGATAAATCCCTGGCCGGGCTGGTGGATAACGATGAACAGGCGGCCGCGCTGGTGAGCGGTACGGTGCGGATCGCCAATGCGCTGGGCATGGCGGTGGTGGCAGAAGGGGTGGAAACCGAGAAGCAAATGAAACTGCTGCGGCTGGCTGGCTGCGATCAACTGCAGGGTTTTTGGTTCAGCCAGCCGATGCCAATTGAGTCAATCAAAGCGTTACGTAAGGTCAGACGCTGCTGATTTACTGCTGCGCCAGCGCTTCCAGCTGGTCGCGGAAACCGGTAACGGACAAGGCGCGGTTATCGGCGCGCCACCGGTCTTTTGCCGCCGGGGCAGAGCTCTGGACACCAATCAACTGCCAGCCATTGTCGGTTTTCAGCATCAGCGGCGAACCACTGTCACCCGGCAACGTATCGCACTGATGCGAGAGTACGCTGGTTTGCGCCCAGCCCGTCACAATACAGTCGCTGTGCGTATAAAGCGTATCCAGATGATCGACAGGATAGCCTGACTGCGTCACCTTTCGGTCGGCGGCTTTCAGCGCGGCGGTGAGGGCGGCCTTGTCGCCGTCAAATAACGGCAGCGGCGTAATGCCCGAAGGCGGGTAGCGTAAAACGATCAGGCCAAAGTCCCATGAGGCGGCCGCCGGTGGCACTATCCAGCCGTCGCCATCCGGCTTCAGGCGTTTGCCGAGAGACGGATCGACCCGTCCCTCAATGCCGTGGATTTCATAGCGCCAGGTCCCTTTTTGCGACACAAACCGCAAGGCAACCGCTTTATCCGGCTTGCCGTTTGGCGGCGTTAACAGGCAGTGGCCTGCCGTCAGGGCAAGCTGCGGGGTGATCAGCGTCGCGGTGCATAAGTTACCGCTGGCGGTTTCCAGTTGACCTATAGCATCCCAGGGGGCCTGGGTGGGATCGGCGACGCGCGTACGATCGTCATGACCGAAAAAAAGCGTCTTTAGCTCTTTCGCGCTAATGGTGTCATCACCGCCATCATCCGCATGTGAGAATCCAGAAAAAAGACCAAACGTTCCCAGTAACAACACAACAGATTTACGCATATCACACTCTGGTGGGGGTAATTATGATTATTAAAAGTGAACCCTATGAAAATACTATAGACGGGACAGCGCTAAAGTGGGAGTAAAATCAGCGTGCTACAATCAGGAAAGATAAAAATGGCTGGCGATGAGCGCGCATAAAATAAGCAGGATAAGAATCAGCTCAAACCGATAGCGTCGCAGCATACGCCCTCCGGAAATAAAAAAACGGCGCGGAACCTGTTCCGGTTCAGCGCCGGTTTACCAACGTGCCCCGAACGGCACGGTTAAGCTTGTACTCTTACGCAGCTGGCTGTGCAGCTGGTTTAGCAGCTTCGTGTTTTACTGCTTTTTTGTGATGCTTTTTAGCAGCCTGAGCTTTCTGTTCTACAGCCGGTTTGGTCGCTTTTTTGTGGTGCTTTTTAGCAGCCTGCGCTTTCTGCTCTACAGCCGGTTTAGCGGCTTTTTTGTGGTGCTTTTTAGCAGCCTGCGCTTTCTGTTCTACAGCCGGTTTAGCGGCTTTCTTGTGGTGCTTTTTGGCAGCCTGAGCTTTCTGCTCGGTTGGTGCTGCGGTTGCTGGTGCAGCGGCTTCTTTTTTCGCTGCAGCTTTGTGATGTTTCTTATGGTGAACCGCTTTTGCTGGCGCAGCGGTGGTGGTTGCAGCAGGCGCGGCAGCCGGTGCGGCAGTTGCGGTAGTGTCAGCAGCAAATGCAGCAGAAGACAGACCCATAGCAGCGGCAACAACCAGAGCTAATACTTTATTCATTCTCATACCCTCGAATTTGGTTTTTCATTTAACCCCACTGCGGGGCCGTTGAAATAACTATATCCCTGTAAATTCGAGGTTTCCGTGAGTGATTGGTATCAGCGTGTAACGGAATGTACAGAGGGGAGGAAAGTGTACGAACAGGCCAAACGCCGCTGCTCGTACGGGCCTCTGTTATTTGTTCAGTGTGGCCAGAATAGCCGCCGGAGACTGACTGCCTATAATCGTCCGTGATTCAGGCTCGATCACCACCATTACCGGAGTGATGCTAATGCCCAGTCGTTCTGCCAGGGCAGATTGCCGCGCGATCAGATCGGAACAGGCTGTGGTGGTGTCGTTATCCGGTAAAAATCCTGCCATCGCTTGTTGCAGGCTTTTGACCTTATCGGTTGAACACCAGACGCGCCCCATATCTTCAATCACCGAATCGCGAATGGCGTTGGGGGCAACGGTCAGAAACGACATTGTCAAACCGGCATCCGTATATTGCTTAACGTTTTTCACTACGTTGCTGCAGTAAATGCACTGGTTATCAATAAACACCAGCAGCTTATATTTTTCAGCAGGAGCCTGAAACGTGATGGGCTGGAGGTCTGCAAGAGAGCGGGTAATATCGTTGAACGCGTCTTGCGGGGTATTATCCGTGGCTGCGAAAGTACTTAAACTGGTCGCACACAGAATGGCTAACATCGTTTTCATTATGCCTTTCATCATTCATCCCTTTATTTTTTTAATCCTGACCTGATAGCAGTCTAATTGTGTCGGAAGGACACGCATTCATACACCCGACGCAATCATGACAACATGTGCTAAATCATATTCTTATTGAAAAGGGTGAGAAGAGTGCCGGAGCAGGCTCCGGCAGAGGGATTAAAGATAACGGGAGGTCAGATGTTCGCGGAAGTAACGGATATTCAGATCTTCACCCGTCGCCTGGGTGATTAATTGCGACGTGCTGAAGCGGCTGCCGTGCTGCCAGATGTTCTGACGCAGCCACTCAAAGAGTGCGGAAAAATCGCCCTCAGCGATGGAGGCCTGCAGACCCGGCAGTGCGGTTCGGGCGGCATGGAACAGCTGCGCGGCGTACATAGCGCCAAGCGTGTATGACGGGAAGTAACCAAAACCGCCATCGGTCCAGTGGATGTCCTGCATACAGCCGTTGCGGTAGTTGTCTTTGGTGGATAATCCGAGCCAGGCCTGCATTTTCTCATCCCACAGGGCGGGAATATCGTCCACCTCGATCTCGCCGTTGATCAGCGCACGCTCAATCTCATACCGCAGCACCACGTGTGCCGGGTAGCTCACTTCGTCCGCATCGACGCGGATGTAGCCTGGTTTTACGCGCTGGTTCCAGGCAATAAAGTTCTCTTCGCTGAACGCCGCCTGGCTGCCAAAGCGGGCGTGTACCGCAGGGAGAAGATGCCTGAGGAAGGCTTCACTGCGCCCCAGCTGCATTTCAAAGAACAGGCTCTGTGACTCATGGATCGCGGTTGAGCGCGCCAGGGCAATCGGCTGTCCTGCCCACGCGCGCGGCAGGTTTTGTTCGTAGCGGGCGTGTCCGGTTTCGTGGATCACGCCAAACAGCGCGCTGAGCAGCTCATCTTCGTCATAGCGCGTGGTGATGCGCACGTCTTCCGGGACGCCGCCGCAAAACGGGTGCGCGCTCACGTCCAGGCGACCGCCGTTAAAATCGAAGCCAAGCATCTTCATGGCTTCAAGGCCCAACTCACGCTGTGTTGCCGTCGGGAAGGGGCCTTGCGGCGGAATAAACGACCGTTGAGCCTGCTTTTCCACCACGTTTGCCAGCAGGTCCGGTAGCCAGGACTTCATATCGCCGAACAGAACGTCCAGACGCGCGCTGGTCATGTCGGGTTCAAAAATGTCCAGCAGCGCGTCGTACGGCGTACAGCCTTTGGCTTCGGCCCGCAGGCGAGCCTCTTCGCGGCTGAGTTTGACCACCTCTTTCAGGTTGGCGGAAAAACCCTGCCAGTCGTTAGCGGGGCGCTGAGTACGCCAGGCGTGTTCACACTTGCTGCCCGCCAGGGATTTGGCTTCCACCAGCGATTCCGGCAGCAGAGTGGCCTGCTGGTAGTGGCGCGTCATTTCGCGCAGGTTGGCTTGTTCGACATCATTCAGATCTTCACCTGCCGCCGCCGCTAACAGGTCGCCGACTTTTTTATCGGTCAGGATCTGATGTTGCAGGACGCTCATCTCCGCGAGTGCTTCACCGCGCGCGGCGCTGCCCCCCGGCGGCATCATCGTGAACATGTCCCAGCTGGCGATGGAGGAGAGGTGGGAGAAGCGGGAGAGACGCTGGAAGGTGCGGGTGAGTGCCTGATAAGCCGATGATTTTTCCATTCTTGTTCTTCCTTATCGTTTTGGGAGTATTGAGGGAGTGTATCGCGAATTATGGAGGATTAGTGCACTTTTGATGCAAGGGGCACGAAGCCCCTTATTAGTCAGTCGTAGAGCCACTTTCCTGCTTTTGCCGACTCTGCAAACATTCTTACGGTCAACGGTATGCGGGTTGCCTCAATTTCTTCCCGCTTTAACCTGAACCAGCGCTTTAACAAGGGCGTATTCTGCCAGGGAAAATAGCGAGACCAATCCACACCAGACAAATCGACGTTGAACTCTTTCTCGTATCGGGTTAATGCATCGTGTAGGTCATCGCCCGGTGAATCGAATAAATCAGAATCCAGTTCCAGGGGAACTTCTTTCCAGTCGTTATCCAGATAACCAGGAATTTCATCCCGAAACATAAATAACACGTCGTCTACGATGCTCATTAGAAAGATGTCCACGCTATGCGGTCTTTTGGTCGTGCAATCAAATTGTATTTCTCTCGTGTACGCGTTGAAACTCGATGAAGAGTCAGTGCAAGTGAGGCCCATCCAAGCCAGGGGATATAGCGACCAATTACCGCTGCGAGTTTGTTAGTTGGCTGCATCCTGACTCCCACGGGAGTGGGAATTTTAATCCCGAAAGGAAGACGAGCGTCCCGTAAAATTATTCGCGCGTACTTAGAAACAACGCTTGTCCCCAGGATAGCGCCTTCAGGTTTTGCCCGAGTACTTAGCCACGGTTGTCCGCCCAAAATAGCCGCGCCTGAAACGGCATCTATCCCCAACTCCATACAAAACTCCTCAAGAAAAATGATCTCAAGTAACTCGCCCGGAGTAACGTCTGAATGACCTCTGTAGAAATAGGTTCCGTTAATCTCTTCCGTAGTATCCATACCAGTACCCCAGTTACGCTGTCGCCCGTTCATTCCATGCGTCAGAGAAAATGATATTGCCGTCGTTATGTTTCCACGTAATTTTCTCATAGCGCAATTCAACCGTTTCGAGGTGGTTGTTATTATTGTCGCCCGGCGCAGCCATTGCAGGTGATACTGAAACAATCCGCACGCCTTCCAGAAGAATATTGAAATACTCCGCTTCAAGACCTGCGTCATTAATCTTGTAGAATTTAAGTTCGGCTTTTTGCAGAGCCTGACCTGTCGCGACCGCTTTGTAGAGATAGGGTGATGAGTAATCAAATTCCTTTACGATCATCATTGGGGAGTGGATGCGTTTACCCGTAGATTTACCCGTCAGGTTATCGGTTGGCGTCGAAAGATTGTGGTGAAATCCTTTGAACTCAATGCTGTATTCCCTGTGCTGCACATCACAACCGCCTTTGATAAGCGCACCACCGTCATCGAACAACCACATATTGCCTGGAATGGCCATTTTAAAATCCCTCTTTTCATACGATGAAGTCGATGAGCTTACAGAGAGAGGGAAGAGAGCTGAATGCACAAAATGGTTATAAAGAATTCGTTTTACTTAATACTGAATTAAGTTTAGCTAACATGAGAAACGCTCCCCCGTACATTAGCTGATATGCGGGGGATAGCGTTTGTTTATTTCAAACGCTGATGCAGGCTTTTCCCCACCAGCAGCGCCGCGCACAGCATCAGCGCGATAAACCCGCCCACGCCGTTCCAGCCGTAGTTATGCCAGAACACGCCGCCAAGGGTCCCGGCGATGCTGGAGCCCAGGTAATAGCTAAACAGATACAGCGATGATGCCTGGCCTTTGGCGCGACGCGCGCGCGGGCCAATCCAGCTGCTGGCGACAGAGTGGGCGGCGAAGAACCCGGCGGAGAAGAGCAGCATCCCGGCAAAGATGAACCACAGCGAGGAAAAGAGCGTCAGCAGCAGGCCGAGTAACATCACGCCCGTGAATACCAGCAGTACCGGCCCGCGTCCATAGCGTGCGGTCATCGCCCCGGCTTTCGGCGAGCTCCACGTGCCGGTGAGATAGGCCACAGAAAGCAAACCGACAACGGCCTGATTCAGATGCCACGGCGAGAGCATCAGGCGGTAGCCAATATAGTTAAACAGCGTGACGAAGGCGCCCATCAGCAGGAATCCCATCAGAAACAGGCGCGGCAAACCTTTGTCGCGCCAGTGCAGGCGTAAGTTGATAAACAGGGTTTTCGGGCGCAGCGATGTCGGGCGGAAATGACGTGATTCCGGTAGAATTTTCCAGAACATCAGCGCTGATGCCAGCGCAAAACACCCGATTACCGCCAGCGCAATACGCCAGTTAAAGAAGTCCGTAAACACCCCGCTCAGCAGGCGTCCGCTCATTCCGCCAATCGAGTTCCCGCTGATGTAAAGCCCCATAGAGAAAGCAACAAAGCTCGGGTGGATCTCCTCGCTGAGGTAGGTCATCCCGACCGCCGCCACGCCGCTGAGCGAGAGCCCAATCAGCGCGCGCATCACCAGAATACCGTGCCAGCTGGTCATCATGGTCGAGAGTAACGTACAGACCGACGCCAGCATCAGCGCGGTTACCATCACCGGTTTACGGCCAATGGCGTCGGACAGCGGCCCGGTAAAGAGCAGCCCAATCGCCAGCATGCCGGTAGAAACAGAGAGCGAAACGCTGCTGCTGGCAGGCGATACGCCAAACTCATGAGAGAGAACGGGCAGGATCGGCTGAACGCAATAGAGCAGGGCGAAGGTCGCCAGACCGGCGGAAAAGAGCGCCAGCGTGACGCGCATAAATTGGGGTGTACCACGTTTAATGAACTGGACCGGCTGCGGTGCTGCGGGTAAATCATTGATATCGCTGGCCGGATCGATATCAATAGTCGTTGTACGGCTCACACTGTTTCCTTGCTTAAACATCCCCGTGATTTCTGGTGACGGGTATGACCACCTGTTCAGGGTAGGAAAATGTAAATATTCTGTCTAATATATTAATAATCTCAAATGATACTTTAAAAATATGAATATCGAGCTGCGTCATCTTCGCTACTTTGTCGCCGTCGCCGAGGAGCTGCATTTTGGCCGCGCGGCGGCACGCCTGAATATCTCTCAGCCACCGTTAAGCCAGCAGATTCAAATCCTGGAGCAGCAGGTCGGGGCGCGCCTTCTGGCCCGCACCAACCGCAGCGTGAGCCTGACGGCGGCGGGTAAACAGTTCCTGATCGACAGCCGACAAATTCTGAGCATGGTCGATGACGCCGCCGCCCGTGCTGAACGGCTCTATCTCGGGGAAGCCGGAGAGCTTCGGATCGGGTTTACCTCGTCCGCGCCGTTTATTAGCGCCGTCTCGGAGACCCTATCGTCATTTCGTCGCCACTTTCCGGATGTTCACATTCAGACGCGCGAAATCAACACCCGCGAGCAGATTGCACCGCTGAATGAGGGAGCGCTGGATCTGGGGCTGATGCGTAACACTCAGCTGCCGGACACGCTGGCGTGGGAGGTTATCCTGCGCGAACCGCTGATGGCTATGATCCCGCACGATCACCCGCTGGCGTCGCGTCCGGAGGTCTCGCTGGCAGAGCTGGCAAAAGAGCCGTTTGTCTTTTTTGACCCGCAGGTCGGGACGGGTCTGTATGACGATATCCTGGGGCTGATGCGCCGCTACGATCTTGCCCCGGTCATCACTCAGGAGGTAGGGGAAGCGATGACCATTATCGGCCTGGTCGCGGCCGGTCTGGGCGTATCTATTCTTCCGGCCTCCTTTAAGCGGGTGCAGCTGCGCGAAATGCGCTGGGTGACCATCGCCGAAGAGGATGCCGTTTCCGAAATGTGGCTGGTGTGGTCAAAACACCGTGAACAGAGCCATGCCGCACAGCGCTTCAAACAGCAGCTAATGAGCGCCTCTGCCGGGCGGCATTTTCACGCAAAAGAGGGTAAAAATGTGCGGTAAATCACATGGCTAAGTAAATATTTGACGACGGCCATGCAAGTGCTTCACCATAGCAAACAGTTTATTTCGAAGCTCGAAAATAAGGGAGTACGAGGTGGTTGCTGATAGTCAGCCAGGGCATATCGATCAGATTAAGCAGACCAACGCTGGCGCGGTGTATCGCCTGATTGATCAGCTTGGTCCGGTTTCGCGTATCGATCTTTCGCGCCTGGCACAACTGGCACCTGCCAGTATCACCAAGATTGTCCGCGAGATGCTGGAAGCGCACCTGGTTCAGGAGACGGAAATTCAGGAGCCGGGCAGCCGCGGCCGTCCGGCAGTCGGGCTGGTGGTTGAAACGGAAGCGTGGCACTACCTGTCACTGCGCATCAGCCGGGGGGAGATCTTCCTTGCGCTGCGCGACCTGAGCAGCAAGCTGGTGGTGGAAGACCGGCTTGAACTGCCGCTCAACGCGGAGGAACCGCTCCTCGACGCGATTGTCTCGCATATCGATCACTTCTTTATCCGCCATCAGCAGCGGCTGGAACGCTTAACGGCGATTGCCATCACCATGCCGGGCATTATTGATACCGAAAACGGGATTGTTCACCGCATGCCGTTTTACGACGATGTCAAAGAGATGCCGCTGGGCGAGGTGCTGAAAAATCATACCGGCGTGCCGGTCTATATTCAGCATGACATCAGCGCCTGGACGATGGCGGAGGCGCTGTTTGGCGCGTCGCGCGGCGCGCGGGACGTGATTCAGGTGGTCATCGACCATAACGTCGGGGCGGGCGTGATTACCGACGGACGTCTTCTCCACGCCGGGAGCAGTAGCCTGGTGGAAATCGGTCATACCCAGGTCGACCCGTACGGCAAGCGCTGCTACTGCGGAAACCACGGCTGTCTGGAGACCATTGCCAGCGTGGAAAGCGTGCTGGAGCTGGCGCAGGTCCGGCTCAGCCAGTCCATGAGCTCCTCGCTGCACGGACAACCCTTAACGGTGGATTCCCTCTGCGCCGCCGCGCGCCAGGGCGATCTGCTGGCGAAGGACATTATTACCGGCGTGGGGAATAACGTTGGCCGTATACTGGCCATTATGGTGAACCTCTTCAATCCGCAAAAAATCCTTATTGGCTCACCGCTGAGCCAGGCGGCGGAGATCCTCTTCCCGGCGATTTCGGCCTGCATCCATCAGCAGTCGCTTCCCGCCTACAGCAAAAATATTGCGGTAGAAAGCACCCAGTTTTCTAACCAGGGAACCATGGCCGGCGCGGCGCTGGTCAAAGATGCCATGTATAACGGCTCGCTGTTGATCCGCCTGTTGCAGGGTTAACTCTTTTCCGCAGATGTAAGAAAAATTGCGCTATCTCAAGCCGGGTAGCGCACGCATCCCGTAGACTTCCTCCACTGAATTATTTACCTGGTTTATATTTTCGAAGCATACCCAAGAGGTGGAGTGAGTCATGCTTAAGCGTTTCTTTGTTACTGGTACTGATACCTCTGTCGGCAAGACCGTCGTATCCCGCGCATTGCTGCAGGCGCTGGCAGCAAGCGGTAAACGCGTGGCAGGGTACAAACCGGTCGCAAAAGGCAGTAAAGAGACGCCAGAGGGATTGCGTAATAAAGACGCCCTGGTGCTGCAAAGCGTCTCGTCGCTGGAACTGCCTTATCACGCGGTCAATCCCATTGCGTTAAGCGAAGAGGAGAGCAGCGTAGCGCACAGCGGCCTGATTAATTATCCCCTGTTGTCCGACGGCCTGGCGAACCTGAGCGAGAAGGTTGACCACGTGGTGGTGGAAGGGACGGGCGGCTGGCGCAGCCTGATGAATGATTTGCGCCCGCTGTCCGAATGGGTCGTGCAGGAACAGCTTCCGGTGGTAATGGTGGTGGGTATCCAGGAAGGGTGCATCAACCACGCGCTGCTGACGGCGCAGGCGATCGCCAATGATGGCCTGCCGCTGATTGGCTGGGTAGCAAACCGCATCAATCCGGGCCTGGCGCACTACGCCGAGATCATCGACGTGCTGAGCAAAAAGCTGCCCGGGCCGCTGGTGGGTGAACTGCCTTATCTGCCCCGCGCCGAGCAGCGCGAGCTAGCGCAGTACATCGATCTCTCTGCCCTCGGTGGCGTGTTGACCATAGACCGAGTCGTGGCGTAACGTCCGCGACAGCACGGACGCCACCACGCAGGCGACCAGCAAGCCGGGCAGTAAAAAATACTGCCCGGTCATTTCACAGACCATCAGCGCTGACATAATGGGCGCATGCGTGGTCGCGGCAAGTAGCGTTGCCATCCCCGCCAGACCCAGCAAAATCGCCGTCTCAGAGCCCGGCAGCCACAGCGCGAAAAGCTGCGCGAACAGCATTCCTGTTGCCATACCGACAAACAGCGTAGGTGTAAACACCCCTCCGGGCGCGCCCGATCCGCTGCTGGCCAGTACCGCCAGCAGCTTACAGATGAACACCCCGGCAATCACCGACAGCAGCGGCGGGGCGAACAGAAAAGCCTGAACCACGCTGTAGCCATTCCCCCACACCTTCGGCGTGAGGAGAGACAGCAGCCCGACGATCGCACCGCCCAGGGCCAGCTGCCACGGCGGCGAAAGCTTGAGGCGCAGGAAAAGCCCGTGGCTGACGTCCATCAGCCACATCAGCAGCGGTCCGCAGAGGCCCGCCACCAGCCCCATCGCGACGAGAAGAGCATAATCTGCCGCGGTGAGGAGGCCGCTCAGATGGACCGCGTAGAGCGTACCGGCACCCGGTGCCAGAAGCTGCGTGGTGAGAAGCGCTACCACCGCCGCGATAACCACGGGGCCGAGCGAGGCCAGCATCAGCGTGCCAAACAGAATTTCAGCGATGAACAGGCTTCCGGCTAAGGGCGCGTGATAGGCGCTGGCCATCCCGGCGGCGGCACCGCAGGCTATCCATAATTTCCATTCGGATTTGGGCGTAAAGCGCCGGGCGAAAAGGGAGGCGGCGAGGGCGGCAAGCAGGATCATCGCCCCTTCACGCCCGATGGCGCTTCCGCTGGCCACGACCAGCAGCGAGGCAAGGGATTTCACAAGGCTGGCGCCGTAGTCAAACTGGCCGTCTCCGGTCTCCAGCGCTTCCATGTAATCGGTGGGGGCATGAGGCCGCTGCGCGGTCAGACGCTGCCATCCCCAGAGCAGCAGTCCGGCAGCCAGCCCACCCAGCGCTGGCGTCAATGCGCGTCGCCAGGGCGAGAGCGACGCGGCCGCATTCACCAGGCTGCCGCTGTCGTTGCTGAGAAGCAGCCACTCCAGCAGGTACATGCTGTGGCGGAATACCGCAACGGCGAGCGCGGCCAGCACGCCGGTGACGGTGGCAATCAGCAGGCGACGAAACATCGCGCGGATATCGGGGTAGGTATGAAGACGTTGCATGGGTCGCGTTTTAACGGGGACGATACGATATTGTGGCGGGAAATCGCGGAGTTAGCAAAAGGTCTGCGTGCGAAAAGGCCGGGCGATGCCCGGCCAGAAAGGTTAGCTGTCGCTATGAATATTCAGCGCCCGACGCGTGCGCCCGGAGCTCAGGTACTCGGCAATATAGTCCTGCGAAATCTCGCCGTTGTAACGACCGTCCTCATCCACGATCGGCATCCAGCTGGTATTACTCTCATACAGACGTGAAAGCACCACGCGCAGGTTGTCTTCCGCCTTGCCGGTCATGCGGAACGGATGCAGGATGTCGGCGCAGGTACCGCTGGCGTTACGCGCTTCGCGACGCTTCACAAAGCCCAGCGGTTTGCCGTGCTCGTCAACCACCGTAACGGCCCGAATGTCATTATCATCCATGGTCGCAAAGGCTTCGGGAAGCGGAGTAGAGCCCCGCACCGTAATGGTCGGCTGCTGGTCGGTGACGTCGCCCGCCGATACCAGCAGCAGACGCTTCAGGGTGCGGTCCTGACCGACAAACGAGCCGACAAACTCGTTCGCTGGTTTCGCCAGCAGCTCATCCGGGCTGGCGCACTGCACGATTTTCCCCTGACGGAACACCGCAATACGGTCGCCGAGCTTCAGGGCTTCGTCGATATCGTGGCTGACCAGCATGACGGTTTTTTTCAGCTTGCGCTGCATCTCCAGGAACTGGTTCTGGATCACCTCGCGGTTGATCGGGTCCACCGCGCCGAAGGGTTCATCCATCAGCAGTACCGGAGGATCCGCCGCCAGGGCGCGGATGACGCCGATACGCTGCTGCTGGCCGCCGGACATCTCGCGCGGGTAGCGGTTGAGGAACTTATGTGGATCCATCGCCACCATATCCATCAGCTCTTCGGCGCGGGTTTTGCAGCGCGCTTTATCCCAGCCCAGCATGCGCGGCACGACGGTGATGTTCTCTTCGATGGTCATGTTCGGGAACAGGCCAATCTGCTGGATAACGTAGCCAATGTTGCGGCGCAGGGTGACGGTGTCCATCCCGCTGGTGTCATCACCGTTGATCAGGATCGTCCCGCTGCTCGGGGTAATGAGGCGGTTAATCATCTTCAGGGTGGTGGTCTTCCCGCAGCCGGACGGGCCGAGCAGGACGCACATTTCTCCTTCGGGCACGGTCAGGTTGACGTTGTCGACGGCCTTAAAGGTCTGGCCGTGCTTCTGTGAAAATTGTTTGGTGAGGTTTTCCAGTTTTATCATTATCGAATCCCCTTTGGAGTCAGAACCACCTGCAGACGGTGCAGCAGCCAGTCGAGCACAATCGCTAAAAGACAAATCATCAGCGCGCCCGCAATCAACATGCGAATATCGCTTCCGCCGATGCCGTTGAGCAGCAGCAGGCCCAGACCGCCCGCGCCGATCACGGCGGCAATCGCCATCACGCCGATATTCATCACCACGGCGGTGCGGATCCCGCCGAAAATCACCGGCAGCGCCATCGGGATCTCGACCCAGCGCAGACGCTGCCAGAAGGTCATGCCGATGCCGCGTCCGGCTTCGCGCAGGCCCGGCGGCAGGCTGTCGAGCGCCGTGTGGGTATTACGCACAATCGGCAGCAGCGAGTAGAGAAACACCGCCGTAATGGCGGGCAGGGCGCCAATACCCTGACCGATCAGCGAAAACAGCGGGATCATCAGGCCAAACAGGGCGATGGACGGAATGGTCAGCACGATGGTTGCAATCCCCAGCACCGGCGTTGCCAGCCACTTATGGCGGACAATCAGAATGCCCAGCGGTACGCCGATGATGATGGCTAAACCTACGGCCAGCGCCACCAGCCACAGGTGCTGAAGGGTGAGGGTTAAGAGGTAATCCCAGTTGTCGAGAATGTAGTGAATCGTCTCCATAGCGCCTCCTACAGCAGCTGTTTGCTACGCAGGAAATCGCGGGCGACCTGCTGCGGTGACTGATGGTCGATATCCACCTTCTTGTTCAGCTCGGTGATAACGTCGTTGTTGAGCTGGGCCGAGAGGGTGTTGAGCGCCTCTTCCAGGCCGGGGTTGGCCTCCAGCGTGTCCTTACGCACCACCGGCGTCACCGCGTAGCTCGGGAAGAAGCCTTTATCGTCTTCCAGCACCTTGAGGTCGAAGCCTTTTACGCGCCCGTCGGTGGTGTAAATCAGACCGGCGTCAACGAAGCCGTCGCGCACCGCGTTATAGACCAGACCGGGGTCCATCTGACGGATTTGCGGGCGGTCCAGATCCATCTTGTAGGCCGCCTGCAGCGGCTTCATGCCGTCGCTGCGCCCGGCAAATTCCAGGTCTAATCCCAGCAGCCAGTTTTTGTCCGGGTTGGTTTTACGGATCTGCTCAATCTTCGCCACCATCTCCGACATGGTGTTGATGTGTTCCGCCTCGGCGCGCTTGCGCTGCATGGCGAAAGCGTAGGTGTTGTTCATGTCGGCGGGCTTGAGCCAGACCAGACCGTGCTTTGCGTCCAGGCGTTTCACCGTCTCGTAAGACTCCTGCGGCGACATGCGCTTGTTGATATGGTTAAAGATAATCAAGGACGTGCCGGTGTACTCCCAGGTCATGTCAATCTGCTTGTTGATCATCGCGTTGCGGGAGATCACCGTGGCAATGTTGGTTTGCGGCTGGACCTGAAAACCTTTCTTTTGCAGGTACTGCACGGTCATCGCCGAGAGAATATGCTGCTCGGTAAAGCTCTTGGTCGCCAGAATCAGCGGGGCCGCCATCGCCTGGCTGGTGAACAGCGCCGCGGCACACAGCGCCGTCAGGCCGGAAAACAGTCTCATAGAAGCTCCTTGTTATAGTTATCGAGCGAGATGGGGACTCATTACGCGACCCAGCGCCGCCAGCAGGATATCGAGGATCAGGGCGAACAGGGCGGTGGCCGCCGCGCCGAGGATCAGGGTCGGGAAATCGTTCAGGTAAATACCGGGGAAAATCAGCTCGCCGTAGCTGCTGGCGCCAATCAGGAACGCCAGCGGCGCGGTACCGACGTTAATGGCGGTGGCGATGCGGATCCCCGAGAGCATGACCGGCCAGGCGGCTGGCAGCTCAACCTGACGCAGACGCTGCCATTTGGTCATCCCGATGCCGTTTGCCGCTTCCAGCAGCGACGGCGGGACCGAGCACAGCCCGGCGTAGGTGTTACGCACGATCGGCAGCAGCGAGGCGAGGAACAGGGCGATGATGGCGGGTGTATCGCCAATGCCAATCACCACCATCGCCAGCGCCAGAACGGCCAGCGGCGGCAGCGTGTTGCCGACGTTGAAGATTTGCATCACATATTCGGCGATACCGCGCGCGGCCGGGCGGCTCAGCAGAATGCCGGCTGGAATACCGACCAGCAGGGCAAAAAGCATCGATGAGAAAACCAGAATCATGTGCTGTTGCCCGAGATAAACCAGGTCAACCTGGCGCGCCCTTATCGTTTCCAGCCCGATGCCCCAGACGAGGAGGGCGAGGACCACGATAATGGCGCCGACAAACAGCAGCGAACGTTTGAGTAATGGGTGCATTGCGGTGTGTCTCCCTGTGCGCATGCGTTATAGCAACCACCGGTTGCCTGTTGTTATGCCATGTTTCGGCAGGGGTATTTCACCTATAGCAAGCGTTTGGGAAGGGTTCCAGCGAAGGAGTAAAATCAGTAACCCTATGAAAACAGTGACAACCTTGGGTTAGGCCTTATGGCATAAGGGCTGATTGAGGGTCAGACAGAATAGTCCTAAAGCGAATTTTTAGATGTGACGGTGTCACATCTAAAGAGCTCATACGCCGGATATCGGTCATTAACTTCAAAGAGAGGCACGAACCCGTCGAACCCGCGTCGAGACGGTGATAATTGAAACGATAGCGACCACGGCGAGCATCAACCCGAGCGCCAGCATGGCGTTAAACCCGATCCATCTGAACAGCAGCAGCCCCGCGATACCGCCCGAAATAAACGAGAAAAGGGTGGTTAAGTGGGTTGTCAGCTGGCTTTTTTGCGCCGCCGTATCTTTGGAGTAGTCCCTGCGCAGCATCGCCACCAGTACCGAGGCCAGGGATATCCCCGCGTCCGTCAGCGTGCCGGTAATGTGCGTCGATCTCACCCGCCCGCCTGAAAGCTGCGTGGAGGTGGAGTTATGAATGCCCATTAGTCCGCACAGAAAAAGAATAATCACGCGGTTGCTGGTGAGGGCATGAAAATACATCTCGTAGAAGGAGACGCCGGTCAGTAATAACCCTTCGACAAACAGGATCTGGCAAAAAACCAGCCTGACGTTATGAATAATGCCCCATATCACAATCATGCGCGCAATAATGGCGCCTGCGACAAAAGAGAGAATAATCGAGCCGAAGAAAATCATATCGCTCAGATCGGTGGAAGAGACTTCGCTCGATAACTGTGAGGTGTTGCCGGTCATGTGTGAGGGGAAAAAACCAAATGCCCCGAGAGCGATGGCATTCAGCAAACCTGCCGAGGTCGCCAGCCAGAGAGCAAGCCGGCGATCCTCCTTATGCGTTCGTTCTTTCTTGAGTCTAATCAGCAAGAATACCTCCGGGTTGAGCTTTGCCTGAATAGTCAGGCTAGCAAAGCGGTGCAACGGGCTGTCCAGGATATGGCTTAATTATTATTCCCTCTGATGACTTTCAGGGTTTAGTAATTAATTAAAATCTCCTTACTCAAAATGGGGTCGATAATACTTTAAATCATGCCGTTATTTCCGTGACGCAAAAACGCCGGTCGCTGGTTAAGGCGTTCAAACCAGGCCTCGATCGCGGGCACGTCGGGCTTATCAAACGGCGTCATTTTCCAGCGATTCACCGACAGCCCAAGCACGACATCCGCAAGGGTAAACGTCTCGCCCGCCGCAAAGGCCCCGGTGCGCTGCAGCTGGTTTTCCAGAATGGTGATGCAGTGGTTCCACTCTTTTATTCCCGCCGCAATACGTTCTGGATCGTTAAAGTCCGGGTTTTTACGCCCCAGCGCCGGGAAGACATAGCGCCAGGCGTTGTTAAATTCGGTTGCCTGCCAGTCCATCCAGCGCTCAACGTTGGCGCAGGCCTGCGGTTCTGCGGGCAGCAGATCTTGACGTCCCGCTTTGCGCGCCAGGTAACGGCAGATGGCGTTGGATTCCCACAGCACGAAGTCGTCATCTATCAGCACCGGCACCATGGCGTTGGGGTTCAGCGCGCGGAAGGCCTCCGTTTCCGTTGAGGCAAAACCGCTGCCGTAATCTTCCTGTAGATATTCGAGGCCTGCTTCTTCGCAGGTCCAGAGCACTTTACGAACGTTAATGGAAGTGGTTTTGCCGAGGATGGTGATCATTGCGCAGGTGTCCTTTAGAGGAATGAATTGTCTAAAAACAATACACCAGTTGCGCGGGGAAGGTTGGGGCAAAATTTAGTGGGATGTACTGTCTTGCCCAATCGACCACTTCCGGCGAATGCCGATCTTTTTGCCGTCGCTGACAACTGCGCCGCGCTCTCGTACCGCAGGAGTTGTTGATGGTACAAAGCCAGCGATCATTGTTTTCTTGCCGAAAAATATAAATCCCGCCCAGGGAAGACCCTGAAAAATAATTATCTGCAATTGGCATCCTTTATTGGACACAAAACCACTCCAATATTTCAACATGTTTCTCTAATATTATTAGTATTGACTTATATTTATAAATGATACGATGTTACAGCCAAAAATAACAGAAATTATACTTTATGAGCCTCGACCACTGTTTCGCAATGCGGCTAAAAACAGCATCCAGGTCGCCAATAGCTCCCTGCTGGTGATTGAACCAGACGAGCTGATAGAGGAGGTAACCCTCTTTACTGATCAAACGTCTTTATTCGCTGCAGGCGTTAGTGGTGCCGGTGAAGAAATATATTCTCTATTACGGATAATTCATCATCTGATAATGCAGGGAAAAGAAATTATCGTATGGGTTGCAAAACGAGATGTCCTTCTTATTAGACTGATGTACGAGCTTGGTGTACAGACGCTACTCTGCGAAAATTATTTGGAAGAAGAACTCGCTCAGTGCATGTTATCCAAAAATTTCAGATCAGGATATTTGCCTTTACGCACCGTGCTAATAAATAACATGAATAAAAAAAATAGGCTCACACGCTCTGAACTGAATATTCTGATCGACTGTGCGCGAGGTCTGAGTGCCTATGAGATCGCCAGTCTGCGCCATATGGGATATAAAACGGTCTTTACCCATAAACAAAACATCCGGTTGCGTCTGGGACTGCAAAAGTCAGCCAGTTGGCTGGATCTGCTTAACCGTTTGGATCAGATTTACTCAGTCTGAACATCTGGAGAACTATGTTTACTTTTACTGTTTGTTCCCGTGTGGTTCATCCGACTCTACTGAACGGGTTTGTATCCAGCCTGAAGGCTTTTCGCGAACAAAACCCCGAATGGAATTATGAACTTACACGACATGATAACGCACGTCTGACTTTGCTTGATTTCACTGCATATGACACGCTTACAGATGTCTCCGCCGCGGAGTATGAAGATCTCTGCCGGCAAGGTGAAGGAACTGCTCTGGTTATGCTCACTGCGTGTCAGGAGAAGCTGGCGCATCAGCTCATGAGGTCATACCGGTGTTCGCTGCTTTGTGTGGATGAACGGCTGCTGGAATTGCGTGAGCTGATAAAATACAGTATGAAAAAACAACGTTATATCAGTGCTCACTTCCTGCGACTGCGGGAGCAGGACAATAATATAACCGACGGTATGATTTTTACCGATGCAGAAAAAAAAGTACTGAGTGGCCTGAAAAACGGTAAAACCGGGATTGAATTATCACGCGAAATGTTTCGAAGTCAGAAAACGATCAGTACCCATAAGCGAAAGATTATGTTAAAGCTGGGGGTTAAGAATGATCTGCAACTGCGCAAAGCGATACAGAAGCTCCAGCCGCCGCAGTGATGCGGCATCTATTATTACGGAGCGCATTACAGGACTTAGTATTAACACGGAAAGGTGCGATAAAGCTGATTTGACACCGAACGTGCTAAACGCCGGACGATCTCATTAAGCTATTCAACACACAGTGCAAAGCGCACATCAGCAGAAAAAAATCAGCTTTGAACGAGAAGTTGGCGTGTAAGCTGGCGTCCTGTCCTTACGGGAGAAACGGGATGCAGAGCGCGTCGTCATGGCCTGTGGCAGGAGTATTCCCGCCCTGACCGAGCGGGTGGGGATTCATCTTCCGGTTTTGTCCTCACCCGCCATCCCGCTTTAGCGTGTTACAGGGCTGAGACGAGGTTTCTGATCTTTTCTGCCTTTTCAAAATGATCGAGTTTCATTTCCATAATCCACCAGTGCGCAACTTCCATAAGCAGTTCTGGATCGTCATTTTTATTAGCAAAAAAAGCATAAAATGAAAGCCCAACGTGGCTTCCCTTAGAGGCAATTTTTGAATCACAGATCCTGATGATTTTCGCCTTCATTTCCTGGCGCACGTCATCTCCTTATTTATGTTCTGAATATGAAACAATGACATTGTTACCATCAACCGGCAGTGGATCCCAACAGACAGCAAAAAAGCCGTAAGCAGTTATCTGCTTACGGCGCTGGGATCGGAGATGATTTTTCTGGCAATCAGGCCGCTTTCACGGCCCTGATTTTTTTCGTGTCAGCCGCTTCGGATTCTGTTTTACCCGTTGCAGCTGGAGCATTGAGATCGGGGAGCTTGCTGGTACGCAGAATATGCTGCACGGTCTCTTTCTGCTCGGCGAGATACAGGCCGAGATTTTCAGCCTGCGTTTCATCCATCTGCATTCCGCTTTGCAACAGCCAGTCGGTGAACGCGTCTGCCATATCGAGCAGCTTGTCGTGAGCGTCAGCCTCTTTCTTACTGGCAAATGTCATTTTCTCTTCACCTTTTCTAACGACAACAAATTTTGTTTCAACAGCCATCGTGCACCTCGCTATACTGTATTTATATACAGTATAACAGCTCCCGATAGAAGTTGCAGCAAAATATGCATTACTGGCAAAGCTGCTGCGATTCCGGGCCACCCACACTCCGCCGCCACGCCCCGGGTGCCTGACCATACTGACGCTTAAAGCTGCGGTTGAAGGACTGCTGGGAGTCGAAGCCCAGCGCGATAGCCACGTTCAGAATCGGTTCATCGCTGCGGGTTAGGCGCTCAACCGATTTTTGCAGCTTTTGCGCGCGAATATACCCGGCGAGGGGATAGCCCGTATGCTCTTTGAACAGGCGCTGGAGGTGCCATTTTGAGTAGCCGGATCGCCTGGCAACGGACTCAATGTCCAGACGGCTATCCAGGTTGTTGTCGATCCAGTCGAGTAAATCATGCATAAATGCGCCAGTGTTCATCGGGTTACTCCCACGCTGCCTGTTAAAAAGTATCTTTGTCTGTTGCATTAAAAGGTGGCGCGTTTTTGTATTAATTGCAAGTTTTATTGTTGCATTTAAATCCCTGACCGTAACGGGTCTTTTCACATCCGCTCAAATAGCACATAAAGTGCAACAATTATTCTTGCACTTAGTTAAGCGCCTTCCTACAATCGCCGCGATAGTGTATTCGCAACTGTTACAGTTTTGTGGCGATGAACGACACAAATGGCCTTAAGACAGCCACCGGACAAAGGAAGTGGCGCAGTGCCTCCTGCTGCGTCTTGCCCGGCGGCGACAATTACCGGAATAAAAATAATGAGCCTGCAAAAAACCTGGGGTAACTTTCATCTGAACGCGCTGGGGGTCATGTTGCTCTCCGTGCTGCTCGTCGGATGCGACAACAGCGTCGCGCAAAACGCCGCGCCGCCTGCGCCCGCCGTCAGCGCTGCTGACGTGGTGGTGAAATCCATTAGCCAGTGGGATAGCTTTAATGGCCGGATTGAAGCGGTGGAGAGCGTTCAGCTCCGTCCGCGCGTTTCCGGCTACATTGATAAAGTGAATTACACCGACGGCCAGGAAGTGAAGAAGGGCGAGGTGCTGTTCACGATTGATGACCGAACCTATCGCGCGGCGCTGGAACAGGCGCAGGCGAACCTTGCGAGAGCTAAAACGCAGGCCAGCCTGGCGCAAAGTGAGGCTAACCGTACCGATAAGCTGGTCAATACCAACGTTGTCTCCCGTGAAGAGTGGGAGCAGCGTCGTTCGGCCGCCACTCAGGCGCAGGCCGATATTCGCGCCGCGCAGGCGGCAGTTGACGCCGCGCAGCTCAACCTGGACTTCACCAAAGTCACCGCGCCTATCGACGGTCGCGCCAGCCGGGCGCTGATCACCAGCGGCAACCTGGTGACTGCGGGCGACACCGCCAGCGTTCTCACCACGCTGGTCTCGCAGAAGACGGTTTACGTCTACTTTGACGTGGACGAGTCGACCTACCTTCACTACCAGAATCTGGCCCGCAGCGGGCAGGGGGCGTCCAGCAATCACACGGCGCTTCCGGTTGAGATTGGCCTGACGGGCGAGGAGGGTTATCCCCATCAGGGCAAAGTGGACTTCCTTGATAATCAGCTGACGCCGAGTACCGGCACCATCCGTATGCGCGCTCTGCTGGATAACGCCCAGCGTCAGTTCACGCCGGGACTATTTGCCCGCGTCCGCCTGCCGGGCAGCGCGGAGTTCAAAGCCACGCTTATCGACGACAAAGCGGTGCTGACCGATCAGGATCGTAAATACGTTTATATCGTCGATAAAGAGGGGAAAGCGCAGCGCCGCGACATCACGCCAGGCCGTCTGGCAGACGGTTTACGCATCGTGCGGCAGGGGCTGAACCCTGGCGATAAAGTCATCGTCGAGGGTTTACAAAAAGTGTTTATGCCGGGTATGCCGGTTAACGCGAAAACCGTTGCTATGACCGCCAGCGCCGCCCTCAACTGATCCCTTGACCTGAGAATCCATCCATGGACTTTTCCCGCTTTTTCATCGACAGGCCGATTTTTGCCGCGGTGCTGTCGATTCTGATTTTTATCACAGGGTTAATCGCCATCCCGCTGCTGCCGGTGAGCGAATATCCTGACGTCGTGCCGCCAAGCGTGCAGGTGCGCGCGGAGTATCCGGGCGCCAACCCTAAAGTGATTGCCGAGACGGTGGCGACGCCGCTGGAAGAGGCGATCAACGGCGTTGAGAACATGATGTACATGAAGTCCGTCGCGGGCTCCGACGGCGTGCTGGTCACCACCGTCACCTTCCGTCCGGGAACCGACCCGGATCAGGCGCAGGTGCAGGTGCAAAACCGCGTCGCGCAGGCCGAAGCGCGTCTGCCGGAAGACGTGCGGCGCCTGGGCATTACCACCCAGAAACAGTCCCCGACGCTGACGCTGGTGGTGCATCTGTTTTCGCCCAACGGCAAGTACGACTCCCTGTATATGCGTAACTACGCCACGCTGAAGGTGAAGGACGAGCTGGCGCGCCTGCCCGGCGTCGGCCAGATCCAGATTTTCGGCTCGGGTGAATACGCGATGCGCGTCTGGCTGGATCCTAACAAGGTGGCGGCCCGCGGGCTGACCGCGTCGGACGTGGTCACGGCGATGCAGGAGCAGAACGTACAGGTGTCCGCCGGGCAGCTTGGCGCCGAGCCGCTGCCGAAAGAGAGCGATTTCCTGATCTCCATTAACGCCCAGGGCCGTCTGCATACCGAAGAAGAGTTCGGCAATATTGTCCTGAAAACGACGCAGGACGGTACGGTCGTCCGCCTGCGCGACGTGGCGCGTATCGAAATGGGGTCCGGCAGCTATGCGCTGCGTTCCCAGCTGAACAATAAAGACGCGGTCGGGATTGGTATCTTCCAGTCGCCGGGGGCGAACGCCATTGATTTGTCTAACGCGGTGCGCGCGAAAATGGACGAACTGTCCACGCGCTTCCCTGCGGACATGAAGTGGGCGGCACCTTACGATCCGACCGTTTTCGTGCGCGATTCGATCCGTGCGGTGGTGCAAACGCTGCTGGAAGCGGTGGTGCTGGTGGTGCTGGTGGTGATCCTGTTCCTGCAAACCTGGCGCGCGTCGATCATTCCGCTGATCGCGGTGCCGGTTTCGGTGGTGGGTACCTTCAGCATTCTCTACCTGCTCGGCTTCTCGCTGAACACCCTGAGTTTGTTCGGGCTGGTGCTGGCCATCGGCATCGTGGTGGACGACGCCATCGTGGTGGTGGAAAACGTCGAGCGAAACATAGAAGAGGGGCTTGCTCCGCTTGCGGCGGCGCATCAGGCGATGCGCGAAGTGTCCGGGCCGATTATCGCGATTGCGCTGGTGCTGTGCGCGGTGTTTGTGCCGATGGCGTTTCTCTCGGGCGTTACCGGTCAGTTCTACAAGCAGTTTGCGGTGACGATCGCGATTTCCACGGTCATCTCCGCCATTAACTCGCTGACGCTCTCTCCGGCGCTGGCGGCACTGCTGTTAAAACCGCACGGCGCGCCGAAAGATTTCCCGATCCGGCTTATCGATCGTCTGTTCGGCTGGATTTTCCGTCCGTTTAACCGCTTTTTCCACCGCAGCTCGAACGGCTATCAGGGGCTGGTGGGCAAAACGCTGGGACGGCGCGGCTCGGTATTTGTGGTGTATCTGCTGCTGCTCTGTGCCGCTGGCGTGATGTTTAAAGCGGTGCCCGGCGGGTTTATTCCGACGCAGGATAAGCTGTACCTGATTGGCGGCGTGAAGATGCCGGAAGGTTCGTCGCTGGCGCGCACCGACGCGGTGATCCGCAAAATGAGCGAAATCGGGATGAATACCGAAGGGGTGGATTACGCTGTTGCGTTCCCGGGGCTGAACGCGCTGCAGTTCACCAATACGCCGAATACCGGGACGGTCTTCTTTGGCCTGAAGCCGTTCGACCAGCGCAAACATACTGCGGCGGAAATAAACGCGGAGATTAACGCGAAAATCGCGCAAATTCAGGAAGGCTTTGGCTTCTCCATCCTGCCGCCGCCGATTTTAGGGCTGGGTCAGGGGTCGGGCTATTCTCTGTACATTCAGGACCGAGGCGGTCTGGGGTATGGCGCGCTGCAAAACGCGGTGAACACCATGTCCGGCGCGATTATGCAGACCCCGGGAATGCACTTCCCGATCTCAACCTACCAGGCTAACGTTCCGCAGCTGGACGTGCAGGTCGACCGCGACAAGGCGAAAGCGCAGGGCGTATCGCTGACCGATCTTTTCGGTACGCTGCAAACCTATCTGGGCTCGTCGTACGTGAATGACTTCAACCAGTTCGGCCGTACCTGGCGCGTGATGGCTCAGGCCGACGGGCAGTTCCGCGACAGCGTTGAAGATATTGCGAATTTACGCACCCGTAATAGTCAGGGCGAAATGGTGCCGATTGGCAGCATGGTGAAAATCACGACCACCTACGGGCCGGATCCGGTGATCCGCTACAATGGCTACCCGGCGGCGGATCTGATTGGCGATGCCGACCCGCGCGTGCTCTCGTCCTCGCAGGCGATGACGCAGCTGGACGCGATGTCTAAGCAGATCCTGCCAAACGGGATGAACATTGAATGGACGGATCTGAGCTTCCAGCAGGCGACGCAGGGCAACACGGCGCTGATCGTCTTCCCGGTCGCGGTGCTGCTGGCCTTCCTGGTCCTGGCGGCGCTGTATGAAAGCTGGACGCTGCCGCTGGCGGTGATCCTCATCGTGCCGATGACCATGCTCTCCGCGCTGTTTGGCGTCTGGCTGACCGGTGGCGATAACAACGTCTTCGTGCAGGTGGGGCTGGTGGTGTTGATGGGGCTGGCGTGTAAAAACGCGATTCTTATCGTGGAGTTTGCCCGCGAGCTGGAAATTCAGGGCAAAGGCATTATGGAAGCCGCGCTGGAGGCGTGCCGCCTGCGTTTACGTCCGATTGTGATGACCTCCATCGCCTTTATTGCCGGGACTATTCCGCTGATCCTCGGCCACGGCGCAGGCGCAGAAGTGCGCGGCGTCACCGGGATCACGGTCTTCTCCGGGATGCTGGGCGTGACGCTGTTTGGTCTATTCCTGACGCCGGTGTTTTACGTGACGCTGCGTAAGTTCGTGACGCTCGGGAAAAAAGAGGAAAGGGACGTTCTGCCCGCATAGGGACGTTGCCGATAATAAAAAACCGCCTTCATTGTGAAGGCGGTTTTTTTACATCTGAATGTAGGCCGGGTTAGCGCAGCGCCACCCGGCAAGTTCGCTAAGACGTTTTTTGATACTGGGCAATAAGGTCCGGGAGCGGATCCCATCCGCTGCTATCGGCATTTTTAACCGCTTCCAGGGCGCTGGCCACGGTATGGCGGGCCAGTACCGCTAACGAAGCCTCCTCGGCTTCTTCGGATATCGATTTGAAGTACCAGCAGGCGTTAGCGCTGACCACGCAGCGGGCCGGCACGTCAGGGCGCGAGGCCCACAGCTTTTTATCTTCGATGACCGAAAGGTAGATGTCGCGCAGGGTGATCTCTTCCGGCGGGCGACCAAGATGAATTGAGCCGTTACGTCCAAGCGTTGAGACGATAATGCCGTCACGCGTCAGCGGAACCATCAATTTGCGGATGAAGCTCGGGTTCGCTTCCAGGCCGTAGGCCAGAATCGCACTCGTGGAACGTTCACCCAATTGCTCCGCCATCGCTACGCTGAGAACCATCTGCAAAGCTGTCGGGAAGCGGTAATCTAACATTTTTCTGTCCTGGGTTGCGGTGAATCTTGTTCTTTTTGGCACCGCAGAGGTGAATAAGCAATAAACAACAATATAACAAATACGGTAATTATTTTGAAGCAATCTGCGGCATTTGCGATCGAACTCCCTGTTCTGATTTAGCAAAACGTGCGGTTCGGGAAGTCAACCGTCACCATCAGGCCACCTTCAGCGGAAGTACTCAGGTTTACGCTGCTGTTATGTTGCTGCGCCACCGCTTTGACGATGGCAAGCCCCAGCCCGCTCCCGCTTTGCACCTGATTGGGGTCACGGAAAAACCGGTCGAACACGCGCTCGCGCAGTTCAACCGGAATACCGGGCCCTGCATCTGAAACGCGAAGCCGCGCGAAGCCATCTGCTATGCAGACATCGACCTGAATCCGCCCGCGCTCGGGACTGTACTTCACAGCGTTCTCAATGAGGTTATCAATAAGCGACACCAGGCGTTCCCTGACGCCGGGGATCCAGATGTCATCCTCGGCGAAGAACTCCAGCTCAATCCTGCGCGCAGACGCCAGCGGTTCCAGTTCGGCCATTCGCTCCTGGATGAGCGTCGTCAGCGGCACGGTCTCCATTTCCGTATCAATGCGTGCTTCGCTGTGCATCATCAGCAGCAGCTGGTTGACGAGACGCGCTGCCCGGCTGTTGCTGCGAATCACCCCCGCAAGCAGCTCCTGCTGACTCTCACTGATGACCCAGGACTGCAGCGCTTCCACGTTGATGCGCATCGCCGCGAGGGGCGTACGCAGCTCGTGCGCGGCATCCGCAATGAAAACCCGTTCCCTTTCCGCGCTTTCACGCACCCTGGCAAGGAAGTCATTGATCGCATCCACCATCTGGCGCAGCTCCCTGTGTCCGGGAACGGCTTTTAAAGGGGAGAGATCGTCAGGCGTGCGTAACGTAATTTCATTGACCACCTTGTTCCAGGGACGCATCGCAATGCGGATTGACAGCCACGCGGGAAACAGAAGAAAAGGGAAGCAGACCAGCAGCGGCATGATGTAGTAGCCGCGCGAGTTCAGGTAGATAAAGAAGTTCCAGCCGCCGGCCGGGGTGAAAAGGGTAACCTCCACGTCGGAATGAGCGGATTTAAGGGTTCGGCTGGTCCAGGTACGACCATCGCTCTGAACACGCTGCATTTCCCCAAACCGGGTGTTGGTTACCCCCGTTGGCGCATCAGGCGATGAAAAAATAATCGCGTTATTTTTGCGCACGATGAAGTTGATTGACAGCGCGGGATCTTCGCCGCCGCCATAGCCCTCACGGAGCGCCTTGCTAAAGGCTTCCAGCACCGCGGTGCGATCCTGCGGGTGTTCGTCCATCCGCTCGACCAGGGTAAAAAGGGTGTCGTAGGTATGACTGCCCGTAAGGATGGGAGGGCTGCGCAGGTCCTCCCACAGAATAAAGGTTAAAAATAGACACCACAGCAGGGTAAGCAGCAGCAACTGGGCGATAATAATTCGCCGTACCAGCGTTGGGCGTCTCAGGTGGTACCAGACGTTTTGCATTACCCTGTCACCTTCTGGACTGAAACGGTATCAATGACATACCCGACGCCCCGCACCGTTCGCACATAGCCATCGCCGATTTTTCGCCGCAAATTTCCCATATGCACGTCGAGCGCATTGCTGAGGTTCTCTTTGTTGCCGAATATCCGTTCTTCCAGAAACCGTCGCGTAATCACGCGGTCAGCGCGCAGCATCAGCGTTTCCAGCAGCGCATATTCACTCGCCGTCAGGTCTACGTGGCGCGCGCTCACCGTCACGCGGCGCGTCGGAACATGAAGCGATAGGCCTCGAATTTCTATCGCCTCATTCTCGAAACCGTAGCTGCGCCGCGCCAGGGCTCTCACCCGCGCCAGCAGCTCGGCGAGAATAAATGGCTTGACGAGATAGTCGTCCGCACCGGCATCCAGCCCGCACAGCCGGTCCTGCAGCGTACCTCGCGCCGTCAGAATGATGACCGGGATCCCCTTGAGCTGCTGACGCAAACGCGCCATCAGGCTCATGCCGTCGCCGTCGGGCAGCCCCAGGTCGAGCAAAATAAGTTCCGGCACGCAGACGTCCAGCTGATGCAGCGCATCCTCTTTGCGGCGTACCCATATGACGTCAAACCCTTGATCGGAGAGGGCGATACGTACGCCGTTGCCGAGATCCAGGTCGTCTTCGATTAGTAGAATTTTCACACTGGCAACTGTATCAACCGTGAATGAAGAACATCTTAAGAAAAAAACGGTATCAGGAAACCTGCCCGGATTACAGCACCGGCTCGCGCTTCAGTGTTTCTTCATGTTCGGCTCATAAGAACCTTAGGGTCGGTATTCAAAATGGGCGTTCTGGCGGTTAACCGCATGCATCGTCATCATTTGAATCCAGAAGGGCTTCTTTAATGAGAAACATCGAACTGCGTCATACGTTCCCCCATTTACTTCCGGGCCGCAGCCTGAAAAACATCGTGCCGGGCGTCGTTCTGGCGTTACTGGCTACGCCCGTACTGGCGGCAGAACAGAGCCAGGGTAACGTCTTAACCCTGGGGGGCGGCGTGGACGTCGCGTCGCGCTACTCGGGTTCTGATAAAACCCGCGTCAGTGCGGCTCAGGTGGTGGAGTACGCCATGGCAAACGGCTTTTTTATCGGCACCACGAGAGGGATCGGTTACGGCAACAACGTTGGCAACCTGGATTACAGCGCCGCGCTGAGCTATCGAGTTGGGCGTAAAGATAAAGACGTGAGCAGCGATTCGATCAGCTCCGGCAGCGACGAGCTGCGAGGAATGGGCGAGATAAAAGGCTCGGCAATCGTTGTGCCAGGGCTTGAGTACAGGGTGACCGACTGGCTTCACCTGCAGCTGCAGGCAGAGGTTCCGGTTTCTGAGAGGGACAACGGTGAAGCGGTTCATTTCGGCATTTCCAGCCCGTTCTATACCTCACCCAAAAATGAGGTGACGCTGGCGCTGATCGGCAGCTGGGGATCCGACAAGTACATGCAGACCTACTACGGGGTCAGCGCCGCTCAGTCGAGCGCATCGGGCTTTGCCCGACATGACGCCGGGGCCGGTATTTATGCCTGGACGATGAATCTTGACTGGACCCACAGGCTCACCTCGCGCTGGAGCGTCCTTGCCTCAGCGGGCGTTACGCAGCTGACGGGGGATGCGGGTGATAGTCCCATTGTGCAACGCAAAACATCGCCCACGGGGAGTTTGAAGGTGACGTACAGTTTTTGATTGTGGGCCGCGGTGGCTTAACGTTTTGAGCAGGCACTTGCGGTAATTAAAGCCGCTCCGGTTGAGATGGCGGGGCGGTTCCCTTTGCAGACAGTTACAGCACTGCACACGTGGTTGACGGATTTATCTAAAGCTCCATTGTGCCGTAATGACAAACACGGAAGGTATGATAATGCCCACATCCATTCCAAAATAAGACGTAAAATTATACTGGAACCCATGATATATATAGGGCGAAAATCCTATCCCCGTTGCTTTTTTAAAATCATGGTATGAACCATGGTCACCACAATCATCGAAAGTATCAAAGAAAAATTCACCTACATATCCATAGATTCCTTTAAAAACCCAACCGTTATCCCATCCAGCCCAGTCTCTTCTTACGCCGGCAGCGAGGCATCTGTCATTAAAGCTGTTTTTCATTGTCCCTAGCACAAGACTGTATTTCGACGTATCCGAGAATTTCCTCTCCACGGATATGAACTTATTTTCAAAGTTCTCCGTGTATTGTCCTCGATTATGCGTCAGATGATAAACGTATGAGCCGGTGTTTATTGAATACAGATTTATTTCATCTGCAGAGCAATACAACGTAAAAAGATAAAAACTTCCGCACCACAGCCATGTGGGGCATCTTTTCCGAACTGTCTGCTTATGTGGAATATTATCCATATTCGCTCACTTTGGCTAACGTACTGAAATTATAAGGACTGTTTTCGGTCTTCAGCTGGATAAATTTTAGCATACATACCAAAACTCGAGATATTCACGTCACGGATTGGGGGCTGAAATTACGATAGAACATGTTCTGCGAACCCTTACCCCACGCGCTTACAGGAGTGAAAATCAGCCTTTTGCCGCCGCTAAAATCATAGACTCTGAGGTATAATCGCTGTTCAGAAAACGGCAAAGAGGAGGTGGCAAGATGCTGACTTATATCACCATAGGTACAAATGATCTTCAGCGCGCCGTGGCGTTTTATGACGCTATTTTTAACGTGCTTGGCTATTCACGTTTGCCTGCCTGGACCGAGGACTGGGCAATGTGGGGAGATGAAAATAATCCAGATGAGGGGTTTAGCTTCTGTATTTGTCCTCCATTTGACCGACAACCCGCAACGGCGGGAAACGGGACAATGTTCGCATTCCGTGCAGCTAACGCGGAGCTAGTCAGACGTTTCCATGCCGCAGGCCTTCTTGCGGGAGGGAGGAGTGAAGGCATGCCAGGGACACGAACCGCATACGGCCCCGATTTTTATGTTGCCTATCTGCGCGATCCTGACGGGCATAAGCTGGCATGCGTTTGTCAGCATTATTCTCCTGAAGCAGATACGTTCCCAGACGAAGAATAGTCACAAGCGGTCGTTTTTGAACTATGTTTAACACCAGTCAGAATAATAAATAGTTCAACTGTTATTAGATTCTGAACAGTGGCGCCTTAATCCGGAGCATTTGAAAACCAGAACCTCACTGAGAAGTGTGCCAGCATGACGTGGCTAATATCCCTATCCGGAGAACAATGTGTTCGGAAAACAATTGCTAAACTTCATGCCAGGTTTACAAACTTTGTTAGCCTACGATAAAAGCTGGCTAAAACATGATGTTAAAGCCGGGTTATCCGTTGCGGCTGTCGCGCTACCCGTGGCTATTGCTTATGCTGAATTGGCGGGTGTTGGGGCAATAGTGGGGCTCTATTCCTGCGTTTTACCGATGATAGCGTATGCACTCTTTGGTTCTTCGCGTCAGCTTATTGTGGGCCCTGATGCCACGACCTGCGCGGTGATTGCGGCCGTCGTGTTTCCGCTTTCTGCAGGTAATCCCGAACTGCACTGGCAGCTGACCATTATCATGACGCTGATGATGGGCGGGTGGTGTCTGCTTGCCAGTAAATTTCGTCTGGGCGCACTTGCCGATTTACTTTCTCATCCCATCCTTACGGGTTTGCTTAATGGCGTTGCCGTAACGATTATTGTCGGGCAATTAGGCAAGGTGTTGGGGATAAAACTCGACGAAGCGCAGGTTATTGAGAAAATAATGGCCTTGCCAGGCCGTCTTTCAGAAAGCCATTTATTAACCGTTGGCATATCACTTTTAACGTTAATTATTTTAATGGCGATCAAAACGTATCGCAGCCACTGGCCGGCACCGTTGATTGCCATTGTGATGACAACGCTACTGGTATGGGCGACATCTGCGCAACAGTACGGTATTGCCACTATTGGGGGTGAAGGCTTCCAGCCTGGTTTACCCGTCGTTAACTGGGGCGCGTTCCAGCCCGGTCCGATGCGTGATTTAGTGATCCCGGCACTGAACCTGGCGTTGGTCAGTTTTGTCAGCCTGATGCTGACCGCCCGCAGTTTCGCCGCGAAAAATGGCTATGAAATTAATGCTGATGCAGAGTTCAGAGCGCTGGGTATTGCGAACATTATGTCTGGGTTATCTCAGGGGTTTGCTATCAGTGGAGCCGATTCCCGGACAGCGGTTAATGATTCAGTGGGTGGGAAAAGCCAGCTGGTTTCCATCGTCGCAGCCTTACTCATCGGTATCGTGGTGGTGTTTTTCACTCAGCCATTACAATTTATTCCGGTATCTGCATTAGGTATTGTTCTGATGTACGCATCCTGGTCATTAATTGATCTGCGCGGGTTATGGAATCTGAGGCGAAGAAATAAACAGGCATTTCGCCTGGCCTTTTTCACGTTTGGCTGTGTGTTAATTATCGGCGTTATCCAGGGGATCGGCCTTGCGGTGTTGCTTGGCCTGTTACAGTTCCTGCGTACGGTGTTTCGTCCCTCTGAGCACTTACTGGGAACCGACGAAGATGGAATGATTCACTCATTAGGGAATACAACCGATATTAAAATGGTCCCGGGCGTGCTGATGTATCGATTTAACTCCCCGTTGACCTATTTTAACGTGGCTTATTTTAAACGTCGGGTATTGAACCTGGTTGATGGTGCAGCAGTACAGCCTAAATGGGTGGTCATTGATGCCGTTGCATGCTTCACCTATTCAGATATCAGCGTTCTGGCAACCATAAATGAGTTAAAGCGCGATCTGAAAGGTCGAGAGATTATGTTAATCCTTGCGGGCAGAAAAACGGAATTAACGCGCTGGTTTAAAGATAGCCGGCCAACGATGAATGATGATGACATGATTCTGGCGCCAGACCTCTATCTGGCACTTCGGTTCATTCAAAGCAAAGAGAGTGCGAGTGAATCAGGTGGCGAGGTATAAGCTAAAGGCTTGCCCGCCATCCGCGAGCAAGCCACACCCTTAGCGATACAGCGTTTTTTCCGCAACCGGAATAAGCAGCCCGGATCGCCAGTCCGCGAGCGTCAGCTGCGCAAGCCTGCCCAGCGCGGCATAAAACGGATGCCCGGCGTTGTCGACAAACACCGACAGGAAGCGGGTGCTCCACGGCAGCAGGTGCCACGCCAGAAGCTGATTGCACTGCGGCTCGCGGCCATTCTCGGCCAGCCACGCCGCCAGCAGCAGCAACGTACCGAAATGATCTTCCGGCTCATTCTGCTGCATCTCAAACGCAATATTGTTCTCCCGCATCCACTGGCGCAGCGCGAGGGTCGAGTCGCCAAACAATACGGATTCACGGTCCAGCCAGACGGAACCCCACGGCGGAGCGGGCAGGGCATACGGACCAATAAACAGCCGTTGCCAGGCGTCCGCCAGCGGTTCATCGGAAGATGAGGCAAACGTATCGGCAACCGGCTGCAGCGTTTCCGAAGGCAGGGGCCAGTCCTGAACCCATTCGCCAGCGGTGAGCGCTTTCACCAGCGGCGCGGCCTGCTCGCTGTCGGGAGCGAAATAAAACAGCGCGCCCAGCACCCGGGCGCTGAACGCGAACGATTCACGATGTGAGACGTCTTTCATTAAACTTTCCTTGCTCGCGCGGATGACGCCCGCGCGACTGTGTTAACCGATAATACTGACCACAGAATAAACCAGGGTCTCGCGTTTCGCCCTCTACACCTTCTCAATCTGCACCAGATTGGTGTGCTGCGGGTTGCCTTTTGCCAGCGGAGAAGGTCGATGGGTCGTCAGCGTGTTGATGCATGAGCCGTGATCGATACGATCGCCATTCATATTGGCATCATGCCACGCTCCCTGGCCCATGGCGCTCACGCCGGGCATGATGCGTGGCGTGACCTTCGCTTCAATTCGCACCTCGCCGCGATCGTTAAATACGCGCACCGTATCGCCGTTCTTGATGCCGCGTTTTGCTGCATCGACAGGATTAAGCCACACCTCCTGGCGACAGGCCGCTTTCAGCACGTCGACGTTACCGTAGCTCGAGTGGGTACGGGCCTTGAAGTGAAAGCCAAACAGCTGCAGCGGGAACTGCGCGCGCTCGGGCGCATCCCAGCCGTCAAAGGTCGACGCGTAGACGGGCAGAGGGCTGATGGTCTCATCTTTTTCCAGCCCCCAGGTAGCCGCAATCTCCGCCAGCTTGCTGGAGTAAATCTCAATCTTGCCCGATGGCGTTTTCAGCGGATGGGCTTCCGGGTTCTCGCGGAAATTTTTATAGGCCACAAAGTGTCCGTTCGGATCTTTACGCTTATAAATGCCCATTTTTTTCAGCTCGTCATAGGACGGAAGCTTAGGGTCTTTCTCGAGCATTTTGGCATACAGGAACTGCAACCACTGTTCCTGCGTGCGTCCTTCGGTGAATTTCTGATGGATATCCGGCCCGAGGCGTTTCGCCACTTCGCTCATGATCCAGTAGATCGGCTTACGCTCGAACTTCGGTGCGGTCACGGGCTGGAGGAAAATCAGGTAGCCCATGTTACCGGCGTAATCGTTAGGAATGATATCTTCCTGCTCGACGGTCATCAGGTCCGGCAACACGATATCGGCGTACTTCGCTGACGAGGTCATGAAGTTGTCTATGACGACAATCATTTCGCACTTGCTTTCGTCCTGCAGGATCTCGTGGGTTTTATTGATATCGGAGTGCTGGTTGATGATGGTGTTGCCCGCATAGTTCCAGATGAACTTAATCGGCACGTCCAGCTTATCCTTACCACGCACGCCGTCGCGCAGGGCGGTCATCTCCGGCCCGCGGGCGATGGCGTCCGTCCAGCTGAAGCAGGAGATTTGCGTTTTGACCGGGTTATCCGGTATCGGCATACGTTCGATGGTAATGGTATATGTCGACTCGCGCGCGCCGCTGTTACCGCCGTTGATGCCGACGTTTCCGGTGAGGATAGGCAGCATGGCGATGGCGCGAGACGTCAGCTCGCCGTTCGCCTGGCGCTGTGGTCCCCAGCCCTGGCAGATATAGGCCGGTTTCGCGGAGCCGATTTCACGAGCAAGTTTGATGATGCGATCCGCAGGAATGCCGGTGATGCGTGAGGCCCACTCCGGCGTTTTCGCCGTGTTGTCATCGCCCTGGCCGAGAATGTATGCTTTGTAGTGGCCGTTAGCGGGCGCGCCTTCCGGCAGCGTTTTTTCGTCATAGCCCACGCAGTATTTATCCAGAAACGGCTGGTCGACCAGGTTTTCGTCGATCAATACCCACGCGATTCCCGCCACCAGCGCGGCATCGGTACCCGGACGGATCGGGATCCATTCATCTTCGCGTCCGGCTGCCGTATCGGTATAGCGCGGGTCGATGACGATCATGCGCGCATTGGATCGCTCGCGGGCCTGCTCCAGATAATAGGTGATCCCACCGCCGCTCATGCGGGTTTCCGCCGGGTTATTGCCGAACATCACCACCAGTTTGCTGTTTTCAATATCCGAGGTGCTGTTGCCATCGTTGCTGCCGTAGGTGTAGGGCATCGCGCAGGCGATTTGCGCCGTGCTGTAGGTGCCGTAGTGGCTCAGGAAACCGCCGTAGCAGTTCATCAGGCGCGCCACCAGCGAAGCGTAAGGGGAGGAGCGGGTGATATTGCCGCCGACGATGCCGGAAGAGTAGTTGATGTAAACTGCTTCGTTGCCGTATTTGCTGACCACGTTTTTAAGGCTGGCGGTGATGGCGTCCAGCGCTTCATCCCACGTGATGCGCTCGAACTTGCCTTCACCGCGTTTGCCCACGCGTTTCATCGGGTAGTTGAGACGGTCAGGATGATTGATCCGACGGCGAATAGAACGTCCGCGCAGGCAGGCGCGCACCTGATGGTTACCGTAAATATCCTCGCCGGTGTTATCCGTTTCGACCCAGTACACTTCGTCGTCGCGGACGTGCAGACGCAGCGCGCAGCGGCTGCCGCAGTTGACCGAGCAGGCGCCCCACACCACTTTATCTTCAGCAGGCTGGACGGCGTTCTTCACCGCCGCGGCGGCGCTTTTTAAGCCGAAAGGAAGCGAGATCCCGCCGGCGGCCAGCGCCAGAGAACCTATTGCCGTGGATTTCACGAGAGTTCGACGGCTAATTCCGCCGTGATGTTCAGTATCGGACATGGCTCACCCCATCATTATAATTACGTATTATTTTTCCCGAAATGATAACCGGGCTAATGATGGGGTGAGTGTTACTGATTTGGGGGTATTAAATCTTAATCCTCATCAAATCAAAGGGGATTGAGGGTAAATTACTGCGCTTCAGCAGCCCCGCTGCCTGTACGGGTGTACAAAATTTTAAAGGTGTCGTTGGCGCAGTGGCCTACCACCTGAGTGCCCGCCTGGTCGGCCTGATCGTTCGGCACAATGCTCAGCGTAAAACCTGATTCAGGCACGCCGTTGTTGATAATTTTCTGCTGAATGTCGCTTTTCACGCGCTCGCAGGAATCCGGTGCCGCCAGCGCGGCCGTTGAGGCACTCATTAACAGCAGGGCGGTAATCCAGGGTAACCGTTTCATCTGTAGCTCCTTTTCTCTGTGTAGAGATTAATTTTAGCAGGCTTCGTGTAAACAACTGTATTTGCTAATATGATTGGGAATAATCTCCCTGTACGGTAATAAATGTGAAGAAATACGCAGCGATAACGCTACTGGCAGCAACACTGGTGGGGTGCGACAACAGCTCCGCGCCGCTGTCGTTTACGCCCGAAATGGCGAGTTTCTCGAACGAATTTGATTTTGACCCGCTGCGCGGCCCGGTCAAAGACTTTACCCAGACGCTGCTCAACGAGAAGGGCGAAGTGTCCAAACGGGTGACCGGCACCGTGTCGGCGGAAGGGTGTTTCGATACCCTGGAACTGCACGACCTGGAGGCCAATACCGGCGTGGCGCTGGTGCTGGATGCCAATTACTACCTTGATGCGGAAACCCAGCAGCGAAAGGTGAAGCTGCAGGGGAAATGCCAGCTGGCCGAACTGCCGTCAGCCGGGATAACGTGGGATACCGACGACAACGGTTTTGTGGTGGCGGCGCACGGCAAAGAGATGGAAGTGAAGTATCGCTACGATGCGGACGGCTACCCGCTGGGCAAAACCACCGTCTCCGGGGATCAGCACCTGTCCGTCCAGTCGACGCCGTCTAAAGACGTTCGCAAAAGGATGGATTACTCGGCGGTGAGCATGTTGAATGATAAGCCGCTGGGCAACGTGAAGCAGAGCTGCGATTACGATCGACACAATAATCCGGTGAGCTGCGACCTGACGATCACGGACGATAGCGTCAAACCTGCCGTTGAGCACAAATACACCATCAAAAACACGATTGAATACTACTGAGAATAAAACCGCGCAGGTTACTGCGCGGTCGGTTTCAGCAGGCTGGCGCCTGACGGCTTGTGTCCGGCAAGATGCTGATGCTGGAAGATGCACATGCGAATGGTATTGCGGTATTCGCCGTTGATGAAGAACTCGTGAATCAGCTCGCCTTCCACCATAAAGCCCAGCTTGCGGTAGATATGGATCGCTTTCTCGTTCTCTTTATCCACAATCAGGTAAAGCTTGTAGAGATTCAGAACGTTGAATCCGTAATCCATCGCCAGCTTCGCTGCCCGTGAGGCAAGGCCTTTTCCCTGATGCTCAGGGGAGATGATGATCTGAAACTCCGCCCGACGGTGAACATGGTTGATTTCAACCAGCTCCACAAGACCGGCTTTTTCGCCTTCACACTCCACCACAAAACGACGTTCACTCTGATCGTGAATGTGCTTATCGTAGAGATCGGACAGCTCAACAAAAGCCTCGTACGGCTCTTCGAACCAGTAGCGCATTACGCTGGCGTTATTGTCGAGCTGGTGGACGAAGCGCAGGTCTTCACGCTCCAGCGGACGGAGTTTAATATCGCAGGACGCCGACATTACGGGGCTACCGTGCGGCCAGTGCGGCGATCCAGGCAGCGCAGGGTGTTTGGCTCCCAGTAGGCGTTGACGTTTGCACTTTGCTGACACTTATCGCGCGCGTCAAAAGCGACATCTTCTTTATCCCACTCTTTCTCAGCACGTTTGTTGACCTTGTGGCGAAGGCTGCGGGTGTCATTCCATTGTTCTTTGTCCATAGCGGCGTTCTGGCGGCTTTGCGCGCTGTCACCAGACTCGATAATGAGCTTGCTGGTTTCCGCTGTCGCAGAGGCGGCAAAGGCGAACGATGACAGCGCCAGCAGGGCTGTCAGACAAAGGCGTTTGCTTAATGTGGTCATAGCGTTTCCTTTTAAACGGGTGCAGATAATCAAGTTACCCTGAACAGATTCTACACCAAAGCGAAAAGACGGCATACCCGCGGTGCAAGTATGGGAAAGTAAAGGATATCATCAGGTATGATGTTTAAATAAATCCTCACCTGACGTGAAATATGCTCAAAACGACGCTGCTTTTTTTTGCCACCGCGCTATGCGAAATCATCGGCTGCTTCCTGCCCTGGCTCTGGCTGAAGAAGGGGGGATCCGTATTGCTTCTCATCCCGGCAAGCGTCGCGCTGGCCCTGTTTGTCTGGCTGTTAACGCTTCATCCGGCCGCGAGCGGCCGCGTCTACGCCGCTTACGGCGGCGTCTATGTCTGTACCGCGCTGCTGTGGTTACGCGTGGTGGACGGCGTCAAGCTCAGCGCGTACGACTGGGCCGGCGCGCTGATTGCCCTGTGCGGCATGCTGATTATTGTGGCGGGATGGGGGCGGGCCTGAGCCCCCAGTTATGTGATCGTTAGCGGATTTTATGATCATTATACTTGTATGGTAGTCTGGTTGGTGGGTAAGTTTCCAGCATCACAACGAATGATGTAAGGAAAGGAATTATGAAGATTGTCGCGGCTGACGTGTTTGTTACCTGCCCGGGGCGGAACTTTGTCACCCTTAAAATCACCACCGACGAGGGGATTGTCGGCCTCGGTGACGCTACGCTAAACGGGCGTGAACTCTCCGTGGCTTCCTACCTGAAAGACCATCTCTGCCCGCAGCTGATTGGCCGCGATGCGCACCGCATCGAAGACATCTGGCAGTTTTTCTATAAAGGCGCCTACTGGCGTCGCGGCCCGGTCACCATGTCGGCCATCTCCGCCGTGGACATGGCGCTGTGGGACATCAAAGCCAAAGCGGCCAACATGCCGCTCTACCAGCTGCTGGGCGGCGCATCCCGCGAAGGGGTGATGGTCTATTGCCACACGACCGGCCACACGATTGACGACGTGCTGGAAGACTACGCCCGCCATAAAGAGATGGGCTTCAAGGCAATCCGTGTGCAGTGCGGGGTGCCGGGTATGAAAACCACCTACGGCATGGCCAAAGGGAAGGGGCTGGCCTACGAGCCTGCGACCAAAGGCGACTGGCCGGAAGAGCAGCTCTGGTCCACCGAAAAATACCTCGATTTCACACCGAAGCTGTTCGACGCGGTGCGCAGTAAATTCGGCTTCAATGAACATCTTCTGCATGACATGCACCACCGCCTGACGCCAATCGAAGCGGCGCGCTTCGGCAAGAGCATCGAGGAATTCCGCATGTTCTGGATGGAAGATCCAACGCCTGCGGAAAACCAGGCCTGCTTCCGCCTCATTCGCCAGCACACCGTCACGCCAATTGCCGTGGGCGAAGTGTTTAACAGCATCTGGGACTGCAAGCAGCTCATCGAAGAGCAGCTCATCGACTATATCCGCACCACCATTACCCACGCGGGCGGGATCACCGGGATGCGTCGCATCGCGGACTTCGCCTCGCTCTACCAGGTGCGCACCGGCTCGCACGGCCCGTCGGATCTCTCGCCGGTATGCCACGCCGCCGCGCTGCATTTCGACCTGTGGGTGCCGAACTTTGGCGTCCAGGAATATATGGGCTATTCCGAACAGATGCTGGAAGTCTTCCCGCACAGCTGGCGCTTTGATAACGGCTATATGCATCCGGGCGACAGGCCGGGGCTGGGCATCGAGTTTGATGAAAAGCTGGCGGCGAAATACCCGTACGATCCGGCCTATCTGCCGGTGGCCCGTCTTGAGGACGGCACGCTGTGGAACTGGTAAACGAGGAGCGAACGATGAAAAGCGTAGTGATTCAACAGCCGAACGAACTGGTGATTGAAGAGCGGCCACTCCCGGCGCCAGGTGCAGGTGAAGTTCGCGTCAAAATCACGCTGGCGGGGATCTGCGGCTCGGACAGCCACATCTATCGCGGCCATAACCCGTTTGCGAAATATCCACGCACGATCGGCCACGAGTTTTTTGGCGTGATTGACGCCGTAGGCGAGGGTGTCGACAGTGCCCGTCTGGGCCAGCGCGTCTCGGTCGATCCGGTGATCAGCTGCGGACATTGCTATCCGTGTTCCGTCGGAAAACCGAACGTCTGCACCTCGCTGGTGGTGCTGGGCGTACACCGCGACGGGGGCTTCAGTGAATACGCGGCGGTACCCGCTAAAAATGCCTGGCCTATTCCGGATGACATTCCTGATAAACACGCCGTCATGGTGGAGCCTTTCACCATCGCCGCCAACGTGACGGGGCAGGCCAACCCCATCGAGCAGGACGTCGCGCTGGTTTACGGCGCAGGGCCGATGGGGCTGGTCACCGTGCAGGCGCTGAAGGGCGTCTATAAGGTGAAGCAGGTTATCGTGGTTGATCGCATCGACGAACGCCTGAAAATGGCCCAGCGCAGCGGCGCGGACTGGGTGTTGAATAACGGCGAGCAGTCGCTACAGGCCGCGCTGGACGAAAGGGGGATCAAACCGACGTTAATCATTGATGCCGCCTGTCATCCGTCGATATTGCAGGAGGCGATTACCCTGGCCTCTCCGGCGGCGCGTATCGTGCTGATGGGCTTCTCCAGCGAGCCGAGCCATATTGTCCAGCAGGGCATCACCGGCAAAGAGCTGGCGATCTTCTCCTCGCGCCTCAATGCCAACAAATTCCCGGTCGTCATCGACTGGCTGAAAAAAGGGCTGATCGACCCGGAAAAACTGATCACTCATGCCTTTGACTATCACCATGTAACAGACGCCATTGAACTGTTTGAGAAAGACCAGCGGCAGTGCTGCAAAGTCTTGCTCACGTTCGGGCAATAATCCTTTACGCGGTTAAGAGCCTGCGCAGACAGGCTCTATGTGGTACGCATCTTACCCTTCAGAGATAGCCATTATGACGCAAGCACAACCTCAAAGAACTACCTCCGATCTGGTGAAAGCCGCCGTTTCCGGCTGGCTGGGCACCGCCCTGGAGTTTATGGACTTTCAGCTTTACTCGCTGGGGGCTGCCCTGGTCTTTCACGAGATCTTCTTCCCGGAACAGTCAGCCGCGATGGCGCTGATCCTCGCGATGGGGACCTACGGCGCAGGCTATATCGCACGCATTGTCGGCGCCTTTATCTTTGGCAGAATGGGCGACAGCATTGGTCGTAAGAAGGTGCTGTTTATCACCATCACCATGATGGGGATCTGCACCACGCTGATTGGCGTCCTGCCGACCTACGCGCAGATCGGGATTTTTGCTCCCGTTCTGCTGGTAACGCTGCGTATCATCCAGGGCCTGGGGGCCGGGGCTGAGATTTCCGGGGCCGGGACCATGCTGGCGGAGTACGCGCCGAAAGGGAAACGCGGCATTATCTCCTCGCTGGTGGCGATGGGCACTAACTGCGGAACGCTGAGCGCAACGGCGATCTGGGCAGTGATGTTCTTTGCCCTCGACCGTGAAGAGCTGATTGCCTGGGGCTGGCGCGTGCCGTTCCTCGCCAGCGTCGTGGTGATGATTTTCGCCATCTGGTTGCGAATGAACCTGAAAGAGAGCCCGGTCTTTGAGAAAGTGAACGATGCCCAAACCGTACAGCCGGACACCTCGCTGGGTTCAATGGTGAAAAGTAAATCCTTCTGGCTGGCGACCGGCCTGCGTTTCGGTCAGGCGGGCAACTCGGGTCTGATCCAGACGTTCCTCGCCGGGTATCTGGTCCAGACGCTGCTGTTCGATAAAGCCATCCCGACCGATGCGCTGATGGTAAGCTCCATTCTCGGGTTTATCTCCATTCCGCTGCTGGGCTGGCTTTCCGATAAAGTAGGGCGCCGTCTGCCGTACATTATCCTCAATATCTCCGCCATTCTTCTCGCGTATCCGATGCTCTCTATCATCGTCGATAAGAGCTATGCGCCGGGGACAATCATGCTCTCGATCATCGTTATCCATAACTTCGCCGTGCTGGGGCTGTTTGCGCTGGAAAATATCACCATGGCGGAGATGTTTGGCTCGCGAAATCGCTTTACCCGTATGGCTATCTCGAAAGAGGCGGGCGGGCTGGTGGCGGTGGGCTTTGGTCCGGTGCTGGCGGGGATCTTCTGCAACATGACCGGCTCCTGGTGGCCGATTGTCGCCATGTTGGTGGCCTATTCCGTGATTGGGCTGGTCTCGGCGATCCTGATGCCCGAAGTGCGCGACCGTGATTTGAGCGCGGCGCAAGACGCAGCGGAGTCCGCGCCAGAGGAGAGCGTGGGTTACGGCGCGGTCTCCTCGCGACGCTAATGGTTTATAACTTACGTGACCTGTCACATAACTTTATCTTTATGTCACACCACATGAGCAAAAGTTAATATAAATCAAAATCTCAAACGGCAGTATCAGTATGGTTGATGGCAGTTATTTTTTTACCCCAGCTGCCATTCTAGTTGGTGTAGTCAGCAGGAGCCGCCGCTTCAGAGGAGCGGCAGCGGTCCAGGACTTTCTAATTAACGAGTCTTAATCATGGAAAACACCTTATTACAGGCCAACGCGACGCTGCCTCAGTACGATCGCGACAGCCTTCAACCACGCATTGTTCATCTGGGTTTTGGCGCCTTTCACCGGGCGCACCAGGCGGTGTACGCCGACATTCTCGCCGCCGGGCACGGCAGCGACTGGGGCTACTGTGAGGTTAACCTGATTGGCGGCGAGCAGCAGATTGCCGATCTGAAGGCGCAGGATAACCTCTACACCGTGGCGGAGATGTCTGCCGACGCATGGACATCCCGCGTAGTTGGCGTAGTTAAAAAAGCGCTGCATGCGCAGGTTGACGGGCTGGAAAGCGTTCTGGCGGCGATGTGCGAACCGCAGGTGGCGATTGTCTCGCTGACCATCACCGAGAAAGGGTACTGCCATTCACCGGCGACCGGACAACTGATGCTCGATCACCCGTTTATCGTCGCCGACCTGCAAAACCCGCACCAGCCGAAATCCGCGCCGGGCGTGGTGGTGGAAGCGCTGGCGCGTCGCAAAGCGGCGGGTCTGCCCGCGTTTAGCGTGATGTCCTGCGACAACATGCCGGAGAACGGCCACGTGATGCGCAATGTGACCTGCGCTTACGCCCGGGCCGTAGACGGCGAGCTGGCGGACTGGATCGAGGCTAACGTCACCTTCCCGTCAACCATGGTGGATCGTATCGTGCCGGCGGTCACGCCCGATACGCTGGATAAAATCGAACAGCTGACCGGCGCGCGTGACCCGGCGGCGGTCGCCTGTGAACCGTTCCGCCAGTGGGTGATCGAGGATAACTTTGTGGCAGGACGTCCCGAGTGGGAAAAGGCCGGTGCCGAGCTGGTGTCAGACGTGATCCCGTTTGAAGAGATGAAGCTGCGCATGCTCAACGGCAGCCACTCGTTCCTGGCGTACCTGGGCTATCTGGCCGGCTACCAGCATATCAACGACTGTATGGAAGACGAGAACTACCGCCTCGCCGCGCACGCGCTGATGCTTAACGAGCAGGCGCCCACGCTGAAAGTGAAGGGCGTTGATTTAGGTCGCTATGCCGATCTCCTGATTGCCCGCTACAGCAACCCGGCCCTGCGCCACAGGACATGGCAAATCGCGATGGACGGCAGCCAGAAGCTCCCGCAGCGTATGCTGGACTCCGTGCGCTGGCACCTGGTGCACCAGACGCCTTTCCCGCTGCTGGCGCTGGGGGTGGCTGGCTGGATGCGTTATGTCGGCGGCATTGACGAGCAGGGTAACGCCATTGACGTGAGCGATCCGCAGCTGGCGGTGATTCAGGCGGCGGTGAACGAAAGTGCGGAAGGCGAAAGCCGGGTCAATGCGCTGCTCGGCATTGAGGCCATCTTTGGTAACGAGTTACCGCAGGAGCCGCGCTTTGTGGCTGCGGTGATGGCCGCGTACCGGTCGTTGCTGCAAAAAGGCGCGAAAGCGACCGTCGCGCAGTACGCGTCTCAACGGTAGTTCAGCACATGCCGCCGTGCGCGGCGGCATGTCTGCGCACAGCTTAGTGCATCCCCAGGCGAATCAGCTCAATCGGTTCGAACTTACCTTCGCATCCTTCCACTTCAACCGTTTTGCTGCGGCGCACCTGCGCGGCATCCAGCCCGTCGCTGTGGATCGCTTTAATCACGCCAGTTTTGCCCGTGCCGCTAATCATGACGCGGCTGCCGGTGGTGATTGCATTGCGGTTACGGTCGTATGTCATCATGGTATTTTCTCCTCTCTAACCTGTTCGTTACGGCGCTATTTCGGGTTATGCCGTTCACGGGGCATATAAATACGCCTGTCCGCGCTTCATGTTTTTGTTTTTGATCAAACTCACACTTTTTTCTTTATTTCGTCGGGCGCTGACGGTTCAGGACGGTAATTTACAAAGTGGACCGTTATTTTCATTAATTGATAGTTTCGACAGGGAAGCGTTGAGGGTTGGTTTATATTCCTGATGTCATCCTGTGTGCAGGAAATAACCCTTTCATCGGAATAAGGAGTCAGGCTTATGTATAAGAACATTTTGATGCCTGTAGACGTGTTTGAAATGGATTTGAGCGACAAAGCGGTTCGCCACGCGGCAAGCCTTGCGAAGGCTGAGGGCGCGTCGATTACCCTGGTCAATATTCTGCCTGCCAGCAGCCGGTCTCTGCTGCGCGGTTTCAACGCCGATATAAAAAAGTTTGAAGAGTATATGACCGCAGAATCCGGGAAGAAAATGAACGAGTTAAAAAGACTGTTCGATATTGCCCCTGAGAATATTCACAGCATGGTGCGTTTTGGCAACGTCCGGGATGAAATTATCAAGCTGAGCAAGGAGGGGAAATATGATGCGATTGTCATCGGGTCGAAAAATCCGAGCATCTCCACGCATCTGCTGGGTTCAAATGCGGAATCTATTCTGCGCTACGCCACGATCCCGGTGTTAGTCGTTCGCTAATCACCTCGCCGCACCCGAAAGGGGCGGCGCATATTACTCTTCGCTAAACCACTCGCTATTTTCCTGACGAATAAGCTGCACGGATTCGCTAATTTCCTGCAGATGCAGCGTCATCGCTTTTTCCACACCGTCCGGGTCGCGTTTTTCCAGCGCGCTGAAAATATCATGATGCTGTCGGAGCAGCATTTCCGGCGGGGAGACGTGATCGAGGCTCATATAGCGCACGCGGTCAATGGTGGCCTTGATGTTCTCGATGGTGTCCCAGGCCAGCTGACAATCCGCGATCTGCGCCAGCTTCTGGTGGAATTCATCATCAAGCTGGAAGAAATCATTGAGCTGCTTACGGTCAATCGCAATACGCTGCTGGTGCAGGTTCTGCTCCAGCTGGTAACACTGGTTGTCGTTGATAAGCGTTGCGGCACGGCGCGCCACCGCGCATTCAATGGCCTGGCGAACGAAACAGCCGTTGCGTACCTGAGAGAGTGAAATTTTGTTCACGTAGCTGCCGCGCTGCGGGCGGATCTGAATCAGTCCGTTCTCAGCAAGCTTAATAAACGCTTCACGTACCGGCTGACGGGAAACGTCAAAACGCACAGACACCTCTTTTTCAGAAAGCGGCGTTCCCGGTGGGATCAGGCAATGGACAATATCACGTCGCAAAATGCGATAGATTTGCTGGTTAACGGGCTGGGTGGGATTGAGTTGCGATTCAGCGGCCATGAGTTGTCATTTCTCAGAGAGTTAGCCTGAACATACTACCATTCTTTTATAACCCGAAACAGACCCGGCCCGCAGGCCGGGAAGGGCAGAGTTAGCCACGATGGACGCTAAGTCCGGCAAAACTCTGGCTGACGGGCATCATTTCCACGGTATTGATGTTGACGTGTTTTGGCAGCGTTGCCACCCACCAGACCGTTTCGGTCACATCTTCCGGCGTCAGCGCGTTAGCATTTTCGTAGGTTTTATCCGCTTTCGCGTCATCGCCTTTGAAACGCACGTTGGAAAACTCGGTGCCGCCCACCAGGCCCGGCTCGATATCGGTAACGCGAATGGCGGTGCCGTGCAGGTCGGTACGCAGGTTAAGGCTGAACTGGCGCACAAACGCCTTCGTTGCGCCATAGACGTTGCCGCCCGCGTAAGGCCAGCTTCCGGCGGTGGAGCCAATGTTGATAATGTGGCCGCGGTTGCGCTCGACCATGCCAGGCAGCACCGCGCGGGTCATATAGACCAGCCCTTTGTTGTTGGTGTCGATCATGTTTTCCCAGTCTTCAACGCTGGCTTTGTGGGCGGGCTCCATGCCCAGCGCCAGACCGGCATTGTTGACCAGAACGTCGATGGCGCGCCACTCGGCGGGCAGGTTGGCAATCATCTCTTCAATGGCCGCGCGGTTACGCACGTCCAGCTGCGCGGTCAGGATGCTGTCGCCTAATTCGTCCTTCAGCTCCTGCAGGCGCTCCTGACGACGGCCCGTGGCAATAACCTTGTGCCCGTTGGCGACGAAGCGACGCGTGATGCTTTCACCAAAACCTGCCGTTGCCCCGGTAACTAAAATAATCATCTCACTGTTCCTCAACGCTTTTTGTGTTGTACTAACATAGCACGGCCGCAGAGGGTGCGTTAAGGCAACATTTGTATGACGGCGTTGCAGGGGATGGCGGCCTGGCCTACTCTGGGAGGATACCCGTACTCAGGAGCGAAAGATGACGGCCACGAACCCCTTTTTTGACATCAGCCTGCTGCCTTACCAGGCCCCCCATTTTGATGAAATCAACGATAGCCACTATCGCCCGGCCTTTGATGAAGCGCTTCGCCAGAAGCGGGCGGACGTAGACGCCATTGTGTCTCAAACCGCTGCGCCGGACTTCACCAACACCGTGCTGGCGCTGGAGAAAAGCGGCGCTTTGCTCTCGCGCGTCAGCAGCGTGTTCTTCGCTATGACCTCCGCACACACCAATGCGTATCTGCAGGAGCTTGAGGAGCAGTTCTCCACCGAGCTTGCCGCGCTGGCAAACGACATCTGGCTGAATGACACCCTTTTCGCCCGCGTGGAGAGCGTCTGGCAGGACCGTGCCGCGCTGGACGCCGAATCCCGCCGGCTGGTCGAGGAGACGTATCAGCGGTTTATTCTGGCCGGCGCGCGTCTCAATGAAACGGAAAAAGCCGAGCTGAAGGCGCTGAATACCGAGGCGGCGACCCTGACCAGCCAGTTTAATCAGCGTCTGCTGGTGGCCGATAAGACGGGTGGGCTGGTGGTGGATTACGCGCACCAGCTTGACGGGCTCAGCGCCAGCGAGATCGCCGACGCGGCGCAGGCTGCCGCGGAACGAGGGTTAAACGACCGCTGGCTGATCCCGCTTCTGAACACGACTCAGCAGCCTGCGCTTTCCGCACTGCGCAATCGTCAGACCCGCGAAAACCTGTTCAACGCAGGCTGGACGCGCACCCAGAAAGGGGATGAAAACGACACTCGCGAGCTGATCCTCCGCCTTACGGCGCTGCGCGCCCGGCAGGCCCGCCTGCTGGGATTTGACGATTACGCCAGCTGGAGTATCGCCGACCAGATGGCGAAAACCCCGGACGCCGCGCTGGAATTTATGCGCGGCATTGTGCCCGCCGCCCGCGCCCGGGCAGAGCGCGAGCAGGCCGATATTCAGAAAGTGATTGATGACGAGCAGGGCGGTTTCACCGTACAGGCCTGGGACTGGGCCTTTTATGCCGAGCGCGTGCGTCAGGCAAAATATGCCCTCGATGAATCGCAAATCAAACCCTATTTTGCGCTCAATACCGTATTGCACGATGGCGTATTCTGGGCCGCAAGCCAGCTGTTTGGCATCCGCTTTGTGGAGCGCTTCGATATTCCGGTGTATCACCCGGACGTCCGCGTCTGGGAAATTTTCGACCACACCGGTGAGGGCATGGCGCTGTTTTACGGCGACTTTTTTGCCCGCGATTCCAAGCAGGGCGGGGCCTGGATGGGGAATTTCGTCGAGCAATCCTTCGAGCTTGCTGCCCGTCCGGTGATCTACAACGTCTGTAATTACCAAAAACCGGCTAACGGCGGCGTCGCGCTTCTCTCCTGGGATGACGTGATCACCCTGTTCCACGAGTTTGGCCATACGCTGCACGGTCTGTTTGCCAGCCAGCGTTTCGCCACGCTCTCCGGGACCAATACGCCGCGTGATTTCGTTGAATTCCCGTCGCAGATCAACGAACACTGGGCCAGCCATCCACAGGTATTTACCCACTACGCCCGCCATTACGAAACCGGTGAACCGATGCCGGACGCGCTGCGGGAAAGCATGCTCAACGCGACCCATTTCAATAAGGGTTATGACATGACGGAGCTGCTGGCTGCCGCGCTGCTGGACATGAACTGGCACGGGATTAGCGAAGCCGTTTCGAGCGTAGACGCGTTTGAAGCGGCAGCACTGAAAAAAGAGGGGCTGGATCTGCCCGCCGTACCGCCGCGCTATCGCAGCAGCTATTTTGCCCATATTTTCGGCGGCGGCTACGCGGCGGGATATTACGCCTACCTGTGGACGCAAATGCTGGCGGACGATGGCTATCAGTGGTTTGTCGAACAGGGCGGTCTGACTCGTGAAAACGGACAAAAATTCCGCGAGGCGATTTTGTCCCGTGGTAACAGCACGGATCTGGCTGAACTTTATCGGCAGTGGCGCGGGCATGATCCGAAGATTGAACCGATGCTGGAAAATCGCGGGTTGAGCGAATAGAGCCCTTTGGGCAGAAAACAGAACCGGGCGTGAAGCCCGGTTTTAAACGATGGCGTGACTGCTCTGGATGGTAGACATGAACAAAGTAGTGCTATCTCTGATAAGCTCTTTAATCGTCTCGGTCTTCTTTCTCTCATTCAGTGCCATATCGGCTGAACCCCGGCTCGAACCTACGGAACAAGAACGTGCGCGGACGGTTTATATTTTCCACCAGCCCATCGTTATGCTACAGGCGAAGTTCGGTTTCACCACGCCAGAAGAACGCGTATTACGCATTCGGGATACCTTGCGAAATTTCACGCAGGAAGATGTTCGTGAACCGCTGACAATCATTCCTGTCACGCGCTACAACCAGCAAGGCAGACTGTTCGTAATGAACGCTAAGCCGGTCATGCTGCTGACCGAATCGGATCTGGACGAAGGGGACGATCTGACCTTAGACCAGGCAGCGCAACGTGTCCTGGCGCGAATGGAAGCGCAGCGCATCTCGCTTCGCGACCAATATGATACGCAGTGGCTTGCGCTTTCCGCTGCGAAGACCACGGCCGGTTTCCTGACATGGTTGATGCTGAGTTATGTTGCGTTGCGTTCCTGGAAATGGGTGAGAGGATATTATCGCCGCAGGGTAGCCGAGAAACGAAGCTGGATACCTCAAAACTGGCGGCGATTTACAGGCGTCATTGAAGCCCGTCTTTATGGCTTGCTGATGTGTTTTGTGGTGATTTTAGCTTTTTATGGTTGGCTTAGCTGGGCCTTTAGCCTGTTCCCCTGGACGCGCGTCTGGGCAACATCATTAGGTGACTGGTCGTGGCATGTCATACGACAGATTGCCTTAGCGATGGCGTCCGCATTACCAGGATTGTCGATTGTTCTTATCATTTTCTTCATTACCGCATTAATCCTTAAACTTCTAAAAGTGATCCTCAATCAGGTTGAGGCCGGGCGTCTACAGTTACCGGGCCTTCATCCGGAAACCGTCGGCGCGACGCGAAAACTTATTTCCGTGATGGTGTGGTTGTTCGCGCTCTCTGCGGCCTATCCCTTTTTACCGGGTGCAAACTCGCTGGCCTTTAAAGGCATAAGCGTATTTTTTGGTCTGATGCTGACCCTGGGATCGGCAGGCGTGATGAATCATGCCATGAGTGGTCTGGTGCTGATTTACTCGCGCGCGCTGCGCAAAGGCGATGTGATACGAATCGCGGATAACGAAGGTAAGGTGAGTGAAATTGGTATGCTCGCCACCAAAATTATTACGCGAGAAAACTATATCGTTACCGTACCCAATGCCGTCGTGGTGAGTGGCAAGATAACGAACCTCAGCGCGCAAAATAACGATGGCAGCATCAACCTAACCGTAAGCGTCACCATCGGGTACGACACACCCTGGCGGCAGGTCCATGCCATGCTTGAGCTGGCCGCGAAGCGGACTCAGTGCGTTGACCTTACGATTCCGCCCCTGGTGCGGCAGCTGGCGCTGATGGACTGGTACATAGCCTATGAACTGCAGGTCACGCTGAGACCTGATACGTCGCTAGCCGTCGCGCGAAATGAGCTCTTCACTCACATTCAGGATGTGTTCAACGAATTCAATGTCCAGATCATGTCGCCAAACTTTGTCATGCAGCCTGAAGAAAGCGTAATGGTGGCGAAAGAAAACTGGTATGCCGCCCCCGCAGCCTCGCCGAAGCGGGATGAATAAAACTGAGACCTGATATCAGGTCTCAATATAACGGAGTGACAGCGAGCCCGGTAAAATAGTTATACTTATGGAGTATGTACATTCTTTTTTAAAGATAAATGCTGAGTTAAAAATTACACCAGGCAATATATCTTATTAACAACCTTTAAGCTATAAGTTAGTTAATGATTAATAATTTGATCTGAATTGGAAAAATTAAATATTCTTTAGCCTCAGGTTTTTAGCTATAAATTTTTGTTATTTTGTGCCGATAAATGAAAGTGGCATAAAAATCGACGCAGTAGCAGTTAAGAAGGCGAAAGATGACCCTACCTCTGAACAATCCGGGCTTCACCGATACCGAGCCTTCTAAAGGCCTGATAAATAAAACCTTTACTTATATTGTAACGTTGTTGATAAGTATTTTTATTGCGGCAATAATTTCCCTGCTAATAATAAAAGATAATGTAAATGAAATCAGCGACAAGCACGATGAATTTTTGTTAAGGAAAGCCCTGGAGACCCGCCAGGAGAGCATGCGAAGTCATTTGAAAGACAATGCCGAGTGGGGAGATGCCTACAAACATCTTCATCTGAACAATGACGTTCACTGGGCATGGGATAAGCAGAACCTGGGTAAGTCCCTGTATGACAACTTTGGCTACGAAGGGGTGTTTGTTCTCTCTCCGGAAGGGAGCACGCGATACAGCGTGGTTGACGGGAAGCTGAAGCTTCAGGAGCTGGGGCGCTGGTTAGACAAATCAACCAAAGACCGTTTACTCCATGAGTTGAGTATAAAAAAGGGAGTGCCGGTTTCTGTGCTAGCGCTTATCGATTCCGTGCCGGCCATTGTTTCTGCGCAATGGATAACGACGGGCGATGATGCGAGCGTGCAAACCATGCCCGGAAAACCGTCGACAATGGTGTTTATAGACAAGTTAACGGCTAAAAAACTCCTCACGATTGGGCAGGATGACGGCATCCAGAACGTTCGTACTTCACCTGATACAGCCACTTCTCAAATAAAGAATCAGACGGAATTTACATTAAGCACCCAAAATGGGGATGTGCAAATTATCTGGGACGGTGAAAATCCCGGCCAGGCGTTAATAATTTATTTTTTGCCATTGCTCATTCTTTCCGTCGTTCTGACGGTATCGATGACGGTGATATTAATGCGCCATATTATGCACAAGGCGAGAATGCTTGACGAAAATACGTTTCTACTCGAGCAGGCGCGGTTGAATCTTATTACGAGTGAAAAACGATTCCGGGACGTCAGTGAAACAACCAGCGACTGGTTCTGGGAAACAGATTTATCGTTAAGGATAACGTGGCTATCGGGTCGTTTTTCTACAATAACGGGATATGAAAATAGCAAATGGATAGGCCGTAGGTTGGATGAACTCTTTCCGGCGACAGGCGGATTATCACATGACTGCGCCGGGCAGCGGGACTTAACCGAACGCTTTGAATTTAAAAACTGTCCTTATACTCACGCGCAACAAACCACGTCATATTGCACGCTTCTGGCAAAGTTTTCTGCTCAGCCTGATGGAACGGTGGTGTTGCGAGGCGCGGCAACCGACGTCTCTCAGGAAGTTGAAGCAACAAAACGCGTGGAGTTCCTGTCACGCCATGATGAATTAACCGGTCTGCCGAACCGGTATCATATTAAGGAATTTCTGGCTGGCCAGTTGGCGAAAGAAGACCTCAACCGTTATCCGTTTGCCATGATTTGCCTTGATTTAGACAAGTTTAAACCCGTCAATGATATTTTCGGGCACTCCACCGGCGATGCCCTGCTTGGCGAGGTCGCTTCACGTCTTAAAAATTGCGTGCGTCGAGGTGATTTTGTCGCACGGCAGGGAGGGGATGAATTTATGCTTCTCCTCGGCAACACCAGCCAGCAAGACCAGATTGAGGAGGTGTGTCGTCGCATCGTGCACGAACTTAACCGTCCTTTCGCCATTGAGGGCAATGATGTGGCGATAGGCGTAAGCATGGGCATTGCGCTGGCTCCCCGGGATAGCAGCAGCGCAAACGATCTTCTACGCTACGCGGATATTGCGCTGTATCAGGCGAAACAATCCGGCAGAAACCGATGGGTCTATTATCGCCCGGATATGTCGGAAAAGTTGACCGAACGCAGGAAACTGGAATTAGAACTCAAGACCGCAATTCGCGAAGAACAGCTCTACCTGGTTTACCAGCCGCGTTATAACCTCCGGTATTCTAAAATTGAGGCCGTCGAAGCGCTGGTACGCTGGCAGCACCCGGCTCGGGGGACCATAATGCCCGATCAGTTTATCCCGCTGGCAGAAGAAACCGGGCTGATTATTAGCCTGAGCAACTGGGTCATACGCAAAGCCTGTACGGAGACGAAAGACAAATTGCCGGGATTATCGGTCTCCGTCAATATTTCTGCTATCGAATTCCAGGCAAGCGATCTTGCCGAAAGAATAAAAGAGATCCTTCACGAAACGGGGCTTGAACCCAACCGGCTGGAAATTGAAGTCACTGAAAACGTTACGCTTTCCGACCCGGAAAAAACCTTGCAGACCATGAAGTCTCTCAAAAGAATGGGCGTCCGCATTCTGATTGACGATTTCGGTACCGGCTATGCCTCACTGAGCTATCTGCGGAAGTTTCAGTTTGACGGGCTTAAGCTCGACAAGAGCTTTATTTTTACCCTCGGTGACTCGCCGCAGAACCAGTCAGTCGTGGAGAAAATTATCGACCTGGGGAAAGCCTATTCCATGGCGGTAACCGCAGAAGGGGTGGAGACCGTCGAACAGCTGTCTTTTCTGAAAAAAAATAAATGTGATGAAGTTCAGGGCTACCTGCTTGGAAAACCGGCCGCCATTACGGACTTAAATTTAAACGCCAACAGAGTAAATCTCTAAATCGCGCTTTCACTCAGGAAAGCGTAAATGAAAAACCGGGCTTCTCGCCCGGTTTTTGTTATCCGCTCTCCGTTCGTATCCACGATCGTAAACGCCGCTTTCTATCTTACGACCAGGACAGGGCATTTCGCATGCCGAACCACTGCCGCAGCGTTCGAACCCAACAGATACGTCGATATGTCAGGTTTGTGGGAAGCGATGATAATCAGGTCGGCATCGATCGTGTCAGCGAGCTTAAGGATTTGATCCTTTGGAGAGCCCGTCACGGCGTGAGTCTGTATCTTGTCGGGAGGAATTTTGAATTGCTTAACGATTTCATCCAGCTTCGCTAAGGCCGCGTGCTGGAACTCTTTCAGCTTCGGCATTTCAACAGAATAGGCCAGGCCTAATGATGAATAATACGGAAGCGATGGAATGACGGTAAGAAAGTGAACTTTAGCTGTGTTAAGTGCTGTATGTGCCTGAACGAAGGGGATAACCATGTGCGTCAGGCTATCCTCTGAAATGTCAATTGGAACCAAAATTGAGTTATACATTTGTCCCTCCTGAGTGTTTTTCACACAATTCAGGGTAGACCGTTAATTTCAGGAAAACAGAGAGCAAGCTGTCATAACGGGGACAAATTTCGGTTATGTGATAGGCGTACAGTCGAACCTGCCCGTGATCTCGTCAACGTGGCGTGACAACGAACAGGGGCATTCGGGGATGAATCTCTCCGCGTCACGGTCCGTTTTCTGCAAAACGCCAAAGCCTAAACCGGGCGCAAGGCCCGGTACCTTGTTCATATTGCGTGACAGCTGACGGACGCGATAATTTTATTCCCGCCCATATTCCCCATAATCAGATCGAGTAATTTTCGGTATTCCTCCCGGGTCATCACCTCCGCCCGAATTTCGGTTTTACCTTCTGCTTGCGCCGTAGCGGAATAAATCGCTTTCAGACTTAACGTCAACTCTTTCGCCATATTTACAACGCTCTGCCGCACCGCATCTTCATGCTCATCATTGCAGGTGATTTTAAGTACATAGCATTTTTCGCCTTCATGGAGCACGGGCAGTTGATTAATTCGCTGCGCGGCTTCGCGAAGCAATATGTTAGCGCAGAGAATAATTAGGCTGGCCATAGCGGCATTCCAGAACTGGCCTAATCCGCACAGTACGCCAATTCCGGCCGAGCACCACAGCGTTGCGGCGGTGTTTAAACCACGAATATTCATTCCTTCACGCATAATGACGCCTGCGCCAAGAAAGCCGATACCGGAGACGATCTGCGCTGCGATACGCCCCGGGCTATCAGGAGAAGTCGATACCGAACTTAAAATGAACACTGCCGCACCCGTGGCAACCAGTGCATTAGTACGAAGTCCGGCCATACGCTGGCGCCACTGTCTTTCCGCGCCAATAATTGCGCCCAGCAGCATCGCTGCGAGCAGATGAGAGATATAAGGGAACATCAGCCTGTCGCCTGTTAACGTTATTAAATAATAAGCGTCAGTGCTTTGCTAAGCACATCATAACGCCGTTTAAATGCTAAACGTGTCAGGACGACGGTGGCGGAAAGAGTGAATGTGTAAACATGAACATGCGATGCCCCACAAATTGAGTGGTTTTACTATTTCGGGATACAATCGCTTAAAGAGGATTGCTGCCCACCGTTTCAGGTAAGCAGCGAGGAAATCGCGCTAGCTTACCTTCGTATCAACAATAAAATAACTTTCCAACGAAGGACTCCTGTGAAAATTTATTGCCAGTATAGTCAGGGTCGATAATGAGTAAAGCGAAAAAACAGCCTCCGTTATGAATTGTTTAAGTTCGCAAGGCATATTTTTTAAGACGTCATCTGATTTTAAAAAATACCCGCTATACTACATTTCCTTTTTTACAGGCGATAACAGACAAAGGCAGGAAGTATGTCTCTTCGTTCGCTGCGGGCATTATGCCTGACAAGTTTTTTCATCGCGGATGTCCGCGATGGCCTCGGTCCTTTTCTCGGTATTTTTCTGACCGAACGCCACTGGGCTCCCGATGATATCGGCATCCTGATGACGGCCGGTGGGCTGGCGGGACTACTGGCCACGCTGCCGGCGGGATTCATCACCGACACCTCGCGCAGCAAGCGGACCGTGCTGGCGCTGGTGTGCCTGCTCATCACCCTTAGCACGCTCCTGCTCTGGTTTAGCCAGCAGAGCGCTGTTGTCGCCGTTTCGCAAATTGTCTCCGGCATCTGTGCGGCGTTTGTCGGGCCGCTGATCGCCGGGATTACCCTGGGGCTGACCGGCCAGAGCGGGTTCAGCGCGCAGATGGGCAAAAATGAGGCGTTCAATCACGGCGGCAACTTTGTTACCGCACTGATTGCAGGGGGCATTGCGTGGTACTGGGGCGTCGGCGGGATTTTCCTGCTGATGACCTGTACCACGCTGTTAACGCTCTGTGCGCTGCTTGCCATTCGCAACGGGGATATCGATAACGACGCGGCGAGGGGGCTCTCTTCTTCAGCGAGCCTGCCGGTTCCCGGCTTTGCCGTGCTGATTAAAAACCGGGCGCTGTTTGTGACCGGACTGACGCTGCTGCTGTTTCACCTGGCGAACGCCGCGCTGTTGCCGATGCTGAGCATGAGGGTGGCCGCCGCGCCCGCCTCGATCAACCCCGGTTTGTACGCGGCGGGCACCGTTATCATCTCTCAGGCCGTGATGATCCCCGTTGCCATCTGGGTCGCCCACCGAATAGACCGCTACGGCTACTGGCGCTTAATTATGCTGGCGCTGCTGGTGATGCCGGTGCGCGCAGCGCTGGCGGCGTCTACGGACGCGCCGCTCATGATGATCCCGGTACAAATTCTCGACGGGCTGGCCGCAGGGATCCTGGGCGTCGCGGTACCGTCGTTTATCGTGGTGCTGTTGCGCGGGAGCGGGCACGTCAATGCGGGGCAGAGTGTGGTGATGCTGATGCAGGGGGTTGGGGCATCCATGAGCCCGGCGTTAACCGGCACGATTGCCGGTCATTACTCATTTGCCACGGCATTCAGTGTCCTGAGCGCGATTGCGCTGGTGGCCGTCCTGCTGTGGTGGTGCTTTGCGCACCGGACCTGGGAAACAGACAGTACGCCGGGTGGGGCATAGCCGCCACCCGGCGTCACGCTTACGCCAGTTCGTTAGGGCACGCTTCGCCCTTTTCCAGCTGCTGCAGATTACCCAGCGTGGTTTCTGAAATGCTGATCAGCGCTTCGGCAGTCAGAAACGCCTGGTGTCCGGTAAACAGCACGTTATGACAGGCAGACAGGCGGCGGAACACGTCGTCTTGGATCACATCATTCGACTTGTCCTCAAAGAACAGATCGCGTTCGTTCTCATACACGTCCATACCCAGCGCGCCAATTTTTTGGGTTTTCAGCGCTTCGATAGCGGCCTGAGAGTCAACCAGCCCGCCGCGGCTGGTGTTGATGATCATCACGCCATCTTTCATCTGGTCAAACGCCGCCTGGTTAAGCAGGTGGTAGTTCTCCGGCGTCAGCGGGCAGTGCAGGGAGATCACGTCAGACTGGGAGAACAGGGTCTGCAGGTCGACGTATTCCACGCCCAGCTCCAGCGCAGCGGCGCTCGGGTACGGATCGAACGCCAGCAGACGCATGCCGAAGCCTTTCAGAATGCGCAGCGCTGCGACGCCGATTTTACCGGTGCCGATCACGCCCGCGGTTTTGCCGTACATGGTAAAGCCGGTCAGCCCTTCCAGAGAGAAGTTGGCATCACGGGTGCGCTGATAAGCGCGGTGAATACGACGGTTGAGCGACATCATCATGCCAATTGCATGTTCCGCGACCGCTTCCGGGGAGTACGCCGGGACGCGCACCACCCTCAGACCCAGCTCTTTCGCCGCGTCGAGGTCCACGTTATTAAAGCCCGCGCAGCGCAGGGCGATATATTTCACGCCCTGTTTTTTCAACTCTTCCAGCACCGGACGACTGCCGTCGTCGTTAACAAAAATGCAGACGCCTTCACAGCCGTGCGCCGTTTTGGCGGTTTTTTCGGACAGCAGAAAGTCGAAAAATTCAAGCTCAAACCCGTAAGCCTCGTTAACATGTTGCAGATACTTTTTGTCGTACTGCTTTGTGCTATATACCGCGAGTTTCATAAGACTTTCTCCAGTGATTTTGCATTCACGTTAGCATGATTAAAATTATCTTACAATTTATAAAATATTATTGAATTCAATAAGTTCTATCAATTATTCTAGAGCATCTATCCTTAAAAATGGCATTCCCTTCAACTGACTGGCTAAACATGCGACAATGATCGGCACTGCCGGCTTAAATCTTTCGCTAAATCAGGATATTAACTGCCCATGAAGGGTAAATACAAAGCCGCTCTTGCGCTTTTACTGCTGTTCATATTGTTGCCGCTGACGCTGCTGATGACGCTCGCCCAGTGGGTACCGACGCTCGCCGGGATTTGGCTGCCCGTCGGGACGCGCATCGCTTTCGAAGAGAGTCCGAAACTGACCCGCCACGCGCTGGTGATCCCCGATCTTCGCTATCTGGTTGAAGACTGCGAAATTGCCCGCATCGATAACGTGACGCTGTCACACCCGAGCCGCTGGAAGCTGGATATCGGTGCGCTGGATCTTAACTCCGTCTGTCTGAGCAAAATTCCCCAGTCTGCGCCCTCAACGGTCGCCCCCAAAACGCTGGCACAGTGGCAGGCGGTATTACCTAATACCTGGATCACGGTTCACCGTCTGACGCTGTCGCCCTGGCAGCAGTGGCAGGGCGAGCTGCATGCGTCGCTGACGCCGTCCATTCAGGAGATCGCCTATAAAGGCGAGCAGGTCAGCATTAAAGGCACGCTTCGCGGTCAGACGCTCTCGGTCAGCCAGTTCGATGTCCAGCTCCCGGACCAGCCGCAGCCGATTAAGCTGGTGGGCGAGTTTACCTTGCCGCTGGTACCGGATGGCGTGCCGGTGAAGGGCCACGCGGTCGCGACCTTTAACGTGCCACAGTTGACGTCTCTGGTCGATGCCGATCTGGACTGGGAAGACAATCAGGGACAGCTGGTGGTGATGGCGCGGGACAACCCCGATCCGCTGCTTGACCTGCCGTGGCAGATCACCGCGGAGCAGCTGAACATCAGCGACGGGCGCTGGAACTGGGATCTCTCGGGTATGCCGCTGAGCGGGCGGGTATCCCTTCGCGCCGACAACTGGCAGCAGGGGCTGGATAACACCACCCTGACCGGACGGCTGAATGTGCTTACCCAGGGTGACGCGGGGAAAGGCAACGCGGTACTGAACATTGGGCCCGGCAGGCTCAGCATGGAAAACAGCGACATGCCCCTGCATCTGAGCGGTGAAGCGAAGCAAAACGATCTCATTCTTTACGCAAAATTGCCCGCCACGCTGACCGGCAGCCTGTATGAACCGCAGCTGGCCTTTGAGCCGGGCGCGCTGCTCCGCTCGCGCGGGCGCATCATTGACTCACTCGATATCGATGAAATCCGCTGGCCGCTGGCGGGCGTGAAGCTGACGCAGAAGGGCGTGGACGGTCGTTTACAGGCGATTCTGCGCGCTCATGAAAACGAGATGGGCGATTTTGAACTCCATCTGGACGGTCAGGCCAACGACTTTTTACCTGATAACGGCCTGTGGCAGTGGCGCTACTGGGGGAAAGGCGGTTTCACGCCGATGCATGCCCGCTGGGATGTCGCCGGGAAAGGCGAGTGGCGCGACAATCTTATTGAGCTGACGGCGCTCTCCACCGGTTTTGACAAACTCCAGTACGGCACGATGGAGGTCAGCAAGCCGCGTCTGGTGCTGGATCAACCGGTGCGTTGGCTGCGTGACCCCGAAAAACCGGCCTTCAGCGGCGCGCTGTCGCTCAACGCCGGGCAAACCCGTTTCTCCGGCGGCAGCTCGTTGCCGCCCTCGGTCCTGACCTTCAGCGTCGACGGCACCGACCCGACCATTTTTCAGTTCAAGGGCGACCTCCATGCGGACAAAATCGGTCCGGTACAGGTGAACGGACGCTGGGACGGCGTGCGCCTTCGCGGGCAGGCCTGGTGGCCGAAACAGTCGCTCACCGTCTTCCAGCCGCTGATCCCGCCGGACTGGAAAATGACGCTGCGTGACGGGGAGCTTTACGCGCAGGTCGCCTTCTCGGCGGCGGCCGATCAGGGCTTTGAGGCCGGTGGGCACGGCGTGCTGAAATCCGGCAGCGCCTGGATGCCGGATAACCAGATTAACGGCGTCGATTTTGTGCTGCCGTTCCGCTTCAGCGAGGGTACCTGGTCTCTCGGCACGCGCGGTCCGGTCACGTTGCGCATAGGCGAAGTGGAAAACCTGGTGACCGCGCGCAACATTACCGCCGATCTACAGGGGGATTATCCCTGGACGGAGGACAATCCGCTGCTCCTCACCAACGTGAAGGTGGAAACCCTCGGCGGGAAAATCACCATGCAGCAGCTGCGGATGCCGCAGCACGATCCGGCCCTGCTGCGCGTGGACAATATCTCTTCGAGCGAGCTGATTAGCGCCGTTAATCCGAAACAGTTTGCCATGTCAGGGCCGGTGAGCGGGGCGCTGCCGTTCTGGCTGGACAATGAAAAATGGATCATTAAAGATGGCTGGCTGACCAACCCGGGGCCAATGACGCTGCGCATCGACAAAGATACGGCAGACGCCATCGTGAAAGATAATATGGTGGCGGGCGCCGCGATTAACTGGCTCCGCTATATGGAAATTTCGCGTTCGTGGACGAGAATCAATTTAGATAATCTGGGTGAATTAACCATGCAGGCGACCATCAAGGGGACCAGCCGGGTGGATGGCAAAAGCAGCTCCGTCAACCTGAACTATACCCATGATGAGAATGTCTTTACCCTCTGGCGCAGCCTGCGCTTTGGGGACAACCTGCAAACCTGGTTTGAGCAACATGCGGCGATACCTGCTCCCCGCAGTTCGACTGGCAAGGAAAGTGAGGAACAACAATGAAAAAGATGGCTGGTGTGCTCACCGTTGCCGTTGCCGCGCTACTGACCGGCTGTACGCCGCGCATTGAAGTCGCTGCGCCAAAGGAGCCGATTACCATCAATATGAATGTCAAAATCGAACATGAGATCCATATTAAGGTCGATAAAGACGTTGAAACCCTGCTGAAATCGCGCAGCGATCTGTTCTGAGGATGCCATGAAACGATTAGCTCTCATTTTACTGGCGCTGGGGATGAACGTGCAGGCGGCAGCGCTGACCTTAAACGATGCCCGGGCGCAGGGGCGCGTGGGGGAAACCCTCAGCGGCTATCTTGCCCCGATTCAACAGGACGCGGAAACGCTGACGCTGGTCAATCGTATCAATGCGGCGCGCACGGAAAACTACCAGAAGCTGGCCGACAGCAATAATTTGCCGGTCGATGAAGTGGCTAAAATGGCCGGTCAGAAACTGGTTGCCCGCGCGCAGCCGGGCGAATACGTGAAGGGCATTAACGGAAAATGGCTCAAAAAGTAGTTAGCGGTAGCGCCTGCGGTATTCACCCGGCGAGACGCCAAAACGCTGCTTAAACGCCGTTGAAAAATGGCTATGGTCGGTGAACCCCCAGCTGTAGCCAATGCCCGCCAGCTTTTCATCATCACCGGTAGATTGCAGTGCCTGCGCGCAGAGATCCAGACGACGGTTTTTGATGTACTGCGCCACCACCAGCCCCTTCTCGGCAAACATGCGGTAAAGGCTGCGCACGGACATGCCGCTCTCGGCGGCAATCCATTCCGGGCGCAGCGATTCCGACTGAATATGGTCGTCAATCAGCGCCACCACATGCTGGAACTGGCGCTCCTTGCGCGGCTGAATGATTTCACGCTGCTGGAAAGCGGGGCGCAGCAGGCAGATCATCGCCTCGAGCGCCGCTTCGCTCTCCCGGTCACTCAGGTCGGCATTGCTCATGCTCTCCATCAGCAGGCGATGGCTCAGCTGTACCGTGGGCAAGGTGCGGGAAAGGGCGGTCGCGCAGCTTATTTCCTGGAAGCGACACTGCTGCTCAATAATCTGACGGGGAACCAGCAGCGAAATCTGGCGGGATTTTTCCCGCCAGTTGATCGAGCAGGGACGCGACGCGTCAATCAGCGTGATATCACCGGTTCTGAGCAGCGCGCGACGGTCATCCTGCTCAATTTCCGCGCTGCCTTCGAGCTGGAACACGGTATAGAACCAGGCATCATTACTCTGAGCGATCTCCTGACGGGAGCGGAACAGGTTGACGCCGCCTGCGGTCACGGTGCTGAGCTTCAGGCTGCGCGCATAGCTGGTCTCCAGCTCGCCGAAGAATTTTCCCCCGGTGGGCTGCGCGTTAAAACGCCCGCAAACCTGGTTAATTTGCGCCAGCCACTGCTGATACTGTTCCTGCTCGCTTGCACACGCCATCGTTTCTCTCACTGCACCGTCAACGTTTTCGCATTGTTGCATTTGTGTTGCATTTTGTCAGAGCTATGAGGCTGACTATAGGAAAGAACACTCACCGGTAACAGCGATATAAGCGGCAATTATCGCGATTTGCGGAGCCTGTCACAGGTGGCAAAGCGAATGTCACAGAGACAAAAGCGAGAACGCAAAACCCCACTTAGACTGGATGGACACCCTGCGAAGAATAACGAAGGAGTATCCTATGTCTGAATCACAGGTGGCCATTCAGCCTGCCGTACAACAATTTTTAGACCGACAGCATGGCCTGTGGATTGAAGGGCGTCAGGCCGCGTCGGACAGTGAAAAACGGCTGAACGTCTTCAACCCGGCCACGGGCGAGGTCATTGCCTCGACTGCCGATGCCAGCGTCGATGACGTTGATCGTGCCGTCATGTCCGGCTGGCGCGCGTTTGTCGCCCGCAGCTGGGCCGGAAAACTGCCGGCGGAGCGCGAGCGGATCCTGCTTCATTTCGCCGATCTGGTCGAACAGCACAGCGAGGAGCTGGCCCAGCTTGAAACGCTGGAGCAGGGCAAATCCATCAACATTTCCCGCATGTTTGAAGTCGGCTGCACCCTGAACTGGATGCGCTATACCGCCGGGCTGACCACCAAAATTTCGGGTAAGACTCTCGACCTTTCCATCCCGCTGCCGCAGGGCGCCCGCTATCAGGCGTGGACGCGTAAGGAGCCGGTTGGCGTGGTGGCCGGGATTGTGCCCTGGAACTTCCCGCTGATGATCGGGATGTGGAAAGTGATGCCTGCGCTTGCCGCGGGCTGCTCTATTGTCATCAAGCCGTCAGAGACCACGCCGCTGACCATGCTGCGCGTGGCGGAACTGGCCAGCGAAGCGGGCATTCCGGACGGGGTGTTCAACGTGGTGACCGGGAGCGGCGCGGTATGCGGCGCAGCGCTGACCTCGCATCCGCATATTGCAAAGGTGAGCTTTACCGGCTCAACGGCGACGGGTAAGCAAATTGCCCGCACGGCGGCGGACACGCTAACAGGGGTGACTCTGGAGCTGGGCGGGAAAAACCCGGCCATCGTACTAAAAGACGCAGACCCGGCGTGGGTGATCGAAGGCCTGATGACCGGCAGCTTCCTGAACCAGGGGCAGGTGTGCGCGGCGAGCTCGCGCATCTATATTGAAGCGCCGCTGTTTGACACGCTGGTCAGCGGGTTTGAGCAGGCGGTGAAATCCCTGAGCGTCGGGCCGGGCATGTCACCGGAGGCGTTTATCAACCCGCTGGTGTCGCGCGCGCACTGCGACAAGGTGCAGACCTTCCTTGATGAAGCGAAGTCGCGCAACGCGGAGCTGATCGTCGGTAACCGGGGGCCGGAAGGCAAAGGCTATTACGTTTCGCCTACGCTGGTGGTGAACCCGGATGCCTCACTGCGCCTGACGCGCGAAGAGGTGTTTGGACCGGTGGTCAACCTGGTACGCGTCGCCGACGGGGAAGAGGCGCTCCAGCAAGCAAACGACAGCGAGTATGGCCTGACGGCCAGCGTCTGGACGCAGAATATCAGCAAGGCGCTGGAATATACCGACCGGCTGCAGGCGGGCACCGTCTGGGTGAACAGCCATACGCTGATTGACGCCAACCTGCCGTTCGGCGGCATGAAGCAGTCCGGCACCGGACGTGACTTTGGTCCGGACTGGCTGGACGGCTGGTGTGAAACCAAATCGGTGTGCGTGCGCTACTAGTAAAAGCAAAAGGCAACCTGGAGGTTGCCTTTTTTGTGTTTGTTCCCTCTCCCGTGGGAGAGGGTCAGGGTGAGGGCATCAGGCTGCACCGGGCGAATTTTGTAGGTCGGGTAAGCCGTAGCCGCCACCCGACATGTTTACAGCGACCACCGATCCCGCCCGGCCTCTTTCGCCCGATACAGCGCCGCATCGGCGCGGGCGATGATCTCGGTGCCCGCTAAACCTTCCGCCATGCTCGCAATCCCCATGCTCACGGTGACACGATCGCTAACGGTTGACGCGCTGTGCGGTATAGCTTCTGTACGCAGGCCGTCCTGAATGCGTAAGGCCACCTTTTCCGCAATGTTTTCCGGACAGTTAAACAGGATCACCACAAACACCTCGCCGCCGTAGCGTGACACCACATCGTCAGGCGTGCGCACCGACTGCTTCAGCACCCGCGCCACGCGGGTCAGGCAGTCGTCACCCGCCTGGTGCCCGTAGGTGTCGTTGTAGCGTTTGAAATAGTCGATATCCAGCATAATCACCGAGAAGGTTTTTTTCTGCTCAACCGCGTTCTCCAGCACCACTTCCATTTTCCGGCGATTGGCGGTTTTGGTTAACGGATCCTGATGCGCCAGCGCATCCAGCCTGGAGATCAATAGCTGATTTTGCTGGTTACGTCGCCAGGCCTCGTCAAACCAGCTCAGCAGGATGAAACGTCCGCAAATCAGAATCAGCGTAAAGACGCTCCAGATAACAATGAAGTGAAGGTTGAGGCCATCGTTCCGTATCCAGCTTGCTACCGGCAGGGTGATCCAGAGCGGGAGCACAAAGGCGAGTAGCCCTTCAGGATAAAAATAGAGCGCCGTTAAGCCGGCGAGTAATAAAATGACGCACAGCGGCCAGACGTGCGGGAGCAGCAGCTGGGTGATAAACCAGAAGCAGGAGACCGACCAGATGGCGCTGCAGATAAACAACACCACGCTGATGCCGGCGATGCGCCGCCAGGCCATCAGGATCAGCGCAGCGGAGAGGATGATAATGCCGAGCATGGAGGCATCAACTATTCTCGTCAGCTGCGGCGAATGGGGATATAGGGGATCGCTGGTATTAAGCAAAACGTGTCGCAGCAGAATCATCACCGCGAAGCTGATATTCACGAAGGCCAGCCACGGCAGGTTCATCGCCAGCCCGTGCATAACCATAGCATGGCGCGTTGGCCAGGTTGCCCGTTCAAGTGTCGGTTTTTTTCTTTTTTCCATTGACGCTTTTTACCCTTTCTGGCTAACACGTGAAGCAGGAAAGGGCGGACGAACCGCCCTTTTGCGTGCACCGTTACGGTGTCACAATGTTAAACCAGAAATCAAACTTGTCCATATTGCTAAGCATGGCATCAAGTTTCGCGCTGTCGCCAGTAATTTTAATATTTCCGCTGTCCTGGGCCTGTTTCAGCGTCACCTCCTTGAGGATGATTTTATTCAGGGTGTCACGGTTAAGCGTCAGCGTCGCGTCCGCCTCTTTTGCTTCCGCGTTCGCCGTGTGGTTCAGCACGCCGTTTTCCAGCTCGAGTTTGTACTTCCCGCCATCGCTGCCCAGATCGATGTTAAACACCGATTTGGCGTCACCCGCTTTTTGTCCGTTGATATGGACAGCCAGATAGTCAAAGAACATCTCTGGCGTCATTGCGCGCACCGTATCCGGGCTGGCGGTATTCGGCGTTGGCCCTTTCACCACGCCGTTACGCAGCTCCTGCGCACCGGTCAGGTAGAAGTTACGCCACGGACCGGATTCAGCCTGGTAGCCAAGCTGTTCCAGCGCATCCGCTTCCAGGTTGCGTGCCGCCTGGTTGTTCGGATCGGCAAAGACCACTTTGCTCACCACCTGAGCCACCCAGCGGTAGTTCCCCTGGTCGAAGTCGGTTTTCGCCTTGCTCAGGATGGCATCCGCGCCGCCCATATACTCCACGAATTTCTTCGCGCCTTCTTCAGGCGGCAGTTCATCCAGCGTCGCCGGGTTGCCGTCAAACCAGCCCAGATACAGCACATAGGTGGCTTTTACGTCATGGCTCACCGAACCGTAATAGCCGCGGTTGGCCCAGGTATGCGCCAGTGAATCCGGGAGCTTGAAGTTCGCTGCGATTTCGTCGCGCGTCAGCCCTTCGTTCGCCATACGCAGCGTCTGGTCGTTGATGTAACGATAGAGATCGCGCTGGCTTTTCAGCAGCTTGACGACGTTTTCGTTGCCCCAGGTCGGCCAGTGGTGCTGCGCCATGATGATTTCAGCTTTGTCACCCCAGCGCACAATCGCCTGGTTGATGTATTTCGACCACGGCAGCGGCTCGCGGATTTTGGCCCCGCGCAGCGAGTAGGTGTTGTGCAGGGTATGGGTCACGTCCTCAGCGGATTCAATCAGTTTTTTCTCTTCGATATACCAGAGCATTTCCGATGGCGCTTCGGATCCCGGTGCGAGCATAAAATCATAGGTCAGGCCGTCGATAACCTCTTTTTGCCCGTCTTTCTCAATGATATTGGTCGGGGCAATCAGCGTGACCGTCCCGGCGGAGGTCGTTGTCCCAAGACCGGCACCCACCTGGCCCTTGGCATCGGGCTTCAGCAGGTTGCCATACATATAGCTGGCGCGGCGGCTCATCACGTTGCCCGCCATGATATTCTCGGCAACGGCCGCTTCCATAAACCCGGCTGGCGCGTAGACCTTCACTTTGCCGGATTTCACGTCGGCTTCATCCACCACGCCGCGCACGCCGCCATAGTGGTCAACGTGGCTGTGGGTATAAATAATGGCGGCGACAGGCTTCTTGCCGCGATTTTTAAAATAGAGATCCATCCCGACCTTCGCCGTTTCTGCCGACACCAGCGGGTCAACCACGGTAATACCTTCTTTCCCTTCAATGATGGTCATATTTGACAGGTCAAGATTTCGGATCTGATATACGCCATCGGTCACTTCAAACAGGCCGCTAATATTAATCAGCTGAGATTGACGCCATAAGCTGGGATTAACGGAGTCCGGTGCTTTATCGCCTTCTTTAATAAACGAATATTGCTGTGGATCCCAGATGACATTACCTTGTTCCCCTTTGATAATTTCCTGAGGAATCGGTGCAATAAAGCCTTTATGGGCGTTCGTAAAATCGGTGTTGTCGGAGAAAGGAAGCTGATTAAACAGGGCGTTATTGGCTTGTTGCGTTGCAGTCGTGGCATCCTTCGGGGCGTCTGCGGCATACGCGGAACTGACGGAAATAACAAGTCCAGCCAGAGCAAGACTCCTGACGATCAAATTGAATTTCATCCTAAACCTCTCAGTGATGTATTACGTCGCTTGTGGAAAATTCGCGTCCTGGCTAAAAGTGGTTCAAGAAGTGCAATGGAAATATATGAGGTAGAAATAACTATAATCGGGGAGTGGTATTCAGCAAGTAAATGGATGAAAAACCGGGCATTGCGCCCGGTACGTTATTTATTTCTTTTCGTCTTTCTTTTTCCCGAGCGTTGGCGTCTCGTCGAAGAAGTTCCACGGTTTAAGCAGGGTATGCACCCATTCCGTCGGCATAATCGGCCACTCTTCCGCGCGGGCGACGTGGGTGGTGCCGGTGGTCATCCAGACCACGTCATCCCGATCGTTGAGCGACTCGTTATCCTTGCTGTACTGTCCCAGGCCCGTGTCGTGTACGGAGCGGTTCGGGAATTTTCCTTCCGGGTAGAGCTCATCCGGATGGTAACGGGTCACCCAGAGCTGTTTGTCCATAAAGCTCAGGCGATGATAAATCCACTCGTCCGGGGCAAATTTCGCGCCGGTCGCCACCGGGTGCGTTCCCCCCGCGTAAGGGATAATCTGGTATGAGACCGGGTTGCCCATGCGGTTCTCTTTACTGGTGTTGCTCAGCAGCCGAATGGTGCCCGGATCGAACTTCTGCGCCGCCTGCTGCTCGGTATCAATATCGTACTGATTGATCTGCATGGTGCTGGTCCGCGGGCCCCCGGCGGTATTCGGCTTCACTTCTGGATCCATCGCCACCAGCTTGTTGTTGATGCCGTCCACGTCCATATCGAGACGGAAGTTGTAGATGTGCTGGTGCGTGGTGCCCACGATGTTATGGTCGATCAGCGTGCCGTATTTGGTGTCGTCTTTGGCGGTGGCATCGTGCATGGTTTTCGCCTGAACGCCTTTCACTGCTTCGATACCCGTCGCGCCGGCATCAATGCCGATGGTGCCATTTTCATGGAACACCCAGTCGAAGATGTAATCGTAGTTGCCCACGGTACTCACCCAGCGCACCACCAGCTCGCGGCGCTCGGTGCTGACGTTTGGCTGACCCATCTCCTGGTGTTTGTATTCCGGCCCGGCGTAGCGTTCGAAAATGGCGATCGCGCGCGGGATCTCCATCGGCGCGCCGGTGTAATCCGGAATGGTTTCATTGAGCATCACGGCGTTGGACGGCACGTCTTTACCGCGCACCAGCGGTGAGGTCAGGGTGCCCATACCGTAGTCGCCGGAGTCGAGATAGGCTTTAAAGTACCAGCCCACGTCCGGATCGCCATAAGGGACGATCATGCCGCCGAGTGACCCCTGATACATCACCTGGCGCTTTTTGCCGTTGTCGTTATAGGTGACGGTTGAAATCATCGGACCGACGCGGGAGTCCAGGCTCAGGTGGAAATCCCAGTTCTGCCAGTGCACCATATCCCCGGTGATGGTGTAGTTCTTGCCTTCTGGTTCAGTGATGTTGAGCGGTTTTTTCGGCGTCTCTTCGCGGTCGCGGCCATCATAGGGACGCGGGGTCATGGGAACCGGAACAACGGCGCCTTCTTCAATCTTCTGGATCTTTTTCTGCTCAAGATCGACAACCGCGACCAGGTTTTCAATCGGGTGCGCCCAGTAGTTGCCGTCGCCCACGTCCAGATAGCTCACCACCTTCAGCAGGCGATCTTCCTGCATCAGGCCGTCTTTACCGTCGAAATAGCCGACGGTCAGCGGCGTGGTAATCACTTTTTTCGGGTCGGTGATGCCGTGTTTTTTAAGCACCTCGGCGAACTCGGTACTTTCGTTGATGATCTGCTGAACCGCGGTGAAATCATCCAGCAGCACCATGCCGTGCGCGTCTTTTACCGGTTCCCAGCGCAGAATTTTTTTATCCTTCAGGTCCACTACGCTTTCGATAACGTGCTTGCCATCAAGCATGACGATCTTCGCCTGACGCGGGGCATCCACTGCCGTACCGTTAAGCACAAAGTCCCACACTTTGGCTTTCTCAGGCTCTGCCAGGGCGATCTGGGTAAAGCGGGTATTCGGCTTAAAGTCCGCCGAGGCTTTCACAATCTCAACGGCCTGCTTAATTTCGTCCGCCGTTAGCGCGTTTAACGGGTGAGGGCGTTTTTCAACCTGGAAGGTCTGGTCAAGGCCGGACTGGAAAACGTCGTTGATGAAGGTATCGGAAATAAAGGCTTTCTTGCCTTTCATCACCACCGGCACTTCAAGCCTGAGGGTTTTACCGTTGACGATGGCGGTTTTTGCGCCCGGTTTGACCTTCACAAAGGCACCGTCTTTCGCAATGGTGAACATCTGTGCGTAATCATCCCACTGAACGTCCGCGCCAAAGTCCTGCAGCGTTTTGTCCATCGGGACCATATGCGCCTCACTGCCGTGGGCGAAAACAGGGGATTGCCACGCGCAACACAGCGCAACGGCCATGGCCAGCGCCGTTCTACGGGCAGAAAAAGAAGAATTGCTTCCCATCGTAGACCTCATCTTGTTGTGTTTATACCCGTCATACTTCAAGTTGCAGGTGCGTTGGCTGCACTCACTCACCCCAGTCACGTACTTATGTACGCTCCCGGGGATTCGTTCCCTTGCCGCCTTCCTGCAACTCGAATTATTTAGGGGATATTGTGTTGTGACAGCCTTATCCTGACAGGCGCCTGAGAAAAGCGTTTGCCTGCATCTGCCAGATTATTTGTCAGCCTTGCCAGGTTAAAAAAAGAGCGGGGATAAATCACATGCCGGGCCATTTCCTCTCCCCATAAATGATGTCAGCACAGGCGACCCCCTCTCCCTTGAGGGAGAGGGCTGGGGTGAGGGGGAACATACGGCTGTGGTGGTTATTCCGTTCACTTTATGTTGAGGGCCTTGCTGAAGGCCCCCAGTGAATCTGTAAGCAGCGTCAAATTACCGGGAGCCACCAGCCATTGTGGTAAAGGGGAAGGGACGTTAGCTGAAATCGCCCTGCTGGCGCGCCACCAGCGTCAGGATGGAGTAGAACGCCACGGCCTGCTGGTGCTGGTTGAAGATCTCAACCGCCCACTCCACCACGCCGGTCGGTTTTTCCTCGGCGGTACGCTGTTTCTTCAGCGTTTTACGCTTGCAGGTCAGGCGCACCTGAATGGTATCGCCCGGCTTAACCGGCTCGATAAAACGCAGGTTTTCCATGCCGTAGTTGGCAATAACCGGCCCGACGCCCGCATCAACAAACAGTCCCGCCGCGGCGGAGATCAGGAAGTAGCCGTGCACCACGCGCTCGCCAAAGATCGACTCCGCCGCGCCGATCTTGTCCATATGGGCGTAGAAGTGGTCCCCGCTCAGGCAGGCAAAGTTCACGATGTCCGCTTCCGTGAGGGTGCGGCGCGGCGTCAGCAGGCTGTCGCCCGGCTGTAGCTCCTCAAAGTATTTGCGGAACGGATGCACGCGATCTTCCTGCACCGCTGCGCCACGCACCCACTGTTTGCCAATGGCGGCCAGCATCGTCGGGCTGCCCTGAATCGCGGTGCGCTGCAGGTAGTGCTTCACCGCGCGCAGGCCGCCCAGCTCTTCGCCGCCGCCCGCGCGACCCGGGCCCCCGTGCACCAGCTGAGGCAGCGGGGAGCCGTGGCCGGTAGACTCTTTGGATGATTCCTCGTTAAGGATCTGAATACGCCCGTGGGCGCGCGCCGCACCGGCAATAAACTGGCGGGCAATCGCCGAATCGGCGGTGACCAGCGTACCGGCCAGGCTGCCGCCGCCCGCGCGGGCAAGCTGCATCGCGTGGCGCGCGTTGCGATACGGCATCAGCGTCGCAACCGGGCCGAAGGCTTCGGTTGAGTGCACCGCCGGGGTTTCATCCGGCTGCGGGCAGAACAGCAGGGTCGGCGGGAAGAACGCCCCCGCGGCCTGCAAATCCGCTTTGCCGCCCAGACGTATCTGGCAGCCAGCGGCGATCAGTTGCTCCACTTTCTCCTGCACGTCCGCGCGCTGTTCGGCGTTGACCAGCGCCCCCATCTTCACCCCTTCCTGCGCCGGGTCGCCCACCACCACTTTTTCCAGGCGGGCAACCAGCGCCTGGCTCACCGCGTCAATCTGGTTTTGCGGGACGATAATTCGGCGAATGGCCGTACATTTTTGCCCGGCTTTGGCGGTCATCTCGCGGACCACTTCCCGGATGAACAGGGCAAACTCCGGCTGGTCCGGCGTAACGTCTTCCCCCAGCACGCAGCAGTTCAGGGAGTCGGCCTCCATGGTGAACGGAATCGAATTCGCCACGATATTCGGGTGCACGCGCAGGCTTTGCCCGGTGCTGGCGGAGCCGGTAAAGGTCACGACGTCCTGGCTGTCGAGCTGGTCGAGCAGATCCCCCGCGCCGCCGCAGATCAGGCTGATGGCGCCGTCCGGCACCAGCCCGCTGTCGACGATGGATTTCACCATCGCCTGCGTCACCTGTGCGGTAGCGGTAGCGGGTTTGATGATGGCGGGCATCCCGGCAAGCCAGGTCGGCGCCAGCTTTTCCAGCATCCCCCAGCAGGGGAAGTTAAAGGCGTTGATGTGCACCGCCACGCCGGATTTGGAGGTGAGGACGTGGCGCGCCGCAAAGCCGCCTTCTTTCGACAGGGGGATTAACTCGTCTTCCGGCCACAGGGTGTCATCCGGCAGCTCGCGGCTGCCCAGGCTGGCGTAAGTGAAGAGGGTGCCGATGCCGCCTTCAATATCCACCCAGCTGTCCGCCTTCGTCGCCCCGGTCTGGGCCGACAGGGCATAAAACGTCTCTTTCTCGCTAAGCAGGTGCTTTGCCACCGCCTTCAGCATGGCAGCACGTTCGATAAAGGTCATCTCGTGAAGCGCTTCCCCGCCGCGCTCGATCGCATAGCGACGGGCGGCCGCCATGTCCAGCCCTTCGCTGGTCACGCTCCACAGGGCTTCGCCACTGATGGCGTGATGAATAGTGCGCTCGCGGCCCCGGCCAGACTGCCAGGTACCGGATAAGAAGCTGGCTAACTGCTGCATCGCTTATCTCCAAATGTTACGTAATTTGCTCATTAATAGTTTGATCGTGAATCATAAAAATCAAGCTGAGTTTTTAATGAATTGTTAACGTTGTGATCTGGCTGGATGAATCTCATCGCTTGGAGATGCTTTCTGAAAGGCCTGATGCAAAAGCCTTGCGAGCAGCATCACAAAACCAGGAAACAATTCTTGGGGTTATATTTAACCTATGTGTAACTTTTAAAAAACAAAGTGATTCAACATTACGCCTTAATTTGCAAACTAACGAATCATAAAGGTGATGACGTGACGCAAGAACAACGGTTTGAGCAGCGCATAGCGCAGGAGACGGCGATTGAGCCTCAGGACTGGATGCCTGACGCCTACCGTAAGACGTTGATCCGTCAGATTGGTCAGCATGCGCACTCCGAAATTGTCGGCATGCTGCCGGAAGGGAACTGGATCGCCCGCGCGCCGACGCTGCGCCGAAAAGCGATCCTGCTGGCGAAAGTTCAGGACGAAGCCGGGCACGGGCTCTACCTCTACAGCGCGGCGGAAACGCTGGGCTGCGCGCGTGAAGACATCTACCAGAAAATGCTCGACGGCAGGATGAAATACTCCTCCATCTTCAACTATCCGACCCTGAGCTGGGCCGATATCGGCGTGATCGGCTGGCTGGTGGACGGTGCCGCTATCGTCAACCAGGTGGCGCTGTGCCGGACCTCCTACGGTCCGTATGCCCGCGCGATGGTGAAAATCTGTAAAGAAGAGAGCTTCCACCAGCGCCAGGGCTTTGAGGCCTGCATGGCGCTGGCGCAGGGCAGCGAGGCCCAGCGCCAGATGCTGCAGGACGCCATCAACCGCTTCTGGTGGCCAGCGCTGATGATGTTCGGGCCGAACGACGACAACTCGCCGAACAGCGCCCGCAGCCTGGCCTGGAAAATCAAACGCTTCGGCAATGACGAACTTCGCCAGCGCTTTGTCGATAACACGGTGCCGCAGGTGGAGATGCTGGGCATGACGGTGCCGGATCCCGACCTGCGATTTGATGAAGAGAGCGGTCATTATCGCTTCGGCGAGATCGACTGGCATGAGTTTGACGAGGTCATTAGCGGGCGCGGCATCTGCAACTACGAGCGCCTGGCCGCCAAACGTAAAGCCTGGGAAGAGGGGGCGTGGGTGCGCGAAGCCGCACTGGCGCACGCGGAAAAACAACATGCCCGCAAAGTGGCTTAAGAGGAATCACGATGAGCAACGTCTACTGGCCGCTGTACGAAGTGTTCGTACGCAGCAAACAAGGGTTATCCCACCGTCACGTGGGCAGTCTGCATGCCGCCGACGATCGCATGGCGCTGGAAAATGCGCGTGATGCCTACACCCGCCGCAGCGAAGGGTGTTCTGTCTGGGTGGTTAAGGCGAGCGAGATTGTCGCCTCCCAGCCGGAAGAGAGCGGTGAGTTCTTCGACCCGGCGGAAAGCAAGGTTTACCGCCACCCGACGTTCTACACCATCCCCGACGGCATCGAGCATATGTGAGGCAAAGAATGAATTCAGTGACTGCCTATGCCCTGCGTCTGGGCGACAACGGTCTGGTGCTTTCCCAGCGTCTCGGCGCCTGGTGCGGCCATGCGCCGGAGCTGGAAATCGACCTCGCGCTCGCCAATATCGGTCTCGACCTGCTGGGCCAGGCGCGCAATTTCCTGACCTATGCCGCGGAGCGGGAAGGCCGGGGCGATGAAGACACGCTGGCGTTTGGCCGCGACGAGCGCCAGTTCCGCAACGTCCTGCTGGTGGAGCAGCCGAACGGCAGCTTCGCCGACACCATTGCCCGCCAGTACCTGATGGATGCCTGGAACGTGGCGCTGTACGAACGGCTGACTCAAAGCAGCGACGGCCAGCTTGCCGCCATCGCCGCCAAAGCGATTAAAGAGGCGCGCTACCACCTGCGCTTCAGCCGCGGCTGGCTGGTGCGTCTGGGCGACGGGACCGAAACGTCCGCGCAAAAAATGCAGCAGGCTATCGACAACCTGTGGCGTTTTACGGCGGAGCTGTTTGAAGCCGATGACGTCGAGCTGGCCCTGATTGACTCCGGCGTGGCGGTTGACCCGCGCGTCCTGCGCCAGCCGTGGGAAAGCGAAGTCTTTGCTGGTCTCAATGAAGGCTGCCTGCAGGTTCCCGCAGAGGTGGCGTACCGCACCGGGGGCAAGAGGGGGCTGCATACCGAACATCTGGGCCCGATGCTGGCGGAAATGCAGTATCTCCAGCGCGCGTATCCCGGTCAGCAGTGGTAAAGGAGAACGCTATGCAACGCCTCGTCGACATCGCGCCCGCGCAAATCCCGCAGATCTGGTCGCTGTTAAGCCAGATCCCCGATCCGGAAGTGCCGGTATTAACCATCACTGATTTAGGCATGGTGCGCAGCGTGAAGGCGCAGGGGGAAGGCTGGGTCATTGGCTTCACGCCAACCTACTCGGGCTGCCCGGCAACGGAGCACCTGCTGGGGGCGATCCGCGACGCGATGAGCGCGAACGGCTTTACCCCGGTACACATTGTGCTCCAGCTTGAACCCGCCTGGACCACCGACTGGATGACCGCCGACGCGCGCGAGCGCCTGCGGGCGTACGGCATCAGCCCGCCCGTGGGGCATAGCTGCCACGCGCACGCGCCTGTGGAGGTGACCTGCCCGCGCTGCGCCAGCACCGACACCTCGCTTATCAGTGAATTTGGCTCGACGGCCTGCAAAGCGCTCTACCGCTGCAACACCTGCCGCGAGCCCTTCGACTATTTCAAATGCATTTGAGGCTGCCATGACAACGTTTCATTCATTAACAGTGGCAAAAGTGGAACCCGAAACCCGCGACGCGGTGACCATCACGTTCGCGGTGCCGCAGGCGTTGCAGGACGCCTACCGCTTCCGCCCCGGCCAGCACCTGACGTTAAAAACGAAGCTTGGCGGGGACGAGCTGCGCCGCTGCTACTCCATCTGCCGGAGTACCGCCCCGGGCGAAATCAGCGTGGCGGTCAAAGCCATCGACGGCGGGCGCTTTTCCCGCTATGCCCGGGATGAGATCAAAGCGGGTATGGCGCTGGAGGTGATGGTGCCTCAGGGGCAGTTTGGCTACCAGCCGCGGGCTGAACGCGAAGGCCACTATCTGGCGATTGCGGCAGGCTCCGGGATCACCCCGATGCTGGCGATTATCTCCGCGACGCTTGCGACCGAACCCAAGAGCCACTTCACCCTGATCTACGGCAACCGCAGCAGCCAGAGCATGATGTTCCGCCGGGCGCTGGCGGACCTGAAGGACAAGTACACGCAGCGGCTGCAGCTGGTCTCCATCTTCAGCCAGGAGCGGCTGGACAGCGATCTGCTTTATGGCCGCATCGACGGGGAAAAGCTGCAGGCGCTGGCGAAAACCCTGATTAACTTCCGCCAGTACGACGAGGCGTTTATCTGCGGCCCGTCGGCGATGATGGACGACGCCGAAGCGACGCTGAAGGCGCTGGGGATGCCGGACAAATCCATTCACCTCGAGCGCTTTAACACCCCGGGAACCACCGCTAAACGCGCGGTGCATGTCCAGGCGGAAGGACAGAAAGTGACCGTGCGCCAGGACGGGCGCGACCGAGAAATCACCCTGACGGCGGACGATGAAAGCATCCTGGATGCCGCCCTGCGTCAGGGGGCGGATCTCCCGTATGCCTGCAAGGGCGGCGTGTGCGCTACCTGTAAATGCAAAGTGCTGCGTGGGAAGGTGGACATGGCGACCAACTACAGCCTGGAGCCGGACGAGCTGGCCGCCGGATACGTGCTGAGCTGCCAGTCGCTGCCGTTAACCGCCGACGTGATTGTCGACTTCGACGCGAAGGGGATGGCATGAGCGAACTGATTGTTACCCGTCATGGCCGCGTGCTGCAGCTGACGCTAAACCGTCCGGCGGCGCGCAACGCCCTCAATAACGCGCTGTTAACCCAGATTGCCGAGCAGCTTGAGGACGCCGCAGCAGATGCCGACATCGCCGTCTGCGTGATTTACGGCAGCGAGCGCTGCTTTGCCGCCGGGGCCGATCTCAACGAAATGGCGGAGAAAGACCTGCCCGCCACGCTGAACGATATCCGCCCGCAGCTGTGGGCGCGCATCAACGCTTTTCCTAAACCGCTGATTGCCGCCGTGAACGGCTTCGCGCTGGGCGCAGGCTGCGAGCTGGCGCTGCTGTGCGACGCGATCGTTGCTGGCGATAACGCCCGCTTTGGCCTGCCGGAAATTACGCTGGGCATTATGCCCGGCGCGGGCGGCACCCAGCGTCTTATCCGCAGCGTTGGTAAATCGCTCGCCAGCAAAATGGTGCTGACCGGCGAGAGTATTTCCGCGCAGCAGGCGCTGAGCGCCGGGCTGGTGAGCGACGTTTTCCCGCCAGCGCTGACGCTGGAGTATGCCCTGAAGCAGGCGGCGCTGATGGCGCGCCACTCTCCGCTGGCGCTGCAGGCGGCGAAACAGGCGCTGCGCCAGTCTCAGGAGGTGCCGCTCCAGGCCGGTCTGGCGCAGGAGCGCCAGCTGTTCACGCTGCTTTCTGCCACCGAAGACCGCCGGGAGGGCATCGACGCCTTCTTACAAAAACGCACCCCCGACTTTAAAGGACGCTAATTGTGGAATCTATTCTCAGTCACGTAGAACAGGGCGTAATGACCATTACGCTGAACCGTCCGGAGCGTCTGAACAGCTTTAACGACGAGATGCACCAGCAGCTTGCCGAGTGCCTGAAACAGGCCGAGCGTGATGACACCATCCGCTGTCTGCTGATCACCGGGGCAGGACGTGGTTTCTGTGCCGGTCAGGATCTGAACGACCGCAACGTTGACCCCAACGGCCCGGCACCGGATCTGGGGATGTCCGTTGAAACCTTCTATAACCCGCTGGTGCGCCGCCTGGCAAAGCTGCCGAAACCGGTGATTTGCGCGGTTAACGGCGTGGCCGCAGGGGCGGGCGCGACGCTGGCATTAGGCTGCGACATGGTCATTGCCGCCCGTTCCGCCAACTTCGTGATGGCCTTCAGCAAGCTCGGCCTGGTGCCGGACTGCGGCGGTACCTGGCTGCTGTCGCGCGTGGCCGGACGCGCCCGCGCCATGGGGCTGGCGCTGCTCGGGGACAAACTCAGCGCCGAACAGGCGCAGGCGTGGGGGATGATCTGGCAGGTGGTGGACGACGAACAGCTCTCCGCCACCGCGCAGCAGATGGCGCTGCATTTTGCCTCTCAGCCGACCTTCGGGCTGGGACTGATCAAGCAGGCCATTAATGCCGCGGAAACCAACACCCTGGACGCCCAGCTCGATCTGGAGCGCGACTACCAGCGCCTGGCCGGGCGCAGCGACGATTACCGCGAGGGCGTCAGCGCTTTCCTGGCGAAGCGCGCGCCGAACTTTACGGGGAAATAAGATGCTGAACATACGGACTGTCGCCGTGATTGGCAGCGGCACGATGGGCGCAGGGATTGCCGAAGTCGCGGCCAGCCATGGGCATCAGGTGCTGATCTACGACATCTCCAGCGATGCGATATCGCGCGCCATCGACGGGATCCGCCAGCGTCTGGCCTCCCGGGTGACGCGCGGAAAACTCTCCGCCGATGCCGGGAGCCAGATCCTCGCCCGGCTGCTTCCGGTCACCGATATCGAGGCGCTCGCCGCGGCCGATCTGATTATAGAAGCGGCCTCCGAGCGTCTGGAGGTGAAAAAGGCGCTGTTTGCTCAGTTGGCTGAGATCTGCCCGCCGCAAACGGTGCTGACCAGCAATACCTCATCCATCTCCGTTACGGCGATTGCGGCGGACGTCCACCACCCGGAGCGGGTCGCCGGACTGCACTTCTTCAACCCGGCGCCGGTGATGAAGCTGGTGGAGGTGGTCAGCGGGCTGGCAACCTCTCCGGAAGTGGCCGACGCGCTGTGCGAGCTGGCGCTGAACTGGGGCAAACAGCCCGTTCGCTGCCAGTCAACGCCGGGGTTCATCGTCAACCGCGTCGCGCGTCCGTTTTATTCCGAAGCCTGGCGCGCGCTGGAAGAGCAGGTCGCACCGCCGGAGGTGATTGATGCCGCCCTGCGCGACGGCGGGGGTTTCCCGATGGGGCCGCTGGAGCTGACCGACATGATTGGTCAGGACGTGAATTTCGCGGTGACCTGCTCGGTGTTTAACGCCTTCTGGCAGGAGCGGCGTTTTCTGCCTTCGCTGGTCCAGCAGGAGCTGGTGCTGGCAGGAAGGCTGGGCAAAAAGAGCGGGAAGGGCGTCTACGACTGGCAGGGTGACAAACCCGCCGTGCAGTGGGTGCCGGCCGTGAACGACAGCTACAGCCCGATGCGCGTGGAAAGAAGACGTGACGGTGTCACCGAAATTGATGATGTGTACCTGATCGAAACGCAGGGCGAAACCGCTCAGGCGCTGGCGCTGCGGCTCAACGGCCCGGTGGTGGTGGTGGACCGCATTGAGCGCGACGTGGCGGTGATTGCGTCGGCCGCCAGCAACCCGCACACCGCGACGCAAAAGGCCATCCGCTACCTGCAGCAGCAGGGTAACCGGGTGGTGCAAATTGCCGATTATCCCGGCCTGCTGGTCTGGCGCACGCTGGCGATGATTGCCAACGAAGCGCTGGATGCCCTGCAAAAAGGGGTCGCCAGCGAGAAGGACATCGATACCGCCATGCGCCTGGGCGTGAACTACCCTAGCGGGCCGATCGCCTGGGGCGAGCGGCTGGGCTGGCAGCGCCTGCTGGCGCTGCTGGAGAACCTGCAGCGTCATTACGGCGAAGAGCGTTATCGCCCCTGTTCCCTGCTGCGCCAGCGCGCGCTTCTGGAGAGTAGCTATGAGTCATAACGCCTGGCATAACGCCCGCGCGATGTACGAACGGGACGCCTGCGCGCAGGCGATGGGGATGGACATTGTCGACATGGATGAAGGCTACGCGGTGGTGACCATGACCATCACCCCGCAGATGCTGAACGGCCACCAAACCTGCCACGGCGGACAGCTTTTTTCGCTGGCAGACACCGCCTTTGCCTACGCCTGCAACAGCCAGGGGCTGGCGGCGGTAGCTTCCGGCTGCTCGATTGATTTTCTGCGTCCGGGCTTTGCCGGGGACACGCTCACCGCCACCGCGCGGGTGATGCACCAGGGCAAGCTGACCGGCGTGTACGACATTGAAATCCAGAACCAACAACAGAAAACCGTCGCCCTTTTTCGCGGAAAATCTCACCGCATCGGCGGCAGCGTGACAGGAGAGGCCTGATGCGTGACGCATTTATTTGTGATGGCGTTCGAACCCCGGTGGGTCGCTACGGCGGCGCGCTTGCCGCAGTCCGGACCGACGATCTCGGTGCAGTGCCGCTGCGCGCGCTGCTGGCCCGCTATCCCCAGCTCGACCTCGAGCGGATCGACGACGTGATTTTCGGCTGCGCCAACCAGGCGGGGGAAGATAACCGCAACGTGGCGCGCATGTCGTCCCTGCTGGCCGGGCTGCCGCAGACGGTGTCCGGAACCACCATCAACCGCCTGTGCGGGTCGGGTCTGGACGCGATTGGGTTTGCTGCCCGCGCCATTAAGGCGGGCGATGGCGAGTTGCTGATTGCGGGCGGCGTGGAGTCGATGTCGCGCGCGCCGTTTGTGATGGGCAAAGCCACCGCCGCGTTTCAGCGTCAGGCGGAAATCTTTGATACCACCATCGGCTGGCGATTTGTGAATCCGCTCATGCATCAGCAATTCGGAACTGACAGTATGCCGGAAACGGCAGAGAATGTAGCTGAATTGTTAAATATCAGCCGTGCCGATCAGGACGCGTTCGCGCTGCGCAGCCAGCAGCGTACCGCGCAGGCGCAGCAGAACGGCATTCTGGCGCAGGAGATTGTGCCAGTACCGGTGCCGGGCAAAAAAGGGACGGTCACTGAGTTCTGCGTGGATGAACATCCGCGCGCGGACACCACGCTCGAACAGCTCGCCGGTCTGAAAACGCCGTTTCGTAAGAACGGGGTGGTTACGGCGGGAAATGCCTCTGGGGTCAACGACGGCGCTGCGGCGCTGATCGTCGCCGGCGAGAAGATGGCGCTGGCGCAGGGGCTAGTCCCGCGCACGCGGATCGTAGCGATGGCGACGGCAGGCGTGGAGCCTCGTCTGATGGGGCTCGGCCCGGTTCCCGCCACCCGTAAGGTGCTGGAGCGCGCCGGACTCAGTATTAACGATATGGACGTTGTCGAGCTTAACGAAGCTTTCGCCTCGCAGGCGCTGGGCGTGCTGCGTCAGCTGGGCCTGCCGGATGATGCCGCGCACGTCAACCCGAACGGTGGCGCGATTGCGCTGGGCCACCCGCTGGGCATGAGCGGTGCCAGACTGGCGCTGGCCGCGAGCAATGAACTGCACCGACGCGGCGGGCGCTACGCGCTGTGTACGATGTGCATCGGTGTGGGTCAGGGCATTGCCATGATCCTTGAGCGTGTTTGAGCATAAAAACAATGTGAGTACCCTACAATGACAAATACAACAAAGCTTGATCCGATTGAAACGGCTTCCCTTGACGAGTTACAGGCGCTGCAGACCGAGCGTCTGAAATGGACGCTGCATCACGCCTACAACAACGTGCCGATGTACAAACGCAAGTTTGACGCCGCGGGCGTTCACCCTGACGATTTCAACGAGCTGGCGGATATCCGCAAATTCCCGTGCACCACCAAGCAGGACCTGCGGGATAACTATCCTTTCGATACCTTTGCCGTGCCGATGGAGCAGGTGGTGCGTATTCACGCGTCATCCGGCACCACCGGCAAACCGACCGTTGTCGGCTACACGCAGACCGACATCGACAACTGGGCCAATCTGGTGGCGCGCTCCCTGCGCGCGGCGGGCGGCAGCGCGAAGGACAAAATTCACGTGGCGTATGGCTATGGCCTGTTTACCGGCGGGCTGGGCGCGCACTACGGGGCCGAGCGTTTAGGCGCGACGGTGATCCCGATGTCCGGCGGCCAGACGGAGAAACAGGCGCAGCTGATCCGTGATTTCCAGCCGGATATGATCATGGTGACGCCGTCCTACTGCCTCAACCTGATTGAGGAGCTGGAGCGCCAGATGGGCGGCAATGCCAGCGGCTGTTCCCTGCGCGTGGGCGTCTTCGGCGCCGAGCCGTGGACGCAGGCCATGCGTCGCGAAATTGAAAAACGCTTAGGCATTACCGCGCTGGATATCTATGGTCTTTCCGAGGTGATGGGGCCGGGCGTGGCGATGGAGTGTATCGAAACCGTCGACGGCCCGACCATCTGGGAAGATCACTTCTACCCGGAGATCGTCAACCCGAACGACGGCACGCCGCTGGATGACGGCCAGCAGGGCGAACTGCTGTTCACCACGCTGACCAAAGAGGCGCTGCCGGTGATCCGCTACCGCACCCGCGACCTGACGCGCCTGCTCCCGGCCACCGCGCGCAGCATGCGCCGCATGGACCGCATCAGCGGGCGCAGTGACGATATGCTGATCATCCGCGGCGTCAACGTCTTCCCGTCGCAGCTGGAAGAGGAGATCGTCAAGTTCGAACACCTTTCTCCGCACTATCAGCTGGAGGTGAACCGCCGCGGGCATCTTGATTCACTTTCCGTGAAGGTCGAGCTGAAAGAGAGCAGCTTAACCCTGACCCACGAGCAGCGCTGTCAGGTGTGCCACCAGCTGCGCCACCGCATTAAGTCGATGGTCGGGATTTCCACCGACGTAATGATTGTTAACTGCGGCAGCATCCCGCGCTCGGAGGGGAAAGCCTGCCGGGTGTTTGACTTGCGTAAAGCTGCGGCCAACGGCTAAGTTTTCCCTCACCCCGGCCCTCTCCTTTTGGGAGAGGGTGTAAAAAGTTCCCTCTCCCAAAAGGAGAGGGTGTAAACAGTTCTCTCTCCCTTTGGGAGAGAGTTAGGGTGAGGGTACACCCCAGAATCCTATGCTATGATTCATCCAGGACAAAAATAACAACAGAATGAATCACATGAATAAACTCGACGCCTTTATCCAGCATGCGGTCAGCTCCGTTCCCGTCAGCGGGACCTCGCTTATCTCCTCGTTATACGGTGACGCGCTCTCCCATCGCGGCGGTGAGATTTGGCTCGGCAGCCTGGCCGCCCTGCTGGAAGGCATGGGGTTTGGCGAGCGCTTCGTGCGCACCGCGCTGTTTCGCCTCAACAAAGAGGGCTGGCTGGACGTTTCCCGCATCGGGCGTCGCAGCTTTTACCGCCTGAGCGATAAAGGGCTTCGCCTGACGCGTCGCGCGGAGAATAAGATTTACCGCGCGGAACTGCCCGCCTGGGACGGCAAATGGCTGTTGCTGCTCTCCGAAGGTCTGGATAAAACCACCCTTGCCGACGTCAAAAAACAGCTGATCTGGCAGGGGTTTGGTACGCTGGCGCCGAGCCTGATGGCCTCGCCGTCGCAGCATCTGGCGGACGTGCAGTCTCTGCTTCACGATGCCGGCGTGGCGGAAAACGTGATTTTCTTTGAAGCCCACTCGCCGCTGGCGCTCTCCCGCGCCGCGCTGCGTTCGCGGGTGGAGGAGTGCTGGCAGTTAACCGAGCAAAACGCGATGTACGAGACGTTCATCGATTCATTCCGTCCGCTGCTGCCGCTGTTGAAAGAGGCCGCGCCGGAGGAGCTGACGCCGGAACGCTGTTTCCAGATCCAGCTGCTGCTGATTCACTTTTATCGTCGCGTGGTGCTGAAAGATCCGCTGCTGCCGGAAGAGTTGCTGCCCGCGCACTGGGCGGGGCAAAGCGCCCGACAGCTCTGCATTAATATCTATCAGCGTGTCGCGCCGGGGGCGCTGGTGTTTGTCAGCGAGAAGGGCGAAACCTCCGTGGGCGAGCTGCCCGTGCCCGGCACGCTCTACTATCAACGCTTTGGTGGTCTTACAAGCGCATAAGGAGTGAAGATGCCAGTTTATCAAATTGACGGTCTGACGCCGGTCGTGCCGGACGAGAGCTATGTTCACCCGACGGCGGTGCTGATTGGCGACGTGATTCTGGGCAAAGGCGTTTACGTCGGTCCTAACGCCAGCCTGCGCGGTGATTTTGGCCGTATCGTGGTGAAAGACGGTGCCAACATTCAGGATAACTGCGTGATTCACGGCTTCCCGGAGCAGGACACGGTGGTGGAAGAGGACGGGCATATCGGCCACAGCGCTATTCTCCACGGCTGCGTGATCCGCCGCAATGCGCTGGTGGGCATGAACGCGGTGGTGATGGACGGGGCGGTCATCGGTGAAAACAGCATCGTCGGCGCGGCGGCGTTCGTGAAGGCGAAAGCGGAGATGCCCGCCAACCATTTGATTATCGGCAGCCCGGCCAAAGCGATTCGCGAGCTGAGCGAGCAGGAGCTGGCGTGGAAGCAGCAGGGCACGCGGGAGTATCAGGTGCTGGTGGAGCGCTGCAAGCTAACTATGCACCAGGTGGAGCCGCTGCGAGACGTTGAGCCTGACCGGAAACGACTGGCGTTTGATGAGAACTTAAGGCCGAAGTCGGCGGTGTAGGGCTCAGACCGTCTTTTTTCGCCATATCCATCAACAGCGCGATGCCTATGTAATTGCTCCAGTTAAAGGTATTTTGCAGCACCACCACCGCATTGCCTTTTTCTTTGTCATAGCCGATAAAGCTGGAGTAGCCGCCGATATAGCCGACCTGATAGGTGATTTTTTCCAGGCCGATAAAGTCGGTGGTCCAGGCAATACCCTGCACTCCGTCGGGACGTTGAATATCGGTATTTCTGACTTCGGCAAAGACATTGTCCAGCAGGGGACTGTGGGTCGTTGAGACGTGATAGCGGGCATAGGCCGCCAGATCTTCGGCGTTGCTGTACAAGCTCGCTGCCGCCACCATGTTGTTGGAAAAATGCCAGTCCGGGGTGAGCTGCCCGCGCGGGATGAATTTAGGCTGATCGCCCGCGTGGCCGAGCGCACGCTGCGGGTAGCCTTTTAGCTGCTGGGGAATAAAGCTGCTGTTAGCCATTTGCAGCGGACGGAAAATATAGCGCGAGGCTAAACTCTGGATATCTTCGCCGGTCTTGTGCTTCAGGATATAGCCGATCAGGGCGTAGCCGGTATTGGAATATTGCGGCACTTTATTCTTTGGCGCCCGCCAGTCGGCGAGGTAGCGCAGCACGTTATCGCTGTCCAGCTCGCTATAGAAATTTTCGCCCGTGCTTAAATAGCCGATGAATTTCCCAAGCATCGGAACATCCATAGTCTGACGCGGCAGGCCGGAGGTGTGGGTTACCAGTTCAAGCAGGGTGATTTTTTGTGCATCCGCGCTAAGCGGCGTCCCCGGCGGTAGCAATGCCGCCAGGTTATCGTTCCAGTTCAGTTGCCCTTCATTCACCAGACAAGCCACCACTTCCGCCGTGATCCCTTTGCTGAGCGAGCCGAGCGCAAACAGGGTGTCGGGCCTGACCGGATAGCGATTGACCGCATCGGTTACGCCCCATGTGTAAAACTGCGGCGAGCCGTGATTATGGATCACCGCGACCGTCATCCCGGGAACGGATTTTTGCGCCATATAGTGACGCACCACGCTGTCAACGTCGCCATCCAGCGAATCATGGGTGAGAAGTTCCTGAGTACCTTCCGGGGAGGACATCTGTGAGAGCGTGCCACAGCCGCTGAGGAGTGGGAGAGTAAGCAGAAGCCAGCGAATTTTTTTTGTTATGTTCTGCATACCTGATAGCGAGTGTGGTGGTCATTGGCGCGCCAGGAATGTATCACAAATAGCCTGCCTGAATGTAAACTTTCTAAACGGCGGCGGCCCTGTTGATGGTCACCGTGACTTTTCGGCCAGCCTTGAGGGATTTCAGTATGACTCGCTTTTATCAACTTACCGCCACCCGCCTGGATGGCCGCCCTATCTCAATGGCCGACTATGTGGGAAAGGTGGTTTTGGTCGTCAATACCGCCAGCCAGTGTGGCTTTACGCCGCAATATGCTGGCCTTGAAGCGCTATACAAGAAATACGCCGATCAAGGATTAGTGGTGCTGGGCTTCCCCTGCAACCAGTTCGGTAAACAGGAACCCGGCGGCGCCGACGAAATCTCGAAAACCTGTCACATCAACTACGGCGTGAGCTTCCCGATGTTTGAGAAGGTAGAAGTTAACGGCAATGCGGCGCACCCGCTGTTTCGTTATCTGAAAGATGAATTGCCCGGCGTGCTGGGAGGGCGGATCAAGTGGAACTTTACTAAGTTTCTGATCGGCCGCGACGGTAAACCACTCAAGCGTTTTGCGCCGATGACCACGCCAGAGAAAATGGAGAGGGTGATTGTGGAGGCTTTGGGGAGGTGAGAGTTTTGGTGAATGGAATTAACCATGAGTCGGGCACTTCCGGAATACCCGATGTCCGCTTTGTGCCAGGAGCGGACTTTTAGTTCGCTGTAGTACCGTTTATAACCGTATGAGATGGAAAATAATAAAGCCGCCAACTGGCGGCTTTCGTGCAGGAAGGTAAATTTAGCTGTATTCGGTAATATTAAACCCTTCATCAGCCGTTGGCTCTTCGAAATAGCGCGTTATGATGTCAAATTGTTGGTCTGAGGCAGAAAATTCATGCACGCCTTCTGCATTACGGGCGCGCAGGCGGGATTTACATACTTCATCAGAAACTTTCAGATAGTGCAGCTGATTACTGGCACCTGACTCCTTAATAATGCTCATCATCCATTCACGATTTGTTTGTGTGTTTGCCGGGAAATCAAGAACTACTGATAAACCAGCTTTGAGTAGTGACACCAGATGAGGCTTCATGGCATTCCTTAGTCTTAATGAATACTGCACATAATCAGATATGGATTGCATTTCATTGGTAAAGAGGGCAGCCAGCCAGCGATCCTCGCTGACAATTACAGTCCCAGGTGATGATCCTAATTTTGCTGACAATGTGGATTTTCCGGATGCAATTTTTCCACATAACAAGTGCAAGACAGGTTTTTCAGGCGTCGTTACTGCATTTGTGTCCATTCTTTACCTCACTGAATTGTTACCGGTAAGGCCCGCCTTACCGGCGGGAAAATGGCAAACGTTATCCCACCTGAGTCAGACAGGTGATAATAATCATTGAATAGGTTAGGACTGAGTGTGTTTTCATCGTCATTCAACTTAACAGAAAAAGACTCACACCGTTGGTGTAAATAGCATAAGGGTACGCCCACTGTTCGCTCAAAGCAGGCGCTTCCCACTACCAGGCTGCTTTCCAAAAACCATTTATCCCCGCAGCCACGGCGTAATCGTCAGCCCGGTAAGCAAGCCTTCCGGGCTGAGCAGGCGAGTGACGGTTTGCCCCCACGGTTCCAAACGGTTAGCTACCAGCAGCCGATAGCCTTTTTCACTCAGAACGCGGGTAGCCGAGTCCAAATCCTGTACCTCATACTCAACCCATCCCTGCGGTATCGGGTGCTCAACTGGCCACTGTTCTTCTCCAAAGCAGGACGCAGCAGCCTGTGCGAGCGGCCAGACGGCGAAATGCTTCACGCCTTCCAGCTGATCCTCCTCAGTGAGCAGATAATCGATGTTTCCCTCCATCGGCTTCAGCGGAAGGCCGAGTGTCTGAACATAAAACGCGCTGCTGGACTCCGTATCCCGCGAAATGGGCCCGAACCCGGCGACGAACAAGACATCAATTTCCGGTAACGTCTGCGGCATATCCACTCCTGAATGAGGTGAAATTCACCCTGAATTTATCTTACGATCGGCGGAAATACGACTCTCAAAACTGGTATCGCGTTCACCGTGCCTGCACGTCCACGACGGGTTTAAAATTCAGCGCGATAACGATCAGCAGCACGACTCCCGCACTCATGATCAGCCATGCGCTGGTCAGCGAGACCGAACTGTCGCGAACGATCCCCGCAATTAACGGCATAAGCGCGGCGATCGTGTATCCGCCACCCTGAACTTTAGACAGCAACTTCCCGGCCTGCGCGGGCGTTCGCGCATGATCGAACGTAACGATGAGCGACAGCGGGAAGAGGGCGCCGATCCCGGTGCCAAGCAGCAACGTGGATAATACAGGCGTCGTACTCGGCGCAAAGACCAGACACAGTAATCCCGCCAGCAGCAACAGCAAAACGGCAATCAGCGGTACGCGACGATCGGGGAATTTACCGATCAGCGCGGAGACGGCAAACCCGGCGACAACCTCGGTTAACGTCAGCCAGGCCAGCATGTAGCCGCTGCTGCGTGCGGACCATCCCGCCTGAATATAGAGCGGGGGCAGCCAGGCCAATACCAGCGTGTAGGCTCCCGTTCCCACGCCGAAAAAGAGCAGCAGTAGCCCTGTACGGGAGGACGAGAGCGTAACGGTTTCGCGTGCTGTTTTTTCCTCCTGAGGATGCTTAACCAGGGTTAACCACAGTATCAGCGCAAGCAGCGCTAACAGCCCGGCCATTGCCAGCGCGGGCTTCAGCGTGAGCCATGAAAACAACGGCTCGGCGCTGGCGGCGGCGACTGCCGCACCGGCCATAATGCCCGTGCTGAAGAGCGACATCACCGTGCTGGCCGTTTGCGTATATTCCTTTTTTATCAGGGCAGGCATTAACGCCTGGATCGTGCCTATGCTGGCCCCGCCCAGTAACGCGGTGCCCATAAGACTCTCCGGTGAGGCGCTAAAACCGCGTAATAAGCAGGCAACAAGCAGAATGAAAAGCCCGAGCATAATGCCCCGTACGGCGCCGACTCGGGCTAACAGCCAGGGGCCACACAGGGCGGCCAGCCCCATCATCGCGACCGGTAGGGTGGTCAACAGACTGAATTGCGTAGCGGTCAGCCCTGCTTCGCGCTGCAGCACGGAAAACAGCGGTCCGACAGAAGCCAGTATGGGGCGCAGGTTCAGCCCGACGATAAAAGCGATAACGGCGAAGAGTAAAGGCGACGTGCGTTTCAACATGGAGTCCTTTTCGGTTGTGAATGGCCCGGGCAAATCGCACGAGCATTTATCTTAACGTTGAGATAAAATATGTTTTTGCGTAAGATGTACCGCACAACAGGATAAATTCGCACGCCATCAGGGGTGAAAATGCAAGATCACGTAGACTTCGTTGTCGGCCAGTGGAGCCGCGCCATGCCGGAGCTGGACGCCTCGTCGATGAAAATTTTTGGCCGAATGCTCCGGCTGATGAAGCATCTGGGAAAAGAATGGGCGCAGGCGATGGCGCAGTTTGGCTTTCGCGAGGGCGAGTTTGACGTGCTCGCCACGCTGCGTCGCGCCGGTGAGCCGTACTGCCTTTCCCCCACGCAGCTCTATAAATCGCTGTTGGTCACCTCAGGGGCGATGACGAACCGGCTCAGCCATCTCGAACAGCTTGGGCTTATCAGGCGAATTGCCGATCCGGATGACAAGCGTAGCACCCTCGTAAGCCTGACGCCGCACGGGCAGGAGCGTATCGAACAGGCGCTGATCGTGCATACACAAACGCAAAATGCGCTGCTGAGCAACTTATCTGACGCGCAGCGCGCGCAGCTTGAGTCCCTGCTCAGGGAGCTGCTGATGACGTTCCCGTCTGAGGACCTGAGCGACAAGTCAATGAGTGCCGATAATACAAAAACTGCATAGCTAAACCTCACAGAAAGGGAATGTATGTCTTTACCACCACTGTATGCGCTGCGCGCTTTTGAAGTTGCCGCGCGGCTGAACTCCTTCAGCAAAGCGGCTGAAGCACTGAATATCACGCCGGGCGCGGTCAGCAGGCATGTCCGGACGCTTGAACAGTGGTTCGACTGTGAGCTCTTTAAACGCCAGGGGCCGCGAGTGGAGGTCAGTGATGCCGGACGTATTCTGGCCGGACAGCTCAGCGAAAGTTTCTCGAATATTGAGTGGGCCTGTCGCGCATTCAGAAGCGAAAACCACCTTCTGCGCCTCAAAGCCCCCAGCACCCTGACGATGCGGTGGCTGCTGAATGTGCTTAAATCCTTTCGCGAGAACCACGCTAAGCCAAAAATTGAAATTGCCAGCGTCTGGATGGACTTCGACACCGTTGACTTCAGCCGTGAGCCCTACGATTGTGCGATCCTCCTCGGTAATGGCTATTTCGGCGAGTCTACGGAAAGCAGGCTGCTCTTCAGTGAATGGCTCATTCCGGTTTGTACCCCGTCTTTGCTTGATTCAGCCCGGCATCAGCTTGCGCAGTGCGATATTATCCATCCCTCTCCGGACAGACGGGACTGGAAGCGATGGCTGAAAAGAACCGGGTCATTCCCAGGGCTCGACGTGAGTCGTGGAATCGTGTTCGACACCCTGGAGCAGGGAAGCCTGGCCGCCATGCACGGTCACGGTGTGGCGATGGCCGACCTCCGCCTCACGCTCGACGCGCTGAAAAGCGGCCTGCTCGCGCTGCCCTTCAGGGAAGCTATCGCAACCGGCGATGGCTACTACCTCGTCTGGCCGAAAAATTCGCTCAGAAGACAGAGTATTGAACGGTTGCTGGCGTGGCTTAACCTTAATGCGCCGGTGCTGTCTTCGTTGGATATCGTCTGTCTTGATTACAATGAAAATCGGGTTTAATAAATAGCGGAATATTTAGTGAAGGATATTCCGCATATAGAACATATTTATGCGTAGGGAATATTCGCCATCTGTTTATATCGCTCCGGCAGGGCGCTGTTCAGGTTGAGTAATTTATCCAGAATATAAAGCGCAGGCGTTCCCTTTGCTCGCTCGGCGTCGATCAGCGCAGTGCGTAACAGATTGGCAGCCGAGGTCATATCACGGAAATACTCCTGCGATTCACGCGTCTGAGCTTCGCCTGACGCGGCGTAACGCACCTTTGGCCAGTCCGCAAAGTCCAGCAGCGGAAGGATCCCATCCTCTTTTGGTAAATGCGCTGAGAGCAACTCTTCGGCGTTACCCGGGTTGCTTTGGGCGAAAGCCAAAAGATGCAGTCGATGGATGAAAGGCGATAGCGCCTCAGCGCGATCGCTATCTGACAAAAGTAACGTAATGAGCGCATGTATATTTTCACCGGCGGTGTTTTTTTCAGGTGAGATCGTTTTCATTAGATGAAATAAAACATCGAGTGTCATAGGTGCTCCATATACGTATATTATTTGAATTTTGTTATCAATTTCTGGCCAGCAATATACCAGGGATGAAGGGATGGTATTTCAATGCGGTTACGTTTGAAAAACGATAAATAGTGGAAGTCAATGTGAGTTTTACTCAACGTGGGATGATGATCCATCACACTATACTTACGTTGAGAAACCGAAGGTGTGGCATGAGGATGGTATGGCTGGCGAAAACTTGTCCAAGATGGGCGCGGCAAAAGTCCATCTGATTGTGGATCAGCATGGTAATCAGGTAATAGAAAAATACTCTGTTAGTGAGGTTGAATACGGCTTTTATGAACATGCGGCGGAACCACTCAGTGGCGTTGTCGAATCCCCACGACTTTTTAACGCCGATCCACACCGACGCAGCCTGACGCTTGAATACGTTCCTCATAAGATCTCACAGGATGAGGTTGCGGGAAACGACATACTGAAACGACTTTCACGTCTACACGATTATCCTGCCGACCCTGCATGGATTTATCACACCCATACCTGGTCTGAGTCAGCGCTAGAAAAATCTCTGTCTCTTCTGGAATTGCCCGTCCGGGCTGAGCGGCAGATGCGGTGTTTTCAGCAAGGGAGTAGCGTTTTGTTTAGTCGGGAATGTTTAATTTCTGGTGATACCAATGCGGGTAACTGGGGCAGAAGAGAAAACGGCGATACGATACTTTTCGACTGGGAAAGGTTCGGTACTGGCAGCCCGGCTATTGACCTTGCTCCGCTGGTAAAAGGGATGGGCTCAAAACAAAGCCTTTTGCAACTTGCCGAGCGCTACCGTGTTTTTGCCACGCATTCGGTCGCAGGCAGATTAGCCAGAGAAATCGCTCTTGCTAAAGCATGGATTGTCACTGAAGTCGTGTTACTTCTGCACGAAAGGAAAAAAAGTGATTTTAAGCTCTACCTGAGCTGGTACAGAGAACATCTCCCCGGCTGGCTGGATGAGTCCATCTCACTGCTTTGAGCACGTCGTAACAGAACCTGCGAAACCGATGCAGCGATTTGTTTCACAAATGCCATCGCTCATCGAGCGTCCAGAATGGTATAACGTCGTGCGGCTAAAGGGTTGCCGTCCGCTGACTCCATTCACAAAGGTGTATATGAAACAAATTACGTTCAGTGACCTGCAGCAACAAAGCGAGCAGGCTGCCAATTCTCCTCGCTTACGCGCGCACCGCAATTTACATCCCGAGCTGAGCGACCCGGTGCAGCGCCTGGCTATCGCGATGGAGCCTGGTACCTATGTTCGCCCTCATCGCCACCCGCACACGTTTGAACTGCTGACGGCTTTGAGCGGTCGCTTTCTGGTGTTGAATTTTGATGACGGCGGTAACGTGACCCAGCGCGTGGTGTTAGGTGAAGACTGCAAAGTGCTGGAGATGGATGCCGGTACCTGGCATGCCGTGCTGTCGCTGGATAAAGGCGGCGTCATTTTTGAGGTTAAACACGGCGGGTATCAGCCCGTGTCTGAGCACGATACCGCCCCATGGTCACCTGCAGAAAACGAGCCCGGCACCGAAAAGCTGATGAAATGGTACGCTCAGGCGCAGGTGGGTGACGGGGGTTTTACCCTGTAAACCGGTGAATTTTGATAAAAATAATCACAAAAAGGATGTGCGTATGTTGAAAAGATTAGTCGCGGGGCAGATGAGCTTACCAATGACTTTCTGGGGATGGGGATTCTGCGGAGGTTTTCTGCTGGGTCTCATTGGGCTTGCTGGAGTGCATACCGGTCACCCGGCAATGGTTCCGCTTTCCTATATCCTTAAAGCCATTCTGTTCAGTGCTGTACTTTCCGGCATTACTTTCATTCTGCGTCGAAAAATCACAGTCTTGGGTGGGGTCGCTTTTTTTATTATTCTGATTCAGGTGATTATGAGCGTAGTGATGGCGATTGGCCTTTTCTCGTTATTTTTTGAATAATCGCTGGAAAGAGAGTTCCGGTTATCCAGCAGGATTAAAAGATCGCCCCTGACGGTGGTAGGTGATAACGAGACACGCGCTTCCTTCTGGCGAAGGAGGCGCGCCTTTGCTGTGACTGGATAGCCGGGATTATTTAAGACTCTCTAGCCCCTGCAGGAAATCCTCTACCTGCTCAGGCGTCGCCGTGTCTGCCTGGTAAAGGATATCGAGCTTAACGTTCTTCAACCCGCAGAAGCCAAACACGCCTTCGATTATCTGCGTCTGAATCGCCGTCGAATAGCCGTGTTTGTCGAATCCGGTGAGATCGCTGCCGCCTGTGGCAATCAGGCGGACGGGAACGTCGCGTAAGCTGCCCACAATCCGGCCATCGTCGGCCACCTTATACGCCCAGTTCAGGGTTAATACGCGATCGAACCAGCCTTTCAACAGCGCGGGGACCGACCACCAGTACACGGGGAAGACAAACACCAGCATATCCGCTCGCTCGACGCGCTGCTGCTCGCGCAGAATATCGTCGGGAAGGGCGCTCGGATCGCCGTGATACAAATCGAGATCGGCGCGGGTCATCGCCGGATTAAACCCTTCAGCATGCAGATCGGCAATCTCAACCTGCGTACCTTGCTCGCGTAATTTTCCGGCAATACGGGCTGCCAGCGAATGGGATAACGAATTGTCGACAGGATGAGCCGTCACGATCAGTGCGTTATTAATGGCATTTGTAGCAGACATAGCGACCTCGAATGGGTGAGAACTGACGCCTATATTACTATTGGTAACTTAGGTGTCAATCCGCCCCCAGCGATCATTTTGTGCTATTCACGTAGGTCTCCAGCACGCCGGTCATGGCGCCGCTGAGCGTATCTTCCGCCACGTTCCGGGCTAGCACGCCGTTGCCCGCGGCGGTGCTGAGCGCGTCCGCCGCGCCAATGATGGCCGTCAGTACCGCTTCTCCCTGAACGCCTTTCAGCGCGACGAACGGGGAAAGCGCGGTACGCAGGCAGTCGGCGCATTCGGCCACGCATGCCTCACGAAACGTCTGCAGCGCGTGGGATCCGGACAGCGCTGCGGCAATTGGCCCGGTCTCCGGCCCGGCACTAATGGCGCAGTCGATATAGGCGGCGCTGAAAAAGCGGATCGTCTTCTCCAGCGTTTTGCTGTCGACCGCCAGCGTCTCGCGGAACTTCGCCAGCTGCCGGTCGCTATAATCCCGGTACAGCGCCATCAGCAGCCCTTCACGATCGCCAAAGTGATCGTAGGGGATAGGCTTGGTCACGTTGGCCCGCTCGGCCAGGTAGCCAAGGGTCAGCGCCTCCGTGCCTTGCTGACGAACGATTCCGCGCGCAACCTCCAGCAGCTGCACGCGGCGGTCCTCTTTTCTTAAGCGCTTAACAACCATGCTTTCCTCATAAGTGTTATCTACTCTTGGTAGTTTACACGTTTTCTGCAGGGTGCTGCACCCGTTGTTCCGCAGGGCGGATCCGGAACCAGATCGCATACATCGCGGGCAGGAAGACGAGCGTGACGATCGTCCCGCCCAGCGTTCCGCCTATCAGCGTGTAGGCCAGCGTGCCCCAGAACACCGAATGCGTCAGGGGAATAAACGCCAGCACGGCGGCCATGGCGGTCAGCAAGACCGGGCGCGCGCGCTGGACCGTCGCTTCAACCACCGCCTGGAACGGCTCGATGCCCTCCTTCTGGTTATGATCGATTTGACCGATCAGGATCAGCGTATTGCGCATCAGAATGCCGGAAAGGGCGATCAAGCCGACCAGCGCGTTGATGCCAAACGGCTGATTGAAAATCAACAGCACGGGCACTACGCCAATCAGCCCCAGCGGCGCGGTTAAGAACACCATCACCATCGCCGAGATTGAGCGCACCTGCAAAATGATGATCAGCAGCGTCAGGGCCATCATGATAGGGAACAGCGGAATCATGGCCTGCGTGGCTTTGCCCGATTCCTCAATCGAACCCGCCATGTCGATACGGTATCCGGCCGGCAGCGCGTCAACAATCGGATTGAGCTGCTTCATGATGGCGACCGACACATCCGGTGGCTGAAGATGGTTAGCGATATCGCCCCGCACGGTAATCGTCGGAGTGCGATCGCGGCGGCGCAGGATCGGATCTTCCATACCGATCTCAATCTTGCCGATTTGAGACAGCGGAACGCGCTGTCCCGCATTGCCGACAAGGGTGAAACCTTCGATTTTGGCCGGATCGAGACGGATATCTCCCGCCGCGCGGCCAATGACCTCAACCGAGCGAATATCTTCCCGCACGGAGGTGACAGGCACGCCTGAGAGCAGAAACTGAAGCTGATCGGCAACGGCACTTGAGGTCAAGCCGGTCGCCTGCAGGCGGTTTTGATCGAGGGTGAAATGCAGGACGGGAACGCGCGACCCCCAGTCGGTGTTGACGGTTCTCATCATCGGGCTCGCCTGGAGCACGGCTTTCACCCTGTCAGCGATGTCATGCACCTGTTCGACATCCGGCCCCGACACGCGCCAGGCAACCGGGAAGGGCGAGTACGGGCCAAACACCAGCTGCGTTACCCGGACGCGCGCTTCGGGGGCAAGGCCGTTGGCGACAGCCTCTCTCAGCCGGAGCTTGAGCGCCTCGCGTGACGTCTCGCTGTCCGTCAGGATCACTATTTTCGCAAAAGACGGATCGGGCAGTTCAGGCGCCATCGCCAGATAAAAGCGGGGCGAACCCTGACCAATATAGGCCGTGACAATTTTGGCTTCGGGCTGCTGGCCCAGCCACGCTTCTATTTTTGCGGTGGCGGCGCTGGTTTGCTCAATCGAGGTACCGTAGGGCATCTGCACCTCAACCAGTACTTCCGGGCGATCGGAGGTCGGGAAGAATTGTTTTTTAACCAGCCCCATGCCGAGTACGGCAAGAAGGAAAATGGCGACCACCGACCCGGCCACCCGCCATTTTCTGGCGATAACGCGGGCAAGCAGCTGGCGAAAACGGTTATAGCGAGGCGTGTTATAGATGGCGGCATGACCCCCTTCTACTTTAGGGATCGCCGGCAGGATCTTCACCCCAAGATAGGGCGTGAACACCACCGCGACAAACCACGATGCAATCAGGGCGAGGCCGACGATCCAGAACATATTGCTGGTGTATTCCCCTGCGGTCGACTGGGCAAAGCCATTCGGCATAAAGCCAATGGCCGTCACCAGGGTACCGGCCAGCATGGGCGCGGCGGTATGGCTCCAGGCGAAGGCCGAGGCTTTAATTCTGTCGTAACCTTCCTCCATTTTAACCACCATCATTTCGATGGCGATAATCGCATCATCAACCAGCAGGCCGAGGGCGAGGATCAGGGAGCCCAGCGTAACGCGGTCAAAGTTTATCCCCGCGGCTTCCATCACCACGAAAACGACCGCCAGCGTCAGCGGTACCGCCGCCGCAACGACAACACCCACGCGCCAGCCCATGCTGACAAAACACACCACCATGACCACAAGCAGGGCGACGAAGAATTTGATCATGAACTCGTCGACCGACGAGCGAATATTCACGGACTGGTCGGTGACTTTGGTCAGGGACATGCCCAGCGGCAGGTTATCATTTATTTTCGCCGTTTCCGCATCCAGCGCTTTACCCAGCGCCAGACCGTTCCAGCCTTCACGCATCACGATGCCCAGCAGAAGGGCGGGCTCATGCTGATTGCGTATCAGCATCGTCGGGGGATCTTCGTAGCCTCGCTCAACCGTTGCCACATCGGACAGCTTGAGCGTTTTGCCCTGAGCCACAAAAGGCGTATCGCGGATTTTCTGCAGTTCATCGAACGCGCCGTCCAGGCGGATAAAAATCTGCGCGCCTCGGGTCTCAATGGAACCCGCCGCGGCTAGCGCATTCTGGCTGTTGAGGGCGTTGAAAATGTCCTGGGGTGAGAGCCCTATCGTCGCCAGACGGTCGTGGGAGAAAGAGATGTAAATCCGCTCGGCCTGTTCGCCGATAATGTTCACTTTCTTCACGCCGGGAACGTGCAGAAGCTGCTGGCGCAGGCCTTCGGCATCGCGTACCAGCAGCCGCTGCGGTTCGCCTTTCGCTTTCAGGGCAAAGAGGGCAAAGGTGACATCCGAGAATTCGTCATTGATCATCGGGCCGATGACGCCCGCCGGAAGTCGCTGAGATTCATCTCCAAGCTTCTTACGCGCCTGATAGAACTCCTCCTGCACTTCGGCAGGCGGGGTCTTGTCCTGCAATGACAACGTGATAAACGCCATGCCGGGACGGGTATAGGTTTCGGTACGGTCGTACCATTTGAGTTCCTGCAGGCGCTTTTCCAGCGGCTCGGCGACCTGATCCTGAATTTCCTGCGCGGTCGCGCCCGGCCAGACGGTTATCACCGTCATTTGCTTTACCGTGAAGGGCGGATCTTCCGCGCGCCCGAGCCCAAAGAAGGCGTAAATTCCGGCAATCGTGACCAGAACGATCAGAAACAGCGTGATGGAACGTTCGCGGACGGCCAGCGCCGACAGGTTGAAGCGGCTTCCGCTCATGGCGTGTTCTCCGCCAGGGCGGCATTGCGCTGCTTAGCAAGCCTGACGACCTCACCTTCGTGCAGAAGATGGGCGCCTAACGCAACAATCTTCTCACCGGGCTTCACGCCGCCCGTGACCTGCGCCGCATCTTCACCCACACTCAGCACCCTGACGGGCGTCCATGCGGCCTTTGCCGGCTGGGCGGAAATACGCCAGACGCCGGGACCTTTTCCTGCATCATAGAGTGAAGCCAGCGGGACCTGCATGACCTGACCTTCCGCTTTGTTGTCCTGAACGTTCAGCGTGACGGTCGCCCCCAGCGGCGCGTTCGCCAGCAGGCCATCCAGCACGTAGCGGGCTTCATACGTGCGGGTCGCGGCATCGGCCGAGTCAGACAGCAGGCGCAGCGTTGCGGTGACCGGATGTTTTTCATTGCCATACAGCGTGGCCTGCGCTTCGCTGCCGACAGCAGGGCGCAGCGTTTCCGGAAGCTGGACGAGCGCTTCACGCTGCCCGGCTCTGGCGAGCCTGATCGCCACCTGTCCGGCGCTGACGACCTGGCCCGGCTCGGCGAGCGTCTCCATGACCACGCCGTCCGAATCCGCCAGCAGCACGGCATAGCCCGTGGCGTTTTGCGCCACGCTGGCCTGCGCCCGGGCGGCGCTGAGATCGGCCCTGGCCGTATCGGCCGCCGCTTTGATCTGGTCATATTCCGAGGCAGACACCGCGCCGGACGCCACAAGTCCACGATAGCGCGCCTCATCGCTGGTGGCTTTTCGCGCGCGCGCCTGGGCCGCATCCACCGCGCGCTGCTGCGCCTGGGCCTGTAATTTCAGATCAAGCGGATCCAGGCGCAGCAGGGGCTGGCCCTGTTTGACGGTCTGCCCCGTATCAACCAGCCGCTCAAGGATTTTTCCCTGAACCCTGAAACCTAAATCGCTTTGCGTTCTTGCGACCACCACGCCCGTGAAGGCGCGGGCGCTATTGTTCGCTAGCTCGACGGAGGCGGATCTGACGAGCGGTGGCTTTGTGCGCGGATCGTCACTCGCGGAAATATCGCCGCACGCCACCAGGGCAAACGGCAGGAGACAAACGGCAACGCGGGCTGAAGTGAGCCTGAGCATGGGAAACCTTTTTGACGTAACAGGACGGTATCCGCATTCTCTGACTAGTGACCAAAATTGTCAATGGTCACAAATTAGGGGGCCAGGCTTCTTAAAATCAATGAAGAGAGTAGCACTGCCGCCGTGGGGGCCATTTCGAGGTTGTACTGAAGCTGAACGGGGTTAATGTAAGGGCACATCACCATGTAGACGGCACAGGTGACTTCATCCAGCGGCGTTTTTCTTTCAAACTCGCCGGCCTGCCTGCCTTCGATAATGATGCTCTCAATCAGCTTCATCAGGCATTCACTGTACTTTTGCGTGGAAGGCCACTGCTCCTGCGCGGCGACGGCGGCGATGTCGTATAGCTTACGGTCGTGGAAAAACAGCTCGCTTCCCGCCTCGGTGAGCGCTTTGAAAAGGCGGCGTAATTTTTCGCTTGCCGACGGCGCATCCTCGATGGCGGAAAGCACTGCCGCCATGATCAGCTCCAGGCGGTTAGCGCAGATCACCTCGCCGATAGCCTGTTTGGAATCGAAAAACTTATAAATGTAGGACTTTGAAAAACCAATGGATTTAGCCAGTTCGGCGACGGTGGTTTTTTCATAGCCGTAGTGACCGAAGTGCTCAAAAGCCGCTTCGACGATTTGCTCTCTGACAGCGTGGTCAAGGGGACCACGTGATGATGGGGGATTCATATTTTTAGTCATTATTTAAGCTTAGCGTGACGGGCTACGATTAACAACGAGTGACCATTTTGAGATTTGGTTACCGTCATTCATCATGAGCCGTTCAGACGGGACGATCAACCATGTGCGGTAAGTGTATCACTGTTTTTCGTGCACTATGGCATCTATCTGTCTGCGATAAGCGAGGATTTCAGCGCAACTCCCTTGCGCTGAACAGAGCCGTTTTTGCTTAAGCCGAGCGCGGGCGCAATATTTTTTCAACAATAAGAACCAGACGCCTGCGCGTCACGAACCGGTGTAGCTGCCCCAGAAGCCAGTTACCGCATCCGGTAATCAGGTAGCTACGGTTACTCTCAACGGCCTTCAACGCCAGGGTGACTACCTTGTGCGCGGGCATTCTTTTCCCTACCGAAGCTTCCTCAGCATTCACCACATCAAAAAAGGCCGTATCCGTTGCGCCGGGGCAAAGCGCCAGGACGCGGATGCCCCTGGAGCGATATTCTCCCCACAGCGCGTTCGAAAACGAGAGCAGGAAGGCTTTGGTTGCGCCATAAATCGCCATATAGGGATCCGGTTGCATCGCGGCCGTTGAGGCAACGTTAACAATCACCCCGGATCCCTGCTGCAGCATTCCCGGCAGCAAGGCGTGAGTCAGCTCCACGGGGGCCATGCAGTTTACGTTTATCTCATCACGCTGCCTGTCGATCGACAGCTTTCCGAATGGCCCGTAGGTGGCGAAGCCGGCGCAATTGATCAGAATGTCGGGGACGCGTCTTAAGGTTTCAAGCCGTTCCACAATGTGGGGAATGGCTTCCGGCTTCACTAAATCCTGCACGATAATCGTGATGGAGACGCCGTGCTTTCTGACCAACTCTGCGGCAAGCGCATGCAGCTTTGGCTCGCTGCGGGCGACGAGGATCAAGGCCACGCCGCGGGCGGCGAGCTGCCGGGCAAAATCACGGCCTATGCCCGAAGATGCTCCGGTAATCAGCGCTGTTTTTCCTGTATAATCAAAAGAATTCATATCTTTAATCCCGTTTCCCTAATGTATGCCGCACAGGATAAACCGTGCACTTAGGTACACGGTCAAGCGTGATTTTTACAAGGTGAGGGCGACGCTATGCGAATTGGTGAACTGTGTGCGAAAACGGGATTGTCGAAAGAGACGGTGCGTTACTATGAGCGACAGGGGCTATTAGAGAATATCCCGCAGCCCAATCGCAGCAATAACTACAAAGTTTATTCCGCCGTCGATTTACAGCGCTTAAACATGATCAAGCATGCCAAAATGCTGGGTTTTACCTTAGCCGAAATTGCAGAGGTTTTAGCTGTCTGGGTTGACGACAACTTTACCGCTGAGCAAAAACAGTCTTCTCTGCGCCGCAAGCTGCAGCAGCTTGAAGAGAAAGAAGCGGCGTTAATTGAACTCAGAGCCAGGTTGAAAAACGCTATTAATAAGGTCGGCCAGCCTTGCGTCGACACGTTTTGAGCGCCGGGTGAGAGGAGGCCGCAAAACAGATGCGGCCTTATCTGTCAGGCAGCCAGTTCAGGCATCTGCTCCTTCACGAAATTCAATACTTTCCTCGCGTCGAGAGAGGCATAGGGCAGGCTCTCAATAATGGCGAGTGAACGCGTATTGCCCACCGTTTCTTTTATCTCATCGAGTTTGTACTGAATGTGCGGCGCGATGAGGAAACCATCGAAAGCGGGAGCGACGCTGGCGAAGTTATCCAGCCCAACAGCGCTAATCATCAGCGGATAGCCTTCGCGTTCTGCCAGAGACTGCATTTTTTTGGCGAGAGAGTTTGCGGTATTACCAAACAAACAACAGATCAGAAGCTTTTTCATATTTTGTACCTCCTGAAAACCGCACACAGAGTAGTCCTGAGGTTGCTACCGAAATGCGCGCTATCTCTTATTTTGGCGAGAATTAACTGCAGCTGCCACGCGATTTAACTTTACTGCTTTTTTAGCCAGTCGAGAAAAAACTGGCTAAACGCCGTGACCTGAAGCGGCTGCAGTTTGCGCTGGGGGTAAACAAGCTGCAGACCGACATCTTTGCGATCGTATCGGCTAAAGCCGGTGAAGCTGTCGGCAAACAGTACCGTGAGCCGTCCGGTTTCAACATCGTCTTTGACGTCCCACCACGATTTCCCCGCGATGCCAGCCCCGCTGAGTGCCCACTGACGAAGCAAAGCCCCGTCGTCGCACACCATGGCAGGCTCTACGCGAACGACGCTTTCCTCGCCATCTTTTTCAAAGCGCCATTCGTTCATCACCACGCCCTGAGACTCAAGCGCCAGGCACCGGTGCTGAGCTAAATCGGCAAACGTGGAGGGAATACCGCGTTCGTTAAGATACTCCCCGGAGGCGACCAGCACCCGATGGTTCGGGCGGATGTTTCTGACGACAAGGCTGCTGTCCGGCAGGTTGCCAAAACGCACGCTCATATCCAGCCGGTTAGCGACCAGGTCCTCAACGTGTTCTCTTAACGAGATGAAAAATTTAACGTCGGGATGGCGTCGGGAGAATTCTACGACGGCGGGGCTAAGATACTGTCTGCCAAAGTCCGAGGGGGCAGAAAGCCGAATGTTGCCGCTGAGCACGCCTTCCTTTTGCGTCAGTAACGACTCGGCGTGATGCACCTCTTCCAGCACGCGCAGCGCGGCATGGTAAAACTCTTCCCCGGCGCGGGTCAGCGTGATGGATCGCGTTGAGCGGTGAAACAGGCGCGTCTGGTAACGCTCCTCAATCGCCTTCAGCCTGGCCGTCATGGTGGCGGGGGAAAGCGACAGGCGTCGCCCGGCGGCAGAAAGACCGCCGGCCTCGGCAACTTCCACCAGTAACGCCATGTCTTCGAGTTTACCCATTATTCATATATTCCGAAAAGTGCATCTGATTTTAGCGTAATTATCAAAATCAGATGCCGGCTGTAAAGTGATTTCATCCAAACCATAAGGGATGAAAACATGCAACGTACCTCACTTTTTGAACGCTACAGGCTGGGTCAGCAAGACCTGAAAAACCGTATCGTCATGGCGCCGATGACCCGCGCGCGCTCCCTGCAGCCGGGAAATATTCCCTCGGCGCTGATGGCGGAGTATTACCGGCAGCGGGCCAGCGCCGGATTAATTATCACGGAAGCCACCCAGATTTCGCCTCAGGGCCAGGGATACTCCTGGACGCCCGGCATCCATTCACCTGAGCAGGTTTCAGGATGGCAGCTCACCACGGGCGCCGTGCATCAGGCGGGCGGGGTGATTTTTTCGCAGCTCTGGCACGTCGGGCGAATGTCGCACGCCAGCTTTCATCAGGATGGTCAGCCCGTCGCCCCGTCAGCACTGGCGCCGGACGCGCAGGTGTGGGTGGTGAATGAAAAGGGCGAAGGCCAAATGGTTGACTGCCCGCAGCCTAGAACCCTCTCGCGCAAGGACATCCACAGCATCATCGCGGACTATCGTCAGGCGGCACTGAATGCCGTTCAGGCCGGGTTTGACGGCGTGGAGGTTCACGGCGGAAACGGCTATCTGATCGACCAGTTTCTGCGGCAAACCTCCAACAAACGCACGGACGAGTACGGCGGCACGCTGGCGAACCGGATCCGCTTTGCTCAGGAGGTGCTAAGCGCCATTGCCGAGGCCATTGGCCGCGAGCGTACGGGTATTCGCCTTTCCCCGTTTATTACCCAGCGCGGGATGAACGATCCGCAGGTGACGGAAGCCATACTCGCTCTCGCGGCCTGGTGTGAACATGAAGGGATTGCGTTCATTCACCTGGCGGAAGCCGACTGGGACGATGCGCCGCAGGTGCCTGAGCCGTTCCGGCAATCGCTTCGCGAGGTCTTTAGCGGAACCCTTATCGTCGCGGGGAACTATGACCTTCAAAAAGCGGAAAAGATCCTTGCTGCCGGCTATGCCGATTTGATTGCCTTCGGACGGCCGTTTATTGCCAACCCGGATTTACCCCACCGGCTGGCGCACCAGCTGCCTCTGGCCCAGGTGCGCGACCCCGCCACGCTGTTTGGCGGAACCGCGACGGGATATACCGATTACCCCATTTACACCCTGCAGGAGAAAACGCTATGACCCGTAAAACCTTAATTATCGGCGGCGCTTCCGGCATCGGTTTCGCCGTGGGCAGCCTGCTTGCCGGGCGCGGCGAGGAGATTATTCTTGCGGGCCGCGACGGCGCGAAGCTGGACGCTGCGCGGCAACGGCTGAGCGCCCACGCCGCGTCTGTTCATACCCTCGTGCTGGATATCAGCCGTGAGGCAGAGCTTGTCGCACTCGGTGAAACGCTGGGTGAGGTCAATAATATTGTCGTTACGGCGGGTTCACTGGCTCCGGGAGGGCTTCTTTCCGGGCTGGATCTCCGCGCGGCAAGGCTAGCTTTTGATACAAAATTCTGGGGAAGCATCAATGTCGCCCGCTATCTCAGCGGGAACATCGCCCCTGGCGGTACGCTGACGTTCACCAGCGGGTTCGTGGCGCGTCGCACCGTGGCGGGCGCCATTGTTAAAACGACGATGAATGCCGCCATCGAGGCCGCGACAAAAGTGCTGGCGAAAGAGCTTTCACCTCTGCGCGTCAACGTCGTGAGTCCGGGGCTGACCGACACGGAAGCGTATGCGGGCATGGACGCCGCCGCGCGGAAAAAAATGCTCGCTGGCGCGGCGGAAACCCTGCCAGCCAAAGCCTGGGGAAGGGCGGAGAACGTCGCGCAAGGGTATCTTTTCGCCATTGAAAATCCCTTTGTCACGGGATCGGTCATTGATATTGAGGGCGGGGCGTTAATTAACTGACCCTTTCTGATTTGAACCGCAGGAAATCGTCTGCGGGAATGTAATACTCTATTGAGAGATATCATGAAATATACGACGTATTTTCATTCGGCTGTAGCGATGGTTATTTTTGCAGGTCTGTCGGGCAATGCGATTTCCGCGCAGGGGGAATGGCTTCAGCCGAAACAGCTTATAGTGGACAACAGCCTGCCGCAGGCGCAATTAAAGGTGAATGAAGCCGTTGCCAGAGAATATGCTTCATTCTGGAACACGGGTAATGAAACCCTGGCGCGTGATGCCCTGGCGGCAGGTTTTATTGATAAAACGCCTCCGGAAGGGCGTAAGCAGGGGCCGGAAGGCGCTATTTTAGCTTCCCGGGCGTTTCGCGCAGCCGTGCCTGATTTACGCTGTGACGTTGAGCAAATGATTATTTCAGGCGATCGCGTGGTTTCGCATTTACATTTTTACGGCACGTTCACCGGAACATTTGGCAAGCTGAAAGGACAGGGGCAGAAAATAGATTTCATCGCCACGGATCTTTATAAGATTGCTGACGGTAAAATTGTGGCTAACTGGCATATTGAGGACAACCTGACGCTGATGAAACAGCTGGGCACGCTGTAAGTTCATCACTCCGGGGCGGCCCGGAGTGATGCAAAAATCCTATAAGCCAAGATCGCTCAGCGAAGGGTGATCGTCCGGACGTCTGCCCAGCGGCCAGTGGAACAGACGCTCAGAGGCTTTGATTGGCATATCGTTTACGCAGGCAAAGCGGCGCTTCATCAGTCCGTCCGGCTCAAACTCCCAGTTTTCATTGCCGTAAGAGCGGAACCAGTTGCCGGAATCATCATGCCATTCATAGGCATAGCGCACCGCGATCCGGTTCTCCGTAAATGCCCAGAGATCTTTAATCAGACGATAGTCCAGCTCTTTTTTCCATTTCCGCTCCAGAAACGCCTGGGCTTCTTCACGGTTGGTGGCGAACTCTGCGCGGTTACGCCATTGGGTATCCAGCGTATAGGCAAGCGCGACTTTCGCCGGGTCGCGGCTGTTCCAGCCATCTTCTGCCAGTCTGACTTTTTCGATGGCGCTTTCACGAGTGAAGGGCGGTAAAGGAGGACGTGTGTTCATGGCGATTACCTCAGTGTTATATTATGTAGACAGGTCTGTCTACTTGCGGTAATCTATGCCTGTAAAATAACGCTGTCAACATTATTTTAGAGGCTACCCAAAAGTGAAAACAGAACCCGCAGACAACGATACTAAAATTAGCGTCAGAGATAAGATATTACTCGCGGCGCACGATCTGTTTTATTCCACGGGCTTCAGGGCGACGGGGGTGGATACGCTGATTAAAGCGTCTAACGTGACCAAGGTGACGTTCTATCGCCATTTCCCGAGTAAGAGCTTGCTTATTCTCGCCTATTTGAACTACCGGCATGAAATATGGATTAACTGGTTTGAATCCACGCTGCGTCGGCATCTCGATCAAGGCGAAATACCTGCTGATGCGATATCCGCAACGCTTTACGAATGGTTTATTTCGCCTGACTTCCACGGCTGCGCGTTTATTAACGCCAGCGCAGAGGCGAAATCGGAAGATATTGAAAACGAAATAAAAGAGATATGCCGCAGTCATAAGTCAGAAACAAAGAAAATTATTGCCTTACTGACGAAGAGTGCTGATGAGCGCGTCGTCAATGAAATCATGCTGCTCATTGACGGCGCAATTATTCATGCACAGATGGGTATGGATTCAGAAACGGTAAGACATGTGTTAAAAAAGGGCCTGGAGAAACTGTCCGATCGGTGATATTCCCCGGTGCTTAATCAACTCTCGCACCGAGCCGATTAAGCACCCGCGTTACGCTGTCGGAATGGTGCCGCCATCAATCACAAATTCAGTACCGGTGATACTCGCAGCATGCGATGAAGCAAGAAAGACGATGAGGTTGGCCACCTCAATCGGTCTGGCAGGGCGTCCGAGCGGTATTCCACCTAACGCCTTCATAATAATCTGCTTGCCGCCTTCGTAGTCTGTACCTGCCTGCTTTGCCAGCCTCTCCGCCAGTGCAACCGCCGCTTCAGTTTCGATCCAGCCGGGCGCAACGCGCACCACCCGAACGCCCTTCGGTGAGACTTCCTTTGAAAGGCTTTTACTGTAGGTTGAGAGGGCTGCTTTAGCCGCCGCATAACCCGTTGTTGATTCCGGTAACGGCAGCTCGCGCTGAATAGACGTCACGTGAATAATCACCCCATTTCCCTGCGCGAGCATTCCGGGAAGCAGGGCGCGATCTAAGCGTACTGCAGGCAGCAAATTAAGATTGAGCTCCTGCTGCCACTCTTCTTCGCCAAGCGCAGCAAAACCGCCACCGGGTGAGGTTGAACCGCCCGCAACATGGATAATCACGTCGACGCCTCCCATCTGCTCCTGAACTGCAGATGCGACAGCGGCACATCCAGCGACCGTCGTAAGGTCAGCGGCGACGAAAGTATCTGCGACATCTACGTCCGGCTCGTGGCGCGCAGTGGTGAATACCGTTGCACCGAGCTGTTTTAAAAGCCCGACGACCGCTTTTCCGAGCCCTTTCGTGCCCGCGGTAACAAGCACGCGTTTGCCTTTAAAATCAATATCTAATGACATGACCTTGCACTCCCGTTATTTACAGTACAGGTATATTCAACATAGACTGAGAAATTGACAAGTACGCACGAAAAAGTGAGCTACTGAATTATGAGTAAGTTATATAGTCCGGAATCTGCCGCGAGCGGCGTGGAGCAAGTGTTACGGCTGCTGGAAGGCCGCTGGAAATTAATTATTCTTTTTCATCTTTTCGACGGAAAAGTGCAGCGCTACTCAGATTTCGAAAAACTGATCCCCGGTATTTCCCAGAAGATGCTGGCGCAGCAGCTCAGGCAACTTGAATCCGATGGTATCGTTTCGCGGATGGTCTACCCGCAAGTGCCACCGAAAGTGGAGTATCGCCTCACCGATTGGGGGCAGGCATTATGTCCGGCGCTTGATGCCATGCTGAAATGGGCAGAAAAGCGCGAGGCTTACGCAAGCCAGTAAACCCGGCGGCCAGCACGCTGCAATGGGATAGCGTGCCCGTACCCATTCATGCAAAGGAAACGAAAAATGAGAACACAGAAGCGATGCCTTGGCTGCGTGGCTATTGTGGTTGATGACTACGATCGTGCCATTGAATACTACACAGATAAGCTGGGTTTTACCCTCGTAGAAGATACGCCTCAACCGGGTAAACGCTGGGTGGTCGTCTCACCCAACCCGGAAAGCGACTGCAACATTTTGCTGGCTCGCGCTTCTAACGAGAGGCAGGAAAGCTTTATCGGCAATCAATGCGGCGGCAGAGTTTTCCTGTTCCTTCAGACGGACGATTTCTGGCGCGATTACCGTGCCATGAAAGACAAAGGCGTTCATTTCTGTGAAGAGCCTCGTGAGGAAGAGTACGGTACGGTAGTGGTGTTTGAAGATATTTACGGCAACCGCTGGGATCTCTACCAAAATGCCCAACGCGGGTGATTACCAGGGAGACTTTCCATGACGTTTCGAATTCGACAGGCCACCCGTGCCGATGCCGCGCTCTTAAGCGAGCTGGGATACCGAATCTATCCCGCCCATTTTCAGCATCTGTGGGTGTCAGACGCAGAGATGAAGGTTTTTCTGGACGGCGAGTACGCGCTTTCCGTACTTGAACAGAGCCTGAAAGAGAACGCTGTTTCCTGGTATGTTGCCGAGACCGATCGGCCAGTGGGATTTATGAAAGTGACCTGGGAAGCCCTGCTCCCGGAAACGGACAAGAAGGGCGTTCTCCTCAACAAGCTCTACCTCGATCCCGCCGAGACCGGCAAGAACTATGGCCAGGTGATGTTCAACAGCATCACCGACATGGCCCGGAGCAGGGGGAAAGACTATCTCTGGCTGGAAGTGCTTGAGCAGAACGCGGGAGCGTACCGGTTCTATCAGAAGCAGGGCATGCTCTGCGTTAAGAACGTCCTTTTCGAAACCGCTTCACAGCAGAGCATACTCAGAATTATGGGGATGTCTCTTTAGAACGAGAGCTCTCGTCGCGCTGTGCCAGCGACAGTGCGCTGGCGCTGGCGGGATCGAACAGCGAGAGGCTCTCAATCTGATTGAGTAAAATCACCTTCCGGAATGACATGGCGCTGCGGGGTTCGGAGTCGAGCGTGATGTCATGCTCCGCATACCACCTGCTGTAGTTATTCTCGATGCGAAAGTTCATCGTCTTCGCGTCTCTGTACCCGCTTAACATCGGAATCAGCACGATATTGGCCGTTTTTTCATATTCCAGCGTCGCGGTGTGGATCATGCCGACGTAAATCCGCCTCGACCGCAGCGTGACCTGCGCCAGTTCCCCTTGCTCCATACACTGATACAGCAGCTGTTCAATACCGCTCGACTGCGCCAGACGTTTGTAGAGCTTTTTCCGGCTTTCGCCGTCCAGCCTGGCGCTGCCTGCCCAGTTAGAGCGGTAGAGGCAAAACAGGATGGCAAACGCCAGCATCACGACCACCGGCGCCTGAATGCCTAAAAAGCTCCAGTTCATAAAGTCGATTTGCCAGTCGGTATATTTCGGCGAGGCAAAGTGAAAAGCGTTGTTGGCCGCAGAAAGGGCGAGCAGGAGCAGCCAGAGCAGACCGGTGGCAATCACGCCCTGCAGAACGAAAATACAGCCGTACAGCGCCACAAGAAAATAGACGTCCCAGCCAAAGGAGCGCTTGATTTTAAAGCGTGTCGACAGGTCGCGGCTGGTGTACCAGTACCCGCATACCATCAGCACCATAAATATCGCCGTTCCCATATCAGGCCCTCTTCAGCATGTTGACGTGACGCAGAAAATCCTGCCGTACCTCGTTGCTTTTGTAGTTCACCGAGGCGTTCCCGTCCTGGTCGATAATGATGCGATCGCCATCTTCGACGGCTTCTATGATTTCCTGCTGGCTCATCACCTGCAGTAAGGATTCCGGGCTGGAGAATAGGGAGAGAAAGAAACGTTTCATGCAGGCATCCTTATGAATAAAAAGGATAAGCCTGGAAGAAGACCGGCGAGTTTGCCTTAAGGAAATCCTGAAAGTTAAAGTCGGGTGGCGGCCACTCCTTACCCGGTCTACAAAACTCACTTTTTTACTGTTATTAAGTTATTGATATATAGTTAAAATAAAAAATAAATCATCACAAACTTGGACAAATAACGTTAATTGTGTAAGTTTTAAGTATGCGATTACGCCACGTTGTTTACAGCCAGGATGTGACCCATGAGCACTTTGCCCTCTGTCGTGAGTCGGTTTGTTGAGTACTACGCCGCACTGGATAGCCAGCCGCCGTCCGCGCTGGTGGGGCTTTACCATTCGAATGCCACGCTTATCGATCCGTTTGGCGAGCATGACGGGATTTTCGCGCTTCAGCGCTACTTCACCCATCTGCTAGCCAACGTCGAGCATTGCCGTTTTTCCATCGATACGCCGCTGTGCAGCGGGAACCGGTTTGCTGTGACCTGGGTAATGCACTGGTCGCATCCGCGCATTGCCGGGGGAGAGCCGCTCGAACTGCCGGGGTGTTCGGTGGTGAACACGGAAAACGATCTCATCACGCACCAGCGCGACTACTACGATGCGGGAGAGATGATCTACGAACATCTTCCTCTGCTGGGCTGGGCGGTACGCGGCGTGAAGCGGAGGGTCAAATCATGAAAACGGTGCTGATCACCGGTGCAAGCTCGGGCATTGGCGCCGGGCTGGCGAAATCCTTTGCCGCAGACGGCTACCACGTGATTGCCTGCGGACGCGATCCGGCGCGTCTCGAAGCGCTGCATCAGACCTGCCCCAATCTCACCGTTCGCCTGTTTGATATGACAGACAGGGACGCCTGTCGCCAGGCGCTGACCGGCAGCTACGCCGATCTGATTATTCTCTGCGCCGGTACCTGCGAATATCTCGATGGAGGCGTGGTGGATGCGGCGCTGGTGGAGCGGGTTATGGCGACAAATTTCCTCGGCCCGGTGAACTGTCTTGACGCGCTGCAGCCCCAGCTGACGGCTGGCAACCGCGTGGTGCTGGTGAGTTCCATGGCCCACTGGCTGCCTTTCCCACGGGCAGAAGCCTACGGCGCGTCCAAAGCGGCCCTGAGCTGGTTTGCCGAGAGTTTGCGCCTGGACTGGGAGCCAAAGGGAATTGCCGTCACGGTGGTCTCCCCGGGCTTTGTTGATACGCCGCTGACGCGCAAAAACGACTTTGCCATGCCGGGCAGGGTGAGCGTCGACGAGGCGGTCAAGGCGATCCGTACCGGGCTGGCGGCAGGGAAAATGCATATCGCGTTTCCTGACGGGTTCGGCTTTATTCTGCGGTTGCTCTCCGGGCTGCCTGCGTTTCTTCAGCGCGCGCTGCTGCGCAGGATGGTGCGTTCATGAACATTGCGATTATCGGCAGCGGCATCGCCGGGCTGACCTGCGCCTGGCGCCTGGCCGGGCACCATCAGGTGACCCTGTTTGAAGCGGGCGCCACGCCCGGCGGCCATACCGCAACGGTTGACGTGACGACGCCACAGGGCACATACGCGATCGATACCGGGTTTATCGTCTACAACGATCGCACCTATCCGCGCTTTATGGGCCTCCTCAGCGAGCTGGGCATCAGCGGGCAAAAAACGCAGATGAGCTTTTCGGTGCACAACCCGGCGACGGGGCTGGAGTACAACGGACACACCCTGACGTCGCTGTTTGCCCAGCGCCGAAACCTGGTGAATCCGGCATTCTGGCGGCTGCTCGGGGAGATCGTCCGCTTCAATCGTCTGGCGAAACAGGCGCTGGACGGGGAGGTGGACCCGAACGCCACGCTGCAAACGTTTCTGGAAAAGCACGGCTTCACGCCGTTTTTTGCGCGCCACTACATTCTGCCGATGGGGGCCGCCATCTGGTCCTCGTCGCTGCAGGAGATGAAGCGTTTCCCGCTGCCGCTTTTCTTACGTTTCTTCCAGAACCACGGGCTGCTGGATATCACCCAGCGCCCGCAGTGGTACGTGGTGCCGGGCGGCTCGCGGGAGTATATCCGCGCCATGCTCGACAAGCTGGGCGACCGTCTGAATCTGCATCTCAATTCTCCGGTGCAGCGGGTGAGCCGCCACGAGCACGGGGTTACGCTTCAGCTTGAAAACGGCAGCCATACCTTCGATCGGGTGATTTTTGCCTGCCACTCCGCCAGCGCTCTGGCGATGCTTGATGACCCGACGCCTGCAGAGCGCGAGGTGCTGGGCGATATCGGCTGGCAGCGCAACGAGGTCGTTTTACACAGCGATCCGCGCTGGCTGCCGGAGCGGCGGCGCGCGTGGGCCAGCTGGAACTACCGCCTGAGCGCTCACGAGCAGGCCAGCGCCTGCGTCACCTACAACATGAACATCCTGCAGGGGCTCCCTGCGGGCAGTCCGCTGTTCTGCGTTACCCTCAACCCGGACGCGCCGGTGGATGAACGCTTCGTTCTGCAACGCTTTGTCTATGAACATCCGCTGTTTAACCCGCAAAGCTGGCGGGCGCAGGCGCGGCGCGGCGAGATCAACGGTCATAACCGGAGCTGGTACTGCGGTGCCTGGTGGTACAACGGCTTTCATGAAGATGGCGTGCGCAGCGCGCTGGACGTGGTCAACGCGATAGCGGCCGGAGAGGGGAATTGAGATGAACAGCTGCCTCTACCACGGCGTATTACGCCACCGCCGCCTTCAGCCGAAAACCCATGAATTCAGCTACAGCGTCTTCATGGCCTGGCTGGATCTCGATGAACTGCCGCAGCTCTCGTCCATCGGCGTGCGGCGCAATCGCTTTGCCGGCGCATCGTTCCACGACGCTGACTATCCGCTCGGCACGCCGCTTAAAGAGAACGTGCTCAGCAGGCTGGAGAGCCTGACCGGGGAACGTCCGGACGGGCGGGTGATGCTCCTGACGCAGCTGCGCTATTTCGGCTTTCATTTCAATCCGGTCAACTTTTACTACTGCTACGACGGGAAGGGAACGCTGCGCTGGGTTCTGGCGGAGGTCCGCAACACGCCGTGGAATGAACGTCATTACTATGCCGTCAACGGACAGGATGCGCAGCCGACGGAAAAAGCGTTTCACGTTTCCCCCTTCAACCCGATGGACATGATCTACCACTGGCGCTTTAACGACCCGGATAACACGCTGCATATGCACATTGAAAATCATCAGGAAGCGAAGGTTTTTGACGCCACGCTGGCGCTGCGCCGGGAGCCTTTGACGCGCTCCGCGCTGCGCTCGCTGTTGCTGCGCATTCCGCTCATGACCCTGAAAACCGTTTTTGCCATTTACTGGCAGGCGCTGCGCCTGTGGCTCAAGCGCGTGCCGCTGTATAACCATCCCGTCAGCAGGAGTGAACGCTCATGACCGATCCCGTCTTTGCGTTAGAACCCGATATTCCGCGCAACGTCCGCATCGCGCGATGGCTGCTGTTTCGTCTGTTAAGCGGTATCCGCGGCGGCTCGCTCACGCTGCGTGAAGGGGCGCAGACCTTTCATTTTGGCGAGTCATCCTCCGCGCTGCACGCCGACGTGCAGATCCTCACGCCCGGCGTCTACTGGCGCGTCTTAACGGGCGGGAGCCTTGCTGCGGCAGAAGCCTGGATGGACGGCGAATGGGAAACTGCGCACCTTACGCCGCTTCTGGAGCTGCTCGCGATAAACGGCGAGGTGCTTGGCCGTCTGGAAAACGGGTTCCGTCTGCTCGGCAGGCCGCTGGAGCGGATACGCCACTGGACGCGGCGTAACTCCCGCATGCAGGCGCGCGAAAATATTGCCGCCCATTACGATCTGGGCAATACCTTTTACGCCCATTTTCTGGATCAAGAGCTGCTCTATTCCAGCGCGCTATTTACCGCTGACGAGCAGGATCTGACGGCGGCCCAGCAGGCCAAAATGGCGCGCCTGTGTGACCAGCTGGCGCTAAGCCCGGGTGACCACCTGCTGGAAATTGGCACCGGCTGGGGCGCGATGGCGGAATACGCGGCGCGTCATTACGGCTGTCGGGTGACGACCACCACGCTGTCGCAGGAGCAATATAGCTGGGCGACAGAGCGGATCGCCCGCGCGGGGTTGCAGGATCGCGTTGAGGTACTGCTCTGCGACTATCGCGACCTCACCGGACAGTACGACAAGCTGGTCTCAATCGAGATGATTGAAGCCGTCGGGCAACGCTATCTGCCCACGTTCTTCCGCACCTGCCAGGCGCGGCTGCGCCCGGGAGGACGGATGGCGATTCAGGCCATTACCATTCAGGACCAGCGCTATCGCGACTACAGCAAAAGCGTCGATTTTATCCAGCGCTACATTTTTCCCGGCGGCTTCCTGCCGAGCATTACCGCGATGAACGAGCTGATGACGCGCCACACCGATTTCGTGGTGCGCAATCTTTTCGACATGGGCCCCGACTACGCCCGCACGCTGGCCCACTGGCGGCAGCGCTTTGTCCACGCCTGGCAGGAGATTGAAAAGCTCGGCTTCGATGAACGGTTCCGCCGCATGTGGCTGTACTACTTTGGCTACTGTGAGGCCGGGTTTAACGCTCGCACCATCAGCGTGGTGCAGCTGACCGCCGAGCGCGTATGAGACGTTACCTTCAGGTCTTCCTGCTCGCCGTCGCGTTCGATCTCTACTGGGCGCTGGTGGTGCTCTTTCGCGAACAGGGCCTGATTATCTGGCTCGCGCTGGCGATCCTGGCGTGCCTGCTCTTGCCGCCTGCTTACCGGTTTTACGCCATTGGGCTGGCCGCGGCGGGCAGTCTGCTGGACGCACTCTGGGCCCTGACCGGGCTGATTGCCTTTACGGGCGAGTCCCTGATGCCGTTATGGATGGTGGCACTGTGGCTGATGTTCGCCACGGTCTGGACGCAGCTGACGCGCACCACCACGCTACCCGGCTGGCTGCTGACCCTGCTGGCCGCCGTGGGCGGACCGGTGGCCTACCTGTTCGGCGAGCGGCTGGGGGGCATCACGTTTCTGGAGCCGACCTTTATCGTCGTGAGCTGGATGGCGCCGGGCTGGCTGGTACTGATGCTGTTTTTCCACCTGCTGATGGGGAGACAAAAATGAGATCTGTGGTTTTGCTGCTTTGGCTGACGCTGGTTGTTCCGGTTGCCCAGGCCGCCGACTGGCTTGCCTGGCGGAAGGTGGGTGACGCCACGCTCACCTGGGGACCTTTCACCGTCTACACCTCCCAGCTGCGCACCCCGGACGGCCGTTACAGCCGGGACCAGGATCAGGCGCTCATTATTACCTATGCGCGCGACATCGATCGCGATGAACTGGTTGAGGCGACCCGCGACCAGTGGCAGGCGCAGGGGATCCTGGCCCAGGAGCCGCAAAGCGAAGCCTGGCTGCGGATGCTCCAGTCCCTTTGGCCGGATGTCCGCCCGGGCTCACAGCTGGCGTTTGTTCTCAACGATAAGCAGGGGCAGTTCTGGTATCGCGCGTCAGCGGCGCAAACATCCTTTATTCCACTCGGAGCGCGCCAGTCGGAAGCGTTCAGCACCCGTTTTCTGGCCATCTGGCTCGATCCCCGCACGCAATATCCTGAGCTGCGTCAGCAGTTAATCGGAGGCCAAAAATGAAACGTATCCTGATGATGGCGCTGGCATTCACGATGCTGCTGGCGGGCTGTAGCACTGAGGTGGCCGAGTATCGCCAGCAGCAGCCGCGGCTTGATATCTTTCACTACTTCCAGGGCAAAACCGAAGCGTGGGGGATGGTGCAGGATCGCAGCGGCAAGCAGATCCGCCGTTTCCACGTTGAGATTGCCGGGGATGTTATCGGCGATACGCTGACGCTCAACGAGCACTTCGTCTACGACGATGGCGAGAAACAGCAGCGGGTCTGGCATATACGCCGCGTGGGGCACGATCGCTACGAGGGAACGGCAGGGGACATTGAAGGGGTTGCCACGGGGCAGGCTGCAGGCAACGCCTTTAACTGGCATTACAGCATGAACGTGAAGGCCAACGGCAGCACCTGGCTACTGAACTTCGACGACTGGATGTATTTGCAGGATGAGACGCATCTGTTTAACAAAACTGAGATGAAGAAATTTGGCGTCACCGTCGCCACGGTGACGCTGTTCTTTACTAAGGGGTGAGGGATCCCCACTAAATTCTTAACCAGAAGCGATTCAGATTTTTAAAATGACATGATTATTTTGCAGCGATGACCTGGTCCGGCTGTAAATCGCTGAGGCGTTTCCTGCAGGTCGGGGCGAGGCGCATGGATGCGCCGAGAGGGCGGGCTTTACAGGGATGTTACCTCCGCCCGTCCCCGATAAGCCGGAAGGAATAAGCCGAACGGACCGCGAAGCGGCGATTTACCGCCGGGAGCCCGGGTCGCCAGGGTGGTGGCGACTGAGCCACCCTGGCACGTTCACAGGTCATGTCGTTACAGACTAGCAAGGAACATAAAGTGAACGGAATGACCACCAGAGCCGTATGTTCCCCCTCACCCCAGCCCTCTCCCTCAAGGGAGAGGGGGGCGTCCGTGCTGGCATTATTTTGTGGGGAACCCTCAGCCCGAAGGGGCGAGGGAACAGTTTCTTGCCTACACTCTGTCAGCAAGATGTGGTGTCATGTCCCAGCAGAACGGGATTTACTACCCGAGTAAATAAAGACAAGCGCAATCCCCAGGCACACCACCGCGCTCAGACGGCTCGGTGAAAACGGAATGGCGGGATTGCCCAGCCAGCCAAAGTTATCAATCAACATACTCATGGCGAGCTGGCCGAATATCACCGCCACCGTGGCGACGGCGGTGCCGATGCGCTGCACCGCCACGACCATGATCACAATATAGGGCACGCCGAACATCGCCCCGAGGAGCTGCCATTTCGGCACGTCCAGCAGCGTGACCGCCTGCTTCGGTTCAAAGAAGAAAATGAGCAGGGCGGTTACCAGCGCGCCGACGGAAAACGTCAGAAACGCGCTTTTAAATACCCCGACATTGCTGCCGAGCTGCCCGTTAATCGCGGCCTGAATGCTCAGCGTTGCGCCGCCGCAGACGGCCAGAAGAATCATTATCAGCGTCATATCATCACCCCTGCGCGACCAGTACCAGTGCCGCAATAATAAAAACCAGCGCCACGATACGTTTTGCGTTTATCTTCCTGTGCGGCGTACCCAGCAGGCCAAAGTGGTCAATGATCAGGCTTTTAAAAACCTGACCAGCCAGAATGCCAATCATCGTCAGAGCGATGCCGATGGTCGGCGTGGCGATCGTCAGAATGACCACGTAAACAGGGCCAAGCACGCCGCCGAGCAGCTGCCAGCCGGGCTGGGCGAAAAACGACGGGCTGTTACGCGGGCTGAAAAACAGCATCAGCAGAAACGTCAGCGCGGCGCCGACGCCAAAAATGCTGAACGTCGCCCATAAATCGCCCACTTCTCCCCCTAATGGCCCCAGTAGCCCCGCCTCGACGGAGAGGCCCATCCCGCCGGCAATCACCAGTAAAATCAAAACAAACTGCATTACGCTTCCTCCGTTTTCAGGCGAAGAAGATTACGTCGGTAGACCCGTGAGAAAAATGCCATAATGCAGGAAACACCTTTGCAGGAAATGCATTAATGTCAGATGCCGGAAGCATGAACCTTCGCTCACTGCTGCTGTTTATTGCCGTCTATGAAACGCAGAACTTTTCCGTCGTCGCGCGACGAGAGGGAATCTCTGCCTCGCAGGTGTCGCGCATTGTTCATCAGCTTGAGGACGCGCTCGGCCAGCAGCTGTTCTATCGCAATACCCGGGCGGTGATCCCCACGGAAAGCGGGCATCTGTTTATCCGCTATGCCCGGGCGATGGTCGATAACTTCGAAGAGGCGCGTCGTGAGCTGGATGAACGTTCGACCGAACCCTCCGGCACGGTCCGCATAAACGGGCCGGTATTTTTTGGACAGAGACACGTTGCGCCCGGACTGGCAGGTCTGGCCGAGCGTTATCCACGGTTAACCATTGAGCTGACGCTGACCGATGACTTTATCGACCCGCACCGGGATGCCGCCGATCTCATCTTCCGCATCGGCACTCTGACGGATTCGACGTTCCACGCCCGTGTTTTTGGGCAGCAGCGCTACCACCTCGCCGCGTCGCCCGCGTATCTGCGTCAGCACGGCGTCCCGGCCGACCCGACCGAACTGAGCCAGCACAAATGTCTGGTCTATCGCGGTTCGTCCGGGCCTAACCGCTGGCTCGTGCGGCGCAAAGGGGAGAATTGGGTGCATTATCCCGTCGCGCCGCTGATGACGTCCAATAATGCGGAGTCGCTGCTTATTGCCGCGCTGGGTGGGATGGGGATCGTCCTGTTTCCGGACTGGCTGATTGGCGACAGGCTGAAGCGGGGCGAGCTGATCGCCCTTTTGCCGGAAATGGCGTGCGCCATCAACACGGAGCAACTCAATATTGCGGCGATCTATCCTAACGCACGTCATCCGCCCCTGAACGTCAGGGCGGTGATTGATTATTACGTGGCTTTTTTCGGCACGCCGCTCTACTGGCAAACGTAAGGGATTACGCGCCGAGCTCCTTGCGGATAATCTCTGCGCCGGCGCTGAGCGCTTTCAGCTTGCCGTTAGCCACCTGGCGTGAAAGCGGGGCCATGCCACAGTTGGTTGACGGGTAAAGCTTGTCGGCATCGACGAACTGCAGCGCTTTACGCAGCGTATCGGCGACTTCCTCCGGCGTTTCAACGGCGTTGGTTGCCACATCAATCGCGCCGACCATCACCTTTTTACCGCGGATCAGCTCCAGCAGATCCATCGGCACGCGGGAGTTGTGGCACTCCAGGGAGATAATGTCGATATTAGAGGTCTGCAGCTTAGGGAAGGCCTCTTCGTACTGGCGCCACTCTGAGCCGAGCGTCTTTTTCCAGTCGGTATTGGCTTTGATGCCGTAGCCGTAGCAGATGTGTACTGCGGTTTCGCACTTCAGCCCTTCAATGGCGCGCTCCAGCGCGGCGATACCCCAGTCGTTCACCTCGTCAAAAAAGACGTTAAATGCCGGTTCATCAAACTGGATAATATCCACGCCCGCGGCCTCTAACTCACGCGCTTCCTGATTGAGGATTTTGGCGAATTCCCAGGCCAGCTTTTCGCGGCTTTTATAGTGCGCGTCGTAAAGGGTGTCGATCATGGTCATTGGCCCGGGCAGGGCCCATTTGATCGGCTTGTCCGTGAGCTGACGCAGGTACTTCGCATCGTCCACGAATACCGGCTTCTGACGCGCAACGGCTGAAACCACGGTCGGCACGCTGGCGTCGTAGCGGTTACGAATGCGCACCGTCTGGCGATTTTCAAAATCCACGCCGCTCAGGTGTTCAATAAAGGTGGTGACGAAGTGCTGGCGAGTCTGTTCTCCGTCGCTGACGATATCGATACCCGCGCGGATCTGCTCATCCAGGGACAGGCGCAGCGCGTCCTGTTTACCCGCCAGGAGTTCCTGATCCTGTAATTTCCAGGGTGACCACAGCGTTTCAGGTTGTGCAAGCCAGGTCGGCTTAGGCAGGCTGCCAGCCGTAGAAGTCGGGAGCAATGTTTTCATAATAAAAGACCTTTTTTGATGAATTAAAGCGTGTAGTTATCAGACCACTGCTCAAGAATGTGTTGGTAAGGCTTAATAAAGTACGCTTCGGTAAAGCGACCCTGTTCAATCGCCAGTCGGCTACGCTCTTCCCGGTCATAAACAATTTTGGTTAAGGAGTGATCCTGCTGGTTCAGATCCGGTCGGTAGCACAGTCCCGCCGCCGAGTTTGCGTTATAAATTTCCGGGCGATAGATTTTCTGGAACGTCTCCATCGTGCTGATGGTGGCAATCAGCTCCAGATCGGTGTAGTCACTCAGCAAATCCCCGGTAAAGAAGAACGCGAAAGGCGCCACGCTGTTTTCCGGCATGAAATAGCGAACCTGCAGGCCCATCTTCGCGAAGTACTGTTCCGTTAGCGACTCGCCATCCGGCTGATATTCAATGCCCAGTACCGGGTGCTGGTTACCGTTGCGGCGATAGGTGTCTTTGCTGGAGACGCTCAGGCAGATCGCCGGACCCTTGCTGAAGTTTTCTTTGTATTCCGGCGAATTGACAAAGTGGCGGAAAATATTGCCGTGCAGTTCGCCAAACTTTTCCGGAATGCTGAAGTGCTGCTGGTTCTTGTTGTGTTCCAGCAGGCGCACGCTGAAATCATAATCCCTCACGTAAGAAGAGAAGTTATTCCCGACGATGCCAGGGATACGCAGGTTATTTTTTTTGTCGACAATCGTGGTTTGCAATATCTCAATGGCCGGGAACGGTTTTTCCGCGCCAATGTTCAAGTCGACAGAGATGATTTCCAGCTCAACCGCGTAGCGATCGGCGTTTGGGTTATCCCAGCGCGCCAGGGCGTTAAAGCGGTTGTTGATCATCACCAGCGTATTGCGCAGGTTTTCCTGACGTTTTTCCCCGCGCGCCAGGTTGGCAAAGTTGGTGGTCGTACGCGTATTTTCTGACGGGTTGTAATTCTCATCGAAGCAACTGCGCTTAAGGGTATATGTGAAAGCTTTGCTCATTGTGGTTATGCATCCTAAGTTCATGTTGCTAAGAAGTTACCGATGCATAATTTATGCCTGAGCCCGCGGCGCAGGGGAAGTGACTTAATTTCAATGCAACATGAGCGAAGTTCATGAACAGTGTTGCGCACAGGCTGGAGAGGGCAGTGAGAGAAGAGGTATCGGAATGCTTTCGTTATACCTCCTTATTAATGTGATCCAATAGGCTGGTTGAAAATACAACCAGCAATTGATGTTGCGGATTTCAGCTCAACGTATCAATCAGCGTGGACAACAATTCGCTGAGGTTAGCATGTGTTTCAATCGCATAATCCATTGATGCTTTATCACGGATCTCGAAACAGTCATCTGTGAAGTTGTAGGCAAACACGGTCATACCATCTTCACCAATGAGTACCTTGTCAGTAAGGTTCGGATCAACATAGCTTTCGTTGTCACGTATTTCAAAGTTACGAATGTAGATATTCGACCATACGGGTTCACCGTTCTCCGCCTGCACCAGGCTGTACAGCGTCAAACCGTTATACTCAAGGCCATCCATGATTTCGAACATACCAGAGTAGTCCAGCCGGTTAACCATCAGACGTTGGATATCCTGGTAAACTCTTCTCTTCTGAGCATCCCATTCAGCAGGGGCGGCTTTGTACATCAAGTCTGTCATTACGTCAGGATCTACTGGGTTGGCTACCGGGAAATTATTGTCAACCAGCAGTGTTTTAAGGATACCTGGAGTGAAATAACTCTTTAGTTGAGCGGGAAGCAAAGCAGGCATTGCGATTGTTCTTCCTTCCTCATCGCAAAACTCGACAAGATAGCCCCGCGTAGGGGTGTCGAAAACCATAACAATCGTACCAATAGTCCCTTTTACCAGTCCTTCATTCGGTAAATCCTCGCCTAAAATCACTACGTCTAATTCGGCTCTTTTCATTTGTATTTTCTCATTTAACGAATATGGTTGTCAGGCGAGGAACTAACGCGTCTGTTTCATACATCCAACCTGTACGCACGATCGCTGTTTCATCATTGACGCCTAAAATGGACATATCGACAGCCATTGTTTGGCCGTAATTATTTGCCTGCAACACTTTGGCTGGGGCCGATAATACGCCTTCCTGGATTCTTGCGGCTAAAACATCTGCATTAGTTGGGTTGTATCCCAGCGCTGATTCAAACACCCTGGCTTTGTGCCCCCCTGTAGGATGTGTTGAATCTAAAGCATAAGCCGCGAGTTTTTTTGGGTCGATAACGGCGTGTTCAGCATTCACTAATGTACCATTCTCAGAGGTGAAACCTTTTACATATGGGTTTTCAAGTGCTGGTATCTTACTGAGACCCGATATTTCGTCTATTTCGCTTAAAGGGTTCAACCTGCCAATTGTCAATCCTGCTGCAATGGAGGCACCCGCAATCATTAACCCTTTGTTGTTCATGATTTGATCGTAGCCCGCGGGGGCATCCCCACCAAGCTGCTGTGCGGTTTCATGAAAACCTTTAATATTGCCGTTATACACCCCACCAGCGGCGAGCAGTCGACCAACAGCTTTACTATTCAGCGTTTTCCCCGACGGTGAAGTTGTTGGCCCGTAATAATCATAATGCATCCGTTGAGTGGGAGCAGGCTTCCTGCCTTGCCGATCGGCAATAACGTGCCGGTAAGCGCTCATGATTTCGTCCTTATACCATGCATGCCACGATGAGGAAGTAGGGGTAAAAATTAGCTCGCCGTTATTGTCGATATAAAACGGGTTCCGGTCGCTGCTCCAGCGCCTGGAGGTATCTACTCCAACAAGCCAGCCAATTTGAAGTTCGCGTTCTACTTGATCATAAATGGGATCTGCGTAGCTGCATTGCCTTCGTTCATATGGTCTTTGATGTGGAGATATGCTGTATTTTCTTTTGGGAAGACCAAAAGAGAGGCTATGACCGTTTGCTTCATAAGACAGATCATAATGTTTACACGCCTCTTTCAGTGAACCTGCTGGAGTAAGAATGTATTGAAAATCTTCAGGGTTTAATTGCCGTGTTAAATCATGTGACCGGTAGAGTCGAAACATGCGGAATCCTTATCGTTAAGCATCATTGTTCCTTTTAAGGGCATATTTTTTTTCATTCTCTTAATAAGAAAAAACAGCCTACGCCTGAAGCGATCGCAATTATTCAATCCGCATCATATTCACGAACTGCTCATTTTTTTTAAGAAAATGACCTGACAATTTTTAATCACTCTTGCGGCTGTAACGTTAGTAAACGCTGAATAAAGAATAAACAAAGCTCAGGCGACAAAGCGCCATGCCTACTTCTCTGGCACACGCTCCGCAATTCCCGCTATAATCCCCAAAATTTCCAACCGGTTTAGAAACGATCATGACAAAACTCACCTTACAAGAGCAGATGCTGAAAGCGGGCCTGGTCAGCAGCAAAAAAGCGGCAAAAGTGCAGCGCACGGCAAAGAAATCACGCGTTCAGGCGCGCGAGGCTCGGGAAGCGGTAGAAGAGAACAAGAAAGCGCAGATCGAGCGCGACAAGCAGCTGAGCGAGCAGCAGAAGCAGGCCGTGCTGGCGAAAGAGTTTAAAGCACAGGTGAAGCAGCTGATTGAGATGAACCGCATCACCGTGGCGAAAGGCAACATCACCTTTAACTTCACCGACGGCAATCTGATCAAAAAAATCGAGGTCGACAAGCAAACCCAGGCTCAGCTGATCAATGGACGTCTGGCGATTGCCCGCCTGGTCATTAACGCCAGCGGCGACTGTGAATACGCGATAATTCCGGCGGTGGTGGCCGATAAAATTGCCCAGCGCGATGCCGACAGCATCGTGTTAAACAGCGCGCTCAGCCAGGAAGAACAGGACGAAGACGATCCGTACGCGGACTTCAAAATCCCGGACGATTTGATGTGGTAAACCGCATTCAGAACGGGGCGGCGTGACGGGCGTTAACCGGCTCTCCGCTCACGGGATGAATAAAATTCAACTCGCTGGCATGCAGCATCAGCCGGGGCGTTTCCTCAGCACCCGGCGCTTCAAGACCGCCATACAGATCGCAGCCCAGAATCGGGTGCCCCAGCTGCTGGCAGTGAATACGCAGCTGATGGGTTCGCCCGGTCTCCGGCGTAAGCATCACCCGCGTTAACGGCAGTCCCGTCCCCTGATAAAACCGTTCCACCACCCGATAGCGGGAGCGGGCGGGTTTTCCGTTGATGGCGCAGATCGACATCAGCGGGAACAGCGCCGGGTCCTTGGCTATCGGCGCGTCTATTTCTCCCTCATCGTTTTCCAGATGTCCGCAAAGCAGGGCGCTGTAGACCTTCTCCACGCTGCGCTGGCTGAACTGCTGGCACAGCGCCGCGTTGATGGCCTTATTGCGCGCAACCACCATCAGCCCGGACGTGCCGAAATCCAGACGGTGTACCAGCGTGCAGCCGGGAAACGTCTGGACCAGACGATAATGGACGGAATCAAGGTTTTGCGGATTTTTGCCCGAGAGGCTGAGCAGACCGGAAGGCTTATCGATCAGCAGCAGATGTTCATCCTGCCAGAGGATCTGAATGTCGTCGTGACACGGTGGGGCTATAAAAGAATCAATAATCGCAGACATCAGGCCGCCCGGCTGGAGAGTGGGAGCGGATGATAACGAAATGTGGGAGAAAAGAAAAACCCTCCCACCTGGCGGTGAGAGGGCAAAATCTTAGGCTGCTACCAGGCTGTCGATGGCGGCTTTCGCATCGGTCTGCGCTTTGGTCGCCACTTCCGGACCGTAAGCGATACCTTCAGCGAACACGAAGTTCACGTCAGTGATGCCGATGAAGCCCAGGAACAGGCTCAGGTACGGCGCAACCAGGTCGGTTGGGGTGTCTTTATGGATACCGCCACGGCTGGTCAGTACGATCGCACGTTTACCTTTCACCAGACCTTCAGGGCCGTTCTCGGTGTAACGGAAGGTTACGCCAGCGCGCGCCACCAGGTCGAAGTAGTTCTTCAGCTGGGTAGGGATATTGAAGTTGTACATTGGGGCGTTAATGACGATAACGTCGTGCGCCTGCAGCTCAGCAATCAGCTCGTCAGACAGGGTCAGCGCTTCCTGCTGACGTGGAGACAGCGGTGCATCGCTTGGGCGCAGCGCGCCAACCAGCTCGCCATCCAGCACAGGAATTGGGTTTGCAGCCAGGTCACGCACGGTGATTTCGTCAGCAGAATGCTGTTCACGCCACTGTTCAACGAAGTAATCAGACAGCTGACCAGACTGAGAGTACCCTGCCAGAATACTGGATTTCAAAACTAATACTTTGCTCATGGGTGATTCCTGTTGTTGCATTTGATTGAAGGGGGTTGCCCCGTTGCTTGTTGACACTCTATTCACAATCCTGCCACAGAGATAGCGCAATATATCGAAGCCTATGTTCGAATTTTTTGAATAAGGCGCTAAAGGCGTCAATGTGGTACTCTATAGCAATCATTAAAAAGAGAGTTTATCAGGGCGTGTACTGCCCTTTAACGCTATGACAGAACAACAAAAATTAACCTTCCCGATGCTCCTGCAACAGCTTGATTCTCTGATGCTGCGCGACAAACAGCGCTTTGCCCGCCGTCTGCACGGCGTGAAGAAGGTTAAAAATCCTGATGCACAACAGGCCATTTACCAGGAGATGGCGAAAGAGATTGAACAGGCGGCAGGGAAAGTTGTGCTGCGCGAAGCCGCGCGTCCGGCAATTACCTACCCGGAAAACCTGCCCGTCAGCCAGAAAAAACAGGACATCCTTGAGGCCGTCCGCGACCACCAGGTGGTGATTGTCGCGGGGGAAACCGGCTCGGGGAAAACCACCCAGCTGCCGAAAATCTGTATGGAGCTGGGGCGCGGGCTAAAAGGGCTTATTGGCCACACCCAGCCGCGTCGACTGGCGGCGCGCACCGTGGCGAACCGTATTGCCGAAGAGCTGCAGACGGAGCCGGGCGGCTGCATCGGTTACAAGGTGCGATTCAGCGACCACGTTAGCGATAACACCATGGTCAAGCTGATGACCGACGGTATTCTGCTGGCGGAAATCCAGCAGGATCGTCTGCTGATGCAGTACGACACCATCATCATTGACGAAGCGCACGAGCGCAGCCTGAACATCGACTTCCTGCTCGGCTATCTGAAAGAGCTGCTGCCGCGTCGCCCGGATCTGAAAATCATCATCACCTCCGCGACCATCGACCCTGAGCGCTTCTCAAAGCATTTCAACAATGCGCCGATTATCGAGGTGTCAGGACGAACGTATCCGGTGGAAGTGCGCTATCGCCCGATTGTGGAAGATGCGGACGATACCGAGCGCGACCAGCTGCAGGCTATCTTCGACGCCGTTGACGAGCTGGGCAACGAAAGCGCGGGCGACATCCTGATCTTCATGAGCGGCGAGCGCGAAATCCGCGATACCGCCGATGCGCTCAGCAAGCGCGACCTGCGCCATACGGAGATCCTGCCGCTTTACGCGCGCCTGTCAAACAGCGAGCAGAACCGCGTATTCCAGCCGCACGGCGGGCGACGCATCGTTCTGGCGACCAACGTGGCGGAAACCTCGCTGACCGTACCGGGGATCAAATACGTGATCGACCCGGGCACGGCGCGCATCAGCCGCTACAGCTACCGTACGAAGGTTCAGCGGCTGCCGATTGAGCCGGTGTCTCAGGCATCCGCCAACCAGCGTAAAGGCCGCTGCGGCCGCGTGTCGGAAGGGATCTGTATTCGTCTCTATTCCGAAGATGATTTCCTGTCGCGCCCGGAGTTCACCGACCCGGAAATTCTGCGCACCAACCTGGCGTCCGTTATCCTGCAGATGACCGCGCTGGGGCTGGGCGACATCGCGGCGTTCCCGTTCGTCGAAGCGCCGGACAAACGCAACATTCAGGACGGCGTGCGTCTGCTGGAAGAGCTCGGCGCCATTACCACCGACGAGCAGGCGACGGTCTACAAGCTGACGCCGCTGGGCCGCCAGCTAAGCCAGCTGCCGGTGGATCCGCGTCTGGCCCGTATGGTGCTGGAAGCGCAGAAGCACGGCTGCGTGCGCGAGGCGATGATCATTACCTCGGCGCTCTCCATTCAGGATCCGCGCGAGCGTCCGATGGACAAGCAGCAGGCGTCTGATGAAAAGCATCGTCGCTTCCACGACAAAGAGTCCGACTTCCTCGCCTTCGTGAACCTGTGGAACTATCTCGGTGAGCAGCAGAAAGCGCTCTCCTCGAACCAGTTCCGCCGCCAGTGCCGCGTGGATTTCCTCAACTACCTGCGCGTGCGCGAGTGGCAGGATATCTACACCCAGCTGCGCCAGGTGGTGAAAGAGCTGGGCATTCCGGTCAACAGCGAGCCGGCGGAGTACCGCGAAATTCATATCGCGCTGCTGACCGGCCTGCTGTCCCACATTGGGATGAAGGATGCTGAAAAGCAGGAGTATACCGGCGCGCGTAACGCCCGTTTCTCCATCTTCCCCGGTTCCGGCCTGTTCAAGAAGCCGCCGAAGTGGACCATGGTCGCGGAGCTGGTGGAAACCAGCCGCCTGTGGGGACGCATTGCCGCGCGTATCGATCCGGAATGGGTGGAGCCGGTGGCTCAGCACCTGCTGAAACGATCGTACAGCGAACCGCACTGGGAGCGCGCGCAGGGCGCGGTGATGGCGACCGAAAAAGTGACCGTTTACGGCCTGCCGGTGGTCGCCGCGCGTAAGGTCAACTACAGCCAGATTGACCCGGCGCTCAGCCGCGAGCTGTTTATCCGTCACGCGCTGGTGGAGGGTGACTGGCAGACGCGCCACGCCTTCTTCCGCGAAAACCTGAAGCTGCGCGCGGAAGTGGAGGAGCTTGAGCACAAGTCCCGCCGCCGCGACATTCTGGTGGACGACGAGGCGCTGTTTGAGTTTTACGACCAGCGTATCAGCCACGAGGTTATTTCCGCTCGCCATTTTGACAGCTGGTGGAAGAAGGCCAGCAAAGAGACGCCTGACCTGCTCAACTTCGAAAAGAGCATGCTGATTAAAGAGGGGGCGGAGTCGGTCAGCAAGCTCGACTACCCGAACTTCTGGCATCAGGGCAACCTCAAGCTGCGTCTGACCTATCAGTTTGAACCGGGTGCCGACGCGGACGGCGTGACCGTTCATATTCCGCTGCCGCTGCTAAACCAGGTCGATGAGGGCGGGTTTGAATGGCAAATCCCCGGCCTGCGCCGCGAGCTGGTGATTGCGCTGATCAAATCCCTGCCGAAACCGGTGCGCCGTAACTTTGTGCCTGCGCCAAACTATGCGGAAGCCTTTTTAGGCCGCGTCACGCCGCTGGAGCTGCCGCTGCTGGACGCGCTGGAGCGCGAGTTCAGACGCATGACCGGCACCACCATCGACCGCGAAGACTGGAACTGGGATCAGGTGCCCGATCACCTGAAAATCAGCTTCCGCGTGGTGGATGATAAAAACAAAAAGCTGCTGGAAGGGCGCTCCCTGATTGAGCTTAAAGAGGCGCTGAAAGGCAAAGTTCAGGAGACGCTTTCTGCGGTGGCGGACGACGGTATTGAGCAGAGCGGGCTGCACATCTGGAGCTTTGGTCAGCTTCCGGAAAGCTACGAACAGAAGCGCGGTAACTATAAGGTCAAAGCCTGGCCGGCGCTGGTGGACGAGCGCGACAGCGTGGCGATCAAGCTGTTTGATAATCCGCAGGAACAGCAGCAGATGATGTGGCGCGGGCTGCGTCGCCTGCTGCTGCTCAACATCCCGTCGCCGATCAAGTATCTGCACGAGAAGCTGCCGAACAAGGCTAAGCTCGGGCTGTACTTTAACCCGTACGGCAAGGTGCTGGATCTGATTGACGACTGCATCTCCTGCGGCGTGGACAAGCTGATCCACGAGGCGGGCGGTCCGGTCTGGACGGAAGAGGGCTTTGCTCAGCTTCATGAAAAGGTGCGCGCAGAGCTGAACGACACCGTGGTGGAGATAGCCAAACAGGTCGAGCAGATCCTCACCGCCGTGTTCAATATCAACAAGCGCCTGAAGGGGCGCGTGGATATGACCATGGCGCTGGGGCTGTCGGACGTGAAGGCGCAGATGGCGGGGCTGGTCTATCGCGGCTTTGTCACCGGCAACGGCTTTAAGCGTCTGGGCGATACGCTGCGTTATCTGCAGGCGATTGAAAAACGTCTGGAAAAAATGGCTATCGACCCGCACCGCGATCGCGCGCAGATGCTGAAAGTGGAGAGCGTGCAGCAGGCGTGGCAGCAGTGGTTAAACAAGCTGCCGCCGGCGCGCCGCGACGATGAAGACGTGCAGGCGATCCGCTGGATGATAGAGGAGCTGCGCGTCAGCTTCTTTGCCCAGCAGCTCGGTACGCCGTATCCGATTTCGGATAAGCGTATTCTGCAGGCGATGGAGCAGATTTCCGGTTAAAACCCGGTTTTCTCCCTCTCCCTGTGGGAGAGGGTATCATTTTCACCCGTTCACTATTGCCAGCGTAAACCCATCCCATCCCTTAACCCCCACCGTTTGCAGCGCGGTGGCGGTTAGGCGCGGGTTATCCCCAATCATTTCGATAAAACGCCGCACCCCCAGCACGCGCGCGTCGTCGCTTTGCCCGTTAATCACTTCGCCATCGCGCACCACGTTATCGCCAATGATTATCGTGCCGGGACGTGAATAGTGCAGCGCCCACTCCAGATAGCCTGGATTGTTTGGCTTATCGGCATCAATAAAGATCAGGTCGAACGGCGGAACGTCACCGAAATTCTCCAGCGAGCTCAGCGCCGGGCCTTCAATCAGTTCAATGCGATCGTTCAGCCCCGCGAGGTGAATATTCTGGCGGGCCACATCGGCATGCGTCGGGTCAGCCTCGAGCGTAATCAGCTTTCCGTCCGGCGGCAGGGCGCGCGCCATCCAGATTGAGCTAAAGGCGCCCAGCGTACCGATCTCAAGAATGCGTCTTGCCTGGGTCATGCGCACGAACAGCGCCAGCAGCTGCCCCTGATTGGCCGCAACATCGTGTTCGGGTAGCCCGGAGCGCTTGTTGTTTTCCAGTACCTGATGAAGCACGTCATCGTCAGGGATTAGCGAAGAAATCATGTAATTATCTACTGCAGACCATTGTTGATGCATAGATTGACTCCCTGGATTTTTCTCCCTCTCCCTGTGGGAGAGGGTCGGGGTGAGGGCATCAGCGCGCAAGGCGGTTCACGCGCTCTTCCAGCCGCCGCCCAGCGCCCTGTACAAATCGATCTGCGCCAGCAGCAGGTTATTTTTCACCTGCACTACGCTGGTCTGAACCGAGTACAGCGTGCGCTGCGCGTCCAGCACGTCCAGATAGGAGGAGTAGCCGTTGCGATTGCGGTTCTGCGCAATGCGCAGCGTCTCCTGCGCCACCTCCTGCTGGGCAAGCAGCTCCGTCAGCTGTTCCTGATAGCGCGTAATAGCATCGAGGCTGTTGTTCACTTCGGCAAACGCGTTACGCACGGTTTTTTCATAGGCGTACAGCGCCTGGTTACGCTGGGACTGGGAAATATCCACCTGCGCATTCAGCGCCTGGCGGTTCAGCAGCGGGGCGAGAATACTGCCCCCGACGCTCCAGAGCTGAAGCGGGTTGTCCAGCAGGCCGGACAGGGTGCGATCCTGTATCGATCCGGTCGCGGTCAGGTTGATCGACGGCAGCAGGCTCGCGCGCGACGCGGCAAGCGAGGCGTCGGCCGCAACCAGCTGGCGTTCGGCCTGAACGATATCCGGCCGACGGTTCAGGAGCGTAGAAGGCAGCTGTGACGGCAGCGTCAGCGGCGTTAGCGCCTCAAAGCTTTCACTGCGCGCTACCGCGCCGGGATTGCTTCCCAGCAGCAGGCTGAGGGCGTTCTCCTGCTGTGCAATCTGATGCTGCAGCACGGGAACCTGCGCTCGCGTCGAGCGGAGTTCGGAATCCGACTGCATCAGCTCCAGACGCGAGCTGTAGCCCGTCTCAAACTGACGTTTCGCGAGGTTAAATGCCTCTTCGCGCGATTTCAGCGTGGATTCGGTCACCCGCAGCTGTTCGTCAAGCGAGAGCAGGGTGACGTACCCGGACGCAACGGAAGACGCGAGGGTCAAATCCGCGGCGGCAGCGGCGGCTTTTTGCGCCGCCAGTGAGGCTTCGGCGGCACTGGCCGTGCTGCGGTTGACGCCCCAGATATCCACGTCATAGCTCGCCGTCAGGCTGCCTCTGTACAGCGTGCCGTAGACCGGCAGCCCGGTCGCGGCGGATTGCGAACGGGCGCGCGTCCCCGTTACGCCCGCGTCAAGCGACGGAAACAGGCTGCCGTCGGCCGCAAAGACCCGCGCCTGATACTCGTTAATTCGTTCGAGGGCGATCAGCACGTCGCTGTTGTTCTTTAGCGCCCGATCCACGTAGCGGTTGAGGTTGTTGTCGTGAAAATTGCGCCACCAGAGCTGCTCCGCCGGGCTGGCAGGACCGGCGTCAGCGCGCCACTGGGCGGGGATTTGCAGCGTTGGCTGCGCCGGTTTTACGTCGACGGACTGGCATCCGGCGAGCATTACCGCCAGCACCAGACCGACTATCGGGCGAAGGGTCATTGTTTGCCCTCCCGCGTATCAATGGTCACCTGCACCGACATGCCCGGACGCAGCAGGGCGGACTCCTCAGGCTTGCCGAGCACCTCGATGCGCACCGGAATACGCTGGGCGATTTTGACAAAGTTGCCGGTGGCGTTGTCCGGCGTGATGGCGCTGAATTCAACCCCGGTTGCCGGCGAGATGCTCTCCACGCGGCCCTGATACGCTTTGTTGTTTAGCGCATCGACTGTGAATTTGACAGGCTGACCAACGCGCAGCTCCGCGAGCTGGGTCTCTTTAATATTGGCAATGACCCAGTGCTGAGGTGGGACGAGGGTGGTGAGATGGGTCCCTGCGGTTACGTACGCCCCGAGACGCACGGCAATCTGGCCGAGCTGGCCGTCGCGCGGGGCGATGATGCGGGTGTTTTGCAGGTCTATCTGCGCCAGCTCCAGCGCCGCTTTCGCATTTTCGACATCCGCCTCCAGCGCGCCGCGGTTCACAATTACCGTCTGCAGATCCTGACGCGACATCTCAAGCAAGGCTTTGGCCTGCTCGATGTCGGCGCTGCCCTGGGCCGCGCTGGCCAGCGCCGCGTCGCGCTCGCGAATGGAAAGCGAACCGTCCGCCGTCAAATCCTTCACGCGCTTTAAATCCGCCTGGGTTTTCAGGCTCTGGGCGCGGGCATTTTTCAGCGCCGCGTCGTTTTTGGCGATCGTCGCTTCGGCGCTTTTACGCTGCTGCAGGTTGTTATTGAGCGCGGCAATTTTCATCGCCAGCTGTGCCTCGGCCTGATGCACGCGCTGACGATAGATACGGTCATCAATCTGCAGCAGCAGGTCGCCTTTTTTAACCTGCACAAAGTCCTGAACCTTCACCTCGGTGATATAGCCATTCACCTGGGGGCTGATGAACGTCGTCTGACCGCGCACGTAGGCGTTGTCGGTAAACTGCGCGTGGCGGGTGAACGGCGGCAGCTGCCACGCATAAAGGATCACCAGCACGCCGACAATACCGATGGCAGCGGCGGTGAAAACGGAAACAATGCGCACATTTTTGCGGGTGTTGGCCTGCTCTTTAGCGGCATCCTGCTGACTCATAAACTCTCCAGAAATATTTCAATTATTTATTGCCGGTGGCGTTCTTAAGCGCCATACGGGCAGTGATGCGCAGGCGCAGCAAGCGCCATAAAATCCAGACCAGCGTGGCGGCAGCGATGCCCGCCGTCAGCAGATAAGTATCGTTGTAAGCCAGAATATTCGCCTCAAGCGTCGTCACCGTTTGCAGCTGCGTGATCGCCTGCGTTCCCAGCAGCGAACTGTCGCCAATCAGGCTCCGGTACATCTGGGTGTAAATCTGGATACGCTCGTTGACCAGCGGATTGAGCGTGGTGAGCTGGTCCGCCAGCAGGCTGGAGTGGTACTTCTCGCGCCAGGTCTGGAAGGTTCCGAGGATCGCGGAGCCCAGCAGGCCGCCGAGGTTCTGGCTCATGCCGAACATTACCGAGAAGCTGACCAGGTTGCGCGGGTCGGCGATCACCCCGCCAATCGCGGCCAGCATGGCGGGCGCCAGGAAGAAGGCGCTGCCGAAGCCCAGCAGAAACTGGCTTAGCATCAGCTGATCCGGCCGGGTCAGGTTGTTGGACTGGCTGTCCAGCAGCGAGGCAACAATCATCAGCGCCAGAGAGGTGATGATTGGCCACGCAAGTTTCGTCGGCTTGATGGTCAGACAGCTGGTGACGATCCCGCAGACGATCCCGGCGAAAATGGACCACGCCAGGTGGGTCATCTGCTCATTCTGTAACCCCACGTACTGCAGCCAGCCGATGACCCCGGTGTTTTGCTCTGCCAGCACGATACGGATCAGCAGCATGATCAGCCCCAGACGGACGATGCTGCCGCTCGACAGCCAGCGGGTGTTCAGCAGCGGGTTGGCGCGGTTATGTTCAAAGACGATGGCAGCCACAATTAATACCAGCGACAGCGCCAGTGACCAGCCGATCCACGGCGCCTCGAACCACCAGTCAAGGCGGCCCAACGAGAGCACGGCGCAGAGCAGGGCCATTCCGGGGGCCATTAAAAAAAAGGTGATGAAGTCTTTCTTCTCAAAGACCTTGCGCCTGTCGCCCGGGGGCAGTTTTAAGGCTATCACGCAGGCCAGGCAGATCAGCGCCAGCCCCAGTTCGAAGAAATAGAGCCCGCGCCACTCGTCCAGCTGCAGCAGTTCGGTGGAAAACAGGCGGGCCAGAGGGATGGCGAGCGACGACCCGGTAATCCCGATGGTGAGCGCCTTCAGGCGGTGCTTCGCAGGCCAGGCCTGGATCTGATAGTAAATCCCCAGCGAGCTGAGCGCGGCGGCCACCATCCCGTGCGCGGCGCGAACCATCAGCGCAGAGCTGAGATCGTTAACGAACAGGTGGAAAAAGGTCACCAGCACGTACAGCACCAGAAAACCTTCCGTGAAGGCGCGCAGACCGTACTGCTGGCGGAACTTGACCAGCAGCAGGTTGATGGAGATGTTGGTCATGACGTAGACCGCGGGAAGCCAGGCGATTTCGGTCGACCAGGCCCCGAAGGTTCCCTGCAGGTTTTGCAGGTTGGCGGTCACCACCGCATTTCCCAGCGCTCCCGTCAGGCACACCAGCAGGCCAACGACGCCGTAGGCAATGCGTTTTGGCGTACTGTGCTCGGGTGTGGAAGGCGAACCCAGCAGGGCGGGTTTCTCATGTGGCTGCCACTCGCGAGGAGCATAAGGGTCGCGTTCGGGCAGGCGCATAACGTCGTTTACCTTAGAAATAATTGAATAATTAGCGGGCTAGCGATTCTACGTCTGCCGCAAATGATAATTCAAGTGAATATGATTTACGCATGTTAATCAAATGTAGAAGGGAAGTTTAAGGAAAAAGAGCGGCCCGATGTCGCCGTTGTGTTGAGAACCTGAAGTCGCTACCCTGAAGGGATAGAGAGAAGGAGTTCATCATGGAACAGCCCCATTTTCCCATCCTGCCGGATGCCACGCTGGCGGCCATCAATACTGTCGGTGAATGGCTGGCGCAGGACGACCTGAGCGGCAGCCGCCAGCCCCCGGACGTCGATGCGGTCATCCTGGCAGGAAACGCGGTGATCCCGACCATTGATACGGCCTGCCGTATTGCCACGCAGAGAGACATCCCGCTCCTGATTAGCGGCGGTATTGGTCATTCAACCGCGTTTCTATATGCCGCTATCGGCAGTCATCCGCGTTATCACACCTTGCCCGTCGAAGGGCGGGCGGAAGCGAGCATTCTTGCCGACATTGCGCGGGAGTTCTGGCAGATCCCCGAGACGCGCCGGTGGATTGAGGATCAATCCACCAACTGCGGTGAGAACGCGCGTTTTAGCTGGAACATGCTGAAACAGCATCAGCGAGCGACCGGGCGGGTGCTGGTGGTGCAGGACCCGACGATGCAGCGCCGTACGATGGCAACGTTTGCCCGCGTGTGTTGGGATGAGCCCGTGTCACCGCAGTGGATAAGCCATCCCGGGTTTACGCCAACGCTGCAGAATGGCAAAGAGGGCGCGGAGTTTAGCGCGGGCAATAGCGGACTGTGGCCCGTTGAGCGCTACCTGTCACTGGTCCTGGGGGAACTGCCGCGTTTGTACGATGACGTTAACGGCTATGGTCCGGCCGGGCGGGATTTTATCGCGCACGTTGAATTCCCGGATGCTGTGATTGCCGCATGGGAACAGTTACAGCAGGACCCGGTTCTGAAGGGGGCGCGTAAAATAATCTAAGCACGGAACCATTCCCTCGCCCCATTGGGGAGAGGGTTAGGGTGAGGGGAAAATCACAGCGCCGCAAACTTATCCAGCGTCCGCACCAGCTGCGTCACGAAACCGTACTCGTTGTCATACCAGGCTACCGCTTTCACCAGCTGCAGCTCTCCCGCTTCTGACACCTCCGTCTGCGTGGCGTCAAACACCGAACCATAATGCGAGCCAATCACATCGGACGACACAATCTCTTCGTCGGTATACCCGAACGATTTATTGCCCTGCGTCGCCTTTTTCAGCGCGGCGTTGATCTCCTCAACGGTCACTTTCTTGCCCAGAATCGCCACCAGCTCGGTTACTGAACCCGTCTTTACCGGCACGCGCTGCGCGTGGCCCTTCAGCTTGCCGCTGAGCGCAGGGATCACCAGACCGATGGCCTTTGCCGCACCGGTGGTGTGGGGAATGATATTCTCTGCCGCCGCCCGCGAGGCGCGAAGGTCTTTCCCGCGCGGGCCATCCACCAGCGCCTGCGTACCGGTATAGGCATGGATGGTGGTCATGGTGCCCACTTTTATTTCAAACGCATCGTTCAGGGCTTTCGCCAGCGGGGCGAGGCAGTTGGTGGTGCAGGATGCGACGGAAATAATGGTGTCACTGGCGTCAATGGTGTCGTCATTCACGCTGTAGACGATGGTTTTCATCTCGCCCGCAGGCGCAGAGATCAGCACTTTCTTCGCCCCGGCGTCCAGGTGCGCCCGTGATTTCTCTTCAGAGGTATAAAAGCCGGTGCACTCCACGACGATATCCACGCCTGCGGCTTTCCACGGAATGTGCTTCGCCTCTTTTTCGGCGTACACCGCAATGGTTTTTCCGTCGACAATCAGCGCATCCTCGGTGAAATCGACGCTCCACGGGAAGCCACCGTAGTTGGAATCATGCCTGAGCAGGTAGGCCAGCACTTTCGGTGAGGTGAGGTCGTTGATGGCGACGACGGTATTGCTGTCCTGGGTTTCAAGAAGGCGACGCAGTACAAGGCGCCCAATGCGTCCAAAGCCGTTAATGCCAATTTTACTCATGGTGTTCTCCTGTAAACGTGTCGATGCGACAGTTTGAACTCATCCAGGCTTAGACCATCACGGGTAGGGCGGCAATTGAAGATGCTTCATGCGGGAGGAAGTATTTGAAAAACCATACAGAAAAGTTAATGAATTTTTAAGGAAAGGAGATTATGTTGGCGCGATAACTGTTTTAAATCGGGAAATCACATGCGCAATAAATATACAAGCCTGCAAATCGGCATCCACTGGCTGGTGTTTCTGTTAATCATCGTCGCCTACTGCGCCATGGAGTTCAAAGGTTTCTTCCCGCGCACCGCGCGTCCAGCGATCAATATGATCCACGTCTCGTGCGGTATCAGTATCCTGGTGCTGATGGTGACGCGTCTGCTGGTTCGCCTGAAATTCCGCGCGCCGCCGATTCAGCCGAAGCCAAAAGCGATGGTGACGGGGATGTCCCATCTGGGGCACCTGGTGGTGTATCTGCTGTTTATTGCGCTGCCGCTGATTGGCATTGTGATGATGTATAACCGTGGCAGCGACTGGTTTGCGTTTGGCCTGGCGATGCCGCATGCGGCGGAGTCCAATTTCGACCTGGTTGATATGTTGAAAGAGTGGCACGAGACGCTGGCGAACCTGGGCTATTTTGTGATTGGCCTGCACGCGGCGGCGGCGCTGATGCATCACTATTTCTGGAAAGATAATACTCTTCTGCGCATGATGCCGAAAAAGCGTTCGTAGTCTTTAACGCTTGCCGGGTGGCGCAGCGCCACCCGGCTTGTTTTTTAACCCAGCAGCGCACGCTCTTCGGCAGTTAACGCCAGCGCCTGCGTTGATCCCGTCTCCGACGACTTCACCGCCGCTTCCAGCACGGCCATGACCGCCAGAGCCTCAACAGGGTGGACAGGGTTGGTGATTTTCCCGAGCAGCGCATCACGTACGTTGACGTAATACTGGCGCTGATCGCCTTTCGGGGTTGGGATCGTCTGCGGTGCGCCGTCGGCCCCAAAGAACACCATGCTGTCGCCGTCTTCGCCCCAGGTTTCACTGCCGGGGATCACCCCTGCGAGCAGCTGCGCTTCCTGCTGGTCGATTCTGGCTTTCACCACGCTGCCCTTGTCCCCGTGGACGCTAAAGCGCGCCGTACCACCAGCAACCAGCATGCTGGCGTGCAGAATGACCTTATGCTCCGGGTAGTTTAAGACCACGTGCGCCCAGTCGTTAATTTCTGCGCCGTCGCGCAGCGTCGCGATATTCCCCTGAACCGACTCCGGCAGTCCAAAGAGCTGTAGCGTCTGGTCAATCAGGTGAGGGCCCAGATCAAACCACAAACCGCTCCCGGGGACGTTCTGCTCGCGCCAGCGCACGCGCACTTCCGGGCGGAAGCGGTCGATGTGCGATTCCAGGTGTTTAACCTTGCCGAGCGTGCCTTGCTCAATAATCTGCTTAATGCCGAGGAAATCGCTGTCCCAGCGGCGGTTGTGGAAGACGGAGAGCAGCAGCTGCTTTTCATCCGCCAGCGCAATGAGGTCGCGGGCTTCCTGCATGTCGAGGGTAAAAGGCTTGTCCACGACCACGTGTTTCCCCGAGTTCAGGGCCAGCGTCGCCAGCGGGGCGTGCGTGGCGTTGGGGGAGGCAATCACCACCAGATCGATATCAGGATGCTGAATGGCCTCTTCCGGTGTCGCCACCACCTGTACGTCCGGCAGATCGCGTTTAACCTTTTCTTCATCACGAGAAGAGACCACGGCCAGCTTAATCCCGTCCACCGACTGGATCAGCGGGGCATGGAAGGTTTTACCGACAAATCCATACCCGATCAGCGCAATGTTGATTGTTTGAACTTTACTCATGACCTTCTCCACGTTAATTGGCGCACACCGTAACCTGCAGTGCGCTATGGTCCCCAAGCTCAGGCCAGGGACGATCTAAAAAGAGTTGTTGAATGCTGGATAACCCGGAAACCAGATACGGCTCGCAGCGGTTAATTTTCAGGTGGTCGGCGACAATCCAGTGCGCGTGGCTTGCGTCCAGCATCGCGCGTTTAACCTCGGCATCCGCTTCTTTACCGGCGCTCAAACCGAGTTCGGCATGAATGGCGCACGCCCCAAGAATGGCGATATCTGCCCGATAACGGGACAGCAAAGACAGCGTGGCGCTGCCGGCAAACAGTCGCTGCTTGTGGTCCCATTTCCCGCCGAGCAGGATCAGCTCAATATCTTCCCGGTCGCTAAAATGCTGGGCGATATCCAGCGAGGGGGTAATAACGGTGAGCGGCCCCTGAAGAAAGGTGGCGACGGCCATCACCGTGCTTCCGGCATCCAGAAACAGGGTGGAGCCCGGTGGAATCTGCTGTGCGACCTGTTTACCCAGGCGCTGTTTGGTCTCCGGCAGCAGCGTATTGCGTCCCTGACGGTTCATGGCGGAGAGGTTGAGCGCGATGGCGCCGCCGTGGTTCTTCTGCGCAAGGCCCTGGTTTTCCAGGTCGGTCAGATCCCGACGGATGGTATCCGCTGAAACCTGCAGCTTTTCAGCCAGGTCGGTGATGCTGGCCTGGCCTTGCTCGCTGAGGATATCCAGGACGTAGCGTTGACGAGCGGTTTTGTGCATGGGAGTACATTCCTGCAAAATGTCGCAATAGTTTGCATAATACAGCATTTTGACGCAGAGAGAAGGGGAATGTCCTCAGGACGATGTGCAGCGGCGTGATGATTCAGATAGGTGATTATTAAAATTTTATTAAGGGGGTGTAAGGAAGCCGTTTTGAATGTTAATCACGATGTTATTGTTATGTTTTATTTAACGATTTGGGTTATGTAACCAGCGTATCGCCATTGAGTGGTGTTAAATGCTGTTTAATAGAAATTATGCAGGTTTTAATTGCTTTAATTAGTTTTTTAAAAGTTTTTAATTTTAAATATATCCCTTTGGCTACGTAAACTGACACTTCTTTGAAAATCTTTGTGTCTGACTCGCGCTGAAATTAACGCAAAAATGTGCACGGAGTGAATTAAGAATTTTCCTTAGATAACAGAGAGTTTATATGTTTCATCTGAAAGGATACTTTTAGAGTTTTGTCCAGAAACCCCATATTTTTTCTTGCTTGTAACACCACATTAACATTGTGGCTGTAGTGGGGTATAACACATTTTGTTATGCTGCTAACCAGTTTAAGAAATAAGTAAATTCTTAATTGAAATAAGATGCGGGCAGATCTCATCTCCGATGGAAATGGGTATGGGGAGTATTACCTGAAATTCAGCAAGGTAGCTAAATAAGATATTTGTCTAATTATCTGTACCTCTTTTTGGGTATTTGCTTGAGTATCACTCAGAGTCAGGGAGATAACATGACGATATTACGAAAGCCTATGTTACGCCGATTTACAGCAGCACTGGCATTCATTTCATTAGCCATAAATACGGCTTTCGCCAATAGTAATCAGGTGGGTATTGCCCCGGTGGCAACCACAACCTTAAAAGAAAGTATTCTTTTTGCGATCGATCGCGATCCGTCAATTAGCCAGCAGGCCGCGCAATTAGGTATTGGCCAGGCACAAATAGATGAAGCGCGCAGCGGCTGGATGCCGCAAATATCGTTGAACGGGAGTACGGGGCACAGCCAGACCACCGATTCCAGCGGGTCGCTGAAGAATTCAGCCGCCTGGGGGCTGAGCTTGACGCAGCTGCTGTACGATTTTGGCAAGACCAATAACAGCATCAGCCAGTCCTCCGCCCAGCGCGATAGCTACCGCTATCAGCTGATGGGCACGCTCTCGGACGTGGCGGAAAAAACGGCGCTGAGCTACGTCGAGGTCAAACGCTATTCCGATCTGCTGCAGGCGGCAATAGATAACGTGCAGGCGCTCAAGAACGTCGAGCAGCTGGCAAAGCTTCGCGCAGACGCGGGCGTGAGTTCGACCTCCGATGAGCTTCAGACCCGCACGCGCATTGCCGGCATGCAGGCGACGGTCGCGCAGTATCGCGCCGCCTTAAACAGCGCGCGCGCCAGGCTTGCGGTATTAACCGGCATGCAGGCAGAGGCCTATTCGCCGGTGCCCGCGAATCTTGCCGTGGAGCCGGACTCGCTCAACCGCATCGATTATTCCCTGATACCGGCGGTGATGGCCGCGCAGAACATGGAACGTTCGGCTCAGTATGGCGTGGAAACGGCGAAGTCCCAGCACTGGCCGACGTTAAGCCTGAAGGGGGGGCGCACCCGTTATGAATCGGACAACCGTTCCTACTGGGACGACCAGATACAGCTCAATATCGACGCGCCGCTGTATCAGGGGGGCGCGGTTTCCGCGCGCGTTCGGCAGGCGGAAGGCGCACGTGCCATGGCCTCCTCTCAGGTCGATCAGGCGCGTTTCGATGTCCTGCAAAAGGCCTCCGTCGCGCAGGCTGACTGGACCGGCGCGCGGGGACGAATGGAGGCGGGGAAGCAGCAGCTGGAAAATGCGCTGCGGGCCCGCGATGTTTATAAAAATGAATACACCCTGAGCAAGCGGAGCATTAACGATCTGCTCAGCGTTGAGCAGGATGTCTGGCAGGCCACCTCAGCGAAAATAATCGCCGAGTATGACGGCTGGAGTTCGGCAATTAATTATGCTTCCGCGGTTGATAATTTAATTCCGCTTATTGGAATAGAGAAAAACGCTGCCGCAAAATTACCCGACTTGAGTTAATAAAAGACGCGCAGTGTTGCGCAAAGTAAGACTGAAAATAATGGGTGTTTTTTCCCAGGGATAGCTACATCCGTCTGGTGGACATATCCACAGGAATCCGTACACCTGCAAGGAGAAGAATATGAGTAACATGAAAGTTGTTGATGTCATCATTCGCAAAACGGCGGAGAAAACGAAATTAACCGGCGAAGGAAATCTGTCGGTCTCTATTTCATCGCCGAGCGTGATTGAAATCCAGGGCTCTGCTCAGGATGTGGCGCGTTATGTCCGCCAGGGTAAAGATCTCCTCATTTATATGAAAGATGGCAGCGTTATTCGCTGCAATAACTATTTTGTCGAAGATCCAGAAACGCATAATCAGTCAGAGCTGGTGTTCAACGACCGTCAGGAACTGACGCATATTTCTTTTGCTGATGCCGGGGAAGCGTCAGGCGCTGCGGTGACCGAGTTAACCGCGCAGGCCACACCGATTAGCAGCATTCAACCTTTCCTCGAGCAGGAAAGTGTTTTAAGCGACGCGCCGTGGGGCTGGATTGCGGGGGCTGCGTTAGGCGGCGGTGCCATCGGGGCACTGCTGGCAAACGGCGGTGACGGCGAAACTAAAACAAAAGTCATTGATAATACGAAAGAAGTTGAAAGCGCCACGCCGACCTTCTTGCTGTCGGATAAAGCGGGTGACAAGCAGGGCGTGCTGAGCGCAAACGAGATCACGGACGACAGCAACCCAACCTTTAGCGGCACCGGTCAGCCGGGCGCGACCATCCAGATCAAAGACAGCAGCGGCAGCACCATTGCCAGCGCCATGGTCGGTAAAGACGGCACCTGGACGGTAATATTACCGACCCAGACGGACGGGGAACACACCTGGTCCGTCGTGCAGATCGACGGCAGTAAAACCACCTCTGCGGGCAGTATCACCGTGACGGTCTCTACCGCCGACGCCGCCATTACGCTGGCCACCACGGCGGGCGATAACGTGCTGAACGCCAGCGAGCAATCCGCGGGCTTTACGCTTTCCGGTGCCAGCAAAAACCTGGCGCAGGGTACCGCACTCACCGTGACGCTGAACGGCAAAACCTACGCGGCTGAAGTCGGGGCAGACGGCGCGTGGAGTGTTAACGTGCCTGCGGCGGACGCGCAGGCGCTGGGCGACGGTACCTGGACGGTCAACGTGAGCGGTAAAGACGCGGCGGGTAACACCGTTAGCGGAAGCCAGACGATTGGGGTGGATACCACCGCGCCAACCCTTTCTGTCGATACCCTCGCGCAGGACAACATCATTAATGCGGCTGAGCACAGCCAGCCGCTGACCCTGACCGGTAAAACGAATGCGGAAGCCGGTCAGATCGTCACGGTCACGCTGAACGGTAAAAACTATAACGCCACGGTGGGCAGCGACGGCACCTGGTCCGTCACGCTTGATGTGAACGACGTGCAGGCGCTGAGTGAGGGTAATCACACCCTGACGGTTAACGTGAGCGACAAAGCGGGCAACGGCTCGTCCGTGACGGCAGATTTCACGGTGGATACCGCCGCGCCGATCGTCACCATCCATACCGTGGCGGGCGACGATATCCTCAATATCAGCGAGCAGGGCCAGGCGCACATTATTTCCGGCCTGGCGAGCGGTGCCGCCGCGGGCGATGTGGTCACCGTGACCCTTGGCGGCCAGACCTTCACCGGCGTGGTGCTGGCGGACGGCAGCTGGAGCGTGGGCGTTCCGGCGTCCGTGCTGGGCGCGCTGGGTGAAGGCAACCACACGCTTTCGGTTTCCGTCACTGACGCGGCAGGCAACACCGGCAGCGCCACGCACGGCATTACGCTGAGCGGACACCCGCCGGAATTTACGATTGACGCCATCAGCCAGGATAACGTCCTTAATGCCCAGGAGGCGATGCAGCCGCTGAGCCTGACCGGCACCAGCAACCTGCCGGACGGCTCCACCGTCACCGTGACGCTGAACAACGTCAGCTATCAGGCCACCGTCGAAAACGGTATCTGGGCGGTCCAGGTGCCGGTTTCCGACGTCCTGAATCTGGCGAACACGCTTTATGGCGTCAGCGTCAGCGGGACCGACAGCGTGGGTAACAGCGGTTCTGCCGAGGCTAATCTGCTGGTGGATACCGTCCTTCCGCAGGTCATTATCAATACGTTTGCGGGCGACAACCTGGTCAATAACGCCGAAGCGGGCGCCGATCAAACCCTCAGCGGTCGCGTTACCGGCGCGGCGGCGGGCGATACCGTCTCCATCACCGCAGGCGGCAAGAGCTACACCGCAACGGTTGGCAGCGACCTGACCTGGAGCGTGAAAATCCCGTCAGCGGATCTTCAGGCGTTCGGCGACGGGGATTTAACCTTCACCGCGTCCGTCACCAACGGGCACGGCAATACCGGCACCGGCGAGCGTGATATCAACATCAACGCGGAGCTGCCGGGCCTGCGCGTGAACACCATTTCCGGCGATGACGTGATCAACGCCATCGAACAGCAGCAGGATCTGAGCGTCACCGGCTCCAGCACCCATCTGGCCGCGGGCACGCAGATTGTCGTCACCATCAACAATGTGGAGTACGTCACCGCGGTTAACGCCAGCGGCAGCTGGCAGATCGGCGTTCCGGCGGCGGACCTGCAGGCCTGGACGGCGGGCGGCATGACGGTTAGCGTCAGCGCGGTAGATGCCTGGGGCAATCCCGTTGCGGCTGAACACCCGATTGAACTCGATCTGAACGCCGTGGCGGTCACCATTGATACCGTCTCCGGCGATGACCTGCTGAATGCGGCAGAAAAAGGCGGTGATTTAACCCTTTCCGGCCAGACGCAGGGCGTGGAGGCGGGGCAGACCGTGGTGGTGAAATTCGCCGACCAGACCTTCACCGCGCAGGTGCAGCAGGATGGCTCCTGGAGCCTGACCGTACCCGCCAGCGCCATGGAAACCCTGATCGACGGGCGCGCGCAGGTGAGCGTCAGCGTCACTAACGTCAGCGGCAACAGCGCCGACGCCGCGCGCGTGGTCACGGTGGATACGCAGCCTCCGGCGATTACGCTCGATAACCTGACCGCCGACAACATCATCAATGCCGCTGAAGCGCAGCAGGATTTACTGTTAAGCGGCAGCAGCAGTGCGGAACCAGGCCAGACGGTCACCGTGATGCTGAACGGCAAAACGTATCAGACCACGGTCCAGACGGACGGTACCTGGCAGCTGAGCGTCCCGGCGGCAGACGTCGGTGACCTTAACGACGGCATTGTGACCGTGACGGCCACCGTCAGCGACGTGGCGGGCAACGCCAGCAGCGCCGATCGCGTGGGTCTGGTGGACGCCACCGTACCGCAGGTGACCATTAACGACTTTGTCACCAACACCAACACCGTTAACCAGCTCGCCCATTCACAGGCGCAGATCCTGAGCGGCTCCGTCACCGGTGCGGCAGCGGGCGACCTGGTCACCATCACCATTAACAGCGTTGATTACACCACCGTGGTGGATGCGGCGGGGAACTGGAGCCTTGGCCTGCCGGCGTCCGTCGTGCAGGGGCTGACTGACGGCACCTGGACCATCGACGTCTCCGTGACCGACCGATCCGGCAACACCGGAAGCAGTTCGCTGGATGTGGTGGTGAATACCGTGACGCCTGTCATCGGTATCAACACGCTGGCGGCGGACGACGTGATCAACGCGACCGAGAAGGGCGAAGATCTGCTGCTCTCCGGCACCAGCAACCAGCCGGAAGGCACGACCATTACGGTGACCCTGAACGGCATTCAGTACACCGCCACCGCTGACGCCAGCGGAAACTGGAGCGTGACCGTACCGGCCTCGGCCGTAAGCGCGCTGGGAGAAGCCCATTACACCGTGACGGCGAGCGTCACGGATAGCGCAGGCAACAGCGCCTCAACCTCGCATGACGTGCTGGTGGACAGCTCGCTGCCGGTAGTAACGATCGACACCCTGGCGGGCGACAATATCGTTAACGCAGCGGAAGTGGCGGCAGGGCAAACCCTGACCGGTAAAGTGACGAACGCGGCTTCAGGTGACACTGTCACTATTATCCTTGGCGGCCAGACGTACACGGCTACCGTGCAGGACGATCTGACCTGGAGCCTGCCGTTAAGCGAGAGCCAGTTAACCGCGCTCGGTAACGGCGACCTCACCGTATCCGCCAGCGTGACCAACGCGCACGGCAATACCGGCTCTTCTTCTCACGACTTCACCATCGACGCCCAGCTCCCGGGACTGCGTATTGATACCGTGGCGGGTGACGACGTGATCAACGTGATTGAACACGCTCAGAACCTGATTTTATCCGGTACCAGCACCGATCTGGTGGCGGGCAGCACCGTGACCGTGACCATCAACGGCAAAGATTATTCCGCAACGGTACTGGCGGACGGCACCTGGCAGGCGGCGGTACCGGCGGCCGATGTCTCCCAGTGGGCGGACGGTTCGCTGGATATCAAGGCAAGCGCGCAGGATGCTTCCGGCAACCCGGTGACTATCGGCACCGTTGTGGACGTCGATCTCGCGCCTGTCGCCATCACCATCAGCAGCGTGACCGACGATAACGTGCTCAACGCGGCGGAAAAAGGCCAGGACCTGCTGCTTTCCGGCACGACTTCCAACGTGGAAGCGGGTCAGACCGTAACCATCACCTTTGCGGGTAAAACCTATACCACGACGGTGGATGCTAACGGCAACTGGACCTGGACCGTTCCGGCAGCCGATTTGAGCGGCCTGAAAGACGGTGACGCCAGCGTGCAGGTAACCGTCACCAACGTGAACGGCAACGCGGCGTCTTCGGCGCAGGAATTCAGCGTCGACACTACCGCGCCGACGGTGACCATCAACACCATCAGCCATGACAATATGCTGAACGCGGCAGAGGCGGCGCAGGATCTGACCCTGAGCGGCACCTCTACTGCCGAAGCAGGCCAGACGGTCACCGTGACCTTCAACGGCAATCAGTACACCGCGCAGGTGCAGGCGGACGGCAGCTGGACGCTCGACGTTCCGGCGGCGGATATGGCAGGCATCGCCGACGGCAGCGCGGCGGTGACGGCGACCGTGTCCGACAAAGCAGGCAACCCCGCCAGCGCGGGCTCCGCGGTGCTGGTCGACACCACCGTACCGCAGATTTCGTTCAACATCGTCGCGGGCGACGACGTAGTGAATATTGCCGAGCACGGCCAGGCGCTGATCGTCTCCGGTAAGGTCACGGGCGCGCAGGCGGGTGACGTGATTACCGTGACCCTGAACGGCAAAGACTACACCGCCATGCTGGACGCGTCCGGCAGCTGGAGCGTGGGCGTTCCGGCGACGGACGTGGGCGCGCTGGTTAACGGCGAACAGACCATCTCCGCGACACTTACCGATAAAGCCGGTAACAGCACCACCGCGACGCACGAGTTTGACGTTTCCCTGATCGCGCCGGTGGTTGCCATCAATACACTGGCGGTTGACGACGTGATCAACGCGACCGAGAAAGGCCAGGATCTGCTGGTGTCCGGCACCAGCAACCAGCCGGACGGAACCACCATTACGGTGACCCTGAACGGTATCAGCTATACGGCCACCACCGACGCTAGCGGGAACTGGAGCATCACCGTTCCGGCGGCAAACGTCTCCGCGCTGGGCGAAGCAAGCTACGTGGTGACGGCGAGCGTAACCGACACCGCGGGCAACAGCGCGAGCACCGGCCACAGCGTGCTGGTCGATAGCGCGCTGCCGCAGGTCACCATCAACCCTGTCGCCACGGACGATGTCATTAACGCAGCGGAAGTGGCTGCCGGGCAGACCCTGAGCGGCAAAGTGAGCGGTGCGGCGAGCGGTGACACCGTCACGATTTCAATTGGCGGCAATACGTACACCGCGATGGTTCAGGACGATCTGAGCTGGTCGGTCAACGTGCCGTCCACGGTCTTAACCGCCATCGGGAACGGCGATCTAACCGTGTCAGCCAGCGTCACCAACGGCCACGGCAACAGCGGAACCGGCGAGCGCGAAATCGTTATTGACGCTAACCTGCCTGGCCTGCGGGTCGGCACCGTGGCGGGCGACGATGTCATCAACAGCATTGAGCACGCTCAGAACCTGATTATCACCGGCTCCAGCGAAGGCCTGGCAACGGGCGCGGCGTTAACGGTGACCGTCAACGGTAAAACCTACGCCGCAACCGTGCTTGCAGACGGCACCTGGACGGCGGCCATTCCGGCGGCAGACGTCAGCGCGCTGAATGCGGGCACGATTGCCGTGACCGTGGAAGGCCAGAGCGCGGCGGGCAATCCGGTTTCCATCAGCCACGACGTGAAGGTGGATCTGGCGGCAGTCGCCATTAGCATTAACCCGATTGCCTCGGACGACGTAATCAACGCGGCTGAGAAAGGCGCGGACCTGGTGCTGTCCGGCTCGACCTCCAACGTGGAAGAAAACCAGACCGTCACCATCACCTTCGGCGGCAAGTCGTACACCGCGACGGTCGATGCCAGCGGCAACTGGACGGCGACCGTACCGTCCGCCGATTTGGGCAGCCTGAAAGACGGCGATGCCAGCGTGCAGGTGAGCGTCACCAACGTGAACGGCAACAGCGCGTCGGCGGGCCGCGAGTACAGCGTGGACGCCACCGCGCCGACGGTATCTATCGAGATCGTCAGCGACAACAACATCATCAACGCCGCCGAAGCGCAGCAGGATCTGGTCGTTAACGGCGTAACCAACGCCGAAGCGGGCCAGACCGTCACCGTGACGCTGAACGGCGTGGACTACACCACCACCGTGCAGGCAAACGGCAGCTGGAGCGTGACCGTGCCGTCCGCGGATCTGAGCGGCATTACCGACGACAACTACACCATCAGCGCCGCCGTGTCTGATAAGGCGGGCAACCCGGCCTCAGCGGATCGCGACGTGCTGGTCGATACCACCGTTCCGCAGCTGACCATCCACACCGTTTCCGACGACGACGTGATCAACAGCGCCGAGCATGCGCAGGCACTGATTGTCACGGGTTCCGTGACCGGTGCGGCGGCCGGTGATGTGGTCACCGTCACGCTCAACGGCAAATCGTACACCGCCACCCTGGATGTCTCAGGCAACTGGAGCGTGGGCGTGCCTGCGGCAGACGTAACCGCGCTGGCCGCCGGGGATCACACTATTACCGCGGCGCTGACCGATAAAGCGGGCAACAGCAACAGCGCCACGCACGGCGTAGAGGTGAACCTGACCGCGCCGGTGCTGACCATTGACACCGTTTCCGGTGATGATGCGATCAACAACGCCGAGAAAACCCAGGATCTGACGATCTCCGGTACGGCTTCCGGCCTGGCGGCAGGCGCGGTGGTGACCGTGATGCTGAACGGCAAAGCGTACAGCGCGCAGGTGGACGATAACGGAAAATGGACGACTACCGTTCCGGCGAACGAGGTTGGTCAGCTGGGCGAGGCGCTTTATACCGTCACCGCCTCAGCAACGGACAGCGTCGGCAACAATACCAGCGCGTCGCACACCGTGAACGTGGAATCCGTTCTGCCGGGCGTGATCGTTAACACCATTGCAGGTGACGACGTGATTAACGCGGCGGAGCTGGCAGCCGGGCAGACCATCAGCGGTAAGGTGGTGAATGCCGAAGCGGGCAACACCGTGACCGTGACGATTGGCGGTAAAAGTTTCACCGCTACGGTGCAGAGCGATCTCACCTGGTCCGTTAACGTGCCGGAATCCGTGCTGACCGCGCTGGGCAACGGTGATTTGACGGTGTCAGCCAGCGTCACGAACGGCGTGGGCAATAGCGGAACGGGCGAGCGCGAAATTGTGATAGACGCTAACCTGCCGGGCCTGCGCGTCGACACCGTGGCGGGTGACGACGTGATCAACAGCATCGAACACGGGCAGAATCTGATTATCACCGGCTCCAGCGACGGGCTGGCGGCTGGCGCGGCGCTGACCGTGACCGTCAACGGCAAAACCTATCCGGCAACCGTGCTGGCGGACGGCACCTGGAGCGCGGCGATCCCGGCGGCGGACGTGGGTGCGCTGGCCGCAGGCACGGTTACCGTGACCGTATCGGGCCAGAGCAGCGCCGGTAACCCGGTCTCCATCAGCCACGATGTGACGGTGGATCTGGCGAGCGTTGCCATTAGCATTGATGCCATCGCCACCGACGACGTGATTAACGCGGCCGAGAAGGGCGCGGATCTGGTGCTCTCCGGCACCACCTCGAACGTGGAAGCAAACCAGACCGTTACCATTACCTTTGGCGGCAAGAACTACACCGCCACGGTGGACGCCGACGGCAAATGGACAGCTACCGTGCCGTCTGCGGATCTGGCGGGCCTGAAAGACGGCGACGCCAGCGTGCAGGTTAGCGTCACCAACGTCAACGGCAACAGCGCCTCGGCGGGCCGCGAGTACAGCGTGGATGCGACCGCGCCGTCCGTGACCATTAATACCCTGGCGACCGACGATATTCTGAACGCCTCCGAAGCGAAGAGCGATCTGACCGTATCCGGCACCACCACCGCCGAAGCGGGCCAGACCGTGACCGTATCGCTGAACGGCAAAGACTACACCACAACCGTCAGCGCAGACGGCAGCTGGACGCTGAACGTCCCGGCGGCGGATCTGGCTGGATTAACCGACGGCAGCGTGACCGTCACCGCATCAGTCAGCGATAAAGCGGGTAACCCGGCGTCCGTGGATCACAACCTGACGGTAGATATCACCGCGCCTGCGGTGACCATCAATACCGTTGCGGGCGACGATGTCATTAACCTCGCAGAACACGGCCAGGCGCAAATCATCAGCGGCACCGCCACCGGCGCGGCAGCGGGCGATAAGGTGACCGTCACCATCGGCGGCCAGACCTACACCACCGTGCTGGACGCGGCGGGGAACTGGAGCGTGGGCGTACCGGCGAGCGTGATTTCCGGCCTCAGCGACGGCACCGTAACCGTAACGGCGTCAGTCACCGACGCGGCGGGCAACACCGGCACCGGCACGCATAACGTGACCGTCGATACCGGTCTGCCATCGGTGGCCTTCAACGCCATCAGCGATGACAACGTACTGAACGCCGTTGAAAAAGGTCAGGATCTGAGCGTCAGCGGCACCAGCGCCAACCTGGCGGAAGGCACCGTAGTGACCGTGACCCTCAACGGCAAAAACTATACGGCCACGACGGCGGCGGACGGCACCTGGAGCCTGACCGTCCCGGCAGCGGATCTGGCCGGTCTCGGCCAGGCCAACTATATCCTGAACGCGACCGCCACCAACGGCGTGGGCAACAGCGTGAGCAACACCGCGAACCTGCTGGTCGATACCGCGCTGCCGACCGTCACCATCAACACCGTGGCGGGCGACAACGTCATCAACGCGGCGGAAGTGGCGGCAGGCCAGACCCTGAGCGGTACCGTGGCGAATGCCGAAGCGGGCAATATCGTCACCGTCACCATTGGCGGCAACAGCTACACCGCAACGGTACAGAACGATCTGACCTGGTCCGTGAACGTGCCGTCCGACGTGCTGACCGCGCTGGGCAACGGCAGCCTGAGCGTAACGGCGACCGTCACCAACGGCCACGGCAATACCGGCACCGGCGAGCGCGAAATCGCTATCGACGCTAACCTGCCGGGCCTGCGCGTCGACACCGTCGCGGGTGATGACGTGGTCAACACCATCGAACACGCGCAGAACCTGATCGTCACCGGCTCCAGCGACGGGCTGGCGGCAGGCACGGCGCTGACCGTCACCGTCAACGGTAAAGACTATGCGGCGACCGTACTGGCGGACGGCACCTGGAGCGCGGCGATCCCGTCCTCCGACGTGAGCGCGTGGCCGGAAGGCACCGTCAAAATCAGCGTGACCGGCGACAGCTCTGCGGGCAATCCGATCACCATCACTCACGACGTGACGGTAGATCTGGCGACCGTTGCCATCAGCATCAACGCCATCGCCACCGACGACGTGATTAACGCGGCGGAGAAGGGCGCGGATCTGGTGCTGTCCGGTGCGACCACCAACGTGGAAGCCGGGCAGACCGTGACCATCAGCCTGAACGGCAAAATCTACACAACTACCGTGGACGACAGCGGTAACTGGACCTACACCGTACCGTCTGCGGACCTGGTACACCTCAGGGACGGTGACGCCAGCGTGCAGGTGAGCGTCACCAACGTCAACGGCAACAGCGCCTCGGCAGGCCGCGAGTACAGCGTCGATGCGACCGCGCCGTCCGTGACCATTCATGCCCTTGCGGCTGACGATATTCTGAACGCCGCAGAAGCGCAGTCCGATCTGACCGTGTCCGGCACTACCACCGCCGAAGCGGGCCAGACCGTGACCGTGACGCTGAACGGCAAAGACTACACCACAACCGCAGGCGCGGACGGCAGCTGGACGCTGAGCGTTCCGGCGGCGGATCTGGCATCGCTCGGCGACGGCAGCGTCACCGTGACGGCGAGCGTCAGCGACAAGGCGGGCAACCCGGCGTCGGCCGATCGCAATCTGACGGTGGACGTGACCGTTCCTGCGGTGACCATCAACACCGTGGCGGGCGACGACGTCATTAACTTCGCAGAACACAGCCAGGCGCATATCGTCAGCGGCACCGCCACCGGCGCGGCAGCGGGCGATAAGGTCACCGTCACGATTGGCGGCCAGACTTACACCACCGTGCTGGACGCGGCGGGTAACTGGAGCGTAGGCGTCCCGGAGAGCGTCATTTCCGGCCTCAGCGACGGCACCGTAACCGTGACTGCATCAGTCACCGACGCGGCGGGCAACACCGGCACCGGCAGCCATAACGTGACCGTCGATACCGGCCTGCCGTCCGTGGCGTTCAACGCCATCAGCGGCGACAACGTGCTGAACGCGGTGGAGAAAGGTCAGGATCTGAGCGTCAGCGGCACCAGCGCCAACCTGTCGGAAGGCACCGTGGTGACCGTGACCCTGAACGGTAAAAACTACGCGGCCACGACGGCGGCGGACGGCACCTGGAGCCTGACGGTTCCGGCAGCGGATCTGGCGGGGCTGGGCGAAGCGAATTACACCCTGAGCGCGACTGCAACCAACGGCGTGGGCAACAGCGTCAGTAATACGGCGACCCTGCTGGTGGACACCGCGCTGCCGACCGTCACCATCAATACCGTGGCGGGCGATAACGTCATTAACGCGGCGGAAGTGGCCGCGGGCCAGACCATCAGCGGTAAGGTAGCGAACGCGGAAGCGGGCAATACCGTCACCGTCACCATTGGCGGCAACAGCTACACCGCAACGGTGCAGAGCGATCTCACCTGGTCCGCGAACGTGCCGGAATCCGTCCTGACGGCGCTGGGCAACGGTGACCTGACGGTGTCAGCATCCGTCACCAACGGCCACGGCAATACCGGCGCGGGCGAGCGCGAAATCGTTATCGACGCCAGCCTGCCGGGTCTGCGCATTGATACCGTGGCGGGCGACGATGTGATCAACAGCATCGAGCATGGACAGAACCTGATCGTTACCGGCTCCAGCGACGGGCTGGCGGCAGGCACCACGCTCACCGTGACCGTCAACGGCAAAACCTATGCGGCCTCCGTGCTGGCAGACGGCACATGGAGCGCGGCGATCCCGGCGGCAGACGTCGGGGCCCTGGCAGCGGGCACGGTCACCGTGACCGCTGCAGGCCAGAGCGCGGCGGGTAACCCGGTGACCATCAGCCATGACGTGACCGTCGATCTGTCAGCGGTGGCTATCAGCATCGATGCGATTGCCACCGACGACGTGATTAACGCGGCGGAGAAAGGCGCGGATCTGGTGCTGTCCGGCAGCACCTCGAACGTGGAGGAAAACCAGACCGTTACCATCACCTTCGGCGGCAAGACGTACACCGCAAAAGTCGATGCCGACGGTAACTGGACGGCCACCGTGCCGTCTGCGGATCTCGCGGGCCTGAAGGACGGTGATGCCAGCGTGCAGGTGAGCGTCACCAGCGCGCACGGCAACAGCGCCTCGGCTGGCCGCGAGTACAGCGTGGACGCCACCGCGCCAACCGTGACCATCGATACGGTCGCAGGCGATAACGTGATTAACGCCAGCGAAGCGGCTGCGGGCGTGGCCATTTCCGGCACCACCACGGCGGAAGTCGGTCAGACGATCACCGTGACGCTGGGCGGTAAGAGCTATACCGCGCAGGTGCAGCAGGGCGGCATCTGGAGCGTGAACGTGCCTGGCTCCGACCTGTCCGCGCTGGCGGATAACGGCTACACCGTGCAGGTCAGCGTGAGCGACGCCGCGGGTAACCCGGGCAGCGCGGGTAAAGCGATTACGCTTGATACCACGCCACCGACCGTCAGCTTTAACGCCGTCGCGGGCGATGACGTCATCAACAGCGTGGAGCACGGGCAGGCGCAGATCGTCAGCGGCACGGCAACCGGCGCGAGCGTCGGCGATAAGCTGGTCATCACCATCGGTTCGAACCAGTACACCACCACCGTTGACGCCAGCGGTAACTGGAGCGTGGGCGTGCCGGCCAGCGTGATTTCCGCGCTGACCGACGGCACCGTGACCCTCAGCGCGACGATTACCGACAGCGCGGGCAACAGCAGCACCCAGACCCACGACGTGGTAGTGAACACGGCCTCCGTGGCGCTGACCATCAATACCCTCAGCGGCGATGACGTCATCAACGCGGCTGAAGCCGGTTCGCCACTGGTGATTAACGGCTCCAGCGCCCAGTTCGCCAGCGGGACGCAGGTCACCGTGACGCTGAACGGCAAGAGCTATACGGCCACCATCCAGAGCGACGGCAGCTGGACGACCACCGTACCGGCCGCCGACGTGGGCGCCCTGGCCGATGGCGCGAGCTACCAGGTGTCCGTCTCGGCGCAGGACAGCGCGGGCAACAGCGCGTCGGCGACCCACGGCATCAGCGTGGATACCACTGCGCCGGTCGTGAGCATTGCGACGCTGTCGGGTGACGACATGCTGAACGCGCTTGAAGCGCAGCAGCCGCTGACCGTGCACGGCTCTTCAAGCGCGGAAGCGGGCCAGACCGTCACCGTGACGCTGGGCGGCAAAACCTACACTGCCACCGTCGCGAACGACGGGACGTGGACGCTGGATGTTCCGGCTGCCGATCTGGCTGCGCTGAGCCAGGGCGGGCTGACGGTGACCGCCTCGGTCGACGATAAAGCGGGTAATAACGGCCAGACCACGCACACCTTAACGGTCGATACCGTCGCGCCAACCGTGACCATCAGCACCGTGGCCGATGACGATATCGTCAACAACGCGGAGCAGCTGGCGGGCCAGACCATCAGCGGCACCACCACGGCGGAACAGGGCCAGACGGTGACCGTCTCGTTCAACGGGCACAGCTATCAGGCGACCGTCGGGGCGGACGGTTCGTGGTCGGTCTTCGTGCCGGGCCGTGATTTCCTCGGCCTGAGCGACGGGGATTACACCATCACCGCTTCGGTAAGCGACAGGGCGGGCAACCCGGGCAGCGCGACGCACGACGTGACGCTGAACGGCGATGTCCCAACCATCACCATCAACACCTTTGCGCAGGACGATATCGTCAACGCCGCCGAGCACGGCACGCCGCTGGTCGTCAGCGGCACCACCGACGCCCCGGCGGGCCAGACGGTGACCATCACGCTGAACGGTAAAACCTACACGGCGACCGTCCAGAATGACGGCAGCTGGAGCTATACGGTCGGCAGCGCAGACGTGACCGCGCTGGCGGACGGCGGTTCGTACGTGATTAACGCGCAGGTCAGCAACACCATCGGCAACAGCGGCAGCGATAACCACACCGTCACCGTGGATCTCACCGCGCCGTCGATGGGCATCAGCATTGATTCGCTGCAAAACGACACCGGCCTGAGCGCGAGTGATTTCATCACCAACGATAGCCAGGTGGTGGTCAACGGCTCGCTGACCGCGCAGCTCGGCAATAACGAGAAGGCGCAGATCAGCCTTGACGGCGGCACCACCTGGATTGACCTGACCGTGACCGGCACCACCTGGCGCTACACCGATGGCCGCACCCTGACGGACGGTACGTATCAGTATCAGGTGCGCGTTATCGATAACGCGGGCAACGTGGGGGCGACGGACAGCCAGGACGTGGTGATCGATCAGACGAAGCCTGCGGCGACGACCATTACTGTGGATTCCATCACCCAGGATACGGGTCTGTCCGGCAGCGACTTTATCACCAGCGACAGCCAGATCAGCCTGAAAGGGACGCTCGGCGCGGCGCTGGGCAGCGGCGACCACGCGCAGATCAGCCTCGACGGCGGCGTTACCTGGACAGACGTCAGCGTCAGCGGCCTGAGCTGGACCTATGTCGATGGCCGCACGCTGGCCGACGGGGATTACAACTACCAGCTGCGCGTGATTGACGACGCGGGCAATATCAGCGCCACCGCCAGCCAGGTGGTGACCATTGATACGGTTGCGCCCGACGCCAGCAAAACCATCGCCATCGACAGCATCAGCGACGATACCGGCCTGAGCGGCAGCGACTTTATCACCAACGATACGTCCCTGACGCTGCACGGCTCGCTCGGCGCGACGCTGGCCGACGGCGAATATGCCCAGATCAGCATCGACGGCGGCGTCACCTGGCAGAACGTGATTGTCACCGGCAACAGCTGGTACTACGTCGATAGCCGCACGCTGGGTAACCAGACCTATGACTACTACGTTCGCGTGGTGGATGCGGCGGGCAACGTGGGGGCCAGCGCCCATCAGCAGGTGACCGTCGATACGGTCGCCCCGGATGCGGCGATTACGGTAACCGTGGATAACATTACCGTGGATACCGGCTTCGACAATAACGACTTCCTGACCAGTTCGACCTCGTACACGCTGCACGGAACGCTCGGCGCAGAGCTTGGCGCGGGTGAATTCGTGCAGGTGAGCATGGACGGCGGCAGCACTTGGGTGTACGCCACCGTCAGCGGTACGCAGTGGAGCTACAGCGACACGCGCACCCTGACCGACGGTAGCCATAACTACCAGGTGCGGGTCGTTGACCAGGCGGGGAACGTCGGGGCAACCACCTCGCAGGCGGTGACGGTGGATACGCAGGCGCCGCAGTACGGCATCACCATCGACAGCATCAGCGAAGATACCGGCCAGTCCGGGAGTGATTTCATCACCATGGACACCACGCTGACCATCAACGGTTCGCTGGGCAGCGCGCTGGCAAACGACGAGCGCGTACAGATCAGTCTGGACGGCGGGAACACCTGGTCAGACGCCACGGTCACCAACCAGCGCTGGAGCTACACCGATACCCGCGATCTGGCTGACGGGGACTACACCTACCAGGTGCGGATTATCGACCAGGCGGGCAACGTCGGCTCCACCGCCTCTCAGGTTGTGACGGTGGACACCACGCCGCCAACCACGGTGGGAACCGTAGTGAGCTATACCGACGGCGAAGGCGAGCGTCAGGGGACCTTTGGCAGCGCGGTGGCAACGGACGATAACTCGCCGCTGATCAACGGCACGCTTAACCGCGCCCCGGACGACGGTGAAATTGTGCAGCTCTACCGTGACGGGGTCCTGCTCGGCCAGGTGACCATGAACGGCAGCGCAAGCTGGTCCTTCCAGGACAACGGCCTGAGCGACGGCAACCACACCTACATTGTGCGCGTCACCGACAGGGCAGGTAACTACACGGAATCCGACGGTTTTGTGCTGAACGTTGATACCAGCATCCCGACCACCACGGCGGCGATTACCGCGCAGACCACGTCGGACACCACGCCGATTGTCAGCGGTACCGTCTCCGCTGACCTGGTGAACGGTGAATACCTGGTGGTAACGGTGAACGGAAAAACCTACACCTCCCAGACCGGCGGCGCAGTGGTGGTCGATCCGGATCATAACACCTGGTATCTGCAGATCCCGGACGGCGATGCGCTGAGCGTGTCGAGCTACAGCGTGACGGCGCAGGTGAAGAGCAGCGCGGGGAACGGTAATACCACCGGTACGGCGACCGGCAGCCTGGTGATTGATACCACCTCGGTGAATACCGACTGGGCAACCACGGCGGGGAACAGCAACAACTCCACCATGACCCTCGGCATGAACAGCAGCGGTCTGTGGAATATCATTGCTAACGGCCAGTCATACTCCAGCAGCGATAGCTCGACCTATGCCGGAAATGCGCTGACCAATACCCGCGGCTATTACGTGGTGAGCCAGACCGCCGCCGACTTTGACCGTAACGGCACGCAGGATATCTTCGCGACGGAAAATACCTACGCCGGGTCAACGCAGGTGATGTGGACCTACGATGGCAGCACCTATAACGCCAGCCAGCTGGCGATGGGCACCACCATCTGGTACGGCGGCGTGATTGCCTACGACAAAACCGGCGATGGCTATCTGGATCTGGCGTACGGTGATGCCGGCATGGACTCACTGACCTACCTGGTGAACAACAACGGCGTTCTGTCGCCGGACGGCACCGGTGGCGAAGGCGGTTTCTACGGCCAGTTCGATTCCGGGCGTGAAATCTCCGGCGTCGACCTGAACAACGACGGCACGGTGGATATCGTTCAGCACACCAACCGCAGCGGCGCGTACTCGTTAACCGTGATCAACAACAACGGCAACGGCACGCTCTCTATCGGTCAGAACCTGACCAACGTGTTTGTGGCAAACGCCTCGAATACCACCACGGCGGCGTCCATGACGTGGGCGGACTTCAACGGCGATGGCTACATGGATCTGTACCTGGGCAGCAGCTACAACAACAACGGCGGGGTGATCTACTACAACGACGGTACCGGGAAGCTCTCTGCCACCAAGAGCGCGGTGGAAGCCTCTAACGCCACGGCGGGGTATCTGTCGGTGGCGGTGGACTGGAACGGTGACGGGCAGATGGACATCATCAAGCTCAGCACCTACGGCGGCTCGCAGACGGCAACGCTGTTCACCAACAACGGTTACGGTTCCACCTGGACCTCCAGCCAGCTGGCTTCCGGCCTGGCGAACGTTACCGGTGTGGCCGCAGTCGACTACAACTGGGACGGCGCGCAGGATCTGCTGGTCTCTCAGCAGAACGGCAAGGTGGTGCTGGTGCAAAACAGCAAAACCATTGCTGACGGCACCGCGATGCACCTGCACATTGTCGACAGCGAGGGCATCAACGCCTACTACGGCAATACGGTCAATCTGTACAACGCCGCGGGCGTCCTGGTGGCCTCGCAGATCATCAACGCCCAGTCCGGTATCGGGTCGAACGATACTTCTGCGCTGGTGAGCTTCTACGGGCTGGATCCGAATGAAACCTATTCGGCCGAGATCCTGAAGATCACCAACGGCGTGTCGGATAACGTCACCTGGAGCGGTCTTGAAGCGGGCAACGGCAAAGAGGGCTACGTCCTGACGGCCGAAGCGGCCACCGGCGGCCACAGCGGGACGATCACCGGGACCGGGTATAACGACACCTTTATCGCAGAGGATGGCACCTATACCTACAACGGCTCCGGCGGCTGGAATACCCATTCCGACTACGACACCTGGAGCAACACCGGCGGGATGGACGTGGTGGATTACCGCAATGCGACCTCCGGCGTGACCGTTGATTTGCGCCTTTCTACCGCGCAGGACACCGGGTTCGGAACGTCACGACTGCTCAACATTGAGGGGATCAACGGCTCGAACTTCGACGACGTCATTACCGGCAACAGCAGTGATAACCAGTTCGAAGGCCGCGGTGGGAACGACACCTTCAACATCGGCAGCGGCGGTCACGATACGTTGCTCTACAAGCTGATCAACGCCTCGGATGCAACGGGCGGTAACGGCCACGACGTGGTGAACGGCTTTACGGTCGGCACCTGGGAAGGGACCGCGGACACGGATCGCATTGATCTGCGCGATCTGCTCTCCGGCAGCGGCTATACCGGCACGGGCTCGGCGAGCTACGTGAACGGCGTCGCCACCCTGGACAGCAGCGCGGGCAATATCAGCGATTACATCCGCGTGGTGCAGAACGGCAGCAATACCGAGATCCAGGTTGACCTGGACGGTACCGGCGGTCAGTTCTCGCCAACCACGCTGGTGACCCTGAACGGCGTGCAGACGGATCTGGCGACGCTGCTGGCGAACCATCAGCTGTTAATTGCGTAAAACAACGCCGCGGGGAGCGATCCCCGCGGCCTTTTGCGTTTCTTTACATGAATAGCCATAACCCTATATTTCACATGATTATTTTGCGGGCTCGTTTAGAAAGTGTTCGATTTTTAATCATTCCGTAAAGGTATCATTTCAGTGCGAAATTACTGCTCTGGACAGGACGTAGCATTATGAAGACACATCCACAGTACGAACCCTGGCTGCAGGGCATGCTCATCATCGCGAAACACTACCGGCTGGACTTTTCGGCGGAGCATGTTCGGGTCACGATTAACCATGAAAGCCAGTCTCCGCGCCAGCTGGTGCTGGAGGAGATGGCGCGCCAGCTTGGGCTGGGGATGCGTATGGTGGCGGCTGAAGCGGTATCCCTCGATCCGTGGCGCCTGCCGCTGCTGGCGGAATTCACCGGCGGACAAATCGCGGTCATTAACCGCATGGACAGCGAAGGCAACGTCAGCCTGCAGTTTAGCGGCGACGCGGGGCTGGAGACGACGCTGACGCGTGACGAACTCGGGGCGCGGTTAAAAGGGCTGATGGTGTTGCGCCCGCTTGAATCCACGCCGGATGCCCGCGTGGACGACTACATCAAACCCTATGAGAAAAACTGGTTCTGGCAGCTGGCGCTGAAGGACTGGCGACGCTACAGCGACATTATGCTGGTGGCGCTGGTTGCCAACGTGCTGGCGCTCTCCGGCATGGTCTTCTCCATGCAGGTGTACGACAGGGTGGTACCGTCGCAGTCGGAAGCCACGCTGTGGGTCCTGTTTGGCGGCGTGATGAGTGCCATCGTGTTCGAATTCATCATGCGCATGCTGCGCGTGCATATTTCTGACGTGGTGGGGAAGCGCGCCGACCTGCGTATCTCTGAACGCGTGTTTGCCCACGCGCTGCGGATTAAAAACGGCGCACGCTCCAAATCCACCGGATCCTTTATCGCCCAGATCCGCGAGCTGGAGTCGGTGCGCGAGCTCATTACCTCGACCACCATTGCGGCGATTTCCGATCTGCCGTTCTTCCTGCTGTTCGTCTTTATTCTGTGGATGATTGGCGGGCCGCTGGTGCTGGTGGTCCTGCTCGCCGTGCCGCTGCTGCTCATCCCCGGCCTGCTGGTGCAGCGCCCGCTGGGGAAACTCTCCAGCGAAGGGATGCGTGAATCCGCCATCCGTAACGCCACGCTGGTGGAAGCGGTGCAGGGCATTGAAGACATCAAGCTGATGCGCGCCGAGCAGCGTTTCCAGAACCAGTGGAATAACACCAACGACGTTGCCGCCAGCGTCGGCATGAAGCAGCGCTGGCTGACGGGGTTACTGCTGACATGGACTCAGGAAGTGCAGTCCATCGTCTACGCGGTGGTACTGCTGGTGGGCTGTTACCTGGTCATCAGCGGCGACATGACTACCGGTGCGCTGGTGGGAACCTCGATTCTGGCGTCGCGCACCATCGCGCCGCTGTCGCAGATCTCAGGCGTGCTTTCGCGCTGGCAGTCGGCAAAGGTGGCCCGCAAGGGGCTGGACGACCTCATGCAGCGCCCGATTGACGATCCGCAGCACGGCAAGAAGGTGCACAAAGCCCACCTGCGCGGCGACTATGCGCTTGAGGACGTCGGGTTTTATTACGACGAGGAAGAAAAACTCACCGTGCTCAACATCAGCAAGCTGCAAATCCGCGCCGGAGAGCGCGTGGCGGTGCTCGGGCGCAACGGCTCCGGTAAAAGCACGCTGTTACAGCTGCTGGCGGGCATGCAGGAGCCGCAGCAGGGCAGCATCCTGCTTGACGATATCGCCCTCAATCATCTGGACCCGGCCGACCTGCGTCGCGACATGCAGCTGCTCAGCCAGCAGGCCCGGCTGTTCTTTGGCTCCGTGCGGGACAACATCCTGATGGGGAACCCGTTAGCCACCGACGATGAGATACATCAGGCGCTGGTTAACAGCGGCGCGCTGGAGTTTGTGCGCAAGCAGAAAATGGGGCTGAACTACATCATCAACGAGGGCGGGGCGGGCCTCTCCGGCGGCCAGCGTCAGGCGCTGCTGCTGGCGCGAGCCCTGATTACCTCGCCGACTATCCTGCTGCTGGATGAGCCTACCGCCTGGCTGGACGAAATGAGCGAGAAGCAGTTTATTCAGCATCTTCACAAATGGCTGGGTAAACGCCGGACGCTGGTCGTGGCGACGCATCGCCTGCCGATCCTGGACCTGGTCGACCGCATCATCGTGCTGGAAAACGGCAAGGTGGTGATGGACGGCCCGCGCGATGCGATCCTGCACCAGCACGGCATGGCGCCGCAGAAAGCTGCGCAGCGCACCGTGACCATGAAGCCAGCGGCGGTTGTCGAGGAGGGCGCGGCATGAATGATTTCTCTCGTTTCAATAGCCGACTGAAGGAGCCGCGCCTGCCGCGCTCGTCGCTGGTGGCATGGTCCCTGTTCGCCCTGCTGGCGGTGTTTATCGCCTGGGCAAGCCTGTTCCATCTGGATGAAGTGACGACCGGCAGCGGCAAGGTCATACCGTCTTCGCATGAGCAGGTCATCCAGTCCCTGGAAGGCGGCATCATTCACAGCCTGATGGTGCGCGAAGGCGACATCGTGGAACGCGGGCAGCAGCTCGCGCAGCTTGACCGGACAAAAACCGAGTCGAGCGTGCTGGAGAGCGAGTCTCGCCTGAATGCGGCGCTGGCAACCGCTGCGCGCCTGAAGGCCGAAGTGAACGACACGGAGCTCGCGTTTCCGGAGGAGCTGGATGACGACGTTGAGCTGGTCAAACAGGAAACGGCGCTCTACCAGTCCCGTCGTGAAAGCCTCGAAAAAGGGCTGGCCGGGTTGCGTCAGGGCGCCGAGCTGGTGCAGCGCGAGCTGTCGTTAACTCGTCCTCTGGTGACCCAGGGGGCGGCCAGCAAGGTTGAGGTGTTACGTCTTGAGCGTCAAAAAAATGAGCTTGAGAACAAAATCACCGAGATGAAAAACCAGTATTACGTTCGCGCCCGTGAAGAGCTGGCAAAAGCCAATGCGGAGATTGAGGCCCAGCGTTCGGTGATGAAAGGGCGTGAGGACTCCCTGACCCGGCTGACCTTCAATGCCCCGGTTCGCGGGATCGTGAAGGATATTGACGTCACGACCGTGGGAGGCGTTATTCCGCCGAACGGCAAGCTGATGAGCCTTGTCCCGCTTGACGATCAGATGGTGGTTGAAGCGAAAATCTCGCCGCGTGATGTGGCGTTTATCCATCCCGGCCAGAAAGCGCTGGTGAAAATTACGGCCTATGACTACTCCATTTACGGCGGGCTGGAAGGGGAAGTGACCATGATTTCGCCGGACACCCTGCAGGATGAGGTGAAAAGGGATGTCTACTACTATCGCGTCTATATCCGTACCGACAGTAACCATCTGACCAATAAGCAGGGTCAGGAATTTCCGGTCTTTCCGGGCATGATTGCCACCGTTGATATTAAAACCGGCAGCAAAACCATTCTGGATTATCTGTTGAAACCGCTGAACAAGGCGAAAGAGGCGCTGCGGGAACGATAGGGGAATGGCGTTCGGAACTCCGAACGCCTGCTGGATTATACGGTTGACGTCACGTTGTGAGCGTGGCGTCGCTCTTTAGGCACAACGTTGATGTAATGCGTAACATACGCAAAATATAAACCGGCATAATTTTCGACAAGTTCGATAAACGCCGGGTATATCGACATCCGACCATCACCACGATCTTTAAGATATCCCGCCTCTTGTGCCGATTTGACAATTCGGTTGACGTGGATGCGCGAAACAAAAAATTCCTTTGCGAGCGTGCTGGCTGAATAGTCAATGACCGCACCATGAGCGGATTTATTTTTCATGGCCTGCAGATAGATATAAAGCATAATCATACGGCCGCCATCTTTATCGATAAATAATCCCACCTCAGGCAACACCTTTCTGAACGTTAATCCCCGAAAAAGATATTCAGCCGCGCGGCGGAAAAAGTTGTTTCTCAAAATATCATTATCCAGCAGGTTAACATTAATATTAAATGCCGGATAAAGAATGCTGACGGGCAAAAAAGCGCCGGACATATAACGCTTAAGTTCATTCAAGCCTTTTTCGGTTGGCGCGATTCTCGTTTTGCGTCGGTCATCCGTGCAGCGCCAGGTCCTGATGCGCCCGGTGGTTCTCAGTATCGTAATGATCGCAATCACGCTGTTGGGGCTGGCTATTTTATAGCGAGAGCATAGCTCTTTAATCTCTGAAACTGACTCGGCCTGATTTCCAAAAATAAAACAACACATGGAGAGAATAATGTTAAACCGTGATTCCTGCAGCATTGTCTTGTAGAACAAAGGTTGTTTTTTGTAGATGGTGTCATTAATTGTGTAGTGCTCTAATATTGCCTCACCGAATCGCGGATTGTTCTTTATAACATCCCTTCGATGTAGCAAGGCCCTGGATGAGATGTGATTATCCATAGCATTTTTCTCGTATTTGAATGAGCCGATAGATGAAGTGTCCACTCTTCTTTTTCGGAATTTTCATTATACCCTGAGAATAAGATATTTGCCGTTGTTATTTGCAAAGAAAAGTATATTTAAACGACGGTGATTAACGCAAAGATGTTCCTGTGAGTTCAGCGGATAACTGTTTCTTACCCTAAAGCTGTACTGTAAAATTAATGTTTATAACAGGTGCGTTAAATTTTACGTATTCACAAATGGAAATGGTGCCTCAGTGCCCAGGAGCAGTTTATGACCCACACAATTTCTCTCAGAAATGAGGCGTGCGATGAACATAAATTTGTCATCTCCGCCTGCGGTTTTACGTTCCAGGGATATCGTCTGATCCTTAACCAGTACGGAATACAGGCTTCGCATATTCACTTTGACGGGGATGAGGTATCCCAACAGGATCTTGAAAATATCCTTATAAATCAGAGTGCTCATATTGTGGTGTTTCTCGGAAAAGGTATCGTCAGCCTCCTGGAGAGCCTGAAGAGACTGGCGTCCGTACTCAATGCACTTCCCGTTATTCGACGCGTCACCCTGTATGGCGACCTGCCGGATGGCTGGCTATATCGCACCCTGGGCACTCTTTTAAATAATAGTTATCAATTATCATTGATTCGACTGGCCCGCGTTTCAGATGTCATAACCTGTATTCATACACACCATCATGTTTTTAAAGATCGCTCGTACTTATTACGCGATCGCTACAAGGATAATTCTTCGCAAGAAACCGTAAAGTGGCTAACAAAAAGAGAAATTGACGTTTTATTAAATTTCTACCGCGGCATGTCCGTAAAAGAAATGTGCGACGAAATGGGGCTTTCTAATAAAACGGTTTATACCCACCGTAAGGAAGGCGTGCTGAAATTACGCTTAATTAAGCGGTGGCTAAACGATTCGCACAATTTCAGCGCGGAAAGACGTATCAAGCGGCGGAACCAAAATACGGATTTTACGGATAAAGAATCAGAAATTTTTAATGCATTATATAAAAAAGAGATCTTCCCCGCTTATCAGATCATTACCGATCGTGACAAAAAGGGCGTAGGCTTTGAGATACTGATCCGCTGGAATAAAAACGGTAAAATTGTCAAGCCGGCCAGTTTTCTCACGGATATTTCAAATCATGAAATATGGTTGAAAATAACGGCGTTAGTCATCCATGCCGCCGTGTCAGGGATTAATAAGTATAATGGAAAATACTATTTTTCTGTGAATATTCCGCCTCGTCTGGCCTCCGGAAATGCATTGCCTGATATGGCAAAGAAAGCTATCGACATGCTGCTCAAGCCGCAGTGGGCCGAGAAGCTGGTCTTTGAATTTGCTGAAGATATTGACGTGACGAAGGACAAAAGGATCCCAGAAACCATGCGGCACTTGCGTAATACGGGGTGTCGATTGTTTCTGGATGACTGCTTCTCTAACCATCAAACCATGTTCCCGGTGCGGCAGGTGCATTTTGATGGACTCAAGCTGGATCGCGACATCGTTGAGCATTTTGTGGCAAACGACAATGACTATAACCTGATTAAAGCGATACAGATTTATAGCGACATGACCGGTACGGACTGTATTGCCGAGGGGGTTGATAGTGAAGAAAAGTTTGAAAAATTAGTCGCGCTGGGCGTCAAAAACTTTCAGGGGTATTATTTATCGCGTGCCGTGAAAGAGGAGGAGTTAGACCGCATGGTCAGAATGTTTAGCTAAGAACAAATAAAGCCCCGAAGGGCCTTTTATTATTTTCGACCGAGCAGCAGGCCGAGAACAATACCGACCGCACCCGCTGCGACGAGGCCGGTGAGGGGATTATTTCTGACAGCTTCAGTGACGTCGGAAACGGCATCGCTGGCCTGCGCGGCATATTTTCTGGCCGCACCTTTTACCTGATGCTTTGGTGAATCAACGAATTCACCAAACTGCTGCTGCGCGGAACCTGCAAGCTCGTCAAATTTATTTTTTGCTTTATCTTCAGCAAACTGGGTGTTTTTATCAGTACCGAAATCAGACATTTTTGCCTCCTTTTGTTGATAATTAAAGGATAGCCGTTCTTTGTGGATGTGGGAGACGTAAGGCTAAATTCGGTACATGTCAGGCCTGTTTTCGGATATATCTCTATACCGGGAACCCGTTATTTCTCATTGTCATCCTGACCGTAATACAGTTTCCCGATGCGGATCAGCGGGCGGCCCTGAGACTTACGATGCAGGTTACTGTCCCTGAGCGAATAAACGCACCCGCAGTATTCCTGCTGGTAAAACTGCTCCCGCTTGCTGATCTCAATCATGCGAGAGGAGCCGCCCTGTTTGCGCCAGTTATAGTCCCAGTAAATCATACCCGGATAGCGCGCGGCAGCACGCTGGCCGCAGTCATTTATCTGCTGCATGTTTTTCCAGCGGGAGATCCCCAGCGAGCTGCTGATGACGCTGAATCCATTTTCTGCCGCATAGAGCGCCGTACGCTCGAAACGCATATCGAAGCACATGGTGCAGCGGACGCCGCGCTCGGGTTCCCATTCCATGCCTTTTGCACGCTCAAACCAGTTATCGGTGTCGTAATCGGCATCAACAAACGGCACGCCGTGTTTTTCCGCAAAGCGAATATTCTCCTCCTTCCGAATGAGGTATTCCTTTTGTGGATGGATATTGGGGTTGTAGAAGAAAATCGTGTAGTCAATCCCCGAAGCCTGGATAGCCTCCATCACTTCACCCGAGCAGGGGGCGCAGCAGGAGTGCAACAGCAGCCTGTCGGCACCGTCTGGCAGGGAAAGTTGTGGTCGGATAAAAGGGGCTGTCGTCATGGCGTTCTGCAATATGTTTATGAAATTTATGGAAGGGTAGCATAAATTCATCATCTGTTGAGACGGGATCAAGGCAGGACAGAGCGACCCCGCGGGGCGGGATCATCTCGGGTACCACGTGTCGCTATTCGGCAAATTTCAGTAGCGCGTCGCCATCAAGACGATAGCGTACCCATTCGGACTGCGGCAGCGCGCCTATGCTCAGGTAAAAATCAATGGCGGGCTGGTTCCAGTCCAGCACGCTCCATTCAAGGCGGCCGCACTGTCGTTTTACCGCGAGCTGCGCGATATGTTTCAGCAGCGCTCTTCCCGCGCCTTTACCGCGATACTCCGGGGAAACGTACAGGTCTTCCATGTAAATCCCGTTGCGTCCGAGCCAGGTCGAATAGCTGGTGAAGAACACGGCATAGCCGGCAGTCTTGCCTTCACACTCCGCGATCAACGCTTCGGTTTTTGTGCCTGCGCCAAAGAGCGTTTCGCGGATCTCCTCCGGCGTGGTAACCACTTCTTCCGGCGCTTTTTCATACACCGCCAGCTCGTAGATCATGGCGTATATTGCCGCCGCATCTTCGGGGCGGGCCTGACGAATGGTGATGCTCATTGTTTTTCCTGTGTTTTAGCCTGTGTTTCGATTGATGGCGTTAAGCATACGGAGTATTGTCCGAAGAATTAAGTGCAATGAAATCAACAAAAGATGAATATTATGCATCCGGTACTGAGGCGTCTTGATTTAAACCTGCTGCCCGTTTTCGACGCGATTTACCGCCACCGTTCCGTTCGGCTGGCCGCTGACGAGCTGGCGATGAGCACATCGGCACTGAGCCATGCGCTGTCGCGTTTGCGCATCACCCTTAATGACCCGCTCTTTTTTCGCGAAGGGCATCGCATGTCCCCCAGCGTGTATGCCAATCAGCTGGCGCCTTCCATTGCTTCCGCATTGTCGTTCCTCAACCATGAGCTGACCCCGCAGCCGGAGTTTAACCCGGCCAGCAGTACCGAAAGCCTACAAATTGGGATTACGGACTTTACCGCGCTGTGCATTTTCCCGGCGCTGATGCACAAACTGCAGCTTGCGGCCCCGGGTTTGCGTTTCGAATTGCGCTATCTGCCGCACAGCCCGGCGCTGACGGAACTGCTGGCGGGCGAAGTGGATCTCGCGCTGGGTTTCAGCACTCAGGATGATATCCGGCACCCGGAGCTGGAAGAGATCGACTGGTTTGAAGATGAGTATGTGGTCATCGGCAACGCGCGCCGGACGCGTCTGACGCTGGAGGATTATCTCGCGGCCCGACATCTGGTGGTGACGCCATGGAATGAGAAGCAGGGCGTTCTGGACGTGCGGCTCGAACAGCTGGGCTATACCCGACAAATCGCGATCAAAACGCCGTCGATGCTGAGCGCGCCGTTTATCGTTGCCGAAAGCGACCTGCTGATGGCAATCCCCCGTTTTGCCGCTGAGAAGCTGGCTGCGGCAGCGGACCTGAGGATTTTTCCTTTACCGTTTTCGATACGCACGTTTGAAGTGAAAATTTACTCGCATAAACGCAGCGGCCAGCGAGGGGCGACCCGCTGGCTTAAGGAGGAGCTGCAAACGCTGGCGCAGGCGCGTCATTCCGGGCTGTCCGGCTCCCAGGAGAGGATGTCGCCGGGTTGACACTGCAGCGCTTCGCAAATTTTCGCCAGCGTATCAAAACGTATCCCTTTAACCTTGCCGGACTTGAGCAGCGACAGGTTTTGCTCCGTGATCCCCACAAAGGCAGCCAGGGCTCTGGACGTCATTTTCTTTTCTACCAGCATTTTGTCCAGATGAACCACGACAGCCATAATCAGATGAACTCCTTATTTTCTTCTTCCGCTTTGATCCCTTCGACCAGGGAGTGAAACGTTACCAGCAGCAAACCGCCGGTTAATAACAGAACAAAATCCCCAAGCAAAAGGGTGACCTGGTAGTAATGTCCCGGCCACGCGATCGTGAGAGGGATCAAAAAGCGACAGACCGGCAGCGCGATCCCAAGGCTTAGCATTGCGATTGCAATGTTGCGAACGCTGTTCGCCAGGGCCCGGGAGAGGATCTGCTTTTGACGAACCTGTCGCGTGACGCTCATTCCCTGCCAGATAGCGAAGGCAAACAGCCCCGCCGGGAGATAAAGGATCGCCAGCAGGAGTATCTGGCGTAGCGGCGAAACCGTCGAAACCGCCAAAACCGCCAGATCGTCATTCTGAACCTCAGCGAGCTTTAGCAGAGTGGAAATGAAAAACGACTCGCCGGTGAAATAAATCCACAAAGGGGTGATTAAAACCAGGATGAGAAATAGCGGCAGCACCCCTGCGATGAGCACCAGACTGAGTTTATCCCTCGCACCATTCACGTCGAACCTTCCTGAATATTTCATATTATTTTAAGACCAGCATGCTCAAGCATGACATAAGCATCAGCGCGATGGCAATCTTGCCACCGTTCAGACAGTTAGCGCCGCGTTTCATCCACGGTTTTGGCCACACGTGATACACGCTAATGGCGAGATAAGAGGCCTGAATCACCCAGGTGAGCATTCTGAAAAAGTAACCTGAACTGTTCAGATGGGTGATGGTCTGCATCATCTCCATGCTATAGAGAATGATTCCGACGGTCAGCATTGTGTTCACCAGCCGAAGTTTATACCGCGCGGCCCAGGCTCCGCACGTAAACAGCAGGGCCGAGACGAAGGTCAGTATCGTCCAGAGAATATCAATCCAGTTCATGATGCGCCTCTGCTGCCTGATATGGCTGGGCTAACAGCAGCCGTATGGCCGGGACAACCACCGGCCACGCGGTGTCGGAAAGGATCACCACGGCGCTTTTACGCTGTCGGTCGAAGGCAATAGCGGAAGCAAACCCTGACGATTCACCATCATGCCAGGTGATATCGCGCCCCTGAATGCGCGTGGTGAACCAGCCATAGCCTACGCGTGAATCGGGATCGTCAGTCGCAAACTGTGGCGTCATTGCGTCGCTCCATGCGAGCTTTCCTTCCAGCAGCGACTGCGCGTAATGGGTCATGTCGACAATGGTTGAGCGCACGCCTGCGGCAGGGGCAAACGCGTGCATGACCCACGGCGCTTCGCTCAGGCCGGAAGCGGACCGACCGCGGCTGAATGCGAAAGAGGCGGGCGTCGTATCGCTGGCGACGACGGAGTCTGTCATATGCGCCTGAGCGAAAATTCGCGTTTGCAGGAGATGAGCAAAGGATTGATGCGATGCACGCGCCAGCGCCAGTCCCAGCAGCGCGTAGCCGGTGTTGGAATAGTCAAATTCAGCCGGGCGTTCGACGCTGGCTTTATTCACCATCTCTATTAATGTCTCCTCATCGAAGTTCCAGATATTGTCACGCAGGATGATGCTTTTAATGACCTGAACTTTCTCGGGTAACGACGTCGCCAGCGGCGGCAGGCCGGAGCGGTGCGAAGCCAGCTGCGCCAGGGTAATATCGCTCGCCAGGCCCGCTATCTCCGGAATAAGTTCACCGACGCGGGTTTGTGGCGCCGCTTCGCCGCGTCGCTGCGCCTCAATCAGCAGGCTGCTGGTCATGGTTTTGGTCAGGCTGGCGATTTCATACTGTTTCGTAAAATCGCTGTCCCACAGAGCGTACTGCACGCCTTTCGGCGTAATGAATGCGACGGCAACGCTGCCTCGCGCACCGCTGAGTAATGGCGTCAGGAACGAGACTATGGTTGCATCTCCCGTCTGGCGCGGGGACGGAGTGCTGACGCCCGGCTGCAGGTAGATGCCTGCAGCAATCAGCGACACAAAAACCACCCCTGCGGCTAAGAGTCGCCTGCGGCTGTACACATACCGTTTATTCATGGTTTTCGCCTCAGAACTCGTACTGGATCATGGATGACAGGGTGTACTGTATGCGGCTTTTCACCAGCGGGCTCTGACCCGCTTCATCAATCAGACAGGCTGCGCGGCCGGCCACCCCAGCCGCCAGATTTTCGCTGATGTGCCAGACCAGTTCGCTATCGACCCCAGCTTCCTGCAAACCCGATGAGGGTGAATATGCCTCAAACCCAGTGCGCTGAGACTGGTTCGCGGTGACGCCATAATGGCGCTGCTGATAGCCGCCGTTCGCCCAGGTGATGTCACCTGCGACCGAAAACTCGACGTCCTGCCCGCGCCAGAGGGTGGACTTTACGCCGCTGTTCACGGTCCTCGCCTGCGGCTGCGTCTCGCCACCGTACCGGTGTTTTTGCGTTGCGCTTAACGCCCGCAGCCATATCGTCCAGTCCTCGCGGTGATAACGCATCTCCGCGCCAGCCATCAGCATGTCGGACATATCGCCCATTCCCTGCAGGTCGCGGTTTTTTCGGGCGGAGAAGGGATAGTTAACTGTCTCTTTTCGCCCCTCATCAGAGGCCAGCAGCAGGCTCACGGCAAACGGGGCGTCGGGGCTATATGTCCATGCAAGACCTTCCGTAGAGAGATCCCACTGCCCATAGTCTTTACTCTTCAGACTCAGGCCGCCTTTAAGTAGCGGCCCGGGCGCGTAATGCTGCGATCCCGAATAAACGGGGCTGACCGCGACGCCCAGTCCCGCGTAACCGGACAGATCCGCACTGCGTGCGGGGGCGCAAAGCGCGATCCCCGCGAGCGAAACGCCATACAGCAGACTTCTTTTCATTCGATGCCTCTCCTGGCAAAGGGTAAGTTGAAGTGCGTGCAGGCTAGCCTGGAGATTATCGTAAAACAATAAACATTTATTGTTTTACACTAAAATTGGTAGGGTTGTTCAAGCGCTCACGATAAAAAGAGATGCGGCCGGGGAGGAAAGTACAATATCGTAACTCTATGATTAAACGCGTAGTTCGCAGGAACACCGTCGCGACAGGACGATAAATGATTGATGACATTCGTTGTGAACAAGGGCTCGTCAATGCCGGGTAAATTATGAAAACACAAATGCCAGGACATATGTCCTGGCATGACACAAGAAAAGAGAGATTAGGGGGACGTTATACTTGCGGCATATCGTTGCGCGGCAGCAATCGCCCTGTCGTCAAAAATATACTGTTCAAAATGATGGCTCGCATCGGTGACGCGATATATTTTCCACTTACCGTCTTCATTACGCAGATACACGTTTAACTGCAGCTTCTGCTCATGACCCACACCCAGCTCGACGTTAACAAGTTTTCCGGACGCAGAGTTTATCGCGTTGCTTACGCTTAGGTCAGGGATCCACTCCGCGGCATAGTCTTGCGTATAGGTAAAATAGTCGGAACCGATAATTTCCTGCTCATAGAGAGAGAAAATTCTCTGCAGTCGGAAGAGCGTGTCTCGCGCGATATACTCACGCATTTTTGGGGAATCGAGATTATCTTCTTTGCTGTCTGTAACGAAAGCCGTGAGGTAAAACGTATAAAAGTTATGAGTGCGTTTTTCCGGCGTATCCATCTGTGTTGCACATCCTGTCAGTAACAGGCACATCAAAAGAACGTTACGCATCAGCTTTTCCTGTAAATTTTGTAAGCAGGGCGTGCGGAGCGATATCCCGGACCACCCCACATATCTCTTTGTCTGAAATCAGAGTACCAGGTTGTACCGTCATAAATCGCCATGTGACCTGCCGGATTTTCTCCCTGCCATAGTTTTTTGCATTGGGTGCATTTCCAATATCCGCGCCACCTGCTCGTATTGCCTTGCGAGTAAATTCACCACAGCGTTTTTGCGATGAAATGCCGGCACTCTGGCGTGCATGCAGGGCCGCAGCGTGTTTGTTCCATGCCATGTATTAACTCCTGTTGGATATTAAAACGCCACTAAACAACGAGAGCTTCATTTCGGTTAGGCAAATAATGTTATTAAATAATTATATATTTCAGTAAGTTATTTATTGCTACATTTAATTTGCCTGGTTGATGAGCTGCAGTAGATGCGCTGTTATTGCAAGCTGAAATGGAAGGTTTACATCGCCAGGTAAGTAAAATACCATACCCCCCTATAGTATCAGGAGGGCGTATGCCGCATTCACCCGAAGATAAAAAACGTATTCTTACTCGCGTCCGTCGCATTCGGGGCCAGGTTGATGCCCTTGAACGCGCGCTGGAGTCGGGCGACCCCTGCCTGGCCATCCTGCAGCAAATCGCCGCCGTGCGCGGGGCTGCCAATGGCCTGATGGGCGAAATGGTTGAAATTCACCTCAAAGATGAGCTGGTGACGGGGGAAACCACGCCGGATCAGCGAGCCGTACGCATGGCGGAAGTCGGCCATTTGCTGCGCTCTTATCTAAAATAAACCCACACACCTGACAAAAAGGGAAGACATGATGAAATCTCGCGCTGCAGTTGCATTTGGTCCCGGCCAGCCGCTGAAAATCGTTGAAATCGACGTGGCACCGCCGAAGAAAGGCGAAGTGCTGATCAAAATCACCCATACCGGCGTGTGCCATACCGATGCGTTTACGCTCTCCGGTGACGATCCGGAAGGCGTCTTCCCGGCGGTGCTGGGTCATGAAGGCGGCGGGATTGTGGTGGAAGTGGGCGAGGGCGTGACCAGCCTGAAGCCTGGCGATCACGTTATCCCGCTGTACACCGCGGAGTGCGGCGAGTGTAAGTTCTGTAAATCCGGTAAAACCAACCTCTGCCAGGCGGTTCGCGCCACTCAGGGGAAAGGGCTGATGCCGGACGGTACCACCCGTTTCTCCTATAACGGCGAGCCTGTTTACCACTACATGGGCACCAGCACCTTCAGCGAGTACACCGTTTGCGCGGAAATTTCCCTGGCGAAGGTGAACCCGCAGGCGCCGCTGGATAAAGTCTGCCTGCTGGGCTGCGGCGTGACCACCGGTATTGGCGCGGTGCATAACACGGCAAAAGTCAAAGAGGGCGACACCGTGGCGGTGTTCGGTCTCGGCGGCATTGGTCTGGCGGTGATTCAGGGCGCGGTGCAGGCGAAGGCCGGGCGTATCATCGCGGTCGACACCAACCCGGAGAAATTCAGGCTGGCGGGTGAAATGGGCGCGACCGATTTCGTGAACCCGAAAGATCACGAAAAACCGATTCAGGACGTCATCGTTGAGATGACCGACGGCGGCGTTGACTTCAGCTTCGAATGTATCGGCAACGTGAACGTGATGCGTTCCGCACTCGAATGCTGCCACAAAGGCTGGGGCGAGAGCATCATCATTGGCGTGGCCGGCGCGGGCCAGGAGATTAAAACCCGTCCGTTCCAGCTGGTCACCGGTCGCGTATGGCGCGGTTCCGCGTTTGGCGGCGTGAAGGGCCGTACCCAGCTTCCGGGTATGGTTGAAGATGCTATGGTCGGCAAGATTCAGCTCGACCCGTTCATTACCCACCGTTTGCCGCTGGAGCAGATCAACGACGCGTTCGATCTGATGCACGAAGGAAAATCCATCCGTACCGTCATTCATTTCGGCGACAAGTAACTCTTCTGCCAGCGGTTTTTCACCGCTGGCGTTTCTTTAATAATCTTCTCTAAAGTGTGACCAGTGCGGCGTTTTTAGCCGTAATCTAAATCCCCACCGTGCCGATGACTATTTAACACGCATGTTTTTACGCATCTTACCTATAAGAGAGTCGACGGTCATGGACAACACTACTTCGATGCAGGCGCAGCGCAAGCTGAGCTTCTTGCATCACATCAGGCTGGTTCCGCTGTTTTCCTCCATTCTCGGTGGCATTATTCTTCTGTTCGCCTTGAGCTCGGGTCTGGCGGGGTATTTCCTGCTGCAGGCCGATAACGATCAGCAGGATGTCACATCCGAAATTCAGGTGCGTATGGGGCTGTCGAACAGCTCAAACCATCTGCGTACCGCGCGTATTAATCTGATCCACGCCGGTGCGGCAAGCCGCATCGCGGAGATGGATGCGATGAAGCAGAACATCAGCGAGGCGGAAACGCGCATTAAGCAGTCCCAGGAGAGCTTTACCGCCTATATGAATCGTGCCGTGCGTACCGCTGAGGGTGCAGCGCTGGATGAGGATCTCAAGGCGCGGTACGACGCCTATATCGCGGGCATGCAGCCTATGGTGAAATTCGCCAAAAACGGCATGTTCGAAGCGATTATCAACCACGAAAACGAAACGGCGCGTCCGCTGGATGACGCATACAACGCCGTGCTGCTGAAGGCGATTAAGATCCGTACCGAGCGTGCCAATGCGCTGACGGCCCAGGCGCACAGCCGCACGCAGCTGGGCCTGATGTTTATGGTGGGCGCGTTTGCGCTGGCGCTGGTGCTGACGGCGATGACCTTTGTCGTGCTGCGCCGCACGGTAATCAATCCTTTGCAGCGTGCAGCGAAACGTATCGAGAATATCGCCAAAGGCGACCTGACGATGCCGGACGACGTGGCCGGGCGCAGCGAAATTGGCCGCCTGACGCGCGATCTGCAAACCATGCAGCACTCGCTTGAAAACACCGTAGGCACCGTACGTCAGGGGGCGGAGGAGATCTACCGCGGCACGAGCGAGATTTCTGCCGGTAACACCGATCTCTCTTCGCGTACCGAACAGCAGGCTGCGGCCATTGAGCAAACCGCCGCAAGCATGGAACAGCTTACCGCGACGGTGAAACAGAACGCCGATAACGCCCATCATGCCAGCAAGCTTGCGGAAGATGCCTCCGGGAAAGCCAGCCGCGGCGGCCAGATGGTCTCCGGCGTGGTCAAAACCATGGGCAATATCTCCACCAGTTCGAAAAAAATCTCCGAGATCACCGCCGTCATCAACAGCATTGCGTTCCAGACCAATATCCTGGCGCTTAACGCGGCGGTAGAAGCGGCGCGGGCGGGCGAGCAGGGGCGCGGTTTTGCCGTGGTGGCAAGCGAAGTCCGAACCCTTGCAAGCCGCAGTGCGAATGCCGCAAAAGAGATCGAAAGCCTGATTAACGAATCGGTCTCGCTGATCGACCAGGGCTCCGGTGAGGTTGTGGCTGCCGGTAACACCATGAATGAAATCGTCGAAGCGGTTAAACGCGTGACCGACATCATGCTGGAGATTGCCGCCGCGTCCGATGAGCAGAGCCGCGGTATCGTGCAGGTGAGCCAGGCGATTTCTGAGATGGATAAAGTGACCCAGCAGAACGCCTCGCTGGTGGAAGAAGCCTCTGCGGCCGCCGCGTCTCTGGAAGAACAGGGCGCGCGTCTGACCGAGGCGGTTGGGGCGTTTCGTCTGAGCATTACAAAGCCAGGCCGCGCGGTGATGTCTGCGCCAGTATCGAAGAACGCGCCGTTGCGTCCGGCGGCGACGGTTTCCGGGGATAACTGGGAGACGTTCTGAGTCGCCACCGGGCAAAAAAAAGGGACCTTTCGGTCCCTTTTTCACATCTTATTGCTTATCGGGTAACGCGTACGCGATAACGTAATCCCCGCGATCCGGCGACTGTCGGGCGCCCCCGGCATTGATGATGATGTACTGCTTACCGGTTTTCGGCGATACGTAGGTCATCGGGCCGGACTGGCTGCCGACCGGCAGACGGTCTTTCCAGATCTCTTTCCCGGTGGCGGTATCAAACGCGCGCAGGTAGAAATCCTGCGTGCCGGCGAAGAACAGCAGGCCGGACTGGGTAGAGAGTGATGCGCCCAGCGTCGGCATGCCGATTGGGATTGGCATGTGCATACGAATGCCCAGCGGCCCGGTATCTTCCACCGTGCCAACAGGCACCTGCCACACCAGCTTGCCGGTTTTCAGGTCAACGGCCGACATGGTGCCAAACGGCGGCTTCTGGCACGGAATGCCCAGCGGCGACAGGAAGCGTTCGCGCATCGCGCCGAACGGTGTGCCGTCCATCGGTACGATGCCCATCTCGATGCCGCTGGCGTTTTTCGCCACGTTAGCGCGCGGCACCATGTAGTTTGCCAGGCCCAGGCGCATATCGTTGACGAACATCAGGCTGTTGTTCGGGTCAACGGAGACGCTACCCCAGTTCATCCCGCCGAGTGAGCCAGGGAACTGCAGGGAACGGTCGAGACCCGGCGGGGTGAAGACGCCCTGATGACGCATCTCTTTAAACTGAATGCGGCACAGCAGCAGGTCAACAGGCGTCGCCCCCCACATGTCGGATTCGGTCAGCGTCTGGTTGCCAATCATCGGCATGCCCACGGAATACGGCTGGGTCGGCGAGTAGCGTTCACCTTCAACGTTACCCGCCGGGACAGGACGTTCTTCTACCTTCGCCACCGGCTTGCCGGTTTCGCGGTTAAGCATGAAGATCATGCCCTGCTTGCTGGTCTGCACCAGCACGGGCGTGGTACCGCCCTTACCGTCGGGCAGGTCGTACAGCAGCGGCTGGGAAGGCAGGTCAAAGTCCCACAGGTCGTGGTGGGTTGTCTGGAAATGCCAGCGCACCTGACCGGTGGTCGCGTCGACGGCGACGATGGAGGAACTGTACTTATCGTCCAGCGCGGTACGTTCGCCCGCCCAGAAGTCCGGGGTGGCGTTGCCGGTTGGCAGGTAGATCAGGTTCAGCTTAGCGTCGTAAGACATTGCTGACCAGACGTTCGGCGTGCCGCGGGTGTAGGTCTGGCCTTCCGGCGGCAGGCCGGTCAGTTTTGGATTACCCGGATCCCACGCCCACGCCAGTTTACCGGTGTGAACGTCGTAGGCGCGCACCACGCCCGGCGGTTCGCCGGTGGAGTAGTTATCCGCGACGCGACCGCCGACGACAACAACATTGCCTGCGACCAGCGGCGTGGAGGTCTGCTGATAATACCCGGGCTTGATCTCGCCCATGCCGACGCTCAGATCCACGGTGCCATGGTCACCGAAGTCTTCGCAGACCTTGCCGGTATCCGCGTTGATGGCAATCAGGCGGGCGTCGGTGGTCGGCAGGAACAGGCGGCGAGGGCATGCCGCAGGCGGTGTCTCTGCCTGTGACGTTGTCACGCTGGAATGGTCTTCAAAATAGCCCAGACCGCGGCAGCGCTGCCAGTTAGGCGCCGTGGCTTTGGAATCGTAGCGCCATTTTTCTTTGCCGGAATCCACGTCCAGCGCCAGCACTTTACTGTACGGGGTACAGACGTACAGCGTGTCGCCAATCTGCAATGGCGTGTTCTGATCTTCCGCGCCGGAGCCGTTGCTCTGCGGAATATCGCCGGTGTGCGCAACCCACGCGACTTTCAGATCGCGGACGTTTTGCTTGTTAATCTGATCCAGCGCGGCAAAACGGTCGCCGTGGGTGGTATTGCCCCAGTGCGCCCAGTTCTTTTGCTGCTCGCCGGGGGCGACGGGTTTCACCGGAACGGGCTCGTTCGCTGCCACGAGGGTCTGCGGCTTAAACATCCAGCCCAGGCTGACCAGCATCGCCACCGCGAGCACGGCCGCGACGCCAAAAGCGGGCGCCTTGTTCGCAACGCTGTGGTTTGCCGCGCGCAGGAAAGGCCAGACGATGGCGCAGAGGAAGGCCAGTACGGCAAAGGTAAACAGGCGAGAGAAGAGCGGCCAGAAATCCCAGCCCGCATCGCCTACCGCCCAGAACAGCGAGGCAATAAAGGCGATGGCGTAAAGCACGATCCCGCTGCTGCGATTGAGGAAAATCAGGATCGCGGCAATCACCATCACCACGCCCATGATCAGGAAGTATCCGCTTCCGCCTACGGTGACGAGCTTAAAGCCCAGCCCGCCGACTGCCAGACCGATGAGCAACATCAGTCCGGCAAGGAGCCACTGCAGGATACGCGGTATCCCACGTGGCGCGCTGCCAAATGCCATTTCTGTCTCCTTAAGATCCCCCCGTCGTGCTGGGTGTGTACCAGTTGGGTAATAAATGCGGAGGGAAGAATGATTAATACGGGTGAATTCGGAGTTGTAAAATTATTTACGAACCATTTGGTGAATTCGTCGTTATGATAAAACTGTTAAATTGTTTTACGCAATTGTTAATGAATGATTTCGCATTAATTGATTAGGGCGCAGACGGCCCCTCTCCCTTGAGGGAGAGGGCTGGGGTGAGGGGGAACATACGGCTGTGGTGGTCATTCCGTTCACTTTATGTTTCTTGCTACTCTGTAACGACATGGCCTGTGAACGTGCCAGGGCGGCTCAATCGCCACCGCCCTGGCAACCCGGGCTCCCGGCGGTAAATCGCCGCTTCGCGGTGCCCTCAGCTTATTCCTTCAGGCTATCGGGTCTGGCATGAGCCTGCATCCCTGCAGGCCACGCCCTCTCGGCGCATCCCTGCGCCTCGCCCCGGCCTTGCGGAAACGCTTCGGCGATTTACAGCCGGACCAGAGCGTCGCTGTAAGTTCTTCATTTTCCTGAGGCAATATTTATCGCTTCGGGTGGAAAAATGGCTGGTGAACCCTCGCCCCGTTGGGGAGAGGGTTAGGATGAGGAGGGCGAAAGTTGTCAGACCGGCATTGATTTACGAATAGCGCTCAGCAGCGTCTGCGCGCCCGTTGAAAGCGGCGTGTCTACGCGGGTCAAAATGCCGATAGGTTCACCGGGGCCGGGGGAGGTAATCGGCAGGGCGATCAGCGTTCCCTGACGTAAATCATCTTTCACCGCACCGGAGGGGACGAACCAGACGTAGTCATAATCCAGCGTAAGCTGCCGTGAAAGCGAGGCCGATAGCGTTTCGATACACCCTGAGGGCAGCGTACACCCCTGCATTTGCAGCAAGGTTTCGGCGGTCTGGCGGGGAACGGTCCCTTTTGGGCAGACCACTACCGGCCACTCCATCACGCGGCTTAACGTTACCGTGTCCTGCAGCAGGGGGTGATCGGGACGAACCACCAGCTTCAGAGACTCCAGGAACAGCAGTTCATAGTTGAGGCCGCCCATCAGCTCAGGGTCGGACATGCGACCGATTCCGAGATCCAGTTCGCCGGATTTCAGCCCCGCGAGCAGCATGGTGTTATTCATGGTGGCGACCTGAATCGTGGTATGCCGCTGCTGCTTGTGGAACTGGCCGATAACGGGCGGAAGAATGCCCAGCGCCGCAGTAGGCAGAGCGCCCACGCGTACCACCTCACTGGATTGCTCTTCTTTTCGGTGCAGGGACTGGCCAGCGGTATTGAGCGCATCCAGCACTTTAACGGCGTGCGTGAGGAACTGTTCGCCCACGATGGTAAGCTGCGCCCCCAGCCGGCCGCGGTCAAAAAGACGGGCACCGGTCAGCTGTTCCAGCTCGTTGAGGGTTTTTGAGAGCGCAGGCTGGCTCAGGTTGAGAGTTTCAGCCGCACGCCCCAGCGTTCCCTGTTGAGCGACGGCCACAAATGTATGCAAATGGCGCAAGCGTATGCGCTGACTGAACAGACCATTTTTTTCCATAGGCGATGTTAAAAACAGAGCGATGCGGGTGACAAGTTAAGTTGTTTAATTTTGATAACCTGATAGCAAAATATTTTTAACATTTGATCTGTTTGAGTTACAACATGTTTTTTGGCGGGGGAATAAAAGCGAACATCCTTGTTCGTTTATTGCTCACTGCGGAGGGGTATCGTCTACCGGTTTAGATCACGCCGTCGCCGCCATCGGAGCACCACACCTGGCCGGACGTAAATGAACATTCATCCGAGGCCAGCGTGACGTACAGCGGGGCAATCTCGACGGGCTGGCCCGGACGTCCCAGCGGGGTGTCGCCACCGAACTCCTTCACTTTTTCCATTGGCTGCCCGCCGCTGGACTGCAGAACCGTCCAGTAAGGGCCAGGAGCAACCGCGTTGACGCGAATGCCTTTCGGACCCAGCTGCTTGGCTAAGGATTTGGTAAACACCGCCAGACAGGCTTTCGTCTGGGCATAGTCCAGCAGCACGGGGCTGGGCTTCACCGCCTGAACGGAGGAGGTATTAATGATAACGGACGACGCTTTCAGGTGGCGCAGCGCCGCCTTGGTGATCCAGAACGGAGCGTAAACGTTGGTTTTAAACGTTGCGTCAAAATCTTCCGTGGTCAGTTCCTCAAGCGATTCACGGAACTGCTGACGGCCGGCGTTGTTGACCAGAATGTCCAGCCCGCCCAGTTTCGACACGGCTTCTTCGACCAGATTCTGACAGAACGTTTCGTCCCGGACGTCTCCCGGCAGCGCGATGGCCTTGCGGCCTTCGGCTTCAATCAGGTCGATGACCTCAGCGGCGTCTTTTTCCTCTTCAGGCAGGTAGTTAATGGCAACGTCAGCGCCTTCACGCGCATAGGCGATAGCGACCGCGCGACCAATACCGGAGTCACCGCCGGTAATCAGCGCTTTTTTGCCGGCCAGGCGGCCATGTCCTTTGTAGCTTGTTTCCCCGTGGTCGGGTACAGGCTGCATTTCGGATGCCAGTCCCGGCGGCGTCTGAGGCTGTTCCGGGAACGGGGGCTGCGGGTAAGCGTTCGTACGTTGTTTAGTATCACTCATAGCTGACTCCTTAAGCCAAGGGGTGAGATTTGATGGATAACTGCAGCGTTAACGCTTCGCTGAATTATTTCTGCAAACGATCAACACGTACGACGGCAGGAGATGATTTTTTATCAAGCGAACCGTTGATACTGATCATCTGGTCGGGTTTTACCGTTCTGCCGTCGAAGACTGCCTGGGGAATAATAACGTCGATTTTTCCGGTTTTATCCTGAAATACAAACTTATCGCCGCTACCGTCAATAAGATTACCGCGTAAGGAAATTGTCGCACCATCGTGCAATTCCTTTGCCTGCCTGATGGTCATAATACGCGCGTCGTCGGTTCCGCGATATCCGCTATCAAGCGCGTGGGGAGGCGGTGGCGCTTCGCCTTTTTGTAAACCCCCGTTATTATCTGCCCATGCGGCCGGAACCAGAAATATCAATAAAGCGGAAATAAGTGATAATTTCATCCGATATCCTTCATTTTGCGTGTCTTGACTTATTAAGTATTGTTGCTATTCCTTTATGTGGCAAATGTGATAAGTCCTAAAAACATTCGCGTTAGAAATCAAAATTATCGGATAATAAGCGAAACGGTGACGATGACCATGAAGCGTGAAAATGAAAAGTTACCCGGGATAGATGAGAGTTATCGTTTGCTGACGTTTGAATACGCGTTTCGTCAGGTGGGTTTTATTGTTCTGCTGGGTATTATCGTCGCGGCGATTGCCGGTCTGTTTTCCAGCGGAATGGTCAGCGACACGGTCAAAACGAATTCCTCTAAATCATTGACCATAGACTATGAACGCTTTGGACGACGGGAGACAGAGACGCGGATGGCGCTCGCGTTTCCGGTGCAGAGCGAGGGGAAGTATGTCCTCAGCATGACCAGCGAGAGCAGCGATGCGTATGAGCCCGGCAGCGTCTGGCCGCAGCCGGACGCTATGTTCAGCCGCGGGAAGACTCTCTATTTTGTCTATAACAACCTGAAAAAAACAGACAGCTTCTCCGTGTTACTCTTCACGACACCTTCCAGAGCCGGTAAATGGAAAACCGTCATCCGCGTCAACAGCGAGCCGGAAATTAACATCTGGCAATTTATTTATCCGTAGGAGGCTGATATGGATATGGTCTTTCGCGCGCTGGCTATTTATCTGTTTCTGGTGGTGGTATTTAAAGTGGCCGGGCGTCGCGCGCTGCTGCAGATGACCAGCTTCGATCTCATTCTGCTCCTGATAATTAGTGAAGCCACGCAGCAGGCGCTTCTCGGACAGGATTTTTCCGTCACCGGCGCGATGATTACCATTACCACGCTGGTGGTAGTAGATATTATATTCGGGTTGATGAAGAAATATTTCTCGCCGGTGGAGAATATTCTGGATGGCACGCCTGTTATTCTGGTGGAGAACGGCGTGCCGTTAGCCGATAAACTGAAAAAAGTTGACGTGTCCTGTGATGATATTCTGGTGTCAGCGCGCCAAAATAATGGCATTACGGAAATAAGCGACATTAAATATGCCATACTTGAGCGCAATGGGCATATTTCAATCATTCCTTTCGAGAAATAAGAGGCGGCAAGATGAGCAATCTTTTTCACGACAGCAATAATACCGTGGGTGAACTGACGAAAAAGCTGGCGAGCAAATTAACCGATCTCGGGCTTCGCTTAACCACCGCGGAGTCCTGCACGGGCGGAAAACTCTCGGTGGCGCTTTGCGCAGAGGAAAACACCGCCGAATTTTATGATGTTGGGCTGGTCGTGTTCAGCGATGAAGCTAAAGCGCGGATCCTCGGCGTGCGTCCCGAGACGCTTGAGCGGTTTACGGCCGTGAGCGAGCAGACGGTAACCGAAATGGCCGCCAGTATCCGCGACATTGCCCAGGCCGATATCAGCATCGCCATCAGCGGCTACGCGGGTCCGGAAGGGGGCGACGACGGTACGGCGGCGGGGACGGTCTGCTTCGCGTGGAACATACGCGGCGAGACGAAGACCCGCACCGTGCTTTTCTCCGGTGACTGTCAGGATGTGGTCGAAAAAGCGGTGCATTACTCGCTGGCTGAACTGGTGACAACCTTGTCGGACGGGAATAACGGATAAACTCACGTGGAGGTTCTATGGCTGTCATAGTGATTACCGGCGGGACGGCGGGCGTGGGAAAAGCCACGGCGCTGCACTTTGCAAAGGCGGGTTACGACGTGGGGCTCATCGCCCGCGATGAGGCCAGCCTGCACTCTACCCAGGAGGAGCTACGGCGCTTTGGCGTTAATGCCCACGCCGTGCAGGCGGACGTCGCCGACAGCCAGGCGGTGGTGGATGCCGCTAACGAAATTGAGTATCGCCTCGGCGCGATTGATGTCTGGGTGAACAACGCGATGGGGGCCATTCTGGCGCCGTTTCGTACCCTCACGCCGGACGAGTTTCGGCGCGTGACTGAGGTGACGTACCTCGGCTACGTGAACTGCACTCGCGCCGCGCTCGAACTTATGGTTCCGCGCGACAGGGGGGTGATTATCCAGGTAGGTTCCGCGCTGGCCTACCGTTCCATTCCGCTGCAGTCAGCCTACTGCGGGGCAAAAGCGGCGATCCGTGGGTTCACCGATGCGGTGCGTACCGAGCTGATGCATGAGAACAGCCGGGTTCAGCTTTCGATGGTCCAGATGCCGGGGCTCAATACCCCGCAGTTCGAATGGGCGAGGAATAAGTTCGCCTGGGCGATGCGCCCGGTGCCGCCTGTCTTTGAGCCTGAGGTGGCCGCCAGCGCCATCTTCAGGGTGGCGCAAAAACCGGTTCGCGAGCTGTGGGTAGGCAGCAGCACCATCCAGTCCATCGTCGGGCAATTTTTCTTCCCCGGTTTTCTCGACCGGCTGATGGTGAAAAAGGCGTGGGAAGGCCAGATGACCGACGATCTCAACGCGCCGGATCGTCGGGACTACCTCGACCAGCCGGTTAACGATCTGCATAAAATCCATGGCCGCTTTACTGACGAGGCGAAAACCCGCGCGCCGTCCGTCACCTCCGGCATGCCGGGGAAAGTGGCCCTGGGCGCCCTCGCGGTGGCGGGGATAGTGCTGACGCGTCTGATAACCCGCCGGAAACCGTAGTCAGCGCAGCGCGCTACGGTGCGTCCAGAACCAGCGATAGCCGTAGCCGCCAAGGCTGAGCTGAACGGTTTTACCGCAAATCAGCGCGTCATCGTAGCGCTTGTCCTCGAGACAGGCGGTCCAGGTGGCGTTGCGGATCCCTTTGGCGGTGAACTGTACCGGCTGGTCGCTGAAGTTAACGAAGGTCAGGATGCTGCGCTCGTCGGTCTCGTAATAAAGCCCCAGCACCGCGTCATCATCGATTGCGACCAGGCGAAAGGGCGCAACGGTTATTTCAGGGAACTCCGAGCGGGTAGTGGCAATATCGATGATCCGGTGCAGGAGCGAGTTGTGGTGAAGCAGCGAATCGGCGACGTTGACTTTCTGATAGCGGTAAGGGCCATGGTCGATAATCGGCGCGATAAATTTTTCCGGGTCGGCTGCAGAGAAACCACCTCCTTGCGATCCTGCCCACTGCATCGGGGTGCGGACGGCGTAGCGCTCCTCCAGATCCAGGTCATCACCCATGCCTATCTCGTCGCCGTAGCGCATCACCGGGACACCCGGCAGGGAAAACAGCACCGCGTGGCAGAACGCCAGCCGCTTCCGATCGCCGTTGAGCATCGGGGCCAGGCGGCGGCGGATCCCGCGCTGATAGACGTTCATCTCCTCATCAGGGGCGAAGGTATCGAGGACAAACTGTTTGTCTTTCTGACTGATGCCTTCCAGATCCAGCTCGTCGTGGTTGCGCAGCCAGTTGGCAAAACAGCAGGAGTCAGGCGGGACGATCATCTTCTTCACCGCATTGCGCAGCGGGCGGGCACTTTTGCGGGCCAGGCTGACGTAGAAATACTTGTTGAGCCAGAAATTGAGCACCAGATTCAGACGGTCGTTATTGCCGAAGTAGTCTTTATAGGCCTCAACGTCTACGTCAACTTCGCCCAGCAGGATCGCGTCCGGATTGCGCTCTTCGATAAGACGCCGCATATGTTCGAGGATCCACAGGCCCTTTTTTTCATCACCGTTTCCCGCCTGGGTGGTGAGATGGGATGCGGCGTCGAGGCGAAATCCCGACACGCCAAGCTTGAGCCAGAAGAGGATGATGTTTTCAATCTCTTTAAGCACCGCGGGCGAGGTGAGGTTCAGATCCGGCTCGTGGCGATAGAACATGTGCCGGTAGTATTGTCCCGCCTCGTCGTCCCAGGTCCAGATGCTCTTTTCCACGCCGGGAAACATGGGGGGCGTATCGTCCTCGTCGTTATCCGACCAGAGGTAGTAATCACGATAGGGTGACGCCGGGTTGCGGCGGGCCTGCTGGAACCAGGGATGCGCGTCCGACGTGTGCTGGATCAGCAGCTCGATAATGACCTGCATGCCCAGCTCGCGGGCCTGCTCGATAAAGGCGATGATATCGGCCAGCTTTCCGAAGCGGGGATCCACCTGGAGGTGGTCGCTGACGTCGTAGCCTTCATCGAGAAAGGGCGTGAGGTAAAACGGGGTGATCCAGATGACCGTCGCCCCCATGCGGCGTATATAGCGCAGCTTGGCCGCGATCCCGGCGATGTCCCCGCAGCCATCGCCGTTCAAATCATAAAATAGCGCGGTATCAATCTGATAAATAATGGCTCGTGTATGCCAGTCGGTCATAGCGTTCCTCAGTGATAGCCTTCAGTATCCGACACTTTGCCCCGGAAAACGTAGTAGCTCCAGGCGGTGTACACCAGGATCACCGGAATAATCAGCAACGTGCCTACCAGCATAAACAGCTGGCTGGCAGGCGGGGCCGCGGCTTCCCACAGGGTGATGCGCGGCGGAATAATGTTCGGCCAGAGGCTGATGCCGAGCCCGCTAAACCCGAGGAAAATAAGCCCCAGCGTCAGCAGGAAGGGGCGGGAGTGGCTGGCCGGGTTGCGGGTCAGGCGCCAGATCAGCACGCTGAAAAGCCCGACCAGCAGCGGAACCGGCAGGAACCAGAAGAAGTTGGGCAGGGTAAACCAGCGGTCGGCCACGTACTGCCAGCCGAGCGGCGTCCAGATGCTCACTACCGCAATCACCACGACCAGCGCCAGCAGCACGTGGCGGGTCAGCTCGCGCATGCGGGCCTGCAGCGCGCCTTCACTTTTCATGATGAGCCAGGTAGTGCCCAGCAGCGTGTAGGCCACAACCAGCCCGATACCGCAGAAGAGGTTAAAGGGGGTGAGCCAGTCAAGCGCGGAGCCGACGAAACGCCGCCCCTCAACGTCGAAGCCGTTAATCACGGCGCCCACCACCACGCCCTGGCTGAAGGTGGCGAGCAGAGAGCCGCCGGCAAAGGAGTAATCCCAGAATTTGCGGTGCGACGGCGTGGCTTTGAAGCGGAACTCAAAGGCGACGCCGCGGAAGATGAGGCCGATCAGCATCGCGGTGAGAGGAATGGTGAGCGCATCAATAATCACCGCATAGGCCAGCGGAAACGCGCCGAAAAGGCCCGCGCCGCCGAGCACCAGCCAGGTCTCGTTGCCGTCCCAGACCGGCGCCACGCTGTTGACCATCACATCGCGCTCCTTCGCATCGCCCACGAAGTTAAACAGCAGGCCGATGCCCAAATCAAAGCCATCCATGATGATGTACATCAGCGTGGCAAAGACGATGATGGCAAACCAGATAACTGAGATATCGACGCCCATCAGTTTCTCTCCTGTTCAGGAACAGACTCAGCGGCAGACAGCGGACGGGCGGGAGTGCCCGAGGTGTTTGACGTCAGCGTATCGACAGGCTGCGGTCCTTTCTTAATCAGCCGGATGAGGTAAACATAGCCCACCCCAAACACCGACGAGTAGACGACGAAGAACGCCAGCAGGCTGATGCTCATCTGCAGGGTGCTGTGCAGCGATACCGCGTCGATGGTGCGCAGATAGCCGTAGACCACCCACGGCTGACGGCCCACCTCGGTGGTGACCCAGCCGGCGAGCAGCGCCAGCAGCCCGGCAGGCCCCATGCAGAGGGCAAACCAGTGGAACGGGCGAGAGTGGAAAAGTCGATGACGATAGCGCAGCCAGACGCTAATCAGCCCGAGGGTAATCATCAGCAGCCCCATCCCGACCATGACGCGGAACGACCAGAAGACGATGGTCGAATTAGGGCGATCTTCTTTCGGAAAATCCTTCAGCGCCGGGACCTGCTTATCCAGGCTGTGCGTCAGGATAAGGCTGCCGAGCGCGGGGATCTCCAGACCGTATTTGGTGCGCTCCTCGTCCATATCCGGCAGGCCAAACAGCAGCAGCGGGGTGGCCTCGCCCGGCGGGTTTTCCCAGTGCCCCTCAATGGCGGCAATTTTAGCCGGCTGATGCTCAAGCGTGTTCAGGCCGTGCATATCGCCCACGACCGCCTGGATAGGGGCGACCAGCAGCGCCATCCACATCGCCATGGAAAACATGGTGCGGACGGCGGGGGTATCGTTACCGCGCAGCAGGTGCCATGCGCCCGACGCGCCGACAAACAGCGCGCTGCTCAGAAACGCGGCGATAGCCATATGAATAAGGCGGTAAGGGAAGGAGGGATTAAAGACGATCGCCAGCCAGTCCTGCGGGATAACCTGTCCGTTCTCGATAGTGAAGCCCTGCGGCGTATGCATCCAGCTGTTGGACGCGAGGATCCAGAAGGTCGACATCAGCGTGCCGAGCGCCACCATGCAGGTTGAAAAGAAGTGCAGGCCCGGGCCGACCTTATTCCAGCCGAACATCATGACGCCAAGGAAACCGGCTTCAAGGAAGAAGGCGGTTAAGACTTCATACGTCAGAAGGGGGCCGGTAATACTGCCCGCGAACTGTGAGAACCCGCTCCAGTTGGTGCCAAACTGGTACGCCATGACCAGCCCGGAAACAACACCCATCCCGAAGTTAACGGCAAATATCTTGAGCCAGAAATGGTACAACGATCGCCAGACGTCGTTTTTGGTGCGCAGCCACATGCCCTCCAGCACCACCAGATAGCTGGCGAGGCCGATGGTGATCGCAGGAAAAAGGATATGAAACGAGACGGTAAAAGCGAACTGAATTCTGGCCAGATGGAACGCGTCGAGTTCGAACATGGTCCGTACCTCTGAAACGATGGGGCACGAGAATTGCCGGGCAGTTTATGGCTGCCCGGCAAAACCGGATTACGGTTTAGTCTTACCGGCACCCAGCTCGGCACCGGTCAGCGGGTCAGAATGTGGATCGGACTTCGTGCGGGCAGACATCGCCTTGACCAGGGTTGCCTGTTCGGTCGTGAGCGTGACGCTTGCGCTGCCATCGCCGCCGTCAACCGCAGGCTGGGGGGACTCAACGTAATCGAAATGTTTATCGCTGTTCCAGCTTCCGCGAACCTCTCCACCTTCAGACATATTGTAGTACTTGTTGGTGAATTCCTCGATTGGCGGCAATTTTCCCGGTGGGAAATTATTACGGATGGACTGCAGCGCCTTCTCAAAGGAGAGCTGGTGCGCCGCCTCGCGCGTCATCAGAAACGCCAGGGCATCCTTTACGCCGGGATCGTCGGTCACGTTGATCAGCCGTTCATAGATGATTTTCGCTCTGGCCTCTGCTGCCACGTTTGAGCGCAGGTCCGCCGTCGGCTCGCCGATGGTGTCGACGTAGGCCGCCGTCCAGGGCACGCCCGCCGAGTTAGTGAGCGGGGTGCCGCCACCGTAGAGCAGGGATGTGATGTGGCTGTCATTGCCGTTTTCGGTCATGGAGCGATACAGCTCGGCCTCGTTTTCCACCCCTTCAGCCAGCGCGCCTTTGGCGCCTTTATTCAGCATGCCGACCAGGGTACCGATGATTTCGAGGTGGCTTAGCTCCTCGGTGGCGATATCCATCAGCATATCTTTACGGCCCGGATCGTCATCGCTCAATCCTTGCGTAAAGTACCGGCAGGCGGCAGCCAGTTCGCCCTGAGGCCCACCGAACTGTTCCAGTAAAAGGTTGGCGAGGCCTGGGTTCGGTTCGGCAACGCGAACCGTGTATTGCAGCTGTTTGACGTGTCGGAACATGGCGATTCTCCCTGATTATTTTTTTGCTTCGACGCCCGATGCGTCTGAACGCAGCAGGAACTGTTCCGTGGTCTGCGGAATATGGCGAATCAGCCAGTCGGCCATTTCGCGTTCTTCGGCCAGAATCGTCTCGATGGCAGGTACCGAGGCCGTGTCGCCTGCTTTCTTAGCCGCCGCGAGCAGGGAGGTATAACAGGCTATTTCAAACTGTTCGAAAACATAGCCGCTGATCGAGCCCTTAACGATCTCATCCGACGGGAACATGCCGCCGATGGACTGGCCGAGCGCCGCCATTTTGCTCATCGAATCTTTTAAAACCGAACGAGAAATATCATTACGGTCGAGGATTTCTTCCAGCAATGTAATTTGCCGTTTTGTCTCATTAATATGCTGCTCAATTCTGGCGCGAACATCAGGATAATTATCGATACGGCTAGCCATGGATTCCAGCATAGATTCGGCTTGCTTTTCCATCGCATGGGCATCGCGTAGCCAGTCATGGTAGTGTTCTACGTGATTCATCATTGTATCCTCATTAGGGGTTCGCTTATTTGGTCTCACTTTCAGCAGCCTGATCGGCACGCGCGGCACTGTAGCCAGATAAATGTCCGACAATATTTGCGTAAATGCTGATGATAATGACCCATAGCACGCTGTTCTTCCACCATATTACGGAAGGGATGGCGAGAATGAACCATATTATGGCTGCCGCTAAATGGCACCGTTTAATTGTCCTGGGACTGATGCTCATTTTATTTAACCTGTATTATTGCGTCATTTCTGCGCTTTTTTGTTAATATTTCCTACGGCCAGGTCGGTGAGTTTAAGGTCGGTCTCTTTTTCTTCTTCCAGCGTTTCGGCAAGAAGCTTAACGGCTTTTTTATAGCCCAGTTGTTCTGCTAATGTTGCAAGGGTACCGTAGCTGGCAATTTCGTAATGCTCGACTTTTTGCGCGGCGGCAATAAGGGCAGCATCACGTACTTCATTTTTTTCCGTGCTTTCGATGACTTCGTTGGCTTCTTCAATTAAGCCTTCCATCGCCACGCACTTCATGCGCTTAAGCTTGATACCGTCTTCCTGCTCGACAATCTGGTCGATACGTTCGATCTGACCCTGCGTCTCTTCCAGGTGTGCGGTAAAAGCGGCGCTCAGCTTCTCGCTGGAGGCGGCGCGGGCAAGCTTGCTTAACGCTCGGGTAAGCTGCTTTTCTGCGCTGTAGGTATCCGACAGAAGATGAATAAAGACATCCTCGACGCTTTTCATATTCATAATAATTACGCTCCGGTAAAATAAAGAAAGGGTACTGCGAGCTTTTCAGCCCGCAGCATGCTCTCTGGTTTTATTAAAAGAGTATTAAATAAGATCAGGAGTTATCAGATTTACGGCCTCCGCCGTGACTGTTCTGTCCTCCTTTCTTACCCGCTTCAGAAGCGCGTTGCGGATCGTTTTTAAAGTTCCCACCGCTATGCTGGCCACCTTTACGTCCAGCTTCTGATGCTTTTTCACGGTCTTCAGCGAAATTACCGGAACCACCACGATGCTCTGCCATATTAAACCTCATAGTCATATATTGGTTATGTCAGTACGATACGAAAATATTCCGTATCACTCGTCGTTCGAGTAATAACTCTAGTCGCTGTGCGTCATCCGTCAAATGCGTTTTGCTATTTGCGGTTGCGTTATTTTTAAATATTTGTAAATTTGCGCTTCGCTTAAAAGGGAAATATGGATAGACAGGAAGGACTTGTAAACAACCATTCAGATTAATCCTAACTTCGGGCTAAAAATTTGAAAGGTGAGGATAAAAATAATGGTGTACTCGAATTGGTTAATTTGCATTCAGGAGAGGGCCAAAAAATACTCCTTTATAGATAGAAAGCGGAACCCTAAATAATTATAAGGAAAATCCTGGATAAAAGCGTTCAGGTTGAAAGGGCGGTTCCGCTCGGACCTGTTAAGGGGCCCGTAGCACACGGTTTGACCACTGTCGTCTTAAGATCACAATTCAGAAATTCTTCCCCCCGGAAGGAACGGGTTTCTCTACACTCCAGGTAATATTCACTGGAGGCATGACATCATGGCGAACACCATCACGGCTGATGACATTCGGGAACACTTTTCGCAGGCTATGTCGGCGATGTACCAGCAGGAAGTTCCGCAGTACGGCACCTTGCTTGAACTGGTTGCGGACGTAAACCTGGCGGTTCTGGAAAATAATCCACTATTACATGAACAACTGGCTAACGCCGATGAGCTTGCGCGCCTGAACGTGGAGCGTCACGGGGCGATCCGCGTCGGCACGGCACAGGAACTTTCAACCCTGCGCCGTATGTTTGCCATTATGGGCATGTACCCGGTCAGCTATTACGATCTCTCTCAGGCGGGGGTGCCCGTCCACTCAACGGCGTTTCGTCCGATAGAGGATGCGGCGCTGTGCCGGAATCCGTTTCGTATCTTTACCTCGCTGCTGCGTCTTGAGCTGATTGAAAACGTCGCGCTGCGCGAGCGGGCCGCGGAGATCCTGTCTCACCGCAACATCTTCACCCCGCGCTGCCTGGAACTGATCGACCTCCACGAGTCGGAAGGGCAGTTTACTGACGCACAGGCGCACGAATTTGTGCAGGAAGCGTTAGAAACCTTCCGCTGGCACCGCCATGCGACGGTCGATCAGGAAACCTATCTGGCGCTGCACAACGAGCACCGTCTGATTGCCGACGTGGTCTGCTTCCCGGGCTGCCACATTAACCACCTCACGCCGCGCACGCTGGACATTGACCGGGTGCAGGAGCTGATGCCGAAGTACGGTATCGAGCCAAAAATTCTGATCGAAGGGCCGCCGCGTCGCGAGGTGCCCGTCTTATTGCGTCAAACCAGCTTCAAGGCGCTGGAAGAGCCGGTGCTGTTTGCCGGTGAACATAAAGGCACCCACACCGCGCGCTTCGGTGAGATTGAACAGCGCGGCGTGGCGCTTACCCCGAAAGGCCGTGAACTGTACGATAGCCTCCTCGCCCAGGCCGGTACCGGTAAAGATAACCTGACCCATCAGCTGCATCTGCGGGAGATCTTTAGCGCCTTCCCGGACAGCGAAATGCTCATGCGCCGTCAGGAGCTGGCCTATTTCCGCTACCGCCTGACGCCAGCCGGGGAAGCCCATCGGCATGCGTTTCGTCCCGGAGACGATCCGCAGCCGCTGATCGAGCGCGGATGGGTTGTTGCCCAGCCGATCACCTACGAAGATTTCCTCCCGGTCAGCGCCGCGGGGATTTTCCAGTCCAATCTCGGGAACGAAACCCAGGCCCGCAGCCACGGTAACGCCAGCCGCGATGCGTTTGAAGACGCGCTGGGATGCCCGGTGTATGACGAGTTTACGCTCTACCAGGAGGCTGAAACGCGCAGTAAACAGCGTTGCGGTTTGCTCTGAAATCGTTACTCTGCTGGGGTGTGATGGAAAAATTAAGGTCGTTATGCAAAATCCTTCCGCCCCTGTGGTTGAAACGCGCCAGGGCGCACTGTCTGGTTTAACCGATGAAAACGTCCACGTCTGGTGCGGTATTCCCTACGCCGCGCCGCCCGTGGGGGAGTGGCGCTGGCGCTCGCCCCGGCCGCCTGAACGCTGGGATGGGCTGCGCGAGGCCACGGCATTCTCGCCCTCAAGCTGGCAAAGCAGCGAGTATTGTCAGGAGCTCGGCGGCGGCGATCCGGGCCAGTTTTCCGAAGATTGCCTCTACCTTAACGTCTGGTCTCCCGCAGAGCGGGCCGAGCCGCTTCCGGTTATGGTCTGGCTGCACGGAGGCGGGTTTACGATTGGTGCCGGAGGCCTGCCGCCGTATAACGGCAAAGCGCTGGCCACGCGCGGCGTGGTTGTGGTCACGATCAACTACCGTCTCGGCCATCTTGGCTTTTTCGCCCATCCCGCGCTGGAAGGCGAGGAAGGGCGCGTGGTGCATAATTTTGCCCTGCTGGATCAGATCGCCGCGCTCGAATGGGTGCTGGATAACATCGCCGGGTTTGGCGGCGATCCCGCTAATGTGACCCTGTTTGGCGAATCCGCTGGCGCGCGGAGCGTGCTCTCGCTGCTGGCCTCTCCGCTGGCAGCAGGATTGTTCCACAAGGCGATTGTGCAAAGCGGATACACCTTACCGGACACGCCGCGCGAGCTGGCGCTGCAAAAAGGGGAAGCGCTGGCCGCCCATTTCGGGCTGGAAAATGCGACCGCCGGGCAGCTGCGCGCCATTCCGCCCGAGGCGTTCTGGCCGCTCACCGCGCCGCTGAACGTCGCTCCGGCGCCTATCGCAGGAGACTGTGTTCTGCCGGAAGCCATGCTTGACGTCTTTTTCGCCGCGCGTCAGCATCCGGTGCCGGTGATGATTGGCTCCAACAGCGATGAAGCCAGCGTGATGGCGGTGTTTGGCATCGATCTCGCCGGACAAATCCAGAAGCTTCGCCGGGAGCGCCGCTTCGGGCTGGGGCTGATTAAGCTGCTCTACCCGGGCGTGAAGGGCGATGAAGAACTGGGCAGGCAGGTGTGTCGCGACATGGCGTTTACCACGATGGGCTACGTGGTGATGCAGGCCCAGCAGCGCGTCGGTGGGTTGTGCTGGCGTTACTGGTTTGACTATGTCGCAGAGGCGGAACATGCCACGTACATCAACGGTGCCTGGCACGGCAACGAAGTCCCCTACGTCTTCGATACGCTCGGTCAGGTGGAGCCTTCACGACAGTACGTCAATGAGCGAGATCTGCAGTTTGCTGCCCAGGTGGCGGATTACTGGGCGAGCTTTGCGCGTGACGCGGGCCGTCGCGACATCCTGCCCGGGCCGACGCACTGGCCCGCGAGCCGTAAAGGGCGGGACGTTCTGTTACGCATTGGCGTGAATAAACATGCAGCTTTCAGGCTTGAAAACCGCTTTATGCGCGCCCGCATGAGCCTCTTCAAACGGGTGATGAAGCACCACGTCAGCCTCGATTAAGCAAACAGGCGCGAAACGCCGCCAGTCCATTTTCCTCGCCTGGCGTTTCGCGCAGCACCAGCCGGTAGCTTGCGCCGGTTTTTATGCTTGTCTCATAGGGCCGTACCAGCCTTCCCGCGTGAATATCTTCTGCCACCAGCGTTTCGTCGGCGATGGCGACGCCGAGCCCCTGAATGGCGGCCGTAATGGCGAGATCCATCGTATCGAAGTGTTGATTTTTATGCATGGCAAAGCCCGGACCTTCCTGTTTCGTCAGCCACAGCGACCAGTCTGTCTTATCCCTTGTCGGGTGCAGAAACGTCAGCGAACCCAGCGCAGCACCCGCCCGCACCGGGCTTATCACCGGGGTGAGCGCCTCTTCGAACAGCAAATCGCCTGCGCTCATGTGCGTGCCGAACACAATGGCCGCGTCGTAAGACTCAGTTTTGAAATTGACGTTGTGATCGGTGGTGGTGGTCAGCGCGATCTGCAGATCCGGATGCTCGCGCTCCACCTCCAGCAGGCGTGGTACAAGCCAGCGCATGGCGCAGGTGGGGGCCTTCAGCCGGATCACGGTGTGCTGGCTGCGGGCCTGGTCGGCCACGGACAGCAGCTGCTCGAAAGCGGACTGTAGCTCTGGAAGCAGGGCGCTGCCCTGCGGTGAGAGGCGCAGCCCGCGCGCGTGGCGTTCAAAAAGCGGAAAGCCAAACCACGCCTCAAGGGAGGCAATCTTACGGCTCACGGCCCCCTGCGTCAGACACAGTTCCGCCGCGGCATGGGTAAGATTGAGGTGACGCGCGGTGACTAAAAATGCGTCGATGGCATTAAGGGGGAGCGAACGGCGTGACATAGAAAACACCTCAGCTATGCATTTTTCTCAAGGCTATTATGACAACAATTCGATTGTCCCGACAGTACAGATGTTGTTTGAATAGTTATGCAATGTCCATGAGAAGGGAAAGAGGATGACTTTACGAACGCCTGTGCAAACGCGATCCAAACTGCCGGATGTGGGAACCACCATTTTTACCGTTATCGGCCAGCTCTCGGCGCAGCATAACGCGATTAACCTTTCTCAGGGCGCACCGAATTTTTCCTGCGACCCGAAGCTGATTGCGGGCGTCACCCGCGCAATGGAGGCGGGGCATAACCAGTACGCGTCGATGACCGGTCTGCAGCCGCTCAGAGAACGTATTGCCGATAAAATTGCCACGCTCTACGGCACGCAGTACGACCCTGCCAGCGAGGTGCTGGTGACCGCCAGCGCCAGCGAAGGGCTCTATTCGGCGATTAGCGGGCTGGTGCACCCGGGCGATGAGGTGATCTACTTTGAGCCGTCCTTTGACAGCTACGCGCCGATTGTTCGTCTGCAGGGGGCAACCCCGATCGCCATCAAGCTCACCGTGCCGGATTTTGCCGTCAACTGGGATGAGGTTCGCGCCGCGATCACGCCGCGCACGCGCATGATCATCATCAATACGCCGCACAACCCGAGTGGCCAGGTCTTCTCGGCCAGTGACCTGCAGCAGCTGGCGGCGCTGACGCGCAATACCGACATCATTATTTTGTCTGACGAAGTGTACGAACACGTCGTTTTTGACGGCGAGCCGCACCACGGGATGGCAACGCACCCGCAGCTGGCGGAGCGCAGCGTGATTATTTCCTCTTTCGGAAAAACCTATCACGTCACCGGGTGGCGCGTGGGTTACTGTGTTGCACCGGCGGTACTGATGGACGAGATTTGTAAAGTCCATCAATTTTTAATGTTTTCTGCCGATACGCCAATGCAGCACGCGTTTGCTGAGCATATGGTCGACCCGCAAACCTGGCTGTCGCTGTCGGCGTTTTACCAGCGCAAGCGCGATCTGCTGCACAGCCTGCTGGCCGATTCGCCGTTTACCCTGCTGCCGAGCGCCGGATCGTTCTTCATGCTGGCGGACTACAGCCAGTTCAGCGACGAGCGCGACAGCGAGCTGGTGAAACGGCTGATCGTTGAGTACGGCGTTGCCACCATTCCGCTGTCGGCGTTTTATGCGGACGGTACGGATAATAAATTGATTCGTCTCTCTTTTGCGAAAGATGAGGCGACGTTACGGGCAGGTGCCCAGGCCCTGTGTCGGGTTAAACCACGCTGAGGAGTATGAGATGAAATTACGCGCGTTAGTTGTCGGCATGGGATTGCTGTGTACTTTTTCTTCCTTCGCGGCTACCGAGCTGCGTTACGGGCTGGAAGCGGAATATCCGCCGTTTGAGAGCCGCAATGCGGCGGGCGAACTGGAAGGGTTTGACGTTGAACTGGGGAATGCCATCTGCAAAGCGGCTGCGCTGAAGTGCAGCTGGGTTGAAACCTCCTTTGATGCGCTGATCCCGGGCCTGGTGGCGAAGAAATTTGACGCCATCAACTCGGCGATGAACATCACCGAGCAGCGCCGCAAGAGCATTGATTTTACCCAGCCGATCTACCGTATTCCGTCGCAGCTGGTCGGCAAGGCAGGTACGGCGGTTGAGGCAACCCCAGAAGGGCTGAAGGGGAAAACCATCGGCGTGCTGCAGGGATCTATCCAGGAAACCTATGCCAAAGAGCACTGGGAAAAGCAGGGTGTCACCGTGGTGTCTTATAAAGATCAGAATATGGCCTGGGGCGATCTGCTGAATGGCCGTATCGACGCCTCGCTGGTCATGTCCGCGGCCGGGCAGGCAGGTTTCCTCAGCAAGCCGCAGGGGAAAGGGTTTGGCTTCATCGGCAAACCGGTGTCTGACGACACTATCCTCGGCAGTGGGATCGGTTTTGGGTTGCGTAAGGGCGACGAGGCCACCAAAAAGCAGCTTGATGCCGCGATTGATAAAGTACGCGCCGACGGCACGATCGCTAAACTCGCTGATAAGTACTTCCCGGGTATCGATGTCAGCGTAAAATAACCGCCTCATTAGCCCCGGCGAACGATGTCGCGCCGGGGCATTTTTAATACACTTCATCCTTCAAGCTGCCTCTGCGTTGGCTACGTCTGTTCACCCCAGTCACTTACTTAAGTAAGCTCCTGGGGATTCTCAGACTTGCCGCCTTGATCCAGCATGAATGATTTTGTGTATTTACTGTTTTTTACACCACTTTCGGGCCGTTCTGGTCGACAGAAAATATTTCTCACTTTGTTCATATAATCACCGGCCAACAATTGGATTCTTAACCATTTTTGTTTAGGCTGTGCGTTCTTTCTTGCCGTCATTTCGCCGAGCGCGAAACACATTCACACGACCATAAGGACGTTTTTCCAGGCATGAATCGCAGACGTTTTCTAAAAGGCTCGCTGGCAGTGGCAGCCCTGAGCGGCACATCTGGCCTTGCTTCCCTGTTTTCCAAAGCGGCATACGCTGCCGACTCTGACATTGCTGACGGCCAGAGCCGTCGTTTCGACTTCTCCGTACTGCAATCCATGGCGCATGACCTGGCGAAAACCCCGTGGGGTGGCGCGCCGCGTCCGCTGCCGAACACGCTGGCAACCATGACGCCGCAGGCGTACAACGCCATCCGCTACGATGAAAAACAGTCACTGTGGAACAACATTGAAGGGCGTCAGCTGGACGTGCAGTTCTTCCATATGGGGATGGGGTTCCGTCGCCGCGTGCGGATGTTCTCGCTGGACCAGTCAACCTCTATGGCGCGCGAGATCCACTTCCGTCCGGAGCTGTTCAGCTACGGTGAAACGGGTGTGGATACCAAACAGCTGGAAGGGCAAAGCGATCTCGGCTTTGCGGGCTTCCGCGCCTTTAAGGCGCCTGAGCTGGCGCGTCGCGATATTGTCTCTTTCCTGGGCGCGAGCTATTTCCGCGCGGTAGATGACACCTACCAGTACGGCCTTTCCGCGCGCGGTCTGGCGGTAGATACCTTTACCGACACGCCGGAAGAGTTCCCGGACTTTACCGCCTTCTGGTTTGAAACCGTCAAGCCCGGCGACACGACTTTTACCGTCTACACGCTGCTGGACAGCCCGAGCATCACCGGTGCCTATAAATTCGTGATCCACTGCGAGAAGAGCCAGGTGATTATGGAGGTGGAAAACCATCTCTACGCGCGGAAGGACATCAAGCAGCTCGGCATCGCGCCGATGACCAGCATGTTCAGCTGCGGCAATAACGAACGCCGCATGTGTGACACCATTCACCCGCAAATTCATGACTCCGACCGCCTGGCAATGTGGCGCGGCAACGGGGAGTGGATCTGTCGTCCGCTGAACAACCCGCAGAAGCTGCAGTTTAACGCCTATATGGACAAAAACCCGAAAGGGTTCGGCCTGCTGCAGCTCGACCGCGATTTCTCGCACTATCAGGACGTGATGGGCTGGTATAATAAACGCCCGAGCCTGTGGGTTGAACCGCGTAACGACTGGGGTAAAGGCGCGGTTGGCCTGATGGAGATCCCGACCACCGGCGAAACGCTGGATAACGTGGTCTGCTTCTGGCAGCCGGAAAAAGCGGTGAAGGCGGGCGACGAGCTGGACTTTAAATATCGTCTGTACTGGAGCGCCATGCCGCCGGTGCGTTCTCCGCTGGCCAACGTCTTCGCCACCCGTACCGGTATGGGCGGCTTCCCGGAAGGCTGGGCACCGGGCGAAAATTACCCGAAAGTGTGGGCCCGCCGTTTTGCTATCGACTTCGTCGGTGGCGACCTCAAGGCCGCTGCGCCAAAAGGCATCGAGCCGGTGATTACGCTCTCCAGCGGTGAAGCGAAGCAGGTTGAGATCCTCTACGTTGAGCCGTTTGACGGCTATCGCATCCTGTTTGACTGGTACCCAACCTCGGATTCGACGGAGCCGGTGGATATGCGCCTGTTCCTGCGCTGCCAGGGCGATGCCATCAGTGAAACCTGGCTGTACCAGTATTTCCCGCCTGCGCCGGATAAACGTAACTACGTTGACGACCGGATAATGCGTTAACGATCGATTCCCTCTCCCTCCGGGAGAGGGTTAGGGTGAGGGGCAATGACCGCAGCAAAATCCGAAATTATCCCGGTATCTGACGCTCTCGAGCTTCGCGCCGTCGAAGAGCGCTACGCCGCCGACCTGCATAATCTTGTCGTCAAAAACAAAACCTTTCTGCAAACCGTCTTTGACTGGGCGCAGCACGTGGGCAGCGAAGAGGATACCCGCCGCAACGTGCAAAGTAACCAGATGCTGCACCAGCGCGGCTACGCCAAAATGTTTCTGATCTTCAAGGATGATGCGCTGGTCGGCGTGCTGTCGTTCAACACGATTGAACCGACCAACAAGGCCGGGTACATCGGCTACTGGCTGGATGAAGACCACCAGGGGCAGGGCATTCTCTCCCGGTCACTGCAGGCGTTTATGCGCTACTACGTCGAACGCGGGGAGATCCGCCGTTTTGTGATCAAGTGTCGGGTGGCGAATCAGCACAGCAACAACGTTGCCGTGCGTAACGGTTTTACGCTGGAAGGGTGCCTGCGGGAAGCGGAATACCTGAACGGTCGCTTTGACGATGTGAACATCTACGGGAAGATCGCTACCCTATAACGCTCCCAGCAGCGGGGTGCGGGTGATGCGCTGGTCGCCGTTAATCACCTTTTCGCCGCGCAGGTGAATGCTCTCCCCGGCAAAGGCTTCAATGACCGCATCATCTGTGATTTCAACCCGGTGCTCAATGAGCACATCTCCGCTGATCCGCGCGCGTCCCTGGATCACCACCTTATCGTCCAGCATGATCGGCCCGCCGCGTAGCCATGCCTGACCGCCAATCAGAACGTGGTGCTTGATGACGCAGTTTCCTTCCACCACGGCATTCTCCGCAATCTGAGAGCTGTAGCGCACCGTCGGAATAGCATCGTCGTCATAACCGGCAATCACGCGGGCGTTACCATAGACCTTTGCGCAGTCGCAGACCCAGACGTTATTTAAGTCGTTACCTTCGAGGATGGCGTTGTCGAATATTTCGGCGCGGTGCTCAACAAACGCAAAATTAACCATCGCCTCGCCGTAGATTTGCGCCTGGTGCACAATGCGCGACTGGCTGACGGTCGCCTTATCGTAGATTTGCAGGATCTGGTCATGGTCCGGCGTCAGACCTTTGGCGGCGATGATAACGCTGTTGTGCAGAACGCGGGCATCGCCGTAGAGATGGCATTCGCCCCTCACGCAGGAGTGCTGAATGGTGACGTTGTCACTTATACGCGCCCCGTGGCTGACCTCCGCGCCGTCCAGCCAGCAGCTGCCGCTGATAAGAGCATCGTGGCTAACGATGCACGGCAGGGTAAGTCGCGCGTTGCCGGACACGACGGCACCGGCGAACACCACGCTGTTTTCGTCGTAGATCCAACAGTCCCCGTCCTGCGCGAGGGCGCGCTCATCGTCAACCCAGCCGCCTTTCGTACCGACCGTCACGTCGTTAAAATCCACTGTCGCGATAATCTGCCGCAGCGTGACGGAGCGGGTAGTTTCGCCGTTTTTCCATTGCCAGAGGCGGGTTTCGTCGCTAAGGCGATATTTGTTCATCTTTAGGTCTCTGATAAGCGTCTTAACTAAACGTAGCAAATTTTTCGGTTTTCGAGCGGCTGGCAACCAGACGGTAAACGCCTTAAAATGGCATTCAGGATGCACTTTAAACTTATGCAGGCTCAGGAAAAAATAATGACCGTTGATGAGAATTACTTCACAGAGAAATATGGCTTAACCCGCACCCATTCAGAGGTGCTGTTCAGTGCGGCAAAGATTAAACCGGGTAAAACGCTGGATCTGGGCTGCGGCAACGGCCGCAACAGCCTTTATCTGGCGGCCAACGGTTACGAGGTGACCGCGTGGGATAAGAACCCGATGAGCATCGAGAATATCGAGCGCATCAAGGCGGAAGAAGGGATCGATAACCTCCACACGGCGATTAAAGATCTCAACAACCTGAGTTTTGACGGCGAGTACGATTTTATTCTCTCCACCGTGGTGCTGATGTTCCTGGAGTCAAAAACCATCCCGGGACTTATCGCCAACATGCAGCGCTGCACCAGGCCCGGCGGCTACAACCTGATTGTTGCCGCGATGGATACGGCGGATTACCCGTGCACCGTCGGCTTCCCGTTTGCGTTCAAAAGCGGTGAGCTGAGCAACTACTACGAAGGCTGGGAGTTGCTCAAATACAACGAAGACGTTGGCGAACTGCACCGCACCGACGAAAACGGCAACCGCATCAAGCTGCGCTTTGCCACGATGCTGGCGCGCAAGCCCGCTTAGCGGGCAGCAAGCAGGCAGATCTGCAGGGCGGTGTTGTAAGACGCCTCGAACGACGACAGCGGCAGGAATTCAAACTTCGAGTGGAAGTTATGCGCGCCGGTGAAGAAGTTCGGCGTTAGCAGCCCTTTTGCCGAGAGCGCCGCGCCGTCGGTACCGCCGCGCATGGGAGTCGGCTTCGGCGTGATGCCGAGTGATTCCATAGCTTCGAACATCAGATCGATGGCGCGTCTGTCCTCACCAATCGCATTGCTGATATTGCTGTAGGTATCTTCAATGCGATAGTCCACCCTGGCCGTAGGATGTTGGGCGGCAATCAGCGCGGCTACGTCGGCAATCTGCTGCTTGCGGGCGGCAAAGTTGTCCTTGTCAAAGTCGCGGATATTGGCCTTAAGAATGGCCTCGTTCTGGCCGGCCTGAATGCCGTTAAACCAGATATAGCCCTCACGCCCCTCGGTGCACTCCGGCGTTTGCTGGCGGTCAAAATGGTTGATGTAGTCAGTCGCCATCAGCAGGGGATTCACCAGCACGCCTTTGGCGGACATCGGGTGCGCCGTTACGCCGGTAAAGCGGATCTCAGCGGCTGCCGCATTAAAATTCTCGTAGACAATTTCCCCCAGCTCGCAGCAGTCGATGGTCCAGGCGAAGTCGACGTCAAAGCGCTTAAGGTCCAGCGCTTTTGCACCGTTCAGGCCGATCTCTTCGTCAGGCACAAACGCCACGACGATATCCCCGTGCTGATGTTCCGCCGTCAGGTTTTCCAGCACCGTCATGACCACAGTGACCGCCGATTTATTATCCGCGCCCAATACGCTGGTTCCGTCGCTGAAAATAATCTCCTCATTCGGATACGCCAGAATTTCAGGATGCTCGTTAACCCGCAGCCAGATGTCTTTCTCTTTATTCAGACAGAGATCTTCACCGGTAAACGTTAATATTTGTGGATGAATATCCGGTGATAATCCCACGTCCACGGTATCAATATGGGTAATAAAGCCGATGCGCGGCGCGCCGGGCACGTTGCCTTTTTTGACCGCCGTTACCGTGGCGAATTCATCAATCACAATATCGTCTAACCCCAGCTGTGCCAGCTCCTGCGCCAGCTCGCGCGCCATGTCGTGCTGGCCCGGCGTTGAGGGCAGGGTTTTGACCTTGGGGTCGCTCTGGCTGGTGATCGCGAGATAGCGGAAAAAACGGTGCGTTAATTGTCTGGAAAGCGGCGAGCCCATAGTGATTTATTCCTTATTTATTTTTCAGGTGTTTGCCACATCACTTTAATGTTATTTATGAAATGGCAAAAGAATTAATTAGCCGTCGAATTAAAAAAACAGGAATAAATGATGAAAAGCAAACTCACAACTATAACGCTGGCGCTTGCTGTACTCACGGTCAGTTCCACCGTCGCCGCGAAAACGCTGGTGTATTGCTCCGAAGGATCGCCGGAAAACTTTAATCCTCAGCTATACACCTCGGGAACCAGCGTGGACGCCAGCGCCGTGCCGGTCTATAACCGGCTGGTTGATTTCAAACCCGGCACCACGGAGCTGGTGCCAAGCCTGGCGGAGCGCTGGGAGGTGAGCGACGACGGCAAGGTTTACACCTTCCATCTGCGTAAGGGCGTCAAGTTCCAGAGCAATAAATCCTTCACGCCGACCCGCGACTTTAACGCCGACGACGTGATTTTCTCGTTTATGCGCCAGAAAGACGTGAATCATCCGTATCACAACGTCTCTAACGGCAGCTATTCCAACTTCGAAAGTCTGGAGTTTGGCAGCCTGATTACCGGCATTGATAAAGTTGATGACCACACCGTTCGCTTTACCCTGGCGCACCCGGAAGCGCCGTTTGTCGCCGATCTGGCATGGTATTTTGCCTCGATCCTGTCCGCGGAATATGCCGACGCGATGCTAAAAGCGGGCACGCCGGAGAAGGTGGATATGGAGCCTATAGGTACCGGGCCGTTTAAGCTGGCGCAGTATCAGAAGGATTCGCGGATCCTGTTTACGGCGTTCGACGACTACTGGCAGGGGAAATCGAAGCTGGATCGGCTGGTGTTTAGCATCACGCCGGATGCCTCCGTGCGGTTTGCCAAAATTGAGAAGAACGAATGTCAGGTGATGCCGTTCCCGAACCCGGCGGACCTGCCGCGCATGAAGGCGAACAAAGACATCAACCTGATGAGCAAAGCCGGACTGAATACCGGCTTTCTGGCGTTCAATACCCAAAAGCCGCCGCTGGATAACGTAAAAGTCCGTCAGGCGCTGGCGATGGCCATCAATAAACCGGCCATTATTGATGCGGTTTTCCACGGCACCGGCACCGCTGCAAAGAACCTGCTGCCGCCGGGCGTCTGGAGCGCAGACAGCGAGCTTAAGGATTACGATTACGATCCTGAAAAGGCGAAAGCGCTGCTGAAAGAGGCCGGTTTTGCCAACGGCGTGAGCGTCGACCTGTGGGCGATGCCGGTGCAGCGTCCGTACAATCCGAATGCGAAACGCATGGCGGAGATGATTCAGGCCGACTGGGCGAAAATCGGCGTACAGACCAAAATCGTCACCTACGAGTGGGGCGAATACCTTAAGCGCGTGAAGGGCGGGGAACATCAGGCCGCGCTGATGGGCTGGACGACCGCAACGGGCGATCCCGACAACTTCTTTGGTCCGCTATTTACCTGTACCTCGGCAAACGGTGGCTCAAATTCGGCGAAATGGTGCTATAAGCCCTTCGATAATATTATTGCGGAAGCAAAATCAACCACCGATCGCGATAAACGCGTGGCGCTGTATAAAGAGGCTCAGCAAATGATGCATGATCAAATGCCGGCGGTGATGATTGCGCATTCAACCATTTTCGAACCGGTGCGCAAGGAGGTGACGGGCTATGAAATAGACCCGTTTGGCAAACATCTGTTCTGGCAACTGGATATAAATCAGTAATTTTTCACTGCCCGGCACGCTTGCGGGCAGTCTTTTCGCAATTTGTGCTCTCCGCATCATTTTTTGTCACAACAAACCCGCCGGTCTTTTGCTATAACTTCAAATGCATACTTGCAGATAACATGGAAAACTATCATGCGTACTCAAACTTTTTTTAAAGTTGCAGTGCTTACTGGTCTGTTGGCGTTGGCGGGCTGTTCTTCAAAAGTCGCGGCTCCCGAACAATATTCTGGCTTTTTAAAAGACTATTCAGGCTTGCAGCAGACGACGTCTGCGACGGGTAAACCAACGCTGCGTTGGGTTGATCCTTCTTATAACGAAGCTAATTACGACAGTATTCTCTGGACGCCGATTACTTATTATCCCGCGCCTAAACCGACCACTCAAATTGGTCAAAAAACGCTTGATGAGCTGTTGAATTACACCAATAACAAAATGAAAACTGCTATTGGTACCCGTAAGCCAGTCGTGACCACGCCGGGTAAACACAGCCTGATTTTCCGCGGTGCAATTACCGGGGTGAGTTCGCAGAAAGAAGGTCTGCAGTTCTATGAAGTGGTGCCGGTCGCGCTGGTGGTAGCCGGTACGCAGATGGCAACCGGGCATCGCACCATGGATACGCATCTCTTCTTTGAAGGCGAACTGATCGATGCGGCCACCAACAAACCGGTCATGAAGGTGGTGCGTAAAGGCGAAGGTAAAGATCTGAACAACGAAAGTACGCCGATGACGTTTGCAACCCTGAAGCAGGTTGTTGATGACATGGCGACGGACGCCACCATGTTTGATGTGAAAAAGACCGCGAAATAAAATAAAACGGCCTGCGTAATGCAGGCCTTTTTATTTACGCCGTTCGTAAGCGTCTGAACCAGGTTTCTGGTTTGGTAAACATCACCATATTTCCCCCCAGAATCAGCAATAACCCCACGATACCGTTGATATGCCAGACGTAGCCTTCATACACCGTAGAGATGGACAGCGCCACCAGCGGGAAGAGCAGCGTACTGTAGGCCGCTTTGCCCGGACCGATACGTCCCACCAGCGTGAAGTAGGCGCCAAAGGCAATCACCGAACCAAACACGGCCAGATAGAGCAGCGCGCCAATGTAGCTGACGGTCCACTCTGGCGCGAAGCTGTCGCCTCTGAACAGGGCAATGCAGCCCATCACCAGCGTGCCGTAGAGCATCGCCCAGGCGTTGGTGGTCATGGTTTCAAGGCCTTTGCGCTGGTGACGCATGCTGATCATATTGCCCAGCGAGAAGCCGTAGGTGCCGAGCGCGGAGAGGCCAATCCCGGTCAGGAGCGACGCGCTCCAGCCGCTGGCCAGCAGATCGTCCCAGAAGAGGGTGACGATCCCAGTCAGGCCCAGTGCCGCCGCCGTCCAGAAACGCGCGGGCGGGCGCTGCCCGAAGAAGATAAAGCTGTTAATGGCGTTATAGAGTACGGCCATGGAAAAGATCACCGATTCCAGCCCGGTGTTGATGTGCGAGGCTGCGGCGTAAAAACACCAGAAGTTAAAGCAGAAAACGCAGCATCCCTGGAGCATACAAAAAAGGTGATCCCGCAGCGCCAGCTGGCGCAGGCGGCGCAGGGCGATTAATACCACCATCATCGTGAGGCTGGCGACGGCGAAACGCCAGAAAATCGAGACGGGCGCCGCTACGGGCCCCTGCTGCAGGAAAATCGCAATCCAGGTGGTTCCCCAGATGACCACCACCAGTCCGTATAATAATGCGTTCATATTTTTCTCTTCTCAAACCACGGAAGCCCGCAGTATGCCGCTGAGATCGGTCAGGGGCTTTCACCGGCTTGCGGTCGACTTGCAAAATCTTGCGCTTTTTTCTTTCCCGGGGGCTGGCAACGGGAGACAACTCTTCTTAGACTGATATTCCAGTCAATCACGCGCTTACGGTCATGTCTCACGCTTACGATACCTTTGAAACGCTTTGCCAACAGAATGCGGTCCTGCGGGAAACCGTCTCGCTGAATTCGGGCATTCAGCTGGCAGCGTGGTACAACAAGCATGATACGATAACGGTAAAAAGTAACCATCATACTCTGAGCCTGTACGTGGCGGACGGCTACGAAAGCTACCAAAAAACGCCGGGCGGCTGGAAGAACGGCGGGGGGCCGGACCGTTTCTGCTTGATGCCAAAAGAGAGCGAATCGACGTGGGATATCCGTGATGACCTGTCGTTTGTGCACCTCTACTGCACCGATGAACACCTGCGCGACGTGGGGGAAAAGATCTGGGACAAGCGCCCGCTTTCGCTGACGCTCGACGAGCGCATTTTTGGTAGCGATCCGAAAATCACCGCGCTGTATCGCCAGTTTTTGCTCGGCTGCGACTGGCAGCAGCACGCCAACCAGCTCACCCTGAGCACGGCCTCTACGCTGCTCCTGACCCATCTGCTGCAAAACTACTCTAACGTTCAGTGGAAGCTGCCGGTCGTCACCGGCGGGCTATCGCCATTCGTACTGCGTAACGTGCTGGCCTTTATCGAAGAGAACCTGGGCCAGCCTTTGACGCTGGCTGAACTGGCGGCGCAGGCCGCCCTCAGCGAATACCATTTTGCCCGCATGTTCCGCCAGTCGACGGGGCTGGCGCCGCATCAGTATGTGATGCAGAGACGAATGGAAAAAGCGAAGGCCCTTGTGCAGAACAGGGCGACGCCGCTAACGGACATCGCCCTTGCCTGTGGGTTTAACTCCGCCAGCCACTTCAGCAACCGCTTTCGCAGCGCGACGGGCATGACGCCTTCGCAGCTACGCGCGGCGAGCGCGTGAAAGCAGGGCATAGCACACGCCGCCCAGCACCAGCCCCCAGAATGCCGAACCGATGCCGAGGATCGTGACGCCGCTCGCGGTCATCAGGAACGTGACGATGGCCGCGTCGCGCTCCGCCTCGTGGCTCAGTGCCTGATATAAACTCCCGCTGATGGTGCCCAGCAGCGCCAGACCGGCCAGCGTCTGGATCCAGCTGAGCGGCAGAGCGGCCATCAGCCCGGTAATCGAGCCGCCGAAAATCCCCGCCAGCAGATAAAATCCTCCTGCTGCGATGGCCGCCAGCCAGCGTTTACCGGCATCCGGATGCGCATCCGGGCTTTGACAAATGGCGGCAGTAATGGCCGCGATACAGATAGAAAAGACACCAAAAGGGGAAAACAGCAGCGCCAGCGCTCCCGTAAAGATGATAAGCGGCGAGACCGCCAGTGGGTAACCGGAGGCTTTCATCGTGGCGAACCCCGGCGCGTTTTGTGAGGCCATGGTTACCAGGAAGAAGGGCACGCCAATACTCACCAGGCTGGTGAAGGTGAACGTGGGGGCGATAAATTCAGGCATCACAAGCGAGAGCGTGAGCTTATCTGTGACAACGTCACCGCCCGCCCATGCCACGATACCGCCGACCAGCAGCGTGACCACGATGGCGTAGCGCGGTGCCAGCGCTTTTGCGATCAGCCACGCGGCAATCATGCTGCCGCACAGCAGAAAGTGCCCCTCAAGATGCGCAAACGCGTGCAGGCCAAACTGCAGCAACACGCCTGCCAGCATGGCGGCAGCAAGCGAATGGGGGATCAGCCTCATCAGACGGGCGAAGAGCCCGGTGATGCCGCAAAGTAAAATGAGCGCGTTAGCAAAGATGAACACGCCGATCGTTTCCGGCAGCGTTACGCCGTGCAGGCTGGTGGCGAGCAGCGCCGCGCCGGGCGTTGACCAGGCGGTCAGCACCGGCGCTTTGTACCACCAGGAAAGCGCCAGCGTGCTGACGCCCATCCCAATCCCCAGCGCGGTCATCCAGCCTGCGATCTGCTGTGCGCTGGCACCAGCCGCCGCGGCAGCCTGCCAGATGATGGCGGCCGAGCTGGCGTAACCGACGAGCACGGCGACAAAACCAGCCAGGGCGACTGGAACAAGGTGAGAGGAAGGGCGCATGAAAACTCCGTTGTGCGTTATAACGTCCGATATAAGGTAACACTGTGCGCTATAGCGTACAAGTGGTATGCTGATCGCCATCAGGAGGGACTATGGACATCACACTACACCTTGCAACAACGCTGAAAACGCTGCGCCAGACGCGCGGCTGGAGTTTATCGAAGCTCGCGGACGAGACCGGCGTGTCAAAAGCGATGCTGGGGCAAATCGAGCGCAATGAATCCAGCCCGACGGTGTCGACGCTGTGGAAAATTGCCACCGGGCTGAACGTGCCGTTTTCCGCGTTCATCACGCCAGAGGCGGACCGGCATGCGGTGTTTGACCCGCAGCAGCAGGCGATGGTGGTCAAACCGCTTTTTCCGTGGGACGAGACGCTCGGGTTTGATTATTTCTCCATCACGCTGGCACCCGGCGCGCTGAGTGAATCCACGCCGCATGAGGCCGGGGTGATTGAACATGTGGTGGTGGTCAGCGGCGAGCTGGAGATGAAGATTGAGGGCACGTGGCAGACGATTTCTGCCGATTCGGGCGTCCGTTTCGCCGGCGATAAACCGCACGCCTACCGCAACAGCAGCGACCGGACGGTGCATTTTCACTCCCTGATTCATTATCCCCGCTGACGCTACGCAAAACTGTTTCGCTGACGCATACTTCTGACTACAATAGCCGCCATTTTGACCATAACGGATAACGACGAAGTATGCGCCTGCAATCCCATCATCTTGAACTTTTAAGCCCGGCCCGCGACGCCGCCATTGCCCGTGAAGCGATCCTTCATGGTGCTGATGCCGTCTACATTGGCGGCCCGGGCTTCGGTGCCCGCCATAACGCCAGCAACAGCCTGAGCGATATTGCAGAACTGGTGCCGTTCGCCCACCGTTTCGGGGCGAAAGTGTTCGTGACCCTGAACACCATTCTTCATGATGATGAGCTGGAGCCTGCACAACGTCTGATTACCGATCTCTACCAGGCCGGCATTGATGCCCTGATCGTTCAGGATATGGGCGTTCTGGAGCTGGATATTCCGCCCATTGAACTGCATGCCAGTACCCAGTGCGATATCCGCACGGTCGAGAAGGCCAAGTTTCTCTCCGACGTCGGCTTTTCGCAGATCGTTCTGGCGCGCGAGCTGAACCTGAATCAGATCCGCGATATTCACCAGGCGACAGACGCGACGATCGAATTCTTTATCCACGGCGCGCTGTGCGTGGCTTACTCCGGTCAGTGCAATATTTCCCACGCGCAGACGGGCCGCAGCGCCAACCGCGGCGACTGTTCTCAGGCCTGCCGCCTGCCGTATACCCTGAAAGACGATCAGGGCCGCGTCGTGGCGTTCGAAAAACACCTGCTCTCCATGAAGGATAACGATCAGACGGCCAACCTGGGCGCGCTGATCGACGCGGGCGTGCGTTCCTTCAAGATTGAAGGGCGCTACAAAGATATGAGCTACGTGAAGAACATCACCGCGCACTATCGCCAGATGCTGGACGCCATCATCGACGATCGCGGCGACCTGGCGCGCGCGTCGGCCGGGCGCACCGAACATTTCTTTATTCCGTCGACGGACAAAACGTTCCACCGCGGCAGCACGGACTATTTTGTGAATGCCCGTAAAGGGGATATCGGCGCGTTTGACTCACCGAAGTTTATCGGTTTACCGGTGGGCGAAGTGCTGAAAGTGGCGAAAGATCACCTTGATGTCGAAGTGACGGAACCGCTGGCGAACGGAGATGGCCTTAACGTGATGATTAAGCGTGAGGTCGTAGGCTTCCGTGCCAATACGGTCGAGAAAACCGGCGAGAACCGCTACCGCGTCTGGCCGAATGAAATGCCCGCCGATCTCTACAAGGCGCGGCCGAACGCGGCGCTTAACCGTAATCTCGATCATAACTGGCAGCAGGCGCTGCTGAAAACCTCCAGCGAACGCCGTATCGCCGTGGATATTGAGCTGGGCGGCTGGGAAGAGCAGTTGATTCTGACCATGACCTGCGAAGACGGCATCAGCGTGACGCATACGCTCGATGGTCATTTCGAGGTGGCAAACAACGCCGAAAAAGCGCTTAACAGCCTGAAGGATGGCGTGGCGAAGCTGGGCCAGACGATTTACTACGCGCGCGCGATCGACGTGGCTCTGCCGGACGCGCTGTTCGTGCCGAACAGCCTGCTTAACCAGTTCCGCCGCGAAACGGCAGAGATGCTGGATGCCGCGCGCCTGGCACAGTATCCGCGCGGAAGCCGTAAAGCGGAAACCGTCCCTGCGCCAGTCTACCCGGACACCCATTTATCCTTCCTCGCCAACGTCTACAACCATAAAGCGCGTGAATTCTATCATCGCCACGGCGTGCAGCTGATCGACGCCGCCTATGAAGCGCATGAAGAGAAGGGCGATGTGCCGGTGATGATCACCAAGCACTGCCTGCGCTTTGCGTTTAACCTGTGTCCTAAGCAGGCGAAAGGGAACATTAAGAGCTGGAAGGCCACCCCCATGCAGCTGGTAAACGGCGATGAGGTTCTGACCCTCAAGTTCGACTGCCGTCCTTGTGAAATGCATGTGATTGGTAAGATGAAAAACCACATCTTCAAAATGCCGCAGCCCGGCAGTATCGTGGCGTCCGTCAGTCCGGACGATCTGATGAAAACGCTGCCGAAACGCAAGGGCAGCTAATTACCGAACGTGCGTGTCCGGTTTGCGCGACTTCTGCCACAGGTGGTGCTCGCGCAAACCCTCCGCCGACTCTTCCGCAGCGCTTCGCAACTCATCGCTGTCGGCTTCATGACGAAGCTGATGCGCCACATTCTTGACCCACAAATACTCGTGTCCTTTGTGCCCGGCCATAAGCTGGCCGGAAAACAGCGCACAGATAAGCATGACGAAAGATAACCCTTTTTTAATCATGGATTCACCGCTGAAAAAGAATGCGGGATAATCATGTCGATTATTTTTTAGGGTTATTATTCAAAAATTAAAATTAGCGAAAAGAAAATGTCAAATAATGTGGGTTCGGAATTACGGTTAAGATATTTCCTAAAAAAACCATGACGCTTTGTAAAGTACCATTTCTGGACCTCAATTAGATATTTGCATTAAGGATAAACCTTATATAATAGTAAGTCTCTGGCTAAGGAACAGGTCATTTCTAAATGAAAAAAATAATAGCGCTTGCGCTTCTGGCGGTTGCTGTTGTGGCCGCTGCGGGGATTCGTTATGCAGCTAATGACGAACCAGAATATATTCGTTCTGCGGAAATTCGCGTGGGTTCCTATTTAACCAGCGATTATGGTGGCGTTGCCTGCTCCAGCAAAAAAATAAACGATCGGCGCTGGGAATTAGATTGTACTCATCAGGCAAGAGGAAAAACATTCCAGTTTGCGGTGTATCCCTCTGAAAAAGCACCTTATGGTGTCGCTCGCTCCTTTTATCTTGAAGCCCTTAATGACGACGCAAAACAGAGCGCTGAGCAGGGGCTTATGCGTTATTTGCAGATCAATACCCATGCAGGTTAATAAGGTTGTTTAGCGTTCGTTAAGACAACAGGTGTTAGGTTGTAAGGGATCCGCAGCCCGGCCTCGGAGTGTCGGGACGTAGAGACCAAAACACAAATCTATCCATGCAAGCATTTACCGCCAGTTATTGGCGGTTTTTTTTTGCGCAGGCCGTCGCGATGGTTTTATGGCATCAGCCGATAATGTGACTGCACCAGACCCGAAGGGAAACTGCGGCTTGATACAAGCGTTAAATCGATATCCTGAGGAAGGGTTCCGAACAGCGGTTTTCCCGCTCCGAGCAGGACAGGAACGGTCGTGATCACCATATCGGCCACCAGCCCTTCGCGCAGGAACGACTGGATCACCTGTCCACCATCGAGATAGACCCGATGAACGTTCTGCGCAGCGAGATCGTCCAGCACCTCCTTTGGCGTGCGGCAAGAGAACTGCACTTTTCCCTTCAGCGCCTCCGGCACGGGCGTACCGGCCAGCTGTCGGGAGAGTACCAGCACGGGCCGTTCATAAGGCCATGCGTCAAAGGTCAGTACCTTTTCATAGCTACCCCGGCCCATCACGATCCACTCTTTGTCCGCGATGAACGCCTCATAGCCATGATCTTCTGCGGGATCGTCTCGCTGCAGCAGCCAGTCGATATCGTCATTCTGTCGGGCGATGTAGCCATCAAGACTAACCGCGATAAAAACGTGTGTAGTGACCATCAGGTGCTCCGTGTGCCAGTGTAGCCATAAAAATAACGCCTCAGCGGGCAGTACCCGGACGTGAAAATTGTTTGCGATACTGAGCCGGGGAAAGCGCGAACTGCTGGCGAAAATGATGACGCAGTGTCGACGCCTGACCAAACCCGGTCTGTTCAGCGATGCTGTCGATGCTCAACCGGCTGCTTTCCAGATAATCTTTTGCTCTCAGCAGGCGCTCATTGATTAACCAGCGCGCGGGCGTCGTCCCCGTTGCCGCCTCGAAGCGACGAAGGAAGGTGCGCTGGCTCATTCCGACCCGACGCGCCAGGGAGTCGACGCTGTGCGCCTCGATAAGATGCGTGTGCAGAAAATCAAACAGCTGGCCGAGACGCTGGCTTTCCCGCAGCTGGGCTACCGGACGGCTCAGCTGCTGTGGCTGTGAACCATCCCGGTGAGGGGGAATGACCAGCCGACGCGCCACGCTGTTGGCGGTTTCCATGCCATAATCCCGCCGCACAACGTGCAGACAGAGATCGATCCCCGCCGCGCTGCCCGCAGACGTCAGAATATCGCCTTCGTCCTGGTAGAGAACATCCTCAACCACGTCGATGTCAGGGTAGCGGACTTTCAGCGCGTCAATGTAGCGCCAGTGCGTCGTGGCTTTGCGGCCGTTCAAGAGCCCCGTTGCGGCCAGCACAAACACCCCCGAACAGATGGAGAGCAGCTGGCACCCTCGCGCGCTGGCCTGGCGTAGTGCCTCGCAGAGCGCATCCGGAACCGGTGAATCCAGACCCCGCCAACCGGGAACCACAATCAGGTCCGCAGACGCAAGCAGGCTTAAATCACCATCGGTAACGATGCGGATCCCGCCAGTTGCCCGAAGTTCACCGCTGTCCACGCTCGCCACCGCGAAACGATACCATTCGTCGCCCAGCTCGGGACGCGGCAGGCCGAAGATCTCCACCGCTACGCCAAACTCAAAGGTACACAGACCGTCATACGCCAGCACGACCACCTGCGGGCGGGCAATTTGTCTTAAGTTTGTCATCTTTTTGCTGTTTTCTGGCATAAGCGAACGCATTCACGGGCTGAATTTGTGGATAGAGTAGTGTTAACACAAACGCCAAAGATGAGGAAGGATCATGAGCTATGTTACTGAATTTCCGGCTGCCGAGCCGCAGGAAGCCGTTACCCATTTTCTGCGCCGCCTGAGCGTTGAAACCGACTGCGCGGATGTGCATCACGCCATCGCCAATAATGAGCAGGACTTCGTGCTGCTGCACGTGGTGGGCAGCCCGGAGCAGTTTGCCCGCCGTCACGTGCCCGGCGCACTGCACCTGCCGCGGAGCCAGATGATCGCCGAGCGCATGGCCCAATGGCCTGAAGGCACGCTGTTCGTCGTTTACTGCGCAGGGCCGCACTGTAACGGCGCGGACAGAGCCGCGCTCAAGCTGGCGCGCCTCGGGCTGCCGGTCAAAATCATGCTCGGGGGGATCGCCGGATGGGAGGATGAAAAGTTCGCCTTTGCCAGCAGCGAAACCGCCGTCGCGCTGTGAACATGAATTTTTTTCAACACCCGTGAAATTTTCTCGTTTGCCGGAACAGGACAGGTATGACATCTTTTTTGGACATTTAGACATCCAGAAGTCTAAAACTTCAAATGATGAACTATCACTGCTGGCAATTATCGCCGGCAGACTGAGGAGATTTCCATGCAACGACAGCACGCCCCGTACCGCGCCGATGTAGTCGGCAGTTTTTTACGCCCGGATGCCATCAAAGAGGCTCGCCTGAAGTTCGCCAGCGGCGAAATTGACGCCGGACAGCTTCGCGCGGTAGAGGATGATGCCATTCGCCACGTCGTTGAGCAGCAGTGTGCGTGCGGCCTGCATGTGGTCACCGACGGTGAATTCCGCCGTGCCTGGTGGCACTTCGACTTCTTCGACGGTCTGCAGGGCGTTGAGCGTTACGATTCACAGCAGGGCATTCAGTTCAACGGGGTACAAACCAAAGCCCACGGCGTGCGCGTGACCGGCAAGCTGGGCTTTGGCGACCATCCGATGCTTGAAGATTTCCGCTACCTGAAAAGCATCAGCGGCAATGCTCAGCCGAAGATGACCATTCCCAGCCCAAGCGTGCTCCATTTCCGCGGCGGGCGCAAAGACATCGATGCGACGGTGTACCCGGATCTGAATGATTATTTCGACGATCTGGCGACCACCTGGCGCGACGCCATCCGCGCATTTTACGACGCGGGCTGCCGTTACCTGCAGCTGGACGATACCGTCTGGGCCTATCTCTGTTCGGACGATCAGCGCCGTCAGATCCGCGAGCGCGGTGACGATGCCGATGAGCTGGCACGCATCTATGCCCGCGTCCTGAACAAGGCGCTGGAAGGCAAGCCGGACGATCTGACCATCGGCCTGCACGTCTGCCGCGGTAACTTCCGTTCAACCTGGATTTCCGAAGGCGGCTATGAGCCGGTGGCGGAAGTGCTGTTCGGGACGGTCAACGTTGACGCGTTCTTCCTTGAATACGACAACGACCGCAGCGGGGATTTCGCGCCATTGCGCTTCATTCGCCCGGGCAAGCAGCAGGTGGTGCTGGGCCTGATCACCACGAAAAACGGCGAGCTGGAGAACCCGGAGGGGATTAAAGCCCGTCTGGAAGAGGCGGCGAAATACGTGGCAAAAGAGCAAATTTGCCTCAGCCCGCAGTGCGGCTTTGCCTCTACCGAAGAGGGCAACAGCCTGAGCGAATCCCAGCAGTGGGACAAAGTCCGTCTGGTCACGCAGATCGCCAGCGAAGTCTGGTAAAGCCTCATCCACAGCGCTGCATTATAAAAGTGCAGCGCTGTGCCATTCTGAGACGTTCTCTTTACATCCTGCGTTCCCCTTCCTGAAATAGCGCTTCCTCCATTCTGGCATCCTTTTTGCTCCTGCTTCGCTGACACATTTTTTTCCGCGTCCACGCCGTAACGGACGTTTTCGCACAGCGTTCTTTTTCAGGAGTGAAAATATGCAGCGTCGTACCTTATTAAAAGCCTTTGCGTTATCCGCTTCCGTCGTGACGATGGGAATGAGTTTTGGCGTGCAGGCGGCCGATACCATCAAAGTGGGGATCATGCATTCTCTTTCCGGCACCATGGCCATCTCCGAAACGCCGCTGAAAGACGTCGCGCTGATGACCATCGACGAGATCAACGCGAAAGGCGGCGTACTGGGTAAAAAACTGGAACCGGTGGTGGTGGATCCCGCCTCAAACTGGCCTCTGTTTGCCGAGAAGGCGCGCCAGCTGTTAAGTCAGGATAAAGTGGCGGTGGTATTCGGCTGCTGGACGTCGGTATCGCGCAAATCCGTGCTGCCGGTCTTCGAGGAGCTGAACGGTCTGCTGTTTTATCCGGTGCAGTATGAAGGCGAAGAGATGTCGCCAAACGTCTTCTATACCGGCGCGGCTCCAAACCAGCAGGCCATTCCGGCGGTGGAATACCTGATGAGCGAAGACGGCGGCGCGGCGAAGCGCTTCTTCCTGCTGGGCACGGACTATGTTTACCCGCGCACCACCAACAAGATCCTGCGCGCGTTCCTGCATTCGAAAGGGGTGGAGGATAAGGACATCGAGGAGGTTTACACCCCGTTCGGTCATAGCGACTACCAGACCATTGTCGCTAACATCAAGAAATTCTCCGCGGGCGGCAAAACCGCCGTGGTGTCGACCATCAACGGCGATTCCAACGTTCCGTTCTACAAAGAGCTGGCTAACCAGGGGCTGAAGGCGACCGACGTGCCGGTGGTGGCGTTCTCCGTAGGAGAAGAAGAGCTGCGCGGGATCGACACCAAACCGCTGGTCGGCAACCTCGCGGCGTGGAACTACTTTGAATCCGTGGATAACCCGACCAACCAGGCCTTCGTGGCGGATTACAAAGCCTATGCCAAAGCGCACAAGCTGCCGAATGCCGATACCGTGGTGACCAACGACCCGATGGAAGCGACCTACGTGGGGATCCATATGTGGGCACAGGCGGTGGAAAAAGCAGGCACAACCGACGTGGATAAAGTGCGTGCGGCGATGGCCGGCCAGTCCTTTAAGGCGCCGTCAGGCTTTACGCTCACTATGGATGCCACCAACCACCATCTGCATAAGCCGGTCATGATCGGCGAAATCGAAGGCAACGGCCAGTTCAACGTGGTGTGGCAGACGGAACAGCCGGTACGCGCCCAGCCGTGGAGCCCGTTCATCGCCGGTAACGATAAAAAGCCCGACCAGCCGATGAAAACCGCCAGCAACTAAGCCATCACCAGGGAGAAACGTCATGAACGCCATGCGCATGTTCATCGCTCTTGTATGGCTTTCCGGACTGCTGCCAGGGATGGCGCAGGCATCGGATGCCGATCGTTTTGTTGCCGCCAGCCGCAGCCAGCAGGCGGAGTTGCTGACGCAGTGGGCCGAAGCGCCGGACGCCGCGAGGCTGCCGCTGCTGCAGGCACTGCAAAAAGAAAACCTCTATACCGACAGCCAAAAGCACGCCTTTGCGCAGCGCAGCGGTCAAATGGTCTCGCTCGGTGACGCTAAGTCGACCGAAGGGCCAGCCAAAGCCGTTCGTCTGACCAACCGGCTGCGCGTGCTGGCCGCCACGGCCATCGCTACGCATCAGCTGGTGAGTGACAGTGTCACAGAAAGGCGGGCGGCGGCTCGTCAGCTTCAGCGCGATGCCCAGCCTGGTATGCTCGCTTTTCTGGAAAAGCGGGTAAACGATGAAACGGACGCGGTGGCACGTCAGGCGCTTTTACTGGCGGTGGCGAACCTCCAGCTAGCCAGCCCGCAGGCAGAGGTGCGCCGCAAGGCCGTCGAGTTATTAGGGCAGTCTGACGATCCGGACGTGCAGTCCAGACTTACCCCGTTTACCCAGGCACAGACAGAGCCGGATGCCGGGGTGCGCGCCGCCGCGCAGGAGAGTCTGAGCCAGATCCAGCATCGACTGATGTGGGGCGATCTGCTGGGCCAGGCGTTTATGGGGCTCTCTCTGGGGTCGGTGCTGCTGCTGGCGGCGCTGGGGCTTGCCATCACCTACGGCCTGCTGGGCGTCATCAATATGGCGCACGGTGAGATGCTGATGCTGGGGGCGTATGCCACCTGGATGGTGCAGCAGGCAATGGCCGGGCTTGCGCCCCAGTGGCTGGCGCTCTATCCCGTTATCGCGCTTCCAGTCGCGTTCTGCCTGACGGCGGGCATCGGGATGGTGCTGGAGCGCACCGTGATCCGCCATCTGTACGGTCGTCCGCTGGAAACGCTGCTGGCAACGTGGGGGATCAGCCTGATGCTCATCCAGCTGGTGCGCATGACGTTTGGCGCCCAGAACCTGGAGGTGGCCAACCCGGCATGGCTGTCCGGCGGAGTGCAGGTTTTTGCCAACCTGACGCTGCCGTGGAACCGCATCGTGGTGCTGGGCTTCGTGCTGCTGGTGCTGTTCTTTACCTGGCTCATTCTGAATAAAACCCGTCTGGGGCTCAACGTGCGTGCGGTGACGCAGAACCGCAGCATGGCAGCCTGCTGCGGGGTACCGACAGGCCGTGTCGATATGCTGGCGTTTGGGCTTGGCTCAGGAATTGCGGGGTTAGGCGGCGTGGCGCTATCGCAGCTCGGTAACGTCGGGCCGGAGCTGGGTCAGGGCTACATTATTGATTCCTTCCTCGTGGTCGTGCTCGGTGGCGTAGGCCAGCTGGCAGGCAGCGTGGCCGCGGCGTTTGGTCTGGGTATTTTCAATAAAATTCTTGAACCGCAGATGGGGGCGGTGCTGGGCAAGATCGTGATTCTGGTGGCGATCGTGCTGTTTATTCAAAAACGCCCTCAGGGGCTGTTTGCGCTGAAAGGGAGGGTGATTGACTGATGAGCCAGCCGCTGACCTTAACGCTGGCGCGCAAAGCGCCGCGCACAACGCAACTTGCAGGCAGCCTGCTGGTGGTGTGTCTGCTGATATTACCGTTTTTCGCCTTACTGCCTGCGACGCATCCGCTGGCGCTGTCGACCTGGATGCTGACGCTGATTGGCAAGATCCTCTGCTACGCCATCGTTGCGGTGGCGCTGGATCTGGTGTGGGGCTACGCCGGGATGCTCTCTCTTGGGCACGGCATCTTCTTCGCCCTGGGCGGCTACGGGATGGGCATGTACCTGATGCGTCAGGCTGCGGGTGACGGTCTTCCCGCGTTTATGTCGTTTCTCTCCTGGAGCGAACTGCCGTGGTTCTGGTGGGGAACCCAGCATTTTGCCTGGGCGCTGGTGCTGATTGTGATGGTGCCAGGCCTGCTGGCGCTGGTGTTCGGCTGGTTCGCCTTCCGCTCAAAGATCAAAGGGGTCTATTTCTCGATTATGACCCAGGCGCTGACCTATGCCGGGATGCTGCTGTTCTTTCGCAACGAAACCGGTTTTGGCGGCAATAACGGCTTTACCGGCTTCACCACGCTGCTCGGGTTTTCGGTAACTGAAACGACCACCCGCATCGCGCTGTTTCTGGCGACCGTGCTGTTGCTGCTTCTGGCGTTGGGCACCGGATTTGCGCTGGCGAAGAGCAAGTTTGGCCGCATCCTGACCGCCGTTCGCGACGCCGAAAACCGCCTGACGTTTTGCGGCTACGATCCGCGCGGGTTCAAGCTGCTGGTATGGACGCTCTCCGCCGTGCTGTGCGGCCTGGCGGGGGCGCTGTACGTCCCGCAGGTGGGCATTATTAACCCCGGTGAAATGTCGCCGACGAACTCAATAGAAGCGGCAATCTGGGTGGCGCTGGGCGGGCGCGGCACGCTGGTCGGTCCGGTGATTGGCGCGGCGCTGGTGAACGGGGCGAAGAGCTTCTTCACCGTCGCGATGCCGGAATACTGGCAGCTGTTCCTGGGGCTGATTTTCATCGCCGTCACGCTGTTTTTACCGCGCGGCGTCTACGGTCTGTTTCGAAAGGGAGAGAAATAATGCAGCCAGCCGAAGGGTTATTCACCCGCCAGTTGCCCGGCGATCGTTACCGTGAACAGACCGACCCGGTGCTGCAGCTTGAGGCCATTAACGTCAATTTTGACGGGTTTCAGGCCCTGACCGATCTGTCGCTGAATATCGGCGTGGGCGAGCTGCGCTGCGTGATTGGCCCCAACGGCGCCGGTAAAACGACGCTGATGGACGTCATCACCGGCAAAACGCGACCAAAGAGCGGCAGGGCGATTTACGATCAGTCCATCGACCTGACCGCGCTGGAGCCTGCGGCCATTGCCCGCCAGGGGATCGGGCGTAAATTCCAGAAGCCCACGGTTTTTGAAGCGCTGACGGTGTGGGAAAACCTGGAGATCGCCATGAAAACCGATAAATCCGTCTGGGCGAGCCTGCGGGCAAAACTCAACGGTGAACAGCGCGACCGCATCGATGAGATGCTGGTTTTGCTGCGCCTTAGCAGCGAGCGCGACCGCCGCGCCGGGCTGCTTTCGCACGGGCAAAAACAGTTTCTGGAAATCGGTATGCTGCTGGTTCAGGACCCGCACCTGCTGCTGCTGGATGAACCGGCCGCCGGGATGACCGACGCGGAAACCGAATACACCGCCGAGCTGTTCAAAACGCTGGCGGGTAAGCACTCCCTGATGGTGGTGGAGCACGATATGGGCTTTGTTGAGACTATCGCCGACCACGTCACGGTGCTGCATCAGGGACGCGTGCTGGCGGAAGGTTCGCTTCGCGAGGTGCAGGCTAACGAGCAGGTGATTGAGGTCTATCTGGGGCGCTAAGGAGCGATGATGTTACAGGTTAACGAACTGAATCAGTATTACGGCGGCAGCCATATCCTGCGCGGCGTGAGTTTTGAAGCCGTCACCGGAGAAGTCACCTGTCTGCTGGGGCGCAACGGCGTCGGGAAAACCACGCTGCTGAAGTGTCTGATGGGGCTGATCCCGGCGAAAACCGGGGAGGTCATCTGGCAGGGTAAAAAGATCACCCACAGCAGGCCGCACCAGCGGGTGCACTCTGGCGTGGCGTACGTCCCGCAGGGCCGCGAGATTTTCCCGCGCCTGACCGTGGAAGAGAATCTTCTGCTCGGGCTGTCGCGTTTTTCCGCCCGCGAGGCGAAGCAGGTTCCGGATGAGATCTGGCAGCTGTTTCCGGTACTTAAAGAGATGAAGCATCGTCGCGGGGGCGATCTCTCCGGTGGACAGCAGCAGCAGCTGGCGATTGGTCGCGCGCTGGCGAGCCGTCCGCAGCTGTTGATTCTCGATGAGCCGACCGAAGGCATACAGCCATCGGTGATTAAAGAGATTGGACAGGTGATCCGCACCCTGGCGAACCGAGGCGACATGGCGATCCTGCTGGTCGAACAGTTTTACGACTTTGCCGCCGAGCTGGCCGACAGCTATCTGCTGATGTCGCGCGGCACCATTATCCAGCGCGGCCGGGGTGAAAACATGGAGCAGGAGGGAGTTCGCGGGCTGGTTGCGATTTAAAATGTTATAATATAACATCCGCATTCTTATAAAACGGAATGAGGGTGTTATGTTGGCTGCACATTTTGGGAAATTTGCCATGACTCTGGGGGCGCTGCTGGTCAGCGGCCAGCTGTTTGCTCACTCGCACGGCCATCAGATGACCGAAGCGGAACAGAGGGCGGCGAACGGCGTGTTTGAGGATAAGGACGTGAAGGACAGAGCGCTGTCTGACTGGGACGGAACCTGGCAGTCGGTCTATCCGTTCCTGCTGGACGGTTCGCTGGATCCGGTGTTTAAACAGAAAGCGCAGAAAGACAAAAGCAAAACCTTTGACGAGGTGAAAGCGTACTACCGCAAGGGCTATGCGACGGACGTGGATGCTATCGGCATCGAAAACAACGTGATGGAATTTCATAAGGGCAAAGCGGTCAGCCGCTGTCAGTATGATTACAGCGGCTACAAAATACTGACCTACGCATCGGGCAAAAAAGGCGTTCGCTACCTGTTTGAATGTAAGGATGCCGGCAGCAAGGCACCGAAGTTTGTTCAGTTCAGCGACCACACCATCGCACCGAAGGCCTCTTCGCACTTCCACATTTTCATGGGCAACACCTCCCACGAGGCGCTGCTGAAAGAGATGGATAACTGGCCGACCTATTATCCGAATGAGATGTACAAAGAGCAGGTGGTAGAGGAAATGCTGCACCACTGATGCTTTATTGCCGGGTGGCGGCTACGCCTCACCCGGCCTGGAAGCGCTACGCCACGTTGGGCGTTTCACACCACGCCTTCACGCTCATCCCACGCAAAATCATCAGCCACGCAATAACGATGGCGACCATCATGATGACAAATAGCGACCAGTGCGGCAGGTTGGTCAGGATAATACCGGTGATCATCGGGTTTGCCGCCGCGCCGAGCCAGCCCAGCGCCTGCGCGGAAAAATAGCTCGCCTTCATCCCCGGCGGGGCAATGTTGTCGATCAGCATGTATTCGCCCGGTGCATAGATAATCTCACCCAGGGTAAAGATGGCGGCAGCGATGCCCCAGTAGACCAGGTTTTCCCCGGAGAGCATAAAGCCACCCAGCCCCACGATAAAAAACAGGGTGGCGAGGGTCATCAGCGGGCGAATATTGCTGGCAGAGATCTTGCGGCCCAGCGCATATTGCAGCGTCACCACCACGGCGGCGTTGACGGGCAATACCACGGCGACCACCTTTTCGGCGAAATTACTGTCTGCATGCGCGGCCAGAACGTATTGCGAAATGCAGGTCGCGAACGATCCGCCGACGTATGACGCCAGCAGGCCGGAGAGCGTATACCAGAACAGCGCGCGGTCTTTCAGCAGTACCGACGGCTGCCAGGGCATTTTCTCCTCGGCGATATCCAGCGTAACGCTTTTCTGCACGAAGAAATGGATGAATCCGAGCGGCAGCGCGGCGCAGAAGGCTGCCAGCCAGAACGGCAGCTGCAGGCTGTACATCACCAGCAGGGTGCCAATCGGCGGCCCGATCGTCCAGCCAATGTTCAGAAAGCTGTAGTTAAGAGAGAAGACGCGCGCTTTCTGGCTTGCGGTGAGCACGTCGGAGAACCAGGCCTTCAGCACCGTTGAAAAGACGGAATAGGCGCAGTTGATCAGCGCAAAGAACAGAACCACCAGCGTGACGTTATCGACCAGCGGGATCGCGACAAACCCCGCGATAAAGGCCACGATCGCAATCAGCATGTAGCGCTTTTTATCAAACTTATCGGCAAGAATGCCAAATCCCAGGCTGAACACCACGCCGATTGTCAGCGCAATCGTCAGGGCATAACCAATATTCTCGACGCTCATGCTGTAGACGCGCGTGAGATAAATGGTCATGAACGGCAGCGTTGCTCCCCGACCGATGGTTAATAACAATGACGACGCCAGCAGCGCTGCGGTTGAGCGCCTGAGAGATGGTTTCATATTCCTGCCCGACAGTTGCTTATGCTTTTTTTAGACGTGTGTTAACAGGATTACCATGACATAAGGGGCTTGTATAGCACCTAATTTATCCGTAAGTGCTTCGCCTGACTGCCATAATTAATGATCTTCTCGCCGCGCGCTTTTTTCTGTTACCTTGAACTGTTAACAAATAATTAATAATTCAGGGGCAGGGTATGACGCGTAAAGACGGGCTGCTGGCGTTGCTGGTGGTCGTAGTATGGGGGCTCAATTTTGTGGTCATCAAGCTGGGGTTGCACAACATGCCGCCGCTGATGCTGGCCGGTTTACGTTTTTTGCTGGTCGCGTTCCCGGCGCTCTTTTTCGTCGCCCGTCCGAAGATCCCGTTAAAGCTGCTGCTGGGCTATGGCCTGACCATCAGCTTTGGCCAGTTCGCGTTTCTCTTCTGCGCCATCAAGTTCGGGATGCCGGCCGGTCTGGCCTCGCTGGTGCTGCAGGCGCAGGCGTTCTTTACCATCATTCTCGGCGCCTTCGTGTTTAGCGAACGTTTACAGGGAAAACAGCTGGCGGGCATTACGCTGGCGGTGTTTGGCGTGCTGGTGCTTATTGAAGCCAGCCTGAACGGCCAGGATGTGGCGCTGCTCGGCTTTATGCTGACGCTGGCGGCGGGGCTGAGCTGGGCCTGCGGGAATATTTTCAACAAGCTGATTATGCAGCACGAGGCCCGCCCGGCGGTGATGTCCCTGGTTGTCTGGAGCGCGCTGATCCCGATAATCCCGTTTCTGGCGGCGTCGTTTATTCTGGATGGTCCGGATGTAATGCTGAACAGTCTGGTCGAAATCGATCTGACCACAATCCTGTCTCTTGTCTATCTGGCTTTTGTCGCCACCATTGTGGGCTACGGGATTTGGGGATCGCTGCTGGGGCGTTATGAAACCTGGCGCGTGGCGCCGTTATCCCTGCTGGTGCCGGTGGTGGGGCTTGCCAGTGCGGCACTCTTGCTGGATGAAACGCTGAGCGCGCTGCAGCTGTTTGGCGCCGTGCTGATCATGGCCGGGCTGTACATTAACGTGTTTGGTCTGCGGGTTCGTCGGGCGACGCGGGTAAGCGAAAAGGCATAAAAAAAGCCCCGCGTCTGCGGGGCAAAAACGAATCAGAGGCCGTGCTGATTATAATAAGGCACGCCTAATTCGTCGGATTTGTCGCTACCAGCACCCATATGGTTAAAATCATAAGGCGACTGGTCATGTGCTGACGGCAAAATCATCGTATCAGGATTATTTTGCTGCGTTGCACGAGGGGTTTGCTCCGCGAAGGTCTGGCTGGAGAACAGCACCAGCAAGGCGAGGGCGGCGGAGGCGGTAACTTTCATGATTTCCTCGGTTACGTCTGTTACAGGCGATGATTAACTACAGTGTTTTAACGGATACAGGTATCGGGATTCGCCCGGCACGCTGGTGATTCGGTACTTATGAGGCGGCACGTCAAAATAGTTCTTGAACGTACGCGTCAGGGTCTGTTGCGATTCAAATCCGTAACGCTCCGCCAGATAAAGGATCGGCTCATTGCTTTCTTTCAGTTTCTGGGCAATTTCCGTCAGCTTGCGGCTGCGAATGTATTGACCTAATGAATGACCGGTCTCTTTTTTGAACATCCGTTGCAGGTGCCATTTGGAGTAACCTGAACGCTCTGACACTTTTTCAAGGGAGAGCGGCGATTCCAGGTTATCTTCGATCCAGTCCAAAATGCTATGAATGGTGATAGCGTCAGTATTGCGTCTGGACATCGTCATACCTCTTTTTCTGTTTACGGCAGTATTTTTTTGAGCAGAAGCTCAAGGGTTGCCACTTCATCTGCCGTTAAGTTTTTTGTTAGTTCCTGATGCAGTGTTTGTCCTACTAATTGATGACATTGCTCGCACATGGCCGCGCCATCGCTGGTCAGCTTCACCAGTACGCCGCGTTTGTCATTCGGGTTAGGGCTTCGTTCTATCCATCCTTTGCAGACGAGACGATCCAGCATGCGGGTTAACGCACCCAGATCGACAGAGAGCACCTTTTTCAGCTCAACCGGTGTGATACACACTTCGCAGCGAATGGAACACAGCACTTTGAACTGTGTTGCGGTGATATCCAGCGGTGACAGATAGTCGTTGAGCAGGCGATCTTTTTTCTGATTTACCATATGAATAAGACGACCCAGCGGAACAACGTCGTTAAAGATATCACTGGTGCTTTTCACAATGGTTGCCCTGGCAAGTAGTTAGTCACGGCAGATATTATTGCTCAGGCAAGTATAAGTCAACTGAATGAGTCAGCCGATGCCACGAATTGCTAAAACGTTTCATGAACTTTTTTTGAGGTCTTTTAAATCATATAGATAACTGTCAGTTATCTTTCCAGGACGGAAATAATCGTTGCGTTGCACCCATGGCTCAATGTCACACTTTCACCCTATAATTGCTGTGTTAAATATGGATAAGGACAACAACGCACTATGTTGGATTTAATAAAAGCAATCAGCCTTGGGCTGGTGGTCTTGCTGCCGTTGGCTAACCCGTTAACGACGGTGGCGCTGTTCCTCGGTCTGGCAGGGAATATGAACAGCGCCGAGCGCAACCATCAGTCGATGATGGCCTCGGTGTATGTGTTTGCCATCATGATGGTGGCTTACTATGCCGGACAGGTGGTGATGAACACCTTCGGGATTTCCATCCCCGGCCTGCGTATCGCCGGGGGGCTGATTGTGGCCTTTATCGGTTTCCGCATGCTGTTCCCGGCGCAAAAAGCGCATGAGTCGCCGGAAGCGACCAGTAAATCGGAAGAGCTGGAAACCGAGCCGAGTGCGAATATCGCCTTTGTGCCGATTGCCATGCCGAGCACGGCGGGGCCGGGTACCATCGCGATGATCATCAGCTCCGCATCAACGGTGCGTGACAGCGCAACCTTCCCGGACTGGGTGCTGACGGTTGCGCCACCGCTGATTTTTGCGATTATCGGGGTTATCGTGTGGGCGTCGCTGCGCAGTTCTGGGGCCATTATGCGCTGGGTAGGCAAGGGCGGTATCGAGGCGATTTCCCGTCTGATGGGCTTCCTGCTGGTCTGTATGGGCGTGCAGTTTATTATTAACGGCGTGCTGGAAATTATTAAGACCTATCATTGATGTGATTGCCGGGTAAGGCGAAGCCGCCACCCGGCAAGAAGGCTTACCCGTGCTGACCCTGTTCCTCCAGCGCCACCGGCCATTTACGGAAGATGAGCACTGACCAGACCAGCGCCACCAGGGCCGGAATGGCGCCCAGATAGCCAATCGCCGACATCGATACGTGCAGTATTACCTGATTTCCCACCAGCGCGCCCGCGCCAATCCCCAGATTGAAAATCCCTGAGAACAGCGACATGGCGACGTCCGTTGCATCCGGCGCCAGGGCCAGGACCTTCACCTGCATGCCCAGACCAATAATCATGATCGCCACGCCCCAGAACAGGCTGAGGATCGCCAGATGGCTTTCACTGCCTGCGGCAGGCATCAGCAGCAGCAGGCAGGCCAGCAGCAGACCGATAGCGCAGCTCACCAGCGTCGACGCATGCCGATTACCCAGCTTACCGAACAGCACGCTGCCAATAATGCCCGCTCCGCCGAGGATCAACAGCAGGATGGTGGCAAAGTTGGCGCTAAAGCCCGCCACCACCTGCACAAAGGGTTCAATGTAGCTGTACGCCGTGTAATGGGCCGTCACCACAATGACGGTAAGCAGGTAGATACCCATCAGCGCCGGGCGACGCATCAGCAGCGGCAGGCTTTTCAGCGAGCCGGAATGTTCGCTCGGCAGCGCGGGCAGCAGCTTAATCAGACATACCAGCGTAACCAGCGCGCCCATACCAATGGCGAAGAACGTCGTACGCCAGCCGAAGTATTGCCCTACGATGCGGCCAATCGGCAGACCCAGCACCATCGCCAGTGCGGTACCGGTGGCAATCAGGCTCAGCGCCTGGGCGCGTTTCCCTGCCGGAGCGAGACGAATAGCCAGCGACGCGGTGATCGACCAGAACACCGCATGGGCAAAGGCAATGCCGATGCGGCTAATGACCAGCACCGTAAAATTCCACGCCATAAACGACAGGACATGGCTGGCGATGAACAGCACAAACAGGACGATCAGCAGCCTGCGCCGCTCCATCTGGCTGGTCAGCAGCATAAACGGCAAGGACATCAGCGCCACAACCCAGGCGTAGATGGTCAACATAATGCCCACCTGCGCCGTTTCCATCTGGAAACTTTCAGCGATGTCAGACAACAGCCCAACCGGAACAAATTCTGTGGTGTTAAAAATAAACGCGGCGATGGCCAGCGTGACCACGCGTAGCCACGCAACCCTGCGGGAAACTGTGTTCGTTGTCATAGGGATGTCGGAGATTCGTTGCTGAAAAGAAGAGGAGACGATCTTAAAACGTCGAACGGCGAAAACTCAACCATTATGTGACGCAGATCTCAATATTTACCTTATGAAAGCGGTAGCCGGGAACGCCGTTTTCATTGAATATAAAAGAACAACACAATAAAAACAGGCGGTAAGACAATGCAGGAGATTGATTTTTATCTGGTAGATGCGTTCAGCGACACCTCGTTTGGCGGCAATCCGGCCGCCGTTTGCCCGCTCAAGGAATGGTTACCCGATGAGACCTTGCTGAAAATGGCGCAGCAGCATAATCAGTCGGAAACGGCTTTTTTCGTCTGCAGTAAAGGGGGCATTGAGCTACGCTGGTTTACCACGCTCACCGAAGTCAATCTCTGCGGCCACGCTACGCTGGCGGCCGCGCACGTGCTGTTTACCGAGCTGGATTACCCGGATTCGCGGATCCACTTTGAAACCGCCTCTGGCCGCCTCACCGTCAGCCGGGAGGGGGAGTGGATGACGCTGGATTTCCCGGCATGTCCAACCCATGAAGAGCCCCCCCCGCCGGAGATGCTCTCGGCGCTGGGTATTAACCGCTACGTTGAAGCCCGTAAAGGGCGCGCCTGGCTGATCGTTCTGGAAAATCGCCAGCAGGTTGAAGCGCTTGCGCCGCGCTTCTCGGTGATGACGCCGGGCGAGCATAAGGTGAGCGTTACGGCGCGCGGTGAGGGGAAATATGATTTTGTCAGCCGCTTTTTCTCACCGGGCGTTTCCGTCCCGGAAGACCCTGTCACCGGCTCCGCGCACACCATGCTGATCCCTTACTGGAGCGAAAAGCTGGGCAAAACCACGATGTTCGCCCGTCAGGTTTCAGCGCGCGGCGGCGATGTGGGCTGTGAGCTGAAAGGTTCGCGCGTGCTGATGAGCGGGCAGGCCACGCTTTATCTGAAAGGCACAGTTTTTCTGCGCTAAAAACCCATAACAAGAGAGGAAGAGACAATGCAGGAAATTGATTTTTATCTGGTGGATGCCTTCAGCGATAAAACCTTTGGCGGCAACGCCGCAGCGGTATGTCCTCTGGAAGAGTGGCTGCCGGACGAAACGCTGCTCAAAATGGCGCAACAGCATAACCAGTCTGAGACCGCCTTTTTCGTGCGCACCGACGGCGGGTTTGAGCTGCGCTGGTTCACCACGCTGGATGAAATTAACCTGTGCGGTCACGCTACGCTTGCCGCATCGCACGTCATTTTCGAATACCTTGATTATCCGCATACCGAAATCACCTTCACCACGCGCTTCGTGGGCGAGCTGACCGTCAAGCGCAGCGGCGACTGGCTGACGCTGAACTTCCCCGCGTGGTCGACGGAAGTCGTCGAAAACCCACCTGAGCTGCTGTTTAGCGCGCTGGGCATCACGGAGGCGAAAGAGGTGCGCGTCGGACGCGATTACATGGTGGTGCTGGAGAGCCAGCAGCAGGTGGAAGCGTTAACGCCGGATATTGGGGCCATGCTTCCGCTGGATAAAATGGTCTGCGTGACGGCGCCGGGAGAAGAATATGACTTCGTCAGCCGCTTCTTCTGCCCTGGCGAAGGGGTGCCGGAAGATCCGGTCACCGGATCCGCCCACAGCATGCTGATCCCTTACTGGAGCGAAAAGCTGGGCAAAATGTCACTCAATGCCCGCCAGGTGTCATACCGTGGCGGGGATCTGCGCTGCGAGCTGAAGGGCGACCGCGTGCTGATTGGCGGCCAGGCTACGCTGTACCTGAAAGGGCGAATCTTCCTGCGCTAGCTGAGTGACGCGCTATAAGTTAATACTATGAACCACCCCGGCAGGCCTGAGCTATGTTGATATAAAAACAGCAAGGAGCCTGCCATGTATTCCATTACCTCTGAATCTGCACGTCATCCGGACATTCTCACGCTGATCGCGGCGCTTGACCGCTACCAGAGCGAACTCTATCCCGCCGAAAGCAACCATCTGCTCGACCTGTCCGCGCTGCCGGAAGCCTCGCTGATCCTGATGGTCATTCGTGACCAGCAGCTGCACGCCGTAGGCTGCGGAGCCATCGTGCTCAACGGCGACGGAACGGGGGAGATGAAGCGGGTCTATATCGATCCGGCCCATCGCGGGCAGCATCTCGGCGAGACGCTGCTGGCCGCCCTGGAAGATGAGGCCCTGAGCCGCCATTGCCACACGGTAAGGCTGGAGACGGGCATCAAACAGCGCGCCGCGGTTCGCCTGTACGAGCAGTGCGGGTACGATTTGCGTCCGGCGTTTGCCCCGTACGCTGACGATCCGCTCAGCCTGTTTATGGAGAAGGCGCTGGTTGAAGACGTTCGTTTAGCAGCGCTATAAAGGCTTTCAGCTGGCGGGTCATCGCTCCGCGCCGCCACACCAGCCAGGTTGTAAGCCAGCGCCAGTTTTCCGCCAGCGGCCAGGCTTCAACCTGATGATGTCCCGGCATACTCTCCAGCATCGAGCGCGGCATCAGCGCGATGCCCGCGCCCGCAATGACGCAGGCGAGCATGCCGTGATAGGACTCCATCTCATGAATGCGGCCGGGGGTGGCTCTGTCCGCATGAAACCAGCTTTCCAGATGTCGACGGTACGAGCAGTTCGCGCGAAAGGCGTAAACGTCGCTGCCGCTGACCTGCGTGGCGCGCGTCACCTCCGCGTGCCCGGCAGGCGTGACCAGCATCATCTCTTCCCGGTAGACCGGCATGCCTTCCAGCTCCGGGTGCGACAGCGGCCCGTCGACAAAGGCGGCGCTGAGGGTTCCCTCCAGCACGCCATCAATCATCGTCCCGGAAGGCCCGGTAGATAGGGCAAACTGGATGCGCGGATAGCGCTGGTTAAACTGCGCCAGCGTTTCGGGAATGCGCACCGCGGCGGTGCTTTCCAGCGCGCCGAGGGCAAATAGCCCCTGCGGCTCATCACCCGCGACGACCATGCGCGCCTCATCCACCAGGGCGAGGATCTGCCTGCTGTAGCGCAGGAAGTTATGTCCGGCGGGGGATAAGCGCAAACGCTGGTTCTCACGAATAAACAGCTCGACGCCAAGATCGGCTTCCAGCTGGCGGATGCGGGTCGTCAGGTTAGACGGCACGCGATGCACCTTCTGCGCCGCCTGGGTGATGCTGCCCGTCAGCGCGACGGCGTTAAACATTTCAAGCTGGGTTAAGTCCATGGCATTCTCGTTTCGTGAATAAGGTGGTTAGTATTATTCATTTTTAAGAAATAGCAGAGTGAGCCACAATGAATCAACCGAAATGCGTGGAGAACATCATGAAATATTCATCTGCTACACATGCCCTGTCCGTTAACCCGGCAACGGGAGAAACCCTCGCTGCGTATCCCTGGGCGACACCGGAAGAGGTTGAACGCGCGATTGCTCAGTCTGACGCGGGGTATCGCCAGTGGCGACGCGAAAGCGTGTCCCACAGGGCGCAGAAGCTCCTGGATCTCGGCGCCGCGCTGCGAAACCGCGCGGAAGAGATGGCGCAGACGATCTCCCGTGAAATGGGGAAACCCATCCTGCAGGCGCGGGCGGAAGTGGCAAAATCCGCAGCTCTGTGCGACTGGTATGCCGGGCACGGCCCGGCGATGCTGCGTGCGGAGCCTACGCTGGTGGAAAACCACAACGCGGTTATTGAATACCGTCCTCTGGGGCCGATTCTCGCGGTAATGCCCTGGAATTTCCCGCTCTGGCAGGTGCTGCGCGGCGCGGTGCCCATTCTGCTGGCAGGTAACAGCTATCTGCTTAAGCATGCGCCAAACGTGCTCGGTTCTGCGGATCTTATTGGGCAGATCTTTGCGGATGCCGGTTTCCCTGAAGGCGTATTCGGCTGGGTGAACGCCACCAATGACGGCGTAAGCCAGGCGATTAACGATCGCCGTATTGCGGCGGTGACCGTCACCGGCAGCGTGCGTGCCGGTGCGGCCATTGGCGCGCAGGCAGGAGCCGCGCTGAAAAAATGCGTTCTTGAGCTGGGTGGCTCCGACCCGTTTATCGTCCTTAACGATGCCGATCTGGATCTAGCCGTGAAGGCGGCGGTGGCGGGTCGCTACCAGAATACCGGACAGGTGTGCGCGGCGGCCAAACGTTTTATCGTCGAGGAGGGTATCGCAGAGACCTTTACCCGGCGTTTTGTCGAGGCCGTCTCTGCGCTAAAACTCGGCGCACCGGATCGGGAAGAGAACTTTATTGGCCCGATGGCGCGTTATGACCTGCGCGACGAACTGCATCAGCAGGTGCAGGCCACCCTAGCCGAAGGGGCAACGCTGCTGCTGGGCGGAGAGAAAATCAGCGGAGAGGGCAATTACTACGCGCCAACCGTGCTGGCCAACGTCACCCCGTCGATGACGGCGTTCCGCCAGGAACTGTTTGGTCCGGTCGCGGCCGTGACTGTCGCAAAAGACGCGGAGCACGCTCTGGCGCTTGCCAACGACAGCGACTTTGGCCTGTCCGCCACCGTCTTTACCGCGGACGCGGCGCTTGCGGATAAATTCTCCCGCGAACTGGAGTGCGGCGGCGTGTTTATCAACGGCTTTAGCGCCAGCGACGCGCGCGTGGCCTTCGGCGGCGTGAAGAAAAGCGGCTTTGGCCGCGAGCTTTCCCACTTTGGTTTGCACGAGTTCTGCAACGTGCAGACGGTGTGGAAGGATCGGGTGTAATTTATCTCCCGCCTGTGATTACGGCCCTCATCACGAGGGCCGTTGTCATTTATCTGCAATGGTTCTGTCATTTTCATTTCGTAGACTCGCTCGCGTCTAACGCATTGTTAATGAAGATAATTATGAACCTAACGCAAATTTTTCGCCGTATTGCGCAGTGTCTCACCCCTCGTCACTTTGGCCTGCTGACGGGTATCTTTTGCATTATTGGCCTTTTCTCCGCGCTGCAGCTCTCCTCCTCATTTCTGCTTAACGCCTCCCTGAACGACGCCCAGCGCAACGAGCAGCAAAACCTGCTGGCCTGGCAGCAGCAGAGCAAGCTGGATCTGGCCCGCGTTTCCCTGCTGGCGGCAAGCGACCTGCTTAACCGCTCCGGCGTCTGGTTTATGCAGGATAAAGAGACCGGCTCCGACGGGAGCTGGCACAGCCTGATGGACGATGCGCAAAAGGCGCTGGCGGTTTCTCAGCAGGCGTGGAAGGCCTGGCTGGCGCTGAATCCGCCGAAAGACGATGCCCTGGTGAACAGTTATCAGCTTTTTTACGGCGCGATAAACGAGCAGGCTGAAGGTCTGATTAAGACCAACACCATCGACGCGTTTTTTGCCGTACCGGCTCAGGCGTTTCAGTCTGATTTTAACGACAACTATGCGCGCTATCAGCAGGCAAGCGAGAAGCAGGCCATGCAGGGGCGCCAGAGCCTAATGGCACAGCTCTCCGGCCTGCAAACGTTGTTCCTGTTTGCGCCGGTGCTGCTGCTCGCCATCGCGGTTGTCGTCTGGTTCGGCATGTCCAGATGGGTGATTACGCCGCTGCGTCGGTTGATTGCGCATATTAACCGGCTGGCGGCAGGGGATCTCTCCGGCACGCCGCCGACCGTCATGCGCTTTAACCGGGAGATAGGTCAGCTTAGCGACAGTATTGCGACGATGCAGCACGGTCTGCAGCAGCTGGTGACGCAGGTCAGCCATGCCACCGCAACGATGGTGGAGAACATTGACTCCCTTGCGCAGGGTAACCAGAAGCTGTATCAGCAGTCAGCGCGCCAGGCGAAAGAGCTTGAGGATGTGACGGCGCATATTGCGGCGCTGGAAAGCCATGTGGAAGGGAATACCGGCTATGCCAGGCTCGCCAGCTCGCGGGCCGATGAGGCGCGTCAGGCGGCCGTGGGCGGCGACCGGATGATGTCGACCGTGAATGCGTCCATGCAGGCGATCGTCGACAGATCTTCTGAGATGCGCGGGATCGTGGCGATGATCGACAGCGTGGCGTTTCAGACCAACATCCTGGCGCTGAATGCCGCCATCGAGGCGGCCCATGCCGGAAACCAGGGGCGCGGCTTTGCCGTCGTCGCCCGGGAAGTCGGGCTTTTGGCCAGAAAAAGCAGCCACTCGACGCAGACCATTCAGGAGCTTATTAACCGCTCGCTGCAGGGCATTGAAGACGGTTCCCGCGCCGTTACCCTGATGGAAGAGAATCTGCAGCAGGTCACCGGTCTGGTGGGCAATTTGAGCAGTTTGCTTAATGAGATCTCAACCGCCACGCTCAGCCAGGGAGACAGTATTCACCAGATGACGCGCCAGCTTCAGGCGCTGAATCAGGTCTCCCGTCAGACGGACCTGCTGGTCTCAGACGCCTCGGATGCCTCTGAGCGGCTGCAAAAGCAATCCGATCTTTTATTGCAGGCCGTTTCGCGTTTTCGTCTTAGCGCCTGACGCAATACATAAGCCTCTGTTATACTCGCAGCCCGTTTTAGCCTGAGGGCAAGGAGCAAAGTGTGGCTGCGGTCATCCATAATGAGATGTTGGACGAGATTCTGGCGCAGGTTCGTCCGTTAATTGGAAAGGGGAAGGTTGCCGACTATATTCCGGCCCTTGCCTCGGTGAGCGGGAATAAGCTGGGGATTGCTATCTGTACCATCGACGGACAGCGATACCAGGCAGGCGATGCGGCTGAGCGTTTTTCCATTCAGTCCATTTCGAAAGTGCTGAGTCTGGTTGCGGCGATGCGCCAGTATGAAGAAGAAGAGATCTGGCAGCGTGTCGGTAAAGATCCTTCCGGCCAGCCTTTTAACTCGCTGCTTCAGCTCGAGATTGAGCAGGGTAAACCGCGAAATCCCTTTATCAATGCCGGGGCGCTGGTGGTCTGCGATATGCTGCAAAGTCGCCTCAGCGCACCGCGCCAGCGAATGCTGGAGATTGTTCGCCAGCTCTCGGGCGTTGACGATATTGCCTATGATGCGGTGGTGGCACGCTCGGAGTTTGAACACTCCGCCCGTAACGCGGCTATCGCGTGGCTGATGAAATCCTTCGGTAATTTCCACAACGACGTGGCGACCGTGCTGCAAAACTACTTCCATTACTGCGCCCTGAAAATGAGCTGCGTTGAGCTGGCCCAGACGTTCCTGTTCCTTGCGCACCAGGGGCACGCGCCGCATCTCGATCAGGAGGTGGTTTCTCCGCTTCAGGCCCGGCAGGTTAACGCGCTGATGGCCACCAGCGGGATGTATCAAAACGCCGGTGAGTTTGCCTGGCGCGTTGGGCTTCCGGCTAAATCGGGCGTCGGCGGCGGGGTCGTGGCGATTGTGCCGCATGAAATGGCGATAGCCGTCTGGAGCCCGGAACTGGATGAAACGGGAAATTCGCTTGCCGGCGTGGCGGTTCTGGAGAAACTCACCCAGCTCCTAGGACGTTCCGTATACTGATGTCCGATCTGGATCCTCTCTTTTCCCGCCTGGCGCGATCGACATTTCGCTCGCGCTTTCGCCTGGGCGATAAGGAACGACAGTACTGCTGGGACAAAGGCCCCGAAACCATTGATCGGCACGCCGCGGATTTTGTCGAAAAGCGCCTTGCGCCCGCGCGCCCCGCAAACGACGGTAAGCAGACGCCCATGCGCGGTCATCCGGTGTTTATCGCCCAGCATGCCACCGCCACCTGTTGCCGGGGCTGTCTGGCAAAATGGCATAACATTCCACAGGGCGTAACGCTCACGGCGCCGCAACAAAATTATATCGTCAGCGTCATCCACCACTGGCTGGTGCTGCAGATGAACGCCTAAATTTGACGAGTTATGCTCCCGTGGTATTTGTGTTATAGATGCATCCCAAGTTAGTCCCGATCATGCTGACGACCGCAATAATTGCCATAAGCTTTCATATGGAATGATATTTAATGCGTTCTGCTCTTACCGCTTTCAGGCCGTTCCAGATTGATACGCCGCTGCGAAATGCAGCGACGATCTTCATCCTCACCACTTTATTCTATTTTGTGGGCGCGGAATTACGGCTCGTTGAGGCCCTGTCGCTGTTCTGGCCGCTGAATGGCGTCATGGCAGGGATATTCGCCCGCTATGTTTACCTGAATCGCCTGCATTACTACGCGGTATGTTATGTCGCGATGCTGTTGTACGACGCGGTCACGACCAACTGGGGTATGGCCTCCGTGTTGATCAACCTGTCAAACATGATCTTTATCGTCGTCGTCGCCGTGCTGGTTCAGCGCGACAAGCGGCTGATGAAGAAAACCCCCGATCCGCTTAACGCGCTACGCCTGTTTAACTACTGTCTGATTGCCGCGCTGCTTTGCGCCTTGCTCGGCGCGGTAGGGTCGGTCGGGATTGACAGTCATACCTTCTGGCCGCTATTTGCCGACTGGTTTAGCGAGCAGTTCTCAACCGGCGTGCTTGTTGTGCCCTGTATGCTCACGTTGCGTATGCCCGGGCGTGAACTCAGGCTCCGTCTGGAGCAGCTGCTGCCGGTAATTGCGCTGATCGTCTCGGTGATCGCGTCGGTGGTGATTGGCGGAGCGGGGAGCCTCTCGTTTCCTCTGCCTGCGCTTATCTGGTGTGCGGTTCGCTACTCGCTGCCCGCCACCTGTCTGCTGACGTTTATCACGGGGGCCACTGAAATCATTCTGGTCGCCAACTCGATTATTAATATCGCCGTGGCGACGCCGTTTACGACGCCAATGATGTTTTCAGCCCGGCTGGGGATCGCCACGATGGCGATCTGCCCGGTGATGGTATCCGTCAGCATGGCGGCGATTAATTCCCTGATCCGCCAGGTTTCACTGAGGGCGGATTATGACTTTTTAACGCACGTCTACTCGCGTTCCGGGCTTTATGAGGCGTTAAAGCATGAAGAGACGTACCGGCACACGCGTTTTCTGACCGTCATGCTGCTGGATATTGATTATTTCAAGAGCATTAATGATAACTACGGCCACGAGTGCGGAGACCGCGTGCTGGCGTCGTTTGCCCGACAGGTGCAGCAGGTCGTCGGCGAAAACGGCATGGTGGCGCGCATGGGCGGGGAAGAGTTCGCCGTGGTGGTCAATTCAGGCGACGCGCAGCACGGTTTTGAACTGGCTGAACGTATCCGATCCACCGTTGCCAGCCATCCTTTTACATGGCGTCACCAGACGCTCTATCTGACCGTCAGCATTGGCCTCGGCAGCGGAAAGGCCGAGTCCTGGCAGCTGACCGAGGTCTTCAACAAGCTCATGGCCGAAGCGGACGATCATCTCTATCGTTCAAAAAAAGCGGGTCGAAACCGTACCAGCGCCCGGGTGGCGGACGAGCAGATTGCCGCGCCCTCCGGGAGTGAAACATAGCTGCGTTAATCGTCATAAGGCATTGACGTGAATAGTAAGCGGCTTAACAGGACGTCAGAACACTGACAATGTCTCTGTTTAAGCTACGCTTTTAGTAACGCTTTACGTCAGGAGACATTATGAAAGCACCTGCAACCCCTGAAAATGAAACAGACAGACTCAACTCGCTACGAGAATCAGGTCTGCTTGAGATCGACAGTTCCCCGGCGTTTGACCGCTTAACGCGTCTGGCAAAACGCTTCTTCCAGGTGCCGCTGGCGATGGTCAATCTCATTGATGAGCATTCGCTGATCGTGAAGTCGGCCGACGGTCAGGCGCCCGGCAGCGTTCCGCGCAATATCTCATTTTGCGGGCATACGATCCTCACCGAAGCGCCGCTGGTGGTGGGGGATATGCTTCAGGACGATCGCTTTGCGGATAACCCGCTGGTGGCCGGTGAGCCTCGCGTGCGTTTTTACGCGGGTTTCCCGCTGCGCCTGCGCGACGGCGCAAGCGTTGGCTCGCTGTGCCTAATTGATTACGCCCCCCGCGAGTTTTCTGCCGCCGACCTCGCCGTGCTGGGGGACCTTGGCGCGCTGGCGGAAGACGAATTTGCTGCCATCAGCGCGGCGACCACGGATGAATTAACCGGGTTATTCAACCGTCGGGGCTTTAATCAGCTCGTGCGGTTCACGCTTTCCGTTGCCCGGCGTCGCGCTGAGCCGCTCACGCTCGGCTGGCTGGATTTGGATCGCTTTAAGGAAATTAACGATCGCTTCGGGCATGAAGAGGGGGATAAGGCGCTGAAAGCGATGGCGCAGCTGATGCGCGCCTCTTTCCGCGAAGCGGATCTGCTGGTGCGTTTTGGCGGGGACGAGTTCGCCGTGCTGTTCGCGGATACGGATGAGCAGGGCGCCTGGATTGCCATGCAGTATCTTGCCGAGCAGGTAGAAAACTATAACGCCCGCAAGCTACATCCCTGGTCGCTCCATTTCTCGTGGGGGCTCAGTGAATTCGATCATAACGGCAACGACCTGCAGCAGTGGTTAAAAGAGGCCGATGAAAAGATGTATGCCATGAAACAGCAGCGACAGCGCTCCCGGTAACATAACAAAAGCGTATGTCCGATCCGTTTGCGTTAAGAAGATGTTAAATGCACAGTGACGGTATTCAACGTAAGGAAAAACAATGAATACCTCACTGCAAATCAAAAACCTCACCCGAGACGACATTCTCACCCATCTTGATGCGCTGGCCGGGATCCTCGAAAACTGTGTGAACGGCGGGGCATCCGTCAGCTTTGTGCTTCCCTTTAGTCTGGATAAGGCTCGTTCGTTCTGGCGCGGCATCGCTGAAAGTGTAGGGCGCAACGAGCGTCTGGTGCTGGCCTGTGTCGACCCGCAGGACGGCGTCATCGGTACGGTGCAACTGATCGTCGACCAGCCGGAAAACCAGCCGCATCGCGCCGATGTGGCGAAGCTGCTGGTTCACGAGAAAGCGCGCCGCAAAGGTGCCGCGATGGCCTTGATGGAAGCGCTTGAAGCGGAGGCCTGGGCCAGAGATATTTCGGTTCTGGTGCTCGATACCTCCACCGGCAGCGGCGCCGAGACGTTCTACCAGCGTGCCGGCTGGCAAAAGGTGGGGGAGATCCCGCGCTATGCCCTGATGCCGGACGGCGCCATGACGGCCACGTCCGTGTTCTATAAGTTCTTATGATTATTTTGTACAACTACGCCGTGGATTGATCAAAACAGGGTATCTGGTCGTTAAGTTTTGATAAGTTATCGTACCAATCTTATCGGGCTGTATGACTAATCATAAAAGGAATCCCTGTGAACACGCTCAACCGTCGTGATTTTCCCGGAGCTCAATACCCGGAACGCATTATTCAGTTTGGCGAAGGCAACTTCCTGCGTGCGTTTGTCGACTGGCAAATTGACCTGCTAAATGAACATACCGATCTTAACGCCGGTGTGGTTATCGTCCGTCCTATTCAGAGCGACTTCCCGCCGTCGCTGAACACTCAGGATGGTCTCTATACCACTATCATTCGCGGCATGAACGGGCAGGGTAAAGCGGTGAGTGAGAGCCGTCTTATCCGCTCGGTTAACCGGGAGATCGACGTCTACGGCCAGTATGATGCGTTCCTGAAACTGGCGCACAATCCGGACATGCGCTTTGTTTTCTCGAACACAACCGAAGCGGGTATCAGCTACCACGCGGGTGACCGATTCGCCGATGCCCCTGCGGTGAGCTACCCGGCGAAGCTGACGCGACTGCTGTTTGAGCGTTATAGCCACTTCAACGGTGCAGCGGATAAAGGCTGGATCATCATTCCGTGCGAGCTGATTGACTACAACGGTGACGCGCTGCGTGAACTCGTCCTGCGCTATGCCCGGGAGTGGGCGCTGCCTGCCGCCTTTATCCAGTGGCTTAACGAGGCAAACAGCTTCTGCTCGACGCTGGTTGACCGTATCGTGACCGGTTATCCGCGTGACGAAGCGGCCACGCTGGAGGCTGAGCTGGGTTATCACGATGGTTTCCTGGATACGGCTGAACATTTCTATCTGTTCGTTATCCAGGGGCCGGCATCCCTTGCTCAGGAACTTCGTCTGGATAAATACCCGTTGAATGTGCTGATTGTCGACGACATCAGGCCCTACAAAGAGCGCAAAGTCGCTATCCTGAACGGCGCGCATACGGCGCTGGTGCCGGTGGCATTCCAGGCTGGGTTAGAGACGGTAGGCGAGGCGATGAATGATGCAGAGATCTGCGCGTTTGTCGAAAAAGCGATTTATCAGGAGATCATTCCGGTCCTCGATCTGCCGCGTGACGAGCTGGAATCTTTCGCCAGCGCGGTAACAGGCCGTTTTCGCAACCCTTACATCAGACACCAGCTGCTTTCCATTGCGCTTAACGGCATGACCAAATACCGCACCCGCATTCTGCCGCAGCTGCTGGCAGGGCAGAACGCAAGCGGACAATTGCCTGCACGTCTGACGTTCGCGCTGGCTGCGTTAATAGCGTTTTACCGCGGGGAGCGTAACGGGGAGAACTATCCGGTGCAGGATGATGCATTCTGGCTGGAACGTTATCAACAGCTCTGGGCACAGCATCGCGACCAGCAGTTGAGCACCCGTGAGCTGGTGCAGTCCGTGCTGAGCGTGAGCGAGCACTGGGAACAGGATCTCACGCAGGTCTCCGGGCTTGTCGACCAGGTCACCCTGGATCTTGACGCGATTCTCCTGAAGGGAATGCGCGCAGCGGTGAACCCCCTTTGCTAATGACGTTACCCGGCTTCGGCCGGGTTTAATTACATCTTATTTTAGTTACAACATACTATGTGCACTTTTTTTAAAACTACATGTAGCACCGTGCAGTTATCGCTAAGCAGCTCCTAAAATTCAATGTTCCGTTAACATGCTTGCAACCGTGAGAGAGATCACGTTTAATAGCCACGCTCTTTTCCTTCCTGAAACTCACTATGATTGTTCGCCCTAAACAGCACTGGCTACAACTGATTTTTGTCTGGCACGGTTCGGTACTTCCCAAAATCTACACCCGACTGCTGCTCAACTTCCTGCTTTCAATCGCCGTTATCCTGATGCTGCCGTGGTATACCTCGCTGGGCATCAAATTTACCGTGGCGCCGTTTAGCATCCTCGGCGTGGCGATCGCTATCTTTCTGGGTTTCAGAAACAACGCCTGCTATTCACGCTACGTTGAGGCTCGCCTGCTGTGGGGGCAGTTGATGATAGCGGCACGCTCGCTGTTTCGCGAGGTAAAAAACACCTTGCCTGACGATAAGCACCTGGGGGAATTTGTCCGCCTGCAGATAGCTTTTGCCAACTGCCTGCGCATGACCCTCCGCCGGGACCTGAACGCCGAACAGCTCTCTCGCTATCTTGCTCCGGACGATTTGCGTCACGTGATGAGCGCCAACTCGCCGGCGAACCGTATTTTACTGATCATGGGGGAGTGGCTGGCCGTGCGGCGGCGTAACGGGCAGCTTTCAGACATCCTGTTCCACAGCCTGAACAACCGTCTTAACGATATGTCCATCGTCCTCTCCGGCTGCGAGCGCATTGCGACTACGCCGGTGCCGTTTGCCTATACGCTGATTTTGCACCGCACGGTCTATCTGTTCTGCATCATGCTGCCGTTCGCGCTGGTTGTAGATCTGCACTACATGACGCCGTTTGTCTCGGCGCTGATCTCCTACACCTTTATCTCGCTGGACACCCTGGCGGAAGAGCTGGAAGACCCGTTCGGTACAGAAGATAACGATCTGCCGCTGGACGCCATCTGCAACATGATGGAACGCGATCTGCTGCAGATGAACGATGAAGAGAACATTCCTGAAAGGCTGATGCCGGATAAGTATTATCAGCTGACCTGACGGGCGTTCCACTCGTCGCGGGTGATCTCCCACAGTTCGGAATCCAGCATGCCGCTGACGTAGGCTTTCTTTTCCGTCCTGATAAGCCGCATGCCGCTACTGTCTGAAATACGCCGGGAGCGGCTGTTGGCGGTGGCTTTCGGGGCGCGTAATACGGGTTTGTTTAGCGTATTGAACCAGTAATCCGTCGCGGCAATGCTGGCCTCGCGCATGTATCCCTGGCCCTGAAACTCCGGGGCCAACCAGAATCCACGGTTGTTATCTTCGACGTCATACAAACAGATAATACCCATCAACTCATCCGGCACCTCGCGACGACGGATGCTCCAGAACCAGGCGATCCCTTTTGCCATATCCGGCAGCGCCACGTTGTTGACATAGTTTTCCGCGCCGTTATCCGGGTAGGGCCAGGGCACGGAAGAGACCATATAGCGGACGATCTCCCAGCGCGGATAACGCTTTTGTATCTGGGTAGCATCTTCGGCAACCAGCGGTTTTAGCAATAAGCGTTCTGTCGTGAGCGTCGGTATCGTCATCCGCGGATCTCCATATTTAAGCGTTATTCTTTTGTTTGTGTTCTGGTATTTTCACTTCTATCACATTCTATTTAGTTGCGTTGAAACTTATTTACTACCAAAATTTTGCTCTGCATAGCGCTCGATTACCGTCAGATTAGTTGGGTTAACTTACCCATCCACATAAGGAGTAATGTATGGTTTTGCCTGGAATGAATCCTGAGAAAAATCTACCGGGATATGATTATGCGCGCATAGCAGGCTTTGGAGCTGCAGATTTCGATTTCAAAGCACTGGGTTCCGCAATGGACTGTAATCGCGAATTCGCTCAGGCCGGGATCATTTATTCTGATGGTGCTCAACGCTATCTGGTTCGCTCTGGTCAGCGTCATCCCAATGGTCAAAGTGGTATCGTAACTCACGTAATTGTAACTAAAGCGAACTCACAACCATCCGCCTCTAGCGTAGGTAAATCCTTGACTGATGCTGTGGCATCTACATCTATGGGAACTGAACTTGCATCGACGGTACTATCATGTGGGGCGATGATCATCACTGGAGGTGTGATGCTTGCCGGCACGGCGGCAACCCCCCTTACTGCAGGAGGAAGTGGTGTTTTGGTAGCGATTGGCTACGCAGGAACCCTTGCGACCGGGTTGCAATGCGTTAACGGCCTTTATCGTATCTATGATTTGGTTGAAAACGGTGGCGGTAATGTTGCCTGGCTCGATACGCAAGAATGGTACGTCGCCACCTCAACTTCACTGGATGTAATTTCGTTAGCAAGTGCAGGAGGGGCGCTAAAAGAAGCAGTTACCACCTGGCGTGCAATGAAATCTATATCTTCCTTGAAAGCCACTGAGTGGTTAAAAAGTTATCCTCGTCAGGATCGCGCTCGTTTGACCGAATTGATAATTCGCGCGCAAAACCCCGGTATAAGCAACAAGGAAATTAAGGCACTTATACGCGCTGGTCTTTATCCGAAACGATTTCCAACCGGGCCTGTTCAGGTAGAGCTCACTCGACAACTTGGGCAAGTGGTTACAAGTGCCGCAGCATTGGCCGGGAGTGCTGTGAGTGGCGTTATTGCAGCGCCCAGTAATTTACCACGGACCGGTAAATACATTATCGGTACCATTCAGTCACTGGCGGTATTCTGATGAAGTTTTTGAGTTTTTTAACCGGACGGGTTTTCCAGGATCTCCTGCAGCATGGCAAAGAGATAGAGGAGGCTATTGCTCATCGTGATACCCGTCTCTTGAATCATTCCACGCCAGAGCTGGAACGGTATTTTTCGCGTCCACTCAGCGAGCTTCCGCGTCAAAATCCTTATCCGGTAGCGGTGCTGTTACCTCTTTTTTTAGTGGCGTTTGCGTTAAACCTTCTGCCTTTTCTCAGCGCGTTGCAGGGGTTGTCACCTTTACATCATGCATTGAGCTTTTTCGTACCATCATTGACGATGACAGGCGCGCTCATTGTGATAAGCGTACTCCTGGCTCGAGGTAAGACGTCGGGATTGTTGGGGTTTAGGGCGTTGTTCATCATTCTGCTGATAACGACCCTCGTTCAGGTTTTACATATCCTGCTTTCGCATGACGGAGGCCTTTGGCCGCTGGTCATCGCATCCTTCGCACTGTTATTTTGTCGGGTGGTGATGAACAGCAGCGGCTTTGTGCTGTTTACGCTCTATTGTCGTACTCAGCGTCTTGCCAGACTGGCACGGGAAATGCGACTAAAAAGCCGTTAAAGAGGGGTTATGACTTTACGAAAAGCTAAGCCACAGGAAGCCGAAATACTCTGGAATATTCGCAATCAGGCGATTCGTCACGGCTGTAAAACCAGCTACGACGCTGACGTCATTGCGCGCTGGACGCCGGATCTCATGCCCGAACGCTATCGGCAGATGGTCATTGAATACCCTTTTTACGTGGTGGAAGATGAAACGGGCGGCGTTGCGGCGACCGGCTATCTGGATCTGGATACCCACTGTCTGGAGGCGATATTCACCTTGCCCGCGGCCTTCGGTAAAGGCATGGCGACCCGAATTATCGAGGCGCTCAAAAATGAAGCCCGTAGCCGGGGGATAACCCGCCTGAGGCTGGATGCAACCCCTAATGCCCAGTCGTTTTATCAGAAGCTGGGGTTTGTCACGCTGCGCGAAAACTATCATCACTCGCGTATGGCCGGGGCTGATTTACGCTGTTTTGAAATGGCGATCGACTTGTAATGTGAGGAACACATGGCTGTCACGGTAAGACCTCTACGTGAAGACGATTATTCCCAATGGCGACCGCTGTGGGATGGCTATACCCATTTTTATGATTGTTACCTCGAGGAATCCGTCACCGCATCGACATGGGAAAGGGCGCTCTCAGCGCATTCCTCGATGTTTTGCCGCGTGGTAGAAACGGATGAAAAGGTCATCGGTTTCGCGATGTGCATTCTGCACGAAGGAACCTGGTCAACGGCCCCCGTTTGCTACCTGGAAGATCTGTTTGTTGATGCCGACGAACGCGGGGCGGGAGCCGGTAAGGCGCTCATTGATGCTCTGATTGAGGAAGGCAAGCGCGAAGGGTGGTCAAAACTGTACTGGGTCACCCGGGAGAATAACCCGGCGCGAAAACTTTATGACAAATACGGTCAAGCCGACGATTACGTCCGCTATCGCATCACCCTTTAAGGCGACAAGGCCTGGGTTTGTATCACACTGTATCTGCGTCGCTGATACATACACAGGCTTGCAATAAACCCGCTTTCGCACATATCCGCTATACATTGCCGTGTTGTTATATCCCCGTGAACTGTACTCAACCGGAGATACCAACATGTTTAGCAAACTCGCGTACTCAACTCTCGCATTGACCGTTTCTCTTGGCACCGTGATGTCCTGTCAGGCTGAAGTCACCGGCACAACTTTCGCGGCAGCCTTTGATCATCCGCAGCAAATTAACGCCGGCGATCTGAATGTCGGTTATGTCGACATCGGCCCGAAAAACGGCCAGCCGGTTATTTTACTGCACGGCTGGCCTTACGATATTCACAGCTACGCCGACGTCGCGCCCGCGCTGGCGGCAAAAGGCTATCGGGTGATTGTGCCTTCTCTGCGTGGCTACGGCACCACGCGCTTCCTGTCTGCCAAAACGCCGCGCAACGGCCAGCCTTCAGCCATGGCGAAGGATATTGTGAACCTGATGGATGCCCTGAATATTAAGCAGGCGGTATTTGCAGGATATGACTGGGGTGCCCGTACGGCGGATATCGTTGCGGCGCTATGGCCAGAGCGCGTTAAGTCACTGGTGTCGGTGAGCGGGTATCTCATCAGCAGCCAGCAGATTGGCAAACAGCCGCTGCCGCCAAAAGCGGAACAGCAGTGGTGGTATCAGTTCTATTTCGCCACCGCGCGCGGTGCTGAAGGCTATGCCAAAAACACGCATGACTTCGCCCGTTTGATCTGGTCTCAGGCCTCGCCTGACTGGAAATTTAGCGATGCTGTCTTCAACGCCAGCGCCAAATCTCTCGATAACCCGGATCACGTCGCGGTGACGCTCAGCAACTATCGCTGGCGTTTAGGGCTGGAAAAAGGCGAGCGCAAATACGATAGCTACGAGCAAAAACTCGCTACGCTGCCGAATATCACCGTTCCAACGATCACCATCGAAGGCGGGAACAACGGTGCGCCGCATCCGGCTCCGCAGGCTTACGCGGGTAAATTTACCGGTAAATATGAACACCGCACCTTCGGGGCAACCGTGGGGCACAATCCGCCTCAGGAAGATCCGCAGGATTTCGTTAAGGCCGTCGTTGACGCGGACAAGCTCTGAAATGTGCTATTTTCAGTACGTTACCCTTCGGTCTGGAGATTTCGGTGGAGCATATTGATCATATCCTTGTCGTCGATGACGACAGGGATATTCGTGAACTGATTGTCGATTATCTCGTTAAGTCTGGCTATCGCGCGACGGGCGCGGCCAACGGCAAAGAGATGCGCGTCGTGCTGGATAAACAGCATATCGACCTGGTGGTGCTGGATGTCATGATGCCCGGCGACGACGGGCTTACGTTATGTCGAGAGCTACGCGTCGGGAAATATAAAGATCTGCCCATTCTGATGCTGACGGCCCGCAACGAGGAGACGGACAGGATCCTGGGTCTGGAGATGGGCGCGGATGACTACGTGGTGAAGCCGTTTGTCGCCCGCGAACTGCTGGCGCGTATCAAAGCGATTTTACGGCGTTTTCGCACGATGCCGCCCAATTTGCAGGTGACAGAAGCCGGGCGGCTGGTGATGTTCGGTGAATGGCAGCTCGATACCGTTGCCCGTCACTTAATCGATCCGGAAGGGGTGATCGTGGCGCTCAGCGGGGCGGAGTATCGCCTGCTGCGCGTTTTCCTTGACCATCCTCAGCGGGTGCTGACCCGCGATCAGCTGCTCAACCTGACGCAGGGGCGAGACGCCGAGCTGTTTGAACGTTCTATCGATCTGCTGGTTAGCCGGGTCCGCCAGCGCCTGAACGAAGATGCCCGCACGCCTGCCTATATCAAGACCGTGCGCAGCGAGGGCTACGTTTTTACTATGCCGGTCACCATCAAAGAGGCTAACGAATGACGCTCTGGCCACGCTCGCTGCTGGCCCGCTTGCTGCTGGTAGTGCTGTCCGGCCTGCTGCTGGCCAACGCCCTGAGCCTGACGTTGGTCATGATTGAACGAATGCACAGCGCCAGAACGGTGATGCTCGGTAATCTGGAAAACGACGTCGCAACCAGCGTCGCCATTTTAGACCGCTTACCGGCCAGCGAGCGCGCAGCCTGGCTTCCGCGTCTCGAACGGGGCAACTACCGTTATATTCTGGGGCCGGGGGAGCCCGGCAACGCGCCGACGGATAAGCGTTCGCAGGACGCCATCCGAACCTTAAAAGCGACGCTTGCGACACAGTACCCGCTCAGCTTCACCGCCGTTCCCGGTGCCGTTTCACACATCCAGGCGCATCTGACGTTACGCGACGGCGCGCCGCTGACCATTGACCTGATCCCACGCATGCCGCCGGTCGCCAGTTGGCTGCCCGTAGTGCTGATCCTGCAGCTGCTGTTGCTGGCGGCGTGCGCCTGGATTGCCGTGCGGCAGGTGGTGCGGCCTTTTTCACAATTTACCCGCGCGGTGGATTCGCTGGATCCGGCGGCCAGCACGCCGATGACGGAGAAAGGGCCGCTTGAGGTGCAGCGTGCAGCGCATGCCTTCAACGCGATGCAGGCGCGCATTCAGTCTTATCTCCGGGAGCGCGCGCAGATCCTGGCGTCCATTTCTCACGATCTTCAGACGCCGATTACCCGCATGAAGCTACGCGTCGAGATGGCAGGGGAACCTGAACTTCGCGACAAGCTCCTGAACGATCTCGATAGCATGACGCGTCTTGTTCGCGAGGGTATAGCGTATGCCCGGTCATCAGAATCCCTGGAAGAGACCCCGCTGAAGCTGGAGCTGAACGCCTGGGTCAACAGCATCGCCTGCGATTATCAGGACATCGGTAAAAACGTGCAGCTTCAGGCAAACGATACCCGCTTGCCGATCGTTACGCGTCCGCAGGCGCTTCGTCGGGTGATGACCAACCTGCTGGATAACGCCCTTAAGTTCGGTGGGTATGCCGTTATTGCCATTGATAATTCGTCTTCCGAAGAGGTAGTGGTTCACATCACTGACGGCGGACCGGGAATACCCGATGACGAGCTTGAGGCGGTATTACAGCCGTTTTACCGGGTGGAAACATCGCGCAACCGCGATACCGGCGGAACAGGACTCGGACTGGCGATTGCCGCGCAGCTCACCGCTCAGCTGGAAGGAAAGCTCAACCTGACGAACCGGGCCGGAGGCGGACTGGATGTCTCCATTACGCTACCGCGCCGTTAATTGTACGGCTTTGTATCTCCCGGCCCGGGTGATACAGAGCCAGACAAAACCTGCGTTTTTACACATATCCTGAACACATCCGCACGATGAAATAGCCTCACTGCAGCGTCGCAGGACTTGTATTGTGAGGTGTCTATGTTTCTGGTAATCGCTTTTCTGGGCGGGATGATAAGCCTGCTCAGTCCATGTACGCTCCCGGTTATTCCACTCCTTTTCGCCGGTTTTCAGGGACAGCGACGACATATTCTGGCCCTGCTGGCGGGGATGATCGTGATGTTCACCCTGGTGGCGATGGCCGTCACCGTCGCCAGCGAGTGGATAGCAGAGGCGACCATCGTCGGGCGCTGGATCGCTCTCGTTATTCTGGCCGCGGCCGCGCTGGCCTTAATTTTTCCGTCATTCGCCCAGCGTATTGCGGGTCCGGCCGTCAGCGCGGGAAATGTCCTGAACACCCGAAGCGGGCAAACGCGCGGTCTGGCATCGGCTTTTCTGGCCGGGCTTGCGGTGGGGCTGCTCTGGTCTCCCTGCGCCGGTCCCATACTGGGCGCCATTTTCAGCATTAATATCGCGGGCCACTCGGCCATAGCGACGGGCGCGCTGCTGGCGGCCTATGGCAGCGGATGCGCTCTGATGTTAAGCCTGCTCGTTTTCGGCGGGCGCACGCTGATGGCGCCGTTAAGAGCAAAATCGGCGCTGATGGAAAGGCTGCGGCAGGGGGCGGGCGTGGCGATGCTGTCGGCTGTCGTATTCAACGCGACGGGAATGACTTCGCTTCTGAAAGGAGCAAACGGCATTGCGGACCGTCTGGAGGCAACACTCCTGACGCTGGCGAAACCCACAGCCGCGCCGGTGAAGCTCCAGCCGGTCGTGATGACAGAGCCCAGCAGCCAGCTGCCTTCATTAAGCGGGGGTACAGGTTGGATTAACGGTGACCCCGTCACGTCTGAATCCCTGCGAGGGAAGGTGGTGTTAATTGATTTCTGGACGTGGGATTGCATTAACTGCCAGCATACGCTCCCGCACGTGCGGGACTGGGCCACGAAGTATCAGTCGCAGGGGCTGGTCGTGATTGGGGTTCACACGCCGGAATATCCCTGGGAAAAACCGCTCGCCTCGGTGAAAAACGCGGTAAATAAATGGCAGCTGCCGTACCGGGTGGTGACGGATAACAACTATCAAATCTGGAACGCTTTCGGGAACCAGTACTGGCCAGCGCATTACTATTTCGATGCCAAAGGCCAGCTACGCTATACCGCCTTTGGCGAAGGAGATTATGCGCAACAGGAAAAGGTCATTCAGCAACTGCTGAAAGAGGCCCGGTCATAACCCGTCAGGGCTGGCGTTGCGCCACAATAAACAGCCGCGGAAAAGCGAGCAGTATCTGCCCATTTTCCTGGAGCGGATACTGCTCTTCCAGAAGTTCATGGTAGCGTTTCAGGAAACGTTTCTGCTCGCTCTCATTAAGTTCCTGGAGCCACGGGCGCAAGCCGGTGGCGCTTACCCAGTCAATAATGGCCTGGTGCGAGCTCATTTTATGGAAATAGGTTGTCCGCCAGATATCCACGTCACAGCCCGCCTCGGACAAGATATCGTAGTAGGCATGCACACCCGGGAGAGGTTCGCGGCCGCGGTCAGGGTAGTCTTGTTCCAGCGCCACTTCGCGCATCGCCACATGAGTAGGTTCAAGCCAGTTGTCAGGCATCTGGATTGCTAATACGCCGTTAAGCGTGAGTAAAGAAACGAGATGAGGCAGGAGATCGTAATGGTCAGGAACCCATTGCAGCGAAGCGTTGGCATAAATCAGGTTCAGCGGCTGGCCAGGCTTATACTGGCGGATATCGGCCTCAACAAAATGGCAGTCAGGCAATGCGGCTCTTGCTTCCTCAAGCATTGCAGGGGAGTTGTCGACCCCGGTAATGTGCGCCGAAGGCCAGCGATGCTTCAACAGCGCGGTGCTGTTTCCCGGCCCGCAGCCTAAATCAGCGATGGTGGAGACCTCATCCAGAGGAATTCTGGCGAGCAGTTCAGCGGCAGGACGCGTTCTTTCCGCGCCGTACTGCAGATAAAGAGAGGGATTCCAGTCGGCCATTTTGGTTCTCCGTTTAGCATGCTTCTGCAAGAGTAGCACAGCATTAAGAACAGAGATAATAGGAGAAAAAATAGAAAAAGGAAATATTACCCCTTAAATACTTAAGGGGCAATACTTTAATTGTAATTATTTTATGATTATCGTTTTTTAATATTTTATCGGCTAAGTGCTTCTTACGCTCTGTACCCGAAACTATAAATATTAGATAATCATGAATGGATATATCCCTGGTGTTTCGTAGGTCTTTGACCTCCTGGCCACTGAGTTTCACGAGGACTTAGTGGCCGGGTACTTTTTAAGTATAAGGAATACCATGCACAATGAAAGCTGTCCTAAAAGACAGGGGATAATAGTTTCAGGTGTTATTATCAGGAATAAGAGCAATGAATTCTGTTATTGAGTTTTTTTTGCATGATTACGATGATTTACCGTCAGCATTAGCCCGCGAACTCTTCCGACTCAGGAGAAAAACCTTTCGGGACCGACTCGACTGGAAAGTTGAATGCGTTGAAGATATGGAAAAGGATCAGTTTGACAACCCAAACACGACATACTTGCTGGGTATGTATGAGGGACAGTTGTTATGCGGCGCACGATTCATTAACTCGACGCATCCGACGATGATAAGCGAAATCTTTCACAATTATTTTGACGAAGCCATTATTTTCCCGGCAGATGTTCCCAGCTGTGAAATTAGCCGTTTATTTTTAGATAAAGAAACACGAGACTCCGCAAGTCTGCAGGGCGTGCCCGCCAGTAAGGCATTGTTTCTTGCGATGAATATGTATTGCATAAAGCAAAAATACCATGGAATGTACGCAGTCGCCAGTCGCGGTATGTATGCCATATTTCGCCATGCGAACTGGAAAGTTGAAGTTATTCAACGCGGTGTTTCTGAAAAAGGGGAGGTTATTTACTATATTTATATGCCTGCCAGCATCAGCATTATTGAAGACATTATTAGCAAAGACAAATCCAGTCACTGGCTTCGCGAAATGCTGGAGCATTTACGCCACTTATAACCAGTGGCTGAGGCTCAGTCGTCCAGTAAACGTAGTTCTGTTCCAAGCTTTATTGCGTGTCTGGCATTATTCACACCGAGCTTTTTCATTACATTTCCCATATGGAACTTAACGGTGCGTTCAGCAATAGACAAAATAACAGAAATTTCTGCGTAGGTTTTCCCGGCGCTGACCCATTTAAGGATTTGTCGCTCACGTGGCGACAGAAAAACATTCTTTTTCTGTTGATGCTGGCTATACAGATTGAGTGTCTTCTGATGCAGTTGAACAAGGAAGCTTAGAAATTGTGGCCGATATTTTTCTATATCAATACCAGAATGCTTAGGACTGATGACGGATAAGACGACAAGATTATTCAGATAGTCATGCAGAGGAAAAGTCTGTCCCTGGTAGATATCATACTGGACGCTTTCGTTGAAAATGCGCGTCAGGTTATAACCATCCGACAGAATGACATCACTTTCCCAGAAAAAATCTTCAACACAGCGCAAAGCCCGAATGATAACAGGGTCAATGAACTGATATTTCCTGTCGAGGTAGATATCAAACCACTCGGGGCTGTTATTGATTATCCGCATCTGGGAAGGATCTTTCTTGTTCATAATGGCGTAGGCGAAGACGATCCCTTTGAAATCCTCAAAAAACGCGTCCAGCTCACTCTGAATTAGCGTATTGATCGCTATGTCGTTGTAATATGTATCCTTCACGTGAGTTGCTTGCCTCCTGTTCGAGTGGAGGAGCAAGTATAATATGCTTCGTTATCTGTAGCGAGTCGCATTTTAATCCAGCCAACAGATAAGACAGGCTACCTCAACTGGTAGCCTGATCAATGTGTGGCATTTCTAATGGTAAATGCAGATGACTCGGCGAATTTTTGAAGATTTTGTCAAATCCCGAAATAGTTCACTAAATATAGTAGGCTGCAAAATTTAGGAGGTTTTCCGCTTTACATTTGAGTAATGGACAAGCGTACCGATCCAGATTCAAAATCAGGATTTTAACCAGCAGTCTACATAATGCCTTTAAGAGCAATATGATAAAGCAGCATGATGGTTTTACCGTCGACAATCTTGCCTGTTTCAATGCCGCGTAATGCTGCTTCAAGCGTCATTTCCAGCACGTCGATATCTTCTCCCTCAGCCTTGATCCCGCCGCCTGCGCCGGTTCTGTCTTTCGGCTGATACTCGGCAAGATAAAAATAGAGTTTTTCCGTGACGGAGCCCGGGCTCATATAGGCTTCAAAGATTTTCTGCACCCTCGAAACCTGAAATCCTGTCTCTTCTTCCGCTTCAGCTTTTATGCGGCTTTCGGGATCCATGTTGTCCAGCAGTCCCGCCGCGGCTTCGATTAAATCGTCCTCATGGCCGTTGATAAAGACGGGAAAGCGGAACTGGCGTGTCAGGATCACCGTTTTTTTCTCACGGTTGTAGAGAAGAATAGTCGCGCCGTTGCCACGGTCGTAAACCTCCCGTTGCTGTCTTTGCCATTCGCCGTCACGGCGCTGCAGGTCGAAGGTGTATTTTTTAAGGTTGTACCAGTTATCTGACAGGGTTTCACTGTCAATGATGCGCACATCTGCACGTTTTGATTGCACGTTTGTTACTCCTTACGTAGAGTAGTTATCATAAACAGCATTATCGTGCACCTTCAAGATAAAACATGCAACATCAGGAATTCATGATGCTCACCAGTCAGCGAAAAAAATTGATCCTCGAAAAGCTCGGCGCCGAAGGTCAGGTCCAGTCAAAAGCACTCAGCATGCTCTTTGACGTTTCTGAAGACACCATTCGGCGTGATTTACGCGAGCTGGCGGCAGAAGGGCGTTTACAGCGGGTTCACGGCGGCGCGCTGCCGTCATCTTCTGCTATTGCTCCCTATGCCGAACGGCAATCCGTGAAGATGGATGCAAAAAAGAGGGTCGCCCGGAAAGGGGCACAGCTGATTTCATCAGGGCAGGTGGTGATCGTTGACGGTGGCACGACAACATCGGAGCTGATTACGTTTTTCCCTCCTGACCTGCGCATCACGGTGGTTACGCACAGCCCGAGCATCGCACTGCGGCTAGTGGATCATCCGTCCATCGAGGTGATTCTGATCGGCGGTCGCTTGTATAAACACTCCATTGTTGCGGTTGGCGCTGCGGCGATCGAAGGCATCGAAAATATTCATGCAGATCTGTTCTTTATGGGCGTGACCGGGATCCATCCTGAGGCGGGGCTGACAACCGGCGATTTCGAAGAAGCGTGCATCAAACGTGCATTTTCCGGCAGAGCCGCGGAGACGGTCGTCCTGGCTTCTCCGGAAAAGGTCAACACAGCGTCTTCGTTTGTGATTGGCGATGTGTCATCGGTGAACACCATCGTCGTTGAAGACAATACCGATCGGGACTGGATCCGCGCGGTATCGGAAAAGGGGGTATCCGTCGTGTTGACCTCAGAGAGTGACACTCTCTGATAGCCAGCCTGTGCTCACAGGCTGGCTGGCGGACTGCCTTAAGCCTCAGGAATATTCTCAAGTGCGGTATAAACCTTCAGGCCATATTTGCGGGCGACCTCAATGTCCATATCGGCACCTTTAGACGCACCGGCAATACGATAAATGGCATCACATTTAGCTATGAGCCGGTGAGCAACGGGGTACAGCATCGCTTCACTGATTTCATCACCAACCGCTTTCGATCCTGCGGCTTTTGCCAACGGCAAAGCCATCCATTCGCCAATGACCGGGATGTGACCCCGCTGGTAAACGGCTAGTGCTGCGCTTTCGAGACGCGCCAGATTCTCATCAATGCGTGCCTGAACGCCTTCGGTTCCGCTGCGATAGGGGCCAGCAATTAAAATCAGCTGTTGTGTCATAGGTACCTCTGCCAGTGTTATTGCATGAAGTTGCACGTTTACTGCCGATACCATACGGGATTGTGGCCGCGTTATGAAATACTTTCGCGCATTATCGTGCAAAAAGATGCATTACAGATCATTTAATCGCTTCTGACTGAAGGGCTGAGCTACTGACTTTCCGGCGCATGGCACACTGCCTCGATATTGTGGCCATCGGGCGAGATGACAAACGCGGCATAGTAATTTTCACCGTATGACCTCAACCCCGGCCCGCCGTTATCACGTCCGCCGGCGCGCAGGGCGGCATGGTAAAATTCATCGACCTGCTGGCGCGTGTTGGCTACAAACGCCAGATGCAAAAGGGCAGGTTTTTCATTTGTCTGAAAAAGACAGAGCGAAACATCGCCTGAACTCATTTCGACACCGTAGTCTGGCGTGCCCTCATCGATGAGTTCTACACCAAGCGGCTTAAGCGCATGGAGGAAGAAGGTTTTACTTTTTTCATAATCACTGACGCCGAATTTCACATGATCGAACATGTCACGACGTGGTGCTCCGGAAAGTATTGATGAATTATTCACCCATACGCTTGTCGGTTTCGATAATTTGACACCCTTTATTTTACAGGCACTTAAACAATACCCACAGCTAAACCACGATCTGTTTACCGTACGGACCGACAGTGATATTGCCCAATTAAACCTTATACGCGCAGGGGCCGGTATCGGTATGTGTCAGGTTCAACTGGCAGATTTTTCTCCGCCGTTGCAGAGGATAATGCCTGATTTCTTTGCGTTTCATCTGGACACATGGCTGGTAATGCATGAGGATTTACGCCACAGTCAGGCCTGCAAAACGGTGTTTGATTTTCTTGCTGAGGGTTTACTTGCTTATATCAACAGGGCAAAACGGTAAGCCATGCACTGTGAGATGATCAGCGTGACGATAGCAGCACGTGAGAAGACACTATCAGAGGACATCAGCATCCAGGTCCAACGTGTCCATAAGATGTCAGATTTCTTCTGATTCCACATTGGTACGCATAATGTATATTATGTTAAATGCGATATGGACATCAGAGAATAAGCCATAAACCGTTCAGTCAAAACCCTCATAGTTGCCTTCCCTCTCACACCAATGCAGTGACCCAAAGGTCACTGCATTGGTTACTGAGGAAGTTATCTTTTATTCAGATATTTATTGAAGAAGGCCGTGATGTTATCGAACGGGTTCTTATCCATACGATCATATAAATCGACATGCGTGGCATCTTTAACAACCAGAAGCTCTTTTGGCTGATTTGCCGCTTCATAAGCCGTTCTGAAGAAGTAAAGCGAATGCGCTTTTTCGCCATGAATGAACAGGATTGGACGCGGAGAAATTTCCTTAATGTAAGTCATCAGCGGGAAATTCATGAAGGACATCGGAGTTGGTTATGGACATCGAAACTCAATGAAGGTGTATACAGACTACCATCCCGTCATCAACATGCTCCATCAAATGACCAATTTCGTTGATGAGATGTCTGGCACCATGCTCCGTTAACAATACTAGTAACGGGTCGATACCCCTCTCTGACTTGGACCTTTAAGGAACATCTTTATGATTTGATCGCTGAGTTAACGCTGCTATTATCTAAGTCTTAATGTTCGAATCATAAATTCTTTTTATTAATTACCTTGCTGTCTAATTGTCCTCACGGAATGAAGAAGCTCTCTGATGAACTTACCCGGTCAACAGTTGCCTGACACCACCCTCCCCGGTTATGACCTCTCGCGCAGCTTAGGCCTTCAGGCGGGTACTGATATCGATTTTAAAAAGCTAGCCGCCCAACTCGACTGCACGCGTAATTTTTACAATGTCGGCATCATTTTTGATGATGGCAAACAACGCTGGCTGGTACGCCCTTCACGCCGCATTGCAGATGTGAATCAGAGCACCGTCAGCCATGTGATAATCAGTAAAATTCCGGATGCTAAGGAAATCAGTGCAGAAAAAGCTGTGGTGGCGACGCTAACGACTCCCTCACTTGCTACGGAAATTACCTCAACCGGTTTTGCCTGTGGCGCGATGATTGTTACGCTTGTTATGGCGTTTGGTGCCGGTGCGGCAGTGCCTTTTACCGCTGGCGGGTCCGGTGTGATTGCCGCGATTAGCCTGTCCGGTACGCTGGCAACTGGCGCACAATGCATGATTGGCGCGGGCCGTCTGCTGGCTATCCATAACGATCATGGTTCCGATGTTGCCTGGCTCGACAGCCAGGACTGGTATGTAGCTACCACGACGGTTCTGGATGTCATTTCGCTGGCTGCGGCAGGAACGGCGCTGCGAGGTACTTTAGAAACGTACAAGCTGATGAAAGCGGCATCCTCAAGTAAAGTTACCGCCTGGTTCCAAAGCCTGAGCCGTGCTGAGCGTAAGCGCATCACGGAAGAGATCATTAAAGCGCAGAATCCAGGTATTTCCAGCGCCGGCGTGAAGGCAGCGATCCGCGCAGGCGTCTACCCGAAACGTTTCCCCAGTGAATCATTACAAAAATCACTGCAACGTGAGCTGATGAGTGCCGTGAACAACGCATCGGCCTTTGTGGGCAGTTCACTCACGGGGACGATCCGCAATCCTCAAAACACCGTCCAGTCCGGGCGCTATGTAGTCGGTCTGTTGCAGTCATTTTCGCCTAACTAAACGCTGAGTATTCAAATGGTTAAAGTTTTTTTCCGCCGCCTGCAACACTGTAACGAGGTGGCTACCAGCATAAGCAATGCCTCCCCGACACAGCTGCAACAGCTAAAGACTGAGTTGGCTGACAAAATGGGCAAACCTGTAGGTCTACACACCATGGGTATTCCAGCGGCGATCAGTACCCTCGGGGTGATTGTCAGTTTCGCTATTCCTCAGCTGTGGCTGGGGTATGGCGTACTCGCAGGACTCGACCAGTCAGCGGAACACGTATTCGTCTGGGTTGTCCTGATCGCCCTTCTATTCGCTGGCCTTAACGGCGTGACGATGTTTATGATTGGCAAAGGCAGCATGCGCGCCGTGAGGTTACACCTTACGCTGGGGGTGATAAGCCTGGTATTAACAGCAGCCTATATGCTGGTCGCGCTGAGCGGTAGCGCAGCTCCGGGCGTCAGTCTGACCGCGGCGCTAGTGAGTTTCGGCATGCTACTGCTTAGCGGCAGCTGTATCCTTTCCACCGCCTTCTATAAGATGCTGCTGTTTACTCTGCATAATCGTGCCTGGCGCAAGCTTCTCAGCCAGACGCGTGCTAAAACAGCGCGCTAAGGGTTCATCCCGTAAAAAACCCGCCATCGCTGGCGGGTTTTTTTATGGCTTTTTATGCCTGCGCAGCCAGATTAACTTGTATGCCGCAGGAATAATAAACAGCGATAACAGCGGCGCCGTGATCATCCCGCCAATCATCGGCGCCGCTATCCGGCTCATGACCTCTGACCCTGCCCCCGTTCCCCAAAGAATGGGCAGCAGGCCGGCAATAATCACCGCGACGGTCATGGCCTTTGGCCGCACGCGCAGCACGGCGCCATGGTAAAGGGCGTCATCAAGCCCCTGTTCGGTGAACGTGTCCTGATGGGACAACGCCGGATGCGCCTCAACGGCATGACGCAAATACATCAGCATGACTACACCAAATTCTGCCGCCACCCCGGCCAGGGCGATAAAGCCGGTGCCGGTTGCCACAGACATATGGAAGCCCTGCCAGTAGAGGAACCATATTCCCCCGACCAGGGCGAACGGCAGACTCATCAGGATCAGCAGCGCTTCATCCACGCGGCGGAACGCCAGATACAGCAGAATGAAGATGATCATCACCGTCATCGGCACCATCAGCTTCAGTTTCTTGTTGGCGTGTTCGAGCAGCTCAAACTGCCCGGAGAATGACACGCTGGTACCCGGCCTCAGCTTTACGTTCTGACTGATGGCCGTCTTAATGTCGTTCACCACCGACACCATATCCCTGCCGCGGGCATCAATATAAATCCAGCTCGCAGGGCGGGCATTCTCCGTTTTCAGCATCGTGGGACCGGAAACCACGTTGATATCCGCCACATCGCCCAGCGTGATCTGCTGTTTCATCGGCGTCAGGATCGGCATTTGCTTTAACGCGTTCGGGCTGTTCCGGTAGTCCTGGGGATAGCGGATATTAATCGGGTACCGGGCGACGCCTTCCACCGTTTCCCCCACCGTCGCCCCGCCGATGGCCGAGGAGACGAACAGCTGCACATCGCCCACCGTCATCCCGTAGCGCGAGGCTTTTTCCCGGTTGATATCGACATCAATGTAGCGCCCGCCCTCCAGACGTTCAGCCAGGGCAGACACCACGCCCGGCACCGTTTTGGCTACCGCCTCGATGCTCTGCGCCGTGGCGTCGATATCCGACAGAACGGTACCCGACACCTTGATACCAATCGGGCTTTTGATCCCAGTTGAAAGCATATCGATGCGGTTACGAATGGGCGGAACCCAGAGGTTCGCCAGGCCGGGCAACCGAACGGTCTTGTCGAGTTCGTCAATAATCTTGTCAATCGTCATGCCGGGCCGCCACTGATCCTCAGGTTTGAGCTGAATCGTGGTTTCCACCATTTCGAGCGGCGCGGAATCCGTTGCGGTCTCAGCCTTACCCGTTTTACCAAAAACGGAGGCCACTTCTGGCACGGTTTTGATTAACTTGTCCGTGGTCTGCAACAGTGCGGCCGCTTCTGCCGGAGAGACGCCCGGCAACGTTGACGGCATATACAGCAGATCGCCTTCGTTGATCTTCGGTAAAAACTCGCCGCCCACCTGGCTGAGAGGCCAGATCACCGTGAAGATGGACAAGGCCGCAACCAGCAGGGTTGTTTTTGGCCAGCGGAGCACCTTAATCAGTAGCGGATGGTAGGCTTTAATCAGCAGCCTGTTCAGTGGGTTACTGGTCTCAGCGGGAATCTTACCCCGGATCCAGAACCCCATCAGGATGGGGATAACGATTATAGCCAGCGCAGCCGCACCCGCCATGGAGTACGTTTTGGTGAAAGCCAGCGGACCAAACAGCCGCCCTTCCTGCCCCTCAAGAGTAAAGATGGGAATGAAGGACAGGGTGATAATCAGCAGGCTGATAAACAGCGCGGGGCCAACCTCGACAGAGGCGTTGGTGATCACCTTCCAGCGCGTGGCGTTATCAATCTGCTCTCCCGGATGCTGGTGATCCCACTCTTCGAGCCGTTTGTGCGCGTTTTCAATCATGACGATGGCGGCATCCACCATCGCCCCGACGGCAATGGCAATGCCTCCCAGCGACATAATGTTGGCGTTCAGCCCCTGGAAATGCATGACGATAAAGGCAATACACAGGCCAAGCGGCAGAGAGATAATCGCGACCAGCGCAGAGCGGACGTGCCACAGGAACAGTGCGCAGACGATGGCCACCACAATAAACTCTTCGAGCAGCTTGGAACTCAGATTGTCGATTGCCCGATCGATGAGCTGGCTGCGATCGTAGGTGGTCACAATCTCAACGCCTTCCGGCAGGCTGGCCTTCAGCGTCTCGAGCTTATCTTTCACCGCCGTGATGACTTCACGCGCATTTTTACCTGAACGCAGGATCACCACGCCACCCGCAACTTCCCCCTGCCCGTTTAATTCGGCAATGCCGCGGCGCATTTCCGGCCCCGTTTGTACGCGGGCGACATCGCGAAGATAAATCGGTACCCCGTTCTCTCCGGCTTCCAGGACAATGTTATTGAAATCATCCATCGTCTGCAGATAGCCGCTGGCCCGGACCATATACTCCGCTTCCGCCATTTCAACTGACGATCCCCCCGCCTCCTGGTTAGACGACTCAAGGGCCTGCTTAACCTCCGGCAGGCTAATGCCGTACTGAGCCAGTTTTAACGGATTGACCTGGATCTGATACTGCTTTACCACGCCGCCGACGGAGGCCACTTCAGCCACGTTCGGGATGGTTTTCAATTCAAATTTCAGGAACCAGTCCTGCAGCGAGCGCAACTCTGCGAGATCGTGTTTTCCGCTGCGATCCACCAGCGCATACTCAAATATCCAGCCCACGCCGGTGGCATCAGGACCGATTTCTGAGCTCACGCCGGCAGGCAGCTTGCCCTGAACCTGGTTCAGATACTCCAGCACGCGCGAACGCGCCCAGTACAAATCGGTGCCGTCTTCAAAAATGACGTACACGTACGAATCGCCAAACTGCGAAAAACCGCGCACGGTCTTTGCGCCGGGAACCGACAGCATGGTGGTAGTCAGTGGATAGGTGACCTGATTTTCAACAATCTGCGGGGCCTGGCCGGGATAGCTGGTTTTGATAATCACCTGCACGTCAGAGAGGTCGGGCAAGGCATCGACCGGGGTGTTGATGATGGTCCACGTCCCCCAGACGCTGAGGAACAGCGCCCCCATCATGACCAGGAAACGGTTGGCGACCGACCGCCGGATAATCCATTCAATCATCATCGTCTCCTTAATGGCCAGAATGCGCGTCGTCAGCGGCTTCAGCGTGACGCATGCGCTCCAGCGCGCCGGTAATATTAGCCTCCGAGTCAATCAGGAATAGACCGCTGACCACCACCGACTCCCCCTCTTCCAGTCCGCTACCAATGCCGGACTGCTCCTGAGATTCGTGCAGTACGTGGATCCTTTTCGGTACAAAATTCCCGTCCGCATCGACGGTAATCACGCGCTGTTCTTTACCTGTATCGATAACAGCCTGGGAAGGGATCAGCAGCATTTCCTGGCTTTGGGTATTCAGCTTCAGATACGCGTTCATGCCCGGTTTCAGCAGCTCATCCCTGTTAGAGACCTGCAGGCGCACCTGCAGCGTACGGGTGGTTGGATCCACGCTTGGCAGAAGACTCCATTTATCAACCGGGAAGGATTTATCCGGATAAGCCGGTATCGAAACCGCAAACTGCGAGGTCTCTTTCAGCAGATAAGCAATGGATTCAGGCACTGCCGCGCCGATCCAGACCGGATCCATCCCCTGAATTTGCGCTACCACCTTATCTTTGGAAATATTCATGCCGGTACGCAGATCAAAGGCCGTGATCGCTCCGTCGATCGGCGCCCTGATGGTAAACCGGGTCTGAATAGTACGGGTCGCACGCAGCCTCTGAATATCCTCATCCGGCATACCCGCCAACCGAAGCCGTTCCAGAACCCCTTTGATTTGCGTCGGCGTTCCGCCGGTGCCGGATAACAGCAGAAACTCGCTCTGCGCCTCTACCCAGTCAGGAATGGTTATATCAATGAGCGGCGTGCCTTTCTTCACCTTATCGCCCGTCGTCAGCGGGTATACTTTTTCCACAAAGCCTTCCGCACGCGCCTGCACAATGACAAACTGATAGTCGTTATAGCTGACGTTGGCCGGGATCGTCTGGGCATAGTTCAGCGTTCCGCGCGTCACTTTTTGCGTTTTTAATCCGAGGTTCTGAACCTGTGTCGGGTCAATACGGATACCGGCACTGCTTTTATTCTCATTTTCATCCGCATATTTCGGTACCAGATCCATATCCATAAACGGCGATTTACCGGGCTTATCGAATTTCACGTCTGGCTTCATTGGGTCATACCAGAAAAGCACCTTTCTTTCTGGTGCGCTATTTTCTGTTTTTTCAGATGAATGAAGCGCCTGCCATGCCGTCACCGATATCAGCCCTCCCGCAATAAGGCTGCTGACTATCACGGCGGCATATTTTATTTTTACTGAGGCCATGCCGCGTCTCGCTATTTAATGCTCTTGAGTAAAGAGAGATTGCCCTGCTGAACAAACGAGAAATTCACGTGGTTACCGACTTTTAAGGCATTGATACTCTCGTCAGCCTGAATAAAGGTAAAACGCATGGTCATCGCGGGCCAGCCAATTTCCGGGATCGCTTCATGGGAAATCGTGACTTTTTTATTTGTGAGATCAATGTCCTTCACGATGCCGGTTCCCGTGATGAGCTGCTCTGAGGTCCCTTCGCTGGCAGCACTCATCATCTCGTGCTGATGAACTTCAGCCTGGAGGCCGGCAGAAAACACAATGGAGATTGCACCAAATACAACGGCCTTAAGTGAATTGCGCATGGTTATTTTCCTGTTTAATTAAATAAGGTTATTCGACCCAACCGCCGCCGAGCGCGGTGAAGAGATTAATTTCATTAACCTGCCGGGCATAAATAAGGTCGAGAATATTTTGCTGGGTGGCGAAAAGAGAACGCTCCGCGTCAAGCACTTCGATATAGCTGACCGCGCCGCTGGAATATAACCCTCTGGCACGTTGAAGCGTGATGCGGAGTGAATCCAGATACCGCTGTTGTGCAGCAAGCTGCTGGTTAATGCTGTCCCGCAGCGCGAGCGCGTCGGCAACCTGTTTAAAGGCGGACTGAATTTTTTGTTCGTAATTAACCACCGACTGCTGCTGGCGAATTTCGGCCAGCTTCAGGTTGGCCTTATTTCTGCCCGCATTAAAAATGGGAATTTCTATTTTAGGAATAAAATTCCACATCCCGCTCCCGGAAGTAAAGAGGCTGGACAACTCCGTGCTTCCGGTTGATAGCCCGCTGGTGAGAGATATGGACGGGAAAAAGGCGGCGCGCGCCGCACCGATATTCGCATCGGCCGCTTTAAGCTGATACTCCGCCTCCATAATATCCGGGCGCTGCAGCAGTATCGCGGAGGAAAGATGGGGAGGCAGTTTTACCGGGGCGACATCGCTGGCGTTCATGCCGCCGTCGCCCGGGAGCGCGCGATACGTGCCGAGGACCAGCTGCAGGGCGTTATTGGCCTGCGCCAGCTCCCCCTCTCTTTTGGCAATCTCTGCCTGCGTGCTTTCGATCTGTCCCCGGGCCTGTTCCAGCGCAAGGACGCTCGTACTGCCCGTCACCAGCTGCTGCTCAACGAACGCATAAGACTGCCGGTAATTTTTCAGCGTATCCTGCGCGATACGCAGCTGTTTATACGCCAGCTGCTGGTTGAAATAGCTCTGGGAAACGTTAGAGACGAGCAGGATATGCACCGCGCGACGGGCCTCTTCGCTCGCGAAAAAATTTTGTCGGTCGGCCTCGCTCATGTTCTTCAGCTTGCCGAAGAAATCGAGTTCATAGCTAAGCGCAAGGCCCGCGTCGTACTGCTGCGCGGTGGGTTTGTCACTTTTCAGCCCGCCGCTGTACGTGATGCCCGAGGAGGCATTCAGCTGAGGGTAGCGATCCGCATCCGTCACGTTGAACTGCGCCCGGGCCTCTTCGACCTTCAGGGCGGCCATTTTCAGATCGCGATTGTTCTTCAGGGCCTCCGTAATCAGCCCGGCAACCTGAGGGTCGACGAAAAAGTTGCGCCAGCCGGTATCCTGATACCCTGCCGCCGCGGGCGTCAGGCCGTTACGGGAGAGCGAAAACTGCCGGGGGACAGGTGCCTCCGGCCGCTGGTACTCCGGGGCCAGCGAGACGCAGCCTGCCAGAATAAATACCGTACTGATGCTTAGTCGTTTTAACAGGAACATAACGGTTCAAATAAAGTCCAGAGTAGTTTTAGGGCTACTCTACGCAACGCATCCTGTTTGACGGGTGACAGGATAATGACAATGTTGTCATTTTTAGCGTAAGTCATTGTTAACGGCGGTACGCTCACTAGAATGTCATCAGCAGCCAGTCAGGGGAGCACGATGAAAATACTGATCGTCGAAGACGAAATGAAAACCGGTGAGTACCTGAGTAAGGGGCTGACTGAAGCGGGGTTTGTGGTTGACCACGCGGATAATGGCCTGAACGGCTACCATCTCGCCATGACCGCTGAATACGATCTGCTGATTCTGGATATCATGCTGCCCGATGTGAACGGCTGGGACATTGTCCGCATGCTCCGCTCTGCGGGAAAAGGGATGCCCATCCTGTTACTCACGGCTCTCGGCACGATTGAACACCGGGTTAAAGGGCTTGAGCTGGGCGCGGATGACTATCTGATTAAGCCATTCGCTTTTGCCGAGCTGCTCGCCCGGGTGAGGACGCTGTTGAGACGCGGAAATACGGTGATCGCGGAAAGCCAGCTTCAGGTGGCGGACCTGACGGTTGACCTCGTGTCGAGAAAAGTAAGCCGGGCCGGAAGCCGCATCTCCTTAACCAGCAAAGAGTTCAGCCTGCTGGAGTTTTTCCTGCGTCATCAGGGAGAGGTGCTTCCCCGCGCCCTGATTGCCTCCCAGGTATGGGACATGAATTTTGACAGCGACACAAACGCAATTGACGTGGCGGTAAAGCGGCTTCGCGCGAAAATCGATAACGATTTTGAACCGAAGCTGATCCAGACGGTGCGCGGCGTGGGCTATATGCTGGAGGTGCCGGATGCGCGTTAAGCTTCCCGGGCGCCCTTTTTCGCTTGCCCTGCGGCTGACCTTTTTTATCAGTCTCTCCACGATACTGGCCTTTTTCGCCTTTACCTGGTTTATGCTGCATTCCGTTGAAAAGCACTTCGCCGAGCAGGATGTCAGCGACCTGCAGCAAATCAGCACCGCGATGCACCGCATCCTGCAGTCTCCGGTCGATCCTGACCAAAAGAAAATCAGTAAAATCAAAGAGTCGATCGCCAGCTACCGCAACGTAGTCGTCCTGCTCCTGGATCCGCAGGGCAATATCCTGTTCAGCTCGGCGCAAGGGGAAGCACTGCGCCCTGCGATGAACGCGGCGGACTTCAGCGAACACCGCCGCGCGCAGGATGTGTTTCTCTGGACGGTTGAAGACTCTGCCGCAAACATGCACGCCGGGTCCGACATGAAAATGGAAACGTACCGGATTATCGCCTCTTCAGGCACGGCGACGCTGCAGGGCAAAACGCAGGGCTACGTGATGCTGATCGGGCTCTCCATCAATTTTCATCTGCACTACCTTGAGGCGCTGAAAAAGAATCTCCTGGCAATTGCCGCGGCGATCAGCCTGCTGATTATTCTTGTCATTCGCATCGCGGTTCGTCAGGGACATTTGCCCCTGCGTAACGTCAGCAACGCCATTAAAAATATCACTTCAGAAAACCTCGACGCGCGGCTGGAGCCGTCCCGCGTGCCCGTTGAGCTGGAACAGCTGGTCATCTCCTTCAACCATATGATCGAAAAGATTGAAGATGTCTTTACCCGCCAGGCGAATTTTTCCGCCGATATCGCGCATGAAATCAGAACCCCCATCACCAACCTGGTGACGCAAACGGAAATCGCGCTGAGCCAGAACCGCTCGCAGAAAGAGCTGGAAGATGTTCTGTACTCCAGCCTGGAAGAGTACAACCGGATGACCCGCATGGTCAGCGACATGCTTTTCCTGGCGCAGGCGGATAATAATCAGCTCATCCCTGACCGGGTGGTGTTTGATTTAAGTGCGGAGGTCATGAAAGTCTTCGATTTCTTCGAAGCCTGGGCGGAAGAACGCAACGTTACGCTGAAATTTAACGGGATGCCCTGCCTGATAGAAGGCGATCCGCAGATGTTCCGGAGAGCAATGAATAATCTGCTCTCCAATGCCCTGCGCTATACGCCAGCAGGAAAAGCGGTGACGGTTTCCATCAGAGAACAGGATAACGACGTTGAACTGATGATAGAAAATCCCGGTACGCCGATCCCGCAAGAGCATCTGCCAAAGCTGTTTGACCGTTTCTATCGCGTCGATCCGTCAAGGCAGCGCAAAGGCGAAGGCAGCGGGATCGGGCTTGCCATCGTGAAGTCCATCGTCTCCGCGCATCACGGAAAAGTCCGCGTGGAATCGGATGCGGCATCGACGCGCTTCATCCTCATCGTGCCGGGAAAAGTGGCCTGAGCGTCAGCGCACGGCCCGACACACTTCCAGTACTTTTTCCCTGAGCCATCGATGTCCCGGGTCCCTTTCCATGCGCGGATGCCACATCTGTGACACCGTAATGGTCCGGGTTTTAAACGGCAGTTCAAAGACGTGTACGCGCTCGTTCATCGGCTGATTGAGCAGGTACAGCGCCGGCACCATGGCAATCAGATCGGACGCCAGCGCCACGGATAGCGCCGTTGGAAATCCGGGCACCACGCTGGCGACCTTGCGTTTCATCCCCCGTTCCGCCAGCGCGTCATCGACAAACCCGTGTAGCGATCCGTCCGGCGAGGCCACCACGTGGCCCCACGCGACATAATCGTCAAGGCTGACGTCAGGCCGTAATGAGAGCGGATGTCCCTTACGCACCGCGCCAACAAACCGATCCTGAAAGAGCCGTTGCAGCCGTATTTCCGGCCCCATATTGCTCTGCACGCCGATCTCCAGGTCGACCAGCCCCTCACGCAAATAGCGCGACGTTTTTTCAGGTTTTGGCGAGAAGCGGATGCACACCCCGGGGGCAACGCTCGCCACCGCCGCAATCAGCAGTGGCCCAAACGCCACCACAAAACCGTCGTTGGCTCTGATGGTGAACAGCCGCTCGAGACTTTCAACCTTCAGCGCGTCGGTGGAGGGCTGTAGCACTGCCCTCGCCTCATGCACGGCAGTTCTGGCTCGGTCCCGCGTGGCTTCGGCCCAGGGCGTCAGCACCATATGGCGACCGGCCCGCACAAGAATAGGATCGCCGGTCACCTCCCGCAGCCTGCTCAGGGTGCGGCTCATGGCGGAGGTGCTGAGGTTCAAACGTCGCGCCGCGCCCGCCACGCTGGCTTCGGCCAGCAGAACGTCGAGCGCAACCAGAAGGTTAAAGTCAGGATCGGACACGGTGACTCCTAAGATAAGGCGTTATATGCAACAGTTAAGTGCAGCTGATGCGTCTTCCGCCCTGTATACCGCATGCTTATAGTTTCGTCATCACTATTCTTATGCGGAGTAACGACGATGACGCTATTTTCAAACCTGCCCGGCGATGAAGGCTTACCCGGTCATGAACGCGCCCGGGTCATGGCCGCCGTCATGACCACCACGCTGATGGGCGTCTTTGACGGCACCATGATCAACATCGCGCTGCCCTCCATGGCAAGGGCGATGCAGGTACCCGCAAACGTTGCGGTCTGGTTCTCCAACGGTTACCTGCTTTCAGCGGCAATGACGTTAGCCATCTTCGCGGCGCTGGCGGCGCGCGTGGGCTATCGCCCGGTGTTTCTTGCCGGGCTTGCCACCTTTACGCTCACCTCGCTCGGCTGCGCGCTGGCAGCGACGCCGGAAATGTTAACCGGCATGCGTATTCTGCAGGGCATCGGCGGCGCGGCCACCCTGAGTATCGCCCCGGCGATCCTGCGATCCGTTTTTCCGGGTCGACTGCTTGGCCGTATTCTGGGGCTGCACGCCCTGCTTATCGCCTCCAGCACGGCGATTGCCCCCGTGCTTGGCGGAACCATACTGGACGCGCTGAGCTGGCAGTGGCTGTTCGCCATTAACATTGTTCCGGGCAGCGTCGCCCTGCTGCTGGCGTGGCGGGCCTTGCCGCGGGAAACGGCCGTTGACCGCTCGCCCTTTGACGCGCCGGGCGCCATGCTCTCCGCCGTGCTGTTAGGTTCAGCAATCATGCTGGCCGACAGCCTTCAGCACGTGACGCAAAACATCAACCAGGTGGCCACGGGCTGGGGGCTGCTCGCGCTGGTCAGCGCCCTCGCCTTTATCTGGCGGATTCGGCGCGCGCGAAGTCCCATCCTGCCGCCCGTCATGTTTAAAAACGGACGCTTTACCCTCGCCGCCCTGACCTCGCTGGCCTCGTTTGTCAGTCAGGGCATCACCTTTGTCGCGCTGCCGTTTCTGTTTCAGAGCGTGTATGGCTACAGCCCGGTGGTCTCCGCGCTGCTGTTCACCCCGTGGCCGATTGGCATCGTGCTGATCGCGCCGCACGCGGGACGATGGGCAGATACGATTTCCGCGCCGCTGATCTCGACAATCGGGCTGATGATTTTTGTCTGTGGGCTGGTCCTGCTGGCGACGTTGCCGGAAAATCCTTCCGCATGGAATATCTGCTTGCGCAGTCTGGTTTGCGGGATTGGGTTTGGCTGCTTCCAGAGCCCCAATAACCGGGAGATGCTCTCTAACGTGGCGCGAGAATATGCCAGCTATGCCTCCGGCGTGTTGTCGATTGTAAGGACATTCGGCCAGTGTCTCGGTGCCGCCGCGGTGGGCGTGCTGCTTGCGACGGCCGGATCAGACCATGGCCGGGCCGTGCATTTTGCGCTGTGGATAGCCGTCATCGCCTCAACGGGATCGGTGTTGTTTAGCGTGAGTCGGCTGCGCCCTGCAGTTCGGGCATCAGCGTAAACTGTTGCAGCGCCTTTCGGCGCTGCTCGTTTATAACGCCTACGCTGTAAGGCGTTCATTCCACGCATCAGTGTATTGAATATTTCCGTCCAGGATTTTCCATGTGATTTTTGCGTATCGCAAAGATACATTTTCCAGGTGACCAGTACCAGGACAATCTCTTGTATCATGCATAACTGGAGTTATTGAAATGACTTTCACACCTTCCATAAGAATATTGAAGTATTCCACTTCCTGACCAGCATCATTGATGTGATAGAACTTTAATTCAGCACTTTGAAGCGTCTGACCTGTAGCCACTGCTTTGTATAGATAGGGTGAGGATGAATCAATTGCTTTTGTTAAACTGAAAGCTGAGTGTTGCCTTGTACCTGTAAGTTTACCTGTTGCCTCATCTGTTGGAATGCTCAGGTTATGGATCAGATCTCTAAGCTCTATGCTTCCTTCACGGTCTGCAACATCAGAACCGCCACGGATCATTGCTCCACCATCGTCTTTCAAAAAGAGGTGTACTGGTACAGCCATTTCTAAAACTCCTTATGCTAATTAATCTCTTATTCCATTTGCTATGAGGTTAATTACAGGCATGATCGCTACACCATCTGCATAGAACAGATCCGAATTAGTGAATGAATAAACCTTACCTGTGATTTTTATATTTACCGTGTTCCCATAAGCAGAAGCTGTAACATTGCTTGTATTAGCTTCAAGGAACGGCGATCGATCTTTAAGGGCCTTCATAATGTTCCCGCTTTTGTCTTTATCTAAATAGAAGCGGTAAATATCCGACACCGAAGCTCCTCCGTCATCATACTTTGTTATGTACAGTGTGACGGTATCAGATAGTTTCTGTTTGCTGACAAAGCTATCGTGAGGAGGTGCATTAAAATAATATTGATATGTCAGAAACCCGCAAACAATGATCAATAAAATCGTTGTGAGTAAATAATGAAGCCGTTTAATAACCGTGTTTCTTTGCATATTCAATCCCTTGACTTATCCAAAACTGATCGTGAGGATCATCCCCATATGGCGGTTTTTGATACCAGTGCCCCCATTTCTTTTTGGAGGTTTTAGCTCTTTCCTGCGCCCATCCTGCCCCCATCAATAACGTTTCTGATGGTATCCCGGCAGCATAGCCAGCCGAACCATAATTGAAGTTACCAAAGTTCGCTAACTCAGGGTGTCCCTGCTTGTAATCCCATGGCCCCTTATTTCTTACTTTTTGATAAAACCAAAGATAGGTTGTAGGGATAGCCATATTTCTACTCATACCATGCGCTCTTGCAATCCTCATGTTTGCCAATGCAAGCGCGATTCCTTCTTTTGGTAACAAAGGTATAACAGCCATATTAACCACTCTTTTCACATGGATATATGACCACGTATCGTACACTTTTGCGATAGTAAAAAAGATATCTGTTTCGAGACAAATGACGGAAAAATAACCGATTAAGATATTAATCGCATTAAAAATAAAGAAATTTAGGCTGCGCCTGCAGTTCGGGCATCAGCCTGATTCGCCCGGCGGCGCTACGCTTGCACGGGCCTACAAGGAAGCTTTGCACAATGTAGGCCGGGTAAGCGCAGCGCCACCCGGCAAGAAAGACGGCGCGTTCGTTTACTCCAGCGCCAGCAGCGCAAAGCTCGCCAGCCAGTGCCCGCCGCTGTAGTGGCTGCCGACCACATGCTCAACGCTAGCCGTCAGGTGTTTCGTCACCGCCTCGCGAAGCGCCTGCTGCGCCGGATGGTTTGCGGGAAGCGCTCTGGCAATATGCTTCATGCACCAGGCGCGGCTGAGGTTTAACCCATCGAGATGGGCAATTTTCGGGTCGGTACGATCGCTCACTTCCGCCGGGTTCATCAGCGCCGCAATGGTGCCCACCTCCGGGAGAAATGCGTCAAACCAGGCCGGGAAGTCCTCCAACACTTTGCTCATCAGCAGCGCTTCCGTCAGCGCGCCGGAAATATACTCATCACCGCCGGGCTCGTAGTGGGCCGGATAGCGCGTGTCGGCGAGATAAAACCGCTCCGCCGCCGTGACAATCGCCTGCTCAAGCGCGCTATCTTCTACTGCTCGGGCGTAGTCCAACCCAAGCGCGAGGGCAAACGCCGTGTTGTAGTGCGTCCCGACGCGGATCGGATAGGTGAGCTTGCTGAGATAATTTACCAGGCGGTTACGAATATCCTGGGTTAACGGCTCAAGCGTCCGGTACCAGCCTGCGGCCTGCGGCAGCGACGACTGCTTTAGCTCCTGGGCCAGCGCCAGCAGCCAGCCGTAGCCATACGGGCGCTCAAACGAGGCGCGGAACGGCGCGGTGAAATAGGCCAGCTCCTTCGCCACGTTCTCTTCCGTCAGGTGCTCGTCGACAAGCGCGACGATCGCGTCCCGGCTCGGCAGCTCCGGGTAGAGGCGCACGCAGCGCAGCAGCAGCCAGTAGCCGTGCACCGCCGAGTGCCAGTCGAAACAGCCGTAGAAAATGGGGTGCAGTTCGCGCGGCGGCAGAACGTCACCATCATCATTCAGCAGGTGCATGATGTGGTTCGGGTATTCCTGGCGCAAATAGGTCAAAGGCATGCGGGCAAACGCGTCAGCCTGATGTTGCGTTAATTCCATAACAGCTCCTTAGCGAAACACGAGGAAATACATGAGGAACACGTTCACCACCAGCAGGGTTAACGCGGTCGGGATCTGGATCTTGATCACCTGATATTTGTCTTTCAGCTCCAGCAGCGCGGCGGGAACGATATTGAAGTTAGCGGCCATCGGCGTCATCAGCGTGCCGCAGTAGCCCGCGTACATGCCAATCGCCAGCAGCGGCGCCGGGTTGCCGTGATGCACGTTGATCAGAAACGGCAACGCGATCCCCGCGCTCAGCACCGGGAAGGCCGCAAACGCATTTCCCATGATCATGGTAAACAGCGCCATCCCCACGCAGTAAATCACCACCAGCATAAAGCGGTTATCCGGGTTAACGAACAGGCTCACCACCTTCTGCACCGAGTCACCGGTATTGGCCGCCACGAACACGCCGCCGAGCATGGCCAGCATCTGCGGAAGGATCACCGCCCAGCCGATGGTGTCGACAAGACGGCGAGACTGGCGAATGGCGTGCAGCGGCGTGCCTTTGGTCAGCCACCAGCCGGTGAGGATCGCCGCGACGCAGGCCACGCACAGCGCCGCCAGAGTGAGCTGCTTCTGATCGAGCAGGAACACGCCGCCAACCGAAACCCCTTTCAGGAACAGGGTGCCTATAACCGTCACCACCGGGATCATCAGCGCGGGCAGGAACAGCCAGTTTTTAAGGCGGTTTGACGACGCGAGACGTTCGTCTTCGGTCGACATTTTATAGTGCCCTTTCCCGACCAGACCAAAGCCCGCCAGCAGCGCGATAGCGATAACGCCGCCGCCAACGATCCGGTACGCCAGCGATTTACCCAGCTCCTGCACCATCAGGTCACCGAACAGGAAGATCCCGCCGAATAAGAACCAGAACAGCGCGGTGGTAAAACGCTTCGGATTGGCGCGATCGCGCAGGGTCATCACAACCAGCAGCATCACGACGAAGCCGATCAGGTAGTACACGCGGTTAATGGTGATAAGCGTCATCATTGCGCGGCCCCCTGCATGCCCTGCTCCGCGCGCCAGGCCATGACGTCGCGACGGATGCTGGCATCCAGGCGCAGCAGGCGCGTCATATGAATAACTAATGCCGCAATGGCGGTTGGGATAGCCCACAGGCCGATATGCAGCGGTTCGATGCCCTGAATGCCATTCTCTTTCAGGAACGCGTCGATCAGCAGCACCGCGCCGAAGGCAATGAAGATATCTTCCCCAAAGAAGACCGCAATGTTGTCGCACGCGGCGGCATGGGCTTTGATTTTGTCGCGGATGTGCTGCGGCAGCTCGCCGTATTCGTTCAGCGCCGCCCCTTCGGCCATCGGCGCCAGCAGCGGACGCACCGTCTGGGCATGACCGCCCAGCGACATCAGCCCCAGCGCGGCGGTGCCTTCACGGGCGACAAAATAGAGCATCAGAATACGCGCCGAGGTCGCGCTGGCGATCTTCGCCACCCAGGCCTGGGCGCGCTCCTTGAGCCCGTAATATTCCAGCAGACCAATCACCGGCAGGATCAGAATGAAGGTCGCCAGGGATCGGCTATTCACGAACTTTTCGCCAAAGGTCTCCAGCAGCATCCCGAAATCCATACCGACCAGCAGACCCGTCGCCAGCCCCGCCACTACGACTACCAGCAGCGGGTTGAAGCGCAGTGCAAAACCAATAACCACGATCGGTATCCCGATCAGCGGCAACAGCGTAGTACCGTCCATAACGTTTACCCTATCCAAAGTGAGCGTTGCGCGCCGACGGCTATTTTTTTATTTTGCGGCGAGCGATGTTGTGTTTTTCGACAGGTTCGGAAAACCTGCGCTAAAAAGCTATATCTGAACCTCAAAAACATGTAAACAAATTATCAATAAAATGTTCTTATTTTATCGATGAGTTTACATTTCTGGCTAAGGAACGTTATGACCTCGAAAAAGAGTGCTACACCCCCTCACGACGATATCAACGACGGCCGGATCGTCTCGTCCCGCCACCTGGTGTCCGAGCGCTGCGCGGAACTGTCAGAGCTGGAGTACGCGCTGATCATGACCAGTAACGCGTTCAATAAATGGATGGTGCGCTGCATGGCCGCTGCCGGCGAACCGGATATGGGCGCATTTGACGTCTCGCTGCTGCATCATGTGAACCACCGCGACCGCAAGAAAAAGCTGGCCGATATCTGTTTCGTACTTAACGTGGAAGATACCCACGTGGTGACCTACGCCCTGAAAAAGCTGGTCAAAGCGGGCTACGTGACGAGCGAGAAAGCGGGCAAAGAGCTCTTTTTCTCGACTACCGAGGACGGGAAAGCGTTGTGTATGAAGTACCGGGACGTGCGGGAGGCGTGTCTGATTGCAATCCACGCGGAGAGCGGCATTGCCGGGAAGTCGATTGGCGAAACCGCGCAGCTGTTACGCACGATCTCCTCCCTGTATGACACCGCCGCCCGCGCGGCGGCATCACTCTGAAGCTAAGGACGTCTAAAGAGGGTAATACTGCGTCCGGCCAGTTCGTACTCTACGGTTTCGGTGATCGCTGTCCCGGCGGCAGCGCCATCTGCCGTAGACAGCTCCAGCACCCATCCCCCTTCGCCAAACTGCGGGATCTGGAACGGCACGGTCCCTTCAAACGGGTTGAACAGCATCAGCACGTCGTGCCAGATGCCGTCCTCCTGCCTGAGATCGGGCCTGCTGATGGAGACGCCGAGCGTCGAGCCTTCATCCCACTGCTCGGCCTGCTGCGGGCCGCCGCCGGCATTGAACCAGCGGATCTCCAGCCCGTCGCGCCAGCTTTCACGGCGCAGCAGCGGCTGTTGCGCGCGAAGGTCAATGAGCCGTCGGGTAAACTCGCGCAGCGCAGCGTCGTTTTCGGTTATCCCGTTCCAGTCGATCCACGAGATCTCGCTGTCCTGGCAGTAACCGTTGTTGTTGCCCTTCTGCGTGCGGCCAAACTCGTCCCCCGCCAGCAGCATCGGCGTGCCGTGGGAAAACAGCAGCGTGGTCAGGAAATTCCGCTTCTGCCGTTCGCGGGTGGCAATAATATCCGGGTTCTCCGTCGGCCCTTCTTCGCCATAGTTGTACGAGCGATTATCGTTATGCCCGTCGTTATTGTCCTCGCCGTTGTCGGCGTTGTGCTTCTCGTTGTACAACACCAGGTCATTCAGCGTAAAGCCGTCGTGAGCGGTGATGAAGTTGACGCTGGCCCACGGACGACGCCCGCGCAGGTCGTACAGATCCCCGGATCCCAGCAGCCGTGCGGCAAAGTCGTTGGAGACGTTATCGCCCTTCCAGTACTCGCGTACGGTATCGCGGTATTTGTCGTTCCACTCACCCCAGCCCGGCGGGAAACCGCCGACCTGATACCCGCCGGGACCGATGTCCCAGGGTTCACCAATCAGCTTAAGTCTTGATAACACCGGATCCTGTGTCATGGCGTCGAAGAAACCGCCGCGCGGGTCAAACCCTTCCGGCTCTCGGCCCAGTATCGTCCCCAGGTCGAAACGAAAACCGTCAATATGCATCGATTCCGCCCAGTAGCGCAGCGAATCCATCACCATCTGCAGCACGCGCGGGTGCGAGGTGTTGACCGTGTTTCCCGTCCCGGTGTCGTTGATGTAATACCGGTGCTGGTCCGGCAGGGTGCGGTAATAGCTGTAGTTATCAATCCCCTTAAACGAGAGCGTGGGGCCAAGCTCGTTCCCTTCCGCCGTGTGGTTGTACACCACGTCCAGAATCACCTCGATGCCCGCATCGTGATACGCGCGTACCATGTCGCGAAAACCCTGGATCCCCGCCGGGCCGTAGTAGCGCGACGCCGGAGCAAAAAAGCCGAGGGTGTTATAGCCCCAGAAGTTCTTCAGGCCGCGATCGAGCAGATGCTGGTCGTCCGGGAACCAGTGAACCGGCAGAAGCTCCACCGAGGTGATGCCAAGACTCTTGATGTAGTCGACCGAGGCTTTGTGTCCCATCCCCTCAAACGTGCCGCGCAGCTCCTGCGGGATGGCCGGGTTCATCTGGGTAAAGCCCTTCACGTGGCTCTCATAGACGACGGTATGCGGCCAGGGCACGTTTGGCCGGCTGTTGTCCTGCCAGTCAAAGGCGTTCGGGTCGATGACCTTGCATTTCGGCGTGAACGACGCGCTGTCGCGCGTGTCAAAGCTTAAATCTAACTCGTCATGCCCCAGCTCATAGCCGAAATGGGCATCGTTCCAGTCGATATCGCCCACCAGTTCTCGGGCGTAAGGGTCGATAAGCAGCTTGTGCGGGTTAAAGCGGTGGCCGTTTTCCGGATCGTAAGGGCCGTAGACGCGATAGCCGTACAGCGCGCCGGGCTTCAGGTCCGGCACATAGCCGTGCCAGACCTCATGGGTATATTCCGGCAGTTCCAGCCGGGCGATTTCGTTTTTCCCGGACGGGTCAAACAGACAGAGTTCCACCCGCTCGGCGTGAGCGGAGAACAGCGCGAAGTTGACGCCCTTCCCGTCATAATTCGCCCCCAACTGCTGGCCATGACCGGCCCGAATTTCAAACGTAGTATCCTTTGCCATTTTCGTTCTCCACGATTATTCGCAGGTAAGCAGAACCAGTACACATCCCTTTTCTGACGTTAAATCCAGCGTCTCTTGCAGAATGCGGCTCTCACCGCTGAACAGATCCCGATAGCGTTTCCCGGCCAGTTCTTCCGGTATCGCGACCCTGGTATTGACCCACAGCTGATGATTATCGGTGACATCAAAAACCAGACGCGGTACGGCGACAATCAGCGCCTCCTCGTCCTTAACGCGGGCATAGACAATCAGGTTCTCCTCGCGCTCGCCGGTGACCTTAAGCGGCAGCCAGTCGCCGTAGCGGAAAAGCGCGTCGTAATGCGGACGCAGCCGCAGCAGCGTGGCGGTGACGAACTGCTTAACGCGCCCGTCTCGCCAGCAGGCCGGGTTATCAAATACCGTGGCATCCGCCGCGCTGAGGTTGTGCACCAGCGCGTTGAAGTCCGGCTCCCGTCGGTTATCCGGGTCGACGAGGCTAAAGTTGAGCGCCTCGCTGCCCTGATAGATATCCGGCACGCCGGGAGCCGTCAGCTTGATTACCGTCTGGCTGAGGCTGTTTATCAGCCCGGCCCGGATAAAGGGCTGCATCGCCTCGCTAAAATTCTGCAGGAACAGGGCGTTGTCCGGCGAAAGCAGGTGCCGCGCGTAGCTCAGCACCACGCTCTCATAGCTCTCGTTGCTGTCGATCCAGTCGGTGCGCTGTTTTGCCTCGCGCAGCGCTTTCTCGAGGAAGCCGATGAATCGCGCGTCGAGTGCTTTAAGCCCTTCGGCGTCGTCCGGTGACTGCGTAGCGGGCCAGACGCCCGCCAGCGCCTGATAGATCATCCAGGTATCGGCAGCGTTCGGCGCGGTACCGTCATTGAGAAAACGCACCTGAGTCTGGTTCATCTGTCGCCAGCGGGCCAGATTTTCCCCCCAGCGTTCCGGCGCTTCCGTCAGGGTGTAGAGACGCGCCCGGGCGTCTTCCCCGCGCTTGGTATCGTGCGTGGAGGTGCCCAGCAGCGCGTCGGGCTGTCGGGCCAGACGAATGCGCATCTCCTGGTGGAAGCGGGATAATGAAAACGCGCGCGGCGTCGGGTCGGCGCCCACTTCATTGAGCGCCAGCTCGAGGTTGTGGCGGAAGAACAGCGTGTCTTCAACGGACTTCGCCATCAGCGGCCCGGTAAGCTGCTGGAAGCGGGTTCTGAACAGCGCGGCGGACTCGCGGCAATCTTCCGGCAGGTCGCCGGTAAGAATGCGCACAATCAGGCTCAGCGCCGCTTCAGACGTCTCCACGCCGGCGATCACGCGGTTAAGCAGCGCCACGTCCGGCGGGGTTAATCCCTCCCGGGTGCCGTAGGTGCGGTAGACCGGAAAGGCGATAAGCAGCTCGCGCAGCGCGTGGCGGATCTCCTCGCGCGGTAGCGCAACCTCATTGCGGCGGGCCAGATCGTCAGCAAGGTTAAGCAGCGTGGTGAATTCACCCTCAAAATTGCGATCGGTCATCAGGCCCTTGGCATCGCGCAGTTCCGCGTGGCGATCGACCGTTATTCCCAGCGTTTCGTCGTGGATGGTCTCCAGGCGCGACAGGTTATCATCGTCGACCAGCACTTCCGCCAGCGAGGCGATAAACTCGTAGCCGGTGGTGCCGGATACCGGCCAGTCGGCGGGGAGCTGTTCTCCCTTCGCGAGGATTTTTTCAACCGTGATGTAGCAGTCGGGCCCGGTTTTCTCCCGCAGGCGCTGCAGATACCCCAGCGGATCGGCCAGGCCGTCGACGTGGTCGATTCGCAGGCCGTCCACCACGCCGGCGTGAACCAGCTCCAGGATCAGCCGGTGCGTATCGTCGAATACCGGCTCGTCTTCAACCCGAACGCCGACCAGCCCGGTGATCTCGAAGAAGCGCCGCCACGAGAGCTGCTTCGGCGCTTCCCGCCAGGACATCAGCCGCCAGCTTTGCGCTTCATGTAGCTCAGCAATACTTTTCTCCTCGCTGTACGTGCCTGGGTTGAGCGGATACTCGGCGTCATAGTAAACCAGCGCGGCCTTGTTCGTGACAGGGTCACGTTTTAGAGCGATCGCCCCCTTCTCCAGCTCCGCCTCAAAGGTGTCACCGAGGAACGGTAGCGTTAGCGGGCGCGACCCGTCGATATCGAAATAGCGGAAATAGCGGCTCTGCTGGCCGTATTCAATCACGTCCCGCCACCAGGCATTTTCCAGCGAGGTGGACATATGGTTCGGGACAATATCCAGAATCAGCCCCATGCCGGCCTGCTTAAGCGCTGCGGCCATGCGGTCGAAACCGTCTCGTCCGCCGATTGCGGGGTCAATTTCATTCGGGTTGGTCACGTCATAGCCGTGGGTGGAACCCGCTGTGGCGGTAAATACGGGCGACGCGTAGAGATGGCTGATGCCGAGATCTTTCAGGTAAGGCACCAGCGCCGCAACGCGGTCGAAGGTCATGCCATTGCGGAACTGAATACGATACGTGGCGGAAGGGATCATAACGATGCTTCTCCATCAGCAAAGCGAACGACAATACCGTTCGGCGGTAAAACGTCAGTGACTTCCGGCCAGGCAAAGCGCGTCTCACCCGCGAGATCGGGCAGCGCGGCGGGCTTATTACCAATATTCAGCGCCAGAGAGAGCGTCCCCGACGTGAAATGCCAGCTCACCGCCACCATGCCGGGCGCGGTCTTGATTACCTTGCCCTCAACGGCGCCGCCATGACGCAGAAGCGGAACGATATGGCGATGACGCAGCGTCAGCAGGTGGCGCGTGAAGCGCAGCCACGTTTTGCCTTCGTCGGTGGCAATCTTATTCCAGTCGAGTTTTGAACGGATGAAGGTGTTCAGGTCGTTCGGGTCCGGGACGGTTTCATCGTGCCCGGCATGGCCGGTAAACTCTTTTGCGCGCCCTTCCCGCACCGCCTTTGCCAGATCGCCGTGAAAATCGGTGAAGAACAGGAACGGATGCGTTTCACCAAACTCCTCGCCCATAAACAGCAGCGGGATATGGGGAGAAAGCAGCAGCGCGGCAAGCAGCACCCGCGTCTTGTCAGCACCGGCCAGGGCGATCAGCCGCTCGCCCTGGGCGCGATTCCCGGTCTGATCGTGGTTCTGAATAAAATCGACGAAGAACTGCGGCGGCTGCGTCTGGCACTCCACTCCGCGGGATTCACCGGTTTGCAGCGAAATCTCGCCCTGGTAGACAAAGCCTTCCGCCAGCGCCCGGGCGAACTTTTTCTCCGGCTCAAAGGCAAAATCCTGGTAATACGCGTGGGTCTCGCCGGTGGCAAACACGTGGGCAGCGTTGTGGAAGTCATCATTCCACTCGGCGGTGAACAGCGGCGTGTTGCCCTGTTCATCGCGCGGATGCAGGAAAATCACGTTGCGGCTGTCTTCCGTGGTCAGGTGAACGTGGCGGTGCGGGATCGCCTCGCGGATTTTTGCGGCAATCTCCTCCAGAATGTGCGTCTCCGCGCTGTCTTTAATCTGGTCGATGGCGTCAAAGCGCAGGCCGTCCAGACGATACTCCGTCAGCCAGTAGAGCGGTGCATCGGTGATGTACTGCCTCACCGGCTCGCGTTCGTAAGCAATTCCGTTGCCCCACGGCGTCATCCGCTGTGCGTCAAAAAACGCGGGCGACAGCAGAGGCAGATAGTTCCCCTCGGGGCCGAAGTGGTTGAGCACGATATCCAGCACCACGGAAAGCCCCAGCCCGTGCGCGGCGTCGATAAACGCGTGGAAATCCTCCGGCGTACCGTAGGCAGAGTGCGGGGCGTACAGCAGCACGCCGTCATACCCCCAGCCGCGTGTTCCGCCAAACTGAGAGACGGGCATCACTTCAAACTGGGTAATACCGAGCTCTGCCAGATACGGTAGCTTGTCGATGGCGGCCCGGAAGGTGCCCTCCGGGGTAAACGTGCCGATGTGCAGCTCGTAGATAACCGTGTCTTCCCACGGCCGCCCTGCCCAGTCCTGGTTGAGCGGCTGGTAGCGTTGGGGATCGATAACGATGGAGGGGCCGTTAACGTCGCCTCTTTGCGCGCGCGAGGCGGGATCGGGCACCGTCATGCCGTCCTGCAGAACAAATTGATATTCTGCACCGTGCGTGACGCCGGATACGTCTGCCTGAAACCAGCCGTCGCCAGCTGCCGTCATCGGCACGTCGGCGGCGGCCAGACGTAGCGTAAGTTCTTTCTGTCCTTCTGCCCAGACGCGAAAACGTACAACGTCATCGGAAATAAACTCAGCACCCCACTGCTTTTGAAATGTCCTGAATTCCATTCATTGTCCTCGAATGACCCACATTTTACGCGGAACGAAGTACAAGCTTAGTTCAGGATTAAAAGTGTGTTAGGCCAGCGAATTTAACCGCTTCGTCTATTCTTTATGAAATAACTCACTACCGGGAAGACTATGCAGATTCGAAAAGGACTCAGTACCGACCTCACGCGCCTTGAATGCTGTGACTTTTCTTTCACCATAAGCCACATTGCGCGAGAGCCCTTTATCCACTGCGATTTGCATATCGAAGCCGTCGCCGAGCCCTGGATTAAAACCTACGAGCTCGACATCCAAACCCTTGAAAACCACTGCGTTAATCCGGACGCCATATTTCTTATTGCCGAAACGGATGACGGGGAAATTGCCGGATTTATTACCGCGTCAATCGGCTGGAATAAGTTTATCTCGGTGGATTACATTGCCGTGGAGCGCACGAAACGCAGAACCGGCGCCGCGCAAAAATTAATGGCCGCCGCGCACGTGTGGGCCCGCAGCGTAAACGCGCCGGGATTACGGCTTGAAACACAAAATGTGAACGTCTCTGCCTGTCTGTTTTACCGCAACTACGGATTTATCCTGGGCGGATACGATCGTTATCTCTACAACGCCTTACCGGAAAAAGACGAAGTCGCCCTGTTCTGGTATTACATGCTGGTCTAGCGGCGCGGCCTTCATATTTCTGTCATTGAATTTCATTACGCTTTCGGGATTTTAACCAGGGTGTTGAGGAAAGAAGTGTGAATTCAATGGCTAAGGCATTACTGCTGGCATTACCTGTTTTGAGTGCAACGGCAGCGGCGACGGCCGCCGGGGGCGAGCTGTGTGAACCCAAAGCGTACGAAATGGCGCTGCGCTATCAGCAGAAATCGGCAGAGATCGTGGCTCTTCAGCTGCAGACGTATCGGTTTGCCACCGAGCGTTTCAACGAAAAGTTAAAAGACCTGAAAACGCCTGAAAATTACGCCGTGGTAATGGATCTGGATGAAACGGTGCTGGATAACACCCCTCTGCTGGTGCGCGACACCGAGCAGTGTCACGACTATACAAAATGGGACACCTGGAGCGGCTGGGAGAAACAGGGAAAACCCGGCTTGATTCCGGGCGCGAAGGCGTTTCTTGACCATGTGAATCAAAGCAAGGTCCGTATCTATTATGTTTCGGACCGCATGCAGGAAAATAAAGCCGATACGCTCAGGACGTTAAAAGCCCTGGGACTTCCGCAGGTATCCGATGAAAGCGTGCTTCTGGACACGGTCAGCAAGGAAGAGCGTCGCCAGAGCATCCTCAAAAAACAGCAGATCGTGATGCTGTTTGGCGACAGCCTGCCGGATTTCGCCGTGCAGTTTAAAAATAAAAAGCCGAGCGAGCAGCAGCGTGAGCTGGTTGAGGCCAGCGCGGAACACTTCGGAAACGACTGGATTGTGCTGCCAAATGCCGCTTATGGCTCCTGGTCCAAAGCCACGCCGGACGGCTGGAACGCGCCGCTGAAAAAATAACGTGTTACGAGCCGGGAAAGGCAGCATCGCCACCCGGCTTCTGCGCTGTGCTATCCACTGCATTTATAGGTCCTATCATTTCTGGGCAGGTTCTTATAATTTTACGAAGAAGTAAGATGAGCGCTTTCAAAGGAGACTCGTATGCTTACCGTGAAAAAACTTGCTCTGTCCACGCTGATTTCCAGTTCATTGCTTTTCTACCCTGCGCTGCAGGCGTCGGCAGAGACGCCCCAGCACGTCGTTAAACAACCGGCGGGCGGATACAGCGTTCAGGTCGGCGACGTTCTGGTCACCTCGTTTACCGACGGGACCGTCGCGCAGGATCTGCACAAGCTGCTGCGCCGGACAACGCCGCAAAAAATTGATGCGCTGCTCGCGAAAAATTTCCAGACCAACCCGCCTGAAGTGTCCATCAACGCGTTCCTGATTGCGATGCCCGGACATAAAATTCTGGTGGATACGGGCTCAGGCCAGCTCTTTGGCCCCGGCAACGGCGGACGTCTGATTGAGAGCCTCGCCACCCAGGGGATTAAACCCGAGGACATTACTGAAGTCCTGCTGACCCACGCCCACTCCGATCACGCGGGCGGCCTGGTGAAAGACGGCAAGGTGGTGTTCAGCAACGCGCGCGTTTTCGTTGGCAAACCGGACGTCGACTTTTTCTTTAACGACGAGAATCAGAAAAAAACCGGCTACGGCAAGAACTACTTTGACGTCGCGCAGAAGACCTTAAAACCCTATCTTGACGCCGGTAAAGTGGTGCCGTTTAGCGGCACATCTGAGATTCTCCCGGGGCTGACCGGCACGGTTCATCCCGGCCATACGCCGGGTTCAGCCTTCTACACGCTGACGAGCAACGGCGAGAAGATCACCTTTGTCGGCGACATCATTCATGCCGCGGCGGTTCAGTTCCCGCAGCCTGACGTGACCATTACCTACGATGAAGATCAGAACAAAGCGGCAGGCGTGCGCGAACACGCGTTTGCGGAATTTGTGAAAAATAAAGACCTGGTTGCCGCGCCCCATCTGCCGTTCCCGGGTATCGGGTACGTCACCAAAGGCGAAAACGGCGGCTATGCCTGGGTTCCTGTGAACTATACCAACCGGGACGCCGGCAGCGCGAAATAAAATGACGCCCGTCTCTGACATGGACATCGACCTGATCCTGACCCTGGACGCCCTGCTTCAGGACAGGAATATCACCCATGCGGCCGCGCGGCTGGGCATCAGCCAGCCCGCGCTGTCCGCCCGTCTCGCGCGTCTGCGAACGCTGTTTGGCGAACCGCTGTTTATTCCCTCCCCACATGGACGTGGGGTGCTACCGACGCCGCGAGCGGAAGCGCTTATGCCGCAGGTGGAGAGCGTGCTGCGCGGCATCAGCGCGATGTTTTCTCCCACCACATTTGATGCCCAGACCAGCACCCGGACCTTTGTTATCGCGCTGCACGAAAACCCGGCGCTGATGCTGGGCACCGGGCTGCTTAACCAGGTGGGTACCGAAGCTCCAGGTATTCGCCTGCGCTTCGCCCTGCCACAGATGTCCGAACTGCCGCAGCAGCTTGAAAACGGAGATGTGGATATCTACATCGGCGTGAGCGCGGGTGCCCATGACGGCTGGGTGAGGCGCAAACTGCTCGACGATGCGTTTGCCACCGCCCAGCGCAAAGGCCATCCGCGCGGTACCAGAGCGTTAGACCTGGAAAGCTACTGCGCGCTTTCTCATCTGGTGGTGTCATCGGCGGGAGATCCGTTTACCGGCTTTGTCGATCAAACCCTGGCCGGGCTGGGCTACCAGCGACGCGTCGCGATGTCCACGCAGAGCTACGCCGTGGCGCCTGCGCTTGTTGCCGGTACCGACCTGGTGTGCACCCTGCCGGAACGGATGCTGAAACAGTTTGCCGGCACGCTGGATCTCTTTGCGCCGCCGCTGCCGCTCCAGCCGATTACCATCTACATGTACTGGCACCCGAAAAACAGCCAGGATCCGGCGAATGCCTGGCTGCGCGAGCAGCTGCTGCAGGCCGCCGGGCGTCAGGTGTGATCGAGGGTAATCAGTAATTTTTTAAGCACTTCTGAGCGAATAATCCGGTGGCAAACCAGCGTCAGCTCGCTTTCACGGAGCCGGTCGAGGATGTCCACGTAAACCACGTTCTCAACGCTCACCGCCTTTGCCGATGCGGGCAGCAGCGCCAGCCCAAATCCCGCCGAGACCAGGCTTATCACGGTGGGCACGTCGGTCGCGTTTTGCACCACGTCCGGCTGAAAGCCCGCCCCGCTGCAGGCGTCATAAAAGTACTGTTCCAGCCCCATTCCCTCCGGGTCGCGCAGGGAGATCCATTTTTCGTCCTTCACCGACGAAAGCGTCAGCGCGGAAGATCCCGCCAGCGGGTGCTGACGATACAGCGCCAGGACCGTTTTCTCTGACGTGAACGGGCGGCTTTGCAGATCGTCAGGCAGGGACGGCAGCGGCGCCCGGATAATAGCCACATCGAGCTGGTTGCTCTGCACGGCCGCGTAGAGCGTCTGCACATTTCCCGTCACCAGCGACATGGTAATGGCCGGCCAGCGCGTGTGCATCTGGCGCAGCGCGGCGGGCAGCCTGCCGTCGAACATCGCACTCGACACGCACCCCAGGTTTAATACCCCCTGCTCGCCCCGTGCCGTTTGCCTGGCGTCGAGAACCGCCTGCTCGGTCAGGGAAATGGCGAGCCTGGCTTTCACCAGAAACGCTTCACCCGCGGGCGTCAGGGTTAAGCGGCGGTTCGCCCGGCTAAAGAGCGTGACGCCTAAACGTTCTTCCAGCGCCTTTATCTGCTGGCTCAGGGCCGGTTGCGCCATGTTCAGACGCTCGGCGGCCCGGTGCATGTGGAGCTCTTCGGCCACGACGATGAAATGGCGCATCTGACGAAACTGCACGGAACACTTCCTTTTTTGATATGAATTTACTTATCAATTTAGCAGTAATGATGCAATTGATGCTATTGGTCATTGCCATAAAAATGGAGGTATTCAAACGAGGGAGGAAAATATGGAAAACCCGATCAACGATCTCCGCAGCGCCATCGCCCTGCTTCAGCGCCACGAAGGGCAGTATCTTGAAACCGATTATCCGGTCGATCCCAACGCGGAGCTGGCGGGGGTCTACCGCCATATCGGCGCGGGCGGCACGGTAAAACGTCCCACCCGTACGGGACCGGCCATGATGTTCAACAGCGTAAAGGGCTATCCGGGCTCCCGCATCCTGGTGGGCATGCACGCCAGCCGCGAGCGCGCGGCGCTTCTGCTAGGCTGTGAGCCCTCGGAGCTGGCAAAACACGTCGGCCAGGCGGTGAAAAAGCCAGTTGCGCCGGTTGTCGTTCCGGCCTCGCAGGCACCCTGCCAGGAACAGGTTTTCTACGCAGACGACCCTGACTTCGACCTGCGCAAGCTGCTTCCGGCCCCCACAAACACGCCGATTGATGCGGGCCCGTTCTTCTGTCTGGGGCTGGTGCTGGCAAGCGATCCGGAAGACAGCTCGCTAACGGACGTCACCATCCACCGCCTCTGCGTTCAGGAGCGCGACGAGCTTTCCATGTTCCTTGCCGCCGGTCGGCATATTGAAGTCTTCCGCAAAAAGGCGGAAGAAGCCGGAAAACCGCTGCAGGTGACGATCAATATGGGGCTCGATCCAGCCATCTATATCGGCGCGTGCTTTGAGGCGCCCACCACGCCGTTTGGCTACAACGAGCTGGGCGTCGCCGGGGCGCTGCGCCAGCAGCCGGTCGAACTGGTGCAGGGCGTGGCGGTAAAAGAGAAAGCGATCGCGCGGGCGGAAATCATCATCGAGGGCGAACTGCTACCGGGCGTGCGCGTAAGAGAAGATCAGCACACCAACACCGGCCACGCGATGCCGGAGTTCCCGGGCTACTGCGGCGAGGCGAACCCGTCCCTGCCCGTGATCAAAGTGAAAGCCGTGACCATGCGAAACCACGCGATCCTGCAAACGCTGGTGGGACCGGGAGAAGAGCATACCACCCTGGCCGGTTTGCCGACGGAAGCCAGCATCCGCAATGCCGTTGAAGAGGCGATTCCGGGCTTCCTGCAAAACGTCTATGCGCATACCGCGGGCGGCGGTAAATTCCTCGGGATCCTGCAGGTGAAAAAACGCCAGCCGTCAGACGAAGGACGTCAGGGACAGGCGGCGCTCATTGCCTTAGCCACCTATTCGGAGCTGAAGAACATCATTCTTGTCGACGAAGACGTGGATATTTTCGACAGCGACGACATCCTGTGGGCGATGACCACCCGCATGCAGGGCGATGTCAGCATCACCAATATTCCGGGGATCCGCGGCCACCAGCTGGATCCGTCCCAGTCGCCGGATTACAGCACCTCAATTCGCGCAAACGGCATTTCCTGCAAGACCATCTTCGACTGCACGGTGCCGTGGGCGCTGAAGGACCGCTTCGAGCGCGCGCCGTTTATGGAGGTGGATCCGCGTCCGTGGGCGCCGGAGCTGTTCGCTGATAAGAAATAAATAGCTGAAAAATTTAATAAGGTCACTCTGGCTTAAGCCGGGTGACCTTTTATTATTAGAGCGCCATATTTAATTCATCTCTCACTAAACTGATTAATCAGCGCCGCCATAACCGCAGCACAAATAAAGTAATGAATGAAAAGCCAGATAAAGCTATACCAGGCGAAATTCATCACCTCAAGGATCCGCCATGGACTGGAAAAGAGCCTGCTCATGATAATTCCGGGCAAGCGGATCGCCGGTACTTTTCGATTCGGCCACACTGCCCATACGGCTATCGCCGACAGCAGCAAAAAGATCGCCGTCATCAGGAGTGGTGGCCCCAGACCGGGTGTAGTAATGGCCGAAAGAGCAGCAAAATAGAGTCCGCCAAAGAACCACTGAATAATAATGAGTGAAAGCAGGAACTCAATGCCTAAAAAAGCGCTGAGCAATCTGGGTCTGGAATGGGCGCTTATCAACACCATATCGCTGACGTAAAGGTAGAAAATAAGCGTTGCAATTGTAATGGTACTGACGAGGGTAATACCCCCAGTGGAGGGTAAAATAGCGCTGAAAAGAAAACCCCAAAATGCCAATAAGAAAAGACCCGCCGATGTGAGGCCTAATCGTGCTCTCTGCAGGAACTGCAGAATAAAAGGATTGAACCGGGGGAGGATTTCCGGAAAAGATTGCAGTACGTATTGATATCGTGTTGCCATAGTTTCAATCAAACCCGGCAATAATCGTATCCAAAAAGGTACGTTCGGTCGTTCACTTCTGAGCAGCTTAATAGCCAGCCTCTCCCGCCATGATCCCTGCTTCCCTTCCGCCTCCATTTTCTGCCAGGCTCGGAGGATTTCAGTTTGGCGGATCTGATGATTAATGGCGTGTTGAAGGTAACGCGGGATGATATGGCTAAAGTCGTAATCATGTATCCGCCAGTTCAGCATTTCCGCCACGATATCAAGTTGCGCTTCAGTTAATCCAGCCTGTTCAGCCAGTGCAGCGGCAAGACGTTGACTGAAAAGCCGTTGTTGTTCAAGACTTCCTCGCCCGTTAATGCGGGCGGAGAGATGCTTGAGAGAAGCAATGCCGGATATTTCTTCGTTGACGAGCTTATAAGCCAGAGCAGATATTTCCTGTTCCGTATATAACGCTTCGCGCTCTGGTAAGAAAACGGTCACGCGTTCATCAGTTTCTTCCTGACGATGAACCATTGCCGCTGGTTCATCGACTAAAACACGTTGTGGATCCTTCTCTTTGCCTTCCTTTGCTAACCGTTTTGCATCGTCAAAGGCTTCCCGTAGGCGTTGGTAACCAGTGGGGTCGGTATCAGGACGATTCTTTTTTAACTGGCGTGCGTAGGCTCGCCGAATTTCCGATTCATCCTCTGTAGGATCAATATCAAGAGTTTGCCAGATGCTCATCTACCTGACCCCTTCGTAGCTATTGAGAAAAAGTTCAACCTCTCGTGCAGAACGTTCAATCCGCTGCGGCTCCTGACTCTCAAGAGCCCACTCAAATTCTGTTGTAAGCCGGTCAATGCAGGCTCGCTCATCCCCCAGCAGCCGTTCATAGAGGCGCGAACAGCGAGCCAACAGCGCGACGTTTTCCTTACGATCGCGAGGGTGGATTTTGAGTGCGGCGAGCTTTTGCAGACTCTCGGCAATTTGTTCATCGCTCATCTGCCCTGGCACTTTTTCAATAACCCGTCTTGAGATGGCGGGGTTTCCCTGACACTGGCATTCGACTTCCAGCAAACCATCGAGGGTGTAGGTAAAGCGGACATCCAGAGAGACCTCTCCCGCCGGTGCAGGTGGGACATCAATACTCATTTCACCCAGAAAAATATTATCGCGAACTTTGCGCGCCTCCCCCTGGTAGATCTTCAGCAATACAGTGCGTTGATTATCTTCAACGGTATTGACTGTCTCCATCTTACTCACGGGTAGAAAGGTATTTCGTTCGATGAGTGGCAGGAAAAATCCCGTCTCAAGACGCTCCGAACTACGCCTGGCAACTTCAACACCCAGAGAAAAAGGCATCACGTCCGTGAGAATGATATCCTCCACGGCGACATCAGACATGACCATACCGGCCTGAACGCCAGCACCAAGGGCTACGGCTTCGTCGGGATGAAGATCGTGACGTGGGAAGCGACCAAAAAGTCGCGCGACAGTCTGGCGGACGAGTGGCATGCGCGTCGCCCCTCCCACCAGAAGGATATGGTCCAGATCGCGCACTGAGAAACGCGCATCATTGAGCGCCTGCTGAACAGGATGTTGAAGCCGATTTAAAAGCGGTTTGCAGCAGTGGGCAAATTGCTCTTCATTCATTAACCATCGCCACTCCGTTTCATTCCAGCATAGAGTGACCTCGGCCTGTGCATGCTGGCTAAGCGTCAGTTTCACGCTTTCGGCTTTCGCCAGCAGCTCGGCCCTCACCGTATCGGGGGCTGCTTTTAGAGCCGGGTGTTGTTGCAACATCCAGTGCAGAATGGCATCCGAGAAATCATCTCCACCTAAGCGTACGTCTCCGCTGCTGGCACGGACTTCCACCACGCCCTCAAACATATCAATAATGGATACATCGAATGTCCCACCGCCAAGATCGAAAGTGAGATATTTTTGTTCTCTGTTTTCCAGTAACCCAAAAGCAAGAGAAGCTGCGGTAGGTTCGTTTAAAAGGCGGATGGCATTCAGGCCGGCCAGGCTGGCAGCATTTTTTACCGCCCGTCGTTGTACATCATTAAAATAAGCCGGAACGGTGATGATCGCATCGGATATAGCCTGGCCAAGCCAGGCTTCAGCATCCTCTTTCAACTGGCGAAGCAGCAGAGCAGATAACTCCTCCGCACGAAATTGCCTTAGCCCAAGCGGAAGCTGGATGTCTGTCCCCATGAAACGCTTAAAGCTCGCCTGCGTGAGATGCGGGTGAGTTTGTAAACGATCCCGGGCAGGACGGCCTGTCAGGATATTGCCGTCATCATCAAGACCCACGACTGAAGGGGTCAGAACCTCACCAAATTTATTCGTAACCAGCACTGGCCGCCCCTCAAGCCAAACGCTGACCGCGCTGTTCGTTGTCCCGAGATCGATTCCCAGCACCTGATTATGCGTCATCGGTATACCTGTTTTTCATTGTTACTCTATTGATTATACAAATAGTTAGAAGAGAACTAATGCCCAAAAAAAGGGGGATCTTGATATTATTGCCGCTTCACCTGCTTTCTTGTACCCTTTCACCGGAAACCCTGCCCCCACAAACATTGAGACATCCGGACACCTATGACTGCACATATTTCCAAAGATCCTTTGCATGGCGTAACGCTGGAGATGATGGTCAATGCCCTGGTGGCAAAATACGGCTGGAGCGAACTGGGCGACCGAATCAAAATTAACTGTTTCAGAAAAGATCCCAGCGTTAAATCGAGCCTGAAATTTCTGCGCCGCACCCCGTGGGCGCGCGCGGAAGTGGAAGCCCTGTATCTGGACTCCCTCAACGACGAGGTAAGCACAGAACAGGCGGCGCCCGCGTTTAATCCCTGGGCCAACAGTCGGATTATCAAGAGCTAATACGCAAATGACGCGACACGTAAAACGGATTGGTGCGCTGGCTGCCTGCGCGCTTTTACTTGTGAGCTGCTCCTCCAAACCGCCAAAATCACTGGTTACCCCTCTTCCCACCGCGAGCAAACCGACGCAGCAGGCAAACGAGCCAATGCGCGGGATCTGGCTGGCGACCGTCTCACGTCTCGACTGGCCGCCGGTGGCCTCGGTGAACGGCCGCAGCGCGGACCAGCGCATCGCGATGCAGAAGCAGGCGCTGACAAGCAAGCTCGACAACCTTAAGCGCCTCGGCATTAACACGGTGTTTTTCCAGGTGAAGCCGGACAGCACGGCCCTCTGGTCATCAAAAATTTTGCCGTGGTCGGATATGCTGACGGGCAACATCGGCGAGTATCCGGGATACGATCCGCTGCAGTTTATGCTGGATGAAGCGCACAAGCGCGGCATGAAAGTGCATGCCTGGTTCAACCCGTACCGCGTGTCGACCAACACCAAACCGTCCACCATCGCCGCCCTGAACCGGACCGCCTATCAGACCCCGTCCAGCGTCTATGTCCAGCACCCTGAGTGGGTGCGCATCTCGGGCGACCGCTTTGTGCTCGACCCCGGCATTCCGGAAGTGCGCGACTGGATAACCAAAGTGGTGACCGAAGTGGTGGCGAACTACGCGGTAGACGGCGTGCAGTTTGACGATTACTTCTATACCGAAACGCCTGGTTCAGCGCTCAATGACGCACAGACCTGGCGGCAGTACGGTCAGGGATTTGCCTCAAAGGCTGACTGGCGTAGACACAACACGCAGCAGCTGATCGTCCAGGTTTCCCGCGCGATTAAACAGACCAGGCCCGACGTTGAGTTTGGCGTCAGCCCGGCGGGCGTGTGGCGTAACCGTTCGTTTGACCCGGCAGGCTCTGACACCCGCGGCGCCGCGGCCTACGATGAATCCTACGCCGATACGCGGCAGTGGGTTCAGCAGGGCCTGCTCGACTACATCGCTCCGCAGATTTACTGGCCCTTCTCCCGGGATGCCGCGCGCTACGACGTGCTGACCAAATGGTGGGCCGACGTCGTGAAGCCGACCCACACTCGCCTGTATATCGGCATTGCGTTCTACAAGGTGGGCGAGCCGTCGAGAAACGAGCCGGACTGGACGGTTCAGGGCGGCGTGCCGGAGCTGAAAAAGCAGCTCGATCTCAACGATTCGCTGCCCAACGTGAACGGCACCATCCTGTTCCGGGAAGATTACCTGAACCAGCCGCAGACCCAGCAGGCGGTGAACTACCTGAAAGGACGCTGGGGAAGCTAAATGCCATCAGGCAGAAACGCCCCGTTTCTGCCTGTTTTTTACGGCTTCGGCCCGAACATCGCCTCAAGCTGCTGCGCATCCGGCATACCGACCACCTGCTGCAGCTCATTTTCCGCATTCAGATAGTAAATGGCCGGCGTGGCGTTAGCGCCCAGGCTGTCCATCAGCGTCTGGTGCTTCTGCAGGATCGCTACCGTTTCGCGGGAAGCCTCGCCCTCTGGCTTCGGTAATTTTTTGCCACCTGAAAGCTCGTATTCGCGCCAGGCCGAAACCGGATCTTTCGCATTCAGAATCGCCGAGGCGTTACGTCCGCTGTTGGGGTTGAGAAACGCCACCAGCAGCGTGTTGAGCTGCACCTTGCCCGCCTTCACCCACGGCTGCGCTTCGGCCCAGAACTGCTTGCAGTACGGACAGAACGGATCGGCGAAAACAAAGACCTTACGCGGGGCGTTATCCGCCCCTTCCTTCAGGGGATGCGCCGCGTTGAGGTTCTTCCACATCTCGCGTCCCATCGGGGCGTAGATCTCTTTCTGGAAATAGCCCTCGCTGAGGTTTTTTCCTTTGTCATCGTACAGATAGCCTGAGATGACGTGCTTGCCGTCCGGCGTTAAAAAGAGCGTTACGCCCATATCCTGATACTGCCCCAGCCAGGCAGGCGCGCCGCCGGGCGCATCCAGCTTCTTGATGATTTTAATGTTCTGCTGCTCGCCGAAGTGCTTCACCACGTCCGGTATGGCATCAGCCGCCTGTACCAGCCCTGACGTCGCCAGCGCTGAAAGTAACAGTAATTTTTTCATTTCCCTCTCCGGTTTGTCGGGGGCATTACGCCCCCTTCAGGTTAGCGGTTTTTCAGTGCGTCACTGACCATTTCGTCGAACTGTTCGTACGGCACCCAGCCGGGCAGCAGTCCTTCGCCGATGAGCGTGGCGGGCGTGCCCTGGATCCCCATTTTTTCCGCGACGATCAGGCTGCGCTTAATTGTCATAAGGCTCTCGTCATCCGGCGTCGTAACGCTCACGCCCGCCCGCTTCTGCGCCTCCTGAATGCTGGCGTCATCGTGGTAACCCTTTTTCGCCATCAGGGTATGGTTCAGCTTCATAAACTGCCGGGGCTCCTGACGCCAGAGCGTTAACGCATCGCGCGCGGCAGTCAGCGAACTTTCCGAGCGGAAAGGTAAAAACTTAAAGACCACCGCCACGTCCGGGTGTTTTTCGACGATCTTCTCCAGATACGGATCGAATTTTTTACAGTACAGACAGTTGTAGTCGGTAAACACCACCAGGGTGAGCTTTGGGTTTTTCGCGCCGATGCGCGGGGAGTTTGGATCGTTAAACAGAAAATCATACACCATCTTCTGCGCACGCTGCTCCTGGTCCAGCGTTAGCGGCTGGGCAGCGAACACCTGAACCGGCGCCAGCAGGAGCAGAAGCGTAATAAGGAATTTTTTCATAACACAGTTAGCCTTTTGCGTTGTTCAGGGTGGCGATCAGAGTGCGCTTGTCCAGCAGCGGCGAGAGGATTTCCCCCTCAGGCAGACCGGGGCCATACGCTGCGTTAAACGGAATGGCGTAACGGTTTCGCTTCGCCAGAAAATCGGCGATAAACGCGGACGGCTGGCTCCAGTCTCCGCGAAGGGCCACCACGTCCGGCTGGCGCAGCGCGGCAATAACGTCCGGCTGATTCAGCACCCGATGCTCGTTAACTTTGCAGGTCACGCACCAGTCCGCCGAGATATCCACAAACACCCGTTTTCCCTGCACCAGCGCCTGCTGGATGGCCTCCTCGCTGAGCGGCTGCCACGGGATGGTCTGCGCAGCATTTTGTGCCGGAGCGGCAGGCGGCGCGTTAAGCAGCCCGCGCGCCTGATACCCACCAAACGCCGACAGCGCGATAACCACGAGCCAGAACAGCGGTGAGGATTTTTGCCCCTTCAGCGCGAACAGCGCCAGCGCGACGGCGATGAGCACCAGCATCACAATCTGGCTGACCGCCTCGCCCAGATGCACGCTCAGTAATGTTGCCAGCCAGAGGCTGGAGGCGAGCATCATCAGGCCCAGAACGACTTTTAGCGTGTTCATCCAGCGGCCGGGTTTCGGCAGCAGCATGGCCGTTTTTGGCACCAGGGCGACAAACAGCCACGGCAGGCTCATGCCCACGCCGAGCATCAGGAAGATCAGCCACAGGGAGTGCAGCGGTGCGCCAAGGGCAAAGGCAACCGCCGTACCGAGGAACGGCGCGGAGCACGGCGTCGCCAGCAGCGTGGCGAACATCCCTTCGCAGAAGCTGCCGCCAATCCCGGATCCTCCTGCCGTCGCCAGCCGTCCCGTGGCGGCGGAAGGCAGCAGCATCTCAAACGCGCCAAACAGGTTCAGCGCAAACAGGAAGGTGACGGCGACCATCAGGCCAATAAACCACGGGTTCTGGAACTGAATGCCCCACCCCAGCGACGCCCCGGCCAGCTTCAGCGCCGTCACCATCCCCGCCAGCAGCATAAAGGAGGTGAGGATCCCGGCGCTGGTAGCGAGGAAGCGCAGCCTGATAGCGCGCCTGTCCGATCCCGCCTGCAGGATGCTGTTAAGCTTCATGCCCATGACCGGCAGCACGCAGGGCATCAGGTTGAGGATCAGCCCGCCCAGCAGCGCAAAAAGCACCATTTTGCCCGTCCCTTCAGGCGCAGAAGGTGCAGCAGGCGTCGCGCCAACGGTCATGGTGGTTTGCTGCGCATTGCCGCCACTGGTCAGCACAAACGACAGCCTCTTGCCTTCCAGCGAGGCGGGCTTGTCTCCCCATTCGTCGGTCAGGGGTACCGTCACCCGAAGCGTATTGCCGTCGTGTTTGATGACCGGCTCGCCGGGAAGAATGTCACCTTCCAGCGGGTCAAAGTAGATCCCCGGATTATCCCACTTCCCGTCCGACGTGCCGGTAATCACCAGCTTGTCGCCAGAGAGCCACGCGGAGAGATCCCTGGATACGCCTGACGTACCGGGCACGGCGCGCATCGCCTGCTCGAACTCGCTACGGAAGCCCTCATCTACCGGCTGGGTAAAATCGAGATGCAGCGGGTAGTCCGTCAGCAGACAGACGTTACTGCACGTGGAAAGCGTGAGCGTCCCGTCGAGCGTGTCGCCCTTCACTCCGTCGAGCGTAATCGGGATAGTGACCTTGTCGTGATAGCCCTGCGTGGTCATGCCGGAGATATCGAAGCGCGACGGGACCGGCCAGGACCAGCTATCCGTTACGCCCTCCGGCCAGCTGATTTTCGGCGCGACGCCGCCCTCGCCCGGCGATCGCCAGTAGGTTTTCCAGCCGGGCTTTAGCTCAACGGTGAGCAGACCTTTAACGTGCGTTTGCTCCCTCTCCGCCTGAAAGCGGATGCGGGCGTGATCGTTTTGGGGGGAAACCAGCCAGCCTGTGTCCGCCGCATGGGCAATGCCGATGCAGGACAGCCACAGGAAGACGAATCCCCTGAAGAGGTTAACCATGTTTTACTCCGAGAACAGTGAAAATTATCGTGAGAGGACGATGATTTTCATTCACGGAAAACGCAGTTTTTAAGGTGTATTCGGGGAGGCGGTGCCTGAACGGGCTGCTCTGCGGGAGCCAATGCCCGCCCTTGCGTAAACAGCTGCAGCAGCGCGAAGAAGATAATAATGGCCGGTAGCGCGCCGTCGAAGAACAGCGGCTGGGCGCAAAGCAGCGAGTGTGCGCCCAGCTGACAGGGCGACGGGCCGGGCTGTTCGGTGTTGCTGCTTTGACCCGGGGCATCTACACTCAGTGAAATCTGCGGATCCAGTCCCTGTAAAAAATGGTTGAGCATCACCGCACGCTGCACGAGGCAAAGCGCCATCGCGAGACAGGTGACGATCAAAAGCCATTTTCCGAGGAGCTGACGGTTGCGCATAACGTTCCAGAGTAACAAGACGCCCCGATCATAAACGATAGTGATGAATCTACAAGTGCCGGAAGTGTAAGGTTTTGTCTGTCGCCGCTATTCGCCCGTCAGCGCGTCGTAGACGTCGCGCAGCCGCGTGCGCAGAAACAGCACCGCCTTGTGCTTGCGGGATAACAAAGCCTGTTCGCTGGCGCCGGTCTCCTCTGCCAGCATTTTAATGCTGTAGCCGTGCAGTTCGGTCTTTTCAAACACCTCGCGCTGCGGCGGCGGCAGTTCAGACAGCGCCTGCCCCAGCTCTTCCCACAGCAGCGTTTTGAGGTACTCCTCTTCCGGCGTGTGCGGCACGCCGAAAAGGGTTTCGGCCAGCTCGTCCTCCGGGAAACCCTCTTCGTCTACGCCCGTAAAATAGCCGGAGAGTGAGACCTCGCGCTTTTTACGCGCCCGGTCGGTCATCTCATTACGCGCCGCGCGGAACAGCCAGGCGGCGACGTTTTCGACCGGCTGTTCCACTTTCATCAGCTGATAGGTGACTTCCTGCAAAATGTCGTCGGCATCATCGCGAACGGAGGTCCGCCCGCGAATGAAGGCTTTCAGCCGGGCGCGGCAGGCATTGAGCGCCGACATCAGCATGGATCCGCCCGCCTCCCCGGCTTTCATTTCGCTCACTCTGCTTCCGGCGCTTTTGGCGTGGCGTCGTCGCGCTTATCGTCACGATGACCGTGCCAGCCGCAGTGGCCACGACCGTGGCGACCAAAACCTTCGCGACGCTGCTGAATAAACGCCTCGCGCTGTTCGGGCGTCATGTTCATCCAGCGCTCGTGCATCCGGCGGTGCGCGCCAAACATCCCCGGACGGAAACCTAATCCGCCAAACAGAATGCGGCTCAGCACCAGAATGCCCAGCGCCTGCCAGAAGCCAATGGCTTTCACGCCAAGGATGGCCGGGAGCAAGGCGTTCCAGAGGGTCATCACCACCAGGCCGAGCACGATGAAAATCACCGCGCCGATGACTAAGCCCTTGCCCATACGGTGGCGACCGAATCCGCGCCCGTGACCTCTGTCGTGCATATCAAAATCTCTCATGGTGTTTACCTCGTTTACAGTAACTGATTATGGCTTGTGATGAGGTAGACGGATGAGGGAGGGAAATATTGCTGGGGTGAATGAAATAATTACTCTGGCCGCACATTCTCGGTTATTGCCCGGCGGCGCTGACGCTTGCGCGGGCCTACAGGTTTCGTAGGCCGGGTAAGCGTCAGCGCCACCCGGCACATGTCAAAGGCTTACGCCTGCACCGGCAAACTAAAACTCGAAATACTCCGTGAAAGCTGCTGCGCCTGCTCTTCCAGCGAGGCCGCTGCCGCAGCGGACTGCTGCACCAGCGCGGCGTTCTGCTGGGTCACGCCATCCATCTCGGTCACCGCCTGGCCGACCTGGCTGATCCCGCGGCTCTGCTCTTCAGAGGCGACGGAGATCTGCTCCATCAGCGTATTCACTTTATTCACCGACGAAATAATCGAGTCAATCACCTCGCCCGAGCGGCTGACCAGCTCCGCGCCGTTTTTCACGCTGGAGACCGACTGCGCAATCAGGCTCTCGATGTCCTTGGCCGCCACCGCGCTTTTCTGCGCCAGAGTGCGCACTTCGCTGGCCACGACCGCAAAGCCGCGGCCCTGCGTGCCGGCGCGCGCCGCTTCAACCGCCGCGTTCAGCGCCAGGATGTTGGTCTGGAAGGCAATGCTGTTAATCACGCTGGTAATGTCTTCGATGCGCTTCGAGTTCGCCGCGATGGTATTCATCGTGTCGATAACTTCTCGGGTTACCGCTTCACCGGTGTGGGCATTTTTCACCGCGTCCTGCACCAGTTTCCCGGCCTGATAAACGTTGTCGGTATTGTTCGCCACCGTCGCGCTCAGCTCTTCCATGCTCGCCGCCGTCTGGGTCAATGCGGAAGCCTGCTGCTCGGTACGTGACGCCAGGTCGATATTTCCGGAGGCAATCTCCTGCGCCGCGTGCGTTACGGTATGGCTCGCATCGCGCACCTGGGCGATGGTCGCCAGCAGTGCCTGACGCATCTGTTCCATCGAGCTCATAAGATGATCGATTTCGTTATGTGCGCTCCCCTTGACCGGCACCGGAACGTCCAGCTTGCCCGCCGCAATCTGGCTGCAGTGCTCGCGCGCCAGGTTGACCGGCGCAAAGACAAAGCGCTTCATCAGCAGGCTGACGGCGACAATCACCACCACAAACAGGCTGGCGATAGCGGCAATGATCGCCAGGCCGGAGACGAAATTGCTGCTCGCATCTTCGTTCAGGCTTTTGGCGTATTTCTGGTGGACGGAAAGGACCTGGTCGAGAACGATCTCGTACTGGCGGTCGAGGCGGGAGACTTCCGGGATCAGCGCGTTAAATTTGGCCACATCGTGCGCCTCGGCGGCATCGATCAGCGGTGCCAGCCCCTGGTTGCGGTAGTTTTGCCAGGCGTCCTGATAGGCAGTCACCAGCGGCGCTTCATCCGTCAGACGCGGCGAAGCCATAAAGGCCGCAAAGGCGTGGTCAGCTTTGGTCAGCGCCTCTTTCACGGCGGTTAGCTTTGCAGCCCCGTCCGCCGAGTTGCCCGCTTCCACCATCTTCACATATTCCATCACCCGCACGCGCAGCGTACGGCTGTGGTTGATGGGGTCAATAATGGACAGCACAACCTGGATCTCTTTGTTGACGTTATCCAGGGAATTATTACTTTTTATGATGAGGCCAACGCTGGTGACAATGCTGACAACAAAGAAGAAAAGCAGCGAGAACAGGACGATCAGGGACGACTTTTTCAACGACATAAACCAATACCTCAAGGAAAATTATTCCTTATGGTTATCGGCCATTCCAAAACTTAAATTAATTAAAGTTATTGAAGTATCGAACCGGGCTATTTCGCTGGCTTATAGCGTCGCTGCAGGGTGGCATTGAGCTTGCGCTGCAACGGCTGCGGCGTCTCCCCTTCGATCAATTTGTTAATCAAATCAAAGCAGTGCCACGCCAGCTGGCGGTTATCCTGACGAATGGTATCCACCGGGATCGTCAGGGAATCGTAGAGATAATGATCGTCAAAACTGGCTAACCTGATATCACTTTGCAACAGGTTGTGCTGGCCCATATAGCGCAGCACCCCTTCCAGCAGCCCGCAGGCGGCGGCGAACAGCGCTTTCGGCGGACGCCCCAGACGGGCGCAGAGTTCAGCAAACATCTCGTAACCGGAGCTCGGGTGATAGTTGCCGTGAATGATCCACTCGGGGCGCAGCTCCACGCCCGCCTCTCGCAGACCTTGCTTAAACCCTTCCAGGCGGTCGCGCGTCGGAGAAAGGCGCGGCTGGCCGCCGAGGAAGTAGAATTCATCAGGGTGCTGGCGCGCAATGTCGGCCACCAGTTCCGCCGTTGGAGTAATGGAATCGGTGATGACCAGCGGCAGCGCGCTGTCGTTGATGTGGCGGTCAAACAGGACAACGGGCAGCTGCTCGCTCAGCTTGTGGTAGTCCGCATCGTTAAGCATGCTGGAGGCCACAATCAGCCCGTCAACCTGACGCGCCACCATGTTGTTCACCACCACCGTCTCCTGCCCCGGGTTTTCATCGCTACAGGAGATCAGCAGCTGAACGCCCGCCTCGCGGCACAGCGTCTCAAGCTCGTGAGAAAACACGGCAAAACCGTAGTTGGTGATCTCCGGGACCACCAGACCAACGGTGTGGCTGCGGTTATCGCGCAGCGACCGGGCGTGAATGCTGGGCTGATAGTGGTGCTCTTTTGCAATCGCCAGCACGCGCTCGCGCGTCTCTTCCGCCACGCGAAGCTCTTTGCTGCGCCCGTTCAGGACCAGGCTGGCGGTGGCTTTTGACACACCCGCCAGCTCCGCGATGTCTTTAATGGTGACGCGTTTTGTTTTTCTCACAACGACTTAGATCCGGCTGCCAAAACCCTCATTCTATCATGCAGGCGCGCAGCGACCAGTAGCGTAATGTGATATCGGACGCACCTTCGAATCGCACCCGGGCCGGATGGTCAGGAAAATAGCGGCTGCTCATCACTCCTTCACCGTGATTGATGAAGATTTCAACGCTGGAGCGGTCGCAGAGAACGCGCAAATGGCTGACGTCGCCCTGCCAGTAGCGGGTCAGCGTTTCACCGGTTTTCAGGCTCGCGCGTTCAAGACGTATACCCTGCTCATCAACCGTTAGACGCAGCGCGCCGCCAAAATCGACATTCACCTGCGATGCGCTCAGCTCAAACTCCAGGCGCGTCGCGTCCAGGTCCGGCGCCTCGCTGGCGCGCCCCTGCCAGCGCTGCTCATCTTCACGCAGCGCCGCCAGCTCGCGCGCCGGGGTCTGCCAGAGCCTGCCGTCGCGATAGCGTAATTCGCGCGGGCAGGTCATCTGATGCATCCAGCCGTGCGCCCGGGTTGGCTGAAGCATCTCTTCCCCGTCCGGTACGCCCATCCAGCCGATCAGAATGCGTCGTCCGTCTTCCGCCAGCGTCGTTTGCGGAGCGTAAAACTCAAAGCCCGCGTCCAGCTCGCGCAGGTCGCCGTGATCGAACGCGGCATTCGAATAGTCAAACGCCCCGCTCATCCAGGTCGCCGGATAGGTATTGAGATAGCGATGCGGCTCGCGCGCCAGCCCCTGCGGACAGCTGATTAAGATGTGCGTTCCGTCGAGGGCGAACAGGTCCGGACACTCCCACATATAACCCGCGTCCGTCAGGCCGTTAACCCCGTGACCGGCGATTTCCCCGCAGGACGCCCAGGCGTGCAAATCGGCTGACTTAAACAGCAGTACCTTGCCCCGCTTTTGCAGATCCTGCGCGCCGAGCACCATGTACCACTCCCCGTCGTGCTGCCACACCTTCGGATCGCGCACGTGTCCGGTGTAGCCTTCCGGCAGCGCCAGCACCGGCCCCAGCTTCTTAAAGGTCCCGTCCGGCTGTTCCACCGCCAGGCACTGCCAGGCGGTGCGGCTGCCGTCATCGAACTTGACGTTGCCGGTATAGCACAGTGTTAAAACGCCATCGTTATCCACGGCGCTACCGGAGTAGCAGCCGTTGCGGTCATACTCTTCATCCGGCATCAGCGCCAGCGGCTCGTGCTGCCAGTGCACCAGGTCCGCAGAGCTCCAGTGCCCCCAGCATTTAAACCGATGCTCGCAGTCCAGCGGGTTCCACTGATAGAACAGGTGGTAGCGGCCGGCAAACCAGATAAACCCGTTGGGATCGTTCATCAGCCCCGTCACCGGCGCGGGGTGCCACTGCGGATAGTGGCTATCCGCAAGCGCCCGCGGCTGACCTTTCATAACGGCCTGCAGGATCGCAGGCCAGCGGGAAGGTAACGTCATTATTCAGAGTCCGTTTTATATTTCAGCAGCAGTGAGACGGTAAACGCCACGCCGAAGGCAATCACCATGCCGATAATATAGTTGAGCAGCGAGCTGGCCTGCACGATGGCCATGCCCGGAATAGCGGTCAACCCAACGGCGGTCATGTACACATGGACTGAGACCACCCAGGCCCCGCCCACCGCGCCGCCGATCAGCGCGGCGATGAACGGCTTAACAAAGCGCAGGTTGATACCAAAAATGGCCGCTTCGGTGATGCCCAGCATCGCAGAGAACGCCGACGGCAAGGTAATGGCTTTGATTTTGGCATCTTTGGTTTTGAACCACACCGCCAGACAGGCGCCGCCCTGCGCCACGTTCGCCATGGCCCAGATCGGCAGCAGGAAGTTCACGCCAATCGACGGGTTGCCAAGCAGCCCGGCTTCGATCGCGTGGAAGCTGTGGTGAATACCGGTGATCACAATCACCGAGTAAAGCCCGCCGAACAGCAGCCCGGCCAGCCAGCCCGCGTGTTCAATTAACGTGCTCAGGATAAAGGAGATGCCGTCGCCCAGCGCGCGCCCCGCCGGGCCGATAATCAGCAAGGCGATAAAGCCGGAGATAACGACGGTGAGGAACGGCGTCAGGATCAGGTCTAACGCGTCCGGGATCGCGCGGCGCAGGTTTTTCTCGACGATGCTCATAAACCAGACGGCCAGCAGCACAGGGAACACCGTGCCCTGATAGCCAATCATCGCGATCTCAAGGCCGAAGAAGTTCATGGTGTGGAAGCCGGAGGCCACGCCCCAGGCGTTGGTCAGCGCCGGGTGGGTCAGAATGCCGCCCAGCGTCGCGCCGAGATACGGGTTGCCGCCAAATTCCCGCGCGGCGGTAAAGCCGATCAGAATAGGCAGAATGATAAACGCCGCGGAGCTGCACATGTCCAGCATGATGTAGATGGCGTTATCCGCATTGACCCAGCCGTAGGTTTTCACCATGCCGAGCAGGCCCATCAGCAGGCCGGATGCCACAATCGCGGGAATGATCGGGACAAAGATGTTGGAGAGCAAACGGGCAATGCGCTGGAACGGGTTCAGCTTGCGCGCCGCCAGATCCGCGGCCTCCGATTTACTGGATTCGCTAATCCCCGCCGCCTGAATAAACGCCGCGTAAACCTTGTTGACCACGCCCGTGCCAAAAATCACCTGCATCTGCCCGGCGTTACGAAAACAGCCTTTTACGCCGTCGACCTTGCCGATCGCCTGCTGATCGGCAAGCGCGTCATCAACCAGCACCAGACGAAGACGCGTTGCGCAGTGCGCCGCGCTGGCGATATTTTCCTTGCCACCGAGCAGCGGAATGAGCTCGCGGGCGATTTGATTAAAATCCATAGATACCTCTGCCTGACTTCTTTTTATGATGTGCGAAACGCTCCCGCCTGGTGGGAGCGTGATGGGTTAAAACCAGGTTTCCATCTGGACCCCAAAGTTCCATTCCCCGCCGGCGTTGAAGCCGCTGCTGCCAAAGGCATCATCGCTGGCGTAATGATCCAGTTTGCTGCTCCAGTCCATCCAGGTGGCAAACAGGCGCAGCTCCGGACGGCTGAAGAAATCGCCGATTTTGCTCGCTTTTAACGTCGGCGCAAAGGTCAGCTTGTAGAAACTGCCGTTAACGGCGTTCCGGTCCTTATAGCCTTCCGGATTTAAATCCATGTACTGATAGCTTCCCTCAAAGGCCAGAGCGAAGTTCTGCGTCACCTCTTTAATCAGGCGGGTGTTGAGCGTCACCCACTCATAGCTATCGCCCTTCACGTAGCGATCTTTACTGCTCTGCGCCAGCACGGCGGGCGCAACGCTCCAGCCACCGCCGATCGGCGTGACACCGTAACTTGCGAAGCGCCAGGTATCCGCCTCAGGCAGCAGCGCGCCGTCGGAGCCGATGCTTTTCACTTCCGCACCCAGCCCGTGGCCGTACAGCAACGCCGTTTTGGCTGTCCCTTCCCGCAGGCCGTAGAAGCTCTCGTTATGCAACCCGACCAGGGCATGAACGCCGGTATTGGCGGCGTCAGTTTTGATAAGATCGCCGTTGGTGTCTTTACGGTCGTCGTTATCCTTTGCACGCAGGCCGCTCACCATCAGCTGGAACGGTCCGGCGAAGTGGTTCATGCTGAGAATATAGTTCTGAACGTTATTGTCGGTCTGCTCCACGCTGCCGAAGTTGCGGCCGTAGATGGAGAAGTTGCTGCGCAGCGAATCGTTCCATTTCACGTCGTAGACGCCGCCGCCGGTACCGGCCAGGAACACCACGTCGGAGTCCAGCCAGTGAATATCAAAGTTGTCGCGGTCGAAGCGTTTACCCGCCCAGAAGGTGCTGCCCTTCAGCGCGCCGGTAAAATCAGGCAGGTTGCCCAGCTCCGCGAAGGCCTGGCGAATATTGAGATCGCTGGTATCGGCTGACCAGTCGTTATAGGTTCTCTGACCGTCGGCCAGCATCGCTTTGAAGCGCGTGGTGGCCCCGTTATCCAGAGTTTGCTTGTGCTCCAGGTTCAGCTCGACGTAGGTGTCGGCTTCATTACCCAGACGCCCTACCGCGCCGCCGGTTTCTCCGGCCGGGGTCAGATAAGGACCGCTTTTGCTGCTGGAGGCCGCATCGTTCATCAGCAGGCCCGAACGGGCGTAGCCGTGGAACTCAAACCCGCTGCTTTGATCCGCCTTCTTCTCCAGCGCTGTGGTGCGCTGCGCCACCGCCTGGGCTGTCGTTTGCGTCTGCTGCTGCGCGGCCACCAGCTGCTGCGTTTTTTGTTCCGCATCCGTGGCGCGTTTTTCAGCCACCTGCGCACGCGTTTCCGCCGCCTGGAGGCGCTGCTCCATCGCGGCAAGACGCGCTTCGATACTTGTCATATCCGTCTGGGCAAAAACAGAGGTACTTCCGGCCAGCATGCCTATCATCACGGCAAGTCTGCGTTTTTTATACATTTTGTCGCATCCCTAAAAAAAGTCATTAAACGTGCTAAATTGCTAAACCGGTTTAGGTTGCTGATACTAAACCTCTGAATTTTGGATCGGCAATCTTTTTTGCTAAACCGTTTTAGTAAGTGTGATCGAGGCGACAATTCAGGCCGCCGGATGGCGGCCAGTGAAGGAAGGAATTACAGATCCTGCTGCCACGGCAATGCGGTCATTGCCCCTTTGGCCGTGGTGGCTAATGCGCCGCAGCGCTGGGCTAAGGCGATGACCGGCGTCAGATCCTGCCCGGCGGCCAGCCCGTAGAGCAGCCCCGCCACGAAGGCATCGCCCGCGCCGGTGGTATCGACACACTCGACGGGCGTTGCCGGATAGTGCTTCACGGCGCCGTCATGCCAGGCAATCACCCCCTCTTTTCCCTGGGTAACCAGCACCAGACGCGCCGTACAGCGCGCCATCAGCGCGTCCAGACCGACGTTTACCTCGACATTTCCGGTTAAAAACGCCAGCTCTTCGACGGAGAGTTTCACCACGTCGGCACTCTGCAGGGCCTGTTCCAGGCAGCGGCGCAGCGCGTTCTCATCCGGCCAGAGGTCCGGGCGAATATTGGGGTCGAAGCTGACGTAGCCGCCCGCCTCGCGAACGGCGGCCATCGCCTCAAACGTCGCAGAACGGCTCGGCTCTGCGCTTAATGCGATGGAACAGACGTGCAGCCACTCCCCGGCGCTGAACATCGGCAGATCGGCGGATTCGAGAAACAGATCGGCGCTCGGGCGCACCATAAAGGTAAACGAGCGTTCGCCCTGGTCATCCAGATCGACCACCACCGTTGAGGTGCGGTGCGCCGGGTCAAGGCGCAAAAACTTCACATCGACCCGCTCGTCAGCGAGAGTTTTCGCCATAAAGCACCCGAAGGGATCGTCGCCAACCCTGCCGATAAAGGCGCTCTGGCCGCCCAGCCGGGCAATACCGACCGCAACGTTTGCCGGTGCGCCGCCGGGACACTGCAGCAATCTGCCTTCTCCATCGGGCAGCAAATCCACCACCGCATCGCCAAGTACCCAGATTTTTTTCATGTGATCCTCTTAGCTAAACCATGTTAAACCGTTTTAGCTATTTAAGCACAGGCAGGACGAAGGGGAAATAACGCGGGAGGAAAATTGGCTAACGCACCAGATGCGGCCAGTGAATATCACCGACGCCATTAAGCTGCGGGCGGGCAAACAGAAAGCCCTGGAAACGCCGGATCCCGGCAGACTCGAGCCAGCACCACTCCTCTATCTTCTCGATCCCTTCGGCCACCAGGGTAATTTCCAGATCGGAGCAACAGCTGACGATGGAGCGCACAATCGCCTGCTTCGGGCCGCTGAGGTGGATATCGCTAACTATCTCCCGGTCGATCTTAATTTTGTCCGGCTGAAAGCGGGTCAGCAGCGAAAGACCGGCATAGCCGGAACCGAAATCATCGATCGCCAGGCCAATCCCCTCACCGCGAAGCTGCTTGATGGCGCTATTGAACTGGTTGAAGCCGGAAATCATCTCGTTTTCCGTCACTTCAATGACTACCTGCTCCGGCTGCAGCCCATGTTTTTTTATCTCGCTGACCAGGAATTCCACGGCGTTGGGAACATTCACCAGCGACATCGGCAGCAGGTTTACCGCAATCTTATGGCTGCCAATCCCCAGTTTTTCCGCCAGCGCAAAGGCATACGCTTTCGTCTGGAGATCGACTTCGTAGATTTTGTCCGGGTCGAGGGTGCTGAAGAAATGCTCCGGGCTGCCGCCGTCGTTGCCGCGAATAAGGGCTTCAAGCGAACTGATCTTCCCTTCCGAGGGCTCAACAATGGGCTGGAGCGCAAACTGACAGGTTTGGTTGGCCATCAGCCCCAGGTGTTCGCCAAAGGGCAACGCCTCGGGTGAAAGCGTCCATTTTTCAGGTACGTAGCGTGCACCCGACAGGGCCGGACGTTTGCCAGTGATAAACGTCTGGATAAATTTGAACACCCGGTCATCGGATGTGAGATAGCTTTCCAGCTTGCTGTAATTCAGAACCGACTGCAGCACCTCTTTCGGTGACTGCGTCTGCAGATCGAACAGCAGCATACCGACGTTTTCGAAGCGCCTGCGCGGGCCATAGTCCCGCATCAGCTCGACCACTCCACTGTGCCGCTTGTCGTCACGGATTTTATGGAACAGCTTAAGCACGCTCTCTTCCGACCCTTCGAGTATTTGCAGCACGTCGCTGCCTTTTGCGAGCAGAACCCCGGTGATATTCAGACTGGCATTGCGGATCCGGGCGCGCTCCACCAGTTCCCGCAACTCGGTGGAGGGGCGGGATAAATTCAACTGGCTTCGGTAAATCAGAGTCGTCAGCACAAAAATGGGTTCCGATGAGAAAGAGAGGTGCCTTGAAACTACTATTTAACATACTTAATCAATGCGACCTAACATATTCACACCACAGGGGAACGTTACTTTTCCCCGTTGACAATTCGGCTGTCTATCCTCTCCTGCATATAGTCGTAAAACGGGTTCGAGGTGACCCGCATCAGCGCCTCTTTTCCGACGCTCAACACGGAGGTTTCGCCCCAGAGCGCAATTGTCCCCAGGCTGATGCCGTAGCGGTTTTTCACCCGAGGCTCACGGCCATAAAGATCGTCATCCGGCGGGAACGGCACCGCAACGTGCGACAGGGAATAGACATCCTGCGGCCAGGCCTGCGCAAGCGGCACGACTGTCTCCCGGGTGCTGCCTGCCGGAGTGATTTTCGCCACCGTCGAGAAACTGTGCTCGCTGGCATTGGTAATGATCGTGACACCGTAACGCCTCTGCGCAACCGGCAGCAGCGCCGAAGTTGCCGTCCACGACGACGGTTTGAACAGCGGACGGAAGCTGGCTGCCTGATTGATATCAAACACCACCAGCTCGCTGCCGTTTGCCGGAAGCTGGTCAAACAGGCCGGTCACCACCGCGCGGGTGCTGACCGTGGAATCCATGACCGACTGGAACGCCAGGATCGGCGGCAAATTCGCCAGCCTGTTCTCCCGCGCCTCGCGGCCGATTTGCTCCTGCAAGGCCTTCGTCAGAAGCCATGACTGGCGGGCGGCGTTCACCGGGAACGAGTTATATTTGTACGGGTTATATTCCGGAGAGATATTCAGCCACGCCGCTTTGGCAAACGCCGGCAGCAGCGCCGGTAACCCGGCGAATCCGGCGAACCTCGCAAAGGCCGTCACGCCGATCATCGGTGAGAGCAGTATCACCTGCTGCGGTTTACGCAGCGAAGGCGCATCCAGCGCATCGAGGGCATATTTCATCGCCAGCGCCCCGCCGTTGGAGTAGCCCACCAGATGCAGAGGCACTGCCTCACCCGCCAGACGCGTGGCCTCCCGCACCGCAAGACGCGTCGCCGCGAGCCACATCTCCCAGTCGACGTCCGTCAGCGCGCCGGGCGCGGTGCCGTGCCCGGGCAGGCGCGGGACCACGGCCACAAAGCCGTGCTGTTGATAGTTCACCGCAAGGCGTCGGACGCTGTAAGGCGAGTCCGTCAGACCGTGCAGCAGCACCACCGCGCCGCGCGGCTGTCCGGCAGGCATCAGCACAAAGGAGCGGTTGGCATCGGGCGTAAACTGTCCCGGCCATACCAGGCTCTGGCGGTAATAGCGGTTTAACGGCGTACGTTCCTCGCCCTCTGTTTTCGCCGTCACCGCATGATCAAGATCGGCGAAAATGGCGTTTTCGCGGGCGATATACTGGGCAAAATCGGCGTTATCCATCTCGCGTACGGACATCTCATCGGCCCGCCAGGTATGCCACAGGTGCAGTTCCGGTCCCTGCTGCGAGAGATAGACCCGAACCGCCAGCAGGACGACCAGCACGATCCCGACGACAATCCCTATTTTCTTTGCAAGCGCTATCAGGCGCACGCTGACTCGCCAGGGCAGATTTGCCATGCCGGGATCCCTTTTATATTCACAGTACATCTATCTTATCAAAAATGTGAACGGACTGACGTATTCACCAAATTCATACCTGCCGCGTCAGACAGTGCACCAAAAGTGAACTACGATGCACAAATGTTGATCATTGGTTAAACAAATATTGCATGAAGTTTACTGCACAGCGGGTTTCACCCGCCCTGTGAACATGGCACGCGTCATGCATTGTTAACCAGGTAACAAAAAATCGGCCATTGACAGCCTGTTAACAGCGAGGCGGTATGACGACGAAACCTGAGATATTGAGCCGTATCGAAGCGACGTTCAGCCAGCTCACGCCCAGCGAAAAGCGGGTCGGAAGCTGGCTGCTGGCGCACGCCGCGCAAATCCCGTTTGAAACGGCGGAGAGCATCGGTCAGGCGAGCGGGACCAGCGGAATTACCGTCGGACGCTTCCTGCGCAAGCTGGGGTATCGCAACCTGGAAGATGCCAAAAAGAGCCTACGCGATCCGTATCAGCCCTGGGGCATGAACGAGCGGCTGGACTCCTGGCAGCAGCAGCGCCCCCTTTCCAGCCGCCTTCAGCACGCCCTGTCGCTGGAAGTGGATGCCATCACGCAGGTGTACCAGCTGGCGCAAACGGACGCCTTTCGTCAGGTGGTGCACAACCTCGCCCACGCCGACGCGGTGTTTGTGCTGGGGATCCAGTCCACGCGCGGGATTGCCAACGCCTTCTTCAGCCACCTCGAGTACCTCCGCCCGCGGGTGAGCTATTCGGAAGGCGCTTCCGGCAGCTGGGTGGAATCCCTGAACTCGGGGTTTTCGCACCCGTACGTCGTGCTGACCGATACGCGCACCTACTCTGCGATGGCCCGTCAGTACTGCCGCGTCGCCAGCGAGAAAGGCATTCCGCTGGCCTTAATCACCGACATCTGGTGCCCGTGGGCGCGGGATTACCCGATGGATTTACTGCAGGTGAAAACCGATACCGGTCACTTCTGGGATTCACTTGCCCCCGTGAGCTGTCTGTTCAACCTGCTGCTGTCGGGCGTGGTGGAAGCGCTGGGTGAGGCGCTCCCGGCGCGTCTGGCGGTAAACCGGCAATTACAACAAGAGTTTGGTCAATTCGAACGCTAAAGGAGCGGAGCTATGCCCGAAGAGAGTGAACTGATTGATGTGGCGAAGACGTTTCCCACGCTGCATATCGATCTGAAGTACGCCACCGCCGACAACATCACCGGCCGTCCGATCTATCAGGAGGCGCTGTGTCTGCTGCATACCGACGCGGCCACCGCGCTGGCAAAAGCCATCAGCATTGCCTCACTGGCCGGGCTGAAGCTGGTGGTCTACGACGCCTATCGGCCGCAGCAGGCGCAGGCCCAGCTGTGGGATGCCTGCCCGAACCCGGAATACGTGGTCGACGTGGCGATTGGCTCCAATCACAGCCGCGGTACGGCCATCGACGTCACCCTGATGGATGAACATAACGCCGTGCTGGATATGGGTGCCGGTTTTGACGAAATGCACGACCGCTCGCATCCGTATCACCCCTCCGTGCCGCCGCACGCCCAGCGCAACCGTCTGCTGCTGAACGCCATCATGTTTGGCGGTGGTTTTGTGGGTATCAGCAGCGAATGGTGGCACTTCGAACTGCCGAACGCCGCCAGCTACCCGCTGCTTGACGACCGTTTTGCCTGTTTTCCCCTGACGCACACTTCTCTTTAAACCTGGAGCACTGCCATGAAAACATCGCTTGTCTCGACCCTGATCGCCGCCACGCTGGCCCTGAGCGCCCCGCTGGCGCTGGCTGCCGTTCCGAAAGACATGCTGGCGATCGGTAAAGCCGCCGACCCGCAAACGCTCGATCCTGCCATCACCATTGATAACAACGACTGGACCGTCACCTATCCGTCCTACCAGCGTCTGGTCAAGTACAAGCCGGGCTCTACCGAGGTGGAAGGCGATCTGTCGACGGGCTGGAAGGCGTCGGAAGACCAGAAAGAGTGGACCTTTACCCTGGCGGATAACGCGAAATTCTCCGACGGCACACCGGTCACCGCTGAGGCGGTAAAACTCTCCTTTGAGCGCCTGCTGAAGCTCGGCCAGGGACCGTCTGAAGCCTTCCCGAAAGACCTGAAAATTGATGCCGTCGATGACCATACGGTGAAGTTCACCCTCAGCCAGCCGTTCGCGCCGTTCCTCTACACATTGGCAAACGACGGGGCGTCCATCATTAACCCGGCGGTGCTGAAGGCCAACGCGGCAGACGATGCGCGCGGTTTTCTGGCGCAAAACACCGCCGGTTCCGGGCCGTTTATGCTGAAAAGCTGGCAGAAAGGCCAGCAGCTGATCCTGGTCCCTAACCCCCACTGGCAGGGTGAAAAGCCGCACTTTAAGCGCGTATCGGTGAAAATTATCGGTGAGAGCGCCTCGCGCCGACTGCAGCTTTCCCGCGGCGATCTGGACATTGCCGACTCCCTGCCGGTCGATCAGCTTGCGGCCCTGAAGCAGGAAGGTAAAGTCGCCGTCGCAGAATACCCGTCCCTGCGCGTGACTTACCTCTATCTCAACAACGGCAAAGCGCCGCTCAATCAGGTGGATTTACGCCGGGCCATCTCCTGGGCGACGGATTACCAGGGGATGGTGAAAGGCATTCTGAGCGGCAACGGCAAGCAGATGCGCGGCCCGATCCCGGAAGGCATGTGGGGCTTTGACGCCACGGCAATGCAGTACAGCTTCGATGAGGCCAAAGCCAAAGCGGCGCTGGAAAAGGTCAAAGACAAACCCGCCAGCCTGACCTTCCTCTACTCGGACAACGATCCGAACTGGGAGCCTATCGCCCTCTCCACTCAGGCCAGCCTCGGCAAGTTCGGCATTAGCGTCAAGCTGGAAAAACTGGCCAATGCCACCATGCGCGACCGCGTCGGAAAAGGCGATTACGACATTGCCATCGGCAACTGGAGCCCGGACTTTGCCGACCCGTACATGTTCATGAACTACTGGTTCGAATCGGACAAAAAAGGGCTGCCGGGCAACCGCTCGTTCTATGAGAACAAAGAGGTTGATTCGCTGCTGCAGGCCGCGCTGAAAACCACCGACCAGGCGGAACGCACCAAAGATTACCAGCAGGCGCAAAAGGTGGTTATCGACGAGGCGGCCTACGTTTATCTGTTCCAGAAAAACTACCAGCTGGCGATGAACAAAGAGGTCAAAGGCTTCACCTTTAATCCGATGCTCGAGCAGGTGTTCAACATCGCCACCATGAGCAAATAACGGTTCTCGCCGGGGGAAAGCGTATGACGTTCTGGAGCATAGTGCGCCAGCGCTGCTGGGGGTTAATCCTGGTGGTGGCCGGTGTCTGTATTATCACCTTTATTATTTCACACCTGATCCCCGGCGATCCGGCCCGTCTGCTGGCCGGCGACCGCGCCAGCGACGAAATCGTGCAGAACATCCGCCAGCAGTTAGGGCTGGACCAGCCCCTGTATGTGCAGTTTGGCCGCTACGTGGACGCTCTGGCGCACGGTGATTTAGGCACGTCCATCCGCACCGGACGCCCGGTCGCGGAAGACCTGAAGGCCTTTTTCCCCGCTACGCTGGAGCTGGCCTTTTGTTCTCTGCTGCTGGCGCTGGTCATCGGCGTGCCGCTGGGGATTTTGTCGGCGGTGTACCGCAACCGCTGGCTGGATCACCTGGTGCGTTTAATGGCGATGACCGGGATCTCCACGCCGGCCTTCTGGCTCGGGCTGGGCGTCATCGTGCTGTTCTACGGGCACCTGCAGATCCTGCCGGGCGGCGGCAGGCTGGACGACTGGCTCGATCCGCCGACGCACGTCACCGGCTTTTATCTGCTGGACGCGCTGCTGGAGGGCAACGGTGAGGTGTTCTTCAACGCGCTTCAGCACCTGATTCTACCCTCGCTGACGCTGGCGTTTGTTCACCTGGGGATCGTGGCGCGCCAGGTCCGCTCGGCGATGCTGGAGCAGCTTAGCGAAGACTACATCCGCACCGCGCGCGCCAGCGGCCTGCCCGGCTGGTACATCGTCCTGCGCTACGCCCTGCCCAATGCGATGATCCCGTCCATCACCGTGCTCGGGCTGGCGCTGGGCGATCTGCTTTACGGCGCCGTGCTGACTGAAACCGTCTTTGCCTGGCCGGGCATGGGCGCCTGGGTAGTGACGTCCATTCAGGCGCTCGATTTCCCTGCCGTGATGGGCTTTGCCGTCGTCGTTTCGCTGGCCTACGTGCTGGTTAATCTGGTGGTCGATCTGCTTTACCTGTGGATTGACCCGCGAATCGGGCGCGGAGGTGCCGAATGATGTTAACGCAGGAAACGCCCGTCCCGGCTAAAACCGCCGGACAACGCATCAACTGGGCAAAGCTGTTCTGGATGCTGCGTCAAAGCCCGCTCACGATCGTTGGCGGCGTCATTATGATTGCGATGCTCTTCCTGATGGTGGCTTCGCCGTGGATCGTTCCACATGATCCGAACGCGCTGGATCTGACCGCCCGCCTGCAGGCGCCGTCTGCGCAACACTGGTTTGGTACCGATGAGGTGGGACGCGACCTGTTCAGCCGCGTGCTGACGGGCAGCCAGCAGTCGATTACCGCCGGGCTGGCGGTGGTGGCGATTGCGGGCGGCATTGGCTCGCTGCTGGGCTGTTTTTCCGGCGTACTGGGCGGACGCGGCGACGCCATCATCATGCGGGTGATGGACATCATGCTCTCCATTCCCTCCCTGGTGCTGACCATGGCGCTGGCCGCCGCGCTCGGGCCGAGCCTGTTCAACGCCATGCTGGCGATTGCGATTGTCCGCATCCCGTTTTACGTCCGCCTGGCGCGCGGGCAAACCCTGGTGGTGCGCCAGTTTACCTACGTTCAGGCCGCCCGCACGTTTGGCGCGTCCCGGTGGCATTTGATCCGCTGGCATATCCTGCGCAACGCCCTGCCGCCGCTGATTGTGCAGGCTTCGCTGGACATCGGCAGCGCCATTCTGATGGCCGCCACGCTGGGGTTTATCGGCCTTGGCGCGCAGCAGCCGACCGCCGAATGGGGGGCGATGGTAGCCGTTGGCCGTAACTACGTCCTGGACCAGTGGTGGTACTGCGCCTTTCCCGGTGCGGCGATTTTGATTACCGCCGTGGGCTTTAACCTGTTTGGCGACGGTATCCGCGATCTGCTGGATCCGAAGTCAGGAGGAAAACAGTGATGACCGAACCGGTATTACGTATTGAGGACCTGCACCTGAGCTTCCCGGTTTTTCGCGGTGAGGTCCACGCGCTGAACCACGTCTCGCTGGAGATCGGCAGGGGCGAAATCGTCGGCGTGGTGGGCGAGTCGGGATCGGGCAAGTCCGTGACCGCCATGCTCGCCATGCGGCTGCTGCCGGAAGGGAGCTACCGTATTCATCACGGACAGGTGAAGTTACTCGGTGAAAACGTCCTGACGGCTTCCGAGAAGCAGCTTCGCCAGTGGCGCGGTGCCCGAGTGGCGATGATTTTTCAGGAGCCTATGACCGCCCTCAACCCGACGCGGCGGATTGGCAAACAGATGGTGGAGGTGATCCGCCAGCATCAGCCGCTTTCGCGGCGCGAGGCGCAGCAGAAGGCGATTACCCTGCTGGAAGAGATGCAAATCCCGGACGCGAAGCAGGTCATGGAGCGTTATCCGTTTGAACTCTCCGGCGGCATGCGCCAGCGGGTGATGATCGCCCTTGCCTTCTCCTGTGAGCCGGAGCTGATCGTCGCCGACGAACCGACCACCGCGCTGGACGTTACCGTCCAGCTCCAGGTGCTGCGCCTGCTGAAGCATAAGGCACGGGCCAGCGGGACCTCGGTGCTGTTTATCAGCCATGATATGGCCGTGGTGTCGCAGCTCTGCGACAGAATGTACGTAATGTATGCGGGCAGCGTGATCGAGAGCGGTGCCACGCAAACGCTGATCCACCGACCCGTGCACCCCTACTCCATCGGCCTGCTGCGGTGCGCGCCGGAAAATGGCCAGCCGCGCGACCTGCTTCCCGCCATCCCAGGCACGGTGCCCAACCTCAGCCAGCTTCCGCAGGGTTGCGCCTTCCGCGAGCGCTGCTTTGCCGCCGGGGCGAAATGCAGCGAAACGCCGCGCTTACAGCCTAATGGCGCAGAAGGCCAACAGGCCGCCTGCTGGTATCCGCAACGGGAGAAACACCATGTCTGATGTACTGCTGGAACTGGATAGCGTGCACGTGAACTTTGCGGCGCGCAAAAACTGGCTGGGCCGCGTAACGGAACAGGTCCATGCCCTCAACGGGCTCGATCTCCAGATCCGTCGCGGGGAAACGCTGGGCATTGTCGGTGAGTCCGGCTGCGGGAAAAGCACGCTGGCCCAGCTGCTGATGGGCATGCTTAAGCCCAGCACCGGCGCGTGCCAGCGGGCGCACCACGCGGGCGGCATGCAGATGGTGTTTCAGGATCCGCTCTCCTCCCTCGACCCGCGATTGCCGGTCTGGCGCATCATCACCGAGCCGGTGTGGGTGCAAAAACGCAGCAGCGAGCGCGTGCGCCGTCAGCTGGCGGAGGATCTGGCGCTGCAGGTGGGCATTCGCCCGGAATATCTCGACAGGCTTCCGCACGCCTTCTCCGGCGGGCAGCGCCAGCGCATTGCCGTCGCCCGGGCGCTGTCGTCCGACCCCGATATTATCGTGCTTGATGAACCCACCAGCGCGCTGGATATCTCCGTGCAGGCGCAAATCCTCAACCTGCTGGTGAACCTGCAGCAGCAGCGTAATCTGACCTACGTGTTAATTTCGCATAACGTCTCGGTGGTCAGACACATGAGCGACCGGGTGGCGGTGATGTACCTCGGGCAGATTGTGGAGCTGGGCAGCGCCGCGCAGGTGCTTGGCGAGCCGCGCCATCCCTATACCCGTCTGTTGCTCGACTCGGTTCCCCGCACCGGTGAACCGCTGGATGAAAATCTGGCGTTGCGCAAAACGGAGCTTCCCGGCAATCGTCATCTGCCCGAAGGCTGTTTTTTCCGCGAACGTTGTCCAATGGCAGCGCAGGGGTGTGAACGTCCCCAGCCGCTACAGCCCTCACGCGAGGGCCGTAACGTCCGATGCTGGCGCAGTCTGGATTAGATTTGCGCCATCCCGCCGTCCACAAACAGCTCGGTGGCGTTAATAAAGCTGGCCGCGTCGGAGGCCAGAAACGCCACCGCTTTCCCCACCTCACCCGGCGCGCCTAAGCGGCCGAGCGGTACCTGAGCGGCCAGCGCGTCGTACAGCCCCTGACGATGTTCTTCCGGCACCAGATCGCCGAGACCTGGCGTTTTGATCGGGCCCGGGCTCACCACGTTGACGCGGATCCCGCGGCCCTGCAAATCCAGCGCCCAGGAGCGGGCAAAGTTGCGCACGGCGGCCTTGCTGGCGCTGTAGACGCTGAAGTTGGCCGTCCCTTTAATGGACACCGTCGATCCGGTCAGAATAATCGACGATCCGGCGGACAGCAGCGGCAGCGCCTTCTGCACCGTGAACAGCACTCCGCGGACGTTGGTGCCAAAAATCCGGTCAAACTGCTCTTCGGTGATCGCGCCCAGCGGCAGCATATCGCCGCCACCGGCATTGGCGAACAGGATATCAAGACGGCCTTCTTCTTTTGCTATACGGGCATAAACCTCATCCAGATCGGCAAGCTTTGAGACGTCCGCGCGAATGCCCACTGCGGGTGAAGCAATTTCCGCCACCGCCGCGTCCAGCTCGGCCTGGCGACGACCGGTGATGTACACCTTCGCGCCCTGCGCCGCCAGCTCCTGCGCCGTGGCAAGACCAATACCGGTGCTGCCGCCGGTGACCAGTGCAATTTTTCCTGAGAGAGTCGTGTTCATGTCATTTACCTTTTGTTGGGTTTGCGTTGGACAAACTTTAGCCCTTGCGGCATTAGTGAAAAACGGGCAAAAATGAAAATGACTATTCACAAACAGAAATAATCCGAGGTCATCATGGACCAGCTCATGGCGATGCGCGCCTTTACGCGGGTCGTGGAATCCGGCAGCTTTACCCGCGCGGCGGACTCGCTGAATATGCCGATCGCCACGCTGAGCAAGCTGGTCAAATCGCTTGAGGCGCACCTTGAGATACGCCTTCTGCACCGCACCACTCGCCGGGTGGTCGCGACGCCTGAAGGGATGGAATACTATGAAAAAGCGCTCAGGGTGCTGATTGATATCGAAGATATCGACACCTCGTTTCGCGTTTCCCGCGCGACGCCAAAAGGGCATTTGCGGGTTGACGTGGGCGGCTCCACCGCCCGGGACGTGCTCATCCCCCTGCTGCCGGACTTTATGCGGCGCTACCCGGATATCCGCATCGACCTTGGCGTGGCCGACCGGCCGGTCGATCTCATCAGCGGTAACGTAGACTGCGTGATCCGCGGCGGTCCGCTGGACGACTCGACCCTCATTGCCCGTCATCTCGGAAACGCGGAAATGGTCACCTGCGCGACGCCGGGTTACCTGAGAAATCATGGCGTCCCGGCCTATCCGCAGGAGCTGCGCAACGGCCACAAGCTGATTAGCTATCTCTCGCCCGTCACCGGACGGCCCTTTCCGTTTCGCTTCCGGCAGAACGGCGAGGCGCTGGAAATCAACATTCCGCACTATCTCGGCGTCAATGAAAGTAATGCCCATCTGGCGGCTGCCGCGGCGGGGCTGGGAATCGTTCAAACGTTTGAGTATTCGGCAAAGGGGGATTTGCAGGCGGGGACGCTGACGGCGATTCTGGGCGACTGGCGTCCTGCCGCATATCCGTTTCATGTGGTTTACCCGCAGAATCGGCATTTAACGCACCGTCTTAAGGTATTTATTGCCTGGCTGGCGGAGGTGTTCCCTGCCGCGCTGAAGGGATAGCCGGGCGCGAACCCGGCTGGGGCTTAGTTAAGCTTATAGTCCAGAGTAATCTCGGCTTTCAGAAGCTGCGAGACCGGACAGCCCGCTTTTGCTTTCTGAATAATGCCGTCGAACTGCTGCGGGGCAATGCCTGGAACGGTCACCTTGCTTTTCAGGGCAACCTTAGTGATGGCAAAGCCGCCGTCGGTTTTATCCAGCGAGACGTCCGCCGTAGTATCAATGGAATCGGCAGTATAGCCCGCTTCGCCGAGCATCAGCGACAGCGCCATTGAGAAGCAGGCCGCATGTGCCGCGCCAATCAGCTCTTCGGGGTTGGTCCCCTTTTCGCCCTCAAAGCGGGTATTGAAACCATAAGGCTGCTGATTGAGAACGCCGCTCTCGGTGGAAACCGTTCCTTTTCCGCGCTTAATGTCGCCAGACCAGTGTGCCGAACCGTGCTTATGAATAGTCATTCTTGCTCTCCTTTTGGCTTACAAAGGGTTAAGTATAGACTACGCATCTGACCCACCCTGGAACACAGACAATTCCAGGACTTTCACCTGCTGTACCAACAAAAAGGATAATGATATGGCGCTAAAAATCAGGATGGCCGTTGCCGTGACCACGCTGGCTCTGTCGCTCTCTTCACTGGCGAAAACGCCGGAGAACTTTATCTATACCAGCTCGGGCGATCTCGACGCGGCGTTCCCGCTTGTTACGCGAAGCGATATCGGCGGCGTGCAGATCGTTTACAACTGGCGCCTGCTGGAACCCGAGAAGGACAGCTATGACTTCTCGCGGATTGAACAGGATCTGGCGCGCGTTAAGGCCGCCGGAAAAAAACTCTTTATTCAAATCCAGGACCGTTTCTTTGAGCCGGACGCCCGCTACGTTCCGGACTATCTGATGCGCGACACGCAGTACGGTGGCGGGATTGCGCCGCAGTTCGATAACCCCGGCGAAGGCAAGCCGGTCGGTTCAGGATGGGTGGCGCGTCAGTGGGATCCCGCCGTGCGCCAGCGCTACCAGGCACTGCTTGCCGCCCTCGCGAAACGCTTTGATGGCGAGGTGTATGGGGTAAACCTGCCCGAAACCGCCATTGATCTCGACGAAAAAAATCCGCCCGTCGGGTTTACCTGCGACAGCTATTTCGCGGGTGAAATGGAAAACCTGGCCTTTGCGCGTAAGGCTTTTCAGAAATCACACGTGGTGCAGTACGTGAACTTCTGGCCGTGCGAATGGGATAATGACCACAACTACATGGGGCGTCTGTTTGCGTATGCCAGCGCCAACAACGTCGGCCTGGGTGGGCCAGACATTGTTCCCAACCGCAAGGCCCACATGAAGAATGCCTATCCCTTCTTCCATAAAAATAAACAGACGCTGCCGCTCATCGCCATGGCGGTTCAGGAACCGACCCTGACCTATAAGGATCCTCAGACCGGAAAACCGTTCACCAAAGCGGAATTTGTCCGCTTCGGCGAAAGTTATCTCGGTGCCGATATTATTTTCTGGAGCACGACGTCTCCCTGGCTAAAGGCGAAGTAATCCCTTCTTATGCCAGGTAGCGCGACAGTTCGTCGAGGAACACGCGCAGCGCGGCAGGCTGGTATTCCCGGGACTGATAAATGCCATGGATGGCAAGCGGTTTCGGCTCAAGCGCCTCCAGCACCGGCACCAGTAATCCCTGTTCCAGCGCGGCAGACGCTTCGCGCTCCGGCAGCATGGCGATACCGCTGTGCTTAATCGCCGCGTCCATCAACAGCGAAGAGATGCTGGCGCTCAGGTTGCCGCTGACAGCCACGCTCAGGCTTTCACCTTCCGGCGTCAGAAAGTGCCAGGACTGCCCGGCGAAAAAGCTGTAGTGCAGGCAGTTGTGCTGCGCTAATTCTTCGGGGCTGACGGGGGTACCGTGCTGTGCCAGGTACTCCGGCGAGGCGCAGAGCACCGAGCGACATTCCCCCAGCCGGCGGGCAATCATGCCGGGTTCGGGGTTGTCGGTAATGCGCACGGCGACATCAATGCGCTCTCCCACCAGGCTGACCGGGTGGTTATTCACGTCCAGCTCGATGCGCAGCTGCGGGTAGCGCGAGAGCAGACCGGGCAGGACCGGCGCAATCAGGTGCATGGCGGTAAAATGGGCGCAGGCCACCCGCAGCGTGCCGGACGGCAGATCTTTCTCCGACTGGCCCTCGATTTCCTGCGAAATCTGCGAGAGCGTCCGCGTTTTTTGCAGCACCTTTTCCCCTGCCGCGGTCAGCGTCAGCTTGCGCGTGGAGCGGTTTACCAGCCGCGTTCCCGCCCACTTCTCCATTTGTTCAAGGTAGCGGCTCACCATCGGTCGGGAAATGCCCAACGCGCGGGCCGCCGCGCTCAAACTGCCCAGCTCGCATATCCGGTTGTAGACCTGAGCGGCGATAACGCGATCCATATAAGCTCCATTTGCTCGATTTATGAAACTAAGCATGTCTTGTTTCAGGAATTCTGGCAAATGAGAATATCCGTACAATAGACACATTCCTGAACAACAGAGACAACAGCATGAAATTCACTCACCTTGCCCTGCTTTCCACCCTTTTCACTCCGGCGGTTTTTGCCGCGCCGTTGACCATTGATACCTATAACCCGCAGGAAAAAGGCATTTTCCCGGTCTCCTCCACGCTGGTTTCCGGCCCGAAAGAGGCGGTGCTGTTTGACGCGCAGTTCAGCGTGAAGGATGGCGAAGCGCTGGTAGAGAAAATTCGCCGCAGCGGTAAAACCCTGAACAAGATTGTGATCACCTCCGGCGATCCGGATTTCTATTTTGGCCTGCAGCCGCTGGTCAAAGCCTTCCCGAATGCCAAAGTGGTGGCCACACAGCATGTGGTTGACCATATTAAAGCCACCAAAGACGCCAAGCTCGCCTTCTGGGGGCCACAGATGAAGGACGGCGCGCCAACGGAGCTGGTCGTCCCGCAGGTGCTTGCCTCCACCACGTTCATGGTTGACGGGGAAAAGATCGATATCGAACAGCCAGACAGCTATGCGGCCTATGTGTGGATCCCGTCGGCAAAAACGATCCTCGGCGGCACCGGGGTAGCCTGGGGTATTCACGTCTGGACGGCAGACACCCAGACGCCGGAAAGCCGCAAGCAGTGGCAGGAAACGCTGGAGAATATGGCCGCGCACAAACCTGAACGCGTGATCCCGGGCCACTACCTGGGCACTCCTCCAGCGGGCACTGGCGCGATTGAGTTTACCCGCGACTATCTGCAGCGCTTTGAAAAGGCTTTAGCCGCGCATAAAGATTCCGCAGGCGTCATTAGCACCCTGAAAAAACAGTATCCAGGCCTGGCTGATGAAAGCTCGCTGGAATTAAGCGCCAAAGTGAATACTGGCGAAATGAAGTGGTAATTTAAAAACGGCTCCTGCTATATTTCCGCGATAGCAGGAGCACCGCCAAAATATCCCCGCCGTTACCCGCCGATATAGCCACACCTTTTAAAAGCGCATAAAAGCATGCACTTATGTCATTTTTATTTCTAAGATGAATCTGAACCACAACCGGGAAAATATTTGCCATTCTGTTTATGAATTAAATTTTTTGCGAGCCGTACCATTAAACAGACAACGACACGGAGGCAGCATGTTTACTTATTACCCGGCTAATACCGCAGCAGCACAACCTGAACTCGTTAACGCGATTGCGCAGGGTCTTCACGCCGAGCACGGTGCTGTGACTGAAGATGACATTTTGATGGAACTGACCAAATGGGTGGAATCCACGGATAATGACATCCTCAGTGACATCTACCAGCAGACCATTAACTACGTCGTCAGCGGGCAAAACGCACCCTTGTAAAAACCTGCTAAGCTGGATCTGCAACCTAAGGGGTTACATTTCGTTTGCGTGAGCAAACTGGTCCTTAAAACTATCAACAGGATTGAGGAGTTAACATGAAATCGAACCGTCAGGCACGCCATATTCTGGGACTGAACTACAAGCTTTCAAATCAGCGTAAAGTGGTGATTGAAGGCGACCACGAAACGCAGGTCACCCACGCCACCGGCAGAAAACGCCACGCCGGCAAGTAAGTTCCAGACTGAGATCCAGAACACCATCGGTAATCCCGATGGTGTTTTTGTTTATGTGTTGCGGTAATTAATATTTAGCTCCTTTATAATACCGCCTGACCGCACCCCATCGCACAGGCCAGAAAGATGACAAACAGCAGTGTCAGGGACGGATCTTCATAAAAAGAGTGAGTGACATGGACAACAAACTGAAAAAACATCGTTCCTTATACATCCCATACGCCGGACCGGTTTTACTCGAATTCCCCCTGCTCAACAAAGGCAGCGCCTTCAGCATGGAAGAGCGCAGCAGCTTTAACCTGCTGGGTTTACTGCCCGAAGTGGTTGAAACCATTGAAGAACAGGCGGAGCGCGCGTGGATCCAGTATCAGGGTTTCAAAACCGAAATCGACAAGCACATCTACCTGCGCAACATTCAGGACACCAATGAAACCCTCTTCTATCGCCTGGTGCAGAACCATCTCGAAGAGATGATGCCGGTGATCTACACCCCGACGGTGGGTGCGGCCTGCGAGCGTTTCTCAGAGATCTACCGTCGTTCACGCGGGGTTTTCATCTCCTATCAGAACCGTCACAACATGGACGATATTCTGCAGAACGTGCCAAACCACAATATCAAAGTGATTGTGGTGACCGACGGCGAACGTATTCTCGGCCTCGGCGACCAGGGCATTGGCGGGATGGGGATCCCAATCGGTAAACTCTCTCTCTACACCGCCTGCGGCGGCATCAGCCCGGCGTATACTCTGCCGGTGGTGCTGGACGTCGGGACCAATAACCAGCAGTTGCTCAACGATCCGCTCTATATGGGCTGGCGCCATCCGCGCATTACCGACGACGAGTACTATCAGTTTGTCGACGACTTCATCCAGGCCGTGAAGCACCGCTGGCCGGACGTTCTGCTGCAGTTTGAAGACTTCGCGCAGAAAAACGCGATGCCGCTGCTGAACCGCTATCGCGATGAGATCTGCTCCTTTAACGACGACATCCAGGGCACCGCGGCCGTGACCGTGGGTACGCTTATCGCTGCCAGCCGCGCAGCCGGCAGCCAGCTGAGCTACCAGAAAATCGTCTTCCTGGGCGCAGGCTCTGCGGGCTGTGGTATCGCCGAGCAGATCATCGCCCAGACGCAGCGCGAAGGCTTAAGCGAAGAGCTGGCCCGCTCCCGCGTCTTTATGGTTGACCGTTTCGGCCTGCTGACCGACGCTATGCCGAACCTGCTGCCGTTCCAGAACAAGCTGGTGCAGAAGCGCGATAACCTGAAAAACTGGGATACCGACAACGAAGTCCTTTCCCTGCTGGACGTGGTGCGCAACGTGAAGCCGGATATTCTGATCGGCGTTTCCGGGCAAACCGGTCTCTTCACCGAAGAGATCATTCGCGAGATGCACAAGCACTGCGAACGCCCTATCGTGATGCCGCTTTCCAACCCGACCTCCCGCGTGGAGGCGACGCCGCAGGACATCATCGCCTGGACCGAAGGTAACGCGCTGGTCGCGACCGGCAGCCCGTTCGACCCGGTGGTGTGGAAGGATAAAACCTATCCGATCGCCCAGTGCAACAACTCTTACATCTTCCCGGGCATTGGGCTGGGCGTGATCGCGTCCGGCGCGTCCCGCATTACCGACGAAATGCTGATGTCGGCGAGCGAAACCCTCGCGGGCTACTCGCCGCTGGTCAACAACGGTGAAGGGCTGGTGCTGCCGGAGCTGAAAGACATTCACAAGGTGTCGCGCGCTATCGCGTTTGCGGTAGGTAAAATGGCGCAGCAGCAGGGCGTGGCGGTGAAAACCTCTGCCGACGCGCTGCAGCAGGCCATCGACGACAACTTCTGGAAACCTGAATACCGCAGCTATCGTCGTACCTCGATTTAATTCGCTTTGACCGTTCCCTTTTCCACAGGGAGACGCAGTGCGGTCCAATCGCCCGGTGGCGCTTCGCTTACCGGGCCTACGGGCGGGGTGTTTTCCCTCTCCCTGTGGGAGAGGGTTAGGGTGAGGGCATCAGACCGCACCATTGAATACCCACTAGCCAAACCCCCTTTCCCCCGCTACACTCCCTTCATCCATTAACCTACTGAATATATAAGGAGGCCAATTATGCTGTACTGTGAAATTTTCAATGTTTCACATACATTTGGTGATCGCACCAGCTCAAGCGTTATCGGTATCGTGCTGCGATAACTTCTGCTTGAGCGAAGACACCAACCCCTGAAATCCCTTCTCTCGGGCTTACTGAGTTATCGTCAGCGATGTTTGACGAGGCATAAACATGCCTGTAACTCTTGGGTAAGCAACAATGAGCACTTTACTCACTGCACAATCTTTACGCGTTGATACGGCGTTTGGCACGCTCTTCGACTCACTCTCCTTTACGCTGAAAAAAGGCGACCGCATTGGCCTGCTGGGCGACAACGGCTGCGGCAAAAGCACGCTGCTGAAGGTGCTGGACGGCACTGACTCCCCCGCCGCCGGAACGGTCGCGCTGGCCGGGCACTGCCTGATGGCGCGCGTGGAGCAACATCTCCCGGACGCCATTTTCCCGTTGACCATGCTGGATGCCGTACTCGCACAGCTGCCTTTAGCCGAGCGCGATAGCCTGCGCTGGAAAGCCGAAACGCTGCTGGCAGGCATGGGCTTCACGCCGCAGGATATGGCGCTGCAATCCGCCACGCTGAGCGGCGGACAGCACACGCGCCTGCTGCTGGCGCGGGCCCTGATTCACGAGCCGGATCTTCTCCTGCTCGATGAACCCAGCAACCACCTTGATTTGCCGACCATGCTCTGGCTGGAACACTTTCTGCAGAACTGGTCAGGCAGCTTCGTGCTGGTCTCGCACGACCGACAGCTGCTGGATGCCGTCACTAACGGCAGCTGGATCCTGCGCGATAAAACGCTGCACTACTTCGCCCTTCCCTGCACGGCCGCCCGCAAGGCGCTTGAAGCAAAGGATGAAAGCGACGCGCAGCGCCACAAGGCGGAGCAAAAGGAGATCGACCGCGTGTCCGCCAGCGCGAAGCGGCTGGCGACCTGGGGCAAGGTTTACGACAACGAAGATCTTGCCCGCAAAGCCAAACAGATGGAAAAACAGGTCGAACGGCTGAAGGAGAGCCAGACGGCGCTCACGGCAGGCAGCCCGTGGACGTTAACCCTGCGCGGCGACGCGCTGCGGGCCGACCGTTTGCTGGAAATGGAGAATCTCGACGTGCCTCCTGCACCTGGCCTGCCGGCGTTATTCAGCATCGAAATGGCGCGGCTAAAAAGCGGCGATCGCGTGGCGATTGTCGGTCGTAACGGCTGCGGCAAATCGTCGCTGATGAGGCTTATCTGGCAACAGTTTGCCGATGAGTCCGCAAACAGCGGGTTGAAAATCCATCCGCGCGTGTCGCCAGGCTATTACGACCAGACGCTTCACCAGCTTGCGGACAACGCCACGCTGCTCGACGCGCTGGAGCCTTTCGCACCGGATCCGCAGAACCGCAAAATGGCGCTGATAAGCGCGGGTTTCCCGTGGTCGCGTCACGGGCAAACGGTCAGCACGCTCAGCGGCGGCGAGCGCTCGCGCCTGCTGTTCGTTGGCCTGACGCTTGCCCGCTACAGCCTGCTGATGCTGGATGAGCCGACCAACCACCTCGACATGGAAGGCAAAGAGGCGCTGGCGCAAACCCTTCAGCAGTTTGAAGGCGGCGTTCTGCTGGTCAGCCACGACCGTCAGCTAATTAGCCAAAGCTGCAACCGTTTCTGGCTGATTGAAGAGGGAAAGCTGAGCGAGTGGCACGATGCAGAAGCGGTGTTTGAGCGCCTGCGTGAAAGCGCGGGGCTGGCGACATCCACCGCGCCCGCCATCGACGCGGCGACGGTTCAACCCTCGCCGTATGACGATCTGCTCGAACGGCTGGTCGCGCTGGAAGCGCTGCTGGAAGACGATCTGGCGCGTAAGCCGAAGCATCAAAAGCCGCAGCTGCAGGCGCAATGGCGTAAAGAGATTGAGGAGATAGAGGCACAGCTGTAAGTCTGCGCCCGGCGAGTCTCTCGTCGGGCCAGTATTTTCCCCCTAAATTATTAGAGGAACGCCGTATTCTTATTCTGAAAATGGATTAAATAATGACATTATGTTGCCGTTGCCTTGCATTACAGCGCCAAACCACTAATCCTTGAGGAGTATTACACCTGCTATGCAGATACTCATCATGAACAAGGAGATACACATGAAGGCTGCTGTTGTCACTCAGGATCATCAGGTCAATATCACCGAAAAAACCTTACGCCCGCTAAAGCACGGGGAAGCCCTGCTGAAGATGGAATGCTGTGGCGTATGCCATACCGATCTCCACGTGAAGAACGGTGATTTCGGCGATAAAACCGGGGTTATCCTGGGCCACGAAGGGATTGGTATCGTAAAAGAAGTCGGCCCCGGCGTGAAGTCGCTGAAAGTCGGCGACCGCGCAAGCGTGGCCTGGTTTTTTGAAGGCTGTGGCCACTGCGAATACTGTAATACCGGCAACGAAACCCTGTGCCGCGACGTGAAAAACGCCGGTTACTCCGTTGACGGCGGCATGGCGGAAGAGTGCATCGTCACCGCGGATTACGCCGTAAAAGTGCCGGACGGTCTGGAATCCGCTGAGGCCAGCAGCATCACCTGCGCCGGCGTTACCACCTACAAAGCGGTGAAGGTGTCCGGAATCAAACCAGGCCAGTGGATCGCGATTTACGGTCTGGGCGGGCTGGGCAACCTTGCGCTGCAGTACGCCAAAAACGTCTTTAACGCCAAAGTCATCGCTCTCGACGTTAACGACGAACAGCTGAAGCTGGCTGCCAGCATGGGTGCAGATTTAACCATCAACTCCCGCAGCGAAGACGCCGCGAAAATTGTGCAGGAGAAAACCGGCGGCGCGCATGCCGCAGTCGTTACTGCCGTCGCAAAAGCCGCATTCAACTCAGCCGTTGACGCCGTGCGTGCCGGTGGCCGCGTGGTCGCGGTTGGCCTGCCGCCGGAAGCGATGAGCCTCGACATTCCGCGTCTGGTGCTGGACGGCATCCAGGTGGTGGGTTCGCTGGTCGGCACCCGTCAGGATCTGCAGGAAGCCTTCCAGTTCGCCGCTGAAGGTAAGGTGGTGCCGAAAGTCACGATGCGTCCAATCGAGGACATCAACGCCATCTTTAAAGAGATGGAACAGGGCCAGATCCGCGGCCGTATGGTGATCGACCTACGTTCATAATCGTTCATCTTTCATTACCGCTCCTCGCTGGGGCGGTTTTTTTATAGCCATTTTCCGGCAATCCTTATCTTAATTCCTTTGTTCCCTTGTTTTCCCCCGCGCCCGATGATGAATCCGACGCTAACAAGAAGATAACAAAGGAATTCACCATGCAAACCCCATTTCGTCTGCCGCTGCTGACGGCGCTGATTCTGGCGACAACCGCAGCCTGGGCCGCAGATGCGCCCGTCAAAGGCGGCACGCTGATTTATCTTGAGCAACAGGCGCACACCAATCTCTATCCGCCTGCCGGTGGCTTTTACCCGAACGGCGGCATTCTGAATCAAATCACCGACAAACTGACGTGGCAGAACCCAAAAACGCTGCAGGTGGAACCCTGGGTGGCCGAAAGCTGGACCACCAACGCCGATAAAACCGAATACACCTTTAAGCTTCGTCCCGGCATCACCTTCTCCGACGGCACGCCGCTCGACGCCAACGCCGTGGCGAAAAACTTTGATACCTACGGTTTAGGCAATAAGGCGCAGCGCCTGCCGGTGTCAGAAGTGATCAATAACTACGATCGCAGCGAAGTCATCGACCCGCTGACCGTGAAGTTCTACTTCAAAAAACCGTCGCCGGGGTTCCTGCAGGGCACCGCCACCATTGGCTCCGGTCTGGTCTCGCTCAGCACGCTGAAGCGCAACTTCGAAGAGCTGGGAGATGCCCGCCACATCATTGGTTCCGGCCCGTTTGTGGTGAAGGACGAGAAGCTGGGTCGTGAAGTGACGCTCGAAGCGCGCAAAGACTACCAGTGGGGGCCGAAAAATCTGGCGCAGCAGGGGCCAGCCAATCTCGACGGCATCAAGTTTATCGTGACCCAGGAAGACAGCGTGCGCGTGGGCGCCCTGCTGGCCGGTCAGGCCGACTTTATTCGCCAGGTGCAGGCGTATGACGAAAAGCAGGCGACCGATCAGGGCTATAAGATCTACGCCGCCCCGACGCGCGGGGTGAACGACAGCATCAGCTTCCGCCCGGATAACCCGCTGGTCTCCGATATTCGCGTTCGCCAGGCGCTGCTGCATGCCACCAATGCAAAACAGGTGGTCGAGACCCTCTTCTCGGCCAACTATCCGCAGGCGAAGTCCGTGATTGCCGGTTCCGCCGCAGGCTTTGTCGATCTCAGCGACAAATTGACCTTTGACCCGGCAAAAGCCAACCAGCTGCTGGACGAGGCGGGCTGGAAAGCAGGCGGCGACGGGATCCGCGCCAAAGACGGCCAACGTCTGGCGCTGACGGTGTATGAATCCCTGCCGCAGCCGCAAAACAAAGAGGTGCTGCAGCTGGTTGCCCAGCAGTGGCGCCAGGTGGGCGTGGCGCTGAGCGTCAAAGCCGGAGACGCAGGCAGCCGCACGCTGGATAACCTTGACCCGCTGAAAACCCCGTTAACCGTCTCCGAAGTGGGCCGCGCCGATCCGGACGTGGTGAAAAGCATGTTCTACCCGGCTAACCGCGACGCGCTGCTGCAAAAAGGCGGATCCAGCGACAAGGTCAAAAACTTCCGTGACGACAGGCTGAATGCGCTGCTGGTGAACATTTCGGCTGAGGTCGACCCGCAAAAACGCCTGCAGCTGGCGGGGGACGCCCAGCGCTACCTGCTGGATAACGCCTACGTCATTCCGATTTTCGAAGAGCCGCAGGTCTTTGCCGGTGCGCCGTGGCTGAAAGGCGTCAATTTTGAAGCGGTAGGCCGCCCGTCGTTCTACGGCGCGTGGATTGAGAAACACTGAGGAGCTGACGATGCGCCACGCACTTCTTCAACGCTTTGGGCACGGGCTGCTGGTACTGTGGGCCGCCTTTACCCTCTCGTTCGTGTTGCTCCAGGTGCTGCCGGGCGACGCGGTGCTGATTAAATTTCAGAACCCGGACCTTGGCTTAAGCCCGGCGCAAATCGAGGAGATGCGCGTGGCCTACGGCGCGGACAGCCCGCTGTGGCAGCAATACGGCCACACGCTGCTGGCAATGCTGCGCGGGGATTTCGGCTATTCGCTACAGGCAGGCGTGCCGGTCAGCGAGCTGATTGCCAGCAATCTGCCGGATACCCTGAGCCTCGCCCTGCCCGCGTTTGTACTCGCGGTCCTGCTGGCCTTTGCGCTGGCCTTTGCATCGCGTCTGCCGGGTCTGCGCTGGCTGAGCAATACCCTTCAGTCTCTGCCGGTCCTTTTTATCTCCTTACCGACGTTCTGGCTGGGGATTGCCCTCATCCAGCTCTTTTCTTTTCAGCTGCGGCTGATCCCGGTGATTAACCCGACGCCGCTGCAGGGGCTGATCCTGCCGATCGTGACCGTCGCGATCCCGATCTCCGCCCCGCTGGCGCAAATTCTGATGCGCAGTCTGGACCAGGTGGCGACGCAGCCTTTTGTCGCCGTCGCCCGTGCCAAAGGGCTGAGTGAAACCGCCGTCCTGTGGCGTCACGTGACCGGCAACGCCCTGCTGCCGGTCCTGAACATTGCCGGGCTGCTGCTGGGCGAGCTGATTGCCGGGGCGCTGATCACCGAAACCGTTTTTGGCCGCAGCGGGCTCGGACAGCTGACCCAGCAGGCGGTGAATAACCAGGATATCGCCGTGCTTCAGGCGGTAGTGATGATTTCCGCCCTCGGTTTTGTCCTGATCAATCTGCTGGTGGATCTGCTGATGCCGCTGCTGGATCCCCGTCTGCAAACCGTTACCGGAGGTGCATCATGAGTCTGGTCGATTACGCGGCCGCCGCGCAAAAACGCGTTCCAGCCTGGCAGGCCGTGGAATGGCAACCGGGACTGTGGCTGGCGTGGGGGGTGATTATTCTCGCCGCTTTTGCCGCCGTAGCGCCCGGCCTGTTAACCCACTACAGCCCGATTGAGGGCATCGCCGGGGCACAGCGCCTGGCACCGCAGGCGGGACACTGGCTCGGCACCGATCAGCTTGGCCGCGATGTTTACACGCGTATTGTCTACGGTGCATCACACTCCCTGAGCGCGGCGCTGGCCGCCGTGACGATGGGGCTGGTGGTCGGTACCGGCTTAGGGGTGATCGCCGGGACGTTCGCCGGGCGCGTCGAGTCTCTGCTGATGCGCTTCGTCGACGTGTTGCTCTCCATCCCGTCTCTGCTGCTCTCGCTGACGGTGATTATTCTGCTCGGGTTTGGCACCGTTAACGCCGCGATTGCCGTCGGCGTTGCCTCCATTGCCAGCTTCGCCCGCCTCGCGCGCGGTGAAGTCGTGCGTATCCGCCATACGGATTATGTCGAAGCGGCGTTTGGCAGCGGCGGGACGTTTTTCGCCGTGCTGTGGCGACACATCCTGCCCAACGCGTTAACCGCCGTCCTCGCCTTTGCCACGCTGCAGTTTGGTCAGGCCATCCTGGCGCTCTCCACGCTGAGCTTTCTCGGCTACGGCACCCCGCCGCCGGTGCCGGAATGGGGCTTACTGATTGCCGAAGGTCGTAACTATCTCTCTACCGCCTGGTGGCTCACCACCTTCCCCGGCGTGGTCGTCATCGCCGTGGTGCTGGCCACCAACCGTATCAGCCAACAGTTCAGCGGAGGTCGCTAATGACCGTTCTCTCAGTGGAAAATTTGACGATTAGCTACCGTTCCGCTCGCCAGTGGCGAGAGGTGGTGCATAACGTCAGCTTCACGCTCGGACGAGGGGAAATGCTGGCGTTCGTCGGCGAATCCGGATCCGGCAAGACGACCACGGCGCAGGCGATCATTGGCCTGCTGGCCGATAACGCCCGGCGCGATGCGGGAAAAATATCGCTCAACGGCGAGGAGATTAGCCGATGGTCCGCGAAGCGCCTCGATACCCTTCGCGGCGCGCGAATTAGCCTGGTACCGCAGGATCCGGGTAATTCGCTCAACCCGGTGAAGACCATCGGGGCGCAGGTCGGAGAGATCGTTCAGCTCCACCAGAAGGTGACCCGCGCCGAGCGCGACGAGCAGGTGCTCGCCCTGCTGACAAAGGTCGGCCTGAGCCACCCCGAACAGCGCATGACGCAGTATCCCCATCAGCTCTCCGGCGGGATGAAACAGCGCGTGCTGATTGCCATCGCGATAGCGCTGCGCCCGGACGTGATCGTTGCCGATGAGCCCACCAGCGCGCTGGATGTGACGGTGCAAAAACGTATTCTCGATCTGCTGGATATCCTGCGCCGGGAGTCGGGTACCGCCGTTCTGTTTGTCACCCACGATCTGGCGCTGGCCGCACAGCGCGCGGACAGGCTGCTGGTGTTTCGCGATGGCGAGGTTCAGGAACAGGGCAACACCGGCGATATCGTCCGCACGCCGCAGCACGCCTACACCCGCCAGCTGTTGAGCGATCTCCAGGGCCAGCGCCTGACCATCGCCCCGGTGGCCGGTCGGCCGCTCGCGTCCCCGGCCATTCGCGCCCGCGCCATCAGCAAGCAATTCTCCCTGGGCAAAGGTCATCAGCTTCAGGCGCTGGATCGGGTAACGTTTGACGTCAGGCGCGGCAGCACGCATGCGCTGGTCGGTGAATCCGGCTCCGGGAAAACCACCCTCGCCCGTATTTTGCTGGGGTTTGAACAGGCCGACAGCGGACAGGTCATCATTGATGATATTGATGCCACCGCGCTCAGCCGCGAGGCCCGTCGTCAGCTGCGCCAGAAGATCCAGTTCGTCTACCAGAACCCGTTTGCCTCTCTCGACCCGCGACAGACGCTGTTCGAGATCATCGAGGAGCCCCTGAAGAACTTTTCTCACCTCAGCAAGGCGGAGCGAAAGCTCCGGGTGGAGACGGTGGCGCAGCGGGTTGCCCTGCCCGTCGAACTCCTGACCCGCCCCGCCCGGGAGCTTTCAGGCGGACAGCGCCAGCGCGTTGCCATTGCCCGGGCGCTGATCCTGGAGCCGACCATTCTGGTGCTGGACGAAGCCACCTCCGCGCTGGACGTCACCGTGCAGGCGCAGATCCTGGCTCTGCTTCAGCAGCTGCAGCAGCAGCTGGGATTGACCTACCTCTTTATCACGCACGATCTGTCAACTGTCCGCCGGATCGCCCACAGCGTCACGGTGCTGCGCGGCGGTCAGGTGGTCGAACAGGGCGACGTCGGAACTTTATTCGCATCGCCGCAGAACGACTATACCCGCGAGCTGATTGACGCCATTCCCCATTTTTCACCCGCTACGGAGGAGTTCGCATGACGCGAAAACGCCTGGGATTTTTCACCCGCCTGCTCGACGACGCTGCGCCGAAGGAGCGCTATCGTCTGGCAACTGAACAGATCCGCCACGCCGAACGCCACGGTTTTGACAGCGCCTGGATTGCCCAGCACCACTTCCACGAAAGTGAAGGCGGCCTGCCGTCGCCGCTGCTGTTTCTGGCGCACGTAGCCGCGCATACCGAAACCATCCGGCTGGGCACGGCCATCATCACCCTGCCGATGGAAAACCCGCTGCGCGTCGCGGAAGATGCCGCCGTGCTCGATTTACTCGCCGATGGCCGTCTTGAGGTCGGTTTTGGTTCGGGCGGCACACCGACCTCATTTCTGCCGTTCGGACTGACGTTCGAGGAGCGCGGCGCGGCCTTTGCTGACCATTTGCATGTGATCCAAAGCGCCTGGCGCGGGGATTCGCTTACCCATCCGGATAACCACCTTTACCCGCCTGCGCCACAGCTGGCCGACCGTATCTGGATTGCCACCTTCTCTGTTGACGGAGCCGTTCGCGCCGCCCGGGCCGGACACGGTTTAATGCTCTCCCGCACGCAGCCGCGCCCGGCAGATCGGCTGGATTTAACGCTCGACGAGATCCAGAACCCGATTGTGGATGCCTACCTTGAGGCGCTGCCTGCGGGCATCGCACCGCGCATTCTGGCCTCCCGTACGGCGTTCGTCGCCGACAGCGACGACTATGCGCTCAGGGTCGCAACGCCGGGCCTCACGAAACAGGCCCAGCAGCATCGCGCTGCCGGGCACGTGGTTAAAGGTGACAACGTCACTGATTATCGCCGCCAGTTTGACGCGCATATTGGTTCGCCCGACACGGTGCTGCATTCGCTGAATGCTGATTCCATTCTCAGGCGCGCCACGGATATCTCATTCCAAGTCCATTCGGTCGAACCCTCGCATCGCGACACGCTGCGGTCCATCGAACTGATCGCCGAACGTATTGCCCCCCACATCCTTTGAGGAGACACCTATGTCGTTAAGTCAGGACATTCTCGCCGAGCTGGCGGAAATTAAACCCGGTTCCCCTCTGGCAGAGGCGCGCGCCACGCGTGATGCCGCCACGCGCCACGCGCAGGGCAGCTACGAAATCCTGTTTAGCCAGCAGGATGCTGATTTTGCACTCGACGAGCGCTTCGCCGTGGCGGCAAAAGTCGCCAGGTGGCACAGCGCGGAGGCGCTGGCCGCGCACTATGCGGGGTTTGGCCTGGCCGATCCCACCTCAGAACGCCTGACCCCGGCGCTGAATTTCGCGCGGCTGCTGACGTTCTCCCCCGTCGAAGCCACGCCCGCAGCGTTAAGGGCGCTGACCCAAGCGGGATGGAGCAAGGAAGGCATTGTTACCCTGGCGCAGCTTATTGCGTTTGTGAGCTTCCAGAGCCGACTCATCACCGGGCTGCGGCTGCTGAATGACAGGCCCGTCGCCAAAAGCGATGCGCCGGTGGCGGCAGGCATCTGGCACACGACCGCAACAACGGTCACTGGAAAGGCGGCCCCCGTCGCGTTCACCCAGCAGGAGCTGGGATGGGAACCGTGGATAGCGGCCAAACCGCTGGCGGATTTCAGTGACGATGAGGTTGCCATCCTGGCGAAATTTGGCCATACCGATTCCGAGTACTTCCGCCTGCTGGCGCGCAACCTGCCGGTGCTTGAACAGCGCACGTTAACGGATAAAGGCATTTTTTATACATCGGGGGGATTGCCGCGCGCCGAGCGCGAGCTGGCCGCAACGGTAGCCAGTAAAATCAACGGCTGCATTTACTGCGCATCTGTCCATGCGCGTAAAGCCAGCCAGCTGTCAAAGGATGACGCGGCGGTAGAAGCCCTGCTGGCCGTGCGGCCGGGGCGGTCCCTGAGCGAGGGGCAATCCGCACGCTGGCAGGCGGAAATCGATTTTGCGGCGGCGCTGTCGGTCACGCCGCCTGCCGCCACGCCGCTGCACCTTGCCGCGCTGGAAAAAGAGGGGCTGGATACCTTAGCGCAGCTCGATCTGGTGCAATCCGCCGCGTTCTTCGCCTGGGCCAACCGCCTGATGCTAACCCTGGGTGAGCCCTGGCTTGCCTGAAGCCTGTCAGGCTAGCGCGCGAGCGTTAGCCTGAGCCCGCCTGGCCCGCAGGTGGCCGTAGATCAGCAGTGCACTCATGGCCGAGAAAGAAAGTATTGCCGCCGGCAGCGTGACGTAACGCCAGCTAAAGCCGAGGACAATCATCATTCCGCCAAAGTACGCGCCAATCGCACTGCCGAGATTAAACGCAATCTGTCCCCCTGCCGCACCCAGCATCTCACCGCCCTTCGCATTTTGCAGAAGCAGAATTTGTAGCGGCGCAGAGAGCGCGAACAGCCCGGCACAGCAGATAAAGCCCATGATCAGCGAGGCCGTTTTCAGTTCACCAAAGGCGAAAAGCAGCAGCAGCGAGGCGACAATCACCATGTCGGTGGTGGCCGCAATGCGCAGCGGGCTAAAACGCCCCGAGAGCTTACCGCTCAGCAGATTGCCCAACACCATGCCAAGCCCCATCAGCATCATGATGGCCGTCATCATCCCTTCTGAATAACCGGAGACGTTGACCATAAACGGCTTAACGAAGCTGAACCACGCGAACACCCCGGCGTTGCCAAACATGGTGGCGGCAAAGATCAGCCAGGGTTCTGGTTTTTTCAGAAAGTGGAACTGCTCGGTTAATTTGATTTCTGATGTGTCGCGGATGTCCGGCACCCAGAGCAGAACCGAAAGGATCACCAGCGCATCGAACACGGCAATCAGAAAAAAGGTATAGCGCCAGCTAAACTGGTGCCCGAGCCAGGTCCCCAGCGGAACGCCCATCAGGTTGGCCACGGTCATGCCGGCGATCATCCCAGCCACCGCGACCGTCACCTTACCCGGAGGCGCAATTTTAGACAGGATAATCGCCCCGACGCCAAAAATAGCCCCGTGCGGAAAGCCGGAAATCAGCCGCCCCACCGCCAGCCAGAAATAGGACGTGGAAAACGTGAACAGGGCATTGCCGACAGCGGACATCGCCACCAGAAACAGCAGCGTGGTTTTTAACGAAAACTTGCCTGAGAACAGCGCCACAATCGGGGCACCAATCACCACGCCGAACGCATAAAACGAGATCATATTCCCGGCGGAGGGAATCGAAATACCGGTGTCATGTGCCAGCTCGGTTAACACGCCCATAATGCCAAATTCGGCCATTCCCAGGCCAAATGTGCCAAGCGCCAACGAAAAAATTGTCTTTTTCATACTTCAACCACTGGTTAATCACACGCGACGGACATTATTGAATAATCTTGTATGGTGAGCCAGTTCAAATCCGATGGCTGGCAGGTTAATCCATTAATTCAGGAGTTTTCTCCAATTGCTACGCGGCGGGAATGGCAAACAAAAAGCCCCGACTGGTGTCAGGGCTTCAAAGGATTTAAGGTTTAGCTTTTATAGTTCGCTTTCTGCCGCTGATTTAGCGCGTGTAATAGCGCCAGCATTGAAAATTGGGTGCTCGTGATTGTTCGTTACGTCACGAACGCGGTAGATTTTCCATGCATCTCCTTCACGACGAAGAAAGACTTCAAGATGTATGCTTCTTCCATCACCCGCCCCCTCAATGACCTGGACTACTTCACCGTTTAAAAATGGCCTTGCGTTTCCCACTCGTAACGCAGGTATCCAATCGCGAGAGTAATCCTGGGTATACGTAAAATAATCAGATTCGATTAACTCTTGTTCAGAGATTTCCTGAATGGCGCTAATGCGAGCAATAGTATCAGCAGAAACATATTTTCGCAGTGCGTCGGCAGGATAAGGCCTGGCTTCATCGCTGCCGAATACGGAAAGATAGGATTTATAAAATGATTCGGTAGCGTCTTGCGCACTCTGATCTTGACGGGCAGCAGAACTACATCCCACCAGCAGCATAACGAATGATAAAAATACCCTTTGCATCAGTGCATCCTGTAAATTTTAAAGGATGGTTGCATTTTGCGGTACCCAGGCCCCGGATACATGCTTTTTTGAACAAAGTCAGAAATCCACTGCGTACCGTCATACATAGTCATGTGACCTATGCCATTTCCGCCAGAATACGGCTGTATCACAGCCACATCGCCAGAAATTAAAGTAGAACCGGGCGGCAGCTCACTGAACCCAGCACGTAATAACTGCGCCCCATAATCTTTTGCATAATCTGTGTTCGGCACCTTAACGCCTCCAGCCAGAATGGCCAGGCGGGTAAACTTCGCACATTCACTATGAGAGTGCCCCAGAGCGTGTGAACGGAGATACGAAACCGCAGCTTCTTTATTCCAACTCATTCTTAGTTCCTTTAAGTAAATAAGAACGAAATTATCACGCTAACCACATTTAGCGTGTGGGATTAAACGTGCTGATTTTTCGCATCCGTGACGTTCTAAAAGGGGAACGGGTGCTAAGCACCTTCGTGAATACCTAAGTAACTGCTTGAAAAAATGTTGTTAAATTAATTACCTAAAAACAATACGTATAATATCAGGTGGATTACACTTCATAGTGCGGCCTCGCTTTTTTCCGCGCCGGACAATCTGAGGATGACCATCATGGGAAGCAAAAAGAAAACCAGTGTCGCTGTTGATGTCGTAAAGAATGCTCCGTTAAAGACCAAAGAGTATGAACAAGAGCTACGTCGCCTCCACGTTGAACTGGTTAAGCTCCAGCAGTGGGTCGTCGCCAAAGGGCTAAAAGTGTGTATTGTTTTTGAAGGACGCGACGGAGCGGGTAAAGGCGGCACCATTAAAGCGATCACCGAACGCGTCAGCCCTCGCGTGTTTCGCGTTGTTGCCCTCCCTGCACCCACCGAGAAAGAGAAAACCCAGCTCTATTTTCAGCGTTATGTTCCCCATCTGCCTGCCGCCGGGGAGATCGTCATTTTCGACCGCAGCTGGTACAACCGCGCGGGTGTCGAGCGGGTAATGGGATTCTGCACCCCCGAGCAGGTTGAGAAGTTTCTTGATGGTGCGCCGGTGATGGAAAAAGCGATGGTGGATGCCGGGATTATCCTGCTGAAGTACTGGCTGGAGGTCACGCCTAAAGAGCAGGAGCGCCGCCTGCGCGACCGTATTAACGATGGTCGTAAAATATGGAAGCTATCGCCGATGGATATTAAATCCTTTAACCTGTGGGACGAGTATACCCTCGCGCGCGACGCCATGTTTGAAGCGACAGATACCGCCTGGGCGCCGTGGTTTGTAGCGCGTTCAGAAGATAAAAAACGCGTGCGTCTGAATATTATTTCTCACCTGCTCACCCAAATTCCCTATAAAGAAATTCACGTCGAAAAGGTGGATTTACCGAAACGTAAAATCGGCAAAGTCAAACCCACAAAATATCCGTTCCGGTATGTGGAGGAGCGGTTCTGAAATTACTGGAATACGCCTCGCATAATGTAGATTACCAGGGGATACGGTATTGTTTTTTGTTGGCTGCGGTTGATAATGACCGCACCAGACTCCGCTGACCCGCGTCAGCCATCAGAAGCGGATCGTTCATTTATTCGCTCAATGAATGAGTTTGTCGAAAAACATGGAACCATTACTGATGATGAGTTTTTCAGGGTGCTTTAATGCTGAGACAATTTAATGTTTTCCGAAATACATCTGCGGCCACCCGGGATAAGCTTCCCTATTATATGCTCATTCAGGATGATTGTTATGATGATCTTGCCACGCGCGTCATTGTGCCGCTCGCGAGAAATAATAAATTACCGTTATGGCAGAGCCATCTGGCTCCAGGCGTAAATATCGATTTTGAAACATTTCTGATTTATTCGCCAATGATAACCAACCTTAACAATAACAAAATAAATCCTAAAGACTTTGTTTGTAACTTACGCAACGCACGTCATGACGTTATAGCGGCAGTTGATCGTTTATTGACTAATACATGACGCCAGCCGGTCAGGCATTTGCCCTGTCTGCGCAAACTCAGCGCCGCCGGGCAAAGCCGACGGCGCAGGTCTTACTTCATTCCTTCCGTGCTTTCCCGTTTCGCTTCCAGTCGTTCCACTTCACGATACCAGCGCGGGTGGTGTTTCTGCGCCCAGCGGCGGCTCACCTTCCCTTCAATCATCCCTTTAATCGATCCCTTTACCCAGAACGCCATATACATATGGATCAGGATGGCGTGGATCAGAATGATGGCCGAGGTGGCGTGGATCAGCAGCGCGTAGCGAATCACCTGAATCGGAAAATAGTGCGCAAAATACGGACGCCAGATAATCACGCCGGTCACCAGAAGCACAAAAATCATGCTCATGATGGTCCAGAACATCATCTTCTGCCCGGCGTTGTATTTCCCCACCTTCGCGACCTTATGCTCGTTGCCCTTCAGGACTTCGACGATCCCTTTCACCCACGGGATATCCTGCCTGTCCGGGATGTTGTGGTGGACAAAGCGCACGAACATAAACATCAGCACCACGAAAATCAGCACGCCGAAGAACGGGTGCAGAATGCGCCCCATCTGCGGCGTGCCGAAGGTTTCGGTCAGCCACTGCAGCGTCGGGAAGAAGAACGAAATCCCCGACACCGCCACCAGGAAGAAGCAAATCACGACCGTCCAGTGACAGGCGCGGTCAACAAACTTCGTGCGCACGATCGTTTTCGACTTACTCATGATGCTCCTCCTCGTCCTCATCCACCTCTTTGTTTGGCCCGATACCGATGTAGTGATAAATCAGCCCGGCAAAGGTGGCGATAAAGCCCGCCGCCGAAAGCGGTTTAAGCGCCCCTTTCCAGAGGTTGATGGAGGTATCGATCGCCGGAGCCTTCGGCAGGTTGTGGTACAGCTCCGGCTGGTCGCTATGGTGCAGCACATACATCACGTGCGTACCGCCCACGCCCTGCGGGTTATAAATGCCCGCATTCTCGTAGCCGCGCGCTTTCAGCTTATCCACTCGCGCCTGCGCCACGTCCAGCATCTCTTTTTTAGTGCCGAAGTGGATCGCCCCTGTCGGGCAGGTTTTCACACACGCAGGCTCCTGCCCGACGCTGACGCGGTCCACGCACAGGGTGCATTTGTATACCCGGTTATCCTCTTTATTGAGGCGCGGGATATTAAACGGACAGCCCGCGATGCAGTACCCGCAGCCGATGCAGTTGTCCTGCTGGAAGTCGACGATACCGTTGGCGTACTGAATAATCGCGCCGGCAGACGGGCACGCCTTCAGGCAGCCCGGATCTTCACAGTGCATGCAACCGTCTTTACGGATGAGCCATTCCAGCCTGCCGTTCTGCTCGGTTTCGCTAAAGCGCATCACCGTCCAGGATTTGGCGCTCAGATCCGCCGGATTGTCGTAGACCCCCACGCAGTGCCCCACCTCGTCGCGGATATCGTTCCACTCCGAGCAGGCCACCTGGCAGGCCTTACAGCCCACGCAGGAGGAGACGTCGATAAGCTTGGCGACCTCTGCCTTGTAGTCCCGCGCGCGGGGCGCGGGGGTAATCGGGTTGGTCGCGGAGCGTTTGATAACGTCTTGTGTTTCCATCGCCATTGAATCGCTCCTTACGCTTTCTCGATGTTGACCAGAAACGCCTTGTACTCCGGCGTTTGCGAGTTGGAATCGCCGACGTTTGGCGTCAGGGTATTGGCGATGTAGCCTTTCTGCGCCACGCCCTCAAAGCCCCAGTGCAGCGGGATCCCGACGGTTTCCACCTGCTGGCCGTGCACGTTCAGGCTTTGGAGACGACGCGTCACCACCGCCACCGCGCGAATAAAGCCGCGCTTGCTGCTTACCTTCACGCGGTCGCCGTTGGCGATGCCTTTCGCCTTCGCCAGCGTCTCGCTGATCTCCACAAACTGTTCCGGCTGCGCGATGGCGTTAAGCCGCGCGTGCTTGGTCCAGGTGTGGAAATGCTCGGTCAGGCGATAGGTCGTCCCTACGTACGGGAACTTGTCCTTTTTGCCTAAGCGCAGGACGTCGTCTTCGTAGATACGCACCACCGGGCTTGAGACCACGTTCGGATGCAGCGGGTTGGTGCCGAGCGGCGTTTCCATCGGCTCGTAGTGTTCCGGGAACGGCCCTTCCGCCAGCTTGTTGAGGGCAAACAGGCGTCCCAGCCCTTCCGGCTGCATGATGAATGGCCCGGTGTTGCTGCCCGGCGCGGCGGTGTTGTAGTCCGGGATATCGTTCCCCGCCCACTTCGCCCCGTTCCACTGGATCAGCATGCGTTTCGGATCCCACGGCCTGCCGTTTACGTCTGCAGACGCGCGGTTGTACAGCACGCGACGGTTCAGCGGCCACGCCCATGCCCAGCCCAGCGTATTGCCCAGCCCGGACGGGTCGGCGTTGTCGCGGTTGGCCATCTGGTTGCCCTGCTCCGTCCAGCTGCCGGTGTAGATCCAGCAGGACGACGCCGTCGTGCCGTCATCGCGCAGCAGCGCGAAGCTGTTCAGCAGCTGGCCTTTCTTCGCCACCAGGTTGCCGCTGGCGTCATAGAGATCCGCCAGCGCCACGCCGTTGTTCTCTTTGGCGACTTCCTCTGACTCAGGATGGTCAGGCTGCCTGTAGCTCCAGCCCATCTTCAGCAGCGGCTCAGCGCCCTTGCCGCCTTCGGTGCGGTACATTTCGCGCAGGCGATGGTAAATCCCGGCCAGGATTTCGCCGTCGTTACGCGCTTCGCCCGGCGCATCCTGGCCTTTCCAGTGCCACTGCAGCCAGCGGCCAGAGTTAGCGATTGAACCGTCCTCTTCCGCAAAGCAGGTGGACGGCAGGCGGAACACTTCGGTCTGAATCGACGCCGGATCGACATCGTTCGATTCCCCGTGGTTCTGCCAGAAGGTTGACGTTTCGGTCACCAGCGGATCGATAACCACCATGTACTTCAGCTTGCTCAGGCTGCGAACGACTTTGTTCTTGTCCGGGAAGGAGGCCACCGGGTTAAAGCCCTGGCAGATATACCCCGTGACGTCGCCCTTATCCATCATGTTGAAATACTTGATGACGTCGTACGCCTGATCCCACTTCGGCAGCCACTCAAAGCCCCAGTCGTTCTCCTTCTGCGCCGCGTCGCCGTAGAAGGATTTCATCAGGCTGACGTAGAACTTCGGATAGTTGCTCCAGTAGTTCACCTGATCCGGCAGCGTTGCTTTCGGCGTATTGGCCTCAAGATACGTTTGCAGATCCGCCTGCTTTTCCGACGGCAGCGTCAGGTAGCCCGGCAGGCTGGTGGAGAGCAGACCGAGGTCGGTAAGCCCCTGAATGTTGGAGTGCCCGCGCAGCGCGTTTACGCCGCCCCCCGCCATCCCCATGTTGCCGAGCAGCAGCTGGATCATCGCCATGGTGCGGATGTTTTGCGCGCCGACGGTGTGCTGCGTCCAGCCCAGCGCGTAGAGGAACGTGGTGGTTCTGTCGGCGGCGCTGGTGGAGGCAAGCACTTCACACACCTTCAGGAAGTCCGCTTTCGGCGTGCCGCAGATGTTTTCCACCACCTCCGGCGTATAGCGGGAAACGTGCTGTTTCAGCAGGTTCCACACGCAGCGCGGGTGCGTCAGGGTTTCATCACGCAGCGCGTAGCCGTTTTCATCGAACTGATAGTTCCAGGACGTTTTATCGTACTGGCGTTTTTCGGCGTCATAGCCGCTAAACAGCCCGTGATCGAAGGCAAAATCATCCCGCACCAGCAGGTTCGCGTTGGTGTAGTGCTTAACGTATTCCGCGTTAATTTTGTTGTTTTCGATCAGGTACAGCAGCACGCCGGACAGGAACGTAATGTCCGTACCGGAGCGGATCGGCGCATAGATATCGGCCACCGATGCCGTACGCGTAAAGCGCGGATCGACGACGATAAGCGTCGCATCGTTGTTATTTTTCGCTTCCATCGCCCAGCGGAACCCCACCGGATGGGCTTCCGCGGCGTTACCGCCCATCACCACCACGACGTTAGCGTTTTTGATATCAACCCAGTGGTTGGTCATCGCACCGCGACCAAATGTTGGAGCAAGACTTGCTACCGTTGGTCCGTGTCAGACGCGCGCCTGGTTGTCTACCGCCAGCATGCCGAGAGAGCGCACAAATTTTTGCGTCAGCATGCCGGTTTCATTACTCGCCGCAGAGGCGCACAGCATCCCGGTGGAAAGCCAGCGGTTAACCGTTACGCCCTGGGCGTTCTTTTCAATAAAGTTGGCGTCGCGGTCGGCTTTCATTAATTTGGCAATACGGGAGAAGGCCTCATCCCAGGAGATACGCTGCCACTTGTCGGAACCCGGCGCGCGGTATTCCGGGTAGCGCAGGCGGTTTTCGCTGTGAACGTAGTCCAGCAGCCCCGCCCCTTTCGGGCAAAGCGCTCCGCGGCTCACCGGATGATCCGGATCCCCTTCAATATGGTAAATCGCTTCTCTGGCGTTCTTCGCGCCATCGCCCAGGCTATACATTAAAAGCCCACAACCTACGGAGCAGTATGTGCAGGTGTTACGGATCTCTTTTGCGCGCAGCAGCTTATAGTTGCGTGCCTGAGCCAGCGCCATTTTGGGAGCAAATCCCAGCATGGCTGCCGTTGTTCCGGCCATACCGCCCGCGCAGATTTTAAAAAATTGTCTGCGGCTGACGTCCATTGTTGTCCTCGTTTTCATATAAGACTTCGCGCCGCAAACTAACAGCAAAGCCCCTGTTTTTTTTGCGTCAAATCAAGGTCATCTGCCTTCACCCCCTTAATAGTCACCCCCGGAACCTTTAAATACTCCTTTTTGATTAACGGTTTAAGAGAATAATTGGCGACAGCGTCAGGATGAATGCGATACATTTTTCCTCTGATTTTTATTGCAATGGCGAAGTAATGGACAGAAAGAGAGCAACGCTTATTGGGCTGGCGGCAATACTGCTATGGAGCACCATGGTAGGCCTTATTCGCAGCGTGAGTGAGGGACTGGGCCCGGTAGGCGGTGCGGCGATGATCTACACCCTCAGCGGATTACTGTGTCTGGTGACGGTAGGATTTCCTGATATCAGGCGGTTTTCATCCCGCTATCTTATTGCCGGCAGCGTTTTATTTGTCAGCTACGAAATATGCCTGGCGCTGTCGCTGGGCTATGCCGCAACGCGATCGCAGGCTATTGAAGTGGGCATGGTCAATTACCTTTGGCCAAGCCTGACCATTGTGTTTGCCATCTTGTTCAACGGGCAGAAATCGACCCTGTGGGTGATCCCCGGCTTAGCCGTCTCATTGCTGGGCGTATGCTGGGTATTGGGCGGTGAACAGGGTTTACATCTCGATGAAATAACCCGCAATATCGTTTCCAGCCCGCTGAGCTACGCGCTGGCGTTTGCCGGGGCATTTATCTGGGCCGCCTACTGCACGGTCACCAGCAAATTTGCGAAAGGACAAAACGGCATTACCCTGTTTGTTTTACTGACCGCGCTGAGCCTGTGGGTGAAATATTTTCTCAGCGATCAGCCCGAGATGGTGTTCACGCTTCCGGTGATGGTGAAACTCGTCATGTGCAGTATCGCGCTTGGGTTTGGATACGCCGCATGGAATATTGGCATCCTTCACGGTAACGTCACGGTACTCGCTGCCGTATCCTATTTTACCCCTGTCCTCTCCGCCGCGCTTGCCGCCGCAGTGCTGAGTTCGCCCCTCTCATTCTCGTTCTGGCAAGGCGCGCTGATGGTCTGCGCCGGGTCGTTGCTCTGCTGGTACGCAACAAGAAAATAATGCTTCTCTAACGGCCGGGCAAATTTCAGCCCGGCAACATAATTAACATAAATTTAAAGTGTGATCGCTCCTCAGAATATTTATCATAATTATCGCATTTCCGTTTAAATTCGGTTTATATTTGGCGCCTTCTGTAAACGGCCGAAAAGATAATTGACACAAACTGACAACACAATGAAATTAATCAACCGCAAATATTAACGTCATGGATAGCACTAAATGCAATAATTCATTTCTGACGTGTTTATGATAATATTCGTAATATACGTCGTAACTTACCCCTAACCTACTGTTCTTAAGTCAAAATAGTAATAATAACCCCCTCAAAGCATCGACAATACCGAAATCTAACGCAATAGACTAAAACTCTCAGAAATTATAGCTAAAGCAATAGTCCCGCAGAACACATAATTATTAATCGTATGAAATTAGGTCGCATTGTTTGAATAATCGCCTTTTTGCACGATCGAGATCACACTAATTGAAATTATCTCTAATATTTTGAAACTTATTATTGAAATAAGACTACGAGATTTTTAAAAATAGCATGCCATTGACGAGCAGCCTCGTTTAGAAATCGTTCACAGTGGTTCAGGAAATACTCAAAAAAATTATAAGGAACATTTAAGATGAAACTTAAATTAGTTGCAGTGGCAGTCACTTCCATGCTGGCAGCAGGCGTTGTTAACGCTGCCGAAATTTACAACAAAGACGGTAACAAGCTGGATCTGTACGGTAAAGTAACAGGTCTGCACTATTTCTCTGATGACGCTGGCGCAGATGGCGATAAAACCTACATGCGTATCGGCTTCAAGGGCGAAACCCAGGTTAACGACCAGCTGTCCGGCTACGGCCAGTGGGAATATCAGATTCAGGGTAACAAAGACGAAGGCGACAACCAGTCCTGGACCCGTGTGGCGTTTGCAGGTCTGAAGTTTGCTGAAGCAGGCTCCTTTGATTACGGTCGTAACTACGGCGTAATTTACGACGTGACCTCCTGGACCGACGTTCTGCCAGAATTCGGCGGCGACACCTACGGTGCCGACAACTTCCTGCAGTCTCGTGCAAACGGCGTTGCGACCTACCGTAACCAGGACTTCTTTGGTCTGGTTGACGGCCTGAACTTTGCTCTGCAGTATCAGGGCAAAAACGGCAGCGTAAGCGGTGAAAACACCAGCGGTCGCAGCCTGCTGAACCAGAACGGCGACGGTTACGGCGCGTCCCTGACTTACGATCTGGGTGAAGGTTTCAGCGTGGGTGGCGCAATGTCCTCTTCACGTCGTACCGCTGACCAGAATGCGGCTGGCGTATACGGTGAAGGCGACCGCGCTGAAGTGTACAGCGGTGGTGTGAAATACGACGCAAACAACATTTACCTTGCTGCACAGTACTCTCAGACCTATAACGCAACCCGCTTCGGTACCTCTAACGGTAATCGCAGCGACATCTACGGTTTTGCAAACAAGGCGCAAAACTTCGAAGTTGTGGCTCAGTATCAGTTCGACTTTGGCCTGCGCCCTTCCATCGCTTACCTGCAGTCTAAAGGTAAAGACATCGAAAACTTCGGCGACCAGGATCTGGTTAAATACATCGATGTTGGCACGACCTACTATTTTAACAAAAACATGTCCACCTACGTGGATTACAAAATCAACCTGCTCGACGACAACCAGTTCACTCGCCAGGCAGGCATCGGTACCGACAACATCGTTGCGCTGGGTCTGACCTACCAGTTCTAAATCTTGTCTGTACAAAAGCCAGCTGAATAAGCTGGCTTTTTTTTATCCGTCACTTTTACCCGGCTGACGGATCCCCGCTCGCCGCCCGACGCAGCCAGTTTTGCAGCAGCTTACCGTCCTCGGTCATCTCCGAATCCGAACGCACGCAGAGGTGATAGTCGCGCCCGTCATCGATGGGTAAGTCAAATATCTTCACCAGCTCGCCGCTCTCAAGATAAGGCGCGATGAGCGGCTCGCGCATCAGCGCACAGCCCAGCCCGGCCTGCACGCCCGCCAGCGTTAACAGCCCGTCTTCAAACAGGGGGCCGCTGCGCCGCAGAGCTCGTTTTACCCCCTGCAGCAGAAACCACTGCGGCCACGTGGTGCGCTCCTCATCATGCAGCAGCGGCATTTGCAGCAGTTGCTCAGGCGTGTCGATATGGCCATGAATGCGCAAAAACGCGCGGCTGCACACCGGCACCATCTGTCCGGAAATCAGCTTTTCGCTCTGATAGCCCGCCCACTGGCCGTTACCAAAACGAATCGACATATCCGATGCATCGCTCAGATAGTTACGGTGGTTGGCATACACTACGTTGATCTCGGTCTGCGGATTGGCACGCATAAAATCAGGCAGACGCGGGATAAACCACCCCATGCCAAAAAGCGGGATCAGGCTGATGGTGACCTGACGCGTTTGCGCCTGCCCGGCCAGATGCTCCGTTGCCTGGCGCAGCACGTTAAACGCCGCACGGATCGAACGGTAATATTCCCGTCCGTGCTGGCTCAGCACCAGCCTGCGCCCCTGACGCTCCGTCAGCGGCATTTGCAGATACCCTTCGAGCACCTTGAGCTGATGGCTGACCGCCGACGGTGAGATATCCAGCTCCTGCGCGGCAAGCGTGACGCTGCCCAGCCGGGCGATGGCCTCAAAGGCACGGACGGCCCGAAGCGGCGGATCGTTTGCCAGACGGCTGTCTGCATACGCAGGCAAACCCGCCGATTGTTCTGTTTTATTCATATGTTGATTTCTTTAGGCTTTTAACCAGAGAACGCGATTACATTATCTTTATATAAATCATTAAGATAAAACAATAGCGGTTTATCATAAGAAATAATATATGTGTATTTTACAATTAAATTCATTTATCGGATGGTAGCCGCAGAAAGAAGACTTTGCGGGAACAGACGTTGGATACACTCATACAACAACTGATCAACGGTGTGATGCTGGGCAGCATTTACGCGCTGATCGCGCTGGGCTATACCATGGTGTATGGCATCTTGCGCATTATTAACTTTGCTCACGGCGATATTCTGATGGTCGGTGCGCTCACCACCCTTTCCGCCATTAACGCCCTGAACGCCACCTTTCCTCACATGCCGCTGCTGTTGCAGCTTGGCGTTGCCCTGGCGATTGCCATGGCCGTTTGCGCCCTGCTGGCAATGGCCGTGGAGCGCTTTGCCTACCGTCGACTGCGCAACGCCCCGCGCCTGGCACCGCTTATTTCGGGTATCGGCGTCTCGGTCCTGCTGCAAACCGTGGCGATGATTATCTGGACGCGCAATCCGCTGATGTTCCCACAGATCCTGCCCATGGAACCGATCGCCGTGACGTCGGGAAGTGAAATGCATCCCCCTGCGATTGTGACCGTCACCGGCATTGTTACCGTGGCGCTGGCGCTTGCGGTGATGACGGGGCTATGGCTGCTGGTGGAATACACCCGCCTGGGGCGCGGCATGCGCGCCGTGGCGGAAAACCCGCGCGTTGCCACGCTGATGGGGGTTAACCCCAATGCCATTATTACCCTGACGTTCGCCATTGGCGGCGTGTTCGCCGCGCTGGCAGGCGTCATGATGGCCAGCAACTACGGCAACGCCAGCTTCTCGATGGGCTTTTTGCCCGGGATAAAAGCCTTTACCGCCGCCGTGCTGGGAGGTATTGGCAACATTCGTGGCGCAATGATTGGCGGGATCCTGCTCGGCATTATCGAAGCGCTGGGCGCAGGTTACCTGGGTGAACTGACCCACGGCGTCTTCGGCAGTAACTATCAGGACGTCTTTGCCTTCATGGTCCTGATTCTGGTGCTGGTCTTCCGTCCGGCAGGCCTGCTGGGCGAGCGCGTAGCGCACAGGGCGTGAGGGAAACAATGACAACGCTTCAACTACAAACCCCGGCGGCGACGCGCAAATTCTGGTCAGGCATGATTCTGTTCTGCCTCGCGCTGCTGGTTGCTCCCGTGGTGGCCACGCAGCTTGGCGGCAACTACTGGGTGCGCGTTATCGACTTCGCCCTGCTCTACATCATGCTGGCGCTGGGGCTCAATATTGTGGTGGGCTATACCGGCCTGCTGGATATGGGGTTTATCGCCTTTTACGCGGTCGGCGCCTATCTCGCAGCACTGATGGCCTCGCCACACCTGCTGGAGGTTTTCCCGATCCTCAACGTCTGGTTCCCGGACGGGCTGCACACCTCATCTCTGCTGATTATTCCACTGGCGGCGCTCGTCGCTGCGGTCTGCGGCATTTTACTGGGCGCACCCACGCTGAAGCTGCGCGGGGATTACCTGGCGATAGTGACCCTCGGTTTTGGCGAAATCATCCGTATCCTGATGCGCAACCTCGACCGTCCGGTGAACATCACCAACGGTGCGAAGGGCATTACCGGGGTGGATACGCTGAATCTGTTCGGCCTGAAGTTTAGCGGCGTATACCACTGGTTTGGTTTCAAAGTGCCCGCGCTGTGGCTGTGGTACTACCTGCTGATGCTGGTGATTGTGGCGATTATTTTTGTCTGCCTGCGCCTGCAGCATTCCCGTATTGGCCGCGCCTGGCACGCCATCCGTGAAGATGAGGATGTGGCCCGCGCGATGGGCATCAACGTGCGCAACTATAAGCTGCTGGCCTTTGCGATGGGTGCCTCTTTTGGCGGCGTGGCGGGAGCCCTGTTCGGCGCGTTCCAGGGCTTTGTCTCCCCGGAATCCTTCACGTTACAGGAATCCATTGCCGTGCTGGCGATGGTGGTGCTGGGCGGGATGGGACACATTCCGGGCGTGATCCTCGGCGCGGTACTGCTTACCGCCCTGCCGGAACTGCTGCGCAGTCAGGCAGCCCCGGTTCAGCAGGCGCTGTTCGGTACGGTGCTGATTGACCCGGAAGTGCTGCGTCAGCTGTTCTACGGCCTGGCGCTGGTGCTGGTCATGCTGGTGCGTCCTGCCGGGATCTGGCCGGTACGCCACAAGGAGGTGAATACATGAGTCTGTTAACCGTACGCAACATGTCCAAACGCTTCGGCGGGCTTACCGCCGTGGATAACGTTTCGATCGCCGTGAACAAGGGCGAGATCTACGGCCTGATTGGTCCTAACGGGGCGGGAAAAACCACCTGTTTTAACCTGATCACCGGGCTTTACCCGGCGGACAGCGGTGAATTTTCCATTGCCGATAGGCCCTATTTCCCAAAGCACATTGAGAAAGTCACCGCCGCCGGGATCGCGCGCACCTTCCAGAACGTGCGCCTCTTCAACGACATGTCGGTGCTGGAAAACGTGATGGTGGGCCGCCACGTGCGCACCCGTAACGGCCTGTGGGCCGCGCTGAGCCGTCACAAACGCGCTCGTGAAGAAGAGAAACAGACCCGGGAGCTGGCCTGGCACTGGCTGGAGTACACCGGCATTGCCAGGTTCGCCCACTACCGCGCCTGCGATCTGGCCTATGGCCATCAGCGCCGTCTGGAGATTGCCCGCGCGCTGGCAACGGATCCGCTGCTGCTGGCGCTGGACGAACCCGCCGCCGGGATGAACGCAGCGGAAAAAGTGGCGCTCGGCGAGCTGCTTATCCGCCTGCGCGATGACGGCAAAACCCTGCTGATGATTGAACATGACGTCAAGCTGGTGATGGGCATCTGCGATCGCCTGACGGTGCTTGATTACGGCAAAACGCTCGCCAGCGGCACGCCGGATAGCGTGCGTCGCGACCCGGCGGTGATCGCCGCCTGGCTTGGAGGCAACGCCCATGTCTGAATTACTGAAGGTGGAACGCGTGGACGTGCATTACGGCGGCATTCAGGCCGTACGCGATGTCTCTTTTACCCTGCACGAGGGCGAACAGGCAACGCTGATCGGTGCTAACGGCGCGGGGAAAAGCTCCACCGTGCGCGCCATTACCGGGCTGGAAAGCTTTAGCGGCAGTATTGAGTTCAACGGTAAAGCGGTAAGTAAGCACAGGCCCGAAACCCTGCTCCGCGACGGGTTGGTCATGGTTCCGGAAGGACGAGGGATCTTCTCCCGAATGACGGTGCTGGAAAACCTGCAGATGGGCGCCTGGCTCAGACGTGACACTGTCACCGTTAAGCAAGAAATGAACGCCATTTTCGAACGCTTCCCGCGCCTGGGCGAACGCCAGCATCAGTTCGCCGGCCTGCTTTCCGGCGGAGAGCAACAGCTGCTGGCCCTTAACCGCGCCCTGCTCAGCCGCCCGCGCCTGCTGATCCTCGACGAACCCTCGATGGGCCTTGCGCCAAAGATGGTCGAAAACATTTTTGCCGTCATTGCCGGCCTCCGCGAGCGCGGCGTTGCCCTGCTGCTCATCGAACAAAACGCCCGTCTCGCGCTGGAAGTCACCGACAGCGCGTGGGTCATGGACAGCGGCAGCATTGTTCATCATGGCGAATCGAAAGCGCTGCTCAATGACGACCAGATTGCACAAATTTATTTGGGCGAAATGCCCGTTTAACAACACCAGCCAACATCAGGGAAATACAATGAAAACAGTAAAAATCAGTGCGCTCAGCGCCGCTATTCTGCTCAGCAGCGTTGCCTCTACCGGAGCCTGGGCCGCCGACGGTGAAACCGTGGTTATCGGTCTGGCGGGCCCGCTCACCGGCCCGTCTGCCCGTATCGGTAAGGATCTGGAGAACGGCGCGCAGCTGGCGATTGACGATATTAACAAGCAGCACCCGACCATCGGCGGCAAAGCGGTGACCTTCAAACTGCAGTCCGAAGACGATCAGTCCGACCCGCGCACCGCCGTGGCCGTGGCGCAGCGTCTGGTGGATAGCGGCGTGGCGGGCGTTGTCGGCCACTGGAACACCGGTACCAGCATTCCTGCCGCACGTATCTATCACGATGCGGGCATCGCACAGGTGGCACCGGTCGCGACCGGTCATGCCTATACCAAACAGGGTTTTGATACCAGCTTCCGCGTGATGGGCCACGACGACGACGGCGGTCAGCTAGCCGGCCAGTACGCGGTCAATACGCTGAAAGCCAAACGCATTGCGGTGATCGACGACCGTACCGCCTTTGGTCAGGGTCTGGCGGACCAGTTTATTAAATCGCTTGAAGCGCAGGGCGTGAAGGTTGTCGATCGTCAGTACGTGGATGACAAAACGGTGGACTTCAGCGCCGTGCTGACCGCTATCCGGAGTAAAAATGCCGATCTGATCTTCTTCGGCGGCGTCGACAGCCAGGCCGCACCGCTGGCGCGTCGTATCAAACAGCTGGGCATGAACGCCACCCTGATGGGCGCAGGCGGATTTGTCAGCCAGACGTTCCTGCAGCTGGCGCAGAAAGAAGGCGAAGGCGTGGTGGCGCTGGAGCCGGGTCTGCCCGTTGACCAGATGCCGGGTGGAAAGGCATTCGAACAGGCCTATCAGTCCCGCTACCACACCCATATCGAACTGCACGCCCCGTTCGCCTATGACGCCACCCGCGTGCTGGTTGCGGCGATGGAAAAAGCAGACTCCGTTGAGCCGTCCGACTACCTGCCCGCCCTGCGCGCCATTAGCTACTCCGGCGTCACCGGACAGATCGCGTTTGATAAAGAAGGTAACCTGAAATCGCCGTCCTTCACCGTTTACAAAGTTGTCGACGGCAAATGGCAGCCGCAGACCGTGCTGGGTGGCGCAAAAGCGAAGTAACGCAGCGAGGGCAATGTGATGAGTGATAATAACGAGCTGGGCATTCTCGCCCGCCGCAAAATTGAAGCAGAAATTATTAAGCCAATTTATGAAATCCTGGTGCGCGAGATAGGGAAATCCCGCGCCCAGGCGGTCATTGGCGAGGCCATTGAGCAGGCCGCGATTGACGCTGGCAAAGCGTTTGCCAGCAAAGAACCCAACGGCGCGGACGTCAGGAGCTTCATCGCCCTGCAGTATCTGTGGGAGAAAGATAACGCCCTGGACGTGAAGGTGATTGACGCCGACGACCAGCAGTACAACTACAACGTGACCCGCTGTCGTTACGCGGAGATGTATCACGAAATGGGGCTGGGCGAGATTGGTCATCTGCTCTCCTGCGCGCGCGATGAAAAATTCATCGTTGGCTATGCGCCTGACGTGAAGCTGACCCGCACGACCACCATCATGCAGGGCGGTTCGTGCTGTGATTTCCGCTACCGCAGCAGTAAGGACAAAACATGATCCGCGTTAACGCCGCACGGCTGTGGTCAACGCTTGAGATGATGGCGCAGATCGGCGGCACGCCCGCCGGAGGCGTGACCCGTCTGGCGCTGAGCGAGGAAGATCGTATTGCGCGTAACCTGCTGCGCGACTGGGCGCTGGACGCAGGTTTCACCTGCGACGTCGACAGCATGGGCAATATGTTTATCCGTCGCGCGGGGAAAAACCCGCAGCTTGCCCCGGTCATGACGGGTTCACATGTGGATACCCAGCCGCTGGGCGGTAACTACGACGGTGTTTACGGCGTGCTGGCCGGGCTGGAGCTGCTGCGCACCCTTAACGATCATAACGTTGAGACCGAGCGTGACGTTGTGCTGGTGAACTGGACTAACGAAGAAGGCGCGCGCTTTGCGCCAGCCATGCTCGCTTCAGGGGTCTGGACGGGACAGTTTAGCGAAGCGTACGCCCATGCCCGCGCGGATAACGATGGCATCACCGTGGGCGAAGCGCTGGATAGCATTGGCTACCGGGGTGAAACCCCTGCCCGCGCGTTTCAGGTTCACGCCTGCTACGAACTGCACATCGAACAGGGCCCGATCCTGGAAGATGAAGCCATTGATATCGGGTTAGTCCGCGCGGCAATGGGCCAGCGCTGGTTTACCCTGACGCTGGACGGATTCGCCGCCCACGCGGGCACGACGCCGATGCACAGCCGCCGCGACGCGCTGACCGCCTTCGCAGAGCTGGCGCTGAAGGTGGAAGAGATTGGCTACCGGCATGCGCCGGACGGACGCGCGACGATCGGTATGGCGAAGGTTACGCCAAACTCGCGCAACGTCGTGCCGTCTCGCGTGGAATGCAGCGTTGAGTTTCGCCATCCTATGCAGCAGGCGCTGGAAGCCATGGAAGCTGCGCTGCATAAGGTGGCTGAAAGCCTCAGCCTGCGCGGCGTCGCGGCTGCCGTTGAGCGTATTTTCGACTACGCGCCCATCGCGTTTGACGCCGAATGCCTGGCGCGTTCGGAGAAGGCCGTGACGGAACTGGGCTATTCGTCGAAACCGATGGTCTCCGGTGCGGGACATGACGCCTGCTATGTCAGCAAAATGGCGTCCGCCAGCATGATCTTTATCCCCTGCGTGAAAGGCATCAGCCATAACGAAGCGGAAAGGATCCTGCCAGAGTGGGCGGAGAAAGGGGCGAACGTGTTATTGCATAGCGTCCTGTCCGCGTCCCTTGAGAGATAGAACGGTGCGAAAGCAGAGGGGCTCTGCTTTCGCCAGAATCTACACGGCAACGCGTCGGCTGATTTCGACAACCCGATCGCTGGGAAGGTGATAGTGGTTGATGACGTGCGTGCAGTTGCGCTTCATGAACGCAAAGATGTGCCGTTGCCAGGCCGCCATACCTGCCTCACCTTCGCCAGCCACAATGGTTTCATGCCCGACATACCAGGTGGCGTCATCCGTGGCGAAAAGCGCGTTAATCTCGCTGACACCCTGCAGCAAACGCGGGATGTCCGGGTGTTCCATAAAGCCATACTGCGCCACGCCGTGCCAGTAGCCCGGCGCGCGCTGCTCTACCCTGATGCGTTGTTCTTCCCCCACGTAGGGCACATTCAGAATATCAATGGTAAGCGACAACACATCCTGCTGTAGCGCCCGGTTTCGCGCGACGTGCCAGCGCATGACCGGCGGGATATTGTTTTGTGTCCGGGTCAAAAAGACGGCGGAGCCCGCCACTCTGGGCACCGTCTTTTGCTGAAGCTGGGCAAAGAACGCATCCACGCTGACGCCCTTCTCGCCCACCGATGCGGATACCGCCTTAACGCCGCGGTGCCAGATCAGCATCACCGTACAAATAGCGGCGGCCATCAGCAGCGGAATATAGCCGCCCTCCAGGACCTTAATCAGATTGGCAAACAAGAAGGTGGCATCAATCACCAGGAAACAGAGGGCAATCACCGCGCTGCTGGCCAGGCTCCAGCGCCACACTTCGCGCATCGCCACAAACAGCAGCCCCGTGGTCATCAGCATGGTTAACGACACGGCAATGCCGTACGCGGCGGCGAGCTTATCGGAGGATTTAAAGAACACCACCAGCCCGATGGTCACCCCCATCAGCAGCCAGTTGATTATTCCGATATAAATCTGGCCGTAGCTTTCCGCCGCCGTCTGCTTGATGCGTAATCGGGGTAACCAGCCAAGCTGTATGGCCTGGCGCGTCATGGAAAAAGCGCCGGTAATAATCGCCTGACTGGCGATGATCGTCGCCAGCGCGGCAAGAATGATGAGCGGAACCTGGAGCACCGGCGGACAGAGCGTATAGAAAAGGTTTTGTTTGCTGTCGGCACCGGCCAGAATCAGCGCTGACTGGCCGGCATAGTTGAGCAGCAGCGAAGGAAAGACGATGCCGTACCAGGCAAGCCAGATGGGCTTTTTGCCAAAATGCCCCATGTCTGCATACAGGGCCTCGGCCCCCGTCACGCAGAGAAAAACGCCGCCCAGGACCAGGAAACTGGTGTACCCGTTCGAAAACAAAAACGCGATGCCGTACGCAGGGTTGAGGGCCAGCAATACCGACGGGTGTTGAACGATCCCCCGCACGCCCAGGGCAGCAATCGCCAAAAACCAAACCGCCATAACCGGGCCAAATATTTTCCCTATTCGCGCAGTGCCAAAAGGCTGAAGAAGAAACAGCCCCAGCAGAACCGCCACCGTCAGGGGTAATATGTACGGCTGAGATTCAGGAATGACCATCTCCAGCCCTTCAAGGGCAGAAAGCACGGAGATAGCCGGGGTTATCGCGCCGTCACCGTAAATTAAAGCAGCGCCGATAAGGGCGGAAAAAATAACCCAGCGCCCGCCTTTGCCTTTCTCCACCAGAAGCGACATCAGGGCCATGATGCCGCCCTCGCCATGATTATCAATTCGCATGGCGAAGGCGGCATATTTTATGGACGTTACCAGGATGAGTGTCCAGGTAATCAGGGAAAGCAGGCCCAGTATGACGCCGGGCGTCGGGTCATGCTCAGAGAGCGACAGCACCGTGCGGAAGGTATAGAGCGGGCTGGTGCCGATATCACCAAAAACGACGCCCAGCGCGCCCCCTGCAAGCAGGGTTAACCGGGAGAGCGGTTGGGACGGTTCACTGCTGTGGCGAGGGCGCATATTTTCCAGCAAGAGTCAGATAATCCTTTAAAAAACATAGCCCATCTGCCCCACCCGCGCCAACCGCGCGCCCTGTATTACTGCGGCCTGGCCTTCGCCAGGCTGAACCAGATCCCCACTGCCAGCAACAGCAGCATTCCGCCCGCGCTGCCCAGCGCCACGCTGTGCGAGGTGATAAACGCGCTTTTCGCCGCCTCAATCACCGACTCCGCCAGCGTCGGGGTCAGATCCTGCGCCACCTTCATCGCCTCACCAATGGATGACGAGGCTTTATCTGCGAGCGAGGCGTTCAGCCCGTGCGGCAGGTCAATTGACGCCGAGAAGCTGCGGGTCAACAGCAGACCAAAGATGGCGATCCCCAGCCCGGCGCCCAGTTCATAGGACATGGTTTCAATCGCCCCCGCTGCGGCGGCTTTCTCTTTCGGCGCAGCGGCCATAATCGCCGAGGTCGAGGCCAGCAGCGCGCTGGCGGCGCTGAAGCCGAGCAGAACCATCAGGGCAGAAGCCAGCAGCTGCTGCGTGCTGAAGTCGAGCATCGACAGGCCGATAAAGCTGACGGCGCTGAGCCCCATTCCGCCGGCCGCCACAATGCGTAGCCCTAAACGCCCGACCATCACACCCGCGATCGGACCGCTAAACCCGCTCGCCACCATCAGCGGCAGCATGAACATTCCCGCTTCAAACGGCGTAAAGCCGTGAACAAACTGCAGCTCCTGGGCCATCAGCAGCTCAAACCCGACCAGGGCAATCATGGCGGTCATCGCCATCACCACGCCGCTCAAAATGATGCGATGGCAGAACAGACGCATGTCGATCATCGGCACGCGGGCGCGGAGCTGAATACGCACGAAGATAAACAGCAGCACCGAGCCGGTAACCAGCGCGGACGCGACCACCCACGGCGACAGTGCGCCTTTGAGGGCTGTTTTTGCGCTGTAGACCAGCAGCAAAATCGCCACAATCAGCATAATGGCATGGCTGATATTCAGCGGCTGCTCCGGGCGGCCCTGCTGAGGAGGCACAAAACGCGCGGCCAGCGAAACCACCACCAGCACGATCGGTACGTTGATTAAAAACACCGAGCCCCAGTAGAAATGCTCGAGCAGCATACCGCCAATCAGCGGGCCAAACGCCGCGCCACCGGACCCCACCGCGGCCCAGACGCCGAGCGCAATATTACGATCCCGCGCGTTGGTAAACAGCGTGCGGATCCCAGCCAGCGTAGCCGGAATAATCATCGCCGCGCCGATTGCCAGCGAGGCGCGCGCCGCAATCAGCCACCCTGCTGACGGGGCAAACGCTGCCGCCAGCGACGACAGGCCAAACAGCGTGCTGCCAATCATGAGCAGTCGTTTAAAACCAATGCGGTCGCCCAGGGCGCCCATCGGCAGCACCATTCCCGCCATCACCAGCGAGTAAATATCGATGATCCACAGCAATTCATTGCCGCTGGCGCCCAGCGTCATGCTCAATGTCGGCGCCGCCACGTGCAGCACCGTCGCGTCGATCGCCACCGGGATATACACCAGCACGATAATCACTAACGCTAACCACTGACGAAACATAAATTTCCTTTTCTTTTAAAACATGGACACATGTCCAGGATGCGATCCTACGTAAAGTTGAACGCATGTCCAGCTTTTTGTTACACTCGTTTCATTCCCATTGAGAGTGAGTAAACATGCGATATCTGAGCAAGGATGAACGGCGGGAAGCCATCTTACAGGCCGCCATGCGCGTGGCGCTGGCTGAAGGACTGGCGGCAATGACGGTACGCCGTATTGCCTCCGAGGCCGGAGTCGCCACCGGCCAGGTGCATCATCATTTTACGTCCGGCGGCGAGCTAAAATCGCTGGCCTTCGTACGGCTAATTCGCGAGCTGCTGGATGCGGATGTCGCGGGTAAACAGGCCGGCTGGCGGGAACAGCTTCATGCCATGCTCGGCAGCGATGACGGGAGGTTTGAGCCCTATATTCGCCTGTGGCGTGAGGCGCAGATCCTGGCCAGCCGCGATGCCGACATCAAGGGCGCCTATGTGATGACCATGGAGATGTGGCACCAGGAAACGGTGGCGCTTATCAAAGCGGGAACGGAGGCCGGGGCATTAAATCCGGGCGATCGGGCGGAAAATATTGCCTGGCGCTTGATTGGTCTGGTGTGCGGTCTTGACGGAATGTATATCTTAAACATGCCCGAAATGGACGAAGCCGCCTTTAATAACCATCTTGATAAATTAATCACGCTCGAGTTGTTTAATACGCCGTCTAAGCAGTGATGTTGCCGGGTAGCGGCGACGCCTTACCCGGCCTGCGTATTATTTCCCGGCCTGAGGATGTGTATCAAAACCCGCCATTACCGCCGTCAGCTCCGCCAGTGTAAAGCCGTGCTTCGGATCGTCAACCCCCAGCCCAAAGCGTTCCTGCATCAGCTGGTAAAGCGCCTCAGCATCCGGCAGATGGATCTGTTCTTCTACGTGACCGTTCTGCCAGTGGGTAAAGTTGAAGTTGGTTAGCGTCAGCTTGCCGCCGTCCGGCAGATGGCGACACATCAACAGATGATGACGGAAATGCGACTGCGGCCAGTGCGCCGACCAGAAATTCCCCATCACGTAATCGCTGAAATACTGCGTCGTCAGGTCAAACTGGTACATCGACTGCCAGTGCTCGTGGTGACGGAACTGCAGCACCCAGTCGTTCCCCTCGCTCAGCAGACGATACAGCCCGTGCGGCGTCTCCTGTTCTTCATTAGCGAGCAGTCGAATCGGCGCCGTCAGCGTCTGGCCGCCAAACCCCACATCGGCAATCCAGCGCTCACCGTTAAGCTCAACCAGCAGCAGACGGTGCGTGCGCGGAGGCATTTGCGGCGGATTCGCTAATACCACGCGCCCCAGCACGCTACGCACCGTAAACCCGACTTCACGCAGGACGCGCTCGAACAGGCCGTTTTGCTCAAAGCAGTACCCTCCGCGACGTGCGGTGACCAGCTTGTCGACCAGACACCGATCGTCAAGCTGGATTTCGCGTGGCAGAACGACATCAATATTCTCAAAAGGGATGGCACAGTTGTGATGTAAATGCAGCGCGCGCAGGGTATCGATATCCACCCGCGTCGGTTGCGCCCAGCCGATGCGGGCAAAATAGGCGGTCAGAAATGGGGACATGCATCAGTTTCCTTTGATTGAGATGTTCTGTTTATAAACTAATTTTACGCATCCACTTTGATTTACGTGCTTTTTCGTCATACTACATCGGTGTAGATGAGGAGATCCTATGAGCCACTTTCGCCCCGTTGAATTACGTCATGCCAGCCGTCTGCTGAACCACGGCCCAACTGTGCTTATCACCAGTCGGGATGAAAGCCTCGACAGACGCAACGTGATGGCCGCCGCATGGTCAATGCCCGTTGAGTTTGAACCGCCGCGCATCGCAATAGTCGTGGATAAAAGCACATGGTCGCGCGAGCTGATTGAGCGCAGCGGGAAGTTTGGCATCGTCATCCCCGGCGTGGCGGCGGCCAACTGGACATACGCGGTCGGTAGCGTCAGCGGGCGCGATGAGGACAAATTCAACTGCTACGGGATCCCGGTCGTGAACGGTCCTGAACTTGGCCTGCCGGTAATTGAAGAGAAATGCCTGGCGTGGATGGAGTGTCGGTTATTACCCGTCACCTCCGCGGCAGAAAAATACGATACCCTGTTTGGTGAAGTGGTTTCAGCGGCAGCCGATGAACGCGCGTTTATCGCCGGGCGCTGGCAGTTTGACGGGGATAAGCTGAATACGCTGCATCATCTTGGTGCCGGGACGTTTGTCGCGAGCGGGAAGATGGTGAAGGCGCTGGATTGATTTAATAATCATATCCTACTGAATTATAGTAAATTTCTATGGCATTTTATGTTTACCATTGCGTTTTAAAACGGAGGATATTTCCGGAGTTGCTGCATTAGCACTCTCGCGTTAAGGAAATATCAATGACATGGAATAAAGATGGCGCAATCTCATATGCCAAATCACACGCCCAACCGAAGAGTACGGGTTATTGTGCTCACTACGTCACCGAAGCGATCAGAACGGGTGGAAGATTAAAAATCCCCAATACGCGTCTGGCAAAAGACATGGGGCGGACATTGGTCAATACTGGATTTCGCCTGGTATACGATCAACCTCATGCCGGTGACATAGCCGTTATCCAAATATTGTGGGCCACGATAGCGGCCACGTTTGCATATACGATGGTCAGCAGTGGATCAGCGATTTTGTACAACGCTCTCTTTATCCAGGACAGGCTTACCGAAACATACAGCCTCATTACGAGCTGTTCAGGCATGACTAATGAAAACACTCTTCTTTTTACTTTTCGCCCTGTCTCCGTTCGCTGTCGCAGATAACCTTTATGCACCGGGCCAGGCGGCGCTTAAATTCAATCAATGGTATATCGCGCAGTTAGACCAGAACAAACCGCCCGTACTCAATCCGGACATTATGAATGATTACGTTGCCGCAGAGACTATCGCAGTAATTAAAGAAATGTACTCTGGCGACAGTAACGAAAAAGACATGCCCGATGCGGATATGTTCATCAAATCGCAGGACTGGGATGAAGACTGGAATCAGATAACCGTCCTACATTCTGATTTTGATGCCGTTTGCACAAACGTCTATATCGCGTTTGGTAAGAAACAAGATCACGTTGTAGCAGATTGTCTCGTCCAGGAAAAAGGCGTATGGAAAGTTCGCTCGGCCACGCTGATAAAGTAACAATCTGATATGAAAGGAAACGCTCTCTGTTGCAAACGCTCTCTGTTGCAGTTGAAAAAGCACACGATAGCCCAGCGGCTACCGTGTGCAGTTAATTAACTCTTCGCACGTCGTGAAATAATCTCATCCGCAACATTCCGCGGGGCTTCCGCAAAATGATGGAACTCCATCGTATACGTCGCGCGACCCTGGGACATCGAGCGCAATGTCGTGGCATAACCAAACATCTCTGCCAGCGGCACGTCAGCGCGAATAATCTGGCTTCCGTACTGCTCTGCCATCCCCTGCACCATGCCGCGGCGGGAGGAGAGATCGCCCATGATGTTACCGGCGTACTCTTCCGGCGTTTCCACCTCCACGTGCATGATCGGCTCGAGAATCACCGGATCCGCCCTGCGGGCGCCCTCTTTGAAGCCGAGGATCGCCGCCATGCGGAACGCCATCTCAGACGAGTCGACGTCGTGATACGAGCCAAACGTCAGCGTCGCTTTGACATCGACGACCGGATAGCCCGCCAGCACGCCGCTGTTCATCGCTTCCCGCAGCCCTTTCTCAACCGACGGGATATATTCGCGCGGCACCACGCCGCCCTTGGTGGCATCTTCAAATTTAAAGCCACTTCCGGGCTCCAGCGGCTCCAGGCTCAGCACCACATGGCCGTACTGCCCTTTACCGCCGGACTGACGAACAAATTTACCTTCGATATCCTTCACCGTTTTACGCAGGGTTTCACGGTAGGTTACCTGTGGGCGGCCAATGTTCGCCTCAACGCCAAACTCGCGCTTCATGCGGTCGACGATGATCTCAAGGTGTAGCTCACCCATCCCGGAGATAATGGTCTGGCCGGACTCTTCGTCAGTATGCAGGCGGAAAGACGGATCTTCCGCCGCCAGACGCTGCAGCGCGATCCCCATTTTCTCCTGATCGCCTTTTGTTTTCGGCTCTATCGCCAGCGAGATAACCGGGTCCGGGAACTCCATGCGTTCAAGCGTGATCACGGCATTCGGATCGGTGAGCGTGTCGCCGGTGGTCACATCCTTCAGCCCAACGCAGGCCGCAATGTCTCCGGCGCGCAGTTCGTCCACCTCGTGGCGATCGTTGGCATGCATCAGCACGATACGCCCGATGCGCTCTTTCTTCCCTTTCACCGGGTTGTACACTGCGTCGCCTTTGCGCAGCACGCCAGAGTACACGCGGATAAAGGTCAGTTGACCGACGTACGGGTCGCTCATCAGCTTGAATGCCAGGGCCGAGAACGGCTCATCATCGCTCGGATGACGCTCCGCGTGCTGCCCTTTTTCATCCACGCCATCAATGGCAGGCACGTCCAGCGGCGACGGCATGAGCTCAATGACCGCATCGAGCATGCGCTGCACGCCTTTATTTTTGAACGCGCTGCCGCACAGCATCGGCTGAATTTCACCCGAGATGGTGCGAATACGCAGCCCTTTGATAATTTCCGCTTCCGTCAGGTCGCCGGTTTCCAGGTATTTGTCCATCAGCTCGTCGCTGGCTTCCGCCACCGCAGAGACCATTTTTTCCCGCCATTCCTGGGCGGTACTGACCAAATCGTCCGGCACGGGCGCATAGGTGAACACCATGCCCTGCGTCGCGTCGTCCCACAGAATGGTGCGCATCTTGATGAGATCCACCACGCCGGTGAAATGATCTTCTGCACCCACCGGGATGACAATCGGCACCGGATTGGCCTTCAGGCGCTCCTGCATCATCCGTACGACGCGGAAGAAATCGGCACCCGGACGGTCCATTTTGTTGACGAAGGCCAGACGCGGAACGTGATATTTATTGGCCTGACGCCAGACGGTTTCCGACTGCGGCTGCACGCCGCCCACGGAGTCATACACCATCACGGCGCCGTCGAGCACGCGCATGGAACGTTCCACCTCAATGGTGAAATCCACGTGCCCCGGGGTGTCAATGATGTTGATCCGGTGCGGCTCATAGCCTCTGTCCATACCCGGCCAGAAGCAGCTGACGGCCGCGGAGGTAATCGTGATCCCGCGCTCTTGCTCCTGCGCCATCCAGTCAGTGGTTGCCGCGCCATCGTGTACTTCACCCAGCTTGTGGCTCATCCCGGTGTAAAACAGGATGCGCTCAGTGGTGGTGGTTTTACCGGCATCGATATGCGCGGAGATACCGATGTTGCGATAACGTTCGAGAGGGATGGGTCGGGGCATGATATTTCCTTAGTCACTATGACTTGTCTGTGACGACCAGGATGGTCGTGCATTCGTTCGTTTGCTATAATAGTCCTATTGTACGAGTATTATCGAACTATTTTTTAACGGTTGACCTATTGTTGATATAGCTCAATCTGACGCCAAACGCAGGAAAACGATGATCCCAAACCACCCTGAAACTGAACAAATACTGCTGGAAAATGTGCTGTTTGCCCTCGGCAATCCGCTCCGGCTTGCGATCATTCGCCGTCTGGCCGATGGTAGCGAACTCAGCTGTAACGCGCTGCGCCCGGAGGATGTAGTGAAATCGACAATGACCCACCACTGGCGCGTACTGCGCGACAGCGGCGTTATCTGGCAGCGCCCGCAGGGGCGGGAAAACATGATTTCGTTGCGAAGAGAGGATCTGGATGCCCGTTTTCCAGGGCTGATGGAGATACTTTTACAAGCTAAATCATAAGGATATACCTGTTATCCCCTGAAAAATGCCCCGTAAAGATGTAAGGGGCATAATGTCAGCAGAGGGATTTATCTTACGTGCATACGATATTCAATCATTCCACTTTTCTTCGCAATACAGTCGTACAATCGTTGCCCGCGATAATTGGCTTCATGCGTATGCCAGTAAAGGTGACTGGCATGATGTTTTCTCGCTTCTCTCTGAACATATTCTATTAACTGTTTGCCAATGTGTTTGCCCCTGAGCGCATCACAGACATATAAATCTTCGAGGTAGCAGTAATCGCTCTCAGCCCATGTCGAACGGTGAAAAAGATAATGCGCAAAACCCACTACGTCTCCATTACATCGTGCCACCACGCAGAATAGAGGCTCAACGGGGCTGAAAAATCGTTGCCAGGTTCGTTCAGTAATGGTCCCGGACAGATCGACGTTGTAAAACGCCTGATATTTTCCCCATAGTGGCATCCAGCTTTCAAAATCACGTTCTTTAACTGCCTCAATTATCACGCTCGTATTATTCATATTGCCTCTTTGCTCACCCGTTTATTCGTTTCAGGAAGAGTGTATTCGCTGAATGGCACGTTTTGCCCCGCCAATTCTCGCCATCAAGGCAGACCAATTTTTCATCCTGCTGCGTGCAATATTGCTTTAGAATCAAGAGATACAGAGGGAAAGTGGACAACGTAATGTTTAAGCACGCGCAGCTAGAAACGGTTAAGGCATGGATTATCGACCCCGCTAACGGATCGCTACCGCTTCATGAAAGGATCCAGAGAGCAATACGGACGCTGATACTGGAAGGAGTGCTATCTCACGGTAAGGCCCTTCCTGCTTCACGCGCGCTGGCGACGTCTCTCGGCGTTTCCCGGGACACCATTGAAGCGGCCTACTCCAGCCTGCATGCCGAAGGTTTTATTGAGAGACAAACAGGCAGAGGGAGCTTCGTCTCTTCCAGCGCGCGTTTTTTAAAACCCCGTCCTCGACAGCATCAGCCAACCGCTGAGATACGAAAAGCAAAACTCAGCGTCCGGGGAAAGATCGTTTATGAAAGCGGCGGGATCCGCGAGTTTTCTTCACCTCGCCCCCTTGCGCCCGGCATTCCTGAAACCCGCATGTTTCCTATTCCGATCTGGGAGCGTCTTCAGCGACAGGTACTGAAGGAGTTTCAGCACCAGGCGTTAGAGCAAAGTCCACCCCAGGGTATAGAGCGCCTGCGACGGGCAATTGCGGAATATGTCAATCTTGAGCGCGGAACGCGTGCGAGGGCAGAACAGGTCATCGTTCTGACAAGTTCTCAACAGGCGCTTGCGCTCTGTTCCCACGTGCTGATGGACGCCGGGGATGGCATTGTCATTGAAGATCCCTCCTATCAAGGGGCACACAAAGCGTTCAGCGCTGCAGGGCTTCGCTGTATTCCGGTTCCTCTTGATGAAAAAGGCATCTCGGTTGACGGGCTTAATTCTCTGACCGAGCCTGCCAGGGCGATCTACCTTACGCCTTCTCATCAGTACCCCACCGGGGTGACGCTCTCTCTTGACCGACGACTGGCAATTGTTAAATGGGCAAACCGTTACGGAGCCTGGATTATTGAGGATGACTATGACAGCGAGTTTCACTACGAAGGTAAGCCTATGGCCAGTCTTCAGGGGCTTGATACGTATAACCGGACAATTTATATCGGCACGTTCACCAAGTCTCTGTTCCCTGGGCTACGTATTGCCTACATGATCGTTCCCTCAGAATTGACAGAGCCCTTTACCATGGCGAGGACGTTAATGGATGGTCACACGGCCTCAATAACCCAGCTGACGCTGGCTAAATTTCTGGAGGGAGGCCATTTTGGCGCCTATGTTCGTAAGATGCGGAGTATTTATGTTGCTCGTCGCGACACGCTGGCAAGCATGATGGACGAATATCTCTCCGAATATGTTACCTGTGAAACGCCTGCGGGGGGAATGCAAATGCCTTGTCACCTGAAGCACGGCATATCCGAGAAAGAAATAGCCACCGCCGCCCGCCGCGCGGGTGTTGATATACTTGGCCTTACCGATTTATATGCAGGTCCCCCCGCGTCCACCGGTTTTTTGATGGGATTTGCTGCTTACACGGAAATGGAAATAGAAGACGCTGTAAAAAAACTGGCCGCAATTTTCCGTCATGTTTGATGCCGTCGACCGGTCAGCGGCGAATACTCATTCCGGGCGAGCAAGGCTATAAACAGGGATCCGCCGGGTTGTTTTGGTGAGCGTATCAAACACCTCGGCGTCGGACGTCGCGATCCTCATTCCCGTTTTGCGTAATCTCTGCACATCGGCCGCGATGCGCTGAATGCCAAACCAGAAAAGCCCGTCGAGTGCCGTCACCGACAGCCCGTTTTCCAGCGCCAGCCTGAGGCGTTCCTTCGGGGCTTTAACCTGCTGGGCAATTTGCCGGTAAGGCAGTTCATTGCATCCTGTCGCGTCACTGCGCTGGATACGCGTTTTCAGCTGATAGGTAAATTCGTCAGGTATTCCGTCGAGATCTCTTTTAAGGCTATAGACGCAGCCAAAGCGCTTGCCGTTAAACAGAACATTTTTCTGACTGAGCTGAAGCTCTTTTCTGACAACGTCTATCAGCTGGGGCGCACGGGTAAGGAGCAGCCTGAAGGGCAGCTCGAAGCTGGTGACGTAATCCACATTAAGCAACGCGAGGCGCAGCCGCTCCTCTGCACCGGACTGTTGCTCACGACACTCCTCCATCACCTCTGCCCACTGGCGCGTCAGGCGCTCCGGCTCGGCGGCTTCGGTAAGGAGATATTTTTCAATCTGATAATCAACTCTTCCGGTCATCGTGTGGTATCCCGTCGCTGTGGGTGCGGTAATTCTATACAGCGCGGTGAGTTTTATAAAGGACTGAACCGCAGCGACACCCTGAAAATGTCGTTGCGATTCAGCATCCTGACGTTTCGGATCAGTGCGCCATTATCCAGCCCATCAGCAGCGTGGCGAAAATCACCGTCGACGCGCCGCCGATGCGGGTGGCGATCTGCGCGAACGGCATCAGCGACATCCGGTTAGACGCGGACAAAATGGCCACGTCCCCCGTTCCGCCCAGCCCGCTGTGGCAGCAGGTCACAATGGCCGCTTCCACAGGATACATATTCAGACGCGACGCGATAAAGTAGCCGCTCAGCGCCATCGCAATCACGACCGAACCGCATACCACCACGTATCCCACCGAGAAGACCGACACCACGCTCTCAAGCGGCACGTATAACATTCCGAGGCCGATCATCAGCGGCCAGACCAGCGCAGCCGAGACGAATTTATAGCAGCTGTGCGCGCCCTGCTCCATTGAGGCCGGGATCACCCTGAAGTATTTACACAGAACGGCAATCAGGATCATCAGCACCGGGCCGGGAATGTGTACCAGTTTTTCAAACAATCCGCCGACGATGAAAAACGCGCACACCATCAGCAATCCGCCCCCCATCAGATGAAAATCCGTCTGCTGCGTGCTTTGCGCCCCGGCAAACAGGCTGGCGTCGTCTTTACTCCGCGTAAGCATGCCATTTCCCGAAAGCGCAGGACGTTTCGCGCCGAGACGCGCCAGCGATCCCGCACAAATAATGGCGAAGATATTCCCGACGACCGCAGCGGGTGCCAGCTGCGCAACGTAGACGTCCGGCGTCTGCCCCAGTATTGCCGAATAGGCCAGGGACAGCGGCAAAATCCCCTCGCCAATCCCGCCGCCGATGATGGGCACAATGATGAAGAAGAAGGTGTGGTAAGGCGTATACCCAAACAGTGAGCCCACAATGAGGCCGCTCAGCACGGCCATGCATGTTCCGGCCACCAGCGGAACAAACATGCGCATCATCCCCTGGATCAGCAGCACCCGGTTCATCCCCAGAATGCTGCCGACCACCAGGCAGGCGATGACAAAATAGAGCAGATTCGCCTCTTTCATCAGCAGATGCACGGTATCAAGGGTATGTTTCCCGAATACGCCAAAATAGACCAGCACGGAGGGGACCATCAGGCACAGGATCGCCGGGCCGCCGATATCTTTCAGCACCGGGATTTGACGCCCTACTTTGGCAAACGCGAAGCCGAGGGTCATGATGACCGCGAGTCCACCTATCATATTTTTCGGCAGCAGCCCTGCCCAGGCGGACGTCGCCACAATCGCGGCAATCCCGACGAACAGCATCAGCGGGACCGTGCCCACCTCGGTATTGTTGAGCCCAAAGGCAAAACGCGAGGTCGACAGTTCAGAAGTCGGTACAGGATTATCTTTCATATAATCACCTGAATTTGTGTTCGGATAAACAGAGAAAGGAATAACTGAAACTATTCCTGATACGAATAAATGTTCTTAAATATAAATAAAGACTTAGATGGCCTTTTCTAAAAACAGGCTCAACATGAAATTAGCACGGGCCTGCCGGAAGAAATGTGAACAATTCGGCTCTTTGCTTTTAAATAACTTAATTCAGCATTAAGTAACTAAAGTTATTTATGGCGCCCATTGTCGCTTTCTTGCGTCTTATCAATATTTGACGAAAGTATTAGTTATCCAACTAATGCAATCTTTTTGAAATTAATAAAACCAGAGAGAGTGTGACCCTTGTCACTCCTGCCCTGCTTTCTAAACGCTAGATTAGCGCTGCAATAAAACACATAAAATACCCTACAGGAAATACTATGCCTTCATTACTATTACAGTCACTGTTTCCGCTCGTCTTTATAATGTTACTTGGATGGCTAAGTGGAAAGCTGGGATATTCCCAGCGAGAAGATGCAAACGTCATGGCAACCGTGGTGATTCGTTTCGCCCTTCCTTTCCATCTTTTTATCGGTGCACTGCATACCGACCCGAATAAAATTAAGAACCTGACCTTTATGGCCGTTTTAGTTGTCGGTTTAATGGGGTCGTATTTACTGACGCTATTTATTTCGCGCTACGTTTTTCGCCACGATATCAAAACCAGCGCCATTCAGTCTCTGGTTTGCGCCTTTCCTGATATGGCCTACTTTGGCGCACCGGTCCTGGCGGTATTGATTGGGCCGGAAGGATTTATCGGCGTGCTGATTGGCAATATTATTACCAGCGTTATCATGATCCCTCTGACTATCGTCCTGATTCGTATGGGTGATAAAAACGGTCAAGATGGCCTGGAGGCGCTGAACCCGGGCGCGATGATTGTGCAAAACCTTATCAAAGCGGCACGCAATCCTATCGTCTGGATCCCGGTCTCCGGCGTATTGCTCAGCCTGGCCGGCGTGCAAATCCCTTCTATTCTCAGCATGCCGATTGAGATGGTTGGCAAGGTTTCAGGCGGGCTGTCCCTGTTTGCCCTCGGCCTGCTGTTTTACGGTGAGCGTCCAAAACTGAACGTGCAGACGTTTACCAACATCAGTATTAAAAACCTTATTCAGCCGGCAATGATGGCCGCCGCAGGACTCGCCTTTGGCCTGAGCCACACCTTACTGCAGCAGGTCGTCATTATTGGCGCAACGCCTTCCGCGATTGCCGCAGGGATGTTTGCCTTACGCAGCGATACCTATATTGATACCACATCCTCTTCCATATTAATTGGCACTGCCGTCGGGGTCGTGACCGAAGGCATTATGATCTATTTCATCTCTTAATCTGCTTTAAATAAAAAATTCAGGAGTTAACCATGTCCCGGAAAGAAGTTCTGTACACCCCCTATAACGGGGCCGTATTGCTGGAAAATCCGTTGCTAAATAAAGGACTCGCATTTATTAAAGAAGAGCGTGACAATTTTAATCTGCACGGGTTATTGCCGCACAACGTTGAAACCATTGAAGAACAAACCGAGCGCGCCTGGGTGCAATTTTGTCATTTTAAAAGCGATATTTCGCGTCATGTTTACCTGCGAAATATTCAGGACACCAATGAAACGCTCTTTTATAACCTCCTGCGTTCGCATCTGAAAGAGACGTTACCGATTATCTATACCCCGACGGTCGGTGAAGCCTGCGAGCATTTCTCCACGATTTATCGACGCGCGCGCGGCCTGTTTATTTCATGGCCTAACCGCCATCGTATTGATGAGATGCTGCAAAGCTTTTCGCGCAACGACGTTCGCGTGATTGTGGTGACGGACGGGGAACGTATTTTAGGGCTTGGCGATCAGGGTATCGGCGGAATGGGTATCCCAATTGGCAAGCTGTCGCTGTATACCGCCTGCGGCGGGATCCATCCGGCCTCTACCCTGCCGATAATGCTGGATGTCGGCACCAATAATCAGCAGCACCTCGACGACCCGATGTACATGGGCTGGCGCCACCCGCGCATCAGCGACGATCAGTACGCTGAGTTTATGGATATGTTTGTCAGCACCGTTAAAGCGCGCTGGCCCAATGTGCTCTTGCAATTTGAAGACTTCGCGCAGAAAAACGCCACCAGGCTGCTCCAGCGCTACCGCGACCAGCTGTGCTGCTTCAATGATGATATCCAGGGCACGGCCGCCGTGACCGCCGGTACGCTGATGGCGGCGGCCCATGCGGCAGGCACGCGCATTCGCGACCAGCGCGTGGTCTTCCTGGGCAGCGGCTCTGCCGGATGCGGAATAGCTGAAAAAATTGTGGCGCTGATGGTGGATGACGGCCTGACCGAGCCGGAAGCGCGCAGCCGGATCTTTATGGTCGATCGCTTCGGCCTGCTGACCGACGACATGACCAACCTGCTCGATTTCCAGAAAAACCTGCTCACCGCGCGCGACGCCGTATGCAGCTGGCAGGTTGACGCGAAGAACATTTCCCTGCTGGACGTGGTGAAGAACGCGCATCCCACGGTGATGATCGGCGTTTCGGGCCAGCCGGGGCTGTTCAGCGAAGAGATTGTCAAAGAGATGCATCGCCACTGTCCGCGCCCGATCATCATGCCGCTCTCGAACCCGACTTCGCGGGCGGAAGCCCAGCCGCAGGATCTTATCGCCTGGACCCAGGGGGCGGCACTGGTGGCCACCGGCAGCCCGTTCGCCCCGGTATTCTGGGAGAATGAACACTACGAGATCGCCCAATGTAACAACGCCTATATTTTCCCGGGCCTGGGGCTGGGCGTACTGGCCTGCAACGCGCGCCGGGTGACGGAAGAGATGCTGATGGCAGCAAGCCGCAGCCTGGCCGCGCAGTCACCGCTGGTCACCACGGAAAAAGGCGGATTGCTGCCGCCGGTAGATCAGATTGAAACGGTTTCACGCCAGATTGCCGTCGCCGTCGCCCGGGCCGCGATTGAACAGGGCGTGGCTCCGGCGATAGATGATGAGACGCTGATGGCGCGTATTGAGAAGACCTGGTGGCAGGCGGACTATGCGCCGTACCGCAGGTCTGCGCTGTAAGCCTCGATCCAGCCCTCACTGCACGGTGAGGGCTGGATTGCTGCCTCAGTGCTGGACGCCCGATCGGTCGGAAAGATCGGCGGCGGACAGGATATCAGCCCGTGGTGCCACGCTCTTGCGGCGGGCATACCGGTCAGGCTGACCTTCAGGACGCGTTTTGAAGCGCCGGTGCAGCCACATATACTGTTCTGGCGCCGTCCGTACCGCCTGCTCAATCGCCCTGTTCATCTGCGTCGCAACAGATTCTTTATCGCCCCCCTGCAGCGCCTCGCTGATATCCTCCAGAATAATCAGTTCGTAGCCGGTACCGTCCGCCCTGCGGCGCGGCACAAAGGGAATGACGGCTGGCTTAGCGCTTTTGACCAGCATATAGCTTCCAGCGGTCGTGGCGGCATCCGCAACCGCAAAGAACGGCACAAAGACGCTATTGGTTTTGCCATAGTCATGGTCCGGGGCGTACCACAAAATTTCATTCTGCTTCAGCGAGCGGATCATGCCCTTTAAATCATGACGATCGAGCATGGTTTTATTGGAGCGCAGGCGCCCGCGCGTCTGAAGCCAGTCCAGCAGCGCGTTATTATTCGGACGATACACCCCAATGCCGGGGTTGAGCATGCCAAAGATCCGCGCGCCCAGCTCAAGGGTGAGAAAATGCATGCCAACGAGCACCACGCCATTTCCCTTTGCCCGCGCCTTTTCCATGTGCTCATAACCCGTCACGGTAAAGCATTTCTTCACCCGCCACGCGGGCCAGAACCATGCCATCCCGGTTTCGATTACCCCCATTCCTACCGATTCAAAATTACGCTGCAGCAGTGACTCTCGCTCCGCCTTTTTCATCTCCGGAAAACAGAGTTCCAGGTTGCGGCGGGCAATCTCAACGCGGCGCGGAAGCAGGCGCATCGCCAGCCGTCCAAGACTGTGGCCGATTCGGAACAGCAGCGGATAAGGGAGCAGCATGATGAGCCACAGCGCGGTGATGCCAGCCCAGCTTAGCCAGTAACGAGGGTGAAGAAAGGCGAGTGAAAAACGGGGTAATTTTGTCATGAGAAAATTATCCTTTAGCGTGTCTGTCCTTAACTGATTCTGTTTGAGATCTTTCCTAAGGATTGATGGGCTGTCAGCCAGAAACGTAAAGTGTAACGGATAAGATAAAACGCATTTTTATCGATTTTTGCGAAAAAGCGGGAAGACGAGGCGGGGAAAAACCGGGGAGAAGAGTTCCCCCCGGCAATTGCGCTTACATTGAATAGCCTGGCTTTTTGATTAATTCGTCCAGCTTCGGTCCTATTTCGGTATCCCAGACCTGCGCTTTCCAGTCCTCCTGGTTCACCTGATTCAACGCAACGGACACCGAGCTGTCTTTGCTGTTGAAATGGCGAATAATGACCTCAGCAATATCCTCGGCCAGTGCGGTTTTTTGTTCGTCGTTCAAATCGCGGGGAAAACATTTGATATCTACGTGTGGCATATGCAGGCTTCCAGTTGTGAGTCAGGGCTCCACGTTATCAGATAATACCGTTGGCCTTTAACACCTTGTGCAGTTCCGGCAGCTGACATACGGTATCTGCGATGGCCGTCAGTTTCGGCGTATTGGTTGCAAACCAGTCATGGCGTGGCCCCCAGGTGCGCGCCACCGCGATATAAACATCCAGCAGCGTCAGCCGTTCCCCCAGCGCAAACGGGGCGGCCTTGAGCTGAGTTTCGAACCACAAATAGAGGGACTTCCGGTATTCGATGCAGTTTTTCTGCAGCTGTTCCGGCGCGTCCGGCACCCAGCGCTCGGGATAGTCTGCATACGTAAACGTGGGATAGACGTTGGCCACAAACCAGATCAGCAAGCGCTGAAACTGCTGGCGTTCGGCCTGCCCCACGGGCGGCGCAAGATCGGGACATCTGTCGAGCACCATCAGGGCAATCGCCGCCGTTTCGGTCATGATGGCGCCATTTTCCAGCTCCAGCGTGGGTACCTGACACAGCGGGTTGAGCTTTTGCAGCAGCTCACGCTGCGGGCCGGGCTGGTCAAACCCGTCCACGTTGATAAATTGATAAGGGATATCGGCCAGGGTTAGCATCACTTCACCGATCGCCGAGCCCCAGCCGGGTACGCCATAGAGTTTAATCATGTTGCCTCCGCAGGGATGAAAACCCTAAGTGTATACCCGTCATACTTCAAGTTGCAGGTGCGTTGGCTGCACTCACTCACCCCAGTCACGTACTTGTGTACGCTCCCGGGGATTCGTTCCCTTGCCGCCTTCCTGCAACTCGAATTATTTTGGGTATAGAGCACCATTAGTAGGTTATCCCAGGCGGGTTGACCTCCGACTGCGCCACCGCTTCGCCCTGCTCGCCCCAGCGCGCCAGCACCTTCTGGTAATCACCCCGCTTAATCGCACCGTCCAGCGCGGCCTGCAGCGCGTACACCAGCTCATTGCCCTTTTTGGTGGTGGTCGCGACATAGGCTTTTTTCGGCCCTAAACCGACAACGCGGGTTTTGCCGGTCAGCGCCGCTTTGTAGGCCGATACCGACTGCGGACCAAAGAACACGTCCGCCCTGCCGGACTGGATATAGAGATTGCCTGAAGCATCGTCGTGGAGATAAACCGGCAGCGCAGGCGTCCGCCCGGCCTTTTTGTTCTCTTCGTTCCAGCCCAAAAGGATGCGTTCCTGATTGGTACCAGAACCGACAATCACCTTTTTCCCGGCCAGATCTTCCGCGCTTTTGATTGACTGAATCTCGCTGGTGGATTTCACCGAAAACGCCAGCGAATCGACGCGGTAGGTCGCAAAATCAAACTTCTCTTTACGCTGTTCGGTCACCGCAATGTTCACCAGCGCCACGTCGTAGCGCCCGGAGGCGATCCCCAGCGGCCAGTCTTCCCACGCCGTCGGCACCAGCTTCAGCTTTAGCCCCAGGCTGCCCGCCAGCAGGCGGGCGATATCCGGATCGCTGCCAATGCGCGTGCGGTTATCGCTGGCCAGCAGCGCCAGCGGCGGAGAATTCAGCGCCGAAACGGCGACCGTCAGCGTACCCGGCTCAACGAATTTGTAGCTTGCGGGGATCTTTGCCACGGCTTGTCGATCCACCGTCACCGGCAGCGGCTGCTCGTTGGCTTTCAAATCAATGCTGGCGTGGCTCGCCGTCGTGAAGACCAGCCCCGCCAGAAGTCCATATTTCATTGGCACTCCTTACAAGACTTTTGAGAGAAACTGGCGCGTTCGCGCATGTGACGGACGGTTTAATACCTCGTCGCTGCTTCCCTGCTCGACGATTTTCCCGTCGACCATAAACACCACCTGATCCGCCACTTCCCGGGCAAAGCCGATCTCGTGGGTCACTACCACCAGCGTGGTGCCGGACCGGGCCAGCTTTTTGATCACATCCAGCACTTCCCCCACCAGCTCCGGATCCAGCGCCGAGGTGGGCTCATCAAACAGCATCACGCGGGGACGCAGCGCCAGCGCGCGGGCAATGGCAATACGCTGCTGCTGCCCGCCGGAGAGATGGCGCGACCAGGCATCGGCTTTATCCCGCAGCCCGACCACATCCAGCAGGCTGTACGCCCTTTCCACCGCCTCTTTTTTGCTGAGCTTTTTATGCGCGATGGGCGCCTCAATCAGGTTTTCCAGCACCGTGAGGTGGGGAAAGAGATTGAAGTTCTGAAACACGTAGCCCACGTTGACGCGCTGCTTGAGGATCTCCTTCTCCTTCAGCTCATAGAGCCTGTCGCCCTGACGGCGATAGCCAATGTAGTCCCCGTCGATCTGAATAAAGCCTTCATCGACGCGCTCCAGGTGGTTAATAGTGCGCAGCAGCGTCGATTTACCGGAGCCGGACGGCCCGAGGATGACCGTCACGGACCCGGGCGGGATCTCCAGCGAAACGTTGTCGAGCGCCTTATGGCGACCGAAATACTTGCTGACGCCGGTAATCGAAATATGTCCTTCAGGAGAGGCTTGCATGGACGGGCTCCTGTGCTGGCGTGGTGGTGACAGAACGGGTGCGACGAGCGGCACGGTTCTGGTTAACGGCAGAGCGGCGTTCGCTGCGGGCAAGCGCGCGCTCGACGCCATACTGGATAGCGGACAGGACGGTGGTGATCGCCAGATACCAGGCGGCACCGACCATCAGCAGCGGGATCACCTCCTGCGTGCGGTTGTAGATCATCTGGATGGTATAGAACAGCTCCGGCATCGCCAGGACGTATACCATCGCCGTACCCTTGGCGAGGCTGATGATTTCATTGAACCCCGACGGCAGAATGGTGCGCAGCGCCTGAGGCAAAATGATGCGCACCGTGCGTCGCCAGGCCGGCAGACCGAGCGCGGCGGCGGCCTCATACTGGCCGTGATCGACCCCGAGGAATCCGCCGCGAACGATCTCGGCGGTATAGGCGCTCTGCACCAGGGTGAGCCCCACCACGGCGGTAGAAAACTGACCCAGCACGTTGATGGTTTCAAAGCTGCCCCAGGTGATGCCGGTGAACGGCACGCCGAGCGAGAGCGTGTCGTAGAGATAGGAGAAGTTGTAGAGAATGATCAGCACCACGATCAGCGGCAGCGACCGAAACAGCCAGATGTAGGCCCACGCCAGGCTGCTCAGCAGCCAGGATGAAGAGAGTCTCGCCAGCGCCAGCATGCCGCCAAGCACCACGCTCAGCGCGGTGCCGATCAGGGTCAGCAGCAGGGTCTGCCCGACACCTTCGAGGATCACCGGGTCAAAAAACCAGCGGGCAAAAACCGCCCACTCCCAGCGCGGGTTAAAGGCCACGGACTGAATCACGACCGCCAGGACAAACAGCGCCACCGCGGCGCCGACGGCCCGCAGCGGATAACGCGCCGGGACCACCTTAATGGTTTCAACGTTGCTCATCGTCGTTCCTCATGCGGTTTTACTGAACGCTTCGCGTACCAGCGTTTTGGTGAAGCGCAGCCGACCATCAAACGGCGGCTGGCTGTACTCTTCCGGATCGCGGTTCAGATCGAACTGCGCCTGATAGCCCTGGCTGAGATAGAGCCTGACCGCTTCCGGCTGGCGAAAACCGGTTGTCAGGTAGATTTGGCTATATCCTGCCAGCACCGCCCTGCGCTCAAGCTCCTGCACCACGCGTCCGGCAAGCCCCTGCTGACGCAGGGTTTTGTCCGTCCAGATGCGTTTGATTTCCGCGGTGCGTTCGTCGAAAGGTTTGTACGCGCCAGTGGCGATAATCTTCCCGTCGCGCTCCAGTACGATAAACAGCCCCTGCGGCGCTAAATACCACTCTGTAAGCTCAACCTCCGCGTCTTTGGAGAAGTAGTCCCCGTAGCGGGCGGCATATTCACCGAACAGCCCTTCGATAATGGGCTGAAGCTCGGCGTCTTCCGGGGAAACATCACGAAATCGTTCGCTCATCACGCCTCCTTAATCGCCCAGGCCAGCCGGGTTCACTTCTGACTGAGGAATACGCTCAACGCCTTCCCCCCAGCGGTTCAGCACTTTGTCGTAGTCGCCGTTTTTGATCACGCCGTTCAGCGCGGTTTGCACCGGCTCAACCAGCCCGCTGCCTTTCTTCAGCGTAACCGCAATGTGCGCCGCCTTCGGCCAGCCGCCGTCGACGCTACCCACCAGTTTGGTTTTCCCGTTCAGCGCCGCTTTCCAGGCGCCAATCACGTTCGGACCAAAGTAAGCATCCGCGCGTCCGGACTGCAGCGCCAGCGTTTGTGCCGCATCGTCTTTGGTATAGATCGGGGTGAAGGGCTTCAGACCCTTCTTGAGGTTTTCGGCATTCCAGGCCAGCAGGATGGCCTCCTGGTTGGTGCCGGAGCCGACGATAATCCGCAGCCCGGCGATGTCTTCCGCCTTCTGCAGCGACTTGATCGGGCTGGTTGATTTCACGTAGAACCCGAGGGAATCTTTGCGGTAGGTGGCGAAATCAAACTTCTCTTTACGCTCTTTGGTGACGGTGATGTTGCTGATGGCCGCGTCATATTTTCCGGAAGCCACGCCCAGCGGCCAGTCTTCCCAGGAGGTTGGCACCACGTTTAGCTCCAGCCCGAGGCTGTCAGCGACCAGACGGGCGACGTCAACCTCGCTTCCCAGTAGCGTTTTGTTGTCGTCGGAAAACACCGTCAGCGGCGGTTGATTGAGGCCCGCCACCGCCACGGTAAATTTCCCCGGCACGGCAAAGCGATAGTCTTTCGGCAGCTGTGCCACCGCCTCGCTGTTTTTGACGGTATTAACCGGCGTTTTATTGGCCTCGATGCTCACGCCGGTGCCGTTAATATTCACATTCTCTGCCCAGACGGCAGGGGTAAAGGCCAGCGCGAGCGCCAGGATAAGCGTTGTTTTCTGCATAGCGGGGTTCTCTTTTATTGTTGTGTGTATTGGTTTTTAGGTTCGTCTAAACCCAGACTTTCGCGCAGCGTGGTGCCCGGGTAGTCGGTACGGAACAGGCCGCGCGCCTGTAAAACAGGCACCACCTGGTCAACAAAGCGCGGGAAGGTGTCCGGCGTGCCGCCCTGAATGATGAAGCCGTCTGCGGCATAGCCTTCAAACCAGGCCTGCAGGCCGTCGGCCACCTCTTCCGGCGTACCGGAAAAGCGCGGGCGCGGCGAAGCGGCTTCAAGCGCTACCTGACGCAGGGTTAAGCTGCGCTCGCGGGCGTTACGCTTGATTTCATCGGTGGTGCTGCGGAAGCTGTTTTTGCCTAAATCGCCGATATCGGGGAACGGCTCGTCGAGCGGATACTGGCTGAAATCGTGGTGTTCGAAATAGCGTCCGAGGTAGTTGAGGGCATCGTTAATCGACACCAGCGCCGCCGTGGTTTGATACTGGTTTTCCACGTCATCGGCGTCTTTACCCACAATCACGCTGACGCCCTGGAAGATATGTAAATCTGACGCGCGGCGTCCGTTACTTTCCAGCTGCTGCTTCACGTCGCGGTAAAAGGCTTTCGCTTCGTCGAGCGTTTCGTGATGGGTAAAAATGGCGTCGGCATGTTTCGCCGCCAGCTTTTTCCCGTCGTCCGACGCGCCCGCCTGAAAGACAATTGGCCGCCCCTGTGGCGTTCGCCCAATATTCAGCGGCCCGGCGACCTGGAAGAAATCACCGTGGTGGTCCAGGGTATGCAATTTTGCCGGGTCAAAAAACTGACCGCTCTCCTTATTGCGTACAAAGGCGTCGCCTTCCCAGGAATCCCATAGCCCTTTCACCACGTCGAGATACTCATCCGCAATGCGATAGCGCAGCGCGTGCTCGGGGTGTTTTTCGCGAGAGAAGTTCTTTGCTGACCCTTCCAGCGGCGAAGTCACCACGTTCCAGCCCGCGCGCCCGTTGCTCAGGTGGTCGAGGCTGGCGAACTGTCGCGCCGTGGTGAAGGGCTCGCTGTAGGAGGTGGATAAGGTTCCCACCAGCCCCAGGCGCGAGGTGATGCTGGCGAGAGCGGATAACACCGTCAGCGGTTCAAAGCGGTTTAAAAAATGCGGGATCGATTTCTCGTTGATATAGAGACCGTCGGCAACGAATAAAAAATCGAGTTTGCCCTCCTCCGCCTTTAACGCCGTCGCTTTGACGAAGTCAAAATTGATGCTGGCATCGGCGACGGCATCAGGGTGACGCCAGGCGGACATATTTCCGGATGCACCATGCAAAATGGTCCCCAGCCGCAGTTGACGATGTGCAGACATATTCACCTCTTAAGAATTAAACGTGTTGCAGGGCTTTTTCCGCAAGCTGTGCAAAATAGCGGGCAGCGGGCTCAATTAGGGCTTCATCCGGATTGAATGCCGGATGGTGTAAACCGTACGGGCTGTTGCTGCCGATGCTGACAAACGCCCCCGGGATCTGCTGCAGATAGACCGCGAAATCTTCCCCGCCCATATGCAGCTCGGCGTGCCGGGTTTCGTAGCCTGCTTCTCTGGCGACCGAGGTGGCGAAATCGGCCCAGCGCTCGTCGTTCACCAGCGCGGTGGGCCCGGCATACCAGGTGATGTCAATCTGCGCGCTAAAGGCGCTGGCAAACCCGGCGGCGATCTCGCCCACGCGGGCTTTCACGTTCTGCTGCACCTCCGTGCGGTGGGTGCGCAGCGTGCCTTCCAGCTCGACGCTTTCCGGCAGCACGTTCCAGGTGTTGCCGCCTGCAATGCGCGTCACGCTCAGCACCACCGAATCCAGCGTATTGACGTTGCGGCTGGCGACGCTTTGCAGCGCCGTTACCAGCTGGCTCGCCAGCACGATGGCGTCGTTACCTTCGTGCGGACGTGCGGCGTGCGCGCCCTTACCGGTAATGCGGATCACAAAGCGATCGACGTTGGCATAAAACGGCCCACCGCGGGTAGCGAACTCACCGACCGGCAGGCCGGGCTCGTTATGCATGCCGAAGATGGCGCTGACGTCGCGCAGGGCACCGGCCCGCACCATGCTCTTCGCACCGCCAAAGTTCTCTTCGGCAGGCTGAAACAGGATCCGCACCCGGCCGTTAAGCGACGCTTCCCGTTCTTTCAGCTTTAACGCGGCGCCGAGGATCACGCTGGTGTGGATATCGTGTCCGCAGGCATGCATTACGCCTGCACGCTGGGAGCTAAACGGCACGCCGCTGCGCTCTTCAATCGGCAGGGCATCGATATCCGCGCGCAGCGCAATCAGTTTGTTGCCCGAGCCGATTTCCGCCACCAGCCCGGTCGACAGGTCGTAAGGCTGCGGGGTAATCCCGGCATTCGTCAGCCACTGGCGCAGGCGCGTTGTGGTTTCCACTTCCTGGCCGGAGAGCTCCGGGTTCTGGTGCAGCTCGCGACGCCAGGCAATCAGCTGTTCGCCAAAGCTCATACGGTGACCTCCTTGTTAAGACGCGCCTCGGCAAGCAGGCGCAGCGACGCGACGCGCGTTGCCCCCTCCGCTACCGGCGTGTCGATGATAAATTCGTCAATGCCCCACTTTTCATGCAGGGCGTTAAGCTGTTCGAGCACCGACTCAGCCGTACCCGCCAGCAGCGACTGCGCCCGACGTGCAATGCGCACCGGCTCGCTGCCCGCCTGACGCGCAAAGGCGTAGGCCTGCTCTTCGCTGGCCACGGTGACACGCTGGCCGTTTGCCAGCTCAACGCCCCACACTTCGACCTTCTGCGCCAGGGCTTCCGCCTCTGCCTGCGTCGGCGCGACAATCGCCTGTACCGCCACAATCACGTCCCGCGCGCTGTTCTTACGCCAGGTCGAGACCACCTCGCGCAGCAGCTCAGGGTCACCGTTCAGATGCGCGGCAAAGACAAAGTGCCAGCCGAGCCCGGCGGCCAGCAGCGCGCTATCGATACTCGCGCCCAGCAGGAAACCCTCGGCAGGCAGCGGCGGCAGCGGCGTGGCGCGAACGGCCTCTTCATGAGACTGATGCTCAGGACGGATCCAGCGATCGAGCTGGGCCAGCTGTTCGGCGAAGCTGCCCTTTTCCTGTTGATTCAGCCCCTGCTGCAGCGCGCGGGTTGAGAGCGGCAGCCCGCCGGGGGCTTTTCCGACGCCGAGATCCACGCGGCCGGGCGCCAGCGCGGCCAGCACGTTGAAATTCTCGGCGACTTTATAAGGGCTGTAGTGCTGAAGCATCACGCCGCCGGATCCGACGCGGATGCGCGTGGTTTGCCCGAGGATCCAGGCAATCAGCAGCTCCGGCGAAGGGCTGGCAAGGTGGGGAGTATTGTGGTGTTCGGCAATCCAGAAGCGGTGATAGCCCAGATTTTCTGCCTGCTGCGCCAGCGCCAGGGTCCGCGCCAGCGCATCGGCAGCCGTTTCGTTTTCAGCGATGGGGCTTTTATCCAGAATGCTGATTCGCCATGACATGTTGCGTTCTCGTTTGACTTAACATGTCGACATTATTAAAGGCGCATTTCACCACTGAGAAACAATTAATTTACATTTAGTTTGCCGGAAATCAGATATATAAAACCATGCTAAGAATAAGACTTTAAGTCGGCAATCAGCGTTTTCCCCTGCCCGCGCCGGGTAATGCGGACGAAGCGAATATGCCCATACTGCGGGTTTTGCAGATCGGCTTCATAACGCGTGCGGTTGTTACGCCAGGTTTTCATCGTCCAGATGAGAATGGACTCTCTGCTGAAGAACGCGCGCCGGAAACTCTCTTTGTTCCCGGTGCCGGGCCAGAGCTCGCGCTTATGCCAGGCGCGTTTGACTGCCCTGGTGACCGCCTGCCAGAGGGTGCGGGCAAAGCCATAATCCACCCACACCACAACGTCGACATTACGCCATTTCACCGGCCGCGTGCGGTTATAGTTGCCGTCAAGCACCCAGTCTGGCGAAGCCTGTAGCGCCTGCTCCAGCTTTTCCTGAAACACATCGTCCGGCGTTCCCTGCCAGTCAGGTCGCCAGTAGAGTCTGTCCATCTCGATATAGGGAATAGCCAGTTCGGTCGCAATCTGCTTCGCCAGCGTGCTTTTTCCGCTCCCGCTGGTCCCGATGACGTTAATTTTCACCTCAGCCTCACTGTGTTATCGAAAACTGACCAAATGATAGCGTTTTCATCCTGTTAACGAAACGCTATTTCAGCATGGCAATTTTTCCAGAGAGACGATCTCCCTCTTTCAGTTTGGGTTATGTCATTTATTTGCAGCGACTCCAGAATATGCCCCTGAAAATATTTTCATTTTTATTACACTCGAGAACATTAGCAGATTAAAAATAATGAACAATGGGTATTTAAGGCAGTCATAATTTCAGAGAGAATATGCAGCAGAGCGTTATATAAAAATAAACACATTAATCTTGCCGGAGCATTTTCCGGGCATTTTTTATTCTTGCACATCATCATGGAGTTACTCATGAGGCGTAACAGTCCCGTTACACAAAACGAGTATTTACTTAACGATGGTTCGACGTTAATGTCGACCACCGATACCAAAAGCCACATTACCTATGCTAATTCCGCTTTTATTGAAGCCAGCGGATATAAAGAAGAACATCTTCTGGGTGAGCCGCATAACCTCATCCGCCATCCCGACATGCCTGCCGAAGCGTTTGGCGACATGTGGTATACCCTGCAGCAGGGTGAGACCTGGACGGGGCTGGTGAAGAACCGTCGTCATAATGGCGACCACTACTGGGTGCGGGCAAACGTAACGCCTGTCTGGCAGGGTGGATCCCTGACGGGGTATATTTCCGTGCGAAATATACCCGCACGGGAAGAGATTGCGGCCAGTGAAAAACTGTATGCAAAAGTGCGTAATAACGAATTAAAACATTACCGCTTTTATAAAGGGTTACTGGTTCGGCGCGGTTTATTTTCGTTTATGTCGCTCTTTAAATGTCTCAGCACCAGTAAACGTATCCATCTGGGTATTGCGACGACGGCGTTACTCTCCTGCCTGGCGGTGTATTTATTCCCTGATAAACTTGTGCAGTCGGGAAGTCTGGCGCTGCTGTTTATTGCCCTGACCTATTATCTTCATGCGCAGATCGCCCGTCCGGTAAAATCTATTGTGCAACAGATGCAGCGCGTGGTTTCAGGACGTAAAACGGACTATTACCATTTTGACAGGATCGACGACATCGGGCTGATGATGCGCCTGGTGAATCAATCAGGTTTGAATCTGAATTCGCTGGTTGACGATGTCGGGGCGCAAATCAGCGGGATTGGCACCATCAGCCAGCAGGTCGCGAAAGAAGGTGCGGCGCTGCAGACGCGTTCAGAAGAGACCGCAGACTTTCTGCAGCAAACCGCGTCCGCGGTGGAAGAGATCGCCAGCGCGGTGGAGCAGACGGCAGAAACAGCGAAAGAAGCCACTGAGATGGCGGATCGCACCCGCGACAGCGCCCACCGCGGTGAAGCGATGATGAAAGAGACCATCGGTATGATGCAATCCGTGTCGCAGGATAACAGCCAGATCGTCGATATTATCAGCGTTATCGATCGTATCGCCTTCCAGACCAATATTCTTGCGCTGAATGCGGCCGTGGAAGCGGCGCGCGCAGGTGAAGCCGGGCGCGGATTTGCCGTGGTGGCGGCCGAGGTGCGCAACCTTGCGCAGCACTCCGCGACGGCGGCGAAAGAGATCAAAGCGCTGATTGAGAAAAACGTCGCCAGCGTCAACGCAGGCGTAGAGAAGGTAGAACAAACCGAAACGCAGCTGACGGTTATGATCGACAACGTGATGCGGGTCTCCTCCCTGATTAAGGAGATCGGCCACGCCACTCAGGAGCAAACCCAGGCGCTGACGCTCATCAACGCATCCATCTCCCGTATCGGCGCAATGACCCACAACAATACGGGGATGGTGGATAACGTCACTCACGCGGCGAATCACCTGACGCAGCGCACCACGCGCCTGCAGCAAGCGATTGCCGTTTTTGGCGGTTAGCCGTTCGGATACTGCTCGTCGGTGACTTTTTCCAGCCATGCAACCGGGCTGCCGTTAACGGATTCGGCGATGGCAATATGCGTCATCGCCGTTTGCGCGCTTGCGCCGTGCCAGTGCTTTACGCCGGGTGGGATCCAGGCGATATCGCCCTGATTCAATATTTCCGCCGCTTTGCCCCACTCCTGTAACCAGCCGCGACCCTGCGTCACAATCAGCGTTTGCCCAAGGGGATGCGTATGCCACGCGGTGCGCGCGCCCGGCTCAAAGGTCACGGTTGCCCCGCCGACGCTGGCAGGTTCGCTCGCCTGAAATGGTGCGTCAATACGGACGGTGCCGGTGAACCAGGCTTCCGGTCCTTTTGCTGAAGGTAATGATCCGCTGCGGATAATTTTCATCTTATGCTCCTCGTTTACTGTTGCGTTAACAGTAGCGCAAAGCAATCCGGAGCATTAGTGTGCATAATCAGATAGGAAATATGATTGAAATTCATAAATAGAGGCAATCGCGATGCTAAAAAATAATTTCAACGACCTGCTCTCTTTTATGGTAGTCGCCCGCGAGCGCAGCTTTACGCGCGCGGCGGCGCAGCTGGGCGTCTCGCAATCGGCGCTGAGTCATGCCATGCGCAAGCTTGAAGCGCGGCTCGACGTTCGCCTTTTAACCCGCACAACCCGCAGCGTTGTTCCCACCCAGGCGGGTGAGCAGCTCTTTACGCGCTTAAGCCCGCATTTGATGGAGATTGAGCAGGAGCTCACGACGCTTCGCAGCGCACGCAACAAACCCGCAGGTTCTGTTCGCATCGTCGCCGGCGAGCATGCGATGGACGCCGTGCTCTGGCCGGTACTGAAGGCGTTTATGGTGCAGTATCCTGAGATTAACGTCGAAGTGACGGTAGATAACGGCCTGACGGATATCGTGGATGGCCGTTTCGACGCGGGAGTACGCCTGGGTGAACAGGTGGCAAAAGATATGATTGCGGTACGGATAGCGCCGGATATGCGCATGGCCGTGGTCGGTTCCAGGGATTATCTGGCTCGCTTTGGCGTGCCGCAGACGCTGGAGCAGCTTGCTGAACACCGCTGCATCAACATGCGCCTGCCCACGCGCGGCGGACTGTATCACTGGGAATTTGAACGCGACGGGCGCGAGCTTCGCGTTCGGGTTGATGGGCAGCTTACGCTGAGCAGCCTGTCGCAGCGCATCGACGCCGCTGAGAATGGCCTCGGATTAGCCTACGTGCCGGAGGCGTCGGTTCTGGGGGCGCTTAATCACGGACGGCTCGTCAGGGTCCTTGAATCGTGGTGCCCTACTTTCGAGGGGTATCACCTTTATTATCCGAGCCGTCGCCAGCACACTACCGCTTTCAGGTTACTGTTAGATGCTCTCCAGCAGTCAAAATCTTGACCACCTGGTAATAATTAAGAAAATCTGATGATTAAATAATCAACCCGCCAAATGTTTTGTCTAAAAAGTCATCACGATTCAGCGTGTTGTGATCGCCGTCTGCTCTGACCACACGATTTCCTTCGACGTGCATCACTTTCGGCACGGTTATATTTTGCGTCGCTTATGAATTGCAGGTAGGATGCCTCGCCATGTTTCGCCTTATCCATACGCAGAATGACTGGGAAGGCGACATGTGTTTGCGCAGAAGCAATCGTTTGTATTGCGCTCTGCCAGGCAGGACTATCACGATAATGGTTCAGACAGGCAAACAGGTAACTCAATGAAAACAAGCAATAAAAGCGCAGCCGATCATCATGCTGCTAAACGTCGCTGGTTGAACTCCCACGAAGAGGGCTACCACAAAGCGATGGGCAACCGTCAGGTTCAAATGATCGCCATCGGCGGCGCTATCGGAACGGGTCTGTTTTTAGGTGCGGGTGCGCGTCTGCAAATGGCTGGCCCGGCTCTCGCCCTGGTCTATCTGGTGTGCGGGATCTTCTCTTTCTTCATTCTTCGTGCGCTGGGCGAACTGGTACTGCATCGCCCTTCCAGCGGAAGCTTCGTCTCTTACGCCCGTGAATTCCTCGGTGAAAAAGCGGCCTACGTTGCGGGCTGGATGTACTTCGTCAACTGGGCGATGACCGGTATTGTCGATATCACCGCCGTTGCGCTGTATATGCACTACTGGGGCGCGTTTGGCGATGTGCCGCAGTGGGTCTTTGCGCTTGGCGCGCTGGCGATTGTCGGCACCATGAACATGATCGGCGTGAAGTGGTTCGCGGAGATGGAGTTCTGGTTTGCGCTGGTAAAAGTGCTGGCCATCGTGGTGTTCCTGGTCGTGGGTACCGTCTTCCTCGGCAGCGGTAAACCGCTGGACGGCAATGCCACCGGCTTCCACCTGATAACCGATAACGGCGGATTCTTCCCGCACGGTCTGCTGCCTGCGCTGGTCCTGGTTCAGGGCGTGGTGTTCGCCTTCGCTTCCATCGAACTGGTGGGTACCGCAGCAGGTGAATGTAAAGATCCGCAGACCATGGTGCCAAAAGCCATTAACAGCGTGATCTGGCGTATCGGTCTGTTCTACGTCGGTTCCGTGGTGCTGCTGGTTCTGCTGCTCCCGTGGACTGCCTATCAGGCAGGTCAGAGTCCGTTTGTGACCTTCTTCTCTAAGCTCGGCGTGCCTTACGTTGGCAGCATCATGAACATCGTGGTCCTGACGGCGGCGCTCTCCAGCCTGAACTCCGGTCTTTACTCTACCGGTCGTATCCTGCGCTCCATGTCGATGGGCGGTTCTGCGCCGAAGTTCATGTCAAAGATGAGCAAGCAGCAGGTTCCCTATGCGGGGATTCTGGCAACGCTGGTGGTTTACGTCTTTGGCGTGTTCCTGAACTATCTGGTGCCGTCCCGCGTATTTGAGATCGTTCTGAACGTCGCTGCACTGGGGATTATCGCATCCTGGGCCTTTATTGTGGTCTGCCAGATGCGTCTGCGCAAAGCGATCAAAGAAGGCAAAGCGGCTGATGTGAGCTTCAAGATGCCGGGCGCACCGGTGACCTCCTGGCTCACCCTGCTGTTCCTGTTCAGCGTGCTGGTGCTGATGGCGTTTGACTACCCGAACGGTACTTACACCATCGCGACCATTCCGCTGCTGGCGGTACTGCTGATTGCCGGCTGGTTCGGCGTGCGTAAGCGCGTTCACGAAATTCACAGCACCGCGCCGGTTCATCACGACGATGAAAAACACGACGCACCGCTGGTGGAAGAAACCTCGCGTTAAGCGTCCGTAAGCATCAAAAAGGGAAGGCAAATGCCTTCCCTTTTTTATTTACAGCGCGATACGAATGACGTCGTCAGGCTGGGTGGCTTCCTGCTGGCGAGTCGATTTTTGTTTCACCGTCACGTACAGGGTTTTGCCATCCGCAGAGAGCGCCAGGCTGTTCGGGTAGACCGGCGTGTCGAAGGTTTTTGTGACCTTATACGTTTTCGCGTCAATCACGCTCACCTTACCGGCTTCACGATGCGTCACATAGGCTTCATTGCGGGCCGGGTTAAACAGGACCGCCAGTGACTCCGGCGCGGCGATTTTCTCGATCACGCTGCCGTCTTTCAGGTTCACCACCAGCACTTCCGGCTGTTTTGAATCGGTCAGGAACGCGCGCTGGCCGGCGGTATCGAGGCTGAGGTTCAGGTAGAAGTGCTCTTTACCGTCATCCTGCACCTTTTTGCGGCTCAGGATTTTATTGGTGGCCGTATCAATGGTTACCAGCTCGCCGTCCGCATTCGTGGTGTACAGACGTTTTGCCTGCGCATCCAGCGCCAGACCGGTGCTGTACGTACCGGTATTGGCAATGGTCTCTTTCAGCTTCAGCGTTGCGCCATCCACTACCCAAATCACGCTCTCTTTGCCGACGCCGGTGATGTAAATCGTGTTACTCGCGTCATCCGCCACCAGCTGGCGCGGCTGCAGCGGTTTCACGGTTTCACTGCGCTGGCGTTTATCAAGCACCAGACGCCCTTTCACGTCGCCCGTTTTCGCATCGATGGCCGTCACCGCGCCGTTGATGGTGTTGCCAAACCACAGGGTTTGCGTCGCGCCGTCGAGCGTGGCGCCAAAGGGTTTGAGATCGCTATGAATCGCCTGCGTCACGTCCAGCGTGACCGGGTCAAGGCGATAGATAACCCCGCCCTTATCGGTTTTGCGGCTTTGCGAGGTCGCCACCCACAGCGCATTCTCCTGCTGGCTGACCGCCATTTCATACGCCCCTTTGCCCACCGCTTTACGCAGCACCTCTTCGGCGGCATGCACCTGGAACGTCCCGGCAAGCAGTAAAGTGGCAGACAGCAGTGACAGGCTCAGACGCGGCGAGCACAGATGACGTAAAGACATAACAATTCCTTTTCTGAAAAGAGGGGTTGGGCTGACATCACTTCCGGCAGGCAACGTCATGGCATTGCCTTTTGATAATGAGAATAGTAATCATTAATGAACTGAATGTGGAGTTTTTCTTTCGCGCTTCGCCTTTCATTAACGCAATGTGCGGTTATAGTTTTCAAAACATTTACAAAACCTTTAACATGTATGGACATGTTCCATTTGGTTCGTTTATACACCACAACCGGTTTTATTCATGAAAATCATTTCTGCCCGTAAGGCTTCTCTCCCGCTGCTGCTGGTTCCCGTTATTTTCGCGCCGCTAACCGCAATGAGCGCGGAGGAACAGACCATGATCGTCAGCGCCTCGCCGCAAACCGTATCGGAACTGGATACCCCGGCCGCGGTCAGCGTCGTCAATGGCGATGACATGCGCCACGCCGCGCCGCGCATCAACCTGTCTGAATCTCTTGGAAGCGTCCCGGGACTGCAAATTCAGAACCGCCAGAACTATGCCCAGGATCTCCAGCTTTCAATGCGTGGGTTTGGTGCCCGCTCAACGTTTGGCGTGCGCGGTATCCGTATGTATGTCGACGGTATCCCTGCCACCATGCCGGACGGACAGGGCCAGACCTCTAACATCGATCTCTCCAGCGTGGAGAGCGTTGAAGTGCTGCGCGGCCCCTTCTCTGCCCTGTACGGCAACGCCTCCGGCGGCGTGATTAACATCAACACCCAGACCGGGCAGCAGCCGCCGACCATTGAAGCCAGCAGCTATTACGGCAGCTACGGTACCTGGCGCTACGGCATGAAAGCCACCGGCGCGATGGGTGACGGCACCCACGCGGGCGATGTGGATTACACCGTTTCCACCACCCGCTTCACCACCAAAGGCTACCGCGACCACAGCGGCGCGCGGAAAAACCTCGCTAACGCCAAACTGGGCGTGCGCATTGACGACGTCAGCAAGCTGACGCTGATTTTCAACAGCGTGGACATGAAGGCCAACGATCCGGGCGGGCTGAGCTATCAGGAGTGGCAGAACAATCCGCGTCAGTCTCCGCGCGGCGATCAGTACAACACCCGCAAGACCATCAAGCAGACCCAGGCCGGTCTGCGCTACGATCGTCAGCTCAGCACCCAGGACGATCTCAGCGTGATGATGTACGCCGGCGAGCGTGAAATGACGCAGTACCAGTCGATTCCGTATCAGCCGCAGCTGAAAGCCTCCCACTCCGGCGGCGTGATCGATATGCAGCGACACTATCAGGGCGTGGATACCCGCTGGACGCACCGTGGCGAGCTGCTGGTGCCGGTGACCTTTACCACCGGTCTGAACTACGAAAACCTGAGCGAAGATCGCCGCGGATACGAAAACTTCGTGATGAACAACGGCGTGCCGGATTACGGCGTGAAGGGTGACAAGCGTCGAAACGAACGTAACCTGATGTGGAACGTTGACCCTTACCTGCAAACCAGCTGGCAGCTGACGCAGAAACTGTCGGTGGATGCGGGGGTGCGCTACAGCTCGGTGTGGTTTGATTCCAACGACCATTACGTTACGCCGGGCAACGGCGATGACAGCGGTGACGCGAGCTATCACAAGTGGCTCCCGGCCGGTTCCGTGAAGTATGCGGTAACGGACGCATGGAACCTCTACGCTGCCGCAGGGCGTGGATTCGAAACGCCAACCATCAACGAGCTCTCCTATCGTGCCGATAACCAGGGCGGCCTGAACATCGGCCTGCAGCCGTCCACCAACAACACGTATGAAGTGGGCAGCAAAACCCGCATCGGCAATGGCCTGCTGACCGCGGCGCTGTTCCGCACCGATACGGATGATGAGATCGTGGTGGATGCCAGCTCTGGCGGGCGTACCAGCTATAAAAATGCCGGTAAAACCCGTCGTCAGGGGGTGGAAGTCTCCCTCGACCAGCAGTTTGCCGAGAACTGGAAGCTGAAGATGGCATGGACTTACCTGGATGCCACCTACCGGACTAACGTCTGCAGCGATGCAGACTGTAACGGTAACCGGATGCCGGGCATTGCACGCAACATGGGTTACGCCTCGTTTGGCTGGCAGCCGGAGGAAGGCTGGTACGCGGGTTCAGACGTGCGCTACATGAGCGACATCATGGCCGACGACGAGAATACGGCGAAAGCGCCATCGTATACGGTGGTCGGGCTGAACACCGGGTACAAATTCAACTACGGCAGCTGGGGCATGGACGTCTTTGGCCGCGTCGATAACCTGTTCGATAAAGAGTACGCGGGCTCGGTTATTGTCAACGAGTCTAACGGTCGTTATTACGAGCCTGCACCAGGCCGTAACTACGGGGTCGGGCTGTCGGTCTCTTATCGCTTCGAGTAAGCGATAAGAAAAGTTTATTTAATTAATGAAATAACGCTCCTGATGGCAATAAACCATCAGGAGTTATTCACCAGATAAATAATTAGGGGCGAAATATAGTCGCTCTGCTAAATAATCTCTTAGTTAAAATATTGTCGCTGTAAAAGCAAATTCGCTTCATCAATCACCTTATCAATCGCCTTCTGACAGGCAACAACATCTCTTCGCTCCAGGGCGGAAAGCAGTTCGTCATAGTGATATGTCGAGGCTTTGATGTCGTTAAGCTCCTGATGCAGATAGTTCATACAGGGCCCGATGCGTACCCACAGCTGCTCAATTAATGCATTAAGCGTAGGCATTTCCGCATACTGATAAAGCGTAAACCGGAAGACGCGATTCGCATGCAATGCCTGCTGGACGTTCCCGTTGCGCATGGCCTCATGAAAGGCATCCGACAATTTGCGCAACGCCTCCAGTTTGCTATCAGACATATTCTGACAGGCTGCGGCGACCGCCATCGGCTCAAGCTGCTTGCGAATGGCGTTAATCTCGTTATAGCGCTCCAGCGTGACCTCCGGAACCAGAAATGCCTGCGCCGGCGTGGCGTGTAACGCCCCTGATGACACCAGGCGCAAAAGCGCCTCGCGAACAGGGGTAATACTGGTTCCTAATTTATCGGCAATCTCTTTCGTAATCAGTCGTGCCCCAGGTTTGAGTGAGCCTGTAATTAACGCTCCTTTCAAACTGTGTTCAACTTGCATGGTAAGACTGACCCTTTGGGCTTTTTCTAAGTGGTCCAAATCAAGCATGTTCAATTCCTGTAGCTAAAACTTAATGCTATTTTTAAACGCCATTTTTAATAAAACGACGCTGGTCCGATATATCCTGTATCGTCATGCCTGGTGGTGGGAAGTACGTAAAAACATCAAAAAAGCAAAGTTTGTTTTTTTTATTGGTTCCGGGCCCATCCGGGATGCGGGCGCGAAATGCCATGTCCATTAATTAAAGACAATATATCGTATCTTCACAAATAAATATGGCGGGAAACCCCGCCATAGTGCTGTTTATTTATTGTCACCCGCGACGCGAATCACGACTTTGCCGAAGTTACGCCCTTCGAGCAGGCCAATCAGCGCCTCGGGCGCGTTCTCCAGCCCGTCCGTTATCTGTTCACGATAGTGGATTTTGCCCTCCTGCACCCAGCGTCCCATTGCTTCCTGGAACTCTTTAATGCGGTGACCGTAATCCTGGCCGATGATAAAGCCCTGCATACGAATGCGTTTCTTCAGGATGGTCGCCATCAGGAGCGGCAGGCGATCCGGCCCCTCGGGCAGGCCCGTCGCATTGTAGCCGCTCACCAGGCCGCACACCGGCACGCGCGCGGAGGTATTCAGTAACGGCAGCACGGCGTCAAATACTTTCCCGCCGACGTTTTCATAATAGACGTCAATCCCGTTCGGGCAGGCGCGTTTCAGCTGTTCGGCAAAGTCGGCCGCGTGGTGATCCAGACACAGATCAAACCCGAGGACCTCAACGGCATGGCGGCATTTTTCAGCCCCACCGGCGACCCCGACCACCCGGCAACCTTTGATTTTACCGATCTGCCCGACGGTCGCGCCAACCGGGCCTGTCGCCGCGGCGACCACCAGCGTTTCGCCCGCTTTTGGCTGCCCGATATCCAGCAATCCCATATAGGCGGTAAAGCCCGGCATGCCCAGAATACCCAGTGACCAGGAAGGATGAGACGGATTTTCGCCCAGCTTCACCAGGCCGCTGCCGTCTGAGAGTTCATATTCCTGCCAGCCGCTGTAGCCCAGCACCCACTCACCCGGTTTGAAATCGGGATGATTCGACTGCTCAACGCGGCTGACCGTTCCCCCCACCATTACCGCGCCAATCTCAACCGGAGGGGAATAGGATGGCGCATCGCTCATGCGCCCCCGCATGTACGGGTCCAGCGACAGCCAGACGGTGCGCAGCAAAAGCTGTCCCTCAGCAGGGGCGGCAACAGGCTGCGTTTCGAGACGAAAATTTTCCGCGACCGGCGCACCCTGTGGACGAGAGGCCAGTACCCAGCGGCGATTTTGCGAAACAGGTTGATTCATCGGGATCTCCTTCTGGTACAAATGTCATTACAGCCTGGCTCACGATCGGCGTTATCGCATTAGCATTACGAGGCAGACTGGTTAAGCCGTACGACCAGATAGATGCAGGTTTCATTCGTTTCGTTGATGAACCGGCAGTCATTTGGCGGCCCCAGCTCGAGGCAGTCTCCGGCGTGCATTTCGTGGCGCGTATCGCCCTCCTGAAACACCAGCTCGCCGGACTGGAGCCAGATAAGCTGACGTGCCAGCGCGTAAGAAGATGCAGGCATCGGAACATCGCTGCCCGCGGGCAGTTCAACCTGAACAAGGTCGATGGGCAGATCGGTGCGGGGAGAAACATGGCGGCGGAGGTAGTGCGTCTGTGGGTCGCGCCAGACGGGCTGGTTTGCAAGGCGCAGCAGCTTGCCCTCCTGCATTTCGGCCCGGGCAATGAGCGTGGACATGCTGATGCCAAACGCGCCGGACAGACGGGCCAGCAAGGTGGCTGTCGGGCTGCTGTCTCCGCGTTCTATCTTATGGATCATCGCGCGCGAGACCCCGGCCCGGTCAGCAAGCTCGCTCAGGGACCATCCGCGAGACTCGCGTTCAAGGCGAATTCTTGCGCTAATCCGTTGATTCATTGTGTCTGTTATGGTGTTCATGACGTCATACTATAGTGTATGAACGGCATTTCAATGGGCTTTTGATAACAAAAAAATATGGCTTATGCCGTAGCGATCGGGCGATACGATTGTGTAATATCGTAGGAATAACGTAATACTATAGTAAACAACACACAGAGGGTTAATCATGATCGTTCGTCATGCCTGCAAGGAAGACTGCGCTGCGATAGGCGAAATCTACAACCACGCGGTGCTGCATACTGCCGCGATCTGGAACGATAAAACCGTCGATACCGATAACCGAATCGCCTGGTTTGAGGCGCGCACGCTCGCGGGTTACCCGGTTCTGGTGAGTGAGGAAGACGGCGTTATCACCGGTTACGCCTCTTTCGGCGACTGGCGCGCCTTCGACGGTTTCCGTCATACGGTTGAGCATTCGGTCTACGTCCACCCGGACCATCAGGGAAAAGGCATTGGCCGCACGCTGATGATCGCGCTGATTAACGAGGCCCGCGCCATCGGCAAACACGTGATGGTGGCCGGTATTGAAGCGCAAAACCATGCCTCGATTCATCTCCACGAAACGCTTGGTTTTGTCACCACGGGGCAGATGCCGCAGGTGGGAACCAAGTTTGGCCGCTGGCTGGACTTGACCTTTATGCAGCTGCAGCTGGACGAGCGCAGCGATCCGGACGCCATCCCATGAATCAATCCCTGACCCTGGCGTTTCTGGTGGCGGCGGGAATAGGTCTGGTGGTGCAAAATACCTTAATGGTGCGCATCACCCAGTCCTCCTCCACGATCCTTATCGCGATGCTGCTGAACTCCCTGGTCGGCATTGTGCTGTTTGTCAGCATTCTGCTGCTGAAACAGGGCGCAGCCGGATTCAGCGAGCTGGCCGCAACGGTGCGCTGGTGGACGCTTATCCCGGGGCTGCTGGGGTCATTTTTCGTGTTTGCCAGCATCAGCGGATATCAGAACGTTGGCGCGGCGACGACTATCGCCGTGCTGGTAGCAAGCCAGCTGATTGGCGGGCTGGTGATGGACGTGCTGAGAAGCAACGGCATTCCGCTGCGCGCCCTGATTGGCCCGGTATGCGGCGCGGTGATGCTGGTCGTCGGGGCCTGGCTGGTGGCGCGACGCCAGTTTTGAACGTTACAGTATGGTGCCGCCTTTGGTCAGCTGTTCCTCACGCGCGTCCAACTCCTCTTTATGCTGCTTACCGTGGTGCGAAATCGCGGTACGCAGACGCTGCTGCTGGGTGTAGCGTTCTTCACGGCTGAGCTCTGCGTCATCGCTTAATTCGATCAGCAGTTCATTCATGTGGGTAATCACGCTCTCTTCGATGGCGGCATCGACACGGGCGGTAACTTCATTTAAATGTGACATTGTCACTCCTTGTTATGTGCCCGGTGGCGGCTACGCCTTACCGGGCAATAAAACGCTTAGTTCAGCTTCGCCTTAGAGAAATCGCTGCCCATCAGGCTCACGCTGTATCCGGTGACGTTGCTGCGGGTCGCATAGAACGTTTTCCCGTTTGCCAGTGCGATCCACGGCGCCTGCTGGTAGAAAATCTCCTGCGCCTGACCGTAGAGTTTCGCACGCTCGGCCGGGCTGCTGGTCAGCTTCGCTTTTTGCACCAGATCATCATAACCCTTATCGCACCAGCGCGCGGCGTTTGATCCGGTTTTAATGCTGTTGCAGCCCAGCAGCACGTCGGCAAAGTTGTCAGGGTCGCCGTTATCGGACATCCAGCCAAACAGCGCGGAGTCATGTTCGCCTTTACGCATCCCGGAGAGATATTCGCCCCACTCGTAAGAGACAATTTTGGCCTTCACGCCGACTTTCGCCCAGTCGCTCTGGATCATCTCCGCGATACGACGCGAGTTCGGGTTGTACGGACGCTGAACCGGCATTGACCACAGCGTGACTTCCGCCCCCTTCTCCAGCCCCGCCTGCTTCAGCAGCGCTTTCGCTTTTTCAGGATCGTAGCTGTAGTCCTTCAGGTCTTTATTAAAGCCCAGCATATTTGGCGGGATCGGCGATTTTGCCACCGTACCGGAACCCATAAAGACCGCATTGACGATAGCCTTCTTGTCGGTCGCGTAGTTAAGCGCCTGACGCACCAGCACGTTATCAAACGGTTTTTTCTCGGTGTTAAACGCCAGATAGCCGACGTTCAGCGCATCGACCGAGTGCAGCGTCAGGTCTTTGTTGTTCTTGATGGCGTCAAACTGAACCGGGGACGGTGCAGGAATAATCTGGCACTCGTTGGTCTGCAGCTTCGCCAGACGGGTTTCCACGTTCGGCGTGATGGAGAAGATGAGATGCTTCGTCGGCACCTCGCCTTCCCAGTAGTTCGGGTTAGCAACGTAGCGAATCAGCGAATCCACCTTGTACTGCTGCAGGACATAAGGCCCGGTACCAATCGGCCAGGTGTCCACGTTTTCAGGCGTGCCTTTTTTCAGCATCGCGTCGGCGTATTCGGCGGAAAGAATCGAGGCGAAATCCATCCCCCAGTCGGCAAGAAACGCGGCGTTAGGCTCGCTGAGGGTGAACTGAACGTGATAGTCGTCGACCTTTTTCACGTCCTGAATCAGCTTATCGAGCCCGACGTCGTTAAAGTATTCGTAGTTGCCCTGTGACACGTTGTGATACGGGTGTTTAGGGTCTTTCTGACGCAGAACCGAGAAAATAACGTCATCGGCGTTAAAGTCGCGCGTCGGTTTGAAGTATTTATTGCTGTTGAACTTCACCCCTTTGCGCAGGGCAAAGGTATAGGTCTTGCCGTCCGGCGAAATCGTCCAGGACTCCGCCAGCGACGGGACCGGGGTGTTTTTCACCGGGTCAAAGTTGATCAGGCGATTGTACAGTACCTGAGAGCTGGCCACAAAAGACGGGCCAGAGCTGGCGATTTGCGGGTTGAAGGACTCGGGGGACGCTTCAGAACAGTAAATAAGGGTGTCGTTGTTTGCCGCCCATGCGGCACCGGCTGGTAACAGCGCGCTCAGCGCAAGGGCGAGCAGTGTTTTCCCTGTAGACATGGTTATAACCCTGACAGTTTTATTATATAAGACAGTAATAACAGCACAGGCGATATGACCTGGCAAATAACGAAACACTATCAGGTTATTCTAAAGCCGCGTTTTTTGCTGTTTTAACAGCCAGCGCCCGAAAAGGTGATTTGCCTTAAGGGCCATTATTCGTCAAGCACAACCGTCACTTTCTATGCCGCAAGAAATCGGTCCTTTTAGCGTCTCTTCCCCCGTTTGGTTGCTTCCTCGTTTCGTTAAAGTAACGGTGTGAAGAAGTATATGGGATCAAATCGTGGCAAAAACTCTTTTACGCAGCGGTAACCTGGATGACTTTCAGGCCGTGGGCGGCGGCGGACAAGCCGTTTTTGAATCAGCGTTACAAATCCGGGAAGCGCTCCGGTTGCGCAAACAACAGGCCATCGTCGACTGTCTGGCTATTCCGCAGGTCAACGACAGCGGTGACCGCGTGGACTGGTATTCCCCCGTTGAAGGGAGCGTAACCAGCTGGAAAGCGGCCGATGAAGATGACCGTTATCGCGCCCTGCGCTACCTGGAAAACACGCTAGCCAGCGTTGAGTCGTTAAGCAAGAAATGCCTCCTGTCGCCCAAAACCGCGCAGCAGCTTTTTGGTTCTCTGCTGTCGAAGGCGTTTCAGTTCCCGGGTGAAAACTTCCTCTTCCTGGTGGACGGAAAGCCGGTCATCAGCTTCTGGGGGTTTGTAAACCTCAACGAAAATGCGCGCGACGATGTTCTCGACTGCCTGCGTGAATCGCTGGTCCCTGAGCCCGCCCCCGTTGTGATTGAAGATCCTGAACCCGAGCCTGAGCCAGAACCGGTTGTAGCCTTTGAACACGCCGACGAGCCGCTGATCGCCCCTTCCACGGTGGTGCGCATCACGCCGGAAGATCTGTATGAGCCAGAGCCGGCCCCGGCCGTTGCGCAACCCGTTCAGGAACCGGCTGTGCCGATCGTCGCGAAAAAGCGCCGCGTTCCCCTGTGGACGCTGCCGGTTGCCGCAGTAATCGTTGCCGCCATTGCCGCACCGCTGCTGTGGCCAAAACAGTCGCCTTCCGCTGAGCCCGCCCCTGTGCCCGCACCTCAGCCCGTTGAGATTGCGCCAAAGCCGATCAAAGCGGTTGAGCCGCTGGCCATGAAATTACCGCTGCATCAGGCAGAGGTCCTGGCAAGCAAAGAAAAAGAGCCTGCGCCTGCGCCACAGCCTGCCCCGGTGGTGATTGTCGCCATCCCGAAAGATGCCATGGTGATGGAAGCGAATCAGGTGAAAGCGGGATCGACGCGTTTCCTGAACGGCACCTGGCGTGCGGTTCTCGACGTGAAAGATCCGGTTACCGGCAAGCCGCCGTCAATGCGCTATCAGATCCAGAACAATAAGGGCTTCGCCCGGGTTGTCCATGGCGACAACGTTGTCTGCCGCGCGGAGGTCTTCTCCGGCCTGCACAGCAACGGCGAGCTGATGATTAAAAGTCGCGGTACTGCCCGCTGCACCGACGGCTCCCGCTACCCGATGCCGGAGGTTGCCTGTAAAGCAGGCGCCAGCGATATCGCAGAATGTCGCGCCCGTTATGATGCCAATACCGTCGTTCCCCTGACGTTCAAGAAAGCAGGTGCCTGATCCTATGCTGGTTAATCTTTGCGACTATAAACAAAGCGTCACGCTTATTGCCAACAGCGGCGTGCAGTTCCTTGATTTCGGTCTGACGCCGCAGGACACCGCCAGCAACGGGCGCTTCGTACGTAAAACCGCGAACGGCCCGCTTCTGCGGCTCGATTTCGACCTGGTTAACGGGCGCTATACCGTGCCGGGAACGAACGGCGGGCAGCCTGAAGTGGTTAAGCCGGAAACCACCATCCCGCTGCATCAGTCCCTGGCGGTGCTGGACGGCGTCTGGCTTCCGGTTCCGTTCCTGCGCTTCAACCCGCCGCGAACCTTCGTTGAGGGGCCGGATAACTGGGCCCGCGTTCAGGTGCGCAGGCTGGATACACCCGATACGGCAGGCAATACGCACCGCGTCACGCTCGCCCTTGACAGCCAGATTGCAGAACACGCCACGTCCGCCCTGTCCCCGGTTGAAAACGATATTCTGAACGGGACCCGATTCGCGCTGGCCTGGCGAGACAACGAAGTTGAAAGTTTCCTCGACCAGACCTGGATTGACGGCTGGCTGCGCGAGGCCTTTACCCAGTATGCCGACGGCGTTGAAAACCGCTCAGAACGCGATCTCCAGCAGGCGATGCGCGGGTTTGAATATCAGGCCCACTGGCTTAACCTGCTGACCATGCTCGGTGAACAGCTCACCGTGCCGGAAGTGAAATTTGTTACCCATACGCTCAGCACGCCTGCCATTCCGGTCGACCTGATCCTCGACGTGGGCAATACCCACACCTGCGGCGTCATTATCGAAGACCACGGCGATGCGAACGATGGCCTGCGCCAGACCGCCGAGCTGCAGGTACGCTCATTAAGCGAGCCGCAGTTCCTGAATGCGCCGCTGTTCACCAGCCGTCTTGAGTTTTCGGAAGCGCGTTTTGGCAAGCAGCACTTCTCGGTTGAGAGCGGTCGCGAAGATGCCTTTGTCTGGCCGTCGATTGTTCGCGTGGGCGATGAAGCCCGCAAGCTGGCGATGCAGCGTCTGGGGACCGAAGGCAACAGCGGCATCTCCAGCCCGCGTCGCTACCTGTGGGATGAAACGCCGGTCGTGCAGGACTGGCGCTTTAGCCAGATGAACAGCAAAACCCAGCGTGAGCCGCTTGCCACCGCGTTTCCGCTGATGAACCTGATGAACGATGACGGCGAACCGCTCTTCACGCTGCCGCAGGACGAGCGGCTGCCGGTCTTCTCGCCGCAGTACAGCCGCAGTACGCTGATGACGCACATGCTGTGCGAGCTGCTGGCGCAGGCGCTGGGGCAGATCAACAGCGTCGCCACGCGCCTGCGTCTGGGCTTCCCGGCATCGCCGCGCCAGCTGCGCACCCTGATCCTGACCCTGCCCTCGGCCATGCCAAAGCAGGAGCGCGAGATTTTCCGTCGCCGCATGTTTGAAGCCATCGCCATCGTCTGGAAAGCGATGGGCTGGCACCCGCAGGATGAGGATTTTGTCACCCGCAAACAGCAGGATAAAAGCGTGGTGCCGGTTCCTGAAATCCAGATGGAGTGGGATGAAGCCAGCTGCGGTCAGCTGGTCTGGCTGTATAACGAAGCGATCTCCCGCTTTGGCGGTCAGACCGAAGCCTTCTTCGCCTCCCTGGCCCGCCCGGACCGTGAGCCTGAGCCGGGTAGCCAGCCAGGCCGCGCGCTGCGCGTCGCGTCCATCGACATCGGCGGCGGCACAACGGATATGGCGATTACCCATTATCAGCTGGATGACGGTTCCGGCAATAACGTCAAAATCACCCCGCAGCTGCTGTTCCGTGAAGGCTTTAAGGTCGCGGGCGACGATACGCTTCTGGACGTGATTCAGCGCTACGTGTTGCCTGCCCTGCAAACGCAGCTGCAAAAATCCGGTATCGCGGACGCCTCGCTGCTGATGGCGTCACTCTTCGGTGACTCCGGGCGCATAGACACCCAGGCCGTACTCCGCCAGCAGACGGCGCTTCAGCTGTTTATGCCGATTGGCCACGCTATTCTTGCCGCGTGGGAATCGAGCGACGTTGACGATCCGTTGGCCGGTCTGCATGCCACCTTTGGCGATCTCCTGCCGCAGAAACCGACCCGCAACGTCATGAATTATCTGCAGCAGGCGATCGACCATGCCCTGCCTGCGGGTTCAGACGCGTTTGACCTGTTCGCGGTGCCGCTGCACGTGAATTTCCGCGAAATGCAGGATGCGATGCTGGCCGGGCAGTTTACGCTGGCCTCGCCGCTTCACGCGGTGTGCGAGGCGATATCCCATTACAGCTGCGATATTCTGCTGATCACCGGACGCCCCGGCTGCCTGCCGGGCGTTCAGGCGCTGATTCGCCATCTGCAGCCGGTGCCGGTCAACCGCATCGTCTGGCTGGATAAATACCAGGTGCACGAGTGGTATCCGTTCAGCCAGCAGGGGCGCATTGGCAACCCGAAATCGACGGCCGCCGTGGGAGCCATGCTCTGCAGCCTGGCGCTCGACCTGCGTCTGCCGCGCTTCAACTTTAAAGCCGCGGACATTGGCGCGTATTCCACCGTGCGGTATCTCGGCGTGCTGGATAACACCGTCAATACCCTGCGCGAAGAAAACGTCTGGTATCAGGATATCGACCTCGATAAGCCGGGCGCGAAGCTCGACGCGCGTCTGCACTTCCCGCTGCGCGGTAACGTCACCCTCGGCTTCCGCCAGCTGGCGAACGCGCGCTGGCCCGCCACGCCGCTCTACACGCTCAGCATCAACTCGGCTGAACTGGCGAAAGCCATTGCCGGTGACGGCGTGCTGAACGTGCGGCTGAAGCTCTGCGGCGGCAGCAAGCAGGAAGGCCCTGAGGCCTTCGAGCTGAGCGATGCCTGGCTGCAGGACGGCACGCCGGTTGCGCCTGACGCATTAACCTTCAAACTGAATACCTTGGCCGATCGCCGACACAGCGGTAGCCACTACTGGATCGACAGCGGGAGCGTATACCTGAAATGACAGCGACGACGACAACCACTCAGGCCTTAATCGGGTGGATTAATGAGACGCGCCTGAACGCCCCTGTGCTGGATAACGATGCTGACGCCCTGCTTGCTCGCATCAACGCGGCGCAGGCGCGGGAGCAGGCCATTGAACGCGCCATGACCCGCCAGAGCAGCATTGGGCTTTACGGTCATTCACAGAGCGCGAAAGCCCATCTGCTGTTATCCCTGTGCGGCAGCGGTAATGGACGCCTGAACGTGACGCCGGGCCAGCGCACCTTTGACTATTTTTCGCATATCAATCCGGGACATGCCCTGACCAACATGGCCGTCCGCTTCACGCCGGAAAGCCCGGAGGTGGCGGATGAGGCGTTCCCGCTGCGTCTGAGCCTGGTCACCGAGGCCGAGCTGGTACAGCTGTTTATTGCCCGCACGACGCTGCATCCGCAGATGCGCGCGGTGGATAAGGCGGTCATTGAGACACGTCTGGAGAAATGGCGCGGGCTGCGCCAGCCGCAGGGCGTGCCCGGCATCACGGCTCAGGAAGTGGGTGCGATAGCCCGCTTCTGGCAAAGCACCGTACCCGCCGCTAAGCAGCAAATTGATGATGCCCTGTGGCATGAGTTCGCCCGGCTGGTGCCTTCTCTCGATCTCAGCACGCGAGCCAGCGTCTGGTCGCTGCTGTGGGGCGAGCAGCAGGAGTTGACCCAGCAGTGGTTAAAACTGGCCCATGTGCTGCACCAGACCAGCCATGCCGGCGAGCTTGCTGCCCCGCTTAGCCTGCTGGTGGACAGCTTTGGCCTGCCGGGTGAAGGGTTCCTGACGCACGACGGCACGTTAGATCTTCAGGACGCGCAGGAGACGCTGCTTCATCCGCTAAATAGCGGTGAAATGCTTAACGCCATCAGCATCCCCGTCGACGTGCTGGCCTTCCTGACCCGCGAGCTGGTGCTGCCGGTTGAGAACGGCGCGCTGGATAACGTCGATATTATTGATATTCCTGTTTTTGAAGATAACCGTGCCGACCCGCTACGCCAGGCGAAGTCCCAGTGGCTGCTCGAGCATTACCGTCAACAGCTTCAGCCGGATGTGCTGGTGATTTGTAATGCGACGGCGCAGCACGAGCAGACGGCCAAAAAAGCAAAAGTGCTGATGAACTGGGTCAAGGAGACGCAGCCTGCTGAAGAATCTGCCCTGCCGGGGCTGGTATGGGCGATTACGCCACACGACGCCCGCTTTACCACCCGACAGAATCTCGATGAAGCCGTACAGCATCTGCTCGGAAAGCCGGGTTTACGCTGGGGCACGCTGCAGGCGCTGGACAGTCACAGCATGCAGCGCGTCATCGAATGGCTGTCTCAGGCCACGTTACCCGCCCAGCGACAGAAGCGTCTCGGCATGCTGAAAGGCTTGCTGCGACAGGAGCTCTCATCGCTGATGCAAAGTTATCTGGCACCGCTGGTTGAAGAGCCGGGGACAAGACGCGCTCAGGCCGAAAGCATGGTGCGCACGCTGCAAAACAGCGCCGCCCGCCACGGCGAACTGCTTGAAGGCCTGCTGCCGCCGCTGAAAGCCTTTGAAACGCTGCTCGCCGTTCAGCAGCCGCGCGAGGAGCAGGTGAACGGGCTGTTTACGGACACTATTGACCTGTTTGCCGAGAATACCCAGGAAAGCAGCGGCCTGTTCCAGACAAAAGACAAAGCGCGTCTGGCGCACAGAGTCTGGATAAATCATCTGCGTCAGTGGAGCCGCAATGAGGCCACGGCCGCGCGCCTCGGGCTGGAGCCTTCGGTATTACAGCAAATCGCGGATGTGCTGGTGGTCACCAGCTACCGGCTTAATCTGCCACAACAGCTTCAGCGCATTGTCGAAGCGGATAAAAGCAGCGCGGCACAGCTGCATGCCGTGATGGGCAATTTCATTGGCTGGCTGGGTTATGACCAGACGCCCGTGGCTACACGTCCGGCAAGCCGCATCCGCAAGGGGCAGGCAATCTTCGTTACGCCGGTGGTCAGCAGCGCGGAGCCTCGATTGACGCGCCTGGGGGAACAGCCTGTGCATGCGGCCACCGCGTACGTTTACGACTGGCTGGTCGCACTCTATAGCCGCGCGATAGAGAACATTGATTACCAGCATCCGCATGATGTTCAGCCTGACGCACGTCAGGCACTACGGGCTTTGATAAAGTAGCCGCCTTTGTTGCCGGGTGGCGCTGCGCTTACCCGGCCTACATTTCGCAACGATGATAAATTGCACAATAATCACATCGTCATACACCCGGCTAACGTCTGTGCCAGCGCAGACGGGTTTTCCCACGACATCGAATGCCCCGCCGCTGGGATAATTTTTACCTCAACGCCCTTTTGCTTCAGATCGTCCACATCGTCATCCGGCAGAGACAGCTCGCCGAAAATCAACGTTACCGGGCAAGGAAGTGACAGGAACTGCGCTTCCCATTCGGGCTCAACGCCCGCCACCAGGCTCGATGCGCCCCGCCAGACGGCATATGGCGCATTGCTCTGCAGACATCCCGCCCACGCCGTTTTTTCCGCGCTGAGCATGGCGTCATAGCCCTGCGTCAGAAACTGCTGCTCGGTTTGCGCTGCAATAGACCGGCTAACCCCCCCCCCACCCGCATGAAAATTGGGCTCTGACACCATCAGCCCCTTCACGCGCGACGCCAGCAGCCCGGCCGTTTCGATAGCAATGCTGCCGCCCATGCTGTGGCCGTATAACCAGAAGGCATCCAGATTTAGGTGGTCAATCAGCTCCGCCACAACGTGGGCCTGGTCGGTGGTTTTATAGCTGTAGCGTTCAGGCTTGTCGCTGTAGCCGCTGCCGGGCAAGTCGATGAGAATCGCTCTGCGCGCGCCAAACAGCGGGTCATGAACGACACGGGGATATTCATAGGAAGAGGCGCAGCCCAGCCCGTGAAGGAACACCACGGGATCGCCGGTGCCGGGCAGGTCATGCCAGCGCACGGTACAGCCGGCCTGCTGCGAGTAAAAACTGTTCATAAGCACTCCTTTTACGATGCACTGTGTATTTATACAGTTACCGTATCGGGAATGCCATATTCATCTTTTAAAAATGGAAGCGTGCTTCAGAAAAGCGAGATCAGCAGCGCAACGGGAAAGCTCATTGGCCAGGTTGACCCCACCAGAAAAGCGCTGAGCAGGCGGATACGTTTGCGGTCTTTGGAGAGGAACCAGGTAATTAATGCGCAGATGGAAGCCATGATTGCGTAGAAAACCAACATCTTTTGATACAACGTCATTCTGTATACCAGAGCCGAAAAAATAACCGCACGCAATATGCGTCATATGTTGATACAGATCAAGTTTTTTCGTTACAGAATAACCACTTAAATATTACGGATAATAACAATTGAGTATCTTGCGTAACACTCATGGCGGGCGTGGGAAACGCCTGGCCGCGCATGCGGCCAGGCATAGCGGGCTTAGTGTTTGATCATGACATGCCGCACGACCGTATAATCCTCAAGCCCGTAGACCGACATATCTTTGCCGTAGCCGGATAATTTCATGCCGCCGTGCGGCATTTCGCTCACCAGCATAAAATGGGTATTCACCCAAGTGCAGCCGTATTGCAGCCGCGCGCTCAGGCGATGGGCGCGGCCCACGTCTTTGGTCCAGACCGATGACGCCAGGCCATACTGCGAATCGTTCGCCCAGGCCAGCACCTGCGTCTCGTCGTCAAACTCGGTGACGCTCACCACCGGGCCAAACACCTCGCGCTGAACGATAGCGTCGTCCTGCTTTGCCCCCGCCAGCAGGGTTGGCTGGAAGTAGTAGCCTGCCCCCTCTTTTTTGCTCCCGCCGGTGACAACGCGGATGTGGCCGAGCGCTTTCGCCTCATCGACGGCCTGACAGACGCGTGAAAGATGGGCCGCCGAGCTGAGCGGTCCCAGTTCGGTTGAGGCATCCTCCGGCGCACCCATTTTGAGGGTAGCGACCGCTGCACCCAGCTTTTCCACCAGCGCGGCATAAATGCCCTTCTGGGCATAAATACGGCAGGCCGCCGTACAGTCCTGTCCGGCATTGTAGAAACCAAACGTCCGCACCCCTTCGACAACCGCATCCAGGTCGGCATCATCAAAGACGATAACCGGCGCTTTACCGCCCAGCTCCATGTGGGTGCGTTTAATGGAGGACGCGGTATGGCCGATGATATGTTCCCCGGTAGCAATCGAACCGGTCAGCGAGACCATACGGACTTTTTCATGCCCGGTAAGCGGGTCACCGACCGTTTTACCCCGGCCAAACAGGACGTTCAGAACGCCTGCCGGGAAGATATCTTTTGCCAGCTCCCCCAGCTTCAGCGCGGTCAGGGGCGTGATCTCTGAGGGCTTAATCACCACGCAGTTCCCAGCCGCCAGCGCGGGTGCCAGCTTCCAGGCCGCCATCATCAGCGGATAGTTCCAGGGGGCAATAGAGGCAACCACGCCCACCGGATCGCGGCGGATCATCGACGTGTGACCGTCAAGGTACTCCCCGGCGGCCAGCCCGTTCAGACACCGGGCGGCCCCGGCAAAGAAACGGAAAACGTCGACCACCGCCGGAATTTCATCTCCCAGAGCACAGTGCAGCGGCTTGCCGCAGTTGAGGGATTCGAGCCGGGCAAAGTCCTCCCCATGCGCTTCAATCGCATCCGCCAGCTTCAGCAGGCACTCGGCACGGGTTTTCGGCGTGGTTTGCCCCCACTCACCAAAAGCACGGTCGGCCGCCTGAACCGCCGCGTCGACCTGAGCCGCTGACGCCTCGGCAATCTCCAGCAGGAGTTCTCCAGTGGCCGGGTTATAGACCGGCTGTTTTTCTCCCTCTCCGGTTACCAGTTTTCCCTCTATCAGCAGTTGTGTTTGCATAGCATTTTCCTGTTGAATTCACTGTTATTTCCCGCTGCCGGCGATATTCTCGCCGTCGCGGGTTAGCCACCAGGCTCCCAGAATGGGAATAGTTGTCACCAGCATCACCAGCAGTGCTACGACGTTGGTGACCGGCACGTCGCGCGGACGACCGAGCTGATTGAGCAACCACAGCGGTAACGTGCGCTCGTGTCCCGCCGTAAACGTTGTGACGATTATCTCGTCAAACGACAGGGCAAACGCCAGCATTCCCCCGGCCAGCAGCGCGGAACCCAGATTGGGCAGCACCACATAGCGGAAGGTTTGCCATCCGTCGGCCCCGAGATCCATCGACGCTTCCACCAGGCTCCAGGAGGTGCGTCTGAACCGGGCAATCACGTTGTTAAACACCACCACCACGCAAAAGGTGGCGTGTCCCACCACGATGGTGAAAAAACCCGGCTCAAGGTCAATCGTTTTGAATGCCGTCAGCAGCGCCAGACCGGTGATGATCCCCGGTAACGCAATCGGCAACAGCAGCAACAGCGAGATCGCATTCTTGCCAAAAAACTCGCTTCGCCACAGCGCCGCTGCAGCAAGCGTGCCAAGCACAAGGGCAATCGCGGTGGAGAGCGCGGCAATCTGAAGTGACAACGTCACGGATTCAATAATATCGCCGCGCCCCGCCGCCACGCTGAACCACTTCAGCGTCAGCCCCTGCGGCGGAAAGCTGAAGGCCGCGTCTTCGGTATTAAAGGCATAGGTCGCGATAATCAGCAGCGGGAAGTGCAGGAAGATAACGCCTCCCCACGCTGCCACTTTCAGGAACAGCGGTGCGCGTTCAGAGTGCATCGAATGCTCCCAGACGTTTCACGAACGCCAGATAGAGTGAAATCAGCACGATGGGCACCAGCGTGAACGCGGCGGCCATGGGCATATTGCCAATGGCACCCTGCTGCGAGTAGACCATATTACCGATGAAGTAGCCCGGCGGCCCCACCAGCTGTGGAACGATGAAATCCCCCAGCGTCAGGGAAAAGGTGAATATTGAGCCCGCGGCAATACCCGGGATCGCCAGCGGCAGAACGACGTAGCGAAAGGTCTGACGAGGGCGCGCGCCGAGGTCGGCTGAGGCCTGCAGTAGCGAGGCAGGCAGGCGTTCCAGCGCCGCCTGGACGGGCAGGATCATAAACGGCAGCCAGATGTAGACGAAGACCAGAAACCGTCCCAGCCCGGAGGTGGACAAGGTGTTGCCGCCAATCGCCGGGAGCGTAAGGAGTGAGGTCAGGATCGGCTCCAGCCCCATATGGTTGAGAAACCACTGCGCCACCCCGTCCTTCGCCAGCAGCAGCGTCCAGGCGTAGGCTTTGACGATGTAGCTCGCCCACATTGGCAGCATCACGGCGATATAGAAAAATGCTTTCCACTTGCCGCGGGTGTATCGCGCCATGTACCAGGCCATCGGGAAGGCCAGAATGGCGCTGGCAATCGTCACCGCAATCGCCATGGTTAACGTGCGCAGGATGATGTCGTAGTTTGCCGGGTTAAAAAGCGCCTGAATGTTCGCCAGGGTCAGATCCGGCGTGACGGCCATGGTGAAATCGTCAAAGGTGTAAAAACCTTGCCACAGCAGGGTCAGAAGCGATCCTAAATAGACGATGCCAAACCACATGAGCGGCGCGAGCAGAAGCAGGAACAGGCCGAGCGACGGTTTACGCCAGAACAGCGCCGTCATGCGGCTTAAGCGCCCATGCGAGGCGGGAGGATGCGCAACGCTCATAGACATTTCACCTCTCCTCGTGCAGGCGAATCATCGCCTCGCGTGACCACGACGCCATCACCGCCTGCCCCGGCGCAATGCCGCTCAGCGGCGAGGTTTCACTGAGATTGGCCTGGCTCACCAGCAGTTTGGCGCCATCGGCGAGCTTCAGCTCCAGCCGCGTGGCTGCTCCCTGATACTGAACGGCCTGCACGATGCCCTGAACCTGAACCTCTCCCACCTCATTAAGGCGAATATGTTCCGGGCGCAGGGAATAGCTACCTTCCATGCCGCATATTTTCTGCGCAAGGCCCGCATCAAAGACGTTGGACGTGCCGACAAAACCGGCGACAAACGGCGTGCGCGGACGCATGTAGAGATCGCGCGGGGTATCCACCTGCTCGATGCGCCCGTTATTGAACACCGCCACCCGGTCTGACATGGAAAGGGCCTCGCCCTGATCGTGGGTGACAAAAATAAAGGTGATGCCGAGTTCCTGCTGAAGCTTCTTCAGCTCGAACTGCATCTGTTCACGCAGTTTGAGATCGAGCGCACCTAAGGGCTCATCCAGCAGCAGGACGCGCGGCTCATTGACCAGCGCCCGGGCGATGGCGACACGCTGCCGCTGGCCGCCGGAAAGTTGCGAGGGTTTGCGGGCAACGGCAAAGCTCAGGCCCACTTTTTCCAGGGCATCACGGGCCTGCGCATGGCGTTTTTTCCTGTCGATGCCTTTGACCATCAGCCCGTAGGCAACATTGTCGAGAATCGACATATGCGGGAACAGCGCGTAGTCCTGAAAGACGGTGTTCACATCCCGCTCCCAGGGAGGCAGTTCGCTCGCCTCTTTGCCGAAGATAGAAATCGTGCCGCCTGACAGCTGTTCAAAACCCGCGATCAGACGCAGGCAGGTGGTTTTGCCGGAGCCCGAAGGCCCCAGCATGGAGAAAAACTCTCCGTCACGAATAGCAATGGTGACCCCATCCACCGCCCGTACGTCGCCGTACAGACGGGAAACGTTGTTAAACTCTACCGCGTACGTCATGTTCTGCTCCCGGGCAATTAACGACCGCCCATGATGGCGATGTAATCCTGCGTCCAGCGGCTGTAAGGGACAAATTTGCCGCCTTCTGCGATGGGGGTTTTCCAGAACATGATTTTGTCGAACTCGTTATAACCGTTTGTTTCGCAGCCTTTATCACCCAGCAGCGTGCTGGCCTTACACCCTTCTGCAACCACGGGCAGGGAGCCAAACCAGGCCGCCAGATCGCCCTGAACTTTCGGCGTCAGCGACCAGTTCATCCATTTGTAGGCGCACATCGGGTGTTTTGCCTGCGCGTGCAGCATGGTGGTATCCGCCCAGCCGGTCACCCCCTCTTTCGGGAAGACGGTGGCAACGGGCTGGTTCTCAGCCTTCAGCGCATTCGCCTGATACGGCCAGGCGCTGGAGGCCACGACGCCTTCATTTTTGAAGTCGCTCATCTGGACGGTGGTGTCATGCCAGTAGCGGTGGATCAGCGCGTGCTGGTCGCGAAGCACCTTGAGCACGGCGGCATACTGTTTTTCGGTGAGCTGGTACGGGTCCTGGATACCCAGCTGCGGCTGAGTGGCTTTGACGAACAGCGCGGCATCGGCGATATAAATCGGGCCGTCATACGCCTGCACGCGTCCCTGATTGGTTTTACCGTCCGGCAGATCCTGTTTGGTAAAGACCACGCTCCAGCTGTCCGGCGGCGTCGGGAAGGTTTTGGTGTTGTACATCAGCAGGTTTGGCCCCCACTGATATGGCGTGCCGTAGACTTTCCCGCCGACGTTAAACCATTCCCCTTTTACAATCCGAGCGTCGAGGGTTTTCCAGTTGGGGATGAGGTCGGGGTTAATGGGCTGGACGCGTTTACCCATGATCAGGCGCAGGGAGGCGTCACCCGAGGCGGTGACCAGGTCATAGCCCCCTTTCGCCATCAGGCTGACCATTTCATCCGACGTGGCCGCCGTCTTGACGTTGACCGCACACCCGGTCTCTTTTTCAAACTGGGTGACCCAGTCATAATTTTTATCCGTCTGTCCGCGTTCGATGTATCCCGGCCAGGCGATAATATCCAGCCGACCTTCCCCGTCGCCGATGGCCTTTGGTGGTTCTGCGGCTTGCGCTGTCATGATAGTCATGCCGAGCGCGCACAGGCTGCTGCGGGCAAAATGTTTGCTCATAAGAGTTACTCCTGTCGCAATGAAATTTAGCGGCAGCCGTGCCGTAAAAATATCTCCCTTATTAAACGTAGACCGCGCAAATGCGCCGCACCGTACGGCTTCAGGAAATTTCATCAAGGTGTGACCGAGGGCGCATTCCCCGTTAACTGGATTATAGACAAGGAGTTAGCCGCGAGAGACGGTATGCAGATTTCCTATGACCGGGCACCGCGAAATATTCGCCGTGCCGTCATCAGGATAAGAATTGATTATTTAAATAACGGAGAAAAGTTTATTCCAGCATCGCGCTAATTAATTTTCCTAACTGAATGACCGCCTGCTCTTCTCGCTCTCCCCAGGCCCAGGAGGTATTAAACCGGAAGAACGGTGTCCACGCGTCGGAGGTGGAAAACATCTTTCCGGGCGCAATGCTGATGTGGTGCGTTAAGGCTTTTTCGCTGAGCAGACCCGCATCCAGCTGCGCCGGAAGCTCCAGCCATAAAAAGTAGCCGCTGTCGTTATGGTGAATTTTGACGCCGGCAGGCATATGGCGCAAAAGAGACTGCCAGGCCTGCTGTTTTCGCTCGGCGAGGGTACGCCGCAGGCGGCGCAGATGGGCGTCGTAGCGTTTCGTCGCCAGATAATCCACCAGCGCCAGCTGCACGGGTGAGCTGGTGGAGAGCGTGCTCATCAGCTGCAGCTGCTGAATGCGTCTCGCGTGTTTTCCTGCCGCAACCCAGCCGATGCGAAAACCGGCCACCAGGCATTTTGAAAAGGACGAGCAGTGAAGCGTCATGTCCTGGCGATCCCATGCTTTCGCCGGGAGCGGCTTTTCGCGGCCAAAATAGAGCTCGCTGTAGACATCGTCTTCAATCAGGGTGACGTTGTGCTGCGTTAACAGCGCGACAAGCTGCGCTTTTTTCTCCGCGCTCAGCGTGAAGCCAAGCGGGTTCTGACTGTTGGTCATGATCCAGCAGGCTTTAACCGGGTACTCCTTCAGCGCCTGTTCAAGGGCATTCAGATCAATCCCCTCGCGGACATCCGTCGCAATCGACAACGCTTTGAGCTTCAGGCGTTCCAGCGCCTGCAGCGCGCCGTAGAAACACGGGTTTTCGACTATCACCCAGTCGCCCGGCTCGGTTACCGCCTGCAGGCTGAGATTGAGCGCTTCAAGCGCGCCTGCGGTGATCACAATCTCTTCCGGGGAGATGTTCATTCCCTGCTGCGCATAGCGACGGGCAATGGCGTGGCGGAGATCGACGTTACCCGGTGGCAGGTTCTCAATCACGCTCATCGCCGTCGCGGTTTTGCTGACGTTCGCCAGCGAGCGGTTGAGCTGCTGCAGCGGGAAAAGTCGGGGATCGGGAAACGCGGAGGCAAAAGGAACAACGGACGGGTCGCGGCTGGCCTGTAAGACGTCGAAGATGTAGGTGTTGATATCCACCACTTCGTCACGCATCACCTGGGCAGGTGGAGCAGGCTGATGGGCGGTCGGGCGCGAGGCAACGTAATAGCCCGACTGCGGTCTGGCGACAATGCGCCCCTGACTTTCCAGCATCTGATACGCGTGGCCAACGGTCATAAAACTCATGCCGCTGCTCGCCACCTGCTCTCGCAGCGAAGGCAGCTTATCGCCCGGCAGCCATACGCCAAGCTCAATCTGCGAGATAATTTGTTGCGCCAGACGCTGGTATTTTTTCATCAAATTCTCCTTGTGACCGACAGTGTATATCAGCAGGAGAAAAAGAGAAGATTTAGCTAACTGTTATAGTTCGTGAAACGAATTACTTACGGTACTCGGTAACGTGGCTTTGCGCCTGACGCGCGGCGGCCAGGTGATCGAGCGTAATCATCGACGATTTGCAAAAGATGCATTTCGCGCCGAGTGGGTTTTTCTCAGACATATCAAAGACTGAGGTACGGTACTGCGAGCCATGACAGCACGGGCAGCGGAAATGAATATAAGAAGTCATAGGATTCTCCTGTGAACGTAAAAACGTAAATTACTAATGGGCCGATTGGGCAATAATGGTTTTAAACAAAACGAATCGGAAAGTAGATAAAGACCCAAGAGAGGCTGCGGAGAGGCACAACGTGATGAGAACTGCTTTATAAAACTACGTCAGATATTTATTTGGACTCAAAACCAGAGGACCATTAACGCACGGCGCAGACGACAAGGCAAGCAGTTTTATGCGTAAAATTCATAAAAAGACGGTTTTTATTCCTCACGCGAGGTATATCAGATGCCTAAAGCATGAGCTTTAAGCCAACTGTTATGGTTAAAAATCACTTTTCTGCGTCTGATAGTCCGAACGTTGCCCCTATACCATAACAGCACACCGTTTGACATTGAGGCTGTGCATGTTTGGTTTAGATGCTTTTCACCTTGCACGGATACAGTTTGCCTTTACCGTATCCTTTCACATTATTTTCCCGGCGATCACCATTGGCCTGGCAAGCTATCTTGCCGTACTCGAAGGGCTGTGGCTGAAAACCAAAAATCCGGTCTGGCGCTCGCTGTACCATTTCTGGTCGAAGATTTTTGCCGTCAACTTTGGTATGGGCGTGGTCTCCGGGCTGGTGATGGCCTACCAGTTCGGCACTAACTGGAGCGGATTTTCACAGTTTGCGGGCAGCATTACCGGCCCGCTGCTGACCTATGAAGTGCTGACCGCCTTCTTCCTCGAAGCCGGATTCCTCGGCGTGATGCTGTTCGGCTGGAACAAAGTCGGGCCGGGTCTGCACTTCTTCGCCACCTGCATGGTGGCGTTGGGCACTATTATTTCTACCTTCTGGATCCTCTCGTCGAACAGCTGGATGCAGACCCCGCAGGGCTATGAGATCGTCAACGGTCAGGTCGTGCCGGTGGACTGGTTCGCCGTGGTGTTTAACCCCTCCTTCCCATACCGCCTGCTGCATATGTCGATAGCCGCATTCCTGAGCAGCGCCCTGTTTGTGGGCGCATCCGCGGCATGGCATCTGCTGCGCGGGAATAATACCCCTGCCATCCGGGCGATGTTTTCGATGGCGCTGTGGATGACGCTGATTGTCGCCCCCATCCAGGCCATGGTTGGCGATATGCACGGGTTGAACACCTTAAAGCACCAGCCCGCCAAGATTGCCGCTATTGAAGGCCACTGGGAAAATCCGCCGGGTGAGCCTACCCCGCTGCTGCTGTTTGGCTGGCCGGATATGGAACAGGAGCGCACCCGTTTTGGGCTGGAGATCCCGGCGCTGGGGAGTCTTATCCTGACGCACAGCCTGGATAAACAGGTTCCGGCCCTCAAAGAGTTCCCGAAGGAAGACCGTCCGAATTCCACCATCGTGTTCTGGTCATTCCGCATCATGGCGGGCCTGGGCATGCTGATGCTGCTGCTCGGGGTGACGGCACTCTGGCTGCGCTACAAAAAGCGCGTGTATTCGTCGCGCCCTTTCCTGTGGTTTGCGCTGCTGATGGGGCCAACCGGGCTGATTGCCATCCTGGCCGGGTGGATCACCACCGAAGTGGGCCGCCAGCCGTGGGTGGTCTACGGACTCCAGCGAACGAAGGATGCGGTTTCTGCCCACGGTGACCTGCATATGAGCGTAAGCCTGCTGGCCTTCTTCGTCGTCTATACCTCGGTGTTCGGCGTGGGCTACAGCTATATGGTGCGCCTCATCCGTAAAGGCCCACAGCCGCATGAAACTTTCGCTACCGAGTCCGACGGACGTCCGGCGCGCCCGCTTTCTGCCGTCACAACTGAACATAAGGAGCAGCCATAATGGGTATCGATCTTTCCATTATCTGGTTTGTGATCATCGTCTTCGCCACGCTGATGTATATCGTGATGGACGGTTTTGATCTGGGAATTGGCATTCTGTTCCCGGCCACGCAGAACGCCGACGATCGCGACGTGATGGTCAACAGCGTCGCGCCGGTCTGGGACGGAAACGAAACCTGGCTGGTACTTGGCGGTGCCGCCCTGTTCGGCGCATTCCCGCTGGCCTATGCGGTGATCGTTGATGCCCTGACCATTCCGCTGACGTTAATGCTGATCGGACTTATTTTCCGCGGGGTGGCATTTGAGTTTCGCTTTAAAGCCACGCCGGCCCACCGCCCCTTCTGGGATAAGGCGTTTATTGGCGGTTCAATTCTGGCAACGTTCACCCAGGGCGTGACGGTAGGCGCCGTCATTAACGGCTTTACCGTCACCGGCCGGGCCTATACCGGTGGCCCCTTTGACTGGTTTACCGCGTTTAACCTGTTTTGCGGCGTAGGGCTGGTGGTGGCCTATGCGCTGTTAGGTTCTACCTGGCTGGTGATGAAAAGCGAAAACGCGCTGCAGGAGCGGATGCGTGAGGTGTCGAAAACGCTGTTAATCGTGCTGCTGGCGTTTATTGCGGCGATCAGCCTCTGGACGCCGCTGGCGCAACCGGCCATCGCTGCGCGCTGGTTTACGCTGCCGAATCTGTTTTATCTGCTGCCTGTCCCTGCTCTGGTGGTGATTTTTAGCTTGTACCAGTGGCGCTGCCTGAATAATCCCGCCAGCCATAGCCGTCCGTTTCTCCTGACGCTGGGGCTGATATTCCTCGGCTTTAGCGGGCTTGGGATCAGCATCTGGCCGCATATTATTCCACCGTCGATCACCCTGTGGCAGGCCGCCGCCCCGACGCAAAGCCAGGGCTTTATGCTGGTGGGCGCGCTGTTGATCATTCCCGTTATTCTGGTCTACACCTTCTGGAGCTACTACGTGTTTCGCGGCAAAGTTCAGCATGGGGAGGGTTATCACTGATGCAACAACCGGTCTGGAAAAGATTACTGTGGCTGGCCATTATCTGGGGCGGCAGCGTACTGGCGCTGGCTGCTGTCAGTATGCTCTTCCGCATGCTGATGACGGCGGCAGGGTTTAAATCGCATTAACGTTATTCCTGGCAACCGCTGCGTTGCCCGGTACTTCCCCCCGCACTTTCAGATAAACCCCATTAACGCACGGCAGAGTATCGTTACACTGGAAAAAGATTCACGGTATTTATAGTTTGAGAAGAAAAATGAAAAAGCTCATTGCGTTAAGCGTTATTAGTCTTGTCCTTTCCGGGTGCGTTAATCCGGGCAAAGCCTCCGTACAGCCGGAGCAACTTAAAAACCACCGCTTTGTGCTGGAAAACGTAAACGGTAAGGCCGTGAAGACCGCGACAACGCAACCTGAGCTCAGCTTTAGCGCGCTGCCAGATATGAGCCTGGTGAATAACATCAGCATTTCTGGCCAGATGTGTAACCGATTCAACGGACAGGGGAAATTGTCCGAAGGCGAGCTGAAGGTTAAAACGCTGGCCATGACGCGCAAGCTCTGTACTGAGCCGCAGCTGAATGAGCTGGATCAGACCATCGGCGACATGCTGCGCAAAGGGGCGCAGGTCGACCTGACTGAGGACCAGTTAACGCTGGCGACAGCCGATAAGACGCTGATGTTTAAGCGTGTAGAATAATCAGTAGTTACCGCAGCTTCCAACGGCAAGCGACTGTTCGCTACAGCGTTTGCCGTTTGGCAAGGCGCACATCCCAATAGCAGAACCATCAAGCTGGCGGGCGACAGACAGCGAACCGCCAATCATCGCGCAGTTGGCCTGACCTGAACTGGACATTGCCGCTTTCATTCCCGGCGCCACGTGGGCTGCCGTTGCCTGCTGGACTGGCTCACTGCTACATGCCGACAACAATAACGCGGCACACCCTACCCAAAATGCTGAACGCATGCTCTCTCCCCCATGAATAATGCGAAACCTATGCATAATAGGCATCACATCCCGTGTCGTCGAGAGCGGAAGTGCGTATTTATGCGCTCCGGAAACAATTTCTCGCAATTTTTTCGCCAAAAGTTTGATCTACTCATTGATGACAGGAATACCAAGGACACAAAAGCGAAAATCGTAAAATCCCCCGTTTGCTAGAATACACAGATTATATTCAGGGTTTGTTGCCGTAATACAGACCCCTATTTTTTTGCGCAATGTAAGGGTGTTGTCCTATGCAAACTATTGACGGTAATGGTGCAGTTGCCTCAGTCGCGTTTCGCACCAGTGAAGTTATCGCCATCTACCCGATTACGCCAAGTTCTACCATGGCCGAGCAGGCGGATGCATGGGCGGGTAACGGGTTAAAAAACGTCTGGGGCGATGTCCCGAGAGTGGTTGAGATGCAGTCTGAAGCCGGTGCGATTGCCACGGTACACGGTGCGCTTCAGACCGGCGCGCTTTCCACGTCGTTTACCTCCTCACAGGGATTGCTGTTAATGATCCCTACGCTTTACAAACTCGCCGGTCAGCTGACGCCCTTCGTTCTGCACGTTGCCGCGCGTACCGTAGCCACCCACGCGCTCTCTATCTTTGGCGATCACTCCGACGTGATGGCCGTGCGCCAGACCGGCTGCGCGATGCTGTGCGCCAGCAGCGTTCAGGAAGCGCAGGACTTTGCCTTAATTTCGCATATCGCCACGCTCAAAAGCCGCGTGCCGTTTATTCACTTCTTTGATGGTTTCCGCACCTCTCATGAAATCAACAAAATCATCCCGCTGGCCGACGATACTATCCTGAATCTGCTGCCGCAGGCGGAAATCGACGCGCATCGCGCCCGGGCTCTGAATCCTGAACACCCGGTTATTCGCGGGACATCGGCGAACCCGGATACCTATTTCCAGTCCCGCGAGGCCACTAACCCCTGGTATAACGCGGTTTACGACCATGTTGAACAGGCAATGAATGACTTTGCCGCCGCAACCGGCCGGGAGTACAAACCGTTCGAGTACTACGGCCATCCGCAGGCGGAACGGGTGATCGTGCTGATGGGGTCAGCCATTGGGACCTGTGAAGAGGTAGTAGACGAGCTACTGACGCGCGGTGAAAAAGTTGGCGTGCTTAAGGTGCGTCTCTATCGTCCGTTCTCGGCTAAACATCTGCTTTCGGCTCTCCCTGAAAGCGCCCGCGCTGTGGCGGTGCTCGACCGTACCAAAGAGCCGGGCGCGCAGGCGGAACCCCTCTATCTGGATGTGATGACCGCCCTGGCAGAAGCCTTTAATCACGGCGAGCGTGAAACGCTGCCGCGCGTAATCGGGGGGCGTTATGGCTTGTCCTCCAAGGAATTTGGGCCGGACTGCGTGCTGGCGGTATTCAACGAGTTAAGCGAAGCGAAACCCAAACCGCGCTTTACCGTCGGCATTTATGATGATGTGACGAATCTTTCCCTGTCTCTGCCGGAAAACACCCTGCTCTCGACCGCCAAACTTGAGGCGCTGTTCTATGGTCTGGGCAGCGACGGCAGCGTCTCCGCGACCAAAAACAACATCAAAATCATCGGCAACTCCACGCCGTGGTATGCCCAGGGGTACTTCGTCTACGACTCCAAAAAAGCAGGCGGCCTGACCGTTTCCCACCTGCGCGTGAGCGAACAGCCCATTCGCTCCGCGTATCTTATTTCTCAGGCTGATTTTGTTGGTTGCCACCAGCTGCAGTTTATTGATAAATACCAGATGGCCGAGCGCCTGAAGCCCGGCGGCATTTTCCTCCTCAATACGCCGTACAGCGCGGACGAAGTCTGGGCGCGGCTGCCGCAGGAAGTTCAGGCGGTGCTGAACCAGAAAAAAGCCCGTTTCTACGTGGTCAACGCCGCGAAAATTGCCCGCGAATGTGGCCTTGCTGCGCGTATTAATACCGTAATGCAAATGGCCTTCTTCCACCTGACCAATATTCTGCCGGGCGACAGCGCGCTGGTGGAACTGCAGGGTGCGATTGCCAAAAGCTACAGCAGTAAGGGCCAGGAGCTGGTCGAACGAAACTGGCAGGCGCTGGCGCTGGCGCGCGAATCGCTGTTTGAGGTACCGCTGCAGCCGGTGAATGCCGCAAGCCCGAACCGCCCTCCGGTGGTGTCCGATGCGGCGCCCGATTTCGTTAAGACCGTGACGGCGGCGATGCTGGCCGGCCTGGGCGATGCCCTGCCCGTCTCCGCGCTACCGCCGGATGGCACCTGGCCGATGGGCACCACGCGCTGGGAAAAACGTAACATTGCCGAAGCGATCCCCATCTGGAAAGAAGAGCTGTGTACCCAGTGCAACCACTGCGTTGCGGCCTGCCCGCACTCCGCCATTCGTGCCAAAGTGGTTTCACCGGAAGAGATGGAAGCCGCGCCTGCCAGCCTGCATTCGCTGGATGTGAAATCTCGCGATATGCGCGGACAGAAATACGTTCTGCAGGTCGCGCCGGAAGATTGCACCGGCTGTAACCTGTGCGTCGAGGTCTGTCCGGCGAAAGACAGGCAGGATCCGGAGATCAAAGCCATCAATATGATGTCGCGTCTGGAGCACGTTGAAGAGGAGAAGGTCAATTATGACTTCTTCCTGAATCTGCCTGAAATCGATCGCAGCAAACTGGAACGTATTGATATTCGTACGTCACAGCTGATTACGCCGCTGTTTGAGTACTCTGGCGCCTGCTCCGGCTGCGGTGAAACGCCGTATATCAAGCTGCTTACCCAGCTGTACGGTGACCGGATGTTGATTGCCAACGCAACCGGCTGTTCATCCATCTACGGGGGCAATTTGCCTTCTACGCCGTACACCACCGACGCGAATGGGCGCGGTCCGGCGTGGGCAAACTCGCTATTCGAGGACAACGCCGAATTCGGCCTGGGCTTCCGCCTGACCGTCGACCAGCACCGCGCGCGCGTGATGCGCCTGCTGGAGCAGTTTGCCGGGCAGATCCCCGCTGAGCTCAATGACGCGCTTCATGCGGACGCGACGCCAGAAGAACGTCGTGAGCAGGTTGCTGAGCTGCGCCGCGCGCTTCAGGGCGTTGCGGGGGCTGAACAACTGCTGACCGACGCTGACGCTCTGGTCGAAAAATCAATCTGGCTTATTGGCGGTGACGGCTGGGCTTACGATATCGGCTTTGGCGGGCTGGATCACGTGTTGAGCCTGACCGAAAACGTCAACATCCTGGTTCTGGATACGCAGTGTTATTCCAATACCGGCGGCCAGGCATCGAAAGCGACGCCGTTAGGCGCGGTAACGAAATTCGGCGAACACGGTAAACGCAAGGCGCGCAAAGACCTCGGCGTGAGCATGATGATGTACGGTCATGTTTACGTCGCGCAAATCTCGCTGGGTGCCCAGCTAAACCAGACGGTGAAAGCGATTCAGGAAGCGGAAGCGTATCCTGGCCCGTCGCTGATCATTGCCTACAGCCCTTGCGAAGAGCATGGCTACGATCTGGCCCTCAGCCACGACCAGATGCGTCAGCTGACTGCGACCGGCTTCTGGCCACTGTACCGGTTCGACCCGCGTCGTGCAGACGAGGGTAAATTACCGCTGGCGCTGGATTCGCGTCCGCCGTCGGATGCCCTGGCCGAGACGTTAATGCAGGAACAGCGCTTCCGTCGCCTTAACGCCCAGCAGCCGGAAGTGGCCGAGCAGCTCTGGAAAGATGCCGCTGCTGACCTGCAAAAACGCTATGACTTCCTGGCGCAGATGGCGGGTAAAGCCGAAAAACCGACCAGCGACTAGTTCCCTGCCCGGCTTGTCCGGGCATTTTTTTGCCATAAAAAAAGCCCGGCGTATTCACACCGGGCGAATCCAGATAATCATTGAATATCTATTTAGTTTCCTTAATAGCATTCACGTTAATTATGGATGAATCATTTTACAGGCATATAACGCCGGGCAGATTACCTTAATTAACGCCTGATTAATAATTTCAATTTAATATAGTTACTTTTAAATCATTCATCAAACCAATGATCATTTCCGCCGATTTATTCGGTTTAGATTTTACTTAGTTCGTAACAATTATATTTTATTACTCTTACACGGGAGTGATTTAGCATGAGACAACTTTCTCATTCTGAAAGTTCAACAGGTAATTAAATAAAAACAACTGCAAAGGAATATCACAATGCAAAGAAAAGTACTGGCTCTGATGATTCCGGCTCTGTTAATAGCTGGTTCTGCACATGCAGCAGAAATTTATAATAAAGACGGTAACAAATTAGATCTGTACGGAAAAGTAGATGGTCTGCACTATTTTTCCGATAACAAAGGTGCTGACGGCGATCAAACCTATATGCGTCTGGGTTTCAAGGGTGAAACCCAGATTAACAACACGATGACCGGCTATGCGCAGTGGGAATACAACATTCAGGCCAATAACACGGAAGGGTCTGATAATCAGTCCTGGACGCGTCTGGCCTTCGCCGGTGTAAAAGTGGGTGACTACGGCTCCTTCGATTACGGTCGTAACTACGGTGTCCTGTACGACGTGGAAGGCTGGACCGATATGCTGCCTGAGTTCGGTGGCGACTCCTACACCAAAGCCGACAACTTCATGACCGGCCGCGCAAACGGCGTGGCAACCTACCGTAACACCGACTTCTACGGTCTGGTGCAGGGCCTGAACTTTGCGCTGCAGTATCAGGGCAAAAATGAAGACGCCAGCAACAATCAGGAAGGCACCAACAACGGTCGCGACACGCGTCACGAGAACGGTGACGGCTTCGGTATTTCTACTACCTATGACTTCGGCATGGGGATTACTGCGGGGGCCGCGTATACCTCTTCTGACCGCACCAACGAGCAGGTCATGAATACCACTGCGGGTGGAGACAAAGCGGATGCCTGGACGGCGGGCCTGAAGTATGACGCCAATAACATCTATCTGGCGGCAATGTATTCTGAAACCCGCAATATGACCCCATATGGTGATAATACCGACGCCGTGGCGAACAAAACCCAGAACTTCGAAGTGACCGCGCAGTACCAGTTCGACTTCGGCCTGCGTCCGTCCCTTTCCTACCTGCAGTCGAAAGGTAAGGATCTGGGCAACGGCCAGGGCGACCAGGATCTGGTTAAATACGCTGACGTAGGGGTCACCTATTACTTCAACAAAAACATGTCCACCTACGTTGATTACAAAATCAACCTGCTGGATGAAGATGACAACTTCTACAAAGACAACGGCATCAGCACCGATGATGTTGTAGCGTTAGGCCTGGTTTACCAGTTCTGATTGTCAGAGCCCGCATAATCATGCGGGCTCGCTTTTTTTTTGAAGTTCGTCACAAAAGACAGTTTAAGAAAGGGGTTGGTTGAGGGAAAGTTGAAAGTAAGCTGGTTAAACTGCGGTGATAGCCCTTTCGTCACTAAGGATAACAGCGTTGTTTGGTCGTGTATCCCTTGCCTTACTTACCCTCTTAGCATTGCTGTGGATGGCGTTAATTTTTGATTTTGGTGATATCGTCGGGCATCTCGGCGCGCTATTAAACCATCTGGATGGCAGTTAACTATTGTCCCTGGAAATAAAAAAGCCACCAGCGGTGCCGGTGGCGGGTAAACGCGTAAGTCGCGTTATTTTTTTACAGGTTGAGGCTTTTTATCACCTGATTCAGGGGCCTCACGCGGATCGTCTTTTTCAACACAGAGCATAGTTTCTCCTGTTTCAGTTACCCACTGCCTACTATAGCCGGAGGAGTAAAAGAGTGGCCAGGCGGCAATCATGCCTGATCTTCCCCTTTCTCGCGAAAAGAGAGATAACCTAATACCCCACTATCCCCATCCATGGGATGGTTAACGCCGTCCATCACCTTCACCTCTGGAAAATCAAAAGGTGAAACGTTTTCAAAACAGGCGACATTAACGCCATATTCGTTTGGGTTAGAACGCCGCTGATGGAACGTGTAGATCCCGCATACCGAGCAGAAGAAATGCCGTGCCGTTCCCGTGTTAAAGCGGTACTCGGTGAGCTTATCTTCACCTTTGGTTACCTTAATGCCTGACAGCGGCGCAGAGACGACGACCGCGCCCCGCATGCGACAAAAGGAACAGCTGCAGCGCCGCGCGGTATTGAGTCCATCAGTGAGCTCAACGGTGAACGCCACCGCGCCGCAATGGCACTTCGCGTTTCGTCTTTCAGCCATGAGCTATACCCCTTTTCTCACCAGCTCGGCGGCCTTAACGAAAACCTCATCTTCTACGCCATCGCCTTTTTGCCTGCCGAGCCTGACCAGTTCATCAACAATGCTGTTGCGATGGATCGGTTTCTGCGCTGAAACCAGTCCAATAACGGCGGCCCCAATCGCCAGCCCCACTAATCCGGTTTGTTCATCTTTGTTTTTCATATTCATGCTCCTGGTACAACAAACAAGCGTAGCAGGAATACGGTAAAACGGAATGCGGGACGCATGCTCTGTGAATGTTATTTAAACAGTTCAGACAGGTACGACTTCTAAAATCGACAGATACGAACGGGTGTCTATTATTTTGTTCAACTTCAGATTGGTCTGCTCAAACAAGTGCTGATACTCAGACTCTGTTCGTGTACGTCCGCCATCAAAGCTTGTTAACAGAAGAAGGTCAATTTCAAATCGTCCCAGCTCATTATTTTCTTTTTTAATAAGCGGCTCAAAAATTAATAGTCGGGCGTTTTCTTTCATAGCCGTTCTGCAGCATTGAAGGATCTGAATGGCCTTCTCATCAGGCCAGTCCATCAAAATGTATTTAAGCAGGTAAATGTCCGCTACAGGACAGGCTTCAAAAAAGCTGCCCTCAATGGTCTCCCATCGACGATTATCCTTTAACAGGTGCAGTCGATTTCGCTCAAGCACGTCTTTTTGATCGAAAAGGATCCCCGTTAAGGTCGGATTTCGACGTAAAACGGTCAGCAATAAGTTACCCAACCCACCGGCGATATCGGCAACGACAGCGTTTTGAGGGAACGAATAGCTATCTGCAATGACCTCATTCTCTACGGATGACATAGAGGCCATACCGGCATGAAAAACGTTGCTTTCAGATCCCCTATCGTCATGCTGCCAGTAGTCGTAAAAAGGCTTACCAAACAATTCATTAAAAACAGGTTTACCTTGCAATATCTCATCCATTTTAGCCGCTGGCTGCCAGAATGTTTGGTCAGTCAGCATGAGCACCGCCGCACGCAAGGAAAATTCATGCTCAGAACAGAGGAATTGTGCTGAATGGCTAAGACTGTATTCAGCTTCGGATAATTCGTTGAAAACTCCACGAGAAGACACTAAGCGCATGATTCGATGAAGATATTCAGCGTCGACATTCAACTCCTTCGCCAGTTGTTTGACGGATTTTTTTCCTTCAACCAGACGATCTGCGACGCCTAAGACCGCGACCGCCCGAAGCGCTGCCTGCCAGACAAAACCCATGCTTTGCTCTAACAGACACATTCCTTCTTTACGGCTTAGTAAATCCAGACTATTACGTTGCGACATTTTCTGCTCCTTACCAGTAAAGATGTGTTGAACAACTAAAACGCCGCTAGCAAGCGTAAGTCTGGTAATGAGCTTTATCCATAACGTCAGAAAGGATTATTTATGAGGTTTTGTACCGTTTAGCATACAGTCCGTTTAAATACGTAAAAAACCAAGGCCATTTACCTTTAATGTTTAATAGTAATGCATTAAAACTATTAACTTAAAAATGATTGCGTTACATCCCCAAAAAAAATGCCTCTCGTAATACAGGCATTTCATAGTTAGAATCTCGGCGCCAGTCCATATTTTGGCGTTTTGATGTTTGCAGCCCAAATCTTGATATCGTTTTGCAGGAGGATCGTGAAATCGGATTTTAAATGCGTCACCATGCCATTGACGCTGTCCGCATCAACCACTGAAAAATGTTCAATTCTGTTCTGTCCTACCTGAACGCAATAATATTTGGCGGGCAGTACTTTGCCATTCACATTTAGCGGCAGGTTATTCTCACCGCAACGGCCTTCAGTAATATATGACACCAGTAAATTAGCGGATTTTCTCCCAGGCTGGGAGACGCTCACCATGACAGGGAAACCTTCCGATGTCTGTGTCATATCATAAAGGACCGCATTTTTTATATACCAGGTATTATATTCCCGCTCCTGAAAAGCAGACCAGGAAGGCGCAGAAAAGAGCACCAGCACTGCCAGGATAAGAGATTCTATTTTCATGGGATGTTGTCGTCCGTGTTGTTGCACGTATTATTCAGATTGTGCAAAAAACAGCAACCACTTAAGAATAGTCCTACTACTATTGGCAGTGACGGAGGAATAAATTAAAGATATGCCTTACCGTCAGCAGTCCCAGCCAACGCTCATAAAAGAGAATAAGAAGAAAAATGGTAAACCGCAGCCATCATGGCGATGCTGACGACGACGCTGATGAAAAAGTAGCTTTTAAAGGGCTGCTTTTGGGTTTTATGGCGAAAGAGTTGTTGGCCCACAATGGCGCCAGGCCAGCCACCTGTCACGCCAAATACCAGCAATGTCGCTTCCGGAACCCTGCGCATCCCCTTCCGCGCCGCCATTTTATCGGCGCCATACATGACCAACGTCATCACGTTGATCGCCAGAAACCACATGACCAGAGGATGGGTAGCAAGAAGGCTGCCGATCGCAGCGATAATCAGGAGTAAATAACAAAAGCGATTAAGGGTCATAGCACGAGTCACGGAGTGTTTAGCGGTTTTGGATGACGCATTATACGCTAACTGACGAAAATCTCAGAATGAGACAGCTATTCTAAATGCAAACTGCGCTCCGGCCTTTACTGGTTAATATTTAAACTACGGTAATAAGTAAGCATTATTTCATTATGCGTTGACCGCTAGCATTTTTTTCTTAAAAAATTAACCTGAAGCAACTTACGTCGAAAACACAGCGTAAGCGCATTGTTTTAACAAAACAATAATCATTGCATCCATCAATCTTAAGAGGATGCGACAATTTTGATTAAAGTCAAATTAAACGTTAGGCAGCTAATATTCCAAATCACCCATTTGCTTAAGAATCCCAAAGAGAATGTTGAAAACAATTAATTTGACCATCCGGTCAATGCATAACAAAATATTACCGTGGTTAAAACAATAATGGTCTGCATTTTTGGGGGATGATGTCCCCCCTCTTTATTTCCCCAGAAACAACCGAATAAACATTATTCCACCCTGATCTTAACTTTTGGCTTCGACAAGAGAACTTTAACCAGTTCCTTGAAAGGAAGAGGTTTGTAAAAGAAAAAACCCTGTAAAAACCGGATATGATTGCGTGTGAGGTAATCAAGTTGCTCTTCTGTTTCAACGCCTTCCGCCACGATGCTAATTGAGAGTTTTTTGGCCAACTCCAGTACCGAATCAAGGATTCGCGTTGAGTCCTCATTCGCATTAACCCTGGCAACAAAGCTCTGGTCGATTTTAATGTAGTCAATATGCAGATCCTGCAGATAGGACAGACCGGAATAACCCGTACCAAAGTCATCCAGCGCAATGGCAAATCCGTTGCTATGTAACTCATTCAATGTATTAACGAGATGTTCATCAATGTCGAGTGGTTCACGCTCCGTCACCTCAACGACAAGGTTAAGATCCTGTTGAGTGAAGCTGCGCTTGTAGTGGAGACACTCTTCAACAAAGGTGGGCGCAACGATATGAGAAGCGCTGAAGTTAATCCCTACGTGAAAGCCTTCTGGCAGCAATGTCGCAATAGCATTCATGTGTATTGCAACCTGCCTCATTAAGCTCTGAGTCAAAGGAATAATTAAACCGGATTTCTCAGCAAGAGGAATGAAGGATGCGGGAGAAATAAACCCTGATTGAGGATGTTTCCATCTGGCCAGCACCTCCACACCCCGCAAGGTTCCCTCTTTGCCGCTCACAACGGGTTGGTAATACGGAATAATTTCATTTCTGTAAATGGCGATGCGCAGTGACTCTTCGGGTGAAACATCCTTAGAAATATAGCGTTGAAGAATATAAGCAGAGAGAGACGATATTATCAGCAGGAATAACACCACGCCTCCGGCTCGATTGAATAATCTCTTAAGACTAAAAAGAGGTGGAGAGTTGAATTGTACCGAGAAAGGATAATTAGAGGCTTTTACCGTTAATACCTCTTTCTTCGTAGGGTCTGCCGCCGTCACATCGCCTGTCAGACCTAAAAGGGTATTGCCTACTCTCAGGGAATATTCTACGCCATTTAATGGCATATCCAGCGCATCCCGGATATGGCTATCGCTGATGCTAACGATGATTCGGCTTCCGGCGTGAATTGTCTGGTATAAGAGAACCGGAAGACCGTTGACGGTACTGGCCGAAGGGACGAGGAGCAATGATGACTCAGGCAGGATTGAGCTATTGACCAACAATACGCGGTTTCCCGGTAACGAGGAGCACCAGACCGCATCATTTTTCAGAATAACGATCGTTCTCAGGTGAGGCTGTAATGCCGCCTCGGTGCCCAGCCGATATTGCCCTTCAGCATCACACTCATTCTCGGCAAGTTGCTTTGCCATCTCAGTCGCATGACGAGCTTCTTTAAGAATAACATTCATGTTCCGCACGACGTAGTGCGCCTCTGCCAGGCTATCAGCCCGTGCAGAATACCAAACCTGTAAATTGATGATAAAAACTCCGAGCAAAAACATTGTCGTGGCTGCAGCTACTGGGATAGATGCATGGCGCATTTAGGGCTCTCGATTTAAGTGAAGTTGCCGCTTCAAGGATGCTGAAGTGATTGAATTGTCATTGTCTTAAGCATGGTCGATAACGTAATAAATACCATGCCAGGCGTCAGAAAAGTTCTCGTAAACCAGATTCAGGGGAAACAAAAGGCCGCCGAACGGCAGCCCTGGTGGATAAGTGTCTATTAATATCACTTTATTGTATTGATCGGGGTTCTTTCTGACCAGTCTGGCCGCTCGCCGGCCATGATGGCACGCTGTTGCGTTGGCGTCACAGACTGAGTTATTTCAGGCATTGACTTGTATTCGGGTTGTTTAGGTGGACTGAGAACCAGATCGGAGCTACAGCCTGACAGCAGGAAAATGGCCAGTAGAGATGAACTAAGCTTGAACACGTTAAACCCTTCCAATGGGATAAAATTTTAAGAAAAAGCGTGGTGCTGAACATACATAGCCTAATCAAAATATATTCACAAGGTCAATGCGCACAACCCTTTTTCCTGCCCCGGACTCGCAGAGGCGAACATTAAGCCGACGACTTTTTATCGAGAATTGACACCAGATTCAACGTGATCGGAAACGCGCCACGGAAGCCATCCAGATGGCTAAAATAACGTTTGCTTATCAACTCAGTCCGTGCCTTAATGATTTAGTTGGTTCGATGCAATACCGAATACAATATTTTACCACGCAGTCCTCATAACCAGGCGCTATCGCTGATATCCCCTCCTTTTGAGTCCATACGTTTTAGTCATTTCTTATCATTTAAAGAGTCTTTAAAGGAGTATTTATGTCTTCACGAATTCAAGGTCTGGTTAAGTGGTTTAATGAAGATAAAGGCTTTGGCTTTATCTCCCCCCTTGATGGCAGTAAAGATGTTCTTGTTCGTTTCTCTGCCCTGCAGGGAGAAAGCTTTAATACACTATTTGAAGGTCAGAAAGTCGAATTTGCGATTCTCAGCGGCGATAAAGGTCCTGCTGCTGCAAATGTAATTCTTTTAGATAGATAAATTTATCAATGGCCCGTGATTACCAACAAGGTTTTCTGAGTAAACGGGCCCTGGATTATATGACTGTTATTCATATCAACAGCCGACATATTTTCTTAACGAGTGCGCTAACTAATGTGATGAAGTGCAGACTGGTGCACAAGTAATCTAAACTCAAAGCTAACTCATTTTTTCCACTACTTTGATTTATAATCGTTGAGTGGTTTTAAACAAAGCGTGGCAGTACGGGCAGACAAGTTGAGCGCCCTTTTGTACGCGATTAAAGCTATGCTCTGAATCTTTAGAGCAATTTGGGCATGGACATTTGACTAAATGATTTCGACGGGATTGTGTATTTTTACGTCCAGACATAGGCATCTCCTGATTTTACGGACTGCCACCATACACGTTAAAGCTAAAAAATGCTTGCTTTAGTTTTGGAAAGATCTCAAAAACACAGGGTGGTTTATGAAGAATGTAATCGTTTTTTTCAATGGGAAACCTGGTAAAGTTGTCACAGTGCAACAAGCAACTACGTCCGTAAGACAAGAATATCCGGACGGTGAAGAAATACACCTTCAGATTATGTCTGCTGGTTTCCCATCTTTAACCGGAGATCGCAGCTTTCTTTATGTTGCCTCTGATACAGAACTCACCTCTCAGAAGATTCTTGATGCCGCAAAAATCCATTTGTGATGTGCGTTTCCGGAAAAATCTCAGCCACTTCACAAATGGAAAGATAAAACCTCAGTAAAATCGCCGATATTTGCGGCGAGCGCTTTCAGGTTGTATTTTTTGAATTAAAATGATCAAAACGCCTAATAATTAAAGCCTGCTAAATGCAGGCGATTTTATAGAACCTGTAATACTACACCGCCCAACTTTTATTTACACAACACAGACTAAAACTCGACACTTCTTTTCATTAAAATCTGGCTCTTTGCGGGAACTAATGCAAAAGAAATGAGTCAAATGAAGACCCTTATCAGAAAAGATTATTTTATGACATCTTATATTGTAGTAACCACTGTTGCCGTTGTGATGGGGTTGATAACGTTGAGTTTGATTAAAGTTTGGATCAGCACGTCGAACAATCCTGACAATCTGTGACCTTATCGCAAGCCGCTTAAAGCGAGGCCACCTCCGTTTCTGGCAAATCTATGATAACCAGTGTGCCAAAACTGCCTGTTTCTACAGTATGGGGAGTGCCAGCTTTAGCGATATAGAGCTGTCCAGGCGTTACAGATATTTTTTTCCCTTTCACGCCCAGCTCCAGACGTCCATCAATGACAAGTAACCCCTCGTCATACTCATGAACCTCTTCAATCACTGAGCGTTCATCCATTCGTAAAACTTTGAGATTTGCAGTTCCAATGCGGCCCAATACATGAGAGTGCCAGGTCTCCGGTAAGGCAAGTGCTTCGGTTTTTAGGTCATAAAGCGACATAAAGTCATTCCTTTTGATGTTCGTTTAACGCTCTTATTCCATATAAGTTCCCTGCGGTCATATAACAAATATGGAAAACTAACTCGAGTAAAATGCTATATGAGGTCCTTAAATCACACCGCACGCTGACGGCGTTGCTGCGCCAGTTATAACCCCGCAGTAAAACGTGCTGGTATTCGTCGCCGGAATCCGTACCATACGCGGCATACAATGTTTGCCCCTGCTGGCTCCGAAGGTAGTACTAAATGCAACAGAATCAAGAAATTAACAAAAAAGAGCAATACAACCTGAATAAACTGCAAAAGCGACTGCGCCGTAACGTGGGCGAAGCCATTGCAGACTTCAACATGATTGAAGAAGGTGACCGCATCATGGTTTGCCTGTCAGGGGGTAAAGACAGCTATACCATGCTGGAGATCCTGCGTAATCTTCAGCAAAGCGCACCGGTGAAATTTTCCCTGGTGGCGGTCAACCTTGATCAGAAACAGCCGGGCTTCCCGGAGCACATTCTGCCGGAATACCTCGAGAAGCTGGGCGTTGAGTACAAAATCGTCGAAGAAAACACCTACGGCATTGTGAAAGAGAAAATCCCGGAGGGGAAAACCACCTGCTCACTCTGCTCTCGTCTGCGCCGCGGCATTCTGTATCGTACCGCGACGGAGCTGGGCGCGACCAAAATTGCGCTGGGCCATCACCGCGACGATATCCTGCAAACGCTGTTCCTCAATATGTTCTACGGCGGCAAGATGAAAGGCATGCCGCCTAAGCTGATGAGCGATGACGGCAAGCACATTGTGATCCGCCCTCTCGCCTACTGCCGCGAAAAAGACATTGAGCGTTTTTCTCAGGCTAAAGGTTTCCCGATCATTCCATGTAACCTGTGCGGCTCTCAGCCGAACCTGCAGCGTCAGGTGATTGGAGACATGCTGCGCGACTGGGATAAGCGTTATCCAGGGCGTATCGAAACCATGTTCAGCGCGATGCAGAACGTCGTCCCTTCCCATCTCGCGGATGTGGAGCTGTTCGACTTTAAAGGCATCAACCACGAGTCAGAAGTTGTGAACGGCGGGGACCTGGCGTTTGATCGGGAAGATATTCCCATGCAGCCAGCGGGCTGGCAGCCGGAAGAAGATGACAATCAGTTTGAAGAGCTGCGTCTCAACGTGCTTGAAGTGAAGTAAGCGATTAGCGTCTCAGAAACACCTTCTGAGACGCTTCATTCTTTATTTCAGCAGACGTACGCGACAGGTTTTACCCTTAATTTTCCCGTTTTGCAGCTGCTTCCATGCCTTATGGGCAACCGCCTGGCGAACCGCTACGTAGACATGCGCCGGATGGACCGCAATCTTGCCGATATCCGCCCCGTCCAGACCCACATCCCCGGTCAGCGCCCCTAATACGTCACCTGGACGCATCTTGGCTTTTTTACCGCCATCAATGCACAGCGTCGCCATTTCAGCCTCCAGCGGCACAATGCTGGCGCTGGCCGGTGCATTCATCCAGTTCAGCTTAATCTGCAACATCTCAGAGAGAATGTTGGCGCGCTGCGCCTCTTCCGGTGCGCAGAAGCTGATCGCCAGACCGCTGTTTCCCGCGCGCGCGGTACGGCCAATACGGTGCACGTGCACTTCAGGATCCCACGCCAGCTCAAAGTTCACCACCAGCTCCAGGGATTTAATGTCCAGACCGCGCGCAGCGACGTCGGTTGCGACAAGAACGCGGGCGCTGCCGTTAGCGAAGCGGACCAGCGTCTGATCGCGATCGCGCTGTTCCAGATCGCCATGCAGCGACAATGCGCTCTGGCCGGCGGCATTCAGGGCATCACAGACCGACTGACAGTCTTTTTTGGTATTACAGAACACCACGCAGGACGTAGGCTGATGCTGGCTCAGCAATTTCTGCAGGAGCGAAATTTTCCCCTGCTGCGAAGTTTCAAAGAACTGCTGCTCGATGGCGGGCAGCGCACCGACGCTGTCGATTTCAATGGTGAGCGGATTTTTCTGCACGCGCCCGCTGATGGCGGCGATGGCCTCCGGCCAGGTCGCGGAGAACAGCAGCGTCTGACGATCGGCCGGGGCGAAACGGATCACCTCGTCAATTGCATCGCTGAAGCCCATATCCAGCATCCTGTCTGCCTCATCCATCACCAGCGTTTGTAACGCATCCAGCGAGACGGTGCCTTTTTGCAGGTGATCCAGCAGGCGGCCGGGCGTTGCGACAATAATGTGCGGCGCATGCTGGAGTGAATCACGCTGCGCGCCGAACGGCTGTCCGCCGCAGAGAGTTAAAATCTTGGTGTTGGGCAGGAAACGCGCCAGGCGACGCAGTTCACCCGCGACCTGGTCTGCCAGTTCGCGTGTCGGGCACAGCACCAGAGACTGGGTCTGAAAAAGCGCCGCATCGATGTGCTGCAACAGGCCAAGGCCAAATGCCGCCGTTTTCCCGCTGCCCGTTTTCGCCTGCACGCGCACGTCACGGCCCTCGAGGATGGCGGGCAACGCGGCCGCCTGAACAGGCGTCATCGTGAGGTAACCCAACTCGTTGAGGTTATCGAGTTGGGCGGCGGGCAGAACATTCAGGGTAGAAAAAGCGGTCACAGTAGTCTCTCGTGGTCATCTTTGCGGTCAGATGGCGCGTATCCTCGCAGATCTCGCGATTCGATGCGACAATTTAATCGGTTCTTGATCTGGCGGCGGGTCGGGCATCGGCTGCGGACGCGGGATGGGATCGGGCATTGGCACCGGATCGGTGGGGACGGGATCGGATTGACGCGATTGTTGCAGTAGCAGAGCGTTCAGGATGCTCATCATTCCCTCCAGAATTTGCTGTCGTCCCTTTTAGGGTAGACGCTGAGAATCAGGAGGCAAAAAAAAGCCGACTATGAAGTCGGCGTCGTACGAATCAATTGTGCTATGCAGTAATTCAAAAAAGGAAGTAAGACAATATGGAGCGCAACGCCCATCGCTTGACGTTGCATTCACCTGCGGGAGTAATATTGCACCTTACGGGGTAGATGTTTATTGACTTCGCTCAATTAAAAGAGCGTTTTGATCCCGTTAAAAGCTGAAAAAAGCGTAAATTTACAGCCATTTACTACGATGCAACCACCATGCAACACCACCAATCAAAACAACTAACATCACGCAAAAGGCGGTAAAGCCGTAGCGATAAGCGCCACCCGGAATTCCACCCAGATTCACGCCAAACAGCCCGGTAAGAAACGTGCTGGGTAAAAACACCATCGCCATCAGAGACATCGTATAGGTTCTTCTCGACAGCGACTCCTGCATCACCTGCGCGATTTCGTCCGCCATCACCGCCGTTCTGGCAATACAGGAATCAATCTCGTCCAGCCCGCGCCCCAGCCTGTCGGCAATATCCTGCATTCTGCGTCGCTGATCGTCATTCATCCAGGCGAGCCTTTCGCTGGCAAGACGCGCATACACGTCGCGCTGCGGCGTCATGTAGCGGCGCATCACAATCAACTGCTTACGCAATAAGGCCAGAAAACCGCGCGGCGGGATCTGCTGATCGAGCAGGTTATCTTCCAGGTCGATGATTTTGTCGTGCAGCTCTTCAATAAATTCACTCGCATGATCGGTAAGGGCGTCGCAGACGTCCACCAGCCAGCTGCCGCAGTCGACCGGCCCGGTGCCCTCTTTCAGATCGTTGACGATGTCATCCAGCGCCAGAACTTTTCGCTGGCGGGTCGACACAATGAGCCCATCGTCCATGTAGACACGCATCGCAACCAGCTGATCCGGGCGTTCATCCGTGCTGCCGTTAATGCAGCGCAGGGTGATCAGCGTCCCGTCACCCATTCGACTCACGCGGGGCCGCAGGCTTTCACCCGCCAGCGCATCGCGCACGTTATTGGGCAAGAGCGGCGTCGAGGCCAGCCAGTCAGCGCTGTCCGGGTGGGTGTAGTTCAGATGTAGCCAGCAGGGATGCGCACTATCGATCACATCATTATCTTCCAGCGGTCGCGCACCGCCGCGACCATCCAGCACCCACGCAAAAACTGCGTCTGGAACGTTTAGTTCAGATCCTTTAATGCTTTCCACAGCGCCTCCACCTTTTTAGCTCTTCGGTGTCAGTCTAGCTTTCATCAGGTGTTAAGCAACAACTATGTATCCCATCGCGCTGAAATCGCTCAGGAATTGTACATACCAGGCGGAGGCATGAAAAAAGCCTGGCATGCCAGGCTTTGAGGTGCTGTCAGAGAGAGTGCTCTGGCCGCTGGAGGAAGGATGGCGAACCGCCAGGTGATGAGGACAAGGATGACTGATCGAGCCTGAAATTACACGTCCGGGTTTGCAGCTCAATCACCTGATTACGCAGTACATCAGACGAACCGTTGAGTTCCTCTGCCATTGCCACGTTACTTTGTGTGACCCGCTCCAGCTCCGATAGCGCCAGGGTAATCTGAGAAATGCCTTTCTCCTGCTCTGAGGTTGACGCGGAAATGTCGTCCATTAAGCGGCTTACATTTCCCGAGCCGGTCACGATTTCATGCATGTTTTTCTCTGCCTGTGACACAACGCTGGCTCCCTGCGTGACGTTACTGCTGGTGACTTCAATCAGCGTTTTGATATTCTTCGCGGCCTCCGCGCTGCGGTGTGCCAGGTTTCTTACCTCTTCCGCGACGACAGAAAAACCCTTGCCATGATCGCCCGCCCTTGCCGCCTCCACGGCCGCGTTGAGCGCCAGGATATTCGTCTGGAACGCAATGCCGTCAATGAGCGAAATAATCTCCGTCATCTGCTGCGCGCATTCGGTAATGGACTGCATATTGCTGGCGACCTGCCCCATGAGCTCGCCGCCCTTGCGCGCCTGTAACGTCGCCACATTTGCTTGCTCGCTCGCCAGGCGGGTGTTATCGGCATTGTTTTTGGTGCTCGCGGCCATTTGCTCCATGCTGGCTGCGGTTTGCACCAAAGACGCTGACTGCTGCTCGGTTTTCACCGATAGCTGAGCGCTGCGTGCCGAAAGTTGGTCCGATAAGGTCATGGCGGTTTGCGATGACGCCCTGATCTCACGCACCAGCGTCGCAATATTGCCGGAAAGACTATTGATCCCGGGGATGAGTCGGCCCGCGCAGTTATTGCCAAATTCAGGGATAGATACGCCAAGGTTACCTGCGGTCACCTCCTCAATACTTCTCTTCACCGTATTGATCGGCGTCACAAGATACTTCGTCATATAGACCCAGAGCAAAAATAGCGCAACGAAATTGATAACATTAAGCGAAATAAAGAGAGACGTATTGCTGGAAAATAGAACAACGACACCTGCACTTACCAAAAAAAGAGAGAAAAGGAACCCGATAATAAAGGTCCTTACACTAATATTTTTTAGCATGATAATACCCACGTTTTATATTTTGGTCGGCACTTAGACTTATAGCATTGGCCCGGAAGTTTTTCATCGCAAACAACGCTTGTTTTTTGTTTCGCCGTTAGCATCCTGAGATTTACGTTAAGTCAGATAAAAAGAGCGTATTAGTGAAAATGTTTTGCTCAGCATGCTGTGATACTGGTCTCCAGCCATGTTAAGCGATAGTATCGCCCGCGGAGAGACGATACGATCGCCTTCATATTTAAGGAGCTTTGCTACTGTTATTCGTTCTTGTTTAGCAATGCTTAATATATTAACGAGAGAATATATTTTATATTCTTAATAAGTTTTAGAGTATTAATATGACTGGTCATTTTTCACGATAAATAACTAATATGGTTTGAATGCGCATGTTCGTTGCCCGATAAAGATGTATCCGGCAGGCGAAATCGGTAACCCTCTCAGGCGTGGGATTGCATAATGCTCAATATATCGTGGGACCCTGTGTTAATCGCTATCTCTTATCTGGTGGCGTTTATCGCCTCCTTTGTGGCGCTGGACAGCGCCGGAAAGATCCCCCTCTCCAGCCGAAAGGCTGCCCTGTTCTGGCGCATTGCCGGTGGGGTCACGCTGGGCATTGGCATTTGGTCGATGCACTTTATCGGCATGCTGTCGATGCAAATGCCCATGATGATGAGCTACGACCTCTGGTTAACCCTTGCGTCACTGGGCGTCGCGGTGGTTGCATCAGCCACGGCACTTAATATTGCCGTCGCGGGCAAAAAACTTTCTCCCTTTCGACTGATCTTTGCCACGGCAATCCTGAGCGCTGGCGTGGTGTCGATGCACTACATCGGAATGGCGGCCCTGATGCTGGATGGCAGCATCATCTGGGATCGCCGCCTCGTGGGGTTGTCCGTGGTTATTGCGGTTGTTGCCTCCGGCACGGCGCTGTGGCTGGCTTTCCGCCTGCGGGATAAACACAAAGGCGTCTTTATCAATCGCATTCTCGCGGCCTTCGTCATGGGTGCCGCCATTTGTGCGATGCACTATACCGGCATGAGTGCCGCGCGGTTTCAGGAAATGGCGCATACCCTCCCGGGCGGGATCGGCGAGCTGGGGTTATCCATCTGGGTGTCGGTCACCACGCTCTGCCTGCTCGGCGTGATGTTAATCATTTCGCTGATCGATTCCCACCGGCGCACCAACCGGCTGACGGATAATCTGCATCAGCTCAACCGCCAGCTTGAGCTACAGGCGCGTTTTGACGCGCTCACCGGGCTCGCAAACCGCCACCAGATGGATCTCCGCATGCAGGATTGTCTGCGCAGCGCGCTGCTGAGCAAGAAGCCATTTGCGGTTATTTTCCTGAACGTCGATCACTTCAAACGCGTTAACGATACGTGGGGTCACAGCGTCGGTGATGAGCTATTGATCACGGTCGCGCAGCGCATCACGGCCCGGCTCACGCGCGAGATGACCCTGGCAAGGCTGGGAGGCGACGCCTTTATCCTGCTGGTGCCGGAATGTGACGACGACAGACTCAACGCCCTGGTCACCGCGCTGCTTGAAGACGTGCGACGCCCTCTGTCCGTCTGCGGACATACGTTAAGCACGACGATCAGCGCGGGCGCCAGCCTCTATCCTCAGGACGGCGAAACGCTGCACGAGCTGAAGCTCAAGGCGGATGCAGCATTACATCGCGTCAAGGAAGATGGCCGCAACGGCTGGGCGATTTACCGGGCCGAGATGTCAACGGCGATCCCGGCAAAACCCGGTTTCCTGCAGGAGCTTTCTCAGGCGCTTGAGCGCGATCAGTTTGAACTGTGGTACCAGCCAACCTGGCATGCCGGAGAGAAAACCATTCACGGTTTTGAAGCCCTTCTGCGCTGGCGGCATCCTGAGCAAGGGGTTGTGCTGCCTAATCTGTTTATCCCTTCCCTGGAACAAACGGGCTTAATTATTCCGGTAGGTAACTGGGCCATTGAAGCGGCATGCCGACAGCTTCATTTCTGGACAGAGCAAGGTTTCAGCCAGTGGACGCTGTCGCTCAACCTATCCCCCATCCAGTTTGAACAGCCTGATATTTTCCAGATCGTCTCGTCGATGCTGGAAAAATATAGCTTGTCTCCGTCCCGGCTGATCCTTGAGGTAACGGAAAGCACCGCGCTTAAAAATCTCGACCGCAGCATTGAGTTGCTCAATGCGTTTAATCACGCGGGGATCGTCGTCTCGATTGATGATTTTGGGACGGGCTATTCCAACCTTCTGATGCTGAGCGTGCTGCCAGCAAAAGAGCTCAAGATCGACAGAAGCTTTGTCACGTCGATGCTGGAAAATGAAAAAAGCTACAAGCTGGTTGAAACCATTATCAGTATCGCCCGGACCATGGAGATGAATGTGGTGGCAGAAGGGATCGAGACGGAAGAACAGCAGGCGGTTCTCACCCGTCTCGGCTGCGATTACCTGCAGGGATATCTTTTCTCCCGCCCCTTACCTGCCGAACAGGTACCGTGGCTACTGCTGCAGATAAACTCAGACAAACAGATTATACCCATTAATAAAATTCAAACGGACCCCGCATTTATTTCTCAAAAAAATCATGCCTGACGGGGTTAAGTGGAGTATGTTTCAAGGGAGTACACGCGAGTCAATTCTGTCATGATTGTCAGGCACATGTTGTCGATGAACAGGAAACGCCTATGTCGCAACCTTGTTTTGATGCGTTGAATGTAATTAAAACACCCGTGTGGCTCGTTTCACCCGTGTTGGAAAAGATCATTTTTGCGAATGTGGCCGCAACGCAGATCATGGGGGATAAAACGCTCGATGACCTGCGCAAAGGGATCTATTCAGCCAGTGCGCAAACCGTCCTGTCGATGTATGTATCTGAACTGAAAACAGAGCAGGAGATCGTCGAAATCTGGACAACAAGCCGGGATGGACAGGATACGCCATTAAGCTGTCGCCTCTCGCTTGCCCACTACGCGCCCTGGGGCGATGTGATTGTTTTCGAGGGCATCTCCCAACAAATACTCTCAGGATTGAAGGCCAGCCGTTCCGCTACCTACCGTCGGAAAAAACAGGGTTTTTATGCGCGCTTTTTTCTGACCAACAGCGCCCCGATGCTGCTAATCGATCCGGCCCGCGACGGCCAAATCGTCGATGCAAATCTGGCCGCGCTCAATTTTTATGGTTATTCACATGATGACATGTGCAGTAAGCATACCTGGGAAATCAATACGCTGGGGCGAGATGTGATGCCCATTATGACTGCAATTGCCGCGCTGCCCGGTGGTCACAAGCCGCTCAATTTTGTTCACCGCCTTGCCGATGGATCCACCCGCCACGTTCAGACGTATGCCGGGCCCATTGAGATTTACGGTGACAAGCTGATGCTGTGCATCATCCACGATATCACCGAGCAAAAAAGGCTGGAGCAGGAGCTGGAACATGCGGCGTTACGTGACTCCATGACGGGGTTACTCAACCGGCGGCAGTTCTACGCGATTACCGATCAAAGCAATCTGAATAAACTTCCCGCGCAGCAGCAATTTAGCCTGCTGCTGGTGGATACCGACCATTTCAAAAACATTAATGACCTGTTCGGCCATCTGAAAGGCGATGAGGTGCTTATCGCCCTTTCCCGGACGCTGGAAGACTGTAGTCGGGAGGGCGATATGGTGTTCCGCTGGGGTGGCGAAGAGTTCGTTATCCTGCTGCCGCGCACCTCTCTCGACACTGCGATGCAGATTGCCGAGTCAGTCCGTGCAGCCGTTGCCCGCATTACGATTCCAGGCTTGCCGCGGTTTACCGTCAGCATTGGCGTGGCGCGGCACAATCAGGGTGAAAGTATTGACGAGCTGTTTAAGCGTGTGGACGATGCGCTGTATCGCGCTAAAAATGACGGACGCAATAAAGTCCTTGCGGCATGAAACTGGAGTATCCGGAAAAGCCCCGCTACAATGCCCACCTCGAATCAATTAGCGTCAGGTGGGTAAAAACCGCAATGGGAAAAACAGAAATAATACTCACCTTAATTATTTTACTCCTTATTATATTTGGCTTCTGGTTTATTTTTAGCGGTGAGATCTGGTATCTCGTCGAGTTTCTGGAAAATAGCCTTTACCCGACCTTCGACGCACCGTAACGCACGTTTAATCACTTGTTTCACCTACCGAATATGTCAGGTATCTGCTTCCCTTACAGCCGCGTAAAATACGCGGCGTTATCCTCCAACAACGTTGATAACGAATCACTTATTCATTTGCTTATGTTGCCCGTGCTCTGACGGGCTTTTTTATTTCCGGCAATTCAGCCACGCCAGGCTATATCTTAATCATCTTTATTGATAGAGGTGAGGAAAGATGAGCAAGAAGATCCTGATGCTGGTTGGCGATTACGCCGAAGATTACGAAACCATGGTGCCTTTTCAGGCGTTGCAGATGATTGGTCATCAGGTGGATGCGGTCTGCCCCGACAAACCGAAGGGCGATTACATCATGACGGCAATCCATGACTTTGACGGCGCCCAGACCTACAGCGAAAAGCCCGGTCACCGCTTTACCCTCAACGCCGATTTTTCAGCCGTAAAGGAGCAGGACTACGACGCGCTGCTCATCCCCGGCGGGAGAGCGCCCGAGTATCTGCGATTAAATGAGGACGTCTTAAAGCTGGTACAGGCATTTGACGCCGCGCGTAAGCCGATTGCCGCAGTGTGCCACGGCCCACAGCTGCTTGCTGCCGCGGGCATCCTGAAAGGACGAACCTGTAGCGCCTACCCGGCCTGCGCGCCTGAAGTCCGTCTCAGCGGCGGACACTACGCCGCTATCGGCATCGATCAGGCCCATGTAGACGGTAACCTGGTGACGGCTCCCGCATGGCCCGCGCATCCGCAGTGGCTGGCGAAGTTTAATGCGCTGTTAGAATAACAGAGACCCGGCATCGGGCCACGCATAGCGAATGAAGCGGTACCGCGTTTTGCAGACCTGGCGCGAGAATGCGCCAGGCCTCATAAAACATCAGTGCTTCTCGATATACATGGTCCGGCTATACGCCACGTCTTCCGGGTTATTGATGGGGTAGCCTTTCACCCAGGGCTTAATCAGGCGACCATTGGTGTACTGGTAAATGGGCGCGATAGGCGCTTTCTCCAGGAGGATTTTCTCCGCCATGTTGTAGTCCGTATTACGCGCTTTCGCCGTGGTTTCCAGCGTCGCCTGGTGGATAATTTTATCGTAGGCCGGGTCGTTGAAACGCGAGATATTGCCGCTGTGGGTGGAGGTCAGCAGGGACAGGAAGGTCGACGGCTCATTGTAATCGCCTACCCATGACGCGCGGATCACGTCAAAATTGCCGGTATTACGGCTGTCGATATAGGTTTTCCACTCCTGGTTTTGCAGTTTGACGTCCACACCGAGATTTTTCTTCCACATGGACGCCACCGCAATGGCGATTTTCTGATGGTTTTCCGAGGTGTTGTACAGAAGGGTCAACTTCAGCGGACGCTGCGGGCCGTAACCTGCGGCCTGGAGCAAGGTTTTCGCCTGAGCGTTCAGCTCCTGCTGGGACATCTGCTCGAACGGTGAAGGCTCAGGGGTGAAGCCCGCCGTCACGTCAGGGGTGAAATGCCAGGCCGGCTTCTCGCCTGTACCTAATACCTTTTCCGCCATAATGCGGCGATCGATAGTCATGCTCAGCGCAAGACGCACCCGGGCATCGGCCGTCGGGCCCTTTTGCGTGTTAAACGCATAGTAATAGGTCCCGAGCTGAGGCGGCGTATACACCTGTCCCGGAATGTCCTTCAGGAGCTTCTGATACATGTTTTTCGGGAACGATTCGGTGATATCAATATCTCCCGCCAGATAGCGCTTAGTGGCGGAGGATTCCTGATTAATCGGAATGAAAGTCACTTTTTTCAGGACAGTTTTCGCATTGTCCCAGTAGTGCGTATTCGGCACGACAACCAGTTTTTCATTCACCACCCGGTCGTTCAGGACGTACGCGCCGTTACCCACCAGAGCGCCCGGACGCGTCCACTCTTTCCCGCTTTCAACGTTCGCTTTTTGCACCGGATAGAAGGCAAAGTTCGCCGTCAGGTTGCTAAACCACGGGAGCGGTTTGTCCAGCTGGACGCGTAAGGTTCTGGCATCCACCGCCGTCACGCCCAGGGTATCTGGCGCCGCTTTGCCATCGATAATGGCCTGCGCGTTGTTGATGCCTGCCAGCGCCGCAAACCAGGCAAACGGAGACGTGGTTTTCGGGTCAACCAGACGCTGCCAGCTGTAGACAAAATCCTGCGCGGTAACGGGCGTACCGTCAGACCATTTCGCGTTATCGCGCAGGGTGAACGTCCAGATACGGTTATCGTTGCTCTGCCAGCGCGTCGCCACGCCGGGGGTCAGCTCCCCTTTCTCGTTCTGATTCACCAGCCCTTCGAAAAGATCGCGAATCACCTGAATCTCGGGTAATCCCACCGCTTTTGCCGGATCGAGCGAAGCCGGCTCGTCTTTGATATGCCTGACCAGCTCCTGTTTTTGCGCCAGTACCGTGCCCTGGGGCACATCAGCAGCGTACGAGAGTGTAGAGAGTCCGCACAGGTACAGTGCAGCGCAAAGACGCGAAACAGGATGCTTCATAAGATCCCCTTTGATGAATTCAGGTAACAAGCAGATGCGTAATTATTTGTTTCGAAACAGAGAAATGCAAATACCTTACGCCTGAATAGTGATTTAAGGCAATTCTCAAGCGTTACGGAAACTATTTGATTAACAGCGGGTTTTGCACAACACTGCCAGTAGAGACTTCTTTATCAGGATTTCGTATGGCAATCACCCGACCACGAGCGGAGCGCGGGGCCTTTCCGCCGGGCGCTGAGCAATATGGCCGCTCATTTTTAGGCGCATCGCTGATCTGGTTCCCGGCGCCCGATGCCGATCGCAGCAGCGGTTTGATCATTGCCGGCACGCACGGAGACGAGAACTCGTCCATCGTCACGCTTTCCTGCGCGCTGCGGACGCTGACGCCTTCATTGCGCCGTCACCACGTGATTCTTGCCGTCAATCCGGACGGCTGTCAGCTTGGATTACGGGCGAATGCGAGGGGCGTTGACCTGAACCGTAATTTCCCGGCGGCAAACTGGCGCGCCGGAGAAACGGTTTATCGCTGGAACAGCTCCGCCGAGGAGCGGGACGTGGTGCTGCTGACGGGAGACAAGCCTGGCTCGGAGCCGGAAACGCAGGCGCTGTGCCAGCTTATCCATAAGATCCACCCCGCCTGGGTTGTCTCCTTCCACGATCCGCTGGCCTGCATTGAAGATCCGCGTCACTCCGAACTGGGCGCGTGGCTGGCGCAGGCTTTCGCCCTGCCGCTCGTCACCAGCGTGGGCTATGAAACCCCCGGATCCTTCGGTAGCTGGTGCGCCGATTTGAGCCTGCCCTGCATCACCGCTGAATTCCCGCCGATTTCCTCCGACGAAGCCAGCGAAAAATACTTAAACGCGATGATGGAGCTACTGCGCTGGCAGCCTCAGAGATGAAGCACGCCGCTGGTAAAATTAAGCGCAGGTGAAACGTCAACCGCCAGCCACGTCGGGCCGTCCAGATCGGCAAAACGGACCTGATTGACCAGCGGCAGCGCCGCGCCGATCGCCCGGGATGTGCAGAGCATGCATCCCAGCATCAGGGAAAAGCCCTGCGCCTGCGCCTCCGCCGCCAGGGCCAGCGCTTCTGTCAGCCCGCCGGTCTTGTCGAGCTTGATATTGACCATCTCATAGCTGCCCTTAAGCGCGCTCAAATTCTCGCGGGTATGACAGCTTTCATCCGCACAGACGGGCAGCGGATGGATAAAATTCTTCAGCGCCGCATCATCCTTCGCTGGCAGAGGCTGCTCCAGCATCGCCACGCCCAGGTCAGCCAGCAGCTGGCATCGCGCTGCAAGCCCCTCGGGATGCCACGACTCGTTGGCGTCAACAATCAGCGTGGCCGAGGGAACCGCCGAGCGAATGGCGACCATCCGCTCGCTGATCAGGCGATCGTCGAGCTTCACTTTTAACAGCGTGGCCCCGGCGTCATAGAGCGCTTTTGCGCTGGCGGCCATCTGCTCCGGCTCACCAATCACGACCGTTTGCGCCGTCACGACGGACCCCGGCAGCGCCACCCCCAGCAAGGACGTCAGCGATTGTTGCTGCCTGGCGGCCTCAAGGCTCCAGAGCGCACAGTCGATGGCGTTACGCGCCGCCCCGGCGGGTAAACGCTGCTGTAACGCCTCGCGCGTGAGCCCTTTTTGCAGCTCTGCCACCAGGGTCATGATATGCGCCATCACCGACGCAGGACTTTCTCCATAGCGCGGGTAAGGCGTACATTCCCCAACGCCTTTAACCCCCTCTTCTTCGATTTCAACCACGACCACGCTGGCTTCACTTCGACTGCCGCGGGAGATCACAAACGGGGTATGCAATGGCCAGGCTTCTTCATAGACCTTAACGCTTCTCATCACTGACTCCTTGCGGCCCGGAAAGGCGAAAAATTTGGTTTGCCGTGTTATCCGCTGATGGCATACACTAGCCCCGACGTTAACTATATGTAAACAGGAAGATATCTATGTCACAACTCGTTCATTTTCAGGGCAACCCGGTTGCTGTTGCAGGTTCCATTCCGCAGGCTGGCAGCAAAGCGCAGGCTTTTACTCTGGTGGCTAAAGATCTGTCTGACGTCACACTGGCTCAGTTTGCGGGTAAACGCAAAGTACTGAACATTTTCCCAAGCATTGATACCGGCGTTTGTGCCGCGTCCGTGCGTAAATTCAACCAGCTGGCGACTGAAATGGACAACACCGTTGTGCTGTGCATTTCCGCTGACCTGCCGTTTGCCCAGTCCCGTTTCTGCGGTGCCGAAGGCCTGAGCAACGTTATTACCCTCTCCACCCTGCGCAGCGCAGATTTCCTCGAGAAATACGGCGTCAGCATCGCGGAAGGCCCACTGAAAGGTCTGGCAGCACGTGCCGTACTGGTTCTGGATGAAAACGACACCGTTGTCTTCAGCGAACTGGTTAACGAAATCACCACCGAGCCGGACTACACTGCCGCGCTGGACGTGCTGAAAGCATAATAAGTACTTAGCATTCTATACAACTTATTCTCAACCTCGCCGCGGCGGGGTTTTTTATTATAATAAAGCTGAATCGTTAAAGCATAAATGCTCACAAATCACATTAGTCATGCAATAAAAACGTCGACGCGTAACATTAACGTGATCAATAACGCATAATAATCGTTAAAATTCTCTATTTTCGACCGCAGTGAAGCACATCACATTTCCCTTTTTGCCTAAACATTAGATTTGCTTACGAAAGAAAATAATCGTTTCAGCAAAAAGGATAAAATATGAAAATTAAATTCGCTTTTACGCTCCTTGCGGTACTGATTTCTGGCCATGCAGCGGCCAAAACCTGGGTGCTGACAAGCGCTGAAAGCAGCGTAGAGAAAGGAAACTGGAAGATTTCCAGTGATGAGCTGAAAGTTAAAGACCAAACGTTCAGCATTGAGCAAAAAGTCTTGCACGGTGGTAAACAGGAAGGCAGCAAAGTCATCATAATCAGCAGTAAAGACGGCCTGACAATTACCCTGAGCCCGACCCGCGGGATGAACCTTCTGCATGTAGAAGGCTTTGGTACCCGACTGGGGTGGAATTCGCCCGTTAAAGAGGTCGTTAATCCGGCATATATCAATCTTGAGAGCCGCAACGGTCTCGGCTGGCTGGATGGTTTCAACGAGATGATGGTGCGCTGTGGCTATGAGTGGACAGGACATCCGGTCACCGCTGACGGGCAAATTTACACCCTGCACGGCAGGGCCGGTAATACCCCCGTTTCGCAGGTCGAGGTTGAAATCGCCGATGCCGCCCCGCATGAGATCCGCGTTCGGGGTTTGATCAAAGAGAGCACGTTTAAAAAATCGGATCTGCAAACCATGACCGAACTGCGCTACGTTCCCGGAACCAACCAGTTCAGTCTGCATGATGTTCTGACCAACCATGCGGATTACCCTCATGATTACCAAATCATCTATCACAGCAACTTCGGCACGCCGATCCTCGAAGAAGGCGCCCGCTTCCTTGCGCCGGCGGCGAGCGTGAGCCCGTTCAATGACTACGCCAAGGCGGGCGTTAACGACTGGCAAACCTATGCCGGGCCGACAAAAGGCTTTGATGAGATGGTCTTTAACATTAAACCACTCTCGGACAATAACCACGAAACGCTTGCGGCGGTGGTCAATAAAGCCGGAGATAAAGGCGCGTCAATCCAGTTTGATACCCGCCAGCTGCCCGTGCTGACCTTATGGAAGAACACCGATACGCTGAAGCAGGGCTACGTCACGGGCATTGAGCCGGGCACCAGCTACGCCTACCCCGTTACGATTGAACGCGAGCAGAAGCGGGTTAAGCAGCTGCAGCCCGGTGCCAGCGCGCAGTTTGACCTGACCTATACCCTGCTGCACAGCCCGCAGCAGGTGAAAGAGGTCGAAAACAGGATTGCATCGATTCAGGGAGAGACAAAAACAGACATCGTTAACACGCCGATGGCGAAGGAATAAACGCAAAGTAAAAAGCCTCTTTACAGAGGCTTTTTGTTATTCGTCGCCTTTCTTATGATTCAACCCATACTCACGCAGCTTGTTCGCGATCGCGGTATGCGAGACGCCAAGGCGTTTTGCCAGCTTGCGGGTGCTGGGATAGCTGCGGTACAGCTGCGTCAGCACTGAACGCTCAAAACGGCTGGTAATATCGTCCAGCGAACCTTCCATCGCCTCTTCGCCAACCGATACCGTCCCCGCGTCGTAATCAGGCAACAGAATATCCTGCGGACGCAGTTCATAGCCTTCCAGCTGGGTCAGCGCGCGATAAACGGCGTTTTTAAGCTGGCGAATGTTGCCCGGCCAGCCGTAGCGCATCAGCACCGTGCCGAGATCGGCAGACAGCTTCGGACGCGGCACCCCCTGCTCGTCGGCAAAGCGGGCGACGAACAGCTCCGTGAGCGGCATGATGTCCTGCGGGCAATCGCGCAGCGGGGGAATATTCAGCGTCAGGACGTTGAGGCGGTAATAGAGATCTTCGCGGAAGATCCCCTTTTGCACCAGTTCCACCAGGTTTTTCTGGGTGGCGCAAATGACGCGCACGTCCACATGCACTTCGTGATCCTCACCGACGCGGCGGAAGGTTCCGTCGTTCAGGAAACGCAGCAGCTTAGCCTGCATGCGCGGCGACATTTCGCCGATTTCGTCCAGCAGCACGGAGCCACCGTTAGCCTGCTCGAAGAACCCTTTCTTGCCTTCCGGCGCGTGACCAAACAGCTCGCTTTCAACGGCATCTTCCGGAATAGAGGCGCAGTTAAGTGCCAGATAAGGCTTAGCCGCACGCGGGCTCGCCAGATGCACGGCGTGAGCCAGCAGGTCTTTCCCGGTGCCGGTATCCCCGGTAATCAGCAGCGGCGCGGTCAGGCTTGCGAGCTTGCGCGCCTGGTCAACCACATGACGCATTTTCGGGCTGACGGCAATAATCTGGCTGAACGCGCCGACATCCTGACTGGAGAGGTTTTGCAGCTGGCGCCCCATGCGTAACGTTGAGCGCAGCATAATCACCGCCCCGGTCAACACGCGGGTATTCCCTTCCCCTTTCAGATAGACCGGCGTGATCTCCATCAGGAAATTTTGCCCGTTAATCACCACATGCTCGCTAAGCGTGTTCTGCGGATTGCTGTCCAGCCAGCGCTGGAAGTTAAAGCCGGGGATCAGCTGCGCGGCGTTATGATTGCTGAGCTTCTCCTGGCTCTGCGCGAAAAGCTGGCAGCTCGCGTGGTTAACGCGCTCAACTTTGCTTTTCAAATCCAGGGAGAGGAACGGCTCAGGCATCGCTTCCAGCAGCGCGCTCAGCGCCAGGTGCTCACGTTCAGAGGGCATCCAGGGAATGGTGCGTACATCCGTAACGCCAGCGATACGGCGGATTTCCGCCATCAGGCTGCTGAAGGTATTAAATTCAATTTCGGCAAAATTGAGGTAAATTCGCCCGACAGGATCGATCTCAATGCCACGTAAATCAATGCTACGTAAAACAAGAAGATCGAGTAACTCGCGGGTCAGACCGAGACGGTCTTCACAGAAGACTTCAAGACGCATGGGAAATTCACCGTTTTAAGCCAATAACAGTAAAATGATATGCCAGAACACGGTGATCGGGAAGATGGCTGTCAACAAATATTGACAGCCAGCACGATAAGTGAACAAAACCTCACGGAGCCGGTTTTTTATTGAGCGTCTCTTTGAGCTGGCCGATCAGCTCGCGCCTGAAATCCCCCAGACGGGGCTTATCGCCGTCAATCCACGGCAGCGGACGGCAGACCTCCATCGCTTTAATCCCCAAACGCGCCGTCAATAATCCCGCGCCGATCCCCTGGGCGGCACGAGCGGAAAGACGCGCCGCCAGATCCTGCGACATCCAGTCCATTCCGACTTCGCGCACCAGTTCACTCGCCCCGGCAAACGCGATATTGAGCAGGACCAGCTTGAACAGCCGGAGTCGACTGTAGTAACCCAGCTCTATGCCGTAAAGGTTCGCGATACGGTTGATCAGGCGCAGGTTACGCCAGGCGATAAAGGCCATATCGACCAGCGCCAGCGGGCTGACGGCAATCATCAGGGTGGATTCCGCCGCAGAACGGCTTATCTCGCGCCGTGCCTGGGCATCCAGCACTGGCTGAACCATATGGGAATAGAGCGTCACCACTTCCCGGTCATTCTGGGTTTCATGGATGGCGGCATACCAGCGCTGAAGCGCCGGATGCGACTGATCGATTCCGGCCTGGCTGGCCAGCTTTTCACAGAACGCGCGGCCTTTACCGGTGCCGTGACTGTGGAGCAGATCCCGCGCTTCATCACGCTCGTGCGCGCGCTGGCGTAAACGCCAGAGCCGCCGCCACTCGGTGGCAACCGACCCGATACCCGCTCCCACAATCAGCGCGCCCGCGGCACATCCGCCCAGCGCGACCCAGTCCTGAGTTTGCCAGGCATTCATCGTCCACTGCACCCCCTGCCCAACCACGCTTACGCCAAACAGCGCCAGACCGGCGGTGACCATCCTGCGCCACAGGCTGCGTTTTGGACGCAGGGCGGCTTCCACAACCGCCTCTGCCGGGCCTTCCTCGACGCCGGGCTCCTCTGTCAGGGCCGGAGCAAAGTTATCAGCCTGCGTGCCGCTGAACGTCTGCGCGGTTTTGAACGCCTCCTGAGGATCCTGCTCAAGCGTTCCGGTAAAGTCTATGCGCGGTTTTAACGGTTCCGTCATCGCAATTTATCTCCAATCAAAAACTCCAGCGCCGCATCCAGACGGATGTGTGGTAATGGCCTATCGACGCTCATTGCCTGCGGGCGGAAGGCTTCAAACTGGAAACCCTGATTCTGCCAGAAGGCCTGGCCCGGCAGCCGCGCAGGCACTTCGCCCGGATAGACGGTAAGCGGTTCACCGTTGCTGAGCCGGTTCCCGCGTAATGCCGGTATTTTCTCGCCGTTAAGATCAATCAGCCCGCTTTGCGTTGCCTGCACGGACGCAAGCCCAAGGCAATCCATGCCGATCCCTTCGAAGGCGGCGTTTTGCCAGGCGTCCTGCACCAGCTGCTGCAGCAGCGATACCATATTGGCATGCTGGTCGACCGTGACGTGATCGGCCTTGGTGGCCGCAAAGAGCAGTTTATCGATCACCGGTGAGAACAGACGGCGAAACAGCGTCCGCTGCCCGTAGTGAAAACTTTGCATCAGCTGCGTCAGCGCCAGGCGCATATCGTTGAAGGCCTGCGGCCCGCTGTTGAGCGGCTGCAGACAATCCACCAGCACAATCTGACGGTCAAATCGCAAGAAATGGTTTTTATAGAATCCCTTGACCACTTTTTCACAGTAGTAATTGTAACGCTCGCGCAGCATCCCGGCGTTAGTGTGCCTGTCGGCCTGCGCCAGCTTCGACTCGCCCACTCCATCCACGTCCGGCCAGGGGAAGAACTGAAGCGCAGGCGCGCCCGCTAAATCACCCGGCAGGACAAAGCGACCCGGCTGAATGAAGTGCAACCCTTCCTGTTTGCACTGGTGCAGATACGCCGTCCAGGATTCGGCAATGGCCGCCAGACGGTTTTCATCGGCCGGCGCAAGCGGGTCCAGGCCTTCGCACAGCTGTCGCCATTTGGCCGACCACCCGGCGCGCTGCCCCTGCAACAAGCCCGTCATCTGGCGGGACCAGCTGAGGTAATCCTGCGCCAGCATCGGCAGGTCGAGCAACCATTCACCGGGGTAATCGACGATTTCAAGGTACAGCGTAGAAGTATCCTTGAAGTGGCGCATCAGGGATTCATTGGAGCGAAAGCGCAGCGCGAGGCGAATTTCACTCACCCCTCGCGTCGGCGTCGGCCACATGGGCGGATCGCCATAGAGCTGCGCCAGCCCTTCGTCATAGGTAAAACGTGGAATCCCAAAATCACGCTGAGGAACGCGCTTCACGCCCAGCAGGCGTTCTTCCCGCACCGCGCTGAGCAGCGGCAGACGCGCCCCGGCGTGCAGGTTCAGGAGCTGGTTCACCATCGCGGTGATAAACGCCGTCTTACCGCTGCGGCTCAGCCCCGTCACGGCCAGACGCAGATGACGGTCAACGCCACGGTTCACCAGTGAATTGATTTCGTTTTTAAGTCGCTTCATCGCCGTCCTTCGTTGCCTGGAAGCCTTGAATGCATGGCTTCAGAATACAATAAATGGGGGCAGATCGTTGATTATCAATTCTTATTTATTGCTATTGCCGTTTTCTCTCCAGTAAGATGAACGGTATTGCTGTCAGTCCGGAGTGAGTAAGGTGTATGTCACCCACCATCTATGATATCGCACGGGTTGCGGGCGTATCGAAATCAACCGTTTCCCGCGTTCTGAATAAACAAACGAATATTTCTCCAGAAGCGCGTGAAAAAGTGCTGAAGGCGATTGACGAATTAAATTATCAGCCCAACAAACTGGCCCGCGCCCTGACCTCTTCAGGCTTCGATGCCATTATGGTTATTTCGACCCGTTCAACCAAAACCACTGCCGGTAATCCTTTTTTTTCCGATGTCCTGCATGCCATTACGGCAAAAGCGGAAGAAGAAGGATTTGACGTTATTTTACAAACGTCAAAAAGCAGCGAAGATGATTTGCTGAAATGCGTGAGTAAAATAAAACAGAAGATGATCAAAGGGATCATTATGCTGAGCTCACCGGCAAATGAATCCTTTTTCACCACGCTGGATGCGTATGGCGTACCGGTGGTGGTTATCGGTAAAGTGGAAGGTGAGTATCAAAATATCTATTCCGTCGACACGGATAATTTCCATGACAGCGCCACGCTGACCGAAACCTTTATTAAAAACGGACGCCGTAAAATTGCCTGTCTGCATGCCCCGCTTGATTATCATGTTTCGATCGACCGCCTTGCGGGCTATAAAGCCAGTCTGGAAAAGCACCATATTGCCCTTAACCCGGACTGGATCAGGGATGGCGGTTATACCCATGAGAGTGCGCTTACGGCAGCGCTGGAATTGTTGTCTTCACCCACGCCGCCTGATGCAGTATTCGCTACCGACAGCATGAAGTTACTTAGCCTCTATCGCGCGGCGGATGAGTTGAACCTGATGATCCCGGAGCAGGTGGTGATAGCCGGATACAGTGACCCGATGCTGTCTCTCATTTTAACGCCCTCGCCTGGCGGCTTTGATATCCCCACCCGAAAACTGGGGGAAGAGAGCTGCGATCTTCTTTTCAGGCGTATTGCGGGTCATCCCGCCCCGCAAAAAGTGCTGGTTGATACCCACTTTTTGTTGGCTGCTTCCCTTCGCTAAAGCCAGGGGCGAAGTGCCCCTGGCGTGCAGTCGGTCAGAACGCGTAGTTTACGCCAACCCCCGCATAGTGGAAGCGGTCGCTCTCGCCTTCATCGTGGTTTTCCCACTCATACGCGTATTCCAGCGTCATGGATAAACCATTGTTGAAATCGTAAGCGTAGAGGAGACCGAGTCGGTTGAAATCGTGTCCTTCACGCTCAGGATCGTCCTGCCAGTCCCAGTTCGACCAGCGATCGAGCCCCAGGCGGGTATAAGGCGTTAAGGTGGTCTGGCCTAACAAAATGGGCAGATAGGCACGAATTTCCTGAGTAGAAAACTCGCCGTTATTACGGGAACTGTCCATATTGAAGCCGCGCTCTAAATAATAATTCACTTTAGCCGCAAAGGTTTCGTTAATGGTCCAGGTAAAGCCCGTTTCGGTTTCAACGCGGCTGTCGGCATAGCCGGTTTTTTGCAGATCGTTAGCAAACTGATACATGGCAAACCAGCCGCCAAAACGCCAGTCATCGGTTAATTTAATATCCCAGTCAGGCTGAACTTTGTAGCGCTGCATATTAGCGCTGCCGTCTTTGGCACCGTGCTCATCTTTAAAGTGATAACCATAATTACGGAAGCCGCCGGTCAGACCGAAGGTGAAATTATCGGTTCCGATAAAGCGATAGCGTAATTGAAATTCAGGACGATCGAAATAGGTTCCACGGGTCATACTGCTGTAATCAACCGGCCCCTCCTGATACATCGCCAGCGAAATAGTCCACGCATCCCAGGTTGCATTAAACCACACGGAAGGTTCATATAATCCATCTTTATCGTCGCCCTGCCCCTCAACGTTTTCGATTTCATACATTGCGCCAATATTAAATTCCCACTGTTTAGCTGCTTCTGATGCTTGTGCACAGCTAACTCCTGCGCACAGAACGAGCGCAGCACTTCTTAGTAGAGTACTCATTTAATTTTCCCTTTATAAGTAACAAACAAAAAAACCGGAAATTTTCATTTCCGGCGAACACCTTTCTTATCTAATAGCCGCTTCGGTTTCAGCGTCGAAGAAATGGCACTTATTCATATCGAACTGGATGTTGATATTATCCCCTGCGGCATAATCATTCGCCGCGCCAGCGCGAACCACCAGCTCATGACCGCCAACGGTGGCGTAAAGCATGAATTCCGCGCCGGTCAGTTCGGCTACGCTGACTTTCGCCGCGATATTTTTACCACTGCTCTGCAGAGTGAGAATATCTTCCGGGCGGATCCCAAATACCACCGCTTTGCGCTGATACCCTGCGGCATTCAGTGAAGCGAGTTTGTCTTCCGGGATCGCCAGACGCAGCGTTTCCGTGACGAAATAGCGATCGTCGATAGCACCGCGAATAAAGTTCATGGCTGGCGATCCAATAAACCCAGCAACAAACATGTTTGCCGGTTCGTTGTATACCTGCTTCGGAGCGCCGACCTGCTGAATAATTCCGTCTTTTAAGATCACGATGCGGGTCGCCATCGTCATGGCTTCCGTCTGGTCGTGGGTCACGTAAATCATCGTGGTGTTGAGCTTCTGGTGCAGCTTGCTGATTTCAGCCCGCATCTGCACGCGAAGCTTGGCATCAAGGTTGGAGAGCGGTTCATCCATCAGGAACACACCCGCTTCGCGCACGATCGCCCTGCCCAACGCCACGCGCTGTCGCTGGCCGCCGGACAGCGCGCCCGGTTTACGCTTGAGGTACTCGCGTAATCCGAGGATCTGTGCCGCCCAGTTAACGCGCTCGTCGATAACCACAGGCGCAATTTTTTGCATCTTCAGGCCGAACGCCATGTTGTCGTAGACCGTCATATGCGGATAAAGCGCATAGTTCTGGAACACCATCGCGATATCGCGTGACTTGGCGGGCACGTCATTCATGCACACCCCGTCAATAATCAGTTCACCCGCGCTGATCTCCTCCAGACCGGCAATCATGCGCAGCGTCGTGGATTTCCCGCAGCCCGAAGGCCCGACGAAGACGATGAACTCCTTGTCTTCGATTTCGAGACTGAAATCCTTAACCACGTGGACCTGGTTATCATAGATTTTCTGAATGTGTTTCAGGGACAGTTGAGCCATTGTTAATTCCTTATCAATACGTCCGGGATGCCCAAAACTCGGTCAGGCATTTCCAGGTCAGTTCCCGCGTTGAATGAAGTTGTAAACCCGCATGGTTCAGGCCAGATCCAATCCCAACCGATAGCATTCCCGCCGCGTTGATCGCCTCAACGCCTGCAGGTGCATCTTCGATACCTATAGCCTCGTCAGGACGCACATTCAGGCCTGCACAGGCAGCAAGGAAGATCTCCGGGTCTGGCTTTGAGCGGCGAATACGGGAAGCATCGGCGCAAAAATCGAAGGCCTGATGAATGCCCAGCGCGTGCAGGATCCCCGGGGCATTCAGGGATACGGAGGCGAGCCCAATTTTGACCTTCGCCGCACGGATATCCGCCAGCACGTCGCGAATACCCGGAAGCAGTGAATCCTCCGTCAGCGACGCCAGAGACTGGACATAGAGCGCGTTCTTTTTCGTCGCCAGCGCGAGGCACTGCTCATGGCTGAACATTCCCTCTTTCCCGCCATGCTTCAGGATGCGCTGCAGGGAATCCATGCGGCTAATGCCCTTCAGCTGTTCGTTAAATACTTCGTCGAAGGTGATGCCGATTTCATCCGCCACTGCACGCCAGGCCAGAAAATGGAGGTGTGCGGTATCGGTGATCACACCGTCCAGATCGAATACAACCGCCTTAAGCGTCATGGCGCCTCTCCGTGGTAGCGGTCCCATTAACAGGTGCAAGAAAATCCTTATAAGCGCAAACTGTCCGCCCCGATACGTGTAGCGTCTTGCCCCACAGCGTCAGCATGGAAGGTGCCGAAGCTTCAATGGTTAACACCTCGTTTTCACAGGTGAAGTGCAGCGTTGCATTCCGCCATCGCAGCGGGAATGTGAGTTTTTGCCAGTGAGCTGGCAGTTTAGGCGCAAGATGCAGCTCCCCTTCTACAATCTGCATACCGGCAAAGCCCTGAATGACGCCGGACCAGATAGCGCCGGTCGCAGCGGCGTGAATTCCGTCATCGCAGCTGTGCGGGTCGTCCCCAAGATCGATGGCGACGCCATCGCGCCAGAAGGCGTAGGCACCTTCGACGTCACCACAGCGGGCAGTCACAATGCCGTGAATGGCCTTGCTCAGCGAAGAGTCATGGATCGTGCGGGGCTCGTAGAACGCCAGATTGGCGGCACACTGCTGCGGGGTAAACCGCTCCGGCAACAGGTAGGTAAGCATCACCACATCAGCCTGCTTAAGGATCTGCATGTCGTTGACTTCCGCGCGGGAATAATCGAGCAGAATGGTCTGCTTACCCGCTTTGGCTTTGTAGCGGCTGAGATCAATGGCCGGTTTGACCATGAAGGTATCATCCTGCGGGATCACACCGTCTGAATTGGCCTCCGGCAGCCATAAGCACGTCAGAAACCGTGTCGCTTTCTGCGTAAAACCTTCATCCTCGCGCCCAAACATCGCCATAAACTGGCGAGCGCAGGCGACGTTGTGCCAGGCCAGATAGTTGGTATACGCGTTGTTGTTCACATGCTCGGTGTATTCGTCCGGTCCGATAACGTCATGGATTTCGAGACGACCATTAATTTCCGTCGCGCGGCCCATCCAGAACGCAGCGGTTTCCATCAAGAGCGTCAGACCTTCATTCCGCATAAAGGTCTCATCGTGCGTCGCCTGCCAGTAAGCGACGACGGCCCAGGCAATGTCCGCCACGATGTGGTGTTCCGCCAGCGCGGAGGCCACCTTCTGGCGCGTGCCGGTTCGGATGTTGATAGCCGCGAACTCCGGCGTCTCTTCCAGCCCGCTGGCGGCGCTTTCCCATGGGAACAACGCGCCGGGCCAGCCGTTGCGACGGGCTTTTTCCCGCGCCCCGGCCAGGTTGAGCCAACGATAGCGCAGCAGACTACGAGCGATTTGAGGTCGCGTGAAGAGATGGAAAGGCAGCAGGAAAATTTCGGTATCCCAGAAGACGTGGCCTTTATACCCCTCTCCCGTCAGCCCTTTGGCGGCGATACTGCTTCGCTCATCATGGGCTGGCGTCATGGTCGTCAAATGCCAGACGGCGTAATCCAGCGCCATCTGATCCTGATGTTCCGTAGAGTCCACCTCCACCCGAGCGTTACGCCAGACCTCTTGCCAGGCACACGCCGAACTCTCAAGCAACGCGTCGTAGCCTCTTGCCGCACAGACCTTAAGATCGGCCAGCGCGTTGCGGGCAAAAGACGCCTGCGACAGTGCTTTATCGCTGCGATGTGCCACCCAGGCGATTTTTTCAAGCGTGACAGTGTCACCCTTAGCAATCGTCAGCGAATGATGAACGCTGAGACGACGATTTTTGGCGGTGAAACAGCTGTCGCTCTTCGCTGAGAGCTGACAATACGCTGAAACAACAATCTCAGACGCGCGGTCCTGCGTTTCATATACGCCCTGCATATATTGCTGGTCGAACACTCTGACCGACACTTCATCCAGATGCTGTCTGCCGCTGTTCGTTTGCGTTGCGTCAATGCCGGTTTGCAGCACGGCCTGCGTGGCGGCATCGAGCGGTGTAATCGAAAGCTGCATGGCCACTAAGGGCAACTGGTCTAGCGACACAAAACGACGGCTCTCCAGACGATAGCGTTTCCCGGCAGGCGAGCGCCAGACGACGCTGCGACGAAGCTCGCCATTAGCAAACGCCAGCTCGCGCCGCCACTCGAGGATTTCGCCTGACAGGAGCGTGAAATTGACGCTATCCAGCTCAACATCAATACCGATGATATCCGGCAGATTGATTAGCTCAGTGGTCTCGTTGCGACCAGCACGATGATAGAGGCCCGCAAGATACATGCCTCTGGTTTGCTGGGTGTAATCTTCTTCGTGCGCAGCCCGGATCCCCATGTAGCCATTACCGCAGGCCATGATGGAGGCGTATTTATTCAGGCTGTGTGGACAAAAGTCCGGGTCGGTTAATACAGACACGTTTAGCATAACGTCACGCTTTCCCCTGTTTCTGCTGATTCATACAGCGCGGCGACGAGCTGCTGGATAACCAGCCCCTGCTCCGCATCAGCGATCATGACGGGCTCTCCCTGCACATGCCGTACGAAGGCATCCATACTGCGCATATGACGCCGATCGTCAGCCTCTTCACGCTGCGTGAGGGTGACTAAAGTACCGGCTTCGTCGTTGTAGATGTGCGCCGGGAACAGCATGGCGCCCGCCTTTTCACCGCAAAATGCGACGTTCATGATGGATTGTTCACGGATATTGAGCGCAAACGACGTGTCCAGACGCAGAATGCCGCCGTTACAAAATTCAATGGTGCCAAACAGAGCATCTTCAACGGTAAACTGCGTGGGATCCCACTCGCCAAACTGGCCGCTGCTTTTACGATTTCCCAGCCTCTGGAAGCTGTGTGCCGTCACCTTTTTTACCGCCGGGAACCCCAGCACGTACATCGCGGCATCGAGCATATGGATGCCGATATCAATCAGCGGCCCACCGCCCTGAAGCGTTTTGTTGGTAAAGACGCCCCAGCCGGGAACCCCGCAGCGGCGTAACGCCTGCGCCGTGGTGTAATAAATTTCGCCCAGCGCCCCCTTCATCACAGCTTCACGCAGCAGTTGCGTATCGAGAGCAAAACGATGGTGAAAATCATACGCCAGCACTTTTCCCGCCTTGCGCGCGGCCATGCGCATCCGATCTGCCTCCTGCGGCGTCATTGCAGGCGGTTTTTCACACATCACGTGGCAGCCTGCTTCCAGCGCTGCCATGACGTGCCCGAAATGGAACCGGTTAGGCGAACAGACGCTCACCACATCCGGTTTAACCGCCTCGAGCATCTCTCGCGCATCCTGCCATGCCGAGGAAATACCATGACGTTCCGCAAACGCCCGAGCCTGTTCAGGATGGCTGTCCATGACAGCCACCATCTGAACATCCCTGCGCGTGGCGTAATACGAGGCATGCACTTTATCCGCGACCTGTCCGGCACCAATGATGGCGACGCGCAGAGGCGAAGGTGTAGAAGCACTCATCACGCTCGTCATCCTTAGCATTTACGCAAGTAAGTGAGCGAGTCCCGGTATGCCCGAGCCGGATCCTCGGCGCGAACACGGCACTCATACACCACGTAACCCCGGTAGTTATCAGCACGCAGCCGATCGAAAAGGCTGGCAAAATCGAGGCTGCCGCTGCCCGGCTGGTAGCGGTGGTTATCTGCGATGTGCACATGGCCCAGCAGATCGCGGTGCTGATGCAACGCATCCGTCAGCGAGTCTTCTTCGATGTTCATATGATAGAAATCGCCGATGATCTGCACGTGCTTCAGGCCGTTCTCTTCGATATAGCGACGCGCGTCAGCCAGGGTGTTGATCATGTGATCCTGATAGCGGTTCAGCGGCTCCAGATAGACGGTCGTTCCGGTGCGCGCCGCCACCTCATCCAGCCAGCGCAGGGAGGCGCTTACGGCCTTGCGGTCACCGTCCAGGCTGCGCGGGGAGGTCATTGGCGGCAGACGGAAGGTAAACATCCCCCAGGCAGCAGGCACGATAATGCCCTTGCCGCCCACTTCAGCCAGCGCTTCCAGGATACGTTCAATCTGCTTTAACCCGTTCAGACGACGTTCTTCGATGAAGTCGCCAATCCAGCCATCGTATCCGCCACAGGCCGTCGTCACCGGCAGACCGGTGGCCTTAATCGCCGCTTTTACCTCGGCGAGGTTTTCCACCAGCAGCTTGCCGTCAATTTCGTAGCCATCAAAACCCATCGCTTTGATGTACTGGAATTTCTCCATGATATTGACCGGGAAAAAGGCCTGATTTTGTGTTGCGATTTTCATGTTTTGCTTTCCTTAGCTTAAAAAGTAACGCCCATTTTGATGCTCAGTTCCGGGTGCTGATCGACATACTTCATGTAGCTTTCCGGGCTGGTGGTGAAGGTGACGACCGGGTCGATGAGATCTTCACAATTCAGATAGCCGTTCATCAGCAGTTCCCAGCAGGTCTCTTCAATACGTTTACGGTTCCAGCGCGGGTAATCCGGGTTGGGTTCGCTGCAGGCGCGGGAGAAGACAATCTTCGCGTTATTGAAATGCGCTTCGCGGCCGAGGTTAAAACCTTCCGCAAACGGTTTCGCGAAGGCTACGTAGGAGATAGTGCCGCCATAGGCGAGCCCGCGCAGCGCGGACTGCAGCGCATCTGCAAAGCCGCTGGTTTCGATGATCACGTCCGCGCCCTGCTTCCCGGTCAGCTTTTTGATTTCCAGACCGACATCGGTGCCGATTGGGTTCAGACAGTGGTCAGCCCCATGACGGCGGGCAATCTCACAGCGGTGTTCGATAGGGTCGACGCCGATGACGATTGACGCACCGGCTTTTTTGGCCAGCTGGATCGCAATTTGCCCAATGGCTCCCAGACCGACCACGACAACAAAGTCGCCCACGCGAACGTTGGCATCACGCACGCCGCTCATGGCGAACTGCGCCGGATCGTAGCAAACGGCGTTTTTCCAGGAGGCGCCCTGCGGCATTTTGCGCAGCTTATAGTTATTCACCGCGTTAACGATCACCGTTTCCTGCAGCGGTGCGTAGCAGCAGACGCTGTCGCCGATCTGGTATTCCGTGACGTCAGCACCGCATTCGATAATCTCGCCAACAATCATATTACCCAGCTGGAACTTACCGAATTCGATCCCGCGGGCCGCCCCCTCTTCACGCGGCGTGAACATCTGCCACTCCGCGTTGAACTCTTCGTCAATAAACGGACTGGCGGCGCGGAAATCCACCACTTCGGTACCGTGTTTAGGCGCGCCAAAGCGGGCGCGAATTTTCACTTCATGGACGGCAACCGGACGATCTTCATATTCCACCAGCGCCGCCACGCGTGGCGCTGTCGCAACTAATTTTTTCATGACTGACTCCTTGTTAAAATTGGCCGCCTCAGCCCTTCACGCCACCGGCGGTCAAACCACTTTTAATAAAACGTTCAGACAGGGCGTACATGATGACCACCGGAAGCGCCGTCACCAGCGATGCCGCCATCATGCGACCCCAGATATAATCTGGCGTGCTAAAGAGCGTGTTCAGCCCAACCGGCAAGGTGAAATGGCTGGCGCTGGACAGGAAAATGGACGCAAACAGATAGTCGTTCCACGCCACCATGAAGCAGTAGACAAACACCGACACGAGCCCGGAAATCGCCAGCGGCACGGTGATGCGAAAGATGATTTGCAGGCGGTTAAGGCCGTCCATCATCGCGGCTTCTTCGATTTCGTCCGGGATGGTGTCGAAATAGCTGCGCAGCATGAACACCGCTGTCGGTAACGTTTGGGTCACCATGGTGATAATCAGCGCCAGCTCGGTGTCGTAGATCCCAAGGGCAGTGATGATTTTGAACAGCGGCACCACCAGCAATATCCCGGAGAACATGTAGACGGTGTAGAAACTCGCATTGATCGTCGTGCGGCCCTTAAAACGCAGTTTGGACAAGGCGTAAGCCCCCAGCGTGCCGAGAAATACGGCAATCACCGAGGAGGTCAGCGACACCACCATGCTGTTTTTGAAATAGTCCACGAACGGGAAAATCAGAGGGTTAAAGATGTCGACGTAATGCTGTAGCGTCCACGCCTGCGGCAAAATGGTCGGGTTAAGCGATATCGCCTCTTTCGCACTCTTAAACGACGTCATCAGCATCACGAAGAACGGGAACAGCGTGATGACCAGAAACACCGCCAGCCCGAGATAAAAACCAATACGGCTCAGTACGCGTTTATTTGTTGCCATTGAGGTTTACCCTTTTTCTGGTCAGCAGAATCACCGCGAAGATGATCACGAACAGCACGACGGAGATCGCCGCAGCCTTACCCAAATCATTGAAAGCGAATGCGGTTTTGTAGAGGTAGACGCCCAAAATATCGACCTTGGTCGTCAACAGGTAGACATCCGCAAACATGTAGAACATCCAGATAGTGCGGAGCGTCACCACCGTTGCCAGCACCGGCATAATCGCGGGCAGCGTAACGATTCGGAAACGCTGCCAGGCATTCGCGCCGTCCATTTCCGCCGCTTCATACAGCGACTTATCAATGGTCTGCAAAATCGCGAGGAACGAAATGAACGCGTACGGGAAGTAGCGCCAGATGGCGAACAGCACCACCAGTACAAAGCTGCTGCCAGGATTGTCGAACCACAGCGGCGCCTGGTCATACAGATGCAGCAGGTCAACGCCCAGATAGTTCACAATGCCGTAGCCGTTGTTGAACATGTATTTCCATGCAAAAACCAGCGAAATGGACGGGGTGACGTAGGACAAAATCACCAGTGAACGTGCCGTTTTCCGCAGACGGAATTCACGGTTAAAGAAGATCGCCACCGCCAGCCCCAACCCCGTGCTGCCGATCACCACCAGTGCGGTGTACCAGAACGTCATCCACAGCGAGTGCCAGAATGCTGCATCACTGAGAATGCGAATGTAATTATCCAGCCCGACAAACACAGCGCTAATGCGCGGGTTAAGCGGCAGACGTAAGAAACTGATTTCAATATTGGAAATCATTGGCCAGGCCACCAGGCCCCCCAGCAAAATCAGGCTGGGGGCCAACAGCAGCATGGCGAAAGGCATATCTGAACGACCAGAAAACAACGTCTTCATAATTTCCTTCCGCAGAGCGCTCCTATCGTTGTGAAATCAGATCGGTCAAACGCTTCTGGCTGTCACTAAGCGTGTTGCTGAGATCTTTTTTCCCCACCGTGACGTTATGCACCATGGAACTGATGATGCCGGACCCGGTAACGTCGCCCATGCGAGTGAAGTTTTTGTCGCCCACGGCGCCAAACACCTGCACATTAGGGAACTGCGCAATCAGTTCGTAAGGCAATTGCCCAAACGCTTTAATCACATCGTTGTTTTTCCAGGTATCGGTGCCCACCACCAGCTTGTTCACCGGCAGTGCCGCGCCGGGCGACATCATGACCCAGTCGGTTGCGTTTTGAGCCTGCTCCATCCAGGTCACAAACTTTTCAGCCGCCTGGGTCTCATCTTCGGTTTGACCGGTGGTAATCGTCAGCGACGTGACCATGCCGTAAACGGCAGAAGAGGTTTCTGTTGGGACGACGAAGCCCAGGTTGGCAGGGTTTCCGTCCTGGAATACCGCCGGAAGGATGTAGGTGGAGTAAACCGCCATCGGCGCAGAACCGTTCATGAAGGCATCTTTGATCTCCATGACGTCGTTTGAACCCGGCATGGTGGTCGCGGCCAGATCTTTATAAAACGCCAGGGCTTTTGCCATTTCAGGGGTATCGATGTTAACGTTCCCTTTGGCATCAAAAACGTTCGCGCCGCCAGAAAGCGCAAACTGGGAGAATGCCTGCTCCGTCATCACGCTTTCCGCGGTGGGCAGTGCAATGCCGTAATGTTTTTTGCCCGGGTCGTTAAGGCTCTGGCTGGCTTTCAGCAGCTGCGCCCAGTTATGCGGCTCCTGGATACCCGCCGCAGCCAGCGCATCTTTGTGATACCAGACGCCGGATAGCCAGGCGCTGACTGGCACACCCGTCCAGGCAGAACCGTCTTCCGTACGAACAACACGCAAGATGCCGTCATAGAAGGTGTCCTCGCCTACCGCTTTAATGGCTTCGCCGATAGCTTTGCGATCCAGCAGCTGTTCCTTGTCCATGACTTTCGCGTAGTCATGGCTGACTTCAATCACCTCTGGCAGCGCGCCCGTTCTGGCGAGCGTAATAACCTTGGTGTTGTAGGCATCCTCTTCGACCGGCACCTGTTTCACCGTGATGCCGGGGTTCTCTTTCTCGAACTTTTCGATAAGCTTCGTGATAACCGCCTGGCGCTCCTGCTCGACTGACGAGTGCATAAACTCAATGGTGACAGCAGACTTTTTGTCGTCCTTGCATCCTGATAACAAGGCGCACGAAACCAGTGCTGAAATCAGCACAATTCTGGGCATTTTCATTTTTAAGGTCCTTTTTAGTTTTCTTTAATCCACAACACCTGCCATGGATATAGGGTCAGCGTTTTATCTGTAATATCTTTCCCGGAAATCAACTCCGTTCCGGAATGAATATCGGATTCCACCGTTTGAATGCCGTCACTGAAATTAAACAGCGCCGTTACTTTCTCACCACAACCCGCCACGCGAACGATTTTTAAAACATGTTTACCTGACGCACTGAAATAAGCTTCACTGTCAGGATGGAATGCTTTCTCCGCCCGACGCAGCGTGATTAACTGGCTTAGCGAGCAATAGACCTGAGAACGCAGGCTATTTTTATCTTCAAGCAGGCTATCAATTTGCCCTGCCGTGTATTTCTCACGATTAATCGCACGGTTATATCCCAGGCGTTCAACACCTGCATAATCATTACGGGAACCGAGAATGCTCTGGATATAAACCGCAGGCACGCCTGGGAAGCTTAAAAGGACGGCATGCGCCAGAATAAACCGGGCAATCCGTTGGCTATCAAGACTGTCACGCGTACTTAAAGCATCCAGATAGGTCACATTAATTTCATAAGGACTGCGTGTACCATCCGGGTTATTTTTCCAGTTAACCAACGCCCCTTCAGCCTGAAGTTTTTCCACAAGCGAGAGGATTTCCGACTCGGGTAAAATTCCGCGTAACGGATTCAGACCAATCCCGTCATGCGAGGCCAGGAAGTTAAACCAGGTGGTTTTAGTGGAAGGCAACGTCAGCGACGCTGCCCACTGGCTCAGCGTCCCGACGTCCTGAGAATGCACCGCATGCAGCACCAGCGGGGGCAAAGAGAACTGATAAACCATCTGCGCTTCATTTTCGCCGTCACCGAAGTAAGCAACGTTATCTTTATGCGGAACGTTCGTCTCGGTAATAATCACCGTTCCAGGGGCGACAGCCTCGGTAATCGCGCGGAAAAGCTGGATGAGCTGGTGAGTTTGCTCAAGGTGGATGCAATTTGTTCCGGGTATTTTCCACATGAATCCCACCGCATCCAGACGAATGTATCGCGCCCCTTCAATCAGGTAATGCAGCAGCACGTCGACCATCGCGATCAGCACCTGCGGAGAGGCGAAATTGAGATCGACCTGGTCCTCGCTGAAGGTGGTCCACAGGTGTCGCACGCTGCCGTCATGCAGCGTGAAAGGTGTAAGAAGCGGTAAGGCACGCGGACGCGTCACCGCGGATAAATCTGTTTCAGGATCGACAGAAATAAAGAAATCTTCATATCCTGGCATTTGCTTCAGATAATTAGCGAACCATTTGCTTTTGGCTGACATATGGTTGCATACGAAATCGAACATTAAACTGGCTGACTGTTTTAATTCAGCAACGTCTCGCCACGTTCCGGTTTCCGGTGCAACCTCGTGATAATCGATAACAGAAAAACCGTCGTCCGAAGACCATGGATAAAAAGGCAAGAGATGAACATGAGAAAAAGAACGAGAAAGCCACCTGTTATAAAAACGTGTAAACACCGGTAGCGCCTTCTCCCCTTTCGCTGAAAACTGATCGGCATAGGTGATCAGGACAACGTCTTTTTCATCCCAACCCGTTTTACGTTTTTCCGTAATAACAGAAGCGGCCTTTCCAATATTTTCCAGCAGCACATTAAGATGGGCGTCAGAAAACGTTTCCCCGTAAACAAGATTAATGAGTTCTTTAATTTTTGTATTCATTTCATTTTCCATGGTAGCGGTCCCACGGAGTGGCAATCTACTCCCATGAAAAATATCTGTCAACGGACCAGAAAGGAGAAAAAGGTGATTGCAAAGCAGCTCAGCGCAATATTGTGAGCTGCCGCAAAGAAAGAACCGGGAAAAGAGGAAATGCGGTTAACCGTCGCCAGTCCCTCCCCCGTTAGGGAAAGGGCTAACGCCAGCAGGAATTATTGGGATAAGTAACGGCGAGAAAGCCGTTTTGCCACCTTTTGCAGCAGTGGTTCGAGCGGCACGGCCAGCACCATTCTGACCGGTTTGCGGGCAACGGATTTGATCGCCCAACCCGCCACACCTGCCGGGCCGAACCGTAACGCGGTCAGCAGGACCAGTTTACCTGCGATTTTCAGGCCGGGTTTTACCTTCTGACCGGCCTGTTGCCAGTGTTGTTTCATCTCATCTCTCTCTTAAAGCTGACGAAAGCGACTTCTCAGCGTAAAGGTATCCGACGTGACATAGCGTTCCATTTCCCGTAGCCGCTTCTCACCGGCGGCGAGTTGCTCATCAACGGCATTGAGAAGATCGCTGCTGGTCGGGGCTCCCTCCGCAGCCAGTTCTCCTTCGGGCATCGGGTCAAGAACAAAGGACAGGACGATGTATGCCACCAGGGTAATAAACGCCAGGCCAAAGAAGATCGATAGCACCGCGACCACGCGGACCAGCTTGACCGGGACATCAAGATAGTGAGCCAGCCCGGCACAAACGCCGCGCACCATGCCCTGCTGTGGAATACGCCACAGCTTTTTGTTCAGATTCAGTCCAGACATTAACGGTCCCTCCAGTTTGGATGCTCAGCATCCAGGATGGCTTCCAGCGCCTGAATGCGTTCGCGCATTTTGTTCGCCTCGTCGGAGAGCTGTACCAGACGCTGTTGTTCACTCTGGGAGAGTTCGCCCCGAGAAGAACGGTTGCTGTAGTGCAGCCATAGCCAAATCGGCAAAACGAACAGCACGAAAATTGTCAGGGGAATGGCCAGAAAAAGCGCGCTCATGTGTACTCCTTGTCTTATGATGCGGCACGCTCAGGTGCCGCAGGAATTATTATTGGTTGTCTTGCTTCATTTTGGCTTTCAGTGCCGCCAGCTGCTCGCTGATTTCATCATCAGCCTTCAGATCGGCGAACTGTTGATCCAGCGACTTCTGCTTGCCGATGCCGTGGCTTTCGGCTTCCGCTTCCATGTGGTCGATACGACGTTCAAACGATTCAAAACGCGCCATCGCTTCATCAAGCTTACCGCTGTCCAGCTGACGACGCACGTCGCGGGAAGAGCTTGCCGCCTGGTGACGCAGGGTCAGCGCCTGCTGACGCGCGCGGGTTTCGTTAAGTTTATTTTCAAGCTCACCAATCTCTTTCTTCATACGGGTGAGCGTGTCATCCACCAGCGTGACTTCATGCTCGAGCGTCGCGACCATATCAGCCAGCTTCTGTTTTTCGATCAGCGCCGCACGGGCCAGATCCTCTTTGTCTTTACGCAGCGCCAGCTCCGCTTTATCCTGCCATTCGTTCAGCTGAGCGGTTGCCTGTTCAATACGACGCGTAAGCTGTTTTTTCTCCGCCAGCGCGCGGGCGGAGGTTGAACGCACTTCAACCAGCGTGTCTTCCATCTCCTGAATCATCAGGCGGACCAGCTTCTGCGGATCTTCCGCTTTCTCAAGCAGTGAGTTGATGTTGGCGTTCACGATGTCGGCAAAACGAGAAAAAATACCCATAATCAAATCCTCATAGTTCTGTTATCGGGCTATGCCCTGCTGTACGGATAATACAAACATCATGCCAGGTTTTTATCTTATTGATTTTACAGAGCCTGATTGATTTTTGCGCAGCAACGGACTATTCTTCCCTGGTGAATATCGCTAAGGAGTGGTTAATTTCATCATGCCCGGATACAAAGACAATTTACTCGGCGAAGCAAACAGCTTTCTCGAAGTGCTGGAACAGGTCTCTCGCCTGGCGCCGCTCAATAAACCGGTGCTGATCGTCGGTGAACGCGGAACGGGGAAAGAGCTGATAGCCAACCGTCTGCATTACCTCTCCGGGCGCTGGGATGGCCCCTTCATTTCCCTTAACTGCGCGGCGCTGAATGAAAACCTGCTCGACACCGAGCTCTTCGGCCATGAAGCGGGGGCGTTTACCGGTGCCCAGAAACGCCATCCCGGACGCTTTGAGCGCGCCGACGGCGGTACGCTGTTTCTGGATGAGCTGGCCACCGCGCCCATGCTGGTGCAGGAAAAACTGCTGCGCGTGATTGAGTACGGCGAGCTGGAGCGAGTCGGCGGCAGCCAGCCGCTGCAGGTTAACGTACGCCTGGTGTGCGCCACGAACGCCAACCTGCCGGAGATGGTGGCGGAGGAGAAATTCCGTGCCGACCTGCTTGACCGCCTGGCCTTTGACGTCGTTCAACTTCCTCCCCTGCGCGAGCGCAGAAGCGACATCATGCTGCTGGCTGACCAGTTTGCGATTCAGATGTGCCGCGAGCTCGGACTGCCGCTGTTCCCCGGCTTCAGCGATTATGCGCAGGAGACGCTGCTGGCTTACCACTGGCCGGGAAATATCCGTGAACTGAAAAACGTCGTGGAGCGCTCCGTCTATCGCCACGGCAGCAGCGAGACGGAGCTGGACAATATCATTATCGATCCTTTTCAGCGCAGCGCAGCGCCGCTACCCACACCAGCGTCTTCAGGCGATCGCCCTACTCTCCCCCTTGATTTACGCCAGTTCCAGAACGATCAGGAGAAACAGCTGCTGGAGCAAAGCCTGAAGACGGCAAAATATAACCAGAAACGGGCGGCTGAACTGCTGGGTCTGACCTACCATCAGTTAAGGGCATTGCTCAAAAAGCATCAAATGCGCTGACAATATCAGCACTTACCTGCAGACATTTTTACGAAGCAGGCGTAAGTGCGATACACTTTGCAGATCGAACCTAAAAACCTTAAAAATTATGCGTCTGGTTTTATCGTCCTTTTTAGCACTCGGTCTGTTTAGCAGCCTGGCCTTTGCCGCGCCCGGGCAAACTCCCCAGCCTGACATTCGTGACAGCGGCTTTGTCTATTGCGTAAGCGGCCAGGTGGATACCTTCAACCCGCAAAAAGCGGGCAGCGGCCTGATCGTGGATACCCTGGCCGCGCAGCTTTACGACCGTCTGCTTGATGTTGACCCATACACCTACCGTCTGGTGCCTGAGCTGGCGGAAAGCTGGGAAGTGCTGGATAACGGCGCAACCTACCGTTTTCACCTGCGCGATGACGTCGCGTTTCAGCGCACGCCTTGGTTTACCCCCACGCGCAGGCTGAACGCAGATGACGTGGTCTTTACCTTCCAGCGCATCTTTAACCGCAACCACCCGTGGCATAACGTTAACGGGGATAATTTCCCCTATTTCGACAGCCTGCAGTTTGCCGACACCGTCAAGAGCGTGCGCAAGCTGGACAACCGGACGGTTGAATTTACGCTGACGCGCCCGGATGCCTCCTTCCTCTGGCACCTGGCGACCCACTATGCGTCAGTCATGTCCGCTGAATATGCGGCGAACCTGACGAAAAAAGATCGTCAGGAGTTGCTCGATCGTCAGCCGGTCGGCACCGGTCCGTTCCAGCTCGCTGAATACCGCGCCGGGCAGTATATTCGTCTGCAGCGTCATGAGCATTTCTGGCGCGGCACCCCGCTGATGCCGCAGGTGGTGGTCGATCTCGGTTCAGGCGGAACGGGACGTCTGTCGAAACTGCTCACCGGGGAGTGCGACGTGCTCGCCTGGCCCGCGGCCAGCCAGCTCACCATTTTGCGTGACGATCCGCGCCTGCGCCTGACGTTACGCCCCGGCATGAATATCGCTTATCTGGCCTTTAACACGGATAAGCCGCCGTTGAATAACCCTGCCGTTCGTCACGCTCTGGCGCTGGCGATTAACAACCAGCGTTTGATGCAGTCGATCTACTACGGCACGGCGGAAACCGCCGCCTCAATTTTACCGCGCGCCTCGTGGGCCTATGACGGTGAAGCTAAAATTACGGAATACAATCCGGCAAAAGCGCGTGAACAGCTGAAGGCGCTGGGGGCGGAAAACCTCACTTTGCAGCTTTGGGTGCCAACCAGCTCCCAGGCGTGGAACCCGAGCCCGCTCAAGACCGCCGAACTGCTGCAGGCAGATATGGCGCAGGTGGGCGTCAAAGTGATCATCGTACCGGTTGAGGGCCGTTTTCAGGAGGCGCGCCTGATGGACATGAATCATGATTTAACCCTGACCGGCTGGGCGACCGACAGTAACGATCCGGACAGTTTCTTCCGGCCGCTCCTGAGCTGTGCGGCGATAAATTCGCAGACCAACTACGCCCACTGGTGTAACCGGGAGTTTGACGCCGTGCTGCAAAAAGCGCTGGCTTCCCAGCAGCTGGCCTCACGCATCGACGCCTATGATGAAGCGCAGAAGATCCTTGCCCAGGAACTGCCGGTGCTGCCGCTGGCCTCTTCCCTGCGTCTTCAGGCCTATCGTTACGATATTAAAGGCCTGGTGCTGAGTCCGTTCGGCAACGCCTCGTTCGCCGGCGTGTCGCGTGAAAAAGAACAAGAGGTGAAAAAACCATGATTATTTTTACCTTACGTCGGCTCCTTTTGCTGCTGGTGACGCTCTTTTTCCTGAACTTTGTCGGCTTCAGCCTGAGCTATTTCACGCCCCACGCCCCGCTCCAGGGGTCGTCGCTGTGGGATGCCTGGCTGTTCTGGTTTAACGGGCTGTTGCACTGGGATTTCGGCGTGTCCAGCATTAACGGACAGCTGATTTCCCAGCAGCTGAAAGAGGTTTTCCCGGCCACGATGGAGCTGTGTATTCTGGCCTTCGGCTTTGCCCTGATGGTCGGCATTCCCGTGGGCATGCTGGCCGGGATCTATCGCAATAAATGGCAGGATAAGTTTATCAGCGCCCTCGCCCTGTTCGGCTTCTCCATCCCGGTATTCTGGCTGGCGCTGCTGCTGACGCTGTTCTTCTCGCTGACGATGGGCTGGCTGCCGGTTTCAGGTCGCTTTGACCTGCTCTATACGGTTAAAACGGTGACGGGTTTTGCCATCATTGACGCGTGGCTGTCCGATTCGGTGTGGCGCCATGAGATGATCGTCAGCGCCGTGCGCCATATGGTATTGCCGGTACTGACGCTGGCGGTTGCGCCAACAACCGAAGTGATCCGCCTGATGCGCCTGAGCACTATTGAAGTGTTTGACCAGAACTATGTCAAAGCCGCGGCCACGCGCGGGCTGTCACGCCTGACCATACTGCGCCGCAACGTCCTGCACAACGCGCTGCCGCCGGTAATTCCGCGTCTGGGATTACAGTTTTCCACCATGCTGACGCTGGCGATGATCACCGAGATGGTCTTCAGCTGGCCGGGCCTGGGGCGATGGCTGATTAACGCCATCCGCCAGCAGGACTACGCCGCTATTTCTGCGGGCGTGATGGTGATTGGTTCGCTGGTGATTATTGTTAACGTGTTGTCCGATATTCTGGGTGCCATGGCTAACCCATTGAAGCATAAGGAATGGTATGCCTTACGATAGCGTATACAGTGAAAAGCGCACGCCCGGCGTGCTGCGTACCGTGTGGCGTAAGTTCTATGGTGACACCACGGCGATGATCGGCCTTTACGGCTGTGCCGGCCTGGTGTTGCTTTGCGTCTTTGGCTCGTGGTTTGCGCCGTACGGCATCGACCAGCAGTTCCTTGGCTATCAGCTGCTGCCGCCGTCCTGGTCGCGCTACGGCGAAGTCTCTTTCTTCCTGGGAACGGACGACCTCGGACGTGACGTGTTGAGCCGCCTGCTGAGCGGTGCAGCCCCGACGGTCGGCGGCGCATTTGTGGTGACGCTCGCGGCTACGATCTGCGGGCTGGCGCTCGGTATTTTTGCGGGATCCACCCATGGCCTGCGTTCGGCGGTCCTTAACCACATTCTGGATACGCTGCTGTCGATTCCATCCCTGCTGCTGGCGATCATTGTTGTTGCCTTTGCCGGCCCGCACCTGTCGCATGCCATGTTCGCCGTATGGCTGGCTATCCTGCCCCGCATCGTGCGCTCGGTTTACAGCATGGTGCATGATGAACTGGAAAAAGAGTACGTCGTTGCCGCGCGTCTGGACGGCGCGACAACCTTCAACATTCTGTGGTTTGCCGTACTGCCCAACATCGCCGCCGGGCTGGTCACTGAGATCACCCGCGCCCTGTCGATGGCGATCCTGGACATCGCGGCGCTCGGCTTTCTCGACCTCGGTGCACAGCTGCCGTCGCCCGAATGGGGTGCGATGCTCGGCGACGCGCTGGAGTTGATCTACGTGGCACCGTGGACGGTCATGCTGCCGGGTGCGGCCATTATGGTGAGCGTGCTGCTTATCAACCTGCTGGGCGACGGTATTCGCCGTGCAATTAACGCGGGGGTGCAATAATGCCGCTTCTTGATATTCGCAACCTCACCATCGAATTCAAAACCGGTGAAGGCTGGGTTAAAGCCGTCGATCGCATCAGTATCACTCTTGCAGAGGGAGAAATACGCGGGCTGGTGGGGGAATCCGGCTCGGGAAAAAGCCTGATTGCCAAGGCTATCTGCGGCGTGGCGAAAGACAACTGGCGCGTGACGGCAGACCGTATGCGTTTTGATGATATCGATCTGCTGCGCCTCTCCCCCCGCGAGCGGAGAAAGCTGGTCGGGCATAACGTCTCGATGATTTTCCAGGAGCCGCAGTCCTGTCTCGACCCGTCCGAACGCGTGGGTAAACAGCTCATGCAGAACATTCCCGGCTGGACCTATAAAGGCCGCTGGTGGCAACGCGTTGGCTGGCGCAAGCGCCGCGCCATCGAGCTTTTACACCGCGTTGGGATTAAAGATCACAAAGATGCGATGCGCAGCTTCCCCTATGAGCTGACCGACGGCGAATGTCAGAAAGTGATGATTGCAATCGCGCTGGCAAATCAGCCGCGTTTGCTGATTGCGGATGAGCCCACCAACGCGATGGAACCCACCACGCAGGCGCAAATTTTCCGCCTGCTGTCGCGTCTCAACCAGAATAACAACACCACCATTTTGCTGATCAGCCATGACCTGCAAATGCTCAGCAAATGGGCGGATAAAATTGACGTCATGTACTGCGGGCAAACGGTCGAAACCGCGCCGAGTGAAGATCTGATCGGCGCGCCGCATCATCCGTATACGCAGGCGCTTATCCGCGCCATTCCGGATTTTGGCAGCGCGATGCCGCATAAGAGCCGCCTAAATACCCTGCCGGGGGCGATTCCGCTGCTGGAATCCCTGCCGATAGGCTGTCGTCTGGGGCCAAGGTGCCCCTATGCTCAGCGTAAATGTATCGAGACGCCACGCCTGACCGGGGCCAAGAATCATCTGTACGCCTGTCATTTCCCGCTGAACATGGAGAGAGAGTGAAATGGTCGAAACCTTACTGGAAGTTCGCAACCTGAGTAAGACCTTTCGCTACCGTACGGGGCTGTTTCATCGTCAAACTGTCGACGCGGTGAAGCCGCTGAGCTTTACGCTGCGTGAAAAACAGACCCTGGCGATCATCGGCGAGAACGGTTCCGGGAAATCCACCCTGGCGAAAATGCTCGCCGGCATGGTTGAACCCACTGCAGGCGAAGTGTTGATTGACGATCATCCTCTGACGTTCGGCGATTACTCTTTTCGCAGCCAGCGCATCCGCATGATTTTCCAGGATCCCTCAACCTCGCTTAACCCGCGCCAGCGCATCTCTCAGATCCTCGATTTTCCGCTGCGCCTGAACACCGACCTGGAGCCAGAGGCGCGCCGTAAGCGCGTATTTGAAACCCTGCGTATGGTTGGGCTGTTACCGGATCACGAAAGCTACTACCCGCATATGCTGGCCCCCGGCCAGAAACAGCGCCTGGGCCTGGCGCGTGCGTTGATTTTGCGGCCAAAAGTGATCATTGCGGATGAAGCGCTTGCCTCGCTGGATATGTCGATGCGCTCGCAGCTGATTAACCTGATGCTGGAATTGCAGGAAAAACAGGGGATCTCGTATATCTACGTCACCCAGCATCTGGGAATGATGAAGCACATCAGCGATCAGGTGATGGTCATGCACCAGGGCGAAGTGGTCGAGCGCGGCAGCACGGCGGATGTGATGGCCTCTCCGCTTCATGAGCTGACAAAACGGCTGATTGCCGGTCATTTTGGTGAAGCATTAACCGCCGATGCGTGGAGAAAGGACCGCTAAGCGCGACGCTCAACACAAATTGCCCCACTAAATTAAGGATTAAATAGCCTGCGTGCGCTATTTAATCCTTTAATTTTTCGTCTCCATCCCTGCTCCATATTTTAAGCAATATCAATCAACAGTTCTTCTCCAGAATATCCGGACATTACGGAGGAGAAGAAATGAACACCGCCACTTACATTTTAAAATACACAGAGTATCTCATCAGAAAATGCCGCTCATTTTTAATGACGGACCTGCATTTTCATACCGTGAGGCTTAAGAAAACAACCGGGGAAACCCCTGACATTAACTCGCCCACGACGTTGAGTGAAAAAATATGTCATCGTCTGGTCTATGACCATAATAACTTCTACACGATGCTTGCCGATAAACTCGCCGTTCGGGCATACGTTTCCTCCAGAACAACGCGCGTGAAAACGGTGCCATTAATCGGCGTTTATACCAGGCCGTCGCAGATTGATTTTTCAGTTCTTCCTGACAAATTCGTCCTTAAGTGCAACCATGACAGCGGCAGCACAATAATATGTACAAACAAAGCGCAATTTAATGAAAAAGAAGCGTGTAAAAAGCTGAGCCTCGCGTTAAAGAAAAATCTTTACTACACCACGCGCGAATGGCAGTACAAAAACATTACGCCGAGTATACTTTGCGAGCCGTTTGTCGATCTCTTCGACGACGCTGACAGGAATACAACGCCCGAAATGCTGAGGATCCATTGTTTTCACGGCGTTGCCCACTATGTAGAAGCGGATTTTACGGATGATAACGGCAAAGGGTTTATCAACGTTTATGACAGGTACTGGAACTTACAACCCTTCCGGATGGAATATCCAAATACTTCAGCAGAACCAGGCGAACCGCTCTTATTCCGCCAGGCTTTGTTGGCCTCCCAGGAGCTGGCGGATGGAATTGACTACTGCCGCGTTGACCTTATGCTAAAAAAAGATGAAATCTACTTCAGCGAAATAACCTTAAGCCCGAGACGCGGTAAGCTGACGATTACCCCGCAGGAGTGGGATGCTAAGTTAGGAAAAATATGGCATTTATCGCCGGCAGGCACATTTGACCTGCCGCTGAAGCTCACGAGTCGGGCCAGGTGAGTTTAAATATCGAGTGGTTTTGCGTCGATAGGGTATAGGTAACATCGCCACCATGAGCCAGCATGATGGCTTTTACCACCGACAAGCCCAAACCACAGCCTTCCGGGTTCACATGTCTGGCGCCATTATCGCGCTGAAAGGGCTGAAACAGGAAATCATGAAACTCTCTGGGGATGCCCGGTCCCCCGTCCTGAATAAGGATAAAATTGCCTTTATCAGAAACGCCATTTTTCACGATGAGCGTGCGCGAGGTTGAATAGTGTAAGGCATTATCAAATAAAACGGTCAAACACTGATTGATGCGCAATGGATCGAATACGCATTGCTGCTCCCTCAGGTCTGTATTGACGGTAAACGCCTTACGGCTGAACTCGGGCATGAACGTATCGAGTGCGTTCTGTATTGTCCCTTTTAGATCCGTTCTTGACTGGCATAACGTGTATCCCGCCCCGCCATCCGAACTGATAACCCGGAGATCTTCAATCAGGCGGGTTAACCCTTCCGTCTGTTTGAGAAGATTATTAAACAGCACCGGATCCGGGGTAAAAACGCCGTCAACCAACCCCTGAAGCCGTCCGCGTAAGATCGTGACCGGGGTTCTCAGCTCATGCGCGATAGCGGCATTCCAGGATTTCCTCTGAATATCCAGCGTCTGTAATTTTTCCGCCATTTCATTGAAATCCGTCACCAGGTGATTGATCTCACCCAGCCGGGAACTGGCGCAGAATGCCCGGGCGTCCAGATCGCCCTGAGAAATCTTTTTCAGGCTGGACGCTACCGCGTTTAGCGGGGTGAGGATCCGCGATGACAGTTTGATCGTGAAAAAGAGCGCGATAATCATACTGATCGTTGTCGCGGTCCCAATCCATACCCAGTCCCACATCGTCATCTGCTCGTCATCGCCCGCAGCAGGGCCGCCCGGGAGGTGATCCAGAATAAAGGTGTAAAAAAACCAGGAGCCGAGTATGGCGATGGCAATGATCGTAAACGTCAGCAACAGCATATACGTTAAGATCTGACGGCTCAGAACAGACTCTTTGTTCATTTCTTTTCCCCAAGCCGGTAGCCCATGCCTCTGATGCTCTCGGGAACACCGTAGAGGCCGGCAAGCTCCAGTTTTTTACGCAACTTGCTCATATGGCTGTCGACCGTTCTGTCGAGCGTATCCCCTTCCGGCAGACACGCGTTGAGCAGCTCTTCGCGGGAGCAGACCTTTCGCGGATATCTCACCAGGTATGTGAGCAATTTAAATTCGGTCGTCGTTAATACCGGGGAGACAACCTCTGCGCCCACGGTGACTTCCACGTAGAAGTCATCCGGATAGACCGTTATAAAGGGCGTTCTGAGCGGCTGGGAACCCGCCTGCTGAAGCGCGGGTTTTGTCCTGCGCAGCACCGCCTCAACCCGGGCGACAACTTCAGAAGGGTTGAAGGGTTTGATCACGTAATCATCCGCGCCCAGCCTCAGCCCCATGAGCTTATCGACATCCTGATCGAGAGCGGAAACCATGATGACGGGGACAGTACTTTCCTGACGAAGCGTGGTAAGTACGCTCCAGCCGTCACATACGGGCAGGTGAATGTCCAGCAATATGAGATCCGGTTTATGGAGGCGATTGAGCGCTATGGCCTGTTCGCCCTGCCTGGCTCGGAGCGTTTTCATTCCCGAACGATCCAGGTAGCTCATCAGTATATCGGCAATTTCGTCTTCATCTTCAACAACAAGGATCAGCGTATTTTTGTGCATTTTATCTCCGCGGGTGAAATCCCTTTGAGCTCGCTATCAGATATCTTTAGCACAATAAGACACAGCCTACGGGAAAAAGTGCCGTAGCTAAGAAAATTTCCCGGCTGATTTACCTGCCCGGTTATTTCTCCATATAGCCTACACATTCCGTCAATAATGACTCGACAATGCCCGTTCAAAATCGCTATTGAGACAAAACTCTTTTTACATTTAGCGTTGCACATTATCCCTGTTACTTAAAGACTTTATGAAGTTGGCTGAAATAATGAACATGGAACTTTCTAAATATTTCTCCCCTAAAAAGCTGGGCATATATTCCCTGTTCCTGCTGCTGTCCTGGGGATTACTTTATATCTGGCTGATGCTGGTACACAAAATGGATGAAAAAGTCGCCTCTACGCTGCTCTCTTCACCCATCATTTATAGTTGCATCGCATTGTCGGTTGTCTCTCTGATAGTCCAGAATAAAGCCGGCGCGTTGACTGAGCTACTCGTCGTCGCCTTCTGGCTGTTGGTGATTTTTGTTTATCTCATTATTACGTTCACCGTGCTGTTAAACGCGATGCCCGATATCGAGGATCTGATCTTTTACTACGAGTGTTATTTGATCATTTTTTTTGGTGGAGCCCCGCTGTACCTTATTATGAGAATGATTTGAGCCGTTGCTCCACATAGCCTCCACAAACCGCCCATTTCCGCTAAACAGGCGCGCGGTAGACTCTCCCTCACGCTATTTTGCACAAAAATAACTCACCTAAGAATCTGATAAAACTTATCCATAATGATGAACCGTAATAATCTTCGTTCTTCTGAACCTGCCGGAGTGATGCACTCGCTAAAAAAACTCGCGATACGGCACCGGAAAAAACTGGTTGTCACTTTTTTCCTGGTGGTGGCCGAAAACGTGACGTTTTTACTTTATCCCGTTCTGGCTGGCATCGCGATAAATGCCATCCTCGCCGGTGAAACGCTTAACGCCGCGCTGTATGGCCTGATGGTGCTTTGCATGTGGTTCATCGGAGCGGCCAGACGAAGCGTAGACACGCGCACGTTTGCACGCATTTATGCCGGACTCGCGGTTTCCGTCGTCCTGGCACAGCGCAAATACCAGCTCAACCATTCGGCGATCGCCGCCAGGGTAACGCTCTCGCGTGAATATGTGGATTTCTTTGAAATGCACCTTCCCCTGCTTATTACCTCGCTGAGCTCACTTTTTGGTGCCGCAATCATGTTGCTGTTTATTGAATTTTGGGCCGGCGTCATGTGCTTTGCGATTGTATTTATCCTGCTCGGATTTGTCTCAGGATATGCCCGTAAAAATGAATGGCTGTTCATGCGCCTGAATAATCGGCTGGAAAAAGAAGTGGATTATGTTCATAAGGCGGGCACGGCTACCCTTCACCGCCATTACTCCACGCTGGCGCGTTTGCGTATCGCATTATCTGACCGCGAGGCGTGGGGTTATTTGTGGGTCGGCGTGCTTGTTGCCGCGCTTTTTACGCTGACCATCGTCTGGATGACGCGCTCAACCGGCATCACCGCCGGACATATTTACTCGGTGATGACCTACATGTGGATGTTCGCGACGAGCCTCGATGACGCGCCGCAGCTTCTTGAGAAATTTTCGCAGCTCAGGGATATCGGCAAGCGCGTATCCACTGATGATGAAATTCACGTAACCGGACGTTAATTTAATGCCGCATTTTTTTATTGAACGCCCCGTTTTCGCCTGGGTTGTAGCGCTTTTTATCGTCCTGGCAGGGCTCCTGTCTATTCCCCGTTTGCCGGTTGCGCAGTATCCGGCGGTGGCGCCGCCTGGAATCATTATTTCCGTCAGTTACCCCGGGGCCAGCCCCGATATCATGAACACGTCGGTGGTATCGTTAATCGAGCGCGAAATCTCCGGCGTAGATAATTTGCTCTACTTTGAATCATCCAGTGACACAACCGGTTCGGCATCGATTACCGTCACCTTTAAACCGGGCACGGACATCAAGCTGGCGCAGATGGATCTGCAGAATCAGATTAAGATCGTCGAGCCTCGTCTGCCTCAGGCGGTAAGGCAAAACGGCATCAACGTCGAGGCCGCTAACTCTGGCTTTTTAATGATGGTGGGGCTGAAGTCGGCGACGGGTCAATTTGAGGAAGCCGATTTAAGCGACTATTTTGCCAGAAACGTCAGTGACGAGCTTCGTCGCGTGCCCGGCGTAGGGAAAGTTCAGCTCTTTGGCGGCGAAAAAGCGCTGCGCATCTGGTTGGATCCCATGAAGCTCCACGGCTACGGGCTTTCGGTAAGCGATGTTCTTACCGCCGTTGGCCAGCAAAATGCCCTGGTTTCGCCCGGCAAAACGGGAGATGAGCCAGCCTCTGCAGGACAAGGGGTGACGTATCCCATCACCGTGAAGGGACAGCTCTCCTCGGTAGAGGCGTTCAGAAATATCACCCTGAAATCTGACGCATCCGGTGCCCGCCTGAAACTGTCCGACATTGCGCGGATTGAATCTGGCCTGCAAAGCTACGCCTTTGGTATCCGTGAAAATGGCGTGCCCGCAACGGCGGCAGCAATCCAGCTCTCGCCTGGCGCGAATGCGATGAGCACGGCTTCCGGCGTACGGGCGCGCATCGACGAACTTTCCCGGGTGTTACCCGAAGGAATGGCGTTTACGATCCCCTTCGACACCGCGCCGTTCGTGAAACTTTCTATCATGAAGGTTGTTCAGACATTTGTGGAAGCGATGGTCCTGGTCTTCCTGGTTATGCTGCTGTTTCTGCACAAGATACGCTGTACGCTTATCCCGGCGATTGTTGCTCCCGTCGCCCTTCTTGGCACCTTCACCGTGATGCTATTGAGCGGCTACTCCATCAATATTCTGACGATGTTCGGCATGGTGCTGGCGATAGGGATTATCGTTGATGATGCCATCGTGGTCGTGGAGAACGTTGAACGACTGATGGAGGAAAAAAGCCTGTCCCCGCGTGACGCCACGCGGCAAGCCATGCAGGAAATCACCCCGGCGATTATTGGCATCACGCTGGTGCTGACCGCCGTCTTTATTCCCATGGGATTTGCGGAAGGATCCGTCGGGATTATCTACCGACAATTTTGTATTTCCATGGCGGTCTCCATACTGCTGTCCGCGTTTCTTGCCCTGACGCTGACGCCTGCCCTGTGCGCAACGTTACTCAAGCCGCATAAGCCAGGAAAGAGAGGCGGAAGGTTCGCGGTCGGGTTTAACGCGCGCTTTCGTTCGCTCACCGCCAGTTACGAAGCCGGGCTGGGTGCCGTTCTGAAGCGAACCGGACGTATGCTGCTCCTGTACGCTGCGCTTTGTGCTGCGCTGTTTCTGGGATTGTCTTCGCTACCGTCTTCTTTTCTGCCGGATGAAGATCAGGGCTACTTTATGTCCTCAATCCAGCTGCCTTCTGATGCCACGATGCAGCGTACCCTCAACGTGGTTAAAAAATTTGAAGAGGAAATTGCGGCCCGGCCGGATATTGAAAGCAACATTATGATCCTGGGGTTTGGATTTTCAGGTTCAGGACCTAACTCGGCTATGGCCTTCACCACGCTGAAGGACTGGAAAAATCGGCAGGGTTCGACGGCTCAGGGTGAAGCCGACCATATACAGGCCAGCATGGCGAACGTCTCTGATGCCGTCACGATGAGCCTGCTCCCGCCGGCCATTTCGGATATGGGCACCTCGTCGGGCTTCACCTGGTACGTGCAGGACAGAGCGGGACTGGGCTACGAGGCGTTAAAGCGCGCTGCCGACGCTCTGGTCCTGCAGGCCAATCAGCGTCCTGAACTGAGTGACGTGTATATAGACGGTCTGCCGGAAGGAACAAGCCTTGCGCTCCAGGTGGACAGAGAAAAGGCGGAAGCAATGGGCGTCTCATTTGATGAAATCAACCAGACGCTCTCCGTCACCCTGGGCTCAAATTACGTCAACGACTATACGAACAACGGCCGCGTTCAGCAGGTGATCATTCAGGCCGATGCGCCCTACCGAATGCAGCCTGAGCAGATGCTGACATTATCAGTGAAAAACCGGATGGGACAGATGGTGCCGGTATCGACGTTTGCCACGCTTTCCTGGCACGTTGCGCCGCAGCAGTTGACGCGTTATCAGGGATATTCGGCTATTCGCATTACCGGAAATGCGGCGCCGGGAGAGTCCAGCGGCACCGCAATGAAGGTTATGGAGAGTTTGTCCAGAGATTTACCTCAGGGCATGGCTGGCGAGTGGGCAGGGAGTTCATTGCAGGAGAGAAAATCGGAATCTCAGCTTCCGGGCCTTATCGTCCTGTCGATACTGGTCGTGTTTATGGTGCTCGCCGCCCTGTACGAGAGCTGGTCTATTCCGTTTGCGGTCATGCTGGTCGTTCCGCTGGGTCTTATTGGCGCGGTGATCGCGGTGTCCGTTGCCGGCATGACGAATGACGTTTTCTTCAAGGTCGGCCTGATTACGCTTATCGGCCTGTCGGCCAAGAACGCCATTCTGATTGTTGAATTTGCGAGGCAGCTCCATCGCCAGGGGCAGCCCCTGCTGGCGGCAACCATTCATGCCGCCGGCCAGCGCCTGCGCCCTATTTTGATGACGTCGTTAGCCTTCACCTTAGGGGTTGTTCCGTTGATGCTGGCCCGTGGGGCGAGCGACAGTACGCAGCATGCCATCGGTACCGGCGTATTTGGCGGCATGATTAGCGGTACGCTTCTCGCCATTTTCTTCGTACCGGTTTTCTTTATCGTCATCGCGCGCTTCATCGACAACCTCAGGAAAGCGTGAATACCCTCGCGGGATCGCGCTTCCTCGCTGGTTGGATGAGGTGAACCTGTTGCCGGGTGATATACTGGACGAATGCTGAAATTTTGAGCCCCCGCGAGTCCGCGGCGCATTCTTCGGGGCAGGCGTCTTCGGAGAACAGCGAGAAATATCGTGACACAAGGGGCTGTGAGTGGGCTATAATTTCGAGCTAATTTCGAATGATTTTGAAATACTGCCTGTAACGCTATGAATTACAAGGCAAAATTAGCAATGAATATAAGGATTAAAGCTATGGGTTTTCTTTCCGGTAAGCGCATTCTGGTGACTGGCGTTGCCAGCAAACTGTCCATCGCATACGGCATCGCACAGGCAATGCATCGCGAAGGCGCTGAGCTGGCGTTCACCTACCAGAACGACAAGCTGAAAGGCCGTGTTGAAGAGTTTGCCGCGCAGCTGGGTTCCAGCATTGTTCTGGAATGTGACGTTGCACAAGACGAAAGCATCGACGGCATGTTTGCTGAACTGGCAAAAGCATGGCCGAAATTCGACGGTTTCGTTCACTCCATTGGCTTCGCTCCTGGCGACCAGCTGGACGGCGACTACGTGAACGCGGTTACCCGTGATGGCTTCAAAATCGCTCACGACATCAGCTCCTACAGCTTCGTTGCGATGGCGAAATCCTGCCGCGCGATGCTGAACCCGGGCGCAGCCCTGCTGACCCTGTCCTACCTGGGCGCTGAGCGTGCTATCCCTAACTACAACGTTATGGGCCTGGCGAAAGCCTCTCTGGAAGCCAACGTACGCTACATGGCGAACGCAATGGGTCCTGAAGGCGTGCGCGTTAACGCCATCTCTGCAGGTCCTATCCGCACCCTGGCAGCTTCCGGTATTAAAGATTTCCGTAAAATGCTGGCACACTGCGAAGCGGTTACCCCGATTCGTCGTACTGTTACCATTGAAGATGTGGGTAACTCTGCAGCATTCCTGTGCTCTGACCTTTCCGCTGGTATCTCCGGTGAAGTGGTTCACGTTGACGGCGGCTTCAACATCGCTGCAATGAACGAGCTGGAAATTAAATAAGCTGTGACTCTCTTCCCGCACGGGAAGAGAGTTTTCCCCCCGCACCACCCCTTCGTTATTCCGTTCTGCTATTTGTTATCACCTAACAATATTTTTCCCTTTATCTGCCTTACGCCAGGATATTGATCGCCATTTTGAGATCAAGGAACGCACATGGAACAACGCCGTTTTTCCGGCAAAGGCCACTGGTATCACGAGACCCAGTCGAACCACGCGCAGACAGATGTTCTGCCTCTGGTGCCCGAAGCCGCTAACGTCGACGATCGTTTTTTGCTCGATTTAGCCCTGCCTGATGAGATTGTCGCCGCCTGTTCTGGCTGGCTTACCCCTGCCAGAGCCTTGTGCCACCAGCTGTTTCCGCTCTCGATTCCCGTGAACCGCCTGCATACGCTCAGCGCCTACGATCGGCTCAGCACCGCGCTAACGGTCGCCCAGGCCTGTGGCGTTCAGCGGCTCTGTAACCATTACGCCGCCCTCCTCGCCCCGCTTCCCGGCCCCGACTCCTCGCGTGAAAGCAACCGACGTCTGGCGCAAATTACGCAGTATGCCCGCCAGCTCGCCAGCTCTCCTGATGTGATTGATGATAAAGCGCAGAACCAGCTTGATGAGGTTGGCCTGTCAATATATGACATTGTGGTGATTAACCAGATTATCGGCTTTATCGGTTTTCAGGCGCGCGTGGTCGCGGTTTTTCAGGCGCTGTTAGGACACCCCGTTCGCTGGTTGCCAGGCCATCATATTCAGCCGCACACGCTGCCCGCGAGCCACGCCGCCTGGGTGCCGCTGTTGCCCGTCGTCGAGCTGCGCTATGCGAGTGCGCATCAGCTTGAGTCGCTGTCCCGCTGGCAGGCAGAACCCGCGCTGGAGGCGCTGACGCCGGTCCTTTGCCATGAGCCTTCGCTGCTCGACCTGACCGGAGAAATCCTGTTAAACACCCGCGAAGCGATCCCGCTGACGTCTCCCGCGCTTTCGGCGGCGGTCGAACTGCTGACGCGCTCTCCGGACCGCTTCAGCGCCGCGCAGTTTACCCCGCTCACGGATCAGGGACTCCCCGGCGAACATGCCATCACGCTGCTTACCCGGAGCGCGTTTGATGGCTGGCTCAATCGTCTGAAAGTCGCGTTTGGTAAAGAGGAATAACCATACTAATTACCCAAAGAGCGCTTGCTGAGACAGTGAGAATCGCGTAAAACTGTCAGCCGCTCAATGGCTACGAAAATAGAACATTATGTTTCAGGACAACCCGCTGCTAGCGCAGCTTAAACAGCAACTGCATTCCCAGACGCCGCGTGCAGAAGGGGTCGTAAAAGCCACGGAAAAGGGCTTTGGCTTCCTTGAGGTTGACGCGCAGAAAAGCTACTTCATTCCGCCTCCGCAGATGAAGAAAGTGATGCATGGCGATCGCGTCATGGCCGTCATTCATACCGAGAAGGACCGCGAGTCTGCCGAGCCGGAAGAACTGATCGAACCGTTCCTGACCCGTTTTGTGGGCAAGGTGCAGAGAAAAGACGATCGTCTTGCTATCGTGCCGGATCATCCCCTGCTGAAAGATGCTATTCCCTGCCGCGCCGCCCGTGGCGTTGAGCATGATTTTAAAGAAGGTGACTGGGCCGTAGCAGAAATGCGCCGTCATCCTCTGAAAGGCGATCGCGGTTTTTATGCTGAGCTGACCCAGTTCATCACCTTTGGCGCCGATCATTTCGTACCATGGTGGGTCACGCTGGCACGCCACAATCTTGAAAAAGAAGCGCCGAACGGCGTAGCGACCGATATGCAGGACGAAGGTCTGACGCGCCGCGATCTCACCGCGCTGGAGTTTGTCACCATCGACAGCGCCAGCACGGAAGATATGGATGACGCGCTGTACGCTGAAGAGAGCGCCGATGGCAAACTGCATCTGACCGTCGCCATTGCCGATCCAACCGCCTGGATTGCCGAAGGCAGCAAGCTGGATGACGCGGCGAAAATCCGTGCGTTCACCAACTACCTGCCGGGCTTCAATATTCCGATGCTGCCGCGCGAATTGTCAGACGATCTCTGCTCGCTGCGTCCAAATGAAGTGCGCCCGGTCCTTGCCTGCCGCATGACTATCGCCGCAGACGGCGCGATTGAAGACGATATCGAGTTCTTTGCCGCCACCATCGAATCGAAAGCCAAGCTGGCCTATGATAACGTCTCCGACTGGCTTGAAAATACCGGTAGCTGGAAACCTGAATCAGACGCCATTGCCGCGCAAATCCGTCTGCTGCATCGCATCTGCCTGAACCGCGGCGAGTGGCGTAAAACCCATGCGCTGGTATTCAAAGACCGCCCGGATTATCGCTTTGTTCTGGGCGATAAAGGCGAAGTGCTGGACATCGTGGCCGAACCGCGACGCATTGCGAACCGCATCGTTGAAGAGGCGATGATTTCCGCCAACATCTGCGCCGCACGCGTGCTGCGCGACAAGCTGGGCTTTGGCATTTACAACGTCCACACCGGTTTTGATCCGGCGAATACCGAAGCGCTGGCGGCCCTGCTGAAGACTCACGATGTGCACGTTGATCCGGAAGAAGTGCTGACGCTGCCGGGCTTCTGCAAGCTTCGTCGCGAGCTGGACGCGCAGCCGTCGGGCTTCCTGGACAGCCGCATTCGTCGCTTCCAGTCCTTCGCTGAAATCAGCACCGAGCCTGGCCCGCACTTTGGCCTTGGACTCGAAGCTTACGCCACCTGGACATCGCCGATCCGTAAGTATGGCGATATGGTTAACCACCGTCTGCTGAAAGCGATTATCAAAGGTGAAACCATTGCCCGTCCTCAGGAGGACACCACGCTGCAGATGGCCGATCGTCGTCGCCTGAACCGCATGGCGGAACGTGACGTTGGAGACTGGCTGTACGCGCGCTTCCTGCAGGATAAAGCCGGTACGGATACCCGTTTCGCCGCAGAGATCATCGATATCAGCCGCGGGGGCATGCGCGTCCGTCTGGTCGATAACGGTGCTGTCGCGTTTATTCCTGCGCCGTTCCTGCATGCGGTTCGTGACGAAATGGTCTGTAGCCAGGAAAACGGTACCGTGCAAATTAAAGGTGAAACAGTTTACAAAGTCACCGACGTGATTGACGTCACTATCGCCGAAGTTCGCATGGAAACCCGCAGTATTATCGCGCGCCCTGTCGCCTGATAACCGGTTCAATTGTCGGTCATTTCCTTTCCGGAAGGGCCGACAATTTTTCTTTTTATCTCCGCCACAAAATCATTATTTTTCCTTACTATTTTCAGTATCCCTTCGCCCAAAGCCGCCATAATTATCTACAGTAAAAGAGTGTTGTTATATTCGGTTACGTGAATTTCTATACGCTCAGTATCCTTTTTAACCTGACTCGTTTTATTATAAGAAAGCAGGGAAAAACAACAGGTTCACTTCGGTTTTGCCGCTGTTTCTCAACGGAAAAGTCGACAGCAAATGAATAATTTGTGCGCTAATGAACAGCTGCGGGAGAAAACATGATGGACGATCTGGAGCAGAATTTGCTGTTTCGCTACATGGGGACTCACAGCCCGTGGTGGCGCCTGTCAGCTGACAGCAACGCTCTGCACCTTTCCACCAGCGAAAATGCCGATGTCACTCAGGTCGTGGCGCTGGACGATGAACAGGCCGATCTCATCCGTCATTTAACCGTTATTACCTCCAGTATTTCCATGTCGCTCTCCCTGTACGGAGAAGATGTCCCGGTTCATCTTGTGGGCCGTAAAATTACCCGCAACGAGTGGGCAGGCACCGCTTCCGCCTGGAACGATACGCCCTCCGTGGCGCGCGATCTGGCTCAGGGACTTTCATTCGCGGAACAGGTTGTCTCAGAGGCCAACTCCGTCATTGTTATCCTCGATCAGCACGGCAATATTCAGCGTTTTAACCGGCTTAGCGAAGAGTACACCGGCCTGAAAGAGCAAGAGGTCATTGGTCAGAACGTATTTAAGCTGTTTATGAGCCGCAGCGAAGCGGCAGCCTCAAAGCGCAATATTACCGGTTTTTTTCGCAACGGCAGCTCCTACGAAGTTGAACGCTGGATCAAAACGCGTAAAGGGCAGCGGCTGTTTCTGTTCAGAAACAAATTCGTGCACAGCGGCAGCGGTAAAAATGAAATTTTCCTTATCTGTTCCGGGACCGATATTACCGAGGAGCGCCGCGCTCAGGAGCGGCTGCGCGTGCTGGCCAATACCGATACCATCACCGGCCTGCCAAACCGCAATGCGATCCACGATCTGATTTCTGACGCCATCGATAACCGCGGCGACACGCAGGTGGGCGTGGTGTATCTCGATCTGGATAACTTTAAAAAGGTCAACGACGCTTACGGGCATATGTTTGGCGATCAGCTGTTGCAGGCTGTCGCCCTCGCCATTTTGAGCTGTCTGGACGAGGAACAGGTGCTGGCGCGTCTTGGCGGCGATGAGTTTATCGTCATGGCCACCAATACCTCTCAGGGCTCTCTGGAGGCGATGGCGTCGCGCATTTTAACCCGTCTGCGCCAGCCGTTCCGAATCGGTCTGATTGAGATTTATACCGGCTGCTCTCTGGGTATTGCCCTCGCCCCGCAGCACGGAAACGACCGGGAAAGCGTTATTCGCAACGCCGATACCGCCATGTACACCGCCAAAGAGAACGGCCGGGGCAAGTTCTGCGTCTTCTCACCCGAGATGAACCAGCGCGTGTTTGAGTATCTCTGGCTGGATACCAACCTGCGCAAGGCGCTGGATAACGATCAGCTTCTGATCCACTATCAGCCGAAAATAACCTGGCGCGGAGAAGTCAGAAGCCTTGAAGCGCTGGTCCGCTGGCAATCGCCAGAACGCGGCCTGATCCCGCCGCTGGAGTTTATCTCTTATGCCGAGGAGTCGGGGTTGATTGTGCCGCTGGGCCGCTGGGTGATGCTCGATGTGGTTCGCCAGGTGGCAAAATGGCGCGATAAGGGAATAAACCTGCGCGTGGCGGTGAACGTCTCTGCACGCCAGCTGGCCGACCAGACCATCTTCAGCGACTTAAAGCAGGCGCTGAAGGATCTGAATTTTGAATACTGCCCGGTCGACGTTGAGTTGACCGAAAGCTGTCTTATCGAAAATGAAGAGCTGGCGCTGTCCGTGATCCAGCAGTTCAGCAGACTCGGGGCGCAAATTCATCTGGATGATTTTGGCACCGGCTACTCTTCCCTTTCTCAGTTGGCCCGCTTCCCTATCGACGCCATTAAGCTCGATCAATCTTTCGTCAGGGATATTCATAAGCAGTCTATTTCCCAGTCGCTGGTGCGCGCTATCGTCGCGGTGGCGCAGGCGTTAAATCTGCAGGTGATTGCCGAGGGTGTGGAGAATGCAAAAGAAGACGCCTTTCTGACCAAGAACGGCGTCAACGAACGGCAGGGTTTTCTGTTTGCTAAGCCGATGCCCGCTGCCGCATTCGAGCGATGGCTAAAACGATATCAAGTGCGAAATCAACGTTAACTGGCTTTACGCAGGCCCGCCGCGTGATGGCGGTTTTGCAGCGTGACCAGACGCTCCATGTAGGCGATATCTTTCGGCTCCAGGCAGAAAGCGGCATCAACCCAGTCTTCCGTGATGTCCATCAGTTCACTGCGGGGCAATTGCAGAACGCGCGTACGGGCGCGCAGCATCGCCCTTACGCCATTCAGTTTTGGCCGCAGCGTATCGATGAAGGTTCGGGTGGAGACATAGCTTTGTCCCGGTTCAAACAGGACATCCACCAGCCCGTGCTGTTCGTACCATTCAGCCGTATGGGATTCCCCTTTGTAGATGAGTTCCTCCGCCAGCTTCATGCCTGCACGGCGTGCAACCAGGGAATATCCTCCCATACCCGGAAACAGGTTGAAGGCTATCTCCGGGAAACCTAAACGGGCATCGCGCTGAGCCAGGACGAAATGGTGCGCCAGAGCGGCCTCAAACCCGCCCCCTAACGCACTGCCTTCTACCATTGCCAGAGTGATGGCTCCCGTATCAAACCCCCGTGAGGCCGCATGGACGCAATCAACGCAGGCGCGAGCGTACGCCCGTAACGCTTCCCGACGTCCGTTCTGAATGCACTCGACGAAGAACTGTAAATCTCCGCCCGTATTGTACATCTCGGGAACCAGCGATCCGGTTACCCAAAAATCAACCGCAAACCCAGACTGGCGAACCAGCCATGAAAAGTTCATGATCTCCTCTATTAACGCATGGTTAAAGCAAGGACGTGGCTGAGCCCGCAGCATCATCCAGACCGTGTGACGCTCCGCCTCGTAATATCCTGACAGCTGCGTGAACCGTTCAGTATCGGTAAACAGTGTGCAGGTAGGCTGATTGATAACTGTCATAGTCTAATTCCTCTTATAAAAAAGCGCCTTGCGCGCAGTTTTAGACTAATCCAGTCATTAAGCCTGCTGCATGAGGGGGAATAAATTTATCACTTACGTTTATGTAATTTAGTTATTGCATTTTTTCCCTTCTCTTTTGATCCTATTTTCTGCATCATTGAAAATATTAACTTTTCGCGCCTGGGGTGAGATTATGTCGACTATTGACGCACAAGCTGTAGCACAACGAATTGATACCGTGCTGGATATCCTGGTGGCGGGCGATTATCACTCTGCTATCCGTAATCTCGAGATCCTGAAGTCTGAACTTCTTGCTCAGAATGGTGCTGACAATGCGCCAGAAAACAGACAGCCAAAAGCGCCGTGGGAAGTTTAATCCCACCGTCTCCGACCTCGTTTCGCTTTATTAAATGGATGCTATGAATTCCCGACAACAACTCATTTTGCAGATGGTCATCGATCAGGGACGCGTAAGCGTAGTCGACCTCGCTAAAACCACTGGCGTGTCTGAAGTCACCATCCGCCAGGATCTTAATCTGCTGGAAAAACAGAGCTACCTGCGTCGCGCGCACGGATATGCTGTCCCGCTGGACAGTGACGACGTTGAGACGCGCATGATGAATAACTACGCGCTCAAACGTGAACTGGCGGAATTTGCCGCGTCCCTGGTGAACAACGGCGAGACCGTCTTTATTGAAAACGGCAGCAGCAATGCCCTTCTGGCGCGCACGCTTGCCGATCAAAAAGACGTTACCATCATCACCGTCAGCAGCTATATCGCGCACTTGCTCAAAGAGACGCGCTGTGAGGTGATTCTGCTGGGCGGTATTTACCAGAAAAAAAGTGAAAGCATGGTAGGCCCGCTGACCCGTCAGTATGTCCAGCAGGTACATTTCAGCAAGGCCTTTATCGGGATTGACGGCTGGCAGCCGGAGACAGGTTTTACCGGCCGGGATATGATGCGCTCCGACGTGGTGAATGCCGTGCTGGAAAAAGAGTGTGAAGCCATTGTGCTGACCGACAGCTCTAAATTTGGCGCCGTTCACCCATACACGATGGGCCCGGTTTCACGCTTTAGCCGCGTGATTACCGATGAACGGTTGAGCGATGCGCACCGTAATAAACTGGAAGATGACGGGCTGATCGTCAATATTATTAAAACGACCGCCTGAGTTCCCTCCGCGCCCGAATTTCGGGCGCAAACGCCCTTCTTTCTCTGAGATGATTCCTGGTACTCCTTTAAGAGTTTTTACCTGTTTAACCTGCATTAAAGTCGTAAAATTAATGTTAGCGATATAACAGGAAGTGACTATCACTTGCGTGATTACGTAACGCCTGCGCGACCAGCTTTCACGGAGAACAGAATTAAGTATTCGATTCGTCTATACTTAACGTGTACATCTTTCCGTGAATCGATAATTCAGGAGAAAGTATTATGACCTTAACCAGCAAAAAATTAGCCGCCGCTGTTCTGGCAATCACTGTAGCAATGTCCCTGAGCGCGTGCTCTAACTGGTCTAAACGTGACCGTAACACCGCTATTGGTGCCGGTGCCGGTGCTCTCGGTGGTGCAGTATTAACGGATGGTAGTACGCTGGGTACATTAGGTGGCGCTGCTGTCGGTGGTATTATCGGTCACCAGGTTGGCAAATAATTATTATCTAAGCCTTCCCCGGTATTGCGATATTTGAACGCATTTCAGGTCTGACATACGCACGTATATAACACGAGCCACGGCATTTGCCGTGGCTCATTTATTTTAACCGCCTGCCAGTTTGACTTTCATACCTTTGGCTTCCAGCAGAGATTTTATTAAATCGCGCTTATCTCCCTGGATTTCAATAATGCCGTCTTTCACGGCGCCGCCGCAGCCACATTTTTTTTTCAACTCGGCCGCCAGCTTTGCCAGTTCAGCATCATCCAGGTCAATGCCGGAGATTAGGCAAACCCCTTTCCCTTTTCGTCCACTGGTTTGACGCTGGATCCGAACGATGCCGTCTCCCTTTGGACGTTCCACTTTCGCTTTCGGTTCGTCTATACGCCCGCCATCGGTTGAATAGACCAGACGGCTGTTGGAATCGGTCATTAGGCCCCCTTTTTCAGCGATGCGTTGATAGCCTTAAGCGTCTCAGCCGGGTTGGCAGACTGCGTTACCGGACGCCCGATGACCATGTAGTCAACGCCAGCAGCCAACGCCTGCTCAGGCGTCATAATACGGCGCTGATCGCCCACTTCGCTGCCTGCAGGACGAATACCCGGCGTAACCAGTTTAAAATCCTGGCCCAGCGCTGATTTGAAACGTACCGCTTCCTGCGCGGAGCAGACGACGCCATCCAGGCCGCAATGCTGCGTCAGACGCGCGAGACGTTCGGCATGCTCGGCGGGTGACAACGTCACGCCCAGGTCGCGTAGATCGTTTTCGTCCATACTGGTTAGCACGGTGACCGCAATCAGCAACGGTGCATCTTTACCGAACGGCAGGAGCGCCTCACGGGCGGCCGTCATCATTCTTGCCCCACCCGATGCGTGGACGTTGACCATCCATACGCCCAGCTCTGCGGCTGCGGCAACCGCGTGCGCCGTGGTATTCGGGATATCGTGGAATTTCAGGTCGAGGAAAACGTCAAAGCCGCGCTGCTGCAGATCGCGAACGATTTGCGGTCCAAACAGCGTGAACATCTCTTTGCCAACTTTCAGACGGCAGTCGCGAGGGTCGATGCCGTCGACAAACGCCAGTGCAGCGTCACGCTTATTGTAATCGAGCGCAACAACAACAGGAGAATCCGTAATTACGCGGGAAGTGGAGGATGTAACAGACGTCATGACCAGCCCTTTTCGTCTATGGGCGCGCAGCGGCGCGGAACAGATAAACGGCCAGCATTCTACCTGCCGACGCCGCAAATTGACAGGATCCATTTACGCGCCTGCCAGGCCGGCAAACCGCACGGAGCACAGGACAGTGGAAAAACCATCAGTATGTTGTAACTAAAATGCGGCATTTTAAAAAATTATTGCCCGTCCAGGCCGCGGATTGGCTTGATGGTGGACCAGGCGCGGCAGGAAGGACAGTGCCAGTAGAGCGTATACGCGGTAAAACCACACTTCTGGCAACGATAGCGCGGCTTGCTGCGCACCTGTTCGCCAACCATGTCGCGCAGCACCATCAGGCTCTCTTTGGCGCGCCCTTCTTCAGCGTCGTTCAGGTGGTAATCCATTAGCTTATGGAACACCCGCATGGTCGGATGACGCTGCAGCTGACGCGTAATATAAACCTGCGCGGTGTCGCTTCCCTCATACTGCTCAACGACGTCTGAGAGCATCAGTTCAGCGGTGGCGCCAGTATTTTCTTCCACGCAGCGACGCAGGAATGCTACCCACTCTTCCTGCTTGTCGAGCTGTTGATAGCAGGTTTGCAGCATTTCCAGCGTTTCACTGACCAGCTCTTTGTCCTGGTCGATAACCCGCAGCAGGCTTTCAACGGCTTTGGCGTAGTCGCCATTCGCCATAAAGACGCGCCCCATCATGATGGAGATGCGCGCGCTGTTGCGGTCCGCCGCGGCGCCTTTCTTCAGCAGCGCCATGGCTTTATCCATGTCGTCGTTGCCCATCTGCTGAAGCGCAAGCTCACAGTAGAAATGGGCGATCTCAACGCGCTGCTTATCTTTACCCAGCTTCACCAGACGTTCAGCGGTATCAATGGCTTTCTGCCAGTCGCTGGTGGCCTGATAAATCTGCAGGAGTTGCTGCAATGCCCCGATGCGAAAATCTGTTTCATCCACCAGCTGCGCGAACATATCTTCAGCGCGATCGTACAACCCCGCGGCCATGTAATCCCGCCCCAGCTGTTGCACCGCAAGGAGACGTTGATCGTAGGTCAGCGAGGCGCTTTCCATCAGAGTCTGATGAATACGAATGGCGCGATCGACCTCGCCGCGCGAGCGGAACAGGTTGCCCAGGGTGAGATGCGCTTCAACCGTCCCCGTATCCTCTTTCAGCATATCGAGGAACAGATCTACCGCTTTGTCCTGCTGATTGCTCAGGAGGAAGTTCACCCCCGCAACGTAGTCGCGGGAGAGCCGGTTGGCCTCATCCTGTTTTGTTTGTTGCGCACTTCTGCGGCCCATATACCAGCCATAGGCTGCGGCTACAGGCAAAAGCAGAAACAACAACTCCAGCATAGTCGATTATTCCTTCACGACCGGCACACCAGAGCTTTCCGGAATGTCAGACGCAGGGGCAATGTTATTTTCGAGTCGCTTAATTTTACGTTCAGCGCGCGCAAGAGAAACACGGACTTTCAGCCAGAACAGACCGCAAACCAGCCAGCCAATGGCAAAGCCGGCAGCAAATAAGACCGCCAGCAGGCTCGAGACGCGATACTCACCCTGAGCCAGCAGATAGTTAAACGTCACCTGCTGATCGTTTTGTGCACCCAACGTGACTGAAATGACAAAAATCGCCAATACCAGTAAGAAAATGAGTAAATATTTCACATTACTTCCCGTTATGTGGTTCAAGCGAATAAAGTGTGTTCAATTCACCGCAATCAGCCTTATAAACTACCATTTTAGCGACGAGCGCGAAACGGAAAAAGTGTCGCGCAGGTCATGGATCTATGGGCAAAATACGGAATATCAACCGTCAGGCGTCTGTCTGGTCCCTTTCGGCTATTTCTTCTTTCTCTTCTGGCGGTGGCGTTAGCGGGCCGCAGAATCGTTCAGTGAGCCAGGTCGCCATCATAATCAGCAGCCATGAGATGAGCGTGGCGACGACCAGGTCCCGCGGCCAGTGCATCCCCAGCAGCAGGCGGCTTCCCATAACCCCGGTCGCCCAGATCAGTAAAATCACGATAGTGATCGTTCGACGCCTTGGCCAAAGCAGCCCAACTCCCAGCAACGCCCAGCTGGCCGCAAACATGGTGTGGCCGGAAGGAAACGCGAACCCGGTCTCTTTCTGCCAGTGTTTACGCAAGAATTTCGGGATATCCTGCTGTTCCGCAAGCTGTTCTTTCACCAGCGCGCCGCGATCTTTACGCTTTAAATTGTAGAACTCATCTACCGGAACATGATGCGTTTTTTCCAGCCAGACGACAAAAGGACGCGGCTCCTGCACGCGATCTTTAACCCAGGACTTCACGCCCTGACCGACAAGGATAGCGCCCCCGAGGATCGCAAAGAGCATCAGCGCCGCGCGCAGACGAAAGCGCAGGCACCACAGAAACCAGGCGCAGAGGAGTACGTGGGTAATAATCCCCCACGGCTGGGTGACCGTTTCCGTTATCCAGTATAACGTTTTCAGCCACGTGGCATTATGCCCGGGCTGCCACATCCAGCCTGAAAGCCATACGGCCAGAGGCATAATCAGTAAAATGGCCGCACCTGCTGCCGTACGTCTGGCGATTGAAAGCATGTCTTCTCCTTTTTCGCTAAGCGTCACAATCATAACTGAAATTAATCATCCGGGTGGATATGTCGGATCGTGCGTTTAACGTTCATATAGCATGGTGCCCATTAGGCGAACCTGCTGAGCTTGTGGCAAAATGAACTGATACAGAAAGCAAAACAGGGCAAAGGCACGAAACGTGTCAGCCTACTCTGGAGAATCACATGCAGCTTAAACGTGTGGCAGAAGCCAAACTGCCAACCCCATGGGGCGATTTCCTGATGGTGGGTTTTGAAGAACTGGCAACCGGACAGGATCATGTCGCGCTGGTTTATGGTGACATTTCAGGGCAGACGCCGGTTCTGTCCCGCGTCCATTCAGAGTGTCTTACCGGCGACGCGCTGTTCAGCCTGCGCTGTGATTGTGGTTTCCAGCTGGAAGCCGCCCTGTCTCATATTGCAGAAGAAGGTCGCGGTGTGCTGCTTTATCACCGTCAGGAAGGTCGTAATATTGGTCTGCTGAATAAAATCCGCGCTTACGCGCTTCAGGACCAGGGCTACGATACGGTTGAAGCAAACCATCAGCTTGGCTTTGCCGCTGACGAACGCGACTTCACCTTGTGCGCCGATATGTTCAAGTTGCTGGGCGTGGACGAAGTTCGCCTGCTGACCAATAATCCGAAAAAAGTGGAGATCCTGACCGAAGCGGGGATCAACATCGTCGAGCGCGTACCGCTGATTGTCGGCCGAAACCCGAAAAACGCCCACTACCTGGATACCAAAGCCGCCAAAATGGGCCATCTGCTGAAAGAGTGATGCTAAAGCCCGGCACGGGTGCCGGGCTCGTTTCATCAGTCCAGCATCTTACGAATCACATAATGTAAAATGCCGTCGTTCTGGTAATAGGTCAGCTCGGTTGCCGTATCAATACGGCACCGGCAATCCAGCACCTCGATTTTCCCGTCTGCCCGCGTTAACTTCACCGGCACCGTTTTACCCGGCTGCAGGTTTTGCAAACCGCTAATCTCAATCTGCTCTTCCCCGGTCAGTCCCAGCGTTTTACGCGTCACGCCCTGCGGGAACTCGAGCGGCAGGATCCCCATACCGATCAGATTCGAGCGGTGAATACGTTCAAACGATTCGGCGATAACCACGCGAACGCCAAGCAGACGCGGACCTTTCGCCGCCCAGTCGCGGCTGGAGCCGGAACCGTACTCTTTCCCGGCGATCACCGCCAGCGGCGTACCTTCCTGTTGATATTTGACCGCCGCATCATAGATCGAAACGACTTCCGTCCCCGGCAGATGGCGCGTCATGCCCCCTTCCACGCCCGGTACCATTTCGTTACGAATGCGGATGTTGGCAAACGTTCCGCGCATCATGACCTCATGATTGCCGCGACGCGAGCCGTAGGAGTTAAAATCGCGGCGTTCGACGCCCCGGCTCTGCAGATAACGGCCTGCCGGGCTATCGGCTTTGATACTCCCCGCCGGAGAGATATGGTCGGTCGTGACGGAATCTCCCAGCATCGCCAGTATGCGCGCGCCGTGGATATCCTTAAGCGGTGCCGGCTCGGCCAGCATCTCATCAAAGAACGGCGACAGACGAATATAGGTCGAGTCATCCTGCCAGTCGTAGGTATCTGAGCCCACGACGTTGATGGTTTTCCACTCCGGCGTGCCTTCAAAGACCTCCGCATACTCTTTGCGGAACATCTCGGTTGAGACCTTTTCAACGGCCAGCGCGATTTCACGCGAAGATGGCCAGATATCTTTCAGGTAGACAGGATCGTTCTTGCGATCGTGACCAATCGGATCGGTCGCCAGGTTGATATTCATGTTCCCTGCAAGGGCATACGCCACGACCAGCGGCGGCGAGGCGAGCCAGTTGGTTTTCACCAGCGGGTGAATACGCCCTTCAAAGTTTCGGTTACCGGACAGGACCGCGCCTACCGTCAGGTCACCCTGCCTGATCGCCGTTTCAATGGGTTCAGGCAGCGGGCCGGAGTTACCAATACAGGTCGTACAGCCGTAGCCCACGAGGTTAAAGCCCAGTTCGTCAAGGTACGGCGTCAGTTTGGCCTGCGCCAGGTAATCCGATACCACTTTGGAACCCGGTGCCAGCGAGGCCTTGACCCATGGCTGAGGTTTTAGCCCAAGCTCTACCGCCTTTTTCGCCAGCAGACCGGCCGCCATTAATACGCTGGGGTTCGAGGTGTTGGTGCAGGAGGTAATGGCCGCAATCACAACCGCGCCATCCGGGAGCTGATACTGATGTCCGTTCAGAACATAGTCGACCGGACGGTGATCTTTCTGCGCCACGTTCACTTCCAGGGCATTGCTGGCGGCAAAGGCTTTTGGCACGTCACTCAGCGCAACCCGATCCTGCGGACGTTTCGGTCCGGCGAGGCTCGCCTCGACGCTTCCCATATCGAGTTCAAGCGTGCTGGTGAAGACCGGTTCATCGCCCGGGTTTCGCCACAAGCCCTGCGCTTTGGTATAGGCCTCCACCAGCGCGACCTGCTCTTCGCTGCGCCCGCTAAGGCGCATGTATTCCAGCGTGACGTCATCGATGGGGAAAAAGCCGCAGGTTGCACCGTATTCCGGCGCCATATTGGCAATGGTGGCGCGGTCAGCCAGCGGCAGCGAATCCAGACCATCCCCGTAGAATTCTACAAACTTGCCCACCACACCATGCTTACGCAGCATCTGAGTGACGGTGAGCACCAGATCGGTGGCGGTAATGCCTTCAGACAGCTTGCCGGTGAGCTTGAAGCCCACCACGTCAGGGATAAGCATGGACACCGGCTGGCCGAGCATGGCCGCTTCCGCTTCGATACCCCCGACGCCCCAGCCGAGCACGCCCAGACCGTTGATCATGGTGGTATGGGAGTCCGTGCCCACCAGCGTGTCCGGATAGGCGACCCACTCTTTATCCTGCAATTCACTCCAGACGGCTTTACCAAGATATTCAAGGTTAACCTGGTGACAAATACCGGTCCCCGGCGGGACCACGCTAAACCGGCTGAACGCCTGCTGCCCCCACTTCAGGAACACATAGCGCTCGTGGTTGCGCTCCATCTCCAGACGCACGTTCTCGCCAAAGGCGTCGTCATCACCAAAGCGGTCAACGGTTACGGAGTGGTCAATGACGAGGTCAACGGGGGAAAGCGGATTCACTTTTGCCGTATCTCCGCCGAGACGCTTAACGGCCTCGCGCATCGCGGCTAAATCAACGACGGCAGGAACACCGGTAAAGTCCTGCATCAGCACCCTGGCCGGGCGGTAGGCGATTTCTCTGTCGGCATGGGCATTTTCCAGCCACCCTGCCAGCGCCTGGATATCATCGAGGGTGACAGAGTCTCCGTCCTGCCAGCGCAATAGATTTTCCAGTAAAACTTTCAATGACTTGGGTAAACGCGAAATGTCCCCAAGCGTTCTGGCAGCCAGCGGCAGGCTGTAGTAATGCCAGGTTTTATTTTCTGCCTGTAACGTATCCTTACTGGCTTCGCGTAGGGTTAACGACATAAGCTCCTCCTTAATCACAGAGATGCCCCGACAATCATCAGGGCCGTAATTAAAGATAACACAAAGATGTCGTAACGTTTTGATAACAACCCAAATTGATAAATTTAGGATTGGTCCAGAAAGGGAAAACAAAAAACCCCGCCGTAGCGAGGTTTTACAATTTAGTGGAGGGCCAACCAGATGAGCTGACTCCAGAACAGAATCGACACGGTAAAAACGCCGATCCATGACCAGTATTTGTGAGACGTCATGTTATTCATCATAGGGACACCAGGCATTATTTATTAAAAGTTCCGAGGTAAGTCCTCAGTGCTATATTGCTGATGTGTATTTATTAAAGAGTACGAAAGTGCAGAGTCGATATTCAGACTAGTTGCATCATTACGCAATTAACTAAATTATTGTTTTTTGGGTTCGTCTTCTGCGAACACATCAATAAACGCTTGCTGCTGCGGCGTCAGTTTCCAGGACGCGGGTACAACAGTCGCAGGTGCTTTACGCCCTCTGTGGCCGTTGTCACGATGCTGACACATCTGTTTTACCGTTTCTGTACGTACCGTCACTGCCATATTTAACCCCAATATTTCCAGGCCAGGAGAGCAACCACCACCCAAAACAGGGTAGAGACGAGAAAGACCGCCAGCCAGGCTTTACGCTTGAGCGCAGGATCCCTTTGCGGTTCTTCACTTCCTGAAGGCATTGCTAACCTCATACAATCGACATCGCTTATCATTTAGGACCAAACAATTGGTACAATTAATCATCCGTTGAGATAAATCCTAAAGAAACTTTAGCCGAAAAGCCAGTGAATTTACGCACCGGAAGGTATGAAATATTCAATCTTTTGACCAGAAATAAATAATTGAAAAGAAAAATTTGCGAAGGCGTAAATTAGTTTCTACTTTTGTCGCCAATTCACGACATTATAACCATACGGATTAAATGGATAACGACATTATATGACAGGGGATACGCAGATGATGATAATTCTAATTTAGCTTTGAGGCGTTATTTCGGTATCTTTCCCTAAGGGAAAGATACCGGGTGTGATTATTTTTCGGGGAGTTTGATGTCTTTAAACATCTCTTCAATATCTTCATTTGAGCGTAATGCAACGGCGGTATCAACCACGTCACGCGTTAAATGAGGGGCAAAGCGCTGAATAAAATCATACATATAGCTGCGCAGGAAGGTGCTGCGACGGAAGCCAATCTTTGTGGTGCTATGACTGAAAACATCATGCGCATCAAGACGCACCAGGTCAGGGTCTGACACCGGATCCACCGCCATGCTGGCAATAACGCCCACCCCCAGACCAAGCCGCACATAGGTTTTAATCACGTCGGCGTCCGTCGCGGTAAAGACAATGCGCGGCGTTAACCCTGCCCGGTTAAAGGCCGTATCAAGCTCGGACCGTCCGGTAAAGCCAAACGTATACGTCACCAACGGATATTGCGCCAGCTCTTCGATAGTGACCGACCCTTTACCCGCCAGGGGATGATCGGGGGTCACCACGATAGAACGGTTCCAGTGATAGCATGGAAGCATCACCAGATCGTCATACAGGTGAAGCGCTTCGGTGGCGATGGCAAAATCTGCATTCCCCTTGGAAACGGCTTCAGCAATTTGCGTTGGCGAGCCCTGATGCATATGCAAAGAGACGCGAGGATAACGCTCGATAAAGCCTTTGATAACGCCGGGTAGCGCATAGCGCGCCTGGGTATGCGTCGTGGCAATATACAGCGAACCTTTATCCGGCCAGGTGTGTTCTCCCGCCACAGACTTAATCGCATCGACTTTGGAGAGGACTTCACGCGCAATGCGGATGATTTCCTGCCCCGCAGGCGTCACCTGGGTGAGATGCTTACCGCTGCGGGCAAATATCTGGATACCTAACTCGTCCTCCAGCATACGAACTTGTTTGCTGATGCCCGGTTGCGAGGTATACAACCCCTCGGCGGTAGAAGAGACGTTAAGGTTATGATTCACCACCTCAACGATATAACGAAGCTGCTGTAATTTCATGCCAGTCCATCCGATTTAGCGCATGCGGTCAATCGCTTAAGACGATTTAATAATAAGAAACAGGTTAACTATAACCACTATATCATTTATAGCCTGACTGTATAGTACGGAACAAAAAATAATAACAAGGTAATAAAAAAGGGCCGGAAATCCGGCCCTTTTACAGGTAAGTTACGGTAAGGGAAGATTATTTCTTGCCTTCAACCCATTTGCCATCGACAAAGAAGGCAGACCATCCGGTCGCTTTACCCTCTTTCTCGGCCGCAACATACTGCTGCTTAGTTTTACGGCTAAACCGTACCACGGTTTTGTTGCCTTCCGGATCCTGCTGTGGCGCATCGGCCAGATAACGCAGTTTCTCAGGCAGACGATCGCGGAAGCGATGCAACTCTTCCACCAGCGGCGCGCGCGTTTCACGCGATTTCGGGAAGGTGTTGGCGGCCAGGAAGACACCTGCGGCACCATCACGCAGCACGAAGTACGCGTCGGATTTCTCGCACGGCAGTTCTGGCAGCGGAACCGGATCTTCCTTCGGAGGAGCCACTTCGCCGTTACGCAGAATTTTACGCGTGTTTTTACACTCGTCGTTGGTACAGGCCATGTACTTACCGAAACGCCCCATTTTCAGGTGCATTTCAGAGCCGCACTTCTCGCATTCCACAATCGGGCCGTCATAGCCTTTAATGCGGAACTCGCCCTCTTCGATCTCATACCCGTCACACGTTGGGTTATTACCGCAGACGTGCAGCTTACGTTTTGGATCGATCAGGTAGCTGTCCATTGCCGTGCCGCATTTCTTGCAGCGGCGTTTGGCACGCAGAGCGTTAGTTTCCGCATCGTCACCCTCCAGCACGTTGAGAACTTCGTTCTCAGGCACCAGGTTGATGGTGGTTTTGCAGCGCTCTTTTGGTGACAGCGCATAGCCGGAGCAGCCAAGGAATACGCCCGTGGTTGCGGTGCGGATCCCCATCTTGCGGCCGCAGGTTGGACAGTCGATGCTGGTCAGCACCATCTGGTTAGGCAGCATGCCGCCCTCTTCAGGGTCTTTCTCCGCTTTTTCAAGCTGGTCGGTAAAGTCGCTGAAGAAGCTGTCGAGTACCTTTTTCCATTCCGCCTGATGGCTGGCAACCTGGTCGAGGCTGTCTTCCATTTGCGCGGTGAAATCGTAGTTCATCAACTCACGGAAGTTTGCTTCCAGACGGTCAGTGACGATCTCACCCATTTTTTCCGCATAGAAACGGCGGTTTTCAACGCGTACGTAGCCACGGTCCTGGATCGTCGAGATGATGGACGCGTAGGTCGATGGACGACCAATACCGCGTTTTTCCAGCTCTTTCACCAGGGACGCTTCACTGAAGCGCGCAGGCGGCTTGGTGAAGTGCTGTGCCGGAACCAGATCGACAAGCGACAACTCGTCACCTTTGTTCACCGCCGGCAGCGTTCGGTCTTCATCACCTTTACGCAGCGCTGGCATCACCTTCGTCCAGCCGTCGAAACGCAGGATACGACCGCGCGCTTTGAGACGGAACTCACCCGCACCAACGGTCAGCGTGGTGGAGTCGTACTGCGCTGGCGTCATCTGGCACGCCACGAACTGGCGCCAGATCAGCTGATACAGCTTCTGCGCGTCGGCTTCCATGTCTTTCAGCGATTCCGCTAACACCGAGACGTCAGAAGGACGAATCGCTTCGTGTGCTTCCTGAGAGTTCTCTTTGCTGGCGAACTGGTTAGCGCTTTCCGGCAGGTATTTCTTACCGAAATTGTCACTGATGTAGCCGCGGACCATGTTGACCGCGTCCTGGCTCAGGTTGGTTGAGTCGGTACGCATGTAGGTGATGTAGCCCGCTTCATACAGGCGCTGCGCCATCATCATGGTCTTCTTCACGCCATAACCCAGACGCGTGCTTGCAGCCTGTTGCAGCGTGGAGGTAATAAACGGTGCCCCCGGCTTGCTGCTGGTCGGTTTGTCTTCACGTTCCAGCACCTGATAGCGTGCTTTTTCCAGCAGCGCTACGGCGGCCATGGTCTGGTCGCGGTTTTCCGGACGGAAAGGCTTATCGTTGTGATGGCTCACCTGCAGCGGCAGAGCGTCACCGCCCGGCGTGGTCACATTGGCATCGACTTCCCAGAACTCTTCCGGCACGAAGGCTTTAATTTCGCGCTCACGCTCAACGACCAGACGTACGGCGACGGATTGCACACGCCCTGCGGACAGGCCACGGGCAATCTTCTTCCACAGCAGTGGAGAGACCATGTAGCCCACAACGCGGTCCATAAAGCGACGAGCCTGCTGTGCGTTTACGCGGTCAATATTCAGTTCGCCCGGCTTCTCAAACGCCTGACGAATCGCATTCTTCGTAATTTCGTTAAACACTACACGGCTGTAGCGTTTGTCATCACCACCGATCACTTCCCGCAGGTGCCACGCAATGGCTTCCCCTTCGCGGTCAAGGTCGGTTGCGAGATAGATGTGGTCTGCTTTTTCAGCAAGCTGCTTCAGCTCGTTAACGACTTTTTCTTTCCCGGGCAGCACTTCATATTGTGCATCCCAGTTATGCCATGGGTTAACACCCATGCGGTTGACAAGCGCGCTACGTTCATCCTTTTTAGGCTTTTTAGCCCCTTTGGTGGAGGTAGAGTCTGCGCTCTTTTTGCTGGCTGAGCCACTGGTCGGCAAATCGCGGATATGACCGACGCTGGACTTAACCACGTAGTCATTACCCAGATACTTATTGATCGTTTTGGCTTTTGCCGGGGACTCAACGATGACGAGAGCTTTACCCATATTCACCTTTACCTAATTTAATTCTTCCAGGAATACGCCGCACGTTGATTTCCCTTCCGCTGACGACGAGCCAATGATATTGCGACTGCGTCAGGAGATATCAACCCCTTTGACTTACCGGACGTTAATGAGAAGACGCCCAGGTGATTGAGTTTTCGGGTATTTTTCTCACATCTCGTGTAATTCGTGACGAATTCCCGGTTGAATGTCAAGCAATTCTGTTGCCAGAATGACGAAAGCGCACACTCTACCTGATAAAATTCGTTACGCAACTTTATTAGCATGCAAAAGCAGATCCCGCCAGCCGGGACCCTGCACCTTATCCCCTCACATTACAGGGAAAATTTGCCCCCAAAGCGCCCTCGGCGTAGACTATTGTCACTGTTTAAGGAGTGGATTATGCAGAATACGACCCAACCTATTGACCGAGCCTCTCTGCTTATCGAAGCAAACAAGCTTATCCGTGACCATGAAGATACGCTGGCGGGCATTGAAGCCACCGGCGTAGAGCAGCGTAATGGCGTGCTGATTTTCAGCGGCGAATACTTCCTTGACGAACAGGGTTTACCGACCCCGAAAAGCACCGCCGTTTTTAACATGTTCAAATACCTGGCGCATACGCTTTCAGAGAAATATCACCTGGTCGATTAATGCAAAACGCGAGGCATATGCCTCGCGTTTTTGTTTACAGCAGCGGTTTTTGTCCGCGCTGTAGCCAGCGCAGCAGCAGACGGTCCGCGCTTTCTGCCGCACTGTTGGTAAAGCGGTCAAGGAGTCGCTTACGCTGGGTAAAGCGCACGCCCACCAGTTCCCGGCCTTCCATCAGATTGAGCAGCAGATCGTCGCTGGTTCCGACTTCATCCACCAGCCCTTTCTCCTGCGCCTGGACGCCGTACCAGTGCTCGCCCGTCGCGACCTGTTCAATATCGAGCGTTGGGCGCATACGGTGTACGAAATCTTTAAAGAGATGATGCGTTTCGTTGAGATCTTCGCGGAATTTTTGACGCCCTTCTTCCGTGTTTTCCCCCAGCAGCGTCAGGGTACGTTTGTACTGACCCGCCGTGTGAAGTTCGATATCAATCTCTTTATTTTTCAGGAAGCGGTTAAAGTTCGGAATTTGCGCGACCACGCCGATCGAGCCAATAATGGAGAACGGCGCGGCAACAATTTTGTCCGCCACGCAGGCCATCATGTAGCCACCGCTCGCGGCCACTTTATCCACGGCAACGGTCAGCGGGATCTGTTTTTCACGCAGGCGCTGCAGCTGTGAGGCGGCCAGTCCGTAACCGTGAACGACCCCGCCCGGGCTTTCAAGACGCACGACAACCTGATCCTGCGGTGTCGCCACGGCCAGAACGGCAGTCACTTCTTCCCGCAGAGAAGACACTTCATGCGCATCCATACTGCCTTTAAAATCGAGCACATAGACGCGCGGCGTGGCCTTATCCTGCGGCGCATTGAGCTTTGCTTTTGCCTTTGCCGCTTTGGCTTCCTGTTTATGCTTTTTCTTCTGCGCTTTCTGCCAGAGTTTCTGTTGATGACTATCAAGCAGCGCCAGAGACATCTCTTCCTGCATCTCTTTATACTGCTCGCTCAGGCGGGTGATGCGTAACTCCCCACGCTGACGCTTGCGCTGCGTCAGGTTGGCAATCAGAACGGCTACCACCGCAATGGCAACCACCACCGTCGCGATTTTGGCCAAAAACAACCCATATTGAGAAAGTAATTCCACGCGTTCCACCTTGATTTAACCACGAATCTTTCACGGCAGTGTACAACAGCCCTGCCCATGCGTCTCGCTCGTGACATTACCTCTGCGAGCCGCCTTCAGGAATCCCCGGACTGGAGTTTAAATATTTGCAAATTGTTAATTTTACAGTAATGCGTCCTGTAGACTGATTGAATTATTAGGCTAATTCGGGCATAAAGCCGAAAAGTCATCATAAAGGCGCCATTGCGTCACCGGTCGCCTGAGGAGTCACCGTGCATTATCAACCGCAAAAAAATCTGCTGCAAAACCGGATTATTCTTGTCACCGGTGCCAGCGACGGGATTGGCCGCGAGGCAGCCCTGACATACGCCGAATATGGCGCCAACGTCATTCTGATCGGGCGCAACGAAGAAAAACTGAAAAACGTCGCCCAGGAGATTGAGGCCGTATGCGGCACGCCGGCCCCGTGGTATACGCTCGATTTACTGACCTGCACGCCTGCGGTGTGCCAGGAATTAGCCCAGCGCATCAGCGCTCACTATCCGAGACTCGACGGCGTGCTGCATAACGCCGGTTTGCTAGGTGAAGTGCGTCCGATGGATGAACAGGATCCAGATATCTGGCAGCAGGTGATGCAGGTCAACGTCAACGGCACGTTTTTCCTCACACAGGCATTGCTTCCTTTATTACTCAAATCCGAGTCCGGGTCACTGGTCTTTACCTCGTCCAGCGTTGGCCGTGAAGGACGCGCAAACTGGGGAGCCTATGCCGTTTCAAAATTCGCGACCGAAGGCATGATGCAGGTGCTGGCGGAGGAGTACCAGAGCCGCCATCTGCGCGTAAACTGCATTAACCCGGGCGGTACGCGCACCAAAATGCGCGCCAGCGCGTTCCCGAGCGAAGATCCGCAGAAGCTGAAAACCCCGGCAGACATTATGCCGCTCTATCTCTGGCTGATGGGCGACGACAGCCGCCGCAAAACCGGGATGACCTTTGACGCCCAGCCGGGACGTAAACCAGGAATTTCGCAATGAGTGAAGAACGTCATCAGCAGCGCCAGCAGCGTCTGAAAGAACAGGTCGATGCGCGCGTCGCGGCAGCCCAGGACGAACGTGGGATCGTCATCGTTTTTACCGGCAACGGAAAAGGGAAAACCACCGCCGCATTCGGCACGGCGACACGCGCCGTTGGACACGGGCAAAAAGTGGGCGTGATCCAGTTTATCAAAGGCGAATGGCCCAACGGTGAGCGGAATTTACTTGAGCCTCACGGCGTTGAGTTTCAGGTGATGGCGACCGGGTTTACGTGGGATACTCAGAACCGGGAAACCGACACCGCCGCCTGTCTCGCCGTCTGGGAGCATGCAAAGAGAATGCTGGCCGATCCCTCTCTGAATATGGTTCTGCTGGATGAGATCACCTACATGGTCGCCTACGACTACCTGCCGCTGGAAGCCGTGCTGGATGCTCTGATGAATCGTCCTGTACACCAGACGGTTATCGTTACGGGGCGCGGATGTCATCGGGATATTCTGGAGATGGCCGATACCGTCAGCGAGCTGCGTCCGGTCAAACATGCGTTTGATGCAGGCATCAAAGCGCAAATTGGAATTGATTACTAAAGAAAAAAGCCCGGTTCGTTGACCGGGCTTTTATATTAACCGTTGTTGTTACGGCTGCCGGAGCGGCGGCTGCTGCTCACCTGGCTGTGTCGCTTCACTGCGCGACGGATCTGATTCGCCTTCATGCGTCGACGATCTTTTTCCACCGCCACTTTTGAGGTGGTTTCCGGCGTCAGGCCGACCAGCTCGCGCAGGTAGTTGGTTTGGGTCAGATCCAGTTCGGTATACCCACCGCGCGGCAGACCTTTCGGCAGCAGAATGTCGCCGTAACGGACGCGGATCAGGCGGCTAACCTGCACGCCTACCGCTTCCCAGAGACGACGCACCTCGCGGTTACGGCCTTCGGTCAGGGTCACGTTGTACCACTGGTTAATGCCTTCCCCACCGGTAAACTTGATGGTTTTGAACGCCGCAGGACCGTCCTCCAGCTGAACGCCACGCGACAGATCGCGCAGTTTATTTTCGTCAACCTGGCCAAATACGCGCACCGCGTATTCACGTTCCACTTCACGGCTTGGGTGCATCAGACGGTTTGCCAGTTCACCATCGGTGGTGAACAGCAGCAGACCGCAGGTGTTCACGTCCAGGCGGCCGACGGCAATCCAGCGAGCGCCACGCAGTTTAGGCAGACGGTCAAACACCGTCGGACGACCTTCCGGGTCGTTGCGGGTGCACAGCTCGCCTTCCGGCTTGTAGTAAGCCAGCACGCGGCAGATCTGTTCCGCGGACTCTTTAACGGAGATAAGATGACCGTCGATGCGGATCTTCAGCCCCGGTACGATTTCTACGCGGTCACCCAGCGTGGCGATTTTACCGTCCACACTCACGCGGCCCGCTTCAATAATGGCTTCGATTTCACGGCGTGAACCGTGGCCGGCACGCGCCAGCACTTTCTGTAACTTCTCGCTCATTGAGCTTCCTCAGGAGTCGCCTTCACAGGCGTCGAATCAGGTCAAAAGAGGGCTGAGCCCTGCTTTGATGGCCGCGTAGTATATCTGCTTATACCTTTACAAGAAAGGCTTTACGTCACCCACGCCTTCACGAATCACTTCCGGTGCATCTTCGGTTAAGTCGACCACGGTGGTCGGCTGCTGGCCGAGATAGCCGCCGTGAATAATCAGCTCGACCACCTTCTCCAGACGATCTTTGATCTCTTCCGGGTCGGACTCGGTAAACTCGCTTCCGGGCAGCATCAGCGAGGTAGAAAGCATCGGTTCGCCGAGGGTTTCCAGCAGCGCCTGCGCAATCGGGTTCGACGGCACGCGCATGCCGATGGTTTTGCGTTTCTCCTGCAGCAGACGACGCGGTACTTCCTTCGTGCCCTTCAGGATGAAGGTGTAGTTGCCCGGCGTGTTGTTCTTAATCAGGCGAAACGCCACGTTATCAACATACGCATAGGTCGACAGCTCAGAGAGATCGCGGCACATCAGGGTAAAGTTATGGCCGTCCGGCAGCTGGCGAATACGGCAAATGCGTTCCATTGCCCCTTTATCTTCAATTTTACAGCCCAGCGCGTAGCCTGAATCGGTCGGGTAGACAATCACGCCGCCTTTGCGGACGATCTCCACGGCCTGGTTGATCAGACGTGGCTGCGGGTTATCCGGATGGATATAGAAAAACTGACTCATACTTCCCTCTCTTCAATTTGCTGCGGCTGTTCCCAGAGCTGCCAGACCGGCTCAACGCCAGCGGGCAGCCAGAGCTTGCGCCCCAGTTCGATCCACGCGCAGGGCTGATGGAAATCAGAGCCCTGTGACCCAAGCAGGCCGAACTGGCGGGCATAGGTCGCGAGCTGCGCGCGCTCGTTGGGCGCCTGCTGACACTGGGCGACTTCCATCGCCTCGCCACCGCATTCGGCAAAGTGTGCCAGCAGCCTTTTCAGCCATTTAGCAGAAAGATTATACCGCCCAGGATGGGCCAGCACGGCCTTACCGCCAGAATGATGAATCACATCAATAGCTTGTTTTATTGTACACCACTGTGGCGGAACGTATCCGGTTTTACCGCGCGCCAGATACTTTTTAAAGACGTCCGCCATAGTCGTCGCTTTGCCCGCGTCGACCAGAAAACGGGCGAAATGACCGCGGGTGACCGCCCCGCCGTTCGCCATCTTTTGCGCGCCTTCCAGCGCGCCCGGAATATGCGCCTTTTCCAGACGCTCGCCGATCATCTCTGCGCGCTGATTGCGGCGCGTTTTTTGTTCTTGCAAAAATGCCGTAAGTGCCGGATGGTCTATATCGATATTCAGGCCAACAATATGAATCTCATGGTTTTCCCAGACGGTCGAGATCTCGACGCCGGACACCAGATTCAGCGCCAGCCCGCTGCGGGCGATCTCGGCGCGCGCCGCCGGAATGGCATCTGTCGTATCGTGATCGGTTATCGCCAGCGTGCCGACACGCATTTCAACGGCGCGATGAACCAGGGCTTCGGGTGTCAGCAGGCCGTCAGAGGCCTGAGTATGGCTGTGTAAATCATAAATAATGGCGTAGGTGGTATCGCTCAAAGCACTTCCCATAACAGGTTGGAGACATCCGAAAACACCATGATACCGACTTAACGCGAAATTCTGAAATCAAGGGTTGACAACTTGCCATCGAACTAGTTAACTAGTACGAAAGTTCACACGAGAAAGGTATCTGAAAATGACAGCACATTTCACTCTGCACGGCTGGTGGCGCACTTCCTGATCTTCGGGCAGTGTCACGCGTCTGCGAAATGCAAACAGATACCCGCCCGCTACCCAGCGGGCTTTTTTTTGAACAAAATATGAGAACAACAACATGCAAACAGCCAAACCTCATCTCGAACTGCTGACCTGCGAGGCGGCCTATCGCCACAACCCGACCGCGCTGTTTCATCAGGTGTGCGGGGCTCGTCCGGCAACGCTGCTGCTGGAATCGGCGGATATCGACAGCAAGGACGATCTCAAGAGCCTGCTGCTGGTCGACAGCGCGCTGCGCATTACCGCTTTAGGTGACACTGTCACCATCAAGGCATTATCAGACAATGGCGCATCGCTGCTGCCGCTGCTGGATGCCGCCCTGCCGTCGGGCATTGAAAATGAACGTCATCCAGAAATGCGCATTCTGCATTTCCCGCCGGTGAGCCAGCTGCTGGACGAAGACGCGCGCCTCTGCTCCCTGTCCGTTTTCGATGCCTTCCGCCTGCTGCAGAATCTGGTCACCGTGCCGGAAGACGAGCGTGAAGCGATGTTCTTCGGCGGGCTGTTTGCTTACGACCTTGTTGCCGGTTTTGAATATTTGCCGGAAACCGAGCAGGGTAATCGCTGCCCGGATTATTGCTTCTATCTTGCTGAAACTCTGCTGGTGATCGACCACCAGAAGCAATACACCCGCATCCAGGCAAGCCTGTTCACGCCGTCTGCCGCTGAGAAAAACCGTCTTGAGCACCGCATCGCTCAGCTGCAGCAGCAGATGACGGAAGCGCCGCCCGCGCTGCCGGTGCAGCGCGTGGAAAAAATGACCTGCGACGTTAACCAGACTGACGATCAGTACGGCGCCGTGGTTCGCCAGATGCAAAAAGCGATTCGCGCCGGGGAAATTTTCCAGGTCGTGCCGTCCCGTCGCTTCTCGCTGCCCTGCCCGTCGCCGCTCGCAGCCTACGACGTGCTGAAAAAGAGTAACCCAAGCCCGTACATGTTCTTCATGCAGGACAACGAATTCACGCTGTTCGGCGCCTCGCCGGAAAGCTCGCTGAAGTACGATGCCACCAGCCGTCAGATTGAGATCTACCCGATTGCAGGAACCCGTCCGCGCGGGCGTCGCGCCGATGGCTCGCTGGACCGCGATCTGGACAGCCGCATCGAACTTGAAATGCGTACCGACCACAAAGAACTCTCCGAGCACCTGATGCTGGTTGACCTGGCGCGTAACGATCTGGCACGCATTTGCACCCCAGGCAGCCGCTACGTGGCGGACCTGACCAAAGTCGACCGCTATTCGTTCGTGATGCACCTGGTCTCCCGCGTGGTCGGCGAGCTGCGCCACGATCTCGACGTGCTGCACGCCTACCGCGCCTGCATGAACATGGGCACCCTGAGCGGCGCGCCGAAAGTGCGCGCCATGCAGCTGATTGCCGCCGCCGAAGGACGCCGTCGCGGCAGCTACGGCGGCGCGGTAGGTTACTTCACCGCCCACGGCGATCTCGACACCTGCATCGTAATCCGCTCCGCCTATGTCGAAGACGGTATTGCCACCGTCCAGGCGGGTGCCGGGATTGTTCTTGATTCTGTTCCGCAGTCTGAAGCTGACGAAACGCGCAGTAAAGCCCGTGCGGTCCTTCGCGCCATTGCTACCGCACACCATGCACAGGAGATTTTCTGATGGCTGACATTCTGCTGCTCGATAATATCGACTCCTTTACCTATAACCTGGCAGATCAGCTGCGTGCGAATGGCCACAACGTCGTTATCTACCGCAACCACGTTCCTGCGCAGACCCTGATTGACCGTCTGGCCACCATGCAAAACCCGGTGCTGATGCTCTCCCCGGGGCCAGGCGCGCCGAGCGAAGCGGGCTGTATGCCGGAGCTGCTGACCCGCATGCGCGGCAAGCTGCCGATCGTCGGCATCTGCCTCGGCCATCAGGCGATTGTTGAAGCCTATGGCGGCTACGTTGGCCAGGCGGGTGAGATCCTGCACGGTAAAGCGTCCAGCATTGAACATGACGGCCAGGCGATGTTTGCCGGCCTGCCGAACCCGCTCCCGGTCGCGCGCTATCACTCGCTGGTTGGCAGCAATATTCCCGCCGGGCTGACGATCAACGCCTCGTTTGAAGGCATGGTGATGGCGGTGCGCCACGATGCGGACCGCGTCTGCGGCCTGCAGTTCCACCCGGAATCAATCCTGACCTCCCACGGCGCCCGCCTGCTGGAGCAGACGCTGGACTGGGCGTTACAGAAGCTGGAGCAGACCAATACCCTGCAGCCGATTCTGGAAAAACTGTATCAGGCGCAGACCCTGAGCCAGCAGGAGAGCCATCAGCTCTTCTCCGCCGTGGTTCGCGGCGAGCTGAAGCCTGAGCAGCTTGCAGCCGCGCTGGTGAGCATGAAGGTGCGCGGCGAAAGCCCGCAGGAGATCGCCGGTGCCGCTACGGCCCTGCTGGAAAATGCCGCCCCGTTCCCGCGCCCGGACTATCAGTTTGCCGATATTGTCGGTACCGGCGGTGACGGCAGTAACAGCATCAATATCTCCACCGCCAGCGCCTTCGTGGCGGCGGCGTGTGGTTTGAAGGTCGCGAAGCACGGTAACCGCAGCGTTTCCAGCCGGTCAGGTTCTTCCGATCTGCTCGCCGCATTCGGTATTAACCTCGATATGAACGCCGAGCGTTCCCGTGAAGCGCTGGATGACCTGGGCGTCTGCTTCCTGTTTGCGCCGAAGTACCACACCGGTTTCCGCCACGCGATGCCGGTTCGTCAGCAGCTCAAAACCCGCACGCTGTTTAACGTGCTCGGCCCGCTGATCAACCCGGCCCACCCGCCGCTGGCGCTGATTGGCGTTTACAGCCCTGAGCTGGTTCTGCCGATTGCCGAGACGCTGCGCGTGCTGGGTTATCAGCGTGCCGCCGTGGTGCACAGCGGCGGTATGGATGAGGTTTCTCTTCATGCACCAACGCTGGTGGCCGAACTGCGCGACGGCGAAATTCTGAGCTATCAGCTGGAGGCTGCCGACTTCGGCCTTGCGCCATACCATCAGGAAGCGCTGGCAGGCGGTACGCCGGAAGAAAACCGTGACATTCTGACTCGCTTATTACAAGGTAAAGGAGAGGTTGCCCATGAGGCCGCCGTTGCTGCCAACGTCGCCATGCTGATGCGTTTGCACGGTGAGGAAGACCTGAAGGCCAACGTTCAAAAAGTTCTGGATGTACTGCGCTCCGGTGCAGCTTACGATCGCGTTACCGCACTTGCGGCAAGAGGGTAAAGAATGCAGACCGTTTTAGCGAAAATCGTTGCCGATAAGGCCATCTGGGTGGAAGCCCGCAAGCAACAGCAGCCGCTTGCCAGTTTCCAGAATGACGTCGTCCCGAGCAGCCGTCGTTTCTATGACGCCCTGCGGGGTACGCGCACCGCGTTTATTCTTGAGTGCAAAAAAGCGTCCCCGTCCAAAGGCGTTATTCGTGACGATTTCGACCCGGCGCGTATTGCCGGCATTTATAAGCATCATGCTTCAGCCATCTCCGTGCTGACGGATGAGAAATATTTTCAGGGCAGCTTCGATTTTCTGCCGATCGTCAGCGGCATCGCGCCGCAGCCGATCCTGTGCAAAGACTTTATTATCGACCCGTATCAGATCTGGCTGGCGCGTTTTTACCAGGCCGACGCCTGCCTGCTGATGCTCTCAGTGCTCGACGACGAGCAGTATCGCCAGCTTTCCGCCGTGGCGCACAGCCTGAACATGGGCGTACTGACCGAAGTGAGCAACGAAGAGGAGCTGGAGCGCGCGATTGCGCTGGAAGCCAAAGTGGTCGGCATTAACAACCGCGATCTGCGTGACCTGTCCATTGACCTTAACCGTACCCGCCAGCTGGCGCCGCGTCTGGGGTCTGGCGTTACGGTGATCAGCGAATCCGGCATTAACAGCTACGCCCAGGTGCGCGAGCTGAGCCACTTCGCCAACGGATTCCTGATTGGCTCCGCCATGATGGAACATGACGATCTCAATGCGGCGGTACGTCGCGTGCTGCTGGGTGAAAACAAAGTCTGCGGCTTAACCCGCGAACAGGATGCCCAAGCCGCGTATGAAGCCGGGGCGATTTATGGCGGGCTGATCTTTGTGGATTCATCTCCTCGCGCGGTCAGTGAAGAGCAGGCGCGTAAGGTCATCGCAGCGGCTCCGCTCAGCTACGTGGGCGTTTTCCGCAATGCAGATATTGCAGACGTTGCGGCAAAAGCCGACGCGTTATCCCTGAGCGCGGTGCAGCTCCACGGCGATGAAGACCAGAGCTACATCGATGCCCTGCGCGCCGCGCTGGCACCACAGGTGCAAATCTGGAAAGCGCAAAGCGTAGGCGATACTTTGCCCTCGCGTAACCTGAACCATGTGGATAAATACGTCCTCGATAACGGCCAGGGCGGTACCGGCCAGCGTTTTGACTGGTCGCTGCTGAACGGCGAGAAACTGGACAACGTCCTGCTGGCGGGCGGATTAAGCCCGGATAACTGCGTAGAAGCCGCTAAAACCGGCTGCGCAGGCCTCGATTTCAATTCAGGCGTAGAGTCCCAACCGGGTATCAAAGATGCCAGCAAGCTGGCCTCGGTTTTTAAAACTCTGCGTGCATATTAAGGAAGAGAAGATGACGACATTACTTAACCCGTATTTTGGTGAGTTCGGCGGGATGTACGTCCCGCAAATCCTGATGCCCGCGCTGCGCCAGCTGGAAGAAGCGTTTGTCAGCGCGCAGAAAGATCCGGCGTTTCAGGCTGAATTTACCGACCTGCTGAAAAATTACGCCGGTCGTCCGACCGCGCTGACCAAATGCCGCAACCTGACGGAAGGCACCAAAACCACGTTGTATCTGAAGCGTGAAGACCTGCTGCACGGCGGCGCGCATAAAACTAACCAGGTGCTGGGCCAGGCGCTGCTCGCGAAGCGTATGGGCAAAACCGAAATCATCGCCGAAACCGGTGCGGGTCAGCACGGCGTGGCCTCTGCGCTTGCCAGCGCCCTGCTCGGTCTGAAATGCCGCATCTATATGGGAGCGAAAGACGTTGAGCGTCAGTCTCCGAACGTCTTCCGTATGCGTCTGATGGGAGCGGAAGTGATCCCGGTGCACAGCGGCTCCGCGACGCTGAAGGATGCCTGTAACGAAGCGCTTCGCGACTGGTCTGGCAGCTATGAAACCGCGCACTATATGCTCGGTACCGCGGCGGGCCCGCACCCGTTCCCGACTATCGTGCGCGAATTCCAGCGCATGATCGGTGAAGAGACCAAAGCGCAGATCCTCGATAAAGAGGGTCGCCTGCCGGATGCGGTGATCGCCTGCGTTGGCGGCGGATCTAACGCCATCGGCATGTTCGCAGACTTTATCGACGACACCAGCGTCGGCCTGATTGGCGTCGAGCCAGCCGGGCACGGCATTGAATCGGGTGAACACGGCGCGCCGCTGAAGCATGGCCGCGTGGGGATCTACTTCGGGATGAAATCCCCGATGATGCAAACAGATGAAGGCCAGATTGAAGAGTCTTACTCTATTTCTGCCGGCCTCGACTTCCCGTCCGTCGGGCCGCAGCATGCGTATCTGAACAGCACCGGCCGCGCGGACTATGTCTCCATTACCGATGACGAAGCGCTGGAAGCCTTTAAAACGCTGTGCCGCAGCGAAGGGATCATCCCGGCGCTGGAGTCTTCGCACGCGCTGGCGCACGCGCTGAAAATGATGAAAGAAAACCCGGAAAAAGAGCAGCTGCTGGTGGTGAACCTTTCCGGACGCGGTGACAAAGATATCTTCACCGTTCACGATATTCTGAAAGCACGAGGGGAAATCTGATGGAACGCTACGATAACGTATTTGCAGAGCTGAAATCCCGCCAGGAAGGCGCGTTCGTTCCCTTCGTCACCCTGGGCGATCCGGGCCCGGAACAGTCGCTGAAGATTATCGACACCCTGATTGAAGCCGGTGCTGACGCGCTGGAGCTGGGTATTCCGTTCTCCGATCCGCTGGCGGATGGCCCGACCATCCAGAACGCGACGCTGCGCGCATTCGCCTCCGGTGTGACGCCGACCCAGTGCTTCGAGATGCTGGCGGCGATTCGCCAGAAGCACCCGACCATTCCGATCGGTCTGCTGATGTACGCCAACCTGGTGTTCAACCGCGGTATCGATGAGTTCTACGCCGAGTGCGCGCGCGTGGGCGTCGACTCCGTTCTGGTGGCAGACGTGCCGGTCGAGGAATCAGCGCCATTCCGTCAGGCGGCCATGCGCCATAACGTCGCCCCGATTTTCATCTGCCCGCCGAACGCCGATGACGCCCTGCTGCGCCAGATTGCCTCTTACGGACGCGGGTATACCTACCTGCTCTCCCGCGCGGGCGTGACCGGTGCCGAGAATAAAGCCGCCCTGCCGCTGCATCATCTGGTGGAGAAGCTGGCCGAGTACCATGCCGCACCTCCGCTGCAGGGGTTCGGGATTTCCTCCCCGGATCAGGTCAGCGCAGCGATTGACGCGAAGGCGGCTGGTGCCATCTCCGGCTCCGCGATTGTGAAGATCATCGAGAAGAACGTGGACAAGCCAGAGCAGATGCTGGCCGAGCTGAAAGCGTTTGTGACCGCAATGAAAGCGGCGACGCGCAAAGCATAACCCTTCCACCGTCTGGCTCCCTGCCAGACGGTTACCCTTCCTTCCACACCTTCTACAACGGATTACCTCAAAATTGATCCCGTCGATATTTTCGGCGTGAATGGCTTTCCATTCTGGCGTGCAAGCGTATGATCTGGACTCTTTTTTATCTTTAATCCTTCTGAGTTCAGAGGCTTATTCATGTCATGGCAATCCTTTAAACAGGCTTACCTGGTTAAGTTCTGGTCACCTGTTCCGGCCGTTATCGCGGCAGGCATTCTCTCTACCTACTATTTCGGTATTACCGGCACCTTCTGGGCCGTGACCGGCGAGTTCACCCGCTGGGGTGGTCAATTGCTACAGCTCGCTGGCGTGCATACTGAAGAGTGGGGTTACTTTAAACTCATTCATCTGGACGGTACGCCACTTACCCGCATCGACGGGATGATGATCGTCGGCATGTTCGGCGGCTGTTTCGCGGCGGCGCTGTGGGCAAACAACGTTAAGTTGCGGATGCCCAAAAGCCGTATTCGCATAATGCAGGCGGTAGTCGGCGGTATCATTGCCGGGTTTGGCGCCCGTCTGGCGATGGGCTGTAACCTGGCCGCTTTCTTTACGGGTATTCCTCAGTTTTCGCTTCACGCCTGGTTCTTTGCAGTCGCCACGGCCATCGGCTCTTACTTCGGTGCCAAATTTACCCTGCTGCCGCTGTTCCGCATTCCGGTGAAAATGACAAAAGTCAGCGCAGCGTCTCCGTTAACCCAGAAGCCGGACCAGGCGCGTCGCCGTTTCCGCCTCGGTATGCTGGTCTTTTTGGCTATGGTCGCCTGGGCGCTTTGCACTGCGATGAATCAGCCCAAACTCGGCTTGGCGATGCTGTTCGGCGTGGGTTTTGGTCTGCTCATTGAACGCGCGCAGATCTGCTTTACCTCCGCGTTTCGCGATATGTGGATCACCGGCCGCACGATGATGGCAAAGGCGATTATCGCCGGGATGGCGGTCAGCGCCATCGGTATCTTCAGCTATGTTCAGCTGGGCGTTGAACCGAAAATCATGTGGGCCGGTCCTAACGCGGTCATTGGCGGCCTGCTGTTTGGCTTCGGGATCGTGCTGGCTGGCGGATGCGAAACCGGCTGGATGTACCGCGCCGTTGAAGGTCAGGTGCATTACTGGTGGGTGGGCCTGGGAAATGTTATCGGCTCGACGATCCTGGCGTACTTCTGGGACGATCTGTCCCCGGCGCTTGCCACGAGCTGGGACAAGGTCAATCTGCTGAGCACCTTCGGCCCTCTCGGCGGCCTGCTGGTCACCTACGCCCTGCTGCTGGTCGCTTTTTTACTGGTTGTCGCGCAGGAGAAACGCTTCTTCCGTCGCGCGAGTGTTAAAACAGAAACCCAGGAGAATGCTGCATGAAAGAGATCGTGCCCGATTACCGTCTGGATATGGTTGGTGAACCCTGCCCTTATCCGGCTGTTGCCACGCTTGAAGCCCTACCGCAGCTCAAAAAAGGGGAAATTCTGGAAGTGGTCAGCGACTGTCCGCAGTCCATCAACAACATTCCGCTGGATGCGAAAAACCACGGCTACACGGTGCTGGATATCCAGCAGGATGGCCCGACCATTCGCTATTTGATTCAAAAATGATCGCTAAGGGCCTCGCGAGGGGCCTTTATCGCATTGAATTATAAGACATCTTGATCCACGGCAAAAACGCGATCTTTGACTTAAGTAAAATCTCACTTCCCTTTTGAAGGAGGTTTTCGCGGTTTGATGTATTTACGAGCTTTACTGGTTTTCGCCTTATTAATTCCCTTCCATGCGCTGCCCCTGAATTTCTCTTCTACCTTCCTGCGCCTTAATTGTCCGCAAAGAGGACTTGTCGAGGTCATTCTGCACGTTTATGAGCATACCCAGGAGCGATGGCACGGTCATTTTGAAACCGGTGCGGGACATAAACGTGCGGGAGATACCGAAATCATCCCGTTTGCCAACGGCGATATTCTTTTTCATTCCCTGTCCAGCGACGCTTTCAGCTATTTATATGATGGGGAAAATATCCTGAGGCACTGCGTAAAGCTTGATGAGCGGCCGGTTTATCCGTCGTTTTGAAGTGAGCAAAGCAAACTGGCCACCCTGTGGCCAGTTTGACGGGGGATCAGAAACGATAACCCGCAGAGAACATAAACACCCACGGATCCAGGCGAGTATTGATACTTTGCTGCTGACCGCCCGCCTTGAAGCGTACGTCCGTATCAATATCCATGTACCAGACCGAGGCGTTAATCAGCCAGTCGCGGTTAATCAGATAGTCCAGACCGACCTGCCCCGCCATACCCCACGAATCTTTCAGGCTGAGGTTAGTCAGACCGGCCTCTTTACCGGTATCGTTAAACTTCTCGTCGAAGAAGGTGGTGTAGTTCACACCGGCGCCAATATAAGGACGCACCTTGCTGCTGGCATCGCCAAAGTACCATTGCGCCATCAGCGTTGGCGGTAAATGGTGAACCGTAGCGATATCACCGGTTGCGCCCAGACCCACGCGATGACGGAACGGCGTTGCAGCCAGAAGCTCAACACCAACGTTTTCCGTCGCCATATAGGTGAACGTTAACCCTAACTGGGTGTTATTACTGACGTTAAAACCGCCCATACCCAGCACGTTATCCGATCCTTCAGTCGGGCGAACCGTAGCCGAACCGGCACGAATAAAGAATTCGCCTGCTTCATGCGCATACGCGCCGCCAGAGAGACTGCTTAATACAAGGGCTGCCACCGCTAATTTTTTCATATCCGCTCCATCGTTGTGGTTTTAATCGCGGATGAGAATATACTCACAAATGAGTAATAAGTGATCTGTTACAGATCACATTAAAACCAGTAACTTAACATTCATTGATCTGGATTAATTTTTTGTTACGCATCCAAAAGCGATAAGTTGTTTCCATGTCAATTTTTGGCATTTCACGGTTACAAAATTTTCCCTTTTTCCCCTCTTGCTCTTCCTCTGACGGCTGGATAATTTATCGCTCTAACAAGTTGATTTGATGCGTTCTTCTTTTGCAGGTGTGCCATGAGTGATATCAACCCGTGCATGACGTGCGGAGCCTGTTGTGCGTATTTTCGAGTCTCTTTCTACTGGGCCGAAGCCAGCGATGGCGGCGGTACCGTTCCGGTTCATCTTACTGAGCCGTTAACGCCCTTTCTGCGCTGCATGAGCGGCACAAACCAAAAGCAGGCCCGCTGCGTCGCGCTACAGGGTGAGCCAGGGGTCTCTACCCGATGTTCCATTTATGAGGATCGGCCCAGCCCGTGCCGGGAATTTGCCATGTCGGGGGAAGATGGGCAGGTCAACGAAGCCTGTAATCGCGCCCGGGCGCGCGTTGGATTACCGCCGCTTTACAAAGATATGCTTTTCCATACAAGCCTTGATGCTGCCACAGCAGGTGCATCCGGTGTACAATTGCCGGCTAATTAACACCTGCAATACTCAAGGAGAGTGCATGTCTATCACGGCGAAGTCTGTCTACCGTGACACGGGAAACTTTTTCCGCAATCAGTTCATAACCTTTTTACTGATCGCGTTGCTATGTGCCTTTATCACGGTGGTGCTGGGCCATGCCTTCTCACCGAGTGAAGAACAGATTGCCAGCCTGAGCCAGGGTGACCACCTTGCCGGAAGCGTGGGGCTGTTTGAACTGGTGCAAAACATGACGCCGGAGCAGCAGCAAATTCTGCTGCGGGCGTCTGCCGCATCCACGTTCTCAGGCCTGATTGGTAATGCGGTTCTGGCGGGCGGCGTTTTGCTGATGATTCAGCTGGTATCGGCGGGTCACCGGGTCAGCGCCTTACGGGCGATTGGTGCGAGTGCGCCAGTCTTACCTAAGCTGTTTATTCTGATCTTTTTAACCACCATGCTGGTGCAAATGGGGATTATGCTGGTCGTGGTGCCGGGCGTATTACTGGCTATCGTGCTCTCATTTGCGCCTGTGATGGTGGTGCAGGATAAAATGGGGATTTTTACCGCGATGCGCAGCAGCATCAGACTGGCATGGGCGAATATGCGTCTGGTGGCTCCCGCCGTGATCGGCTGGCTGCTCGCCAAAACGCTCCTGCTGTTGTTTGCACCGAATTTTGCGGTATTAACGCCGAACGTTGGTGCGGTAGTGGCGAATACGCTGAGCAATCTGATTTCAGCGGTACTGCTGGTCTATCTGTTCCGCCTGTATATGTTAATTCGTCAGTAATCCTGAGGCGGGTGGCATCGCTGCCTCCCGCCCCGCTCAGAAGATGGAATCATAGAATGAAGCAGTTTCTTGATTTTTTACCGCTCGTGGTCTTTTTTGCTTTTTATAAGCTGTACGATATTTATGCCGCGACCACTGCGCTGATCGTTGCGACCGCTGTTGTACTCATCTACAGCTGGGTGCGCTATCGCAAAGTCGAAAAGATGGCGCTGATAACGTTCGTCCTGGTCGCCGTATTCGGCGGGCTGACTCTGTTCTTCCACAACGATGAATTTATTAAGTGGAAAGTGACCGTTATTTACGCGCTGTTTGCGGGCGCATTGTTAATTAGCCAGTGGGTCATGAAAAAGCCGCTGATCCAGCGCATGCTGGGCAAAGAGCTGACGCTGCCTCAGGAAGTTTGGTCCCGTCTGAATATCGCCTGGGCGGTCTTCTTTATTCTCTGTGGTCTTGCCAATATCTATATTGCCTTCTGGCTGCCGCAGAATATCTGGGTCAACTTTAAGGTCTTCGGCCTGACCGCGCTGACGCTTATCTTCACGCTGTTAAGCGGCGTATACATCTATCGCCACATGCCGCAAGACGACAAGCACTGATTAATGACTGACCAGAACGTCTATGACAGGCGTTCTGGTCTATTCTCTCCGCTGTGAAATCATAGTAGCATCCCGCCTGAAGTCTTCCGTTACGAGTTAAAACAATGACAACAACTAACGCCCCGCAGGGCGAACTGGTTTTACGCACACTGGCAATGCCCGCTGACACAAATGCCAATGGCGATATTTTTGGCGGCTGGCTGATGTCGCAGATGGATATGGGCGGCGCAATTCTGGCTAAAGAGATTGCCCACGGGCGCGTGGTGACTGTGCGAGTGGACGGCATGACCTTCCTGCGCCCGGTTGCGGTGGGAGATGTGGTTTGCTGCTACGCGCGCTGCGTCAAACGCGGCAACACCTCTATTTCAATCAACATCGAAGTGTGGGTTAAGAAAGTCTCTTCGGAACCCATTGGGCAGCGTTATAAGGCCACCGAAGCGCTGTTTATTTATGTTGCGGTGGATAGCGAGGGAAAACCTCGTCAACTTCCGCAGGCCTGATTGACAGGCAAAAAAAAGCCTCCATCAGGAGGCTTTTTTTATTCCATCTGCGCCCCGCCGTTCAGGCGGAAAACAATATTCACAATCAGTCCGCTGCCCGGTTTTCCGGCTTCATAGCGCCATCTGCGCATCGCCGATTTCACTTCGCGCTCAAACATATTGGAAGGCTGAGCGGACAAGATTTCCACGTTATCCACGCGGCCATCGGCAGTGACGTCAAATTTAACCCGTACGCGGCCTTCAATACGTAAGGCCTGCGCCCGCGCCGGATACTGAGGCTGGTTGCGACTCAGCGCGCGCGGGCCCGCAGGGGCACTGACTGTCGGCTTAGGCGCGGTTGCGGTGTTATTCATCACCGGACGCGAAGGCGCCGCATTCTCGACCGTCTGGGTCGCACGTGGTTCAACCGGACGTTCCTCGCGTTTCGGACGCTCCTCGACCTTCTTCACCGGTTTTGGCTTCGGCTTAGGTTTTGGCTTCGGTTCAGGCTTGTGGATCACCACCGGCGCTTCCTTCGGTGGCGGCGGAACAGGCTCGGGCTCTGGCTCAGGTTCAGCCACCGGCTGCGGTGGCTGAGGTGCAGCCTGCGGCGGTTCGAGATCCGCTGGCGATACCATCGTCACCGAAATCGGCTGCGCGGGCGCGGGCATTTCAATAACCTGATGAACCGAGGTATACAGCAAACCCGCCACAACAGCACCGTGAATCACGACAGAAAGCAACGTCGGCCAGGGGAAGCGGCGAGGTAAATCAAGGGTCATCGAAGTCATAATCATCAACGTTAAAAAACCGAACACTGATTTTAAATGCAAATAGCAATCATATTCAATAAGACACTTTGTTCTGGCGCAACTTTAGCGCATGAGAGGCCAAAAAAGGCGCATTCAGATCAGGGTATTAACATTGTTTTTATTTTACATTGCAGTCGTTTGCCCTTTCACATAACGTAACTGACACTTTTACCGGTTAAGGAGCTTCGCCGTGTTTTACGTGATTTACTCTGAAGATGTTGCTGATTCGCTCGAAAAACGCCAGTCTGTGCGCCCTGCGCATCTGGCACGTTTGCAGCTGCTCCAGGATGAAGGCCGTTTACTGACCGCCGGCCCAATGCCTGCAGTAGACAGCAACGATCCTGGCGCCGCCGGTTTTGCCGGTTCCACAGTGATTGCTGAGTTTGAATCTCAGGAAAGCGCTCAGGCATGGGCTGACGCAGATCCGTATGTTGCCGCAGGTGTGTATGCGAAAGTAACGGTTCGACCGTATAAGAAAGTGTTCTGATACCAAAGCGGCTCCGAAAGGAGCCTTTTTTATAGTAGAGGTTACGCGTCTCTGCGCCGGGTAAACTGCTGCTCCGTTATAAGGGTTCCCCACTGATCGCCCTCCCACTCCTTGACGAGCGTAAATCCAAACGATTCGTATAAACGCCGTGCGGCGCTCAGCTTATTGAATGTCCAGAGATGCACGGCAGAGAAACCAGCGCTGTCGCAAAAGCGCATAGCTTCGGTCAGCAGCTTTTTCCCCACCCCGTGTCCCCGGCAGCCATCGTCGAGAATAAACCAGCGCAGATGGGCTTCACCTGGCGCTAAATCCTCGCCGTCTATCGCCACTGACCCCACTATCCTGCCGTTCATCACTGCCAGCCAGATCTGGTTGCATGGCTTATCCAGGCGGTCACTAAATTCCGCAACTCCCGTAGCCACTTTAGCCTCAAAAAAGCGGCCAAAATGGTGCTCGCGCGCGTAATAGACCCCGTGCATCTCCGCGACACGGCCAATCATACCGGGAATATATCCCTCCAGTATCGAGAGCTCGTCGGGCCGCGTGTCGCTACCCGTCTCACGGCACGCCAGCAGCGCGTTGGCATAAAGGGAGAGTCCTTCAGAGATGGTCTGCTGCTGGACAGGAGCAAGACTCTTTATTGCTGAGACCACGCGCTCGTTGCTAAAGGTATTAATTTTACTGACCGTCTCATGACCTTTCGCGGTCAGCCTGAGGCTCTTCGCTCTCGCATCTTCAGGTGAAGTCACTTCCTCGAGTTCGCCCGCGGCAATCAGGCGAGCCAGCATCCGGCTGACGCTGGATTTATCCAGACCCAGCAGCTGCACCAGCTGACTCGCCGTCATCTCTTTGCGTAGGGCTATTTCGACCAGAGTATGGACGGCCGACGGTGAGTAATTCGTTGAGGCCAGGGTCGAGGCCATAAAACCTAACTCCCGCACCATCAGGCGCGAGGAACGTCGAATAACACTGACTACCGGGGTTTCGCTGTGCATGTTGTGCCCTCATCATTTAGTTGCACTATACAACTAACCAATGAGGGGTTGTCAAACATAATAAAAAAGGCTCCCTCAGGAGCTTTTTAAAACGCCTCAAAACAATGAAATAAAAGGATTTATTTCAGGTCGCGTCCACATGTTGACCACATCGATACTAAAAGCCCCGAATTTTCGGGGCTAATACTTATATGTTGGCTAAGTGTACCTTGAGTGTTTCTGCAGTCATGCAAGAGGGTACTAAGTTTTGTTTTTATTACTAGTTATCAACATAAAATCAATGCAACCGTAAGAGATTTTTCAATGAAGAATGTAAATTCGTTGTTCTAAATGTAGGTTGATCATAACTCAGGCGCATGTAACCGTCTATTTCATCCAATCGCATATTTTTGTTTACAGAAAGATCTGTTTCATATAACAGCTTAAGAATACTAGTAAAATCATGACCATTACATATTGAAAAATGCTCTGGTGACATTATTTCCAGTTTACGCATTTCATTGTGCAATTCATACTCACTTAACCCGGCATAAGCTCTATTCTTAGTCAAGATATGACGCACGAAGGCAATTTCATCTATAATCACATCACTGCCATTTATGGTAATAAAATCTCTAAAATTCATTCCCTTGAAAATTAGATTACTGCGAGTAAGATAGCTGTACCACTTCAACAAGCCGACACGATAGCATACACAAAGAATATTTTCTTTAACCTTACGGCAGAATGATTCTGCTAAATCACCTTGAACAAGCTTACGCTTCGTGTGCGACATTATAAACTTATCAACTACGCCGCCTTTAACTAGCATCATTTCTAAATCATGGGCATCTGTATAAAATACCCCTTCATAAGTTATTCCACTCAATCCATCAAAATCAGCATCACACACGCCGTAAACAGCATCATTCCCAGCTTGTCGCAACTCATTTACTGCAGATATAACTTCTCTTTTACCATTTTCTGGAGATTCATATATCAATCGATTGTCTAACCGATAGGTATTGAAAAATCTTATATCAGTAATCCCTTCTACAACAATTAGTATGCTATGACGATGCATTTCATTATTAAACATTAACCTCACACCACTAAGCCAATTATCCTCGCTAAGGGCATCACGTAACGATATCATCATTCATTACCTTCTGAAGATTGTTGCTTTCCATCCTTATTTTTAATCATCTCATAAAGATCATAGGTCAGATCCCAATTTTTACTGATAACCTGAGGAGAATGTGTAGCGATAATCACTTTCTCATATTGATTTATTTTTTGTATTTTTTTAAGCGAATCCAAGAAAGTTTGTTGCCAAGCAACATGCAGCGATATCTCAGGCTCATCAATTAGGATTACTTTTTGAGAAACCAGATCGAAAATAAGATTAAATAAAAGTACCACTTGGTTCTGTTCACCTGATGAAAGCATATTTCGGTCAATCGAATCGCCGTTTAAACTTTCGAAATAAAAACCATCCTCTCTATCGATCATCACTTTTTTAAATGCCAAGATCTTTTCATGCAATATTGTTTCAAATAGATCAATTTTTTGATGTAACATCTGGAACGGAGATAATTTCCCGAGCGCATCTTCAATATAAAGATCTAAAACACCTAAATATTCATTACTGCTATAGAGGCTTGTGCTTTTTTCAGGCATGAGGTCATTCTCACCCTGAATAAGACCATATCTCATATAATGGCGACGTTTATCTTGAATACCATTTAAACGTGCTTGAATATTCTCTGATGAAAATCGCTTTTGTTGTTCTAAACGATCAAACAATCGAATTGGAAATGTTGCATCCAATCTTTGAGATAATTCAGCAGAATCATCTTGAGCACTTTCCATTAAATCTTTTAATTTTCTTGCACATAAATCGATTACAGTTTCATCATCAGCCTTGACCTGTAATCGGTCAGCACAAATAAAGGAAACGTCTTCACTCGATGTAATCGCACTTAATAGTTTGGAAACTAGTGGTTTATCAGGTTGGGTTTTTTGTTTCGGTTTTGCTTCCCCTCCATTCCAACGTATATAGAAAACCTCCTCCATACTAGGCTCAGCTTTTTCTAATTTGAGCTTCTCAGTGATAGTTTTCCCCGAGTGATTATCCAGATGATTCAATATCAAAGTATCTTTCTTAGCATCTTGCGCAATATAAACAGAACCACCTTGATAATCAATTTTAACAGAACCAAATTTTAGTTTACAAAATATGTTTAATTCGTTAGTAATGATGCTATTTATAATCTTCAAAATCATCGTCTTACCATACCCATTAGGACCTGTAAGCATAGTAATCTCATGATGATCTAGCGGAATCTCATAATCCAGAAGTCCAAATAATTTATCAATTTTCAGATGAATTAATTTCAAGTCGAATTCCTTATACTGACGATAGATATTAACTAAAGATTAATGATTGAGTAACTTCATGTGATATGCAATATACCACATGAATTATTATCATTGGTAACACAAATCAGTATCTATCATGCTGCGACTATCGTTTTAAATCCACTGCATTTGATGCTGACCTGACGATGTCGGATGAGGCGGCGCCGGCACTATTTCACCTGGTGAAACAATAAACCGCTCGATCGTCTCAGTGGTGACGAACGTGCAACTGCAGTTGATGTTTGTGCACTGATGATAACGCTCTTTTGTCGTATCGGAAAAATAGCGACTAGTGCGAGCGTGGGCGGCGTAATGGCATTTTGGACAGTGAAACATGGCGAGCACCTCAGAGCGTGATTGATGCATCAATTTTAACCATTAAAACCATATATATCAAACACATAAACAACATTTATTGTGTAATCTCTTCGCTTTCATACTCCACATCCGAAACCTTTACCTCAAGCTCTAAGCCCGTCGTGTAGCCGTTCCCGTTAAGGTTATGCACCACCCGGCTGATTATCCAAGTCTGCTCGTCTATAACGCGCTTAAAGCCTTTCACCGCTATCGGCGTTTCAGGAAATAAATCGGCGCGGCCAATAGCCAGCGAGATTGAAAACTCCGCGACGCCGCGCTGCAGCTTGTCCCACTTTGCCTGAGCGGCGCGCATGGCCTGCGCCTTTGTCGCGTAGATGGTTGTCAGCTCCAGCACGTTGTCAGACTCACCGGCCATATACTCACCCTCGCGGGCTTCCTGCTCTTTTTTGGCTTTTACCTTTGCAGTGGTTTTGGTCGCTTTCGGATGCTGCAGCGCGCGCAGGTGCTGTACCTTTGGCTTGCGTTTGAGCTTCACCTTTTGCTTTTGCGGTTTCGGGTCTTTGGTGTGCAGCCATTTTGCCGTTACGCCGGTGTAGGCTTCCCGGTCAGCAATCGCAAATTGATGACGGTCGCCGTCGCCGCGTTCGATCGTCAACTGCGGGATGGGCTTGCCGCTGGCCGTCCTGCCGCTACCGGCTTTCAGTAGCAGAAGTTTTCCCGCTTTTACCGAAACCGCCGCACCGTTAAGGTCAGCCAGACGGGACAGAAACACCGCGTCGGATTCCTGGGTCTGGTCAATATGATGGACAGGGATCGCTTTCAGCGTATCGGCCACGCTGGCCTCAAGCTTATTGCGCGCTGCGATAGTCTCAACAATGACGCCGAGCGTGGTGTCGTGCCATGACTGTTCCCGGCGTGAGTTCAGCGACCCGCGAAAATCAGCGCTGCGCCCCCGGATAGTCAGCGTATCTGGCGCGCCACGGTGCTCGATTTCATCTACCGTAAAGGTGCCTTTTTTTATCAGGGCGCTATCCTGCCAGCCCAGCCACAGCGTTAACGTTGCGCCGCGCGGAGGCATAGCGATTTGCCCGTCGGTATCATCGAGCTCGATATCGAGCTGGTCGGCCTCGAATCCGCGATTGTCCGTCATGGTCAGGCTGATTAGCCTGTCGCTGAAATCCTGCGTAATATCTTCGTTATCATGCTTGAGCATAAACGCCGGGGCAATCTTTGTACCGGCCTGAATATTCATACCCGTAATCATCCCGCCAGCCCTCCCAGCCAGTTACCGGCAGATGTCACCAGATTGTCGGCCTGCGTTTTCAGGTCGCCGTAAATCGCCGCGAGCGACTCATCGACCCGTTTCAGCGAGAGGCTAAACTCGATTTTTCTGGCCGCGCCGTCGCTGAATAATTCGCTGTGCGTGTGGGTCACTTTATCGATGACATACATGCCGTGGATCATGCCGGTTCCGTCAATCAGCGGCCACGCCCTGCCTTCGTCGGCCATCAGCTCGATGGCGGTCAGTGAGAGGCGACCGCCGGTGATTTCGGGGAACAGCACGCCCGAAAGCGTGCGCGAGGTTTCCCCCTCCCCGAGAAACTGATAGGCCGGTGGTTTGCCGATGCGGTCGTTAGACGCCCAGCGGTAGTCCTTCGAATACTGCATCGACTGATGCGGCAGCGTGCGGCGCTCAAACACAAATAAACCTAAAACCATTAACATGCTTTAGCCCTCATCCATCGTGACGCATACTTGAGCGCTGACGCGCACGGTTTTCCCGGTCGAGTTTATCGACGGCCTCCCTGAGCTGGCGGTCGAGGTCACTGCCCGGGGCGACGCCCCCCTGTAAAGTGATGTGATATTCAGGTTTGCTCTGGTCAACATAGGTCTTTCCGGCAGGAGCCGGCACCGGGTGATACCACTGAGAATCGCCAAACAACGGGGTTGGTCTGATACTGGACTCTTTAACTGAACCCGTTGCGGCATTGGCTTTTGCGGCTTTCTGGTCAAGGTCGCTCGACTCTTTATTGATAACCCCGAGTTTCTCAAGTAACCAGTTAACGCCGCCGCGCAGTTTGTTAAAACTATTGAGCGGTAACATCAGCGCGTCGGCCAGTGCCTTACCGAACAACACCCCCGCATTTTTGCAGCTGTCGAGCGTCTCCTGCGTTGCCTTAACCGGCGCTATCAGGTTAGTGAACCACTGCCAGACCCCGCGCAGTTTTTCGATGATGGAATCAAACACCGGCGCGAGCGGCGAGAAGATTTCCGCCACCGGCGCAAAGGCCGATTTTAATCCCTCTACCACACCCGAGAAGAATACGCTGATGGGTTCCCAGTATTTACGGATGAGCAGCGCACCGGCCACCACGGCAGCGACCACCGCGACCACCGGCAGACTGATTGCCCCTAATGCCGCGACAATGGCACTTCCGGCAGTAGTGAAAACGACGCTCAGCATGCCAGCAGCAGCGATAATCGCGTTTATTCCTGCGATGACAGGCCATGCAATCAGACCAATCCCGCCGAGCACCCCAACCAGCGCCAGACCACCGGCGACAAGGTTAAACAGGGTTTGCGTCAGTTCTGGATTCGCTTTAGCCCATGCAGCCACCTTGCCGAGCCAGTTTGTCGCGGAAACCGTCAGGCGGCGCAGTGCTGAATCTTCTTTTTCGAAAACCTCAATCTGCAGGTCTTCCCATGCTGACTGCAGGTTTTTCAGATCGCCGTCGAGATTATCCGTTTGTATTTTCGCAATGCGCTCGGTCGTGCCTTTTGAGTCGCGGATTTGCTGGCGCTTGTTATCGAGCGAGCCATCACCGGCAGCGGCGACGAGTTTAATCGCCCCCTTCATGGCCTCCTCACCAAAGATGACTTTCAGATATTCGCCCTGCTCCGCCGTACCGAGCTTGTTTTTCGCAAAGGACTTGTGAATATCTTTAAGGATTTTCTCGACCGGCAGCATGTTCCCTTTTGAGTCTCGGGTTTTCACGCCTAATTCTGAAATGGCCTCAACGGCCTTCCCCATTGGAGCCTGCAGGCGGTTGAATATGGCACTAGCCCCCGTCCCGGCCATCGAGCCTTTAATCCCGTTATCCGCCAGAATGCCGAGCATGGCGGTCGTGTCTTCGATGCTCGCACCTGCAGCCTCAGCAATTGGCGCGACATATTTCATCGCCTCGCCCAGCTCGACGAGGCCGGTGTTTGATGACGTAAAGCCTTTCGTCATCACATCCGCGACGCGCTCAATCTCCGTGGTAGGCAGGTTAAATGCCGACTGCATGTTAGTGATAATGTCGGCGGCTTCTGCGATATCCACGTCGGCCGCGAGGCTCAGGTTTACGGTCGAACCGGTCGCAGCCAGCACGTCATCGGCGTTATAGCCCGAGCGTGCGAGCGTGGTCTGCGTGCGCGCTACATCACCCGGCGAAAAGGCGGTTGTCGCGCCGATATCACGCGCCTGTTGACGAATGGCCGCGAGCTTATCGTCGCCCTTATCGAGCCCGAGGATCGCCTGCGTGCCTGACATCTGCTTATCAAAACCGATACCCGGCGCAATAAAGCGTGACGCACCATAAAGCCCGGCGGTCGCCACCCCGACGCCCACCATCCCGGCATTACGCGCACCGGCGGCGAGCTGTTGCCCGGATTCATAGCGGCTTTTTACCGCGCTGAGTCTGGCCTGTTGCTGACTGACGCGCGCCAGTGCATCACGTTGCCGGTTAAGCTGCGCGGTTGTTTCGCTGATGCTGGATTTCAGACGGCGCTCATCCGCCGACAGCGTGCGGGTGTTTATGCCAGCCTGCGCGAGCTCGGTGCGCTGGCGCTGTACCGACTGGCTGAGCCCGTTATATTTGAGCTGCAGGTCAGCGGCGGATTTCTTTGCCGCCTCCATCGCGCGCGCCTGCGCGTTAGTGGGGTTTTCGGTGTTTTTAAACTGGACGGCCAGCGCTGCGGCCTCCTGTTTCGCTTTGTTAAGCGACTGACCGGTTACGGCAAGCTGTGCGCTCGCTTTCCTGAATCCGTCAATTCGGGACGCCTGCGCATTCAGATCGCGCAGGGTGTTTTGAGAAGTGCGGATATCGCCAGCAAGGGATTTACTGGCGTTCTGGATAGCTTTGAGCGGTCGGCTTGCCCGGTCTACTGCGTTAAGCAGCACCTCAAGTCTGACGTTATTGCTCATGGTGGTTTCCGCTTCGCTGCAGCGCCTTATCGCGCCATGTGATGAGCTCGGTCACGCTCAGGGAATAAAGCTCTGATGGCGGCCAGTGAAAAATCACCGCGATATCCGCCATCAGGTCATCGACCGAAAGGTTATCGGGGAACGTCAGCGAGCCGAAGATGGCGACAAAAAACCGACCACCTTACCGGCGAACAAAATCAGGTCTGACGCTTCCAGACGCATGACCTCATGCTCGGTGAGCGCCGGGTACGTCATGCGCGGCAGCACCTTAATCAGCGCATCGACGTCAGAGTTTGCCAGAGAGGCCAGACTCACACCGCGCAGGGTTCCCGCGTTGGGTTTTGTGACGGTCACCTGCTCGATTTTCTGCTCACCGCGCATGATGGGGTTATCGAGGATCACAATGTTTGAGTTTTCTGTTTCGTTGATGTTTTCCATGATGTTGGTCTCGTCAAAGTTAACTGACCGGCCAGCCTGACTGACCGGTTAAGGGGTTACAGGCCGATGGCCTTACGGTGTTCCGCCAGACGGTCGACGCCGTCGACTTTCATCACCATGTTGATGACGTCAATCTCGATGACCTCTTTGCCGTCAATCGTGAGCTGGTAGTAAGTACACTCGGTCGAGATTTTGGTCGTACCGCTTTCGCCCTGTTTGTTTTCGCCGCCGTCATACTCTTTGTGACGGCCACGCATGACCACCTCAACGGCAGAAATTGCGCCGGTGTCATCGCGCTGGTATGAGCCGGTAAAACGCAGCGGCACGCTATCCGCGCCCGGTGACGCGTACTGCGCCCACAGCTCGATATCAGGCAGACCGCCGAGCGTCCACTCAAGTGACAACGCGTCGTCATCTAGGCCGAGGTCAATCGACACCGAGCCCGGCATCCCGCCGCCGCGATATTTCTCAAGCTTACGGGTCAGCTTTGGCAGGGTGACGGATTCAACGACGCCCATGTAGCTGAGACCGTCGTTAAACATGTTCAGGTATTTCAGTTTGCGTGGTAACGCCATGCTCTGAGCTCCTTAGCTGTTGACCGAGTCTGACAGGTTCGCCAGATAGGTATCGGTGATGCGCTGGCGCAGGGTCAGGTTTTCCAGCGGCGGGATGGGGGTGTAGTCGTAATCGATGTACAGTTTCCCCGCCTTGAGCGATTCCACGCTGTTTGACTCCGGGTCGTACCAGCAGGAGCCGTCAACGATATAACCATTGTTTTTCAGCTCGCGGAATTTCGCATTCATACCGGCGACGATGTCGCGGATAAGCGTCGCGGTGACGGGTTTATCAATCGCCCACGCGTGCGCCTCCGCCATCGTGTCGGCAAGCACCTGCGCCGTGCGGGTGTAGTTCTCAAACAGGAAAAGCGGGTCATCTGAGCAGGTACGGTTGCCCCAGAATTTAAAGCCGTCGTTACGAATAAGCGTGGTGACTCCGGCCTGATTAAGCAGGTTTGCGTCGGTGGCTTTCTCCTGCAAATCCCACGAGACCGAGGCGCTGACGCCGGTGACGCCATTCACGCCGACGTTAGACAGCGTTTTGTGCCAGCCGGTCTCCTGGTCGATTTTGGCACGCAGGCCGAGCGCGCGGGCGGTCGCCCATGCAATATCGGTATCGTTCGCCGTGGTGTCCCATGCCAGAAAATCAGGGTGAATGACCATCAGCTCGCGCTGGCTGAAATTCTCGCGGTAGGCAATGGCTTCAGAAATGGTCTTGCAGCCCCACGCGCTGATATAGCCAAACCCGCGCAGGCTCTGACAGATCGCCGCGAGCGCAGTCGCCACTTCCTGAGAATCCAGCCCCGGCACGCCGAGAATGCGCGGCTTAACGCCGGTCACGGTTTTTGCAGCCAGCAGCGCCTTAAGCCCGGTGTATTTGCCGTTTTCGTCGGTGGTGCCGATGATGTTGGAAATGGTCTCTTTCTGCGCCGCCTCCGGGTTATCCGGGTCGTCGATACCTTCGGCAACGCGCACAACCACAACGACCGGCTTGCACTGGTCGGCAATGGCCTGCAGGGATTTTGACAGGGTGCCAAGTTTACCGGCTTTACCGATGGCGTTTTGCACGCTGGTAATCAGCACCGGCTCATTGAGTGGAAATGTCTTTTCGTCAGCATCGCTGGCCGTGCAGACCATGCCGATGATGGCCGTCGAGACGGTGGAAATGGTGCGAGTGCCATCGTTAATCTCGATGACCTCGACGCCGTGATGATAGTCGCTCATCCGTTTAACTCCGTGGTTAAGGGGTGCAACTATTTTCTGATGTGTAAGAGGCGTGCGAAACGTAATGCCGTTGGAGGAGTGACAGCACAACGGTCAGCGAGCGGTCGGGGCGTGCGGGAAAGATGATTGATCGTTTTCAGCGATCAATCGGGGGAAATTGATCGCCGATAACCATTATCAATGAAGGGATATTGTCGCTATCGTTGCGCCATTAACGAGGGAGCGAGAATGACGATTTTACTCTGTATTGTTGGTAGTCTGACTGCATGGTGTCTCTTTGGCTTTTGCTGGCTCAGACTGTTTGCCGGTGATGAAGCAGAAAATGACTATGAAGAATGCCCCTATGACTAAACCCGCTTAACGCGGGTTTTTTATATCTGTCAGAAACCTTTCACACCGGGAGTGCAGGCCATTCAATATCCGGCGCGGCATCAGGGGAAACCCGGCTAAGATAAACACGGTACTTTTTCCACACCGTCAACATGCTGACCTCGTTCTCGCTCGCCTCCCCCAAATCGACAGCATCCTGTAATGTTTCAATCGTGAGCGTAGCTTCCTGCATCAGCCGTTTTTTTTCACCTTCCGCAAATAACACCGCTGCGGCGCGTTCTGCCTCCATGTCTTTCTCCCAGCTTTCGCCACCCCAGCGCATAAAGTTTCCGTCAGGGGCAATGGTCGTCACATCGGCAGGTAAAGCACCGGGCGCGGCGATATAAACGCGCTCGCCTGTTTCTTTGCTGTAGAGCGTTTGATTTCGGTAGTCCTCGACAAGCGCCCACGTTGTTCCGTTGAATACGGCGACCTTTCCCTCCGGCACGTCGGGGGGTGCAATATTGGTGCAGTCTGCCGGTAGACCCGTATTCGCCGGTATATAGGCATCACCCGCGCCAATAAACTCCCGGGTGTCTGCGCGGAGGTTATAAATTCGGATAGTTCGGTCTTTTTCTGAGAATTTAAAAGCCATTATGCAAGCCTCACAATGTAGTTATAAGCAATGTTTTTGACGGTGTTCTCTGCGTTACCGGCGGCGGCAACGGTGATGGTGTGTGTGTGCGCCCCCATAACAACCGAGTGAGTGTGCGAACCGACAGCCACCGTATGCGTGTGAGCGCCTACAGCTACCGTATGCGCATGTGCGCCAGCGCTGGCCGCCGTTCCTGAAACGGTATGGGTATGAGCGCCCGAAGTTGTTGTTGGCGGACCATTTGGATTGTTGTTCTGTGCGTTATTAAACTCATTACGATCCACATATCGGCCAGCACCAGCCCCCCCGCTGCCAACCCACACAGGGACGGAGTGGTTATGAGCACCCGCGCTTGCTGCTGTACCGGAAACACTGTGCGTGTGTGCACCCGTGCTGTTTGATGACTTTGTTCCGTGGTCAAAGGCGCTGGTCGTTTTCGTCCCGTAGTCAAAAGCGCTGGTATTTTTCGTGCCGAGATCGGTTGATGAAGCCGATGCGCCGTGGGTGTGCGACTTAACGCCGTCCAGCTCCTGTGACAGCACTGCGCGACCGCTGGCGGGTTTCCCCTTAATCGTCCAGCTGCGCATATCCGGGATGACTCCTGAAGGAAATGCCGCCGCCAGAAGTGGATATGCAGATTTATCAAACGCCTGACCGGCCATGATGGCGTAACCGGCTGGCACCGTATCAGACGGCCACGGAATAGGCGCACCTACCGGGTAATTGTTATATCCATCATGATGAATAAGTTTCCAGCCCTTAAAAACGCCTGCCGTAACAGCGGCAAAACCAATAACATTGCCATCAAAATCAATCCCAATGACGGTGTTATAGCCCTGAGTATTAGAGTGTGCGGCGTTGATGTATTGCTTCCACGTATGTCCGCCGGGCATGCCATTTTTTACAGAGGAGCCGTTAAAAAAGCCGCTTCGCGTCCTCAAATCAACAGCAACATCGGCAAATGATTCAGCATAGGTATTCAGGCCAGCACCCTTTGGCACGCGACCTTCAGCATTTTGATTAGCAGACTTAGCGGCATCAAACGCAGCCTTAACTGCTTTCGGTGTCGCCGCCAGCGCCTCCGACGTACTGTCGGTCGCGCTGCTGAGCTGAACGATGCCCTTTTGCGCCGTGGTGGCGTCCTGAGCCGAATATTTACCTTTCGCAAGGTCATACGCTGCCTTAACCGCTTTCGGCGTCGCTGCGACGCTCTCAGACGTGCTGTCGGTCGCGCTGCTGAGTTGGACGATACCCTTTTGCGCCGTGGTGGCGTCCTGCGCCGTGTATTTACCTTTCGCAAGGTCATACGCCGCCTTAACCGCTTTCGGCGTCGCTGCGACCCTCTCAGACGCGCTGTCGGTCGCGCTGCTGAGCTGAGTAAAACCCTTTGCGGTGAGCGTGGCGTCAGGATGGCGGCGGGACTGCTCATGCTCCGCAATTTTGTCGTCGACGTAGTCCTGCGTTGCCATCACCGTTGAGGTATCAATCGTCAGCTCCACTGACTCGATGTCGCTCACCATGATAACCATACGCACGGTCTGTGCGCGGCCTGACCCCTCCGCCAGCGCTGGCTTGTAGCTTTCGGCCATATTGCCGACCGCTATCAGCGTGCCGGTGTCATCATAGAGCCCGAGTTCGCGCATCCAGAAACCGCCGGTCTCCGGCGGGATAAGCAGCTCCGCCACGACGTAATTTTTATTCTTTTTGTCCTGGCTGATTTTGTTCAGCGCGTGACGCCAGACCTCTTTGACGAGTTTTGTCTGGTTCGGGTCAGGCACCGGCAGCGTGCCGCCACCGTCACCCACGGCCATCGCCGTCAGGTTCACCTTTTTCCCGTTCGGGAGGGTCGCTGCAGCCAGTTTGATTGCACCGGCTTTGGTGATGACTGTTTTGTATTTCACTGTCATTGTGCTCTCACTTATCCGGGGTAAACCGTGATGATGTCGCCGTCATAGGACAGAGCGCCGGTGTAGAGGTAGCCGGGGATGTCCTGAATAATATTGAGGCCGATTAAATGGCGGCTGGCTGGCTTTGCATCGGCGATAAGCCGCTCCATTTCGTAATACATTTCCTCGGTGATGCCGGTCTCCAGCACGCCGATATCGAGGCGAAACGTGCCGGGCGGGTCGTTTGTCTCCCACCACTCAGAGACGTTAATCAGATAGCCGAGCGGCTCCACCACGCGGCGCACTGCGCCAATCGTCCCCTTGTGTGCGTGGATAAACCACGCCGCGCGGATCACTTCCCGCTTTGTGTCCTCCGGCCAGCTCTCATCCCAGCGGTCAACGGAAAACGCCCACGCCAGCCACGGCAGCAGGTTTGCCGGGCAGTCGTCAGGGCTCCAGAGACGGCGCAGGGGAACGGGGGTGTTTTCGATTTCAGCGCAGGCGCGCGCGGCGGCAACCTCAAGCGGCGAGGAGCCCACCGGCAACAGGCGGGTGTCATTCATCATTGCCCCCTATGGTGACGCTGTACTCGCTGCACCATGACGCCTGCGTGTCATCGAGCACGATGTCGGCCACCGGCGCAGCCAGCTCGACGCGCTGCACACCTTCGACGTGGAGCGCTGCATAGATTGCAGATTTACGGATGTCACGCCCGAGGCGATGCTGCGAGGTTATATACGCCTGCAGCTTTGCTTTTGCCGCACTGAGCACCGGCTCGCTTTCGGGACCGGGATAAAGGTAAAGCGACGCGGTGATTTTATAGTCGACAATTTTTGCTGACTGCACGGTCACGCGGTCGGCAACCGGCCGGACGTCCTCGTCGTTAAGCGCAGTGCGCACAATGGCGAGCAGCTCGTCAGAGGCCACGCCGTTATTTTCACGCGACAGCACAGACACGGTCACACACGCAGGCTCGGGACTGATGACGGAAATATCTGCGACACGCCCGTCAGCGCTGCGGCCATGAAACTGATATGCGCCGGTTGACCCGGCGGTACTCAACCCCTCAAAAGCCTGTTGAATACGCAGGCGGTAGTCGGTGTCCGACTCCATAACGGCTGGCGTGGGCGGAAACGTCGTGTCGTCTGCAGGTGTGATGACGAGGCGCTCAACGTTGTAATTTCCGCCTATCTGGTCGAGGTCGCTGTCAGCAGCGTAGGCCAGCATGACCGCACGCGCGGCCTCGTTGACGCGCTGTCGCCAGATAACTTCCCGGTAGGCGTTTTCCTGCAGCAGCTTAACAATCGGCTCTGATTCGAGCGTCAGGGTGCGCGCGACGGCCTCCTGTTGCTCTTCGGGATATAACGAGACGAGCGTTGCCTTGCGTTCGCTCAGGATGCTCTCATAGTCCAATACTTCCACGACATCAGGCGCGGCGAGCTGGTTCAGGTCAACAATTGCCATAGCGTTTAACTCAGTGGAATGGTGAGGGAAAAGGGCTGGCCGTTAGCCGCGCGCGTGCCGGTGATGTCGACATACAGCCCGCCGTCATTCTCCGACCGCTCAAAGGTGATGCTTGTCAGGCTGACGCGGGACTCCCATTTCTGGATCGCGGAATAGCACGCGGCCATAATCTGCAGGCGCAGAGCCGGGGTCTGCGGCTGGTCAATCAGAGCCGACAGGAGCGAGCCGTATTCACGGCGCATGACGCGCGAGCCTATCGGCGTGACCAGAATGTCACGCACGCTTTGCCTGATATGCTCGACCTCAGAGATACTGAGGCCGGTCTGGCTGTTCATTCCCAGATAACGCACCGTCATTGCGTCCCCTTAGTCCAGCTTCCGCCGCTCTGTACGTTGCCGTGCGCGTGGCTATCCACCTGCACGCCGTTTGATTTCAGTGTCCCGCCGGTGTGCTCGATGTTCCCGGACATAGTCCCGCCGTTCTTCACTTCGAGCGTGCCGGTTGTCAGCTTGTTGGTGCATACCACCTCGGGTGTGTCGAGTGTGATGCGGGTTTCGGCTTTCACCAGCACTACCGGCACGGTGGCCGTAATGGAATCCGACGCGGTGACGTCGGCGGTTTTGATACCGGACACGGTGAGCGCGCCGCTTTCGGGCTCGTACTCGATAACCGCCCCGTCTGGAAAGGACACATGAAGCGCATCAGGTGACGCTGACGGCGCGGGATGGTCGTCAGAGAAAATGCCCGGCAGCACAAAGGCCGTATCGAGCTCGCCACCGATGGCCAGCAATAACACCTGCTCACCGACCGAGGGAGCCCACCACACGCGAGAGCGACCGGCGCGACAGGTGAGCCAGTTAAGCCAGGCGGTTTGCATGCCGCCGGTCTGGACACGACACAACCCCTCATCAAGGTTAACGTTGGTCACAATGCCTGTGCGGATAAGGTTGCGGATCGCGCGGGCGATTTCCTGCAGAGAATTTAAATTATTCATGGGGAAAGGATGCCGCCGGGCAAGACCGGCGGCAATTGAGACTAGTTCTGCGATGATTGGGACAACCGCAGCAAACCTTAAGCAACCCAACTACTGAAAGCTTACTCGGCATTTATGGGATACATACTTAGTAATAGTGAATAAGATAGAATGTATCCATTTAGAGGGCATAGATATAAAAATCACTTTTGAGATCACCAAAGAACAGTGTATCTTATAGGCAAGATATGTTTCGTGTATAAGCCTCTATATTTAACGCGCACGAACTAACGAATGAAAAGTATCAAATTCCTTACTTACGACATTTCAAAACAAACTTTAATCAATTCTGTTAGGATGGTATATGACATCTGAAAGCAATAGAATCGGCTCAATTGGTGTTAACTTTATAACAAGCATCTTCACGAAATGGGGATGGGGATTTCAGCCTATTTCTCAAGAAAATGATGACGGTTTCGACGGATTACTATACATCCGCACAAAAAAGACTGATCCAGCCGAACCTAACAATAAAAGCAAGCAGTCCTGGAACTTCACTGGAGGAGTGATTCACGTTCAAATCAAAACAGGGAGTAGCTTTATTACGAAAAAAGATAAAGACATAATTAAAATAAAAATCAACAAACTTGAGCAAAAAAAAGAAATATGGCAAATATCACCTATTCCTTGCATTTTAATCCATGTTAATCTGGATGATGACGATGAACCGTCACACACCTACTGGGCTGACTTGAAACTTCAGGATACATACAATCCAAAAGAGAGTTCTGTAATTACTATTCCTGTAAAAAACCGTCTGGCTAAATCAAAGGAATGCCAAGGGCCACTAAGGCGTTTAGCAAAAGTGTCAAAAAATTACGCTGAAAAACCAGTTTTAGACTTTAGAAATAATGACTCGTTAAAAGGGGTAATTCCCGCAACCCTTCCAGGGAATTTAAACGACTCGCTAAAATATAGAGCAATAAAATTTTACCAGCAATGGAAAAATGCAGGGGCAAAAAACCCTTACTTCGGAGACATTTTAATTAACAGAACAGGATGGAGTCATATAACACGAAAAGGTCGACCAATTACAAGAATTGAAGCTAGTTTTGGGTTGTTACCAATTGCAGCCAGAATAATCAATGAAGTTTCCAGGTGGAGAATGCTAACTCCAACGAGGGTTTATGATAATAGAAAGGATGGCTACACCTCAATCATTGACTTTGTAGGTTTAACGGCCAAAATTATTTTAAAGCATCGGACATCAACAGAAGTAATGGTTGTTCTAAAAAGAGAGGTAAAATTTAAAACAAGCGAAGGAAATGCAACTGCTAAAACCAGGCTTTGGTTTTATACTGTTTACGAACCGGGCAGAGGGAAATAGGCGTTGGCGGTACACTCGCGCTCTGACTGAACCCAGACATGAAATAAATCACCGGTGCCAGAAAAAAGGTCTGGCTCCTTTATCTTGCGGGTACCGCAACGCCAGATGACACAATACTATATAAAAGGATAGAGTCAATACCGCGAAACGCGGTTAACAAAATTATAACTCCCCTTCAAGACCCAATATTAGTCAACTAAGATATTTTATTAACAAAATTTCTACTTTTTTTACGTCGTCAATCCTAAACCCCATCAACTGACGCCCCGGGTATTGTACGTCCTTAGAATGAGCGTTTGGCTGGTCTTTGAGTCCGTATTGATGGACGCGTGCGATGCGTTGCACTTTGTCGGTAAATTCCACCACCGCACTGTTTTCTCGGCCAGTGGCTTTCATGTACCGGCTCGTGCGAAGCTTCTGAAACATCGCCTGTTTAATGCGCCCGGTCTTAGCCCTGAGAGGCTGACGCTTTCGCGCCTGATACGGCGAGCCGTCTGGGGCTTTTTGCTGTTTGATGCGTTGCTGTTGCGATTTGCGCAGCGCCTTTGCAATCTCCCCGGCCAGCTTCCGGCGCGCTGCCGGTGACAGGGCAGCAATAAGACCATTGAGCCTGTCGTCAAAGGGCTTAAATTCACTCATCCCATTTGCTCACCAGTTCGCCGTTGATATAGAGCTCTTTTGGCCGGGTGACGGGCTCCGGCAGCGGCGGCTCAGGGGCATAGCTAACGTGCAGCGCGCCGTTTTCCTCTTTGATGAGGGTACGCTCGGTGAGCTGCAGGCTGATGCTAATATCGACACTGTCTCCGTCGTTTAAATCCATCTGGAAACGGTAGCCCTTTTTGCGGCCGTCATCGAGCGTGCAGATATCCGGCTGGTTTTCCCTGAGCCACGCGGCCACTGGCACGAAAATCAGGTCAGGGTCGCCGACAAAGTCACACACGATCACATTCAGGGTATAAATTTTCTCATGCGACAGCGAGGCCGCGAGACGCGCATCGATATTGCCCTCATCGGCAAAGATGCGCATCATTTCGGGGTTCGTTTCCAGTTGCGGAACGGCTTTAATCAGCGCTTCTCGCAGGCTGCGTGTTTTCTTCATTGAGTTTATCCTGACAGTCTTTGACGGTTTCAACCTGTAGCGCGCAGGCGGCGAGCGCGTGCTCAAGCCTGCGAATATCGGCGCTCAGGTCGCCATTAGTGGCCGGGTCGCTTTCCGGCATCGGGCAATAGCTCACCTTCGGGCAGGCGCTGTAAACAATGACCGGCGGAGGTGCAACCGGCGCGGGTGTGCAGCCTGCGCACAACATCAGGCAGCCTGTCGCTATACCAGCGGCGCAACGTTTCATTCTCATTTAACAGCCTCGTTATAGTCTCTTCGCGCCGCACAGCCATCGCACCGGCGGCAATCAGTTCACCGCGTAAATTGACCTGCGCGGTTTCATTTCGCCTGGCAATCCCCTGCGAAACGGAAAGTTGATTTGTCAGCATCCCGATTACGTTTTTTTGTTCGGTGGCGACCTTGTTCGCCCGTTCAAAGGAGCGCGTCAGGTTGCCGTTTTCGTGGCGTTGCCACAGCACAACCGCCATCAGCGCGGCCAGTAAAAACAACATCACTTTCATTGAATTCCCCTGATGCAGTAAGCACGCTCACGCGCGCGGCGGTTTTCCAGCCCTTTGTTAACCTCGCCATTCACGTAAACCCAGCGGGTTAGCTGATCGCACGCCTGCGGCCATTGCTGGCGCTTGATGTACGAGACCAGCGTTGAGCGGCAGGCCGCGCCGGTTCCCACGTTGAATGAGAAGCTGACCAGCGCGTCGTAAACGTGCTGCGGCATTTCCACCGGCGCGCAGACCGCGAGACGTTTCTCGACGTTCAGCACATCCGCGACGAGGTTCGCCGCCGCCTGCCGTTCGGTGATTTCCCCTTTCGGGACGACGCCTGCAGTGTGGCCGATGCCTGACGTCCACACTCCCGCGCTGCACTGGTAAGGCGTCAGGCGACAACCTTCGAGGTCGGCAATCAGCGCCAGCCCCTCGGGCGAGGTGTTAAGCAGTCGAAAGTCAGGCATTAGCGCCGCCAGCGCCAGCACTGCGGCCACACTGCAACGTTTAACGATTGATTTCACGAATAGCCCCCTTATCGAGTCCGAGTGACGTCAGATAGCGATAGGTTTTGCGCTTAAACCAGTAGTTCGTCAGCGCGGTAAAAATGGCGCATCCGCCGCCCACGTAAAGCGCCATCTTTTCGGGTGACATTGCCCCGAGATACGCCAGCGCAACGGCCAGCCAGTAGGCGATAAACGTGGTGATTTTTTCCATGCTCAGTCCCATAGATTCACCGTTTCTGTTCTGGCCGCGCTGTCGGTCTCGGGCAACTCAATTGCCGTGCCGTGCGGCAGAATGACGCCGAGCTCGGACAGACCGGGATTCGCTTCTAAGACGGTTTCGACTACGCCCTCAGTTCGCCCGTAATTCCGGGCGCAAATCGCGTCAAGGGTGTCGCCCTGCAGCGCATACGCTTTCATCAGATTTGCCCCACAATGCAGCGCGCTTTGTCCTGGATACGCGCCACTGACCAGCGCATATCCCGCCACATCTCATCGATAGTGCTGTCGATACTGTCGGCCTTTTTGTCACCTTTGGCGGTCGCATCCACGCCGCGAAAGCGCTCATAGAGCGTGGCGGTCGTCATGGCACACACGGCGTTGAAATAGTGGAAAACGCGCACGCTCTCGCCGTCGAGCTGGTCGGTCGGGACATCCGCCAGCGTGGCGTGACCGGCTTCGAGCTGACGCTCGCGCCATTCGCCCAGCTCCGCATTCGTCTCCGCGATGGCGGTCTTAATCGCCCGGCGCAGGCGCACGGGGGAAACGATCTGTTCTAACCGCATTTCCTCCCGCACGCGCTTCGGATCCACGTCAGGAAAAAACGGGGTGTTTTTGATTACCGGCTCGCTCACGCCCGGTGGCGGTATCACCACGCCCGGCACATCCTGCGGCTCTTGTTTTGGCTCAATAATCAGCGTCGTCATGACAACCTCGGGTAATAGGTGGGCGGTGGACGCCGTTCGCAGTCAGGGTAAGGAATACCCGCATTGAACGGCGTGCCGCCCGGCTCGGGGAGCGCTCGGTTAACCTGCGGCTTTTGCCGCCTTTGGTGGACGCCCGCGCCGTGCCGCCGGTTTAGCGGCAGGTTTGCGCGTGCGCGGTTTAGTCTTTTGGGTTTTCGGGGCGGGTTCAGGTTTTGGCCTGAGCTGACGCGCTAACTGCTCGATATCCTTTTTCACTCCGATAGTGCTTTCTAACTGGATCGCACGCTGCAGGTGCGCCAGCGCCTCCGGCAGTTGCTTCGCCTCACGCAGCACGTAGCCGGTTATTTTGTGCAGCTTCGCACGCACGATATCGGGCATATCCGCGCGCTCCGTCAGCGCAATGGTGTCGAGCAGGTTTGCCAGTTCGACCGGCTGTTTAGCAGCGAGCAGGCGCTGCGCGGCGAGCGTGACCTCTTCGGCCAGCAGGCACGGCGTCGGACGGCGACCGACCGGCATGGTGAGGCCGTAGGTCATGGCGTAACGGGCTATCTCCAGCGCCCCGGCGATATCGTCAGCATCGAGACGCCACAGCATGACCGTCATGACGATGTCATCCTGCGCCCCTTTACCACTGTCGAGGACGCCAGCCACCCACGGCAGATAGAACGGCAGCAGCTCGCGTTTTTTCGCGGCTTTACGCTCTTTTGAACTGATTTGTTTTAGCGTGCGGTTGTCTGCGGCCAGCTTAACGAGCATCTGCTCATAGGCAGTTGCATTACGCAGCGGGACTGCAGCCCGCTGCGCAGTTTCAGAGGCCGAGACCCGCATCATGTGACGCGCTGCGGGACTCGTCATGGCTTACTCCCCGCCTTCCGGTGCAGCAGGTGCGGTGAAGTCACCGAGCGTGATGTTTTCAATCAGGCACCCGGCGGCGTAAGCCTCGACCACGTAGTCGATATTCATTGACTCGTAGTTTTCGACGCGGTCTTTTTTCGGCTCTTCGATGATGGCGCGGCGGTGTGCGTCATCCATGAAGTAAATCGACAGGTTGTCGAGGCGCGTCACCATCAGGGCATTAGCCGGGAAGTACGGCACGCGCACAGCTGGCAGGTTGCCGATTCGCTTCTGGCTGATGATGATGTCAGCGGCCAGCGACTCGGTGTTTGCCTGCTCTTTGTTAACGATAGGGAAATATTTATCCGCCATCAGCTTACGCCCGGTGATGACAACCAGCTCCGGGTCATCCTGATAAATCTCGTCAATCAGATTGCCGGTGGCATCCATGACCAGCGCGTCGAGGTTCGCATAGTCGCCGTTTTTACCCACGCGGATCACTTCAGAAATTACCACCCCTTCCTCGTCGGTAATTTTTGACATCACGCGCGCTGGCGCTTCATTGCGGTACTTCTGCAGCCAGCCGGTCGCCACGTCCTGCAGCATAGGGTTTTTCGCACGGTCAGACGTCGCCGCGCGCTCGATGCCGTTGAAACCGGCCATGATGAAATCGAGCGACTGACGCTTGATAATCGCGTCGCGGATACGGGTCTGGAAGTCCTGGAATCGCGCCCACAGGTCGAGCTGTTTGTAGCGGATATGGAAGTCAAAGTTAATCTGCGCGCACTCGTATTTGTTAGACTCCAGCGCGGTGAAATCAGCGGTTTTACGCTCGTCGTCACCGGTGGTGTCGGCAGTGCTGGCAATCGTACCGTTAACGCCAACCCCGACTTTTTCGCCTTTCAGCTCGTCGACCGGCACGATGTTGATTTTGGTCAGAAACGCGGATGACATCTGCAGGGTGGTCATCAGAGTTTGCGTGACCGACGGCTCGACGGTGAATTTCTTCGCCACGTCATCGGTGGAAACGCCGTTCAGCTCCGCAACGCGGGACAGGTAGGCATTGAATTTGAAGCGGGTATCTTTACGCATGGTTATTCCTGTTCGGGTAATAGGTATCAGGCCGGGTTGCACGCCCGGCGGGTTATCAGCAGTTGGTCAGCAGCTCGTCGCCCGTGCCGCCTTTTGAACGCTCGCGGCGCGGCTGTCGCTGGCTTTCGGTGCTATCGAGGGAGTTTTTGAGGTCATTAAACGCCTGCGCGCTTTCATCGGCCTTGCTGGTCACGTCCTGCTTAAGCTTCGCCAGTTCGGTTTCCAGCTCAGTGACGCGCTGGTCGGTGGCGGTGAGGTTGGTTTGCACCAGCTCGGTGACGGTGGTGACAGCCTCATGCACATCAGCGAAACGGGCGTCATCGCTGGCCTGCTTACGGCCAAAAATGGCTCTCACCTTATCGGTCAGACTGTTGAGCATGGTGTCGGGAACGTCCTCAAACTCCAGTTCAGCCAGTGAGGCCACAGAAAAAACGTCGTCCGGCTGGTCTTTTTTACCGGCTAGCGGGTTCTGCGCGGCGCGGCTGCAGAATTCGAGGTATTCCGTGCCGAGGCTTGCCGGGTCATCGGTGACGGCGAGGCCAACCAGATAGCACTTGCCACTGTTGGCAAAGTTCGGGCGGATCTCCATGGAGGTGTAAACCTTCTGCCCGGCCTTAACCATGCTGACCAGCTCATCGAGCGGCTGGATTTTGCCAAACAGCGCCTTTTTGCCATCGAGCGCAGAGCCATCGCTGATAATCTCCGCCTTAAGCTCGATCACATCGCCATAACGTTTAAACGCGCTGTCAGGCATCAGCCCCCGGATATGTTCGAGGTTAATGCGGCAGCCGTAGACGCGCGGGTCGAACGTGTCGGCCATATCCTGAATATCATCGCCGCTGATGACGCGGCCGTCGCAGGTGTCACCCTCGACGCCGATGCGAAACCATTTAGAAACTTTCTTTGCCATTGTTCAGGTGTCCTGATGTTGGGTTTTCGGGTCGGGGTTAGTTTCCCGACTCTGACCCGTATCAGCCACCGCTTACGATCCGATTAGATCCTACACAACAAGGGTTTAGCGATAATACACGGCCATTTCCTTAGCCTTGCCTCGTGACATCAAAACGAGGTAAGCATGACCATTTCAACTGACCTTTCACTGCTCAATGACCCTCGACGACAGGCGCGGCTGTTGTACTGGCAGGGGTTCGCCGTGCCGCAAATCTGCGACATGCTGCAGCTCAAGCGCCCGACGGTGCAAAGCTGGAAACAGCGTGATGGATGGGAGGAAACCGCGCCGATTAACCGCGTGGAATCGACGTTAGAGGCGCGACTCATCCAGATATACGCCAAGCCCGACATGACGGCGCATGACTTTAAAGTCGCTGATTTTCTGTCGCGCCAGATGGAGCGCCTCGCGCGCGTAAACCGCTACGGCCAGACCGGAAACGAGGTGGATTTAAATCCCAACATTGCCAGCCGCAACAAAGGGGATCGCAAAAAGGCAAAACGCAATTATTTCAGCGACGAGGCAATCGAGAAGCTGGAAGAGATTTTCTTCGACCAGTCGTTTGACTATCAGCTCAGGTGGCACAAAGCCGGGTTAGAGCATCGCATCCGTCATATCCTGAAATCCCGACAGATTGGCGCGACGTTCTACTTTGCACGCGAGTCGCTCCTGCGCGCCCTTAAAACCGGGCAAAACCAGATATTTTTATCAGCCAGTAAAACGCAGGCTTACGTATTCCGTAAGTACATCATCGCCTTTGCGCGTCTGGTCGACGTTGACCTGTCAGGCGACCCGATTGTCATCGGCAACAACGGCGCAGAGCTGATTTTCCTCGGGACCAATTCCAACACCGCGCAGAGCCACAACGGCGACCTGTACGTCGATGAAATTTTCTGGATCCCCAATTTCCAGAAGCTGCGCAAAGTCGCCTCGGGCATGGCCTCGCAGTCACACCTGCGCACCACCTATTTTTCGACCCCGTCGACGCTGGCGCACGGCGCTTACCCGTTCTGGTCAGGCGAGCTGTTTAACCGTGGCCGCAGCAACCGCGACGAACGTGTCGACATCGATATCAGCCATCAGGCGCTTGCCGGTGGCATGCTGTGCGGTGACGGCCAGTGGCGGCAGATAGTCACCATCGAGGACGCGCTCGCCGGGGGCTGCACCCTGTTTAATCTCGACCAGCTTAAGCAGGAAAACAGCGCGGATGACTTCCGTAACCTGTTTATGTGCGAGTTCGTCGACGATAAGGCGTCGGTATTCCCGTTCGAGGAGCTGCAGCGCTGCATGGTCGATGCGATGGAAGAATGGGAGGACTTCGAACCGTTTGCCGACCGTCCGTTTAACTGGCGTCCGGTCTGGATTGGTTATGACCCGTCACACACCGGCGACAGCGCAGGCTGTGCGGTACTGGCTCCGCCGCTGGTTGCCGGGGGCAAGTTCCGCATCCTTGAGCGCCACCAGTGGAAAGGCATGGACTTTGCCGCGCAGGCCGAGGCCATCCGCTCGCTCACCGAAAAATACACCGTCGACTATATCGGTATCGATGCGACCGGCATCGGCCAGGGTGTTTACCAGCTCGTGCGCTCATTCTTCCCGGCAGCGCGCGCCATCCGCTACACGCCGGAAATGAAAACCGCAATGGTGCTTAAAGCGAAAGACACTATCCGACGCGGGTGTCTGGAATATGACGCCGGTGCGACCGACATCACTCAGTCATTTATGGCTATCCGCAAAACCATGACCAGCAGTGGCCGCAGCGCCACCTATGAAGCCAGCCGCAGTGAGGAAGCCAGCCACGCGGATATCGCGTGGGCGACCATGCACGCCCTGTTAAACGAGCCGCTTTCCGCAGGTAGCGGTATGCAATCAAGCTCAATTCTGGACATTAACTAAGATGAAAAAACGCCAAAATAAACAGCCAAAACAGACCAACATGACCGCCAGCGCACCGCAGAAAATGGAGGCGTTCACCTTTGGCGAGCCGTCACCGGTTCTGGATCGCCGCGATATCCTCGACTATGTCGAGTGCATCAACAACGGCAAATGGTACGAGCCGCCGGTCAACTTCTCCGGGCTGGCGAAAAGCCTCCGCGCCGCCGTGCACCACAGCTCCCCGATTTACGTGAAGCGCAACATTCTGTCGAGTACCTACATCCCGCATCCGTTGCTTTCACGTCAGGATTTCAGCCGCCTTGTGCTCGATTATCTGGTCTTTGCCAACGGCTATCTTGAAAAACGCATGAGCGTCACCGGCCAGCTATTTAAGCTGGAAACCTCCCCGGCCAAATACACCCGCCGTGGCGTCGAGGAGGGCGTTTACTGGTACGTGTCGGACTTCACGCACCCGCACCAGTTCGCGCCCGGCTCGGTGTGCCATTTGCTGGAGCCCGATATCAATCAGGAGCTCTACGGGATGCCGGAATACCTGAGCGCGCTAAATTCAGCCTGGCTGAATGAATCCGCCACGCTGTTTCGTCGCAAGTATTACCAGAACGGCGCGCACGCGGGTTACATCATGTACGTGACCGACGCGGCGCAGAGCAGCACTGACGTTGAGTCGCTGCGCTCCGCAATGAGGGACTCGAAAGGGCTCGGTAATTTTAAAAACCTGTTTTTCTATGCTCCGAACGGAAAACCGGATGGCATCAAGATCGTGCCGTTGAGTGAAGTCGCCACAAAGGATGATTTCTTCAATATCAAAAAGGTAAGCGCCGCCGACCTGCTCGATGCGCACCGCGTACCTTTCCAGCTAATGGGCGGCAAACCCGAGAATATCGGCTCAATGGGCGATATCGAGAAGGTGGCGCGGGTATTTGTGCGTAACGAGCTCACGCCGCTGCAGGAGCGGTTTAAAGAGATTAACGATTGGTTAGGGATGGAGGTGATCCGCTTTAAGGATTACAGCATCGAGACCGACTAAACCCGCCCAAAATGCCGCCTCCGGGCGGCACATCCTCAGAGCAAGCCAGACGCCGCACATGCGACGCAAGCGCCCCGACACCACCTTGACCGACTTCACATCACAGCACGCCACCACGACGCGCACAGACGCGCAAAATAAATCCCGTCACCACGTCTGGCGCGCAGTGCTATCCCCGCCTCGCCTGCCCGCTTAATGGGTCGCTTTTAATGCAGATGCATCAGAAGCCTAAAGCCATGCCAGTACAGGTGTTAGATAGCAATTGTATATCAGCGTTATGCATGCAAAAAAATGCATCTTATGCATGCACAACGACCAGATTGTAAGGACGTACAAATATAATGTTATTTAAATTGATCATTCAAAGCATGGAACATATCTTTTACCTGTGCTTTTGTAGGGATGTCTTGGCTAACCATAGCTTGATACATACCCTTCGTTTCCTCGTCAAGTTTTGAAACATCAATTTCCTTCTTCTTGAATCTGCTAAATCTCCACATGAGAATCATTTTCGCCACCCATCCATACACTGCTGAAATAGCAAGCGGAATGGTCAAAGAAATAAAAACAACGATTTGATAGTAGATAGAGGATGACAAATAAGCCTCAAGAGCAGCCTTGTACTTAACTCCAATCAAAAAAGAAATAATTATATTAAAAAACAAAGTCAAAATAAAAACAGTTAATGTGTGCTTTTTCATTAACTAATACCTTTGCAGCTATCCAAAAAGGCATTAGGAGCATCCATATAACTATTGATGATCCCGGTTAACTCCTGAACGGCAATTGAACCTGTCAAAATCATTCTAATAACAACAGACCTGATATGATCTTCAGTTTTATACCTTACAATACCTGTATTTCTGACAGCAACCTCAAACACACCTGCATCTTCCCTATAAATATAAACCGCCCCCAAGTCAGTTTTCATATTTGCAAAATTTGCAATTTTATACTTAGCTACCGAGTCACCCTTTAAGTCTTTCGCAGCCATCACAAATGTAATTTGAAAATCATAGGCAGTGGACCTATAAATCCTCTCATCATCTGCATCACTATTATTTTTTATATTTAAAGCTAACTTATCATTAAACGATATATAAAACGCAAAGCCTTTCCACTTAACTAAGACTCCTCCTTGAGCATCATCGCCATCATCATACTCTTTAATAACTTCAAATCCTTCATCCTTTTCCATCGTTGAAAGGATTTCATTTTTATATATATACATATAACCAACCTTAATATTTCTCACAGACAAAATTCATCTTATCACTTTCACTTAATCAGTGAAAAGCCAACGTGATGAGCTCAGTCTAGCTCCTAGAGGCTCTCGCTCCAATTATGCCAACGATAAACATCTTCTTACCTTCAACTTCATCACGAGGACCTCCAGTTGTGCATAACCAAGGATAACAAGCTTACTGATACTGTGAGATTACCTACAACAACCTGAAATCAAAGGCAAATACAGACTTCTGCCCCTGATACACGCGCAGTTAAAAAAGCGAATAATTCGGGTCAAATTCCTCGCTTTTTGCCTCGGCTTTTTTCATTGAGGCCAGAAAATCCATACCATCATTTAGTGATACCGGTCGCTCGTACTCAATCATAAAAACGCCATCATAAGTGCGCCCTAACCAGTACCCGCCGCCGCACTCTTTGGGCCGCTGAAAGAAAACCCACCCTCCGGGACGGTAATACTCTAAGGTCTGACCCCGATAGACCACTTGAAAATTCAAGTCATGACCCGCCATAGCCCCCCACAAAAAACACTGTATATACATACACTATTTTTAGCAGGTATGCAGACGAAATGCTAACGCCTCGCCGGGCTCGTTATTCAACACCACCGGCACTGAATGCGAGTTTAAGAACCGGTGCTGTTTTTAGGTTGCCATGGTGGCCGACATTTAGGCATGTTTACCGGTGTGAATGCATATGATTTTGGATTACTGATGTCGCTATATCCGCCGTGGTTGCCCCTCATTACACTCCTCTTGCATTGAAAACCCCGGCCACCCGTCAGCAGCCGCGTATTTGAATTTTTTTTCGCCATAAATCACCGCTGCCCCACGCGCCAGCGCATCGAGCTCCCACCGTTCCGGGGTAATGCCCTTCTGAGCTAAATCGAAACGAATTTTTGCGACGCGACCCCTTTCGGATTTTGTCATCCTAGCTGATGGCGCTTGTTCACTGGTTTTGAGCGGCGTATTGCTTCTTTGCTGGCGATTTCTGCGCGGTGTGCCAGCTTTTAACGCCCCGTTAAGCACCTTCACCACGTCCGGCTCATTCCAGCCGATAACCCCACGATCAATTAGATTTAACACCGCTGCGGCTTGCTCAGACGGTGTGGGGGTCATAACTGGATCGCCATCGCCGGTGTGCTTTCCACAGTTATTGACAGGACTCCGAGGCGCGGCAGAGCCGCTTTTTAAGGTCAAAGGCTCAACGGCCAAAACCTTTGGAACGATACGCCATTCGGCTGTACGGGTTACATGGACACGGTCAGTCCCGAGATGAGGGGCATAAATACCGACCACCCTCTCGATATCTTCCTCGTACTCGTTAACCTCATCCGTCACCTTACGGGCGACCCTGACGGCCTGAGCATCACGCGGCATGTTTGCCCCACCCTGCGCGATGATGTACCGCTCAAAGTCACCCTCATCTGCAGCAGCTCGCGCAGCCTCGACCCTGTCGTCAAACTCGCAGGCAATACTCACCCCACGTGGCAGTTTGCGCAGTTCGCGGTAAGCGCCCATCGTCGGGAGACCAATCGGTTTAAACTGAGGGATGCGCCATGTTGACGCCCATGCGGTGACGGCTGCGGCCGTGTCTTTTAGAGGCTTGCCGGTGTCATTATCGAGCTGGCCGTCGAGCGCGTAACCGTCGATATTTTTTGCAATGTATTTAGCGATATAACCCGCCGCTCCGCCCTGATTAAGATGGCGTGACTCAAAGCGCTGTTTTGCCGCGCCCTTTTCGTGTCCGTCCTCTTTGAGGGCATAACGACGCATAATTTCGTTAATGGCTTTACGCTGACCGGGTTTGCAAAACAGCATCATGTGCCAGTGTGGCGTGCCGTCATGGTGCGGTTCGACAACGCGCATCCCGTAAACCTCTAAATCGTTATCTTTGAAAGCTGTACGCATCAGGCTCCAGATTCGGCACAGATAGCGCTGGCCGTCTTTGGGTGTGAATGCTGTTTCGTTCCAGCCGTGATTGAGCTGCACCGTTTTGCTTTCAACTTTGCCAACCTGACGGGTCGGGTGATACTTCGATGGCGTGGTCAACGTGATAAACATTCCCACGTCACCAACGCTGGTCGCGTAGCGTTCAATCCCGGCGATAGTATTCATCAGCTCCATACGACGTATTTCAGGGTTCGAAATACTCCCCATGACCTTGCTTATGAGGTCAATACGTTCGCCGGTGATTTTGTTTTCCAGCTCACAGGATTTCAGGTATTCGAGATTAGCCAGACGGCGCGCGTGAACATCGCGGATCGCTATTTTGCTTGCGTAAGGTGAACGGTCTTTGTTGACCTCACCTGCTGCGATGAACAGCGCCTCGCGCCAGCGCATCCGCTGCGCCTTGAGCTGGTTGACCCACCACTCGTCTTTAATCAGTCGTGAAATAGCGGAAAATGCCATGCGGATCGTCATCTGACCCTTACGGTATTTTTTCCAGAACATCGGGGTGATGTTAAATGCGCGAGCAATACCGGCCACTTGCCCGTATAGGTGCGACTGAGCTTCATCGGTGAAAAGTGTCTCTTTCCCGCCGTAAGCCTCCGCCCATGCGTCGCTTAACTCCTCGTATTTGCTCCAGAGCTGAGAGGCAATTCTGGCCGCAAATTTCCTGAGCTCTTTGTCATTCATATCTGGTAAGCGCGCATACTGGTCGCGCTCGGACAGAAACCCAATCGAGGCGGTTTCATTCATCCCGCACAGCTCATTAACACGCTCAAGACGTGGCAGCAGCTTGCGCTCAAACGTGTTTTTAAGGAAATACAGCCCACCTAAAGGGCTCTTTTTACGGCGGATGAAGTTATAACGCGATGTAAACAGCGTTTGCAGGAAAAACGGCAGACGGTCAATCCGGTTTAAAACACCTTGCACCTGACGGAGTTCGGCACGTGTAAGGGGTCTGTCGCGGCCAATGGCCTCTTTGGTGACGTTATTCCAGGGATAAGCACCAACGAATGAATCACTGGCGCCCTTCAAAAATGGTGGTGGTGGCGAGGGGGCAACACGCCCCCGAGGTTCGTTGGACATATTATTTAAAAGCGTCCAGACATTGCTTCCCCATGCGTTCAATCCGAGCTTCCAAAGCTGAGAAGCCGGTAAGATCGCTGGTCAAAAGATCATGCAAAACCAAGCCTGAGATAAGCTTAGGGATAGTTGGGTAGTAACCCACAACGTCCAACCATTCCTTACCTTCATTCTTCCCGGATGTAACGGTCTTTTTTTCCTGCAAAATGAATTGATAGCGGTCACTAGTGATGACGTATTGGTTATTAATCTCGATGCGTATGCTCATTTTTGCTTCCTGTTAAAAGTGGTTAGCCAGCTCTACCGAAAATTGAGTTGTTTAACTTTTCCGACTCCTGCCCTAATAACTCGATAATCTCGGTGCGATTAAGTTCTGACTTACTGATGTACGCGATAAGTCCGTCAAACTGAGAAGAGAAACGGGTCGCCGTGTCGCGCTGTGCCTCGCTTACTGCCTGCGCCAGATGTGCCGAATACATCCCCCGCTGCGCTGTATTTTGTTTTTGCATTTGCCTATCTCCGGACAAAAGGAGTCCCCACGCTGTAAGGCGCGTAATAAAACGAATCCAGATTAATTAATGTAAATACTGCTCAGGTTTTACTGAGGTTAAAATGGTTGGTGCGTACTCAAAAAGGCTGAACAACTCTCGCAGAGCGCGGAAAAGTTTGTCACGCCAATAACAGTCCTCCTCATTCAAACGCCAGTGCGGCATCATAAATTCCTGCTCTGTCAGTCCCGCATGAAGAAACAATGAGCGTCTTTGGCTGACGGTCAGGCGGCTGATGAAAGTTGCTTTTGACGTGCCAAGTTGGCGATACCGGGTGAATGCATTTCTCAATTCATCAAGCGCGCAAACAAGACGCTCACGATCGGCTTCGGTCATTTCCTCTAAGCGCATGACAGAGTGACGCTGTTTTAATTGAGCGTGGAAACAAACCGTAAGACGCTCCCGTTCCATCATCTGATTGTAAAAATCGCAAGTGTCTTGCCAGCGAGGCTGAGCCAGATACTTGCAGACCAGACCACGAAGCGCTGTTGGTTGTTTCTGGATCACATCAAGTGTCATTACCGTCATAACCACAGTCCTCTCTTTTTGACCAGGCGACGAAGCTTCTCGATAACGCCCGGCTTTCGGGTTCGGATGATGATGCCCTTACGTCCACGACCGTGAGTGATAGTGAAGTTGGTAGGTTTAGGACTTTCTCTTCGAAGCAGCTGTGCGATACAGCGAGGTTCATTCTTCATACTGGCTCACCTAATCCGAGCCACATCAGCCAACCATCTCTAATTTCCTTCGGGCGGCTGTCATAGGCCATCTTCATGCCCTTGTTCCAAGCTGGCAGGTAAACCCAATATTCCCCTGCGCGTCCACTAGTTGACTGTGGATCAGTCATCTCGACTACAGGCAGCTTGCCCTTTTCAATCATGCCTTTAACGGCTGCAGGTGTTTTACCAATAAGGCGCGCGAATTCCTGGTATGGAACCGCATCTGTTCTACTTACAAGCTGGTTGTTCATCTGCTACGATTCTCCTTTAGTGTGATTAATTGCTCTTAATGGGCTTTAATTGCTCTCACTAGATAACCCAATAAGAGTAAAACGTCCCGATAGGGGCAATATTCTTCCATAGGAGTAACTATGTCAACCCCGGTATTTGAGAAGATAAAGCTGATTAGAGAATCAGAGAGATTAAATAAGAGGCAATTCAGTGAGTTAACAGGAATAGCCTATAGCTCTCTTGCTGGTTATGAGTCCGGAGACAAAAAGCCCGGAGTTGAGCAAATCATGAAAATCCTGCAACACCCCCGGTTCACAAAGTACACGTTGTGGTTCATGGCCGATCAAATAACACCTGAAGCTGGGCAAATTGCACCGGCTCTCGCGCACTTTGGGCAGCAGACAACAACGTCACCCCACTCAGACCAGAAAACTGGCTAACCATCTACGGGGCTTATTTGTGCAGAAAATGCACTGTGAGTTTTTGTTATCTAAATCAGGAAATTGAAGTACGCAGTAACATCATCGGGAGGCTTTATGTCTGTTAAAAAGCTCGATGATGGTCGATATGAAGTGGACATTAGACCGGCTGGGCGTAACGGAAAACGCATCCGTCGGAAGTTCGACAAGAAAAGCGAGGCGATGGCTTTTGAAAAGCATACTCAATATAACCATCACTCAAAGGAATGGCTTTCAAAACCAACGGACAAACGCCAATTGTCGGAACTGAAAGAGTTGTGGTGGAAGCTGAAAGGTAAACATGAGGAACACGGTCAATCTTATCTCAGGAAAATTGAGCGTTTCGAAACGATGACCGGAAATCCGTGCGCTTTCCAGATCACCAAGAGCCTGATAACGCAATATTGTGCTCAACGCCGGGGTGAAGGTATTAAGCCAACCACCATCAACCGCGACCTGATCACGCTAGGTGGGATGTTTACAACCCTGATTGAGTCAGAACTGTATAACGGTGAGCATCCATTCAGGGGATTCAAAAAACTGAAAGAGCAGACAGCCGAAACGGGCTATCTCACTCTTGAAGAAATTGACGCCTTACTAGCAGCGCTCTCAGGTGATAATCGTAAAATTGCGGTTTTGTGTTTGAGTACCGGGGCAAGATGGGGAGAAGCGGCACGGTTAAAGGCGGAGAACGTGATTCATAACCGGGTGTCTTTCGTTAAGACGAAAACCAACACACCGCGCACGGTCCCGATCTCTGATGATGTTGCGGCTTACGTAGTCGGCAAAACACGAGGCTTTCTGTTTCCTGAGGCCAGTTATGCTGACTTCAGGCGAACCCTCAAAGAGGTTAAGCCCGATTTACCGGCGGGACAAGCAACACATGCGCTACGACACTCTTTCGCCACGCACTTTATGATTAACGGAGGCAACATCATTACACTGCAGAGGATCTTAGGTCATACGAAAATTGCGCAGACAATGGTCTATGCGCACTTCGCTCCTCAGTACCTGCAGGACGCGATTTCGCTTAACCCGTTGAAGGGTGCAAATGGTGGTCAGAGTGTCCACAATGTGTCCACACCCTAGCCGCTTTTTATGGCTTTTGACTGCTAGTAGTAAAACGTGAAGCCTTGTCTGGCGCGGCTTTCCAGTTACGCCAGACATTAAAAAGGCTCCCTCAGGAGCCTTTCAAACCATCAATGCAGCGACGCTAGCCTCGCCGCAAACCCGACAAACAGCAGCCCTATCAGCCCGTTCCCCAGCTTTGCCAGTTTCTTTTTCGTTTTCAGATAACGCGTTACAAACGCGCCTGAGAAGATCAGGAAGCTCATATACATAAAGCTTATTAATTCCAGCGTCGTCGCGAGGATCAGGAAAGAAGTGCCGGTGCTCTGCGCATTCACGTCAATGAACTGAACGAAGAACGATACGTAGAACAGAATCGCTTTGGGATTGGTCAGGCTTAATACCAGCGAACGTTTCATGATCATACTGGCCGGTTCGGGGCCGCTCTCATGCGCGTTTTTCTGGCGGTTCACCACTGACCAGAGCATTTTGCCCCCCAGCCAGAGCAGATAGAAAGCCCCAAGATAGCGCACGATATTAAACAGTACCGGCGTGGTCTGGATTAATGCCGCGACGCCCGCCCAGGCCAGAAACATCAGAACCGCATCGCCGATAAATACGCCCGTGGCGGCAAGATACCCTTTTTTAACGCCGTGACCGATCCCGGTTTTTAGCACAAACAGGGTATTCGGCCCTGGCACCAGCACGATAAAAAATGCGCCGACAACATACGTCCAGAAATTCAGTACGCCAAACTCCGCAAACACTTCTCCCTCCTTTTGCTAAACACAACAGGAATATCGCTGCAAATACGCTATTCCTAAAAAATCAGTCGCTATAAAATCAGCGGGCACCCGTTACGGTGCCCTCATGGTTTCAGATATCCTGGACTGCGAACAGCAACGCATTGCGGTGCCTGGTCAATCCACATTTTCTGATGGCGTGAATACGCATATTGCGGCGGGATTGTGCTTCCAGCCAACGAGCCTTGCGACGACTCACCTGTCGCAACATGCGCCAGCGCCCTACTTCTGTTCTACTGCGCTTCATGTCTACAACTCTTTAACTTACAGAGTCGCCATTATAAACCCAACCCGGCAGCAAACCAGCGCTTTTACCTGGCGTTTTTATTTGCCAGATGAATCCTGATGCGTACACTCATAACAATACGCTTTCAAAAGGATTTTTTTACCTATGACAACCTTCTACACCGTGGTGAGTTGGCTGGTCATTTTGGGATACTGGCTGTTAATCGCGGGTGTGACATTACGCATCCTGATGAAGCGCAGAGCCGTACCCTCTGCCATGGCCTGGCTTCTGATCATTTACATTCTCCCGCTGGTGGGAATTATTGCCTATCTTTCTTTCGGTGAGCTTCATCTGGGTAAACGCCGCGCCGAGCGGGCCCGTGCCATGTGGCCCTCCACCGCGAAGTGGCTGAACGATCTTAAGGCCTGCAAACATATTTTTGCCGAGGAGAACAGCAGCGTCGCCTCCTCACTGTTTAAGCTGTGCGAGCGCCGTCAGGGGATTGGCGGCGTTAAGGGCAATCAACTGCAGCTGCTGACCTCGTCCGACGACGTCATGCAGGCGTTAATCCGCGATATTCAGCTGGCGCGTCATAATATCGAGATGGTTTTTTATATCTGGCAGCCCGGCGGGATGGCTGACCAGGTCGCTGAATCGCTGATGGCCGCCGCGCGTCGCGGCATTCACTGCCGCCTGATGCTTGACTCCGCGGGTAGCGTGGCATTTTTCCGTAGCCCCTGGGCGGGCATGATGCGTAATGCCGGGATAGAAGTGGTTGAAGCGCTGAAGGTAAATCTCCTGCGCGTGTTTCTGCGCAGGATGGATCTCCGTCAGCATCGCAAAATGATCATGATCGATAACTATATTGCCTACACCGGCAGCATGAATATGGTTGACCCGCGCTTCTTCAAACAGGACTCGGGCGTAGGTCAATGGGTTGATTTGATGGCGCGAATGGAGGGGCCGATTGCCACCTCGATGGGCATCGTTTATTCCTGCGACTGGGAAATAGAGACCGGCAAGCGTATCCTGCCGCCACCGCCGGACGGCAATATTATGCCGTTTGAAGAGGCCAGCGGTCACACCATTCATACCATTGCTTCCGGGCCGGGCTTCCCGGAAGACTTAATCCATCAGGCGCTGCTGACGGCAACCTACTCGGCGCGTGAATATCTGATCATGACGACGCCCTACTTTGTCCCCAGCGACGACCTCCTGCACGCGATCTGTACCGCCGCGCAGCGCGGTGTCGATGTGAGCATCATTTTGCCACGCAAAAATGACTCCCTACTGGTGGGCTGGGCCAGCCGGGCATTCTTTAGCGAACTGCTGGCCGCAGGGGTAAAAATTTATCAGTTTGAAGGCGGATTGCTCCACACCAAGAGCGTTCTTGTCGACGGTGAGCTGAGCCTGGTGGGCACGGTCAACCTGGATATGCGCAGCCTGTGGCTTAACTTTGAAATCACGCTGGTCATTGATGATGCTGGCTTTGGCGGCGACCTTGCGGCGGTGCAGGATGATTATATCTCCCGCTCGCGGCTGCTGGATGCCAGACTGTGGGTAAAACGTCCGATGTGGCAGAGAATTGCCGAACGACTGTTTTACTTCTTTAGTCCGTTGCTGTAAAACGTGCCCAACGATGTTAAACAGGTAGTCATCATGGAAATGGATCTGAACAATCGCCTGACCGAAGACGAAACGCTCGAGCAGGCCTATGACATTTTTCTCGAACTGGCGGTTGATAACCTCGATCCCGCAGACGTGATCCTCTTTAATCTACAGTTCGAAGAGCGCGGCGGCGCTGAATTGTTCGACCCTTCAGAAGACTGGGCTGAGCATGTGGATTTCGACCTGAATCCTGACTTCTTTGCCGAAGTGGTGATTGGGCTGGCCGATGAAGACGGCGGCGAAATTAACGATATTTTCGCCCGCGTCCTGCTCTGTCGCGAGAAAGACCACAAGCTGTGCCATATTCTCTGGCGCGAATAATAAAAAAGGCTGCGATTGCAGCCTTTTTTATTTACTCCGGCAATTCACTGCCGCAGCGGTAACAAAACCGCGCGCTGTGTTCATGTTCGCCCTGCTGGCAATGAGGACACTTGCGCTGCTGCTTGCGGTTCTGGAAGGCGCTGCTCATGTGTGTGGTAATAAGTCCCGTCGGGATCGCAATTACCGAATAGCCAATCAAAATCAGCACTGACGCCACGATGCGCCCCAGTGGCGTATGGGGCGTGATATCACCGTAGCCCACGGTCGTGACGGTCACAATGGCCCAGTAGACGGACGCATTGAGCGTCGTAAAGCCATATTTGGGCCCTTCTATTAAATACATCAGCGCGCCAAAAACAATCATGACGATGGCAATAAACGAGTAGAACAAAATAAGCTGATGCCGGGCGCTGACGATCGCACTCCAGAACACGCGTAATGACGGCATAAAACGCAGCAATTTCAGAATACGTAATACCCGAATCACGCGCATCGCGCGCCAGGCAAAGACATAACTCAGGCTAATCTCCGGCCACAGCCACATGACATAGAGCGGCAGGATGGTGGCTAAATCGATAAATCCCCAGAAGCTGAAAACATATCTGGCCGGATTGGGCCAGGCTATTACCCGGAGGAGATATTCAGCGGTAAAAACCAGGGTAATCGCCAGCTCAAGCCAGACAAAGATATGCCATTCGTCAAACGTCAGGTGGTATTGCGTCCCGGCACCCGATTCAATAAAGATGACAACCACGCTGAGGAGCGCAAATAAACCGCACAGACCTTCAAAGCGTCGCCCGGAAACCGTTTCAGGATCGAATAAAAAATGATATAGCCGCCGACGGGCTGACGTGAATAAACGCGACACAGTTACCTCGCAAAAAATAAGGGCTGACATCATGTCAGCCCTTGCGATTATAACGGGTCTACTTTCAGGCAGGAAACCGCATGTCGGAAACTGCCTTCCAGAACCGGTCGCGTTTTAGCACATTCCGGCCCGGCCATCGGGCAGCGCGTGCGGAAGACGCAGCCTGACGGCGGGTTAATCGGTGAGGGTAATTCCCCTTCCAGAAGCTGGATCGTTTTATTCTTTTCCAGATCCGGATCGGGGATCGGCACCGCGGACATCAGCGCTCTGGTGTAAGGGTGCAATGGATTATGGTACACCTCGTCATAGGTGCCCAGCTCCACGGCATGCCCCAGATACATTACCAGCACGCGGTCAGAGATGTGTTTCACCACGGCCAGGTCATGCGCGATGAAGATCAGCGACAGCCCCATTTCGCGCTGCAGTTTCTGCAGCAGGTTAACCACCTGCGCCTGAATGGACACGTCCAGCGCGGAAACCGGCTCATCGCAGATAATCAGCTTCGGTTCGAGGATCAGCGCACGGGCAATACCAATACGCTGGCACTGACCGCCGGAGAACTCATGCGGATAGCGGTTGATGAGGTTTGGCAACAGGCCGACTTTCATCATCATCGCCTTCACGCGGTCGCGCACTTCCTGACGAGACATCTTCGGATGATAGGTCCGCAGCGGCTCGGCAATAATCTCACCGATGGTCATGCGCGGGTTTAATGATGCCAGCGGATCCTGGAAAATCATCTGGATATCGCTGCGCACCTCGCGCCACTCGTCGGGCTTCATGCCCAGCAGGTCTTTACCCAGCCAGGCCACTTTACCGTCGGTGGCTTTGACCAGACCGATAATGGCTCGCGCAAAGGTCGATTTACCGCAGCCGGACTCTCCCACCACGCCCAGGGTTTCCCCTTCGTACAGGCGCAGCGTGACGCCATCCACCGCTTTCAGGGTCTTCGGCGGCTGCCAGAACCACTGTTTGCCGTCTTTGATGTCGAAATGCACTTTAAGATCGGCAATTTCGAGCAGCACGTTGCGTTTTTCATCTAATGCATTCATACCAGCTCCTCCTGCGGCTTAAAGCAGGCGCGCAGACGGCCTGGTGCAAACTCTTCCAGCGGCGGAGCGCTGTTGCAGATTTCCATCGCGTGCGGGCAGCGCGGCTGGAACGGACAGCCTTTCGGCAGTCGCAGCAGGTTTGGCGGGTTGCCCGGAATGGTGAGCAGAGATTCCCCTTCTGCATCAAGACGCGGCACCGCGTTCAGCAGACCAATCGAGTACGGATGGGCTGGCTGATAGAAGACATCGCGCGCTTTACCGTATTCCATGGTACGACCGGCGTACATCACCAGCACTTTGTCACAGATGCCCGCCACTACGCCCAGGTCGTGGGTGATCATGATAATCGCCGTGTTGAACTCGCGCTTCAGCTCGTTCAACAGGGTCATGATCTGCGCCTGAACGGTAACGTCCAGCGCGGTGGTAGGTTCATCGGCAATCAGCAGCTTTGGCCGGCACAGCAGCGCCATCGCAATCATCACGCGCTGACGCATACCGCCAGAAAACTCGTGCGGGAACATGCGCATACGCTTGCGCGCTTCCGGCATTTTCACCGCATCCAGCATTTTGACCGACTCTTCAAAGGCCTCCGCTTTGCCCAGGCCTTTGTGCAGCATCAGGACTTCCATCAGCTGCTCGCCTACGCGCATATACGGGTTCAGCGAGGTCATGGGATCCTGGAAAATCATCGAGATCTGCTCAGCGCGCAGCTTGTTCAGCTCGTGTTCCGGCAGGTTGAGGATTTCGCGACCGTTGAATTTAGCGGAGCCCCCAATCACGCCGTTAGCAGCCAGCAGGCCCATCAGCGCAAAGGCAGTCTGGGATTTTCCGGAACCGGATTCCCCTACGATCCCCAGCGTTTCACCCGCGCGCAGGTTGAAGTTGAGATCGTTGACGGCGGTAACATCCCCGTCCGGCGTTTTAAAGGTCACGCGGAGGTCTTTCACATCCAGCAGAAGGTTATTCTGCTGTTGCGCCTGTGGCGCAGTGGCCGTTTCAATAATTGTCATGACGGCGCTCCTTAACGGTCTTTCGGGTCGAGGGCATCACGCAGGCCATCGCCGATAAAGTTAAAACAAAACAGGGTAACGACCAGGAAACCCGCCGGATAAAGCAGCAGCCACGGTGAAACTTCCATCGAGTTTGCGCCATCGCTCAGCAGCGCGCCCCAGCTGCTCAGTGGCTCTTGTGTACCCAGACCCAGGAAGCTCAGGAAAGATTCAAACAGGATCATGCTTGGTACCAGCAGTGAGGCATAAACCACCACCACGCCCAGCACGTTAGGAACGATATGGCGAACCACGATATTCCCGGTAGATACGCCGCCTACCTGCGCGGCTTCGATAAACTCTTTGCGTTTGAGGCTCAGCGTCTGGCCGCGAACAATACGCGCCATATCCAGCCAGGAAACCATCCCGATAGCCACGAAGATCAGCAGGATATTCTGGCCGAAGAAGGTCACCAGCAGGATGACGAAGAACATGAACGGGAAGGAGTTCAGGATTTCCAGCAGACGCATCATTACCGAGTCTATTTTGCCGCCGAGGTAGCCGGAAAGTGAACCGTAGAGCGTACCCACGATCACCGCCACCAGCGCGGCAGCAATACCGACCATCAGCGAGATACGGCCACCGATAGCGACACGCACCAGCAGATCGCGTCCCGAGGAGTCCGTGCCAAAATAGTGGCCTGATTCCATATCCGGCGCGCTGGACATCATGCCCCAGTCGGTGTCGAAATAGGTAAATTGCGACAGCATCGGCGCTAGGGTCACAAACAGCGCGATGATCACCAGAACAACCAGACTGGCAACCGCTGCACGGTTGTGCATAAAGCGACGGCGCGCGTCCTGCCAGAGGCTACGACCTTCTACTTCCAGTTTTTCACTGAAGTTTTCCAGCGCCTCGCTGTTTTTCTTACTCAACATCATGGCGTGCTCCAGCGTTAGTAACGAATTTTCGGGTCGATGACGGCATACAGCACATCGACGATAGCGTTAAAGAGAATGGTCAGCGCACCGACGAGAATGGTCAGGCTCAGCACCAGCGAATAGTCGCGGTTGAGCGCGCCGTTAACGAACAGCTGACCAATGCCGGGCAGGCCGTAGATTGTTTCGATAACCATAGAGCCGGTGATGATCCCGACGAATGCCGGTCCCATGTAGGAAAGCACGGGCAACAGCGCCGGTTTGAGCGCGTGGCGGAAGATAATCCGACGCATCGGCAGCCCTTTAGCGCGCGCGGTACGAATGAAGTTCGAGTGCAGCACTTCGATCATTGAACCACGGGTGATACGCGCGATACTGGCGATGTACGCCAGAGATAATGCCACCATCGGCAAAATCATGAACTTCAGTGCCCCGCCGTTCCAGCCGCCTCCAGGCAGCCACTTCAGCGTGATGGCAAATATCATCACCAGTAATGGCGCGACAACGAAGCTGGGTATCACTACCCCGGTCATTGCCACCCCCATTACGGCATAATCCCATTTGGTATTTTGTCTGAGCGCGGCGATGACGCCTGCGGTGACCCCGAAAACGATGGCCAGAATAAATGCCGCAGCACCCAACTTAGCCGAAACCGGGAAGCTGGACGCGACCAGGTCGTTAACGGAATAGTCTTTATATTTAAATGACGGTCCAAAATCGCCGTGGGCCAGCTGCTTCAGGTAATTGAAGTACTGGGTGGAAATAGGATCGTTCAAGTGGTATTTCGCTTCGATATTCGCCATGACTTCAGGCGGCAGCGTACGCTCACCGGTAAATGGACTGCCCGGCGCAAGACGCATCATGAAGAAGGAAATCGTGATGAGAATAAATAGCGTTGGAATCGCTTCAAGACAGCGACGTAGGATAAATTTCAACATTGCCCGTACCTTCTGGCGTGTGCCTATATTATGTGACGTTGGTTAGACACCGTGGGGCGAGCATGCCCGCCCCACTCATTGCCATTAATGCTTGATAATATACAAGTTTTTAACGTAGATATTATCCATCGGGTCTTTACCGGTATATCCACCTACCCACGGTTTCACCAGACGGGCGTTAACGTAGTAGTAAACCGGAACGATCGCGGAATCTTTATCCAGCTGCTGCTCGGCTTTAGAGTACAGTTCTGTACGCTGTGCTTCGTCAGTGGTTTTCAGCGTGTCGCCAATCAGCTTGTCGAACGCCGGGCTCTTATAGTGCGCGGTGTTGTTCGAGCTGTCGCTCAGCATGGTGTTCAGGAAGGAGGTCGGTTCGTTATAGTCCGCACACCAGCCAGCTCGTGCCACATCAAAGGTGCCCTGATGACGGCTGTCGAGGAAGGTTTTCCACTCCTGGTTTTCCAGCTTCACGTTCGCGCCCAGGTTCTTTTTCCAGATTGAGGCAACGGCGATAGCCAGTTTTTTGTGCAGATCGGAAGTGTTGTAAAGCAGGCTGAAGGTCAGCGGCTTATCTGCGGTGTAACCCGCTTCGGCCAGCAGTTTCTTCGCTTCTGCGTTACGCTGTTCCTGAGTCTGTTTAAACCACTCTGGCTCGGTCAGTTTTGCGCCATCGGTGTATGGAGGGGTATAGCTGTACGCCGGCAGATCGCCCTGGTTTTTCACTTTGTTCACGATGATATCGCGATCCAGTGCCAGCTTCAGCGCGGTACGAACACGTACGTCGGTAAACGGTGCTTTCTGGTTGTTGATTTCATAGTAATAGGTGCACAGGTACGGATCGACGTGAACTTCTTTAGGGATCTCTTTTTTCAGTTTCTGGAACAGTTCAATCGGCATGTTGTTATAGGTCATGTCGATTTCACCGCTGCGATAGCGGTTAACGTCAGTCACTTCGGACGAAATTGGCAGGTAGGTCACCTGGTCAATAACGGTTTTCGCGTTATCCCAATACTGCGGGTTACGGTCAAGCACCATACGTTCGTTGACCACCCAGTCTTTCAGCTTATAGGCACCGTTGGTCACGATATTGGCAGGCTGCGTCCATTTCTCACCAAATTTTTCCACGGCGGATTTTGGTACCGGGGAGACGGACGGGTGAACCAGCAGCTTATAGAAGTACGGAACAGGTTCGCTCAACGTCACTTCAAAGGTATTGGCATCGATCGCTTTTACGCCCAGGTCGGTAACAGGTTTTTTGCCCGCGATGATGTCATCAATATTGGCGATGTGGCCATATTGCAGGTAGCTCGCATACGGAGAAGCGGTGGTTGGATTCGCCAGACGCTGCCAGCTATAAACGAAATCTTCGGCCGTGACCGGTGTACCGTCGGACCATTTCGCATCTTTACGCAGATGGAAGGTCCAGACTTTGAAATCTTTGTTTTCCCATTTTTCTGCAACACCCGGCGCCGGGTGGCCGTCTACGTCTGTCACCAGCAGGCCTTCGAACAGGTCGCGGTTAACGTTAGACTCAGGAACACCTTCAATTTTGTGCGGGTCAAGAGACTGAACTTCCGCACCGTTGTTACGCACCAGCGTCTGTTTCTCCGCCAGTTGAACACCTGCAGGAACGTCCGCAGCCATTGCAGCGTTGCCCGCGATTAGCGCAGTTAAAATCCCCGCCGCTACCAGATTTTTTTTTGTGATGATGGACATTGTGTTGGTACTCCACTCATTATAATGACTGGCCTTCGCCAGCTGTGTAATCCCCTTTTGGGGCCTGTACAGCGCAGGAGTTTTTTTTGCTGCTGTCAGGTTCTTCTTTTACTGCTTGCTATCACCGACTTTTTTATTACTGACCGCTCGTATGGCCGTCTTGCGTCGATTCTTTACAGGCCTCCCCTGTTTGAGACCTGCACTGGATATCTGAGAAGAGAACTATATGAAAATAATTCTCATCTGCTTGTTTTATGCTGCAAAATATTAGGCCGGAAAGTATCAAATGGCGTAAACGCGCGCCAATACATTTTGCAAATTTGTTAAGCAATTCTCTTTTACGGTGAGTACCGCATCGTTGAGGGCAGCCCTGCCGGACATCGAACACCACTTAAAAATCATGACATTCAATAAGATAGAGAAATTTTTCTCTACACGCGCGTCGCTGCGCTATCATCGAGTGATTTTGTACAAAAATTTAACAACTGGTTATTATTTAGCACATTCATCTAGGGGAATGTTGAATTTACTAATATCATTTCGGTTATCTCTCAGCAAGCCCCAGAGTATCATGTGAGTAAAATAACAGGTCGATCGAAGGTTTTCTGCGCACGCGGGTTTGGCGGGAATTAATAACTTGTTGAAATACAAGCAATGAACATTATTAGTAGAATTTATTATGATATGTGAGCATTTCAACTTTAGTTATAGGATTTACTGATAATGACGTAAAAAAACGGAGCCGTGGCTCCGTTCTTTCATACGAAATATCAGTGCAGCAAACCGGGGAAAATGCTTTTAATTCCTGTAACGATGAATTCAATCCCTAACGCCATCAACAGCAGGCCCATAATACGCGTTATGACGTTAATGCCCGTCTGCCCCAACAGTCGCACCAGCCAGGGCGCCATGCGGAATACTCCCCAACAGCAGAGCGCGAAAAGTGCAATGGCAACGGAAAAGCCAATCAGGTGCATCAGGCTATGGTAACGCGTGCCCCAGACAATGGTTGAACTGATGGCGCCAGGGCCAGCCATGAGCGGCAAGGCCAGCGGCACCACGCCAATACTTTCGCGGATGGCGGTTTCTGACTTCTCCTGCTTGTTCTGTTTATCCTCGCCCAGCTTACCGCTGATCATGGACATGGCGATGGTCACGACCAGGATCCCACCCGCTATGCGGAACGAGTCAATCGAAATCCCGAAGAGCTGGAGAATGGCGTCCCCAAGAAAAAGGGAGGTGAGCAATATGATAGCCACTGACAGGTTAGCGGTGAGGTTGGTCTTATTCCTCGCCGCCGCCGTCTGGTAACTCGTCATACTAATAAAGACAGGAATGATCCCCACCGGGTTGACCAGGGCAAACAAACCAATAAAAAATTTAAAATACGTTGGAAAATCAAAGAGCGTTTGGATCACGTTTTGCTCCGCTTATACACATGCCCGGGACTGACACTTTGTCATGAGAAATCGCGCTGAAGATACCCTTTTTATTAGCATACTTCACTCGAAATCTGTGGCAAAACGTTATCATTTCAGGATGTTAAACATATGTATAATCAATGATAGCGTCGCTTCCATTACTTACGTAATTATTTAACACTTGAAAAATCTCAACGAAATAACCCTGCTGAAAGGTATCAGCTTGGGGGAAAATTGACGCAGATCATGATTTCCGTACTCAGAAGTGAGTAATCTTGGTTACGCCCCCAGGGAGATCACCTGACAAAAAGGGATGATGCTAAGGTAAGGCTCTTTTAGTAAATTAGTGTGCTGACGCAGAAAGTAACTCTTTGTTTTACTTTGTGTTACGCAAGTCGTATCGGCTCTGTCTATACTGTGTGACGTATCGAGCGCTGGTTTACTAAAAGAGTTTAAACATTATCAGGAGAGCATTATGGCTGTTACTAATATCGCTGAACTGAACGCCCTCGTCGAGCGCGTTAAAAAAGCCCAGCGTGAATATGCCAATTTCACCCAAGAACAGGTTGATAAAATCTTCCGCGCGGCCGCACTGGCTGCTGCAGATGCTCGAATCCCTCTCGCTAAAATGGCCGTTGCCGAATCCGGCATGGGTATCGTGGAAGATAAAGTGATCAAAAACCACTTTGCTTCCGAGTATATCTATAACGCCTATAAAGATGAGAAAACCTGTGGCGTGCTGTCCGAAGACGACACCTTCGGTACCATCACCATCGCTGAACCTATCGGCATCATCTGCGGTATTGTTCCGACAACTAACCCAACGTCTACAGCTATCTTCAAATCACTGATTAGCCTGAAGACCCGTAACGCAATCATCTTCTCTCCACACCCACGTGCGAAAGACGCGACCAACAAAGCTGCGGATATCGTCCTGCAGGCGGCGATCGCTGCTGGCGCACCAAAAGATCTGATCGGCTGGATCGACCAACCTTCTGTTGAGCTCTCCAATGCGCTGATGCATCACCCGGACATTAACCTGATCCTGGCGACCGGTGGTCCTGGCATGGTTAAAGCCGCATACAGCTCCGGTAAACCAGCGATCGGTGTGGGCGCCGGTAACACTCCTGTTGTTATCGACGAAACTGCTGACATCAAACGTGCCGTTGCGTCTGTACTGATGTCTAAAACCTTCGATAACGGCGTGATCTGTGCATCTGAACAGTCTGTTGTTGTTGTTGATTCCGTGTACGACGCAGTTCGTGAACGTTTCGCCAGCCACGGCGGCTACCTGCTGCAGGGCAAAGAGCTGAAAGCCGTTCAGGACATCATCCTGAAAAATGGCGCACTGAACGCTGCTATCGTGGGTCAGCCGGCTTACAAAATTGCTGAACTCGCAGGCTTTACCGTTCCGGCAACAACCAAAATCCTGATCGGTGAAGTGAAAGTTGTTGACGAAAGCGAGCCGTTTGCACATGAAAAACTGTCTCCAACGCTTGCCATGTACCGTGCGAAAGATTTCGAAGACGCGGTAGAGAAAGCCGAGAAACTGGTTGCCATGGGCGGTATCGGTCACACGTCTTGTCTGTACACCGACCAGGACAACCAGCCAGAACGCGTTGCCCACTTCGGTCAGATGATGAAAACTGCACGTATCCTGATTAACACCCCTGCTTCTCAGGGTGGTATCGGTGACCTGTACAACTTTAAACTCGCACCTTCCCTGACTCTGGGTTGTGGTTCCTGGGGTGGTAACTCCATCTCTGAAAACGTTGGTCCAAAACACCTGATCAACAAGAAAACCGTTGCTAAGCGAGCTGAAAACATGTTGTGGCACAAACTTCCGAAATCTATCTACTTCCGCCGTGGCTCTCTGCCAATCGCGCTGGATGAAGTGATTACTGATGGCCACAAACGTGCGCTCATCGTGACTGACCGTTTCCTGTTCAACAACGGCTACGCTGACCAGATCACTTCTGTACTGAAAGCGGCTGGCGTAGAAACTGAAGTGTTCTTTGAAGTTGAAGCTGACCCTACTCTGAGCGTTGTGCGTAAAGGTGCTGAGCTGGCTAACTCCTTCAAACCAGATGTGATTATCGCACTGGGTGGTGGTTCCCCAATGGACGCCGCGAAAATCATGTGGGTCATGTACGAGCATCCTGAAACCCACTTCGAAGAACTGGCGCTGCGCTTTATGGACATCCGTAAACGTATCTACAAGTTCCCGAAAATGGGTGTAAAAGCGAAAATGATCGCGGTAACCACCACTTCCGGTACCGGTTCAGAAGTTACGCCATTCGCAGTAGTAACGGACGATGCAACAGGTCAGAAATATCCACTGGCTGACTATGCACTGACCCCAGACATGGCTATCGTTGATGCAAACCTGGTCATGGAGATGCCGAAATCACTGTGTGCGTTCGGTGGTCTGGATGCGGTAACTCACGCCCTGGAAGCTTACGTTTCTGTGCTGGCATCTGAGTTCTCTGACGGTCAGGCTCTGCAGGCGCTGAAACTGCTGAAGGAAAACCTGCCAGCGTCCTACAACGAAGGGTCTAAAAACCCAGTAGCACGTGAACGCGTTCACAGTGCAGCTACCATCGCCGGTATCGCGTTTGCGAACGCCTTCCTGGGTGTTTGCCACTCTATGGCGCACAAGCTGGGTTCACAGTTCCACATTCCTCACGGTCTGGCGAACGCCCTGTTGATCAGCAACGTTATCCGTTATAACGCTAACGACAACCCAACCAAGCAGACTGCTTTCAGCCAGTACGACCGTCCGCAAGCGCGCCGTCGTTACGCTGAAATCGCGGACCACCTTGGTCTGAGCGCACCGGGTGACCGCACTGCTGCGAAGATTGAGAAACTGCTGGCATGGCTGGAAAGCCTGAAAGCTGAGCTGGGTATTCCAAAATCTATCCGTGAAGCAGGCGTTCAGGAAGCTGACTTCCTCGCTCACGTAGATAAGCTGTCTGAAGATGCATTCGATGACCAGTGTACTGGTGCTAACCCGCGCTACCCACTGATCTCCGAGCTGAAACAGATTCTGCTGGATACCTTCTACGGTCGTGAGTTCAAAGAAGGTGACGTTGCCGCTGTGAAAACAGAAGTTCCTGTCATCAAAGCTGACAAGAAAGCGAAGAAAAGCGCTTAATTGAAAGCAGAAGAAAAAACCCGCCTTTATGGCGGGTTTTTTTATGTCTGTATAACAAGGGTGGCGTTATTGCCTGTTGTCGTGTTGAATCGCCGTCAGCGAGCCTACAGACAACGCTTCTTTATAATGCTTACGACAGACTGAAACATAGCGTTCATTACCGCCTATCACCACCTGCTCGCCATCTGCATAAGGTTTCCCGGCCTGGTCAAGACGAAGCACCATGCTGGCTTTTCGACCGCAGAAGCAGATTGTTTTCAATTCGACAAGCTTATCCGACCAGGCAAGCAAATACTGGCTACCAGCAAAGAGCTCACCGCGGAAATCCGTACGCAGGCCGTAACACAGCACGGGAATATCGAGCTCATCAACCACCTCTGAAAGGGCATGAACCTGTTCACGCGTCAGAAACTGGCTCTCATCTACCAGAACACAGTGAATGGGCTGCAAAGCATGTTCTGTACGAATGTCCTCATATAGATCGGTTTTCGGGTTAAACAGTCTGGCAGGCGACGAGAGCCCTATTCTGGAGCTCACCTTCCCTGCGCCAAAGCGATCGTCAATTTCAGCCGTATAAACAACGGTACGCATCCCGCGCTCCTGGTAATTGTACGAGGATTGCAGCAACGCGGTGGATTTCCCGGCATTCATTGCCGAATAGTAGAAATAAAGTTGTGCCATTGGCCGTAAAACCCTAATCAATGTGTAATATTCCCGATGATTCATTGTACCATAATTTGTCTGGTCATCAGCGATGTAGCACACAGAGGAAGCGTTTCAGCACGGAGTTCACAACCTTCTTTTCATGAAAATAACCCGCTAAAACATGAAGTAAACTCCTTCAGCCTGGCCAATATGTTATATGTTTAGCCAAACATAACACTGCATTTTATAGTGGAATCGCCGTTCATTAAAATTCACTATTTATTAACTATTTCACTCTTAACATCACGGAGGGGAACTAATACAAAAGGCTGATATTTCTCCGCCGCAACTATAATTCCTTCGGTAAATGTCACAAAAAAAAGAGGCAATCGACCGGGTCCAGCCGGGTTAGCTGATAACAAACGAGACTGTTGGGTGATGAAATTTAAGTTAGCGTAATTAATAATAGCGGCATTATTTAGTATTTTTTGAATTCCTTACATTCCTGGCTATTGCACAACTGAATTTATGGCTCTATTATTAGGTCAACAAACCACCCCCCATTATAAGTTTGAGATTACTACAATGAGCGAAGCACTTAAAATTCTGAACAACATCCGTACTCTTCGTGCGCAGGCAAGAGAATGCACCCTCGAAACGCTTGAAGAAATGCTGGAAAAATTAGAAGTTGTAGTTAATGAACGTCGTGAAGAAGAAAGCGCAGCTGCTGCTGAAATCGAAGAACGTACTCGTAAACTGCAGCAATATCGTGAAATGCTGATTGCTGATGGTATCGATCCAAATGAATTGCTGAACAGCATGGCTGCAGCTAAAACTGGTACTAAAGCCAAGCGTGCTGCTCGTCCTGCTAAATATAGCTACGTTGACGAGAACGGCGAAACTAAAACCTGGACTGGCCAGGGCCGCACTCCTGCTGTTATCAAGAAAGCCATGGACGAACAAGGTAAACAGCTGGACGACTTCCTGATCAAGGATTAATCCAGCCGTATTCAGAAAAATCCCGCGTAATGCGGGATTTTTTTTAACCTAAATTTGTCGCAAACATCCCCTTACACTCTGTCATAAAGCATTATTTTGCAATTTTAATAACTGTACTTAGAGACAGGTTTCAGAAGTGTTTAGGGCATAAAAAAACCGGTGGGCAGCGCCTCACCGGTTTCGGACATATGTACCCGTGGCTTATTTCTTAATACCTACGCTCTCTTTGAGCCAGGTTTTAAATTCTTCACCAAGAGTATTGTGGCGAATACCATATTCAACAAACGCCTGCATATAACCAAGCTTATTACCGCAGTCATGGCTCTTACCTTTCATATGGTAAGCCTCAACGGTCTCTTTCTCGATCAGCATATCAATGGCATCCGTCAGCTGAATCTCATCACCCGCTCCTGGAGGCGTTTTCGCCAGCAGAGGCCAGATTTCAGCGCTCAGAACATAGCGACCTACAACAGCCAGGTTTGAAGGCGCTACGTCGGCTTTAGGCTTCTCTACCACGCCAACCATTGGCACGCTTTCGCCCGGCTCAAGGTTAACGCCTTTGCAGTCAACCACACCGTATGCCGTCACGTCTTCAACAGGCTCAACCATAATCTGGCTGCTACCGGTTTCGTCGAAACGTTTGATCATCTCTGCCAGGTTATCCTGAGAAAGATCGGATTCGTATTCGTCCAGAATTACGTCAGGCAGAATTACCGCTACAGGCTCATCACCTACAACAGGATGTGCACACATTACAGCGTGGCCCAAACCTTTAGCCAGGCCCTGACGAACCTGCATAATGGTAACGTGAGGCGGGCAAATAGACTGAACTTCTTCTAACAGCTGACGCTTAACACGTTTTTCCAGCATGGCTTCAAGTTCAAAGCTTGTATCGAAATGGTTTTCGATAGAGTTTTTTGATGAATGCGTAACCAGCACAATTTCAGTGATGCCGGCTGCGATACATTCATTAACGACATACTGGATTAATGGCTTATCAACCAGAGGCAGCATCTCTTTAGGAATTGCCTTAGTTGCTGGTAACATCCTGGTCCCCAATCCCGCTACCGGGATGACGGCCTTTCTGACTTTCGAATTTAGGGCAGCCATTCAAATTCTCCTGAGCTGTTCAAGTTTTGAACTTTTATGCAATAAATAACGCGTTGAGTATATCAGCCTCGCCCCGCAGTCCGGGTCTGAAAAGAACGCGTTGCCGATCAATTAGGACAAATACGCATGAATCTGGGCAGCGATAGTAGCACTCCCCGTAAAACACAGGTAAAGCAATCTTAAAATTAAGATCCAATTGCTTATTCCGTGGACAACATTAAGCGTAGCCGTCCCCCGGCGCCCCAAATTTGGCACTGCCAGGAGGAACAGCGGTGGCTAATTTGATTAAGATACGCCGTACCCAATGTCCCAAGCGGAACGCCGTTACTCACCTGAATATGATGTTCACCGGTATTCAGTGAAGCGTTGAGACCTGCTGAAACGAGGATCAGATTCTTTAAACCGCTGTGGTAATAGCCGACCAGCAGCGGGAACTGTCCGGGCAAATTAGCCTGGCGAAAAAGCTGGTTTACCTGTTTGAGCAAACTGCCTAACTCCGGCAGCCGTTGTCCCTGATGCGATAACTGTTCCTGCAGCAAACCATTAAAAAGCGCGCGAAGAAGTAACGCGGCTAATACGCCATTATCCCCTGCCCGGGTAACATCCAGAGAATAAAACGCAAGGTCGGAATCAGATAAAGGTGCGATATCCAGTACCAGTCCCGGCTGATCAGCCGCCACCAGCTGACGATAATTTACGCGGCAGTGTGAAATAGTTTGCTGTACGGGTGGCTGAAGTTCTTGCAACAGTTTCGCCGCAGCAGGAGGATCACTCACCAGGGCATCCCAGTCCTGGAAAAGACGCTCCTCTTCCTCTACCCGGGAATTAAACATATTCGGATACAGGCACGCTAAGACCGTTTCTCGCAGCCGGTTCAGATCCTTGACCGGTTTAAGCAGAATATCCTGGACACCGAGTCGCAATGCTTTGGCGATATCCGCCATATTCTCTGTGGCAGAGATCACCAGAATCGGCGTCTGGTTGCCTTCGTTACGCAGATGTTCAACCAGCTTCAGCCCGTTCATGCGCGGCATCTCAATGTCGCAAATCATTAAATCGGGCGTAATGCTGATCATTTTTTCCAGGGCGTCGATACCATCTTCAGCCAGTGAAGTGATTGCTCCCAGCGAGGATAACCACGAATCCAGTAGCGATCGGAAAACGGGCTCGTCTTCAACAATCAAAATGTGTTTTCCGGCCAATGGCTGCGTCATGGTTCCTCCCCTGGCTGACAGTAACTAAATAGTGGCATGCGATCGGCACTATCGCCTGTCAGATTTTGCTGAAGTAGTCAAAAAAAGGTGCTTAACGTGCTGTTTGCACAAAAGGCAACAATTCGTCCATTTTCTTTTCGACGGCTAACGAGCCCGCTGCGATGGCGGCCTCAGCCCGATGGAAATCAAGAGTAGAGATTTGCGGACAGTAAGGCTGAATAAGAATATCTGGCGGATCGCCTGCCATACGATTGCGCTTAAGGCGATTCTCCAGTACCTGGATTGACGTGGTCATGATTTCTATCGCCGTCGGCGCGGCAACCGAGCGTCGCGCGGCCATACGCCCGATTCTACCGCGCAGGCGCTCATGCCAGGCCAGTTTCTCGCCCTCGGCATCTTCGCTCTGGAGATTGACCGGCATGAGATCCTGTTGCATCAAGTGGGCGTCGTGCTGCAGGTCGACGGCAATCACGATATCCGCCCCCATTGCACGGGTCAGAGAGATGGGAACCGGGTTTACAACGCCACCGTCGACAAGCCAGTAACCGTTGTGTGGGACAGGCGCCATAAGCCCCGGCATGCTGCAGGAGGCGCGCACGGCAAGATGGATATCCCCTTCGGTTAACCACAGTTCGCGTCCCGTGCTGAGGTTCGTCGCGACGGCGCCAAAGGGCATCTGACAATCAGTGAAGTCTTCGAGAGGCATAACCTGGCGGAACTGGTTAAAGACGCGTTCGCCGCGCAACAGCCCACCACGCTGCCACGAGAGGTCCATCAGGCGCAGGACGTCCCAGTAACTGAAGGAACGCACCCAGGTCTCGAGTTCCGGAAGCTTCCCGCACGCGTAAGCGGAGCCGACAAGCGATCCTATTGAACACCCTGCGACAATATCTACGTTAATGCCCATCTTGTTTAAGGCATTAATCACGCCGATGTGTGACCATCCCCGGGCTGCACCTGAGCCCAGCGCCAGTCCAATTTTAACCTTTCTCATTAGCCCTGTTTTACTTCCCCTGGATTCCTGACATAGCGTCAACGCAACAGCTCAGTTAACATAGTGCTACCCGAAGCGTTTTACGCCTTTATTATTTGTTCCAGGAAGAGAATCGTGTCTCAACTCTGCCCTTGTGGTAGCGCTCTGGAGTATAGCCTATGTTGCCAGCGATATCTGTCTGGCGATCAGGTTGCACCAGACCCGTCACACCTCATGCGTTCACGTTACACTGCTTTTGTGATCAAAGACGCAGACTACCTGATTAAAACCTGGCATCCCTCCTGCCACGCTGCCGAATTCAGACAGGACATCGAAGCCGGCTTCGCGAACACGCAGTGGCTCGGCCTTACCGTCTATGAATCCTCAACGGGCAGTCATGTGGATGAAGGTTACGTCAGCTTTGTTGCTCGTTTTACCGAGAATAATAAACCAGGTGCCATTATCGAGCGTTCCCGGTTCTTAAAGGAAAGCGGGCAGTGGTATTATATTGACGGAACGCGCCCACAGTTTGGTCGTAACGATCCCTGCCCGTGTGGTTCAGGTAAAAAATTTAAAAAGTGTTGCGGGCAGTAATGCCTGACAACCCAGACTTCGCAAATACAAACAGGATTTCCCGGCGATGCAATCATTACAACGTAAAGTTCTGCGCACCATCTGTCCCGATCAAAAAGGACTGATCGCACGAATTACCAACATTTGCTACAAACATGAACTGAATATCGTGCAGAACAACGAGTTCGTTGACCACCGTACCGGCCGCTTCTTTATGCGTACCGAACTCGAAGGTATTTTCAACGACACCACCCTGCTTGCCGATCTCGACAGCGCGCTTCCGGAAGGTTCCGTGCGCGAACTGACCCCAGCCGGTCGACGCCGCATCGTGATCCTGGTGACCAAAGAAGCACACTGTCTGGGCGACCTGCTGATGAAAGCAAACTACGGCGGTCTGGACGTGGAAATAGCTGCCGTTATTGGCAACCATGAGACGCTGCGCACGCTGGTCGAGCGTTTTGATATTCCGTTCGAGCTGGTGAGCCACGAAGGCCATACCCGTGAAGAACACGACGATCTGATGGCGCAGGCCATTGAAGCGCATAACCCGGACTACGTGGTGCTGGCGAAATACATGCGCGTGTTAACGCCATCCTTCGTGGCGCGTTTCCCGAACAAGATCATCAACATTCACCACTCGTTCCTGCCGGCCTTTATTGGCGCGCGTCCCTACCACCAGGCCTACGAGCGCGGCGTGAAGATCATCGGTGCGACCGCGCACTATGTGAATGACAACCTGGACGAAGGTCCAATCATCATGCAGGACGTGATTCACGTGGACCACACCTACACGGCCGAGGACATGATGCGTGCAGGGCGTGACGTTGAGAAGAACGTGCTCAGTCGTGCGCTGTATCAGGTGCTGGCGCAGCGTGTCTTTGTCTACGGCAACAGAACCATCATTCTTTAATCTTTCGGAAAATGAATTGATTAGCTTTGCGCCTTTACGGATAAAAAGCAGGCAAACAGCTTCATTTACCTAAAGGAATGCTTTACAGGGGCGCCTCATTTGATATGATGCGCCCCGCTTCCAGCAGGAAGCAGGCCAGTAAAAAGCATTACCCCGTGGTGGGGTTCCCGAGCGGCCAAAGGGAGCAGACTGTAAATCTGCCGTCATCGACTTCGAAGGTTCGAATCCTTCCCCCACCACCATCTCTCAGCACGACATCAAAATTTGAATTACCCCTGGTGGGGTTCCCGAGCGGCCAAAGGGAGCAGACTGTAAATCTGCCGTCATCGACTTCGAAGGTTCGAATCCTTCCCCCACCACCATCTCTCAGCACGACATCAAAATTTGAATTACCCCTGGTGGGGTTCCCGAGCGGCCAAAGGGAGCAGACTGTAAATCTGCCGTCATCGACTTCGAAGGTTCGAATCCTTCCCCCACCACCATCACCTTCAAATAACTCCAAACCTCCATTTTGCACCAGGCATCATGTATTTCCGTAACGGGGAAGGATGAGAAGCTTCGACTAAGGTTCGATTCGAGCGTAGCGAGAAAGCGTTGCCGCAGGCAACGACCCGAAGGGCGAGGCGCAACACGCCGAGTAATCCTTCCCCCACCACCATCACTTTCAAATAACTCCAAACCTCCTTTTTGCACCAGGCATCATGCATTTCCGTAACGGGGAAGCCTTCGCAGGCGCAGCCGCCACCCGGCGACAGAAGCCAGAAGCCTACATCGGCGGCAAACGACGCTTCACCGGCGAACTCTTCACAATCGACGTATTGCACTGGGCATGCTCCGCCAGGCCGTCCAGCAGCACATCCAGCTGCTCTATCGATCGCACCACCAGCCTAATCACAAAGCAATCTTCCCCGGTGACTTTGTCGCTCTCTATACACTCCGGCATCGCCTGAATGTATTTATCCACCTTATGCAACAACCCCGGCAAAGGACGCACGCGCACCAGCGCCTGCAGCGTATACCCCAGCGCCGCCAGATTCACCCGTGCGCCATACCCCTGAATCACACCGCGCTCTTCCAGCCTCTTCAGGCGTTCTGCCGTGCTGGGGGAAGTCAGACCGATGCGTCCGCTGAGCACCTTCAAAGACATGCGCGCATCTTCGACCATACAGGCTAAAATTCGACGGTCGATATCATCGAGAAGGTATTCCATCGTTTTCACCTAATTTTAAAAAGCCATCATTGCATTTCACCTTATCTCATCCCTGTAAAACCCGACAGCGATTTTCGACAATAGCGTCATACAATCAGGAGGTGGATGATGCGTGATTTCCATAAAGGCGTCTGGCAAATGAGCCTGGCGATGTTAATTTCCGGCTCTATCGGTGCGTTTGTTTTACTCAGCGGTCTGCCGGTGACGGAAGTGGTGTTCTGGCGCTGTCTTATCGGGGCAATAGCGCTTTTTATTTTTATCCGGGCAAGTCAAAAGCCCTTCAGTCCCCTCACCCGCACCACGCTGCTGCTGGCCATTCTCGGCGGCGTAGCGCTCGTGGTGAACTGGCTGCTGCTCTTCGCGGCCTATGAACGGATCTCGATTGGTCTTTCTACCGTGATCTATAACACCCAGCCGTTTATGCTGGTCTTAATGGGGATGTTTTTAGGTGAGCGCGTTAGTCTGGTGAAATGGGGCTGGCTGTTCCTCGCCTTCGGCGGCGTGGTGATCTTGCTCTCCAGCGAGCTGACCGGCGCGCACGGCGGTGAATGGCTCGCCGGAATCGGCCTTGCGATGGCCGCGGCTTTCTTCTATGCGGTCACGGCCATTATTGCCCGCAAGCTCAGATCCGTTGCGCCGCAGCATATTGCCTTTATCCAGGTGCTGACGGGCGTCGTGATGCTTTTGCCCTTTGCCAGCATGCCGTCATTTTCCGGTGATTTTCCCTGGCCGATCCTGCTGACGCTGGGCATCGTCCATACCGGCATTATGTACCAGCTGCTCTACAGCGCGATCCAGAAGCTGCCTACGCCCATTACCGGCTCCCTGTCGTTTATCTATCCGGTGGTGGCGATCGTTGTCGATAATCTGGTGTTCGGACACTCGCTGAACCTGACGCAGCTGGCGGGCGGCGCGCTGATCCTGTTTGCTGCCGCGGGCAATAACCTGGGCTGGGGCGAAAAAAAACCCCGCGAGTGCGGGGTTGGTATCAAAACGGCGAATTAGCGACGGGCACGCACAATCTGGTATTTGCGCGTCAGGTACTCCACCGGCGCGCTCCAGATATGCACCAGACGTGAGAACGGGAACAGCACAAACAGCGTCATACCCAGCACCAGGTGAACGCGGAAGATAAACGCTACGCCGTCCAGGTGCGCGGAGGCTCCGCCGTGGAAGGTCACCACGGACTGCGCCCAGCCGACCAGCTTCATCATTTCGCTGCCGTCCATATGCTGCGCCGAGAACGGAATGGTCAGCAGGCCCAGCGCGCACTGCACCATCAGCAGGGAGAGGATCAGAATATCCGCTGCGGTCGTGGTCGCACGCACGCGCGGGCTGAACAGACGACGTTTCAGCAGCAGCAGGCCCCCCACCAGAGTCATCACGCCGCAGGCACCGCCGGCGATCATCGCCATCTTCTGCTTCACCTCGATCGGTAGCCACGCTTCATACATCCAGTGCGGCGTCAGCATCCCGAGGAAGTGACCGGCAAAAATCCCAAGAATACCGATGTGGAACAGGTTAGAGCCCACATGCATCCCTTTACGATCCAGCATCTGGCTGGAGGCCGCACGCCAGGTGTACTGGCCGTAGTCGTAACGCAGCCAGCTTCCCACCAGGAACACGGTGCCCGCGATATACGGGTAAATGTCGAAGAAGAACATATTCAGGAAGTGCATTAGTGCCGTCCTCCGTTAGAGATATTCAAATATTGCGGGGCAACCGCGCCGGCAAAGCGACGCTGGTGAGCGGAGATTTCAGACTCGCCGCAGTTCTGGTCAGCAAAGAATTTCACCTGCTCTTCTTCCCAGACCGCATCCAGCGCCTGTGGGGTATCATCGCGGGCTTCATCCGCAATTTTCTCCGCCACTTTTTCACTGTCGACCGCGGCGTTGGCCAGCTTCACCAGCAGATCGAACAGAACAGCATAGCGGCTCTCGCGCTGCTGAAGACGCGCGCCGAGCAGCGCCAGGATCGGCGCGATATCCTGCAGACCGCCCAGCGCCTCTTCTTTCGGCAGCTGCGCCAGGTACTCCAGATACAGCGGCAGATGATCCGGCAGCTCGCGGCTATCGAGCTGCAGGCCGTGCTGTTCGTACTGGGCCATCAGGTCGACCATCGCCTGACCGCGGTCACGTGACTCACCGTGAACGTGTTCAAACAGCAGCAGCGAGGTCGCACGACCACGGTCAAACAGCTGGCTGTAGTCCGCCTGCGCGTCCAGGAGATCGCGCGCTAACAGATCGCGGAGGAAAACGCCAAGCCGCTGGGCATCGTCTTTATCCAGGTTTTCAGATGACGCGAGTGCATCAAAGAGTTCCTGCTGATGCTGCGCAAGCGCAGCATCCGGGTACTCGAGCAGACGCGAAACAATGACGAGTTCAATCATTGGTGCGGCTCCGTTTTGCTGGTCACATCCATGGCATCGATGCGGCGGCTGTTGAACAGGTTGAATTTGCTGTCTGACCCGTGGCAACCGTCGCCAAAGGTAAAGCCACAGCCATTTTTTTCCGGGAAGGCTTCACGAGCCAGCTCGCGGTGGCTGCTCGGCACCACGAAACGGTCTTCGTAGTTGGCAATCGCCAGATAGCGGTACATCTCCTGCGCCTGCGCTTCGGTCAGACCAACCTCTTCCAGCGCGCGGGTATCGATCACGCCGTCTACGGTTTCCGCGCGTTTGAAGTGACGCATCGCCAGCATACGTTTCAGCGCGAGCAGTACCGGCTGGGTATCCCCTGCGGTCAACAGGTTCGCCAGGTACTGAACCGGAATACGCAGGCTTTCCACGTCCGGCAGGATGCCGTTGCTGCCCAGTTCGCCCGCGTCAGCGGCAGACTGAATCGGCGACAGCGGCGGCACGTACCAGACCATCGGCAGGGTGCGGTATTCCGGATGCAGCGGCAGGGCCAGCTTCCAGTCCATCGCCATTTTGTACACCGGTGACTGCTGCGCCGCGTCAATCACGCTCTGCGGCACGCCGTCTTTCAGCGCCTGCTCAATCACCTTCGGATCGTTCGGATCGAGGAACACGTCCAGCTGACGCTGATACAGATCTTTCTCGTGCTCGGTGCTCGCGGCGTTTTCAATCGCGTCCGCGTCATACAGCAGCACGCCGAGGTAGCGAATACGGCCTACGCAGCTTTCAGAGCAGACGGTCGGCATTCCGGCTTCGATACGCGGGTAGCAGAAGATGCACTTCTCAGATTTACCGCTCTTCCAGTTGAAGTAGATTTTTTTGTACGGGCAGCCGGTGATGCACATACGCCAGCCGCGGCACTTGTCCTGGTCGATCAGCACGATGCCATCTTCTTCACGCTTGTAGATAGCGCCGCTCGGGCAGGTCGCCACGCACGCCGGGTTGAGGCAGTGCTCGCACAGGCGCGGCAGATACATCATGAAGGTATTTTCAAACTGGCCGTACATCGCCTTCTGCATGTTCTCGAAGTTCTGGTCTTTGGCGCGCTTCTCGAACTCGCCGCCCAGAATCTCCTCCCAGTTTGGACCGCTGGTGATCTTGTCCATGCGCTGACCGGTGATCAGCGAGCGCGGACGGGCGATCGGCTGGTGTTTGCTTTCCGGCGCGTTGTGCAGGTTCTGGTAGTCGTAGTCAAACGGCTCGTAGTAATCGTCGATGCCCGGCAGGTGCGGGTTAGCGAAGATTTTACCCAGCAGCATCGCGCGGTTACCCATGCGCGGCTGCAGCTTGCCGTTGATTTTACGGATCCAGCCGCCCTTCCACTTCTCCTGGTTTTCCCAGTCGGTCGGGAAGCCGGTGCCCGGCTTGCTTTCCACGTTGTTGAACCAGGCGTACTCCATACCTTCGCGGCTGGTCCAGACGTTTTTACAGGTGACCGAGCAGGTATGACAGCCGATGCATTTATCCAGATTCAGCACCATGCCGACTTGTGAACGAATTTTCATTTTACGCTCTCCTGTACCTGGTCATTACCTTCGCCGTCTAACCAGTTAATATTCTTCATCTTACGTACCACCACGAACTCATCGCGGTTCGATCCTACGGTGCCGTAGTAGTTAAAGCCGTAGGCCAGCTGCGCATAGCCACCGATCATGTGGGTCGGCTTCGGCGTAATACGGGTCACGGAGTTGTGGATCCCGCCGCGCTGCTCGGTAATTTCTGACCCCGGCAGGTTAACGATACGTTCCTGCGCGTGGTACATCATGGTCATCCCGGCCGGTACGCGCTGGCTCACCACCGCACGCGCCGTCAGGGCACCGTTGCTGTTGAACACTTCGATCCAGTCGTTATCTTCGATACCCAGATCTTTGGCGTCCGTTTCGCTCATCCAGACAATCGGACCGCCGCGAGACAGGGTCAGCATCAGCAGGTTGTCGCTGTAGGTGGAGTGAATGCCCCACTTCTGGTGCGGCGTCAGGAAGTTCAGCGCCTTCTCAGGGTTACCGTTCGATTTCGCGCCCATCACCGCTTTCACGGAGCGGGTGTCGATTGGCGGACGGTAGACCAGCAGGCTTTCACCGAAGTCGCGCATCCACTGGTGATCCTGATACAGCGACTGACGACCGGACAGGGTGCGCCATGGGATCAGCTCGTGAACGTTGGTGTAGCCCGCGTTATAGGACACGTGCTCATCCTCCAGGCCAGACCAGGTCGGGCTGGAGATAATCTTGCGCGGCTGCGCCTGAATATCGCGGAAGCGGATTTTCTCTTCCTCTTTATTCGTCGCCAGGTGCGTATGGTCGCGACCGGTGAACTCGCTCAGCGCCGCCCAGGCTTTGACGGCAACGTGACCGTTGGTTTCCGGGGCCAGGGTCAGGATCATCTCTGCCGCATCAATCGCCGTGTTCAGCATCGGCTGGCCTTTCGCCGGGCCGTCCGCTTTGGTGTAGTTGAGCTTGCGCAGCAGATCCATTTCGCTCTGGGTGTTCCAGGCGATCCCCTTCCCACCGTTACCGATTTTCTCCATCAGCGGGCCGATAGAGGTAAAGCGCTCGTAGGTTGCCGGGTAGTCGCGTTCAACCGGAATAATGTGCGGCGCGGTTACGCCCGGGATCAGGTCACATTCACCTTTTTTCCAGTCCTTCACGTCCAGCGGCTGCGCCAGTTCGGCGGCAGAGTCGTGCTGGATTGGCAGCGTCACCACGTCGGTCTCTTTGCCGAGGTGCCCTACGCAGACTTCGGAGAATTTCTTCGCGATGTCTTTGTAGATATCCCAGTCGCTTTTCGATTCCCACGCCGGGTCAACGGCCGCAGACAGCGGATGAATAAACGGATGCATATCCGAGGTATTCATGTCGTCTTTTTCGTACCAGGTCGCGGTTGGCAGCACGATGTCGGAGTACAGGCAGGTGCTGGACAGACGGAAGTCGAGCGTCACCACCAGATCCAGCTTGCCGTCGAGGCCGTTATCTTTCCACTCCACCTCTTCCGGCTTCACGCCGCCCTGCTTGCCGAGATCTTTCCCCTGGATACCGTTTTCGGTACCGAGCAGGTATTTCAGCATGTACTCGTGGCCTTTACCGGACGAGCCCAGCAGGTTGGAGCGCCAGATGAACAGGTTGCGCGGGTGGTTTTTACCGTTCTCCGGCTGTTCTGCCGCAAAGCGGATAGAGCCATCCTTCAGGGATTTCACGGTGTAATCCACCGGTGACATGCCCGCCTGCTTCGCCGCTTCCGCAATGCGCAGCGGGTTAGTGCCCAGCTGCGGCGCCGACGGCAGCCAGCCCATGCGTTCAGCACGCACGTTGAAGTCGATCAGGTGGCCGCTGTAGCGGGATTTATCCGCCATCGGCGACAGCAGCTCCTGTGCGGTGACCGTTTCGTAGCGCCACTGGCTGGAGTGGTTATAGAAGTAGGAGGTACTGTTCATATGGCGTGCCGGACGCTGCCAGTCGAGGGCAAACGCCAGCGGCTGCCAGCCGGTCTGCGGACGCAGTTTTTCCTGGCCGACGTAGTGTGCCCAGCCGCCGCCGCTCTGACCAACGCAGCCGCAGAAGATCAGCATGTTGATCAGACCGCGATAGTTCATATCGAGGTGATACCAGTGGTTCAGACCCGCGCCGACGATGATCATCGAACGGCCGTGCGTTTTGTCCGCGTTTTCAGCGAACTCACGTGCGATACGGGTAATGTGCGCACGTGGCACGCCGGTAATCTGTTCCGCCCAGGCCGGGGTGTAGGCCTTCACGTCGTCATAGCCGGTTGCGCAGTTTTCATCGCCCAGACCGCGTTCCAGACCGTAGTTCGCCATGGTCAGGTCATAAACGGTGGTGACCAGCGCGGTAGAACCGTCGGCCAGCTGCAGGCGCTTAACCGGCAGTTTGTGCATCAGAACGTTTTTCAGTTCAACCTTGTTGAAGTGCTCTGAACCTTCACCGCCGAAGTACGGGAACCCGACCTCGGCGATCTCGTCCTGGCTGCCCAGCATGCTCAGGCGCAGCTCCGTCTCTTCGCCGGTGGTGCCGTTGCGTTGCTCAAGGTTCCACTTGCCCTTCTCGCCCCAGCGGAAGCCGATAGAGCCGTTTGGCGCCACCAGCTCGCCGTTGCTGTTATACGCAACGGTTTTCCACTCAGGGTTGTTTTCCTGGCCCAGCGAATCCACCAGATCGGCGGCGCGCAGCGTGCGGCCAGCGGCATAATAGCCCTCACGCTCTTCCAGCATGACCAGCATCGGCATGTCGGTGTAGCGGCGAACGTAGTCGGTGAAGTACTGGCTTGGCTTATCAAGATGGAATTCACGCAGCATGACGTGGCCCATCGCCATCGCCATCGCGGCGTCGGTACCCTGTTTCGGCGCCAGCCACAGATCGCAAAGCTTGGCGATTTCCGCGTAGTCAGGGGTCACAGCCACGGTTTTGGTGCCTTTGTAACGGACTTCGGTAAAGAAGTGCGCGTCCGGCGTACGCGTCTGAGGAACGTTAGAGCCCCAGGCGATGATGTAGCTGGAGTTGTACCAGTCCGCGGACTCCGGCACGTCGGTCTGCTCGCCCCAGGTCTGCGGAGACGCAGGCGGCAGGTCGCAGTACCAGTCGTAGAAGCTCAGGCAGGTACCGCCGATCAGCGACAGATAGCGCGCCCCGGAGGCGTAAGAGACCATCGACATCGCCGGGATAGGCGAGAAGCCCGCCACGCGGTCAGGACCGTAGGTTTTAACGGTGTAGACGTTGGAGGCGGCAATCAGCTCGTTTACCTCTTTCCACGAGGAGCGAACGAAACCACCGCGACCGCGAGCCTGCTTGAAGCTTTTTGCTTTGTCAGCGTCTTCGATGATGGACGCCCAGGCATCCACCGGATCGCTGTGCTGTACTTTCGCCTCACGCCACATTTTCATCAGGCGCTTGCGCATCAGCGGGTATTTCAGACGGTTGGCGCTGTAGAGATACCAGGAGTAGCTGGCACCGCGCGGGCAGCCGCGCGGTTCGTGGTTTGGCATATCCGGGCGGGTGCGCGGATAGTCGGTCTGCTGCATTTCCCAGGTCACCAGACCGTTTTTAACGAAAATCTTCCAGCTGCATGAACCGGTACAGTTCACGCCGTGGGTCGAACGGACGACTTTGTCATGCTGCCAGCGCTGGCGGTAACCGTCTTCCCAGTCCCGGTTGGTATCCAGAACCTGGCCGTGCCCATCGGCAAAAGTTTCACCCTTCTGTTTGAAGTAGCGAAACCGGTCCAAAAATTTGCTCATCGGGTATCTCCTGTGTGGAGCCTGTGGCTCTCTAAATCGACATTGCTGATTTGCAGCGAAGGTAACGCCCTGAAAGAGGGGGAGAATTGATAACGATCAAGACGAGGAGGGACTTTCAGGCGAGGGGTTACACCAAATACCACCAAAGCGGTATCCTCAAAAATTTCATATCATCATGAAATATAGAGTTATTTTTATTTTATCGTACAAAAAGCCAGTCAAAATTTAACATCTCAGGTATTAAGGGGTAGAGCCACCTGCAAAGCGATGGCGATCACAGTGTCACCGCAGGCGTCTGCCGTAAAAGCCGTAAGTATGTTGTAACTATTATGCTGGCAAAAAAAACGCGGCCCGAAGGCCGCGTAAACGGATAATCACACTTACTTATTTTTCTTGGTATTTCGGCCATATACCAGCCACGTAATCACAACGCAGGCGATATAGAAGACGAGGAAGACTTTCATGGCGCCAGCCGGAGAGCCGGTCAGGTCCAGAGAGATACCGAACGCTTTCGGGATAAAGAAGCCGCCAATCGCGCCGATGGCAGAGATAAAGCCCAGCGCCGCAGCCGTATCCGTCGCCGCTTCGCGCATGGCCTGCTCTTCGCTCCCGCCCTGCGCCTTCACGCGATCCATCGTCAGCTTACGGAAGATCACGGAGATCATCTGGAAGGTAGACGCGCTCCCCAGCCCGGCCGTCAGGAACAGCACCATAAACACGCCGAAGAAGGCGATGAAGTTACCGCCCTGCCCGTCGACGGGCAGCGTCAGGAACAGCAGCGCGCAGAAGACCGCCATCACGACGAAGTTCACCAGCGTCACGCGGGTACCGCCGAGACGGTCAGAGACCATGCCGCCCAGCGAACGCGCCAGGGCACCGATAAACGGTCCGAAGAAGGCAAAGTGCAGGATCTGAATCTCCGGGAACTGCGTTTTCGACAGCATCGCGAAGCCCGCGGAGAACCCAATAAACGAACCGAAGGTGGCCAGATACAGCAGCGCCATCACCCAGAGGTGTCCACGCTTCAGCACCGGCAGCTGTTCGCTCAGCGATGCCTTCGACGCGGACAGATCGTTCATAAAGAACCAGGCTGCGAGGGTGAAGACCACCAGGAAAGGTACCCAGATCCAGGCGGCGTTCTGCAGATAGAGGGAAGAACCATCCGCCTGCTCAACGCCACCGCCGCCAAAGGCCGCGAAAATAGAAACAGAGATCGCCAGCGGGGCAATCAGCTGCATCACGCTGACGCCCATATTCCCCAGGCCGCCGTTAATGCCCAGCGCACCGCCCTGCTTCGCTTTCGGGAAGAAGAAGCTGATGTTCGCCATGCTGGAGGCGAAGTTCGCACCCGCAAAACCGCACAGCAGGGAAATAATCACGAACACGCTGAACGGCGTAGAGGTATCCTGCACTGCGAAGCCAAGCCAGACGCAGGGGACGATCATGATACCCGTACTGAACGCCGTCCAGCGACGACCGCCAAACACCGGCACCATAAACGCGTAAGGCACACGCAGCAGCGCGCCTGACAGCGACGGCAGCGCGGTCAGCATGAACAGCTGATCCGTCGTAAACGTAAACCCAACTTTCGGCAGATTGACCGCCACCGCGCTAAACAACATCCATACGCAAAACGCTAATAACAAACACGGCACGGAAATCCACAGATTCCGGCTGGCTACACGATGGCCGCGCTGTTGCCAGAACGCCGGATCCTCTGGACGCCAGTCTGTAATAACGGCACCATTTTCCCTTTCGGGAGCGGATGAGTGACTCATAGACACCTCTGATTCTCGAATGATGCTGCAAACATTAGGGTTTTAGGGCGGCGGTAAGTTGATATAAATCAAAGGAAAAGTGGGGGGATTTGCGGCGTAAAATAAGGCCTCACCCTTAGTGAGTAGACTAATTCGGTAAAAAAGACGTGGTTTTTCACGGCACTGAGGGTTCCTGGCTACCCCCACCTCCTTCCCTCTACTCCGTTGGCAATTTAGGGGTAATCCTTTATTGGTATGGGTATACTCCAGGGTATGCACCAGAATAGCGCCATTCCTGCAAGCAGGCCACGTCAGGAGCACGCCACCTCTATGTTAAAAAGATGTTTATCTCCGCTGACGCTCGTGAATCAGCTAGCCCTTATCGTTTTGCTGTCCACCGCCATCGGCGTGACCGGCATGGCGATCTCCGGCTGGCTGGTACAGGGAGTGCAGGGTAATGCGCATGCCATCAACGAGGCAGGCTCGCTACGCATGCAGAGTTATCGCCTGCTGGCGTCGGTTCCCCTGACGCAGGACGATCGGCCCCTGATTGATGAAATGGAGCGCACGGTCTTCAGCCCCGAACTGGAAAACGCCGCCATCCGCGCCGGTCAGCAATATCAGCTTAAAGCCCTTCAGGGCTACTGGCACACCCAGCTGGAGCCCGGGCTGAAACAGGCGCGCAGCACCGAAACCGTTGCGCAGGACGTGGCGGGTTTCGTCTCACGCATCGATGCGCTGGTCTCCTCTTTCGACCAAACCACCGAACTCCGCATCGACCGGGTGGTGATGGTGCACCGCGCGATGGCGCTGTTTATGGGTCTGCTGCTGATTTTCACCATCGTCTGGCTCCGCGCGCGGCTGCTGAACCCGTGGAAACAGCTGCTGGCAATGGCCCGCGCGGTCACCGCACGCGATTTTACCCAGCGCACGCACATCAGCGGGCGCAACGAGATGGCCATGCTCGGCCAGGCGCTCAACACCATGTCGGCAGAACTCTCCGAGAGCTACGCGGTGCTGGAACAGCGCGTTCAGGAAAAAACGGCCGGACTGGAGCAGAAAAACGAGATCCTCTCCTTCCTGTGGCAGGCCAACCGTCGTCTGCACATGCAGGTGCCGCTATGCGAACGCCTCTCTCCGGTGCTGAACGGCCTGCAAAATCTGACCCTCCTTCACGACCTTGAGCTGCGCGTCTACGACGTGGAAGACGAAGATAACCATCAGGAATTTACCTGCCAGTCGGATATGTCCTGCGATGACAAAGGCTGCCATCTTTGCCCTCGCGGCCTGCCGCCGCTGACGTCCGGCGGCACCACCCTGAAGTGGCGCCTGACCGACAGCCACACCCAGTACGGTATTCTGCTGGCAACGCTGCCAGCCGGGCGTCACCTGAGCCACGACCAGCAGCAGCTGGTCGATACGCTGGTCGAACAGCTAACGGCCACGCTGGCGCTCGACAGGCATCCGGAAAAGCAGCAGCAGCTGATCGTCATGGAAGAGCGCGCGACCAGCGCCCGCGAGCTTCACGACTCGATCGCCCAGTCGCTCTCCTGCATGAAAATGCAGGTGAGCTGCCTGCAGATGCAGGATGCGGAGATGCCCGAAAGCAACAAGCAGCTGCTCAGCCAGATCCGCAACGAGCTGAACACCTCCTGGATACAGCTTCGCGAGCTGCTGACCACCTTCCGTCTGCAGCTGACCGAGCCGGGCCTGCGCCCGGCGCTGGAGTCCAGCTGTCACGAATTTAGCGCCCGACTGGGGTTCCCGGTGAAGCTGGACTACCAGCTGCCGCCGCGGTTTGTCCCCTCCCACCAGGCCATACATGTACTGCAGATCGCCCGTGAAGCGCTGAGCAACGTGCTCAAGCATTCCGGCGCGACGGCGGTAACGGTCACCGTCAGCCAGCACAATAATCAGGTGAAGCTCACGGTTCACGACAACGGCCGCGGCGTGCCGGAAAATGCCGAACGCACTAACCACTATGGTTTAATTATTATGCGAGACCGCGCCCAAAGCCTGCGCGGTGATTGCCAGGTTCGCCGGAGAGAGACGGGTGGCACGGAAGTCGTGGTCACCTTTATTCCCGAGAAACCGCTTACAACTGCTCAAGGAGAAACCCATGACTAATCAGGAACCGGCATCCATCCTGTTGATCGACGACCATCCGATGCTGCGTACTGGCGTGAAACAGCTGGTCAGCATGGCGCCCGATATCACCGTGGTTGGCGAAGCCAGCAACGGTGAACAGGGCATTGAGCTTGCCGAATCCCTCGATCCCGATCTGATCCTGCTCGATCTGAATATGCCCGGCATGAACGGTCTGGAAACCCTCGACAAGCTGCGGGAAAAATCGCTTTCCGGGCGCATCGTCGTCTTTAGCGTGTCGAACCATGAAGAGGATGTGGTCACGGCGCTGAAGCGCGGGGCGGATGGTTATCTGCTCAAGGATATGGAGCCGGAAGACTTGCTTAAGGCGCTGCAGCAGGCCGCGGCGGGCGAGATGGTTCTCAGCGAAGCCTTAACGCCGGTTCTCGCCGCCAGCCTGCGCGCCAATCGCGCCACCTCTGACCGTGACGTCAGCCAGTTAACCCCGCGCGAGCGCGATATTCTCAAACTCATTGCCCAGGGGCTGCCGAACAAAATGATCGCCCGCCGCCTGGACATTACCGAAAGCACGGTCAAAGTGCACGTGAAGCATATGCTGAAGAAAATGAAGCTCAAATCCCGCGTTGAAGCCGCGGTGTGGGTGCATCAGGAACGCATTTTTTAAGGATTACTCCTCCGGCAGAAGCTTCCAGCGCGGGTCGTTGTCCGGCAATGCGACCAGCGGCTGCACGACGGTCAGCACGATCTCATTGGACGAGACGCGCTGGCCTTTCTCATCTTCCACCACCGCCGACAGGTGCCAGCGGTTTGTCGCCCCTTCACTGTCATCCCAGGCAGGCATAATCACACTCCAGCCGTCGCTGCTGTTGCTTTTGGCCGGCGACGTCAGGCTCAGCGCCTGCGTATCCCCCTGCCAGTGGATCTCACGAATGCCGTGCGCGCTGCGAACCTGAAGCTTCAGCATAACGGTCTCGCCCCCTTTCAGATCCCACGGCGGCGTCGCCAGCCAGACGGACAGCGTTTTACGCTGGCGGAACTCCATCACCGGCAGGCTATTGCGATCCGGCGAGTCGTAGCGGCTTCCGCGCAGGGAGCGCGTGGCGGCGACTTCACCGGCGGAAAGCTGCTTCACCAGCGGCACGCCAAAGCGATAGTTGAGCTTCAACCCGAGGTTATTCTGGCTCGCGCCACTTTCGCCCTGCTTGTGCGCGGCGGTCAGGGTGACCAGCGGCACGGGGGTATAGTTAAGCCCCAGATTCACCGCCACCGGATTGTGATAGCCCGTTCCGCTGTTGAAGAGATCGACGTTATCGCCGAAGTATTGCTCGAAGCTCACGCTGGTATTCAGATGATGGAACCACGGCAGCCAGGCTTTAGCGGTGACGTCATAGCCGCGCGCCATGCGCTGCTCCTGGACGTCAGAGCGATCGCGCCAGCCAGCAAAGGGCTGATAATAGTTGGCTGACAGGCGCAGATTTTCCCCCCACGCTTCCGCGCCCAGCCCGGCACGCTGCAGGTTTTCATCCAGCAGGTTATCGTAAAACGTGTTGTAACCCAGCAGCCATTTCCCGGCGACCCAGCGCTGGCCTATTCCGGCGTTACTGACCAGACCATCCGCCTGCTGGGTCAGGCCAAGCTGGCTCCAGCTCAGGTAACGGTTGTTATCGTTCCAGGGGATAAACCAGCTCCCGCTGCTGCCGTTAAATTTGCCGTCGTTATCCACCAGTAGGTTCACGCTGGCGTTCCCCCAGGGCGAAAGCCAGGATTCAATCTGCTGGTTCACTTCGCCGCTCACCGCGTCGCGCACCTGGCCAAACGCAAACTGACGCGCCTGCTCGCCCGTTGTCAGACCGTTGTCGGTCATGCTGGCTTCACCGAAGGCTTTCGCCATTTCGGCCAGGTGCTTCTCCCCCTCGCCCGTTGGCGCCGCCATGCCGAGGTCGGGCAAACTATCCCCGTTATTATCAAAGGGATTTTGCGCCTGATGGATAAAGGAATTCGGCGCACCGTGAACGGCTCCGGCCGTAACAAGGGAGAGTAAAAACAGCAAACGAATGCGGGACGATACAGCCATCAACGTCGTAAATAAGAACCTGTGTTAATGAACAAACTCTTATTATGTTAACGCGATAAGCCTTGAAATGCAGTCCTGACGGACATTTCAGGATTATCCTGAAACAGCCCTTTCAGCTCCGGCACGCAGGAGCCACAGTTCGTACCGCAGCGCAGCGTCGCCCCCAGCGCGGTGACGGAATCACACCCGCCGACGATCGCCTCCCGTATCGCATTCTCCCCGACGCTGAAACAGCTGCAGATGATGCGTCCCGGATCCGCCGCCTTCCCGACGCTCTGCCCGTTCAACAAGGCGTGGCGTTCTGCGAGAAGCACGGGTGGGGATTGAAAAGCGGCTTCAATCACCGAATGCGCCAGCGCCGGTAACGCGGAGCCCTCCCAGAAGCCCAGCATCAGCTGGCCTTCATGCCAGGCCAGCACGCTGCTGCGTTCGCCGGTTTGCGCAACCTGCAGCTGCCAGCCCCGGTCGCTGACGTATTCCATTACCCACGGCAGCAGCGGTTGATCGCCCGCCACCGTCAGGCGTGAGGCTTTGCGCCACCAGTAAGCCGAAGAGGGCATTTCCGGCCATTCCCGGGCATAGAGTTCCCCCTGCCAGGCGGGCTGCCAGGGCAGGATCCTGACGGCGGTTTGTTTACTCTCTGGCTGGCCCGAAACCGGATCGCAGCGCCCTTCCACCAGCGCATTCACCTTTCCCTGGCGGGCAAACCCGGCGTTCCAGTGCATCGGGGCAAACGCCTCGCCTTCCCGTATCCCGTCGCTGATTCGCACTCTTGCCAACATCACGCCGCGCGGCGAGCTGATGCGCGCCAGCTGGCCGTCGCACAGGGAAAAACGAACGGCGTCTGCCGGGCCAACCTCAACAAACGGTTCGGCGATATGCTGCATCAGCCTCGCCACGTATCCCGTTCGGGTCATGGTATGCCACTGATCGCGGATGCGCCCCGAGTTGAGAATCAGCGGGTATAACGCGCTGACCGTCGCGCCGTGCGACAGAGGGTTAACGGGAACGATGTTTCGGCGCGGAAAACTCCCCGTCGGCCACTGATAAGGCTCAAGCTGATCCCACTCCTCGCGGGTTAGCGCAGCCAGTTCATGAAGACTCAATGCCCGCGCGCCGTCATTTTCAAAGGCCGTCAGCGCCGCATGTTCGCAAAAAATCTCGTGCGGATGTTGCCAGGCAAAGGCCTCGCCGTAGCCCAGCCGTTTCGCCATCTGCGCGACGATCCACCAGTCCGGCTTCGCTTCGCCCGGCGCGGGCAGAAACGCGCGCTGGCGCGAAATGCGGCGTTCCGAGTTTGTCACCGTCCCGTCCTTCTCCCCCCAGCCCAGCGCCGGAAAACGGATATGGGCGAACCGGCTGGTATCGGTATCCTTCATCACCTCAGAAACCATCACCAGCGGGCAGCTCGCCAGCGCCTGACACACCGCGTGGCTGTCGGGCAGCGACACGGCAGGGTTAGTGCCCATGATCCACACCGCCTTCACCTCGCCGCGGGCAATGGCGTCAAACAGCTCCACCGCCATCAGGCCCGGGGTTTGCGCCAGCCGTTCCGTTCCCCAGAAACGCGCCACCCGCGAGAGATCGTCCGGCTCAAAGTTCATGTGCGCCGCCAGCTGGTTAGCCAGCCCGCCCACTTCCCGTCCGCCCATCGCGTTTGGCTGTCCGGTCAGCGAAAACGGGCCGCAGCCCGGACGGTTGAACTTCCCGCTGGCAAGATGGACGTTAATGATGGCGTTACACTTGTCGCTGCCGCTGGCGGACTGGTTGATCCCCATGGTGTAGAGCGTGATGGCCCGGGGCGCCGTCATAAACCAGTCGTAAAAGGTGCCTATATCCTGCGGCGAGAGGCCGCAAAACGCCGCCACGCGCTCAACGGGCCACTCATCCGTTCCCTGAATCACATTAAGCAGACCGACAAACAGCCCGGCGTCGCTGCCGGGGGCGAGCGCCAGATGCAGGTCAGCAATATCACAGGTGGCGGTTCTGCGGGGATCGATTACCACCACCTTCATCCGCGGGTTGTCGTGCTTCGCCTGCACCAGCCGCTGATAGAGCACCGGATGCGTCCAGGCCGCGTTCGAGCCAGCCAGCACCACCAGATCGCTGTTTTCCATATCCTCGTAGCCGCACGGCACCACGTCTTCGCCAAAGGCGCGCTTGTAGCCCACCACCGCCGAGGACATACAGAGCCGGGAGTTGGTATCGATGTTTGCCGCGCCGATAAACCCTTTCATCAGCTTGTTGGCGGCATAGTAATCCTCGGTCAACAGCTGGCCGGAGGCGTAAAACGCCACCGCCTGCGGCCCCCATTTATCGATAATGTCCCGCAGACGCTCTCCTGCCGCGCTCAGCGCCTGCGCCCAGTCCACCTCAAGGCCGTCAACGACCGGGCGCAAAAGCCGCCCCTGTAAGCCCGTCGTTTCCCCCAGGGCCGATCCTTTCACGCACAGGCGGCCCAGGTTCGCAGGATGGGTTTCATCCCCATGAACGCTTACCGCTTCACCTTCCACGCGGGCGACCACGCCGCAGCCCACCCCGCAGTAGGGGCACGTTGTTCGGGTTTCCGTCATGAGGCCTCCGCACGCATTACCAGGGCGTCGCTACCAACCCACACCTTGCCGTTTTCAATTTTCACCGGCCAGGCGCGCACCGCGGGTTCGCCGTTCTCTACCTGACAGCCGTCGCGCAGGCGAATGCGCTGCTTGTAGAGCGGTGAAATTACCACAGGCTCGCCCGCCGCATCGCCAAGAATGCCTCGTGAAAGCACGTTCGCATCGCCGCCCGGCTCCCGATCGTCGAGGGCGTAAACGGTTTTGCCAAAGCGGAACAGCGCAATCGGCTTACGTCCAAGCCGCGCGCCGATGCCCGCCTGCTCGGGGATATCGTCGATGCCGCAAATTTCCTGCCAGCGCTTGCTTTCATCCGGCGCGGTCTCGTTCACCGTCGTGCGGAACAGCGCCAGGCGGCTGGGATCGCTGAGCGTGGTTTGCCATTCGCACTGGTAGGCTTCCACCACCCGGGCCATCTCCTGCTCCAGCTCGTGGGCGATACCGAGGCTGTCGTTGAGGATCACCTCCCGCAGATAGTCGAGGCCGCCTTCCAGGTTGTCCATCCAGGTGCTGGTGCGCTGCAGGCGATCCGCCGTGCGGATGTAAAACATCAGGAAACGGTCGACGGTGCGGATCAGCGTTTCGTCGTCCAGATCGCTGGCGAAGAGATCCGCGTGGCGCGGCTTCATCCCGCCGTTGCCGCACAGATAGAGGTTCCAGCCCTTATCGGTGGCAATCGCCCCCACGTCTTTGCTCTGCGCCTCCGCGCACTCGCGGGTGCAGCCTGAGACCGCCATTTTGATTTTGTGCGGCGCGCGCAGGCCCTTGTAGCGGTGCTCCAGCCGGACCGCGAGGCCGGTGGAGTCCTGCACGCCGTAGCGGCACCAGGTCGAGCCGACGCAGGATTTCACCGTGCGCAGGGATTTACCGTAGGCGTGTCCGGTTTCAAACCCGGCCTCCACCAGCGCCTGCCAGATCGCCGGCAGCTGTTCGAGGGTGGCCCCAAACAGGTCGATACGCTGACCGCCGGTAATTTTGCTGTACAGGCTGTAGCGTTTCGCAATCTGCCCGATGGCAATCAGCCCGTCGGCAGTCACTTCCCCTGCGGGCATGCGCGGCACGATGGAGTATGTGCCGTCCTTCTGGATGTTGGCGAAGTAGCGGTCGTTGGTATCCTGCAGCGGCAGGTGCGCCGGTTTCAGCAGATACTCGTTCCAGCAGGAGGCGAGCACCGATCCCACCAGCGGCTTGCAGATCTCGCATCCGTGCCCCTGTCCGTAGCGGCTGATAAGCTGGTCAAAGGTGCGGATATGGTTGACGCGCACGAGGTGGTAAATCTCCTGGCGCGAGTACGGGAAGTGCTCGCAGATGTCCTTTTTCACCTCCACGCCCTGCTCCGCCAGCTGGAACTCCATCACCTGCTTCACCAGTGCGCTACATCCGCCGCAGCCGGTCGCCGCTTTGGTGTACTGCTTAACGGCGCCGATATCCGCCGCGCCCGCGCTCACCGCCCGGCAAATATCGCCTTTACTGACGTTATGACACGAACAGATCTGCGCGCTTTCCGGCAGCGCCGCCACGCCGAGCGCTTTTGGCGCGCTGCCTGACGATGCGGGTAAAATGAGCGTTTCCGGCTCTTTCGGCAGGCTGATGCCGTTAAGCATCATCTGCACCAGCGTGGCGTATTCGCTGGCATCGCCCACCAGCACGCCGCCGAGCAGCGTTTTGCCGTCGTGGCTGACCACGATTTTCTTGTAGATTTGCTGCGGGCCGTGCGTCCACTGGTAGCTCAGCGCCCCCGGGGTGCGCCCGTGGGCGTCGCCGAACGAGGCCACGTCCACGCCGAGCAGCTTGAGCTTAGTGCTCATATCCGCGCCGGTGAAGGTTTTATCCTCTCCCGCCAGCGCGGCGGCGGCCACGCGCGCCATCTGATAGCCGGGCGCGACCAGACCGAAGATTTTCCCCTCCCACAGGGCGCATTCGCCGATGGCCAGCACGTCCGGATCGGAGGTCTGGCAGCCGTCGTCAATGCAGATCCCGCCGCGTTCGCCGATAGCCAGCCCGCTGCTGCGCGCCAGCGCGTCCTGCGGACGGATGCCCGCCGAAAAGACCACCATGTCCGTTTCCAGCTGTTCGCCATCGGCAAAGCGCAGCACCAGCCCGCCGTCCGCGGTGGCGATCTCCGTCGTGGCTTTACTGGTGTGAACGCAGACGCCCAGCGCCTCGATTTTCTTGCGCAGCATCGCCGCGCCGTCGTTGTCGAGCTGGACCGCCATCAGGTTGGGCGCAAACTCCACCACGTGGGTTTCCAGCCCGAGCTGCTTCAGGGCATTCGCCGCCTCCAGTCCGAGCAGGCCGCCGCCAATCACCACGCCGCGGCGCGAGCCAGCCGCATGTGCAGCAATGTTGTCCAGGTCGTCAAGGGTGCGGTAGACAAAACAGCCCGGCAAATCGTTGCCCGGCACGGGCGGAACGAACGGGTATGAGCCGGTCGCCAGCACCAGCTTGTCCCAGTGGGTCTCATGCCCGCTGGCGGTACGCACCACGCGCGCGTCGCGGTCGATGCCGACGATCTGCTGCGACAGGCGCAGCTCAATGCCGCTGTCGGCAAAGAAATCCCCCTCCACCAGCGAGAGCGACGCCGCGCTGCGGCCGCCAAAATATTCCGACAAATGCACGCGGTCGTAGGCGGCATAGCGCTCCTCGCCAAAGACGACGATCTGATACTGCTGATGCAGATTGCGCTTAACGCAGTCTTCGAGGAAATGATGGCCGACCATACCGTGCCCAACCACCACCAGAGTAGGTTTTGTCATAGCATTCTGTCCTGCAACCTGCGGTTGCGTAGTGAAACGATCGAACAGCCAGTCCGCGTGGGCGGGCGTGGCCGTTGCCAGTAAATCGGTAAACGTTGCCGCGCTGCGGCAGTCGCCCATCAACAGCGCGCCAGCCAGCGCCCCCTGATGGATCAATAAACGACGATAGTGACGGGTCATCGGATCCCATGCGCTCCAGACCACGTCGCCCTCCTGCTCCGCCGCACGGCCGAGGCTGAACAGCTCCACGCCCGTCACCTTGAGGCGCATCCCGCTGTCGGTCAGGGTAAACGGCGCGGTAGCGTCCCCGGCCAGCCGCGCGGCCAGGATTTCCGCCTGCGCCAGGCAGGGGGCGACCAGGCCAAACGTCTGCCCGTCAATTTCGCAGCACTCGCCGATGGCGTAGACGTTCGGTTCGGAGGTTTGCATCTGGTGATCCACCACGATGCCGCGCGCGCAGCGAATGCCGCTGGCCTGCGCCAGCGCGACGCTGGGCTGCACGCCGGTCGCCAGCACCACGCGCGCGGCGACGACGCGGCGCCCGTTGAGCAGCGTCACGCTATTCCCGCCCACCGCTGCGATGCCCGAGGCGAGCTCACAGCGCACGCCCCGCGCCGCCAGCGCCTCTTCCAGCAGCATTCCCGCCTGCCGATCCAGCTGCTGCTCCATCAGCCACGGGCCGCGATGAACCAGCGTGACGTTGTCACCTGAGCGCGCCAGCGCTGCCGCCGTCTCAACCCCGAGCACGCCGCCGCCCAGCACCACCGCCGGACCGGCGATCGTCCGAATGGCCCGGGTATCCTCCAGGGTGCGGAACGTGAACACATGCGGCGCATCGCAGCCGGGGATTGGCGGAATAAAGGGCGTTGATCCGGTGGCAAACACCAGCGCGTCCCAGCCCAGCGTGCGGGCGGTGGTTTGCACTTCCCGCGCGTCCACATTCACGGCGATCGCCTTTTCGCCCCGCAGCACCGTCACGCCGCGCGACTGGTACCAGTCGTCATCCTGCAAACAGATGTCTGCAGCCTGCTTTTCACCGCCCAGCACCGGCGAAAGCTGGATGCGGTTATAGGCATGCTCCGGCTCGTCACCGATGACGGTGATAGCGAAACGACCGGCAGCACGCCCGGTGAGCGAGGCAATCAGCCGCGTGGCCGCCATGCCATTTCCGATAATGACCAGTCGCATCAAAGCCCCCTCGTTACGCCGCTTTCGGCTGCTTTTCATAGAGGAAATGGAGGATCTGCTGGCGCATGTGGTGATAGCGGCTGTCGTCGGCCAGCTGCACCCGGTTGCGCGGGCGCGGCAGGTCCACGTGCAGGATCTCCCCGACGGTGGCCGCCGGGCCGTTGGTCATCATCAGCACGCGATCGGAGAGCAGCACCGCCTCGTCCACGTCGTGGGTAATGAGCACGATGGTGGTGTTCAGCGCCTGCTGGATCTGCATCACCGAGTCCTGCAGATGCGCGCGCGTCAGCGCATCGAGCGCGCCGAAGGGTTCATCCATCAGCAGGACTTTCGGCTTCATCGCCAGCGCGCGGGCAATACCGACGCGCTGCTTCATGCCGCCGGATATCTCCCCCGGTCGCTTGTGCAGGGCGTGCCCCATCTGCACGCGGTCGAGGTTGTGCTCGATCCACTCCCTGCGCTCCGCCTTGCTCATGCTGTGGCGAAACACGTGATCGACCGCCAGGGCCACGTTGTCGAAGCAGGTGAGCCACGGCAGCAGCGAATGGTTCTGGAAGACCACCGCACGTTCCGGACCCGGCCCGGCGATTTCACGGTTGTCGCAGATCAGCCCGCCTTCCGTCGGCAGGGTAATACCGGCGATGAGGTTCAGCAGCGTCGATTTGCCGCAGCCGGAGTGCCCGATCAGGCTGACGGTTTCGCCCTCGTGGATATCAAACGAGACGTTTTGCAGCGCCAGAAACTCGCCGCTGGCGGTGGAAAAACGCTGGCTCACGGCCTGGACCTGAATTAATGGTTTCATGTTCGCTCCTTATTTTTCCTGCCAGCTAAAGCGACGGGCGATCAGCATCAGCCCCTGCTCCAGCAGCAGCCCGACCACGCCAATGATGACGATGGCGATGAGAATGTTTTCGACGTTGAGGTTGTTCCACTCGTTCCAGATCCAGAAGCCGATCCCTAAACCTCCGGTGAGCATCTCAGCGGCGACGATCACCAGCCAGGCGATGCCGATGGAGAGACGCACCCCGGTCAGCACCGCGGGCAGCACCGCCGGGAAGAGAATGCGGCGCATGATGGTCCACTCGGAAAGCTGCAGCACCCGGGCCACGTTGAGGTAGTCCTGCGGAATGCGGCGTACGCCTTCGGCGGTGTTGATCACCATCGGCCAGATGGAGCAGATGAAAATGGTCCAGCTCGACGCGGGCTCCGCTTTCTGGAACAGCAGCAGGCCGATGGGCAGCCAGGCCAGCGGGCTAACCGGGCGTAACAGCGCGATCAGCGGGCCGAACATGCGAGAGAAAAAGGTGAAGCGACCAATCAGGAAGCCGAGCGGGATCCCGGCGAGCGCGGCCAGGCCAAAGCCCACCGCCACGCGCTGTAATGAGGCGAGCACGTTCCAGCCGATGCCCATATCGTTAGGCCCGTCGCGATAAAACGGATCGGCAAACAGGGTGATGGCGGAATCGAGCGTGCTGAGCGGCGTCGGGAAACCTTTGCTGTTAATCGCCGCCAGCTGCCAGAGCACCACCAGCAGTCCCAGACCGAGAAACGCCGGGATGATGCGCTGGAGGATCGCGTTAATCCGACGCGCAAACGTCGGCGTACGGCGGCGAACCTGCACCGGAGGCAGGACAATCACCTCCCCACTCTCCGGCGTCTCGTGTGAATTCGTCTTTTGCAGATGCTGCATAATCAGGCCTCTTTACGGTGAATGGCGAAACGGCTGGCGTATCCTTCCGGGTCGGTACCGTTCCAGACGGTGCCGTCCATCAATGTGCTGCTGCGTAATGGTGAAGTCGGTGTGCTGATGCCCCCCACCGCCGTGGCGGCATCCTGCCAGACCGCGGTCTGGTTAATGCGCTGCGCGATGCCCGCGTAGTCCGGCGCGGATTTGAGCAAGCCCCAGCGGCGGAACTGGGTTATGAACCACATGCCGTCGGAGAGATACGGGTAGCTGACGGCCCCCTCGTTGAAGAAGCGGATCGGGTGCGCGTCCTGCCAGCGCTGGCCCAGGCCGTTGTCGTACTCGCCGAGCATGCGTCCGGTGAGATACTGTTCTTTGCAGTTGAGCCACGCCCGGCGGGAGAGGATCTGCGCGGTCTCGCGTTTGTTTTCCGGGGAGGCTTCGATCCATCGCGCCGCCTCCAGTACCGCGCTCACCAGCGCCCGCGCGGTGTGCGGGTTTTTCGCCACCCAGTCGCGGCGCGTACCGAGGATTTTTTCCGGATGATCGGCCCAGATAGACTGCGACGTGGCGGCGGTAAAACCGATGCGGTCGTTGATTGCCCGGGCGTTCCACGGCTCGCCGACGCAAAAGCCAACCATGTTGCCAATGCGCATGTTCATCACCATCTGCGGCGGCGGCACCACCACCGTGCGCACGTCGTCAAAGGGGTTAATGCCCGCGCTGGCCAGCCAGTAGTAGAGCCACATGGCGTGCGTCCCGGTCGGGAAGGTGTGCGCGAAGGTGTAGGTGCCGGGCGCCTGCTGCCCAATGAGCTTTTTCAGCCCGTCAAGGTCTCGTACGCCCTTCTCAGCCAGATCGCTGGAAAGCGTAATCGCCTGGCCGTTCTGATTGAGCGTCATCAGGTTCGCCATCTGCTGCGGCTTGCCGGCGATGCCCAGCTCCAGGCCGTACAGCAGGCCGTAGAGAATGTGCGCGGCATCGAGTTCGCCCGCCACCAGCTTGTCGCGCACAGCCGCCCAGCTCGCCTCTTTGGTGGGCACGATGGTAATACCGTATTTTTTATCAAAGCCTTTCAGCGCCGCGATAACCACCGGGGCGCAGTCGGTCAGCGGGATAAACCCGATGCGCACCGTTTCCTGCTCCGGTTTATCCGAGCCTGCCGCCCATGCGGCCTGCATGATACCCGGTAACAGCATTGCGCCACTCGCCAGCACGCTGGCCTGCAAAAAACGCCGTCTCGACAAATCCGCCATGACCAACCACTCCTGAAAAAAAACCAAAAAAAGCGCCCACGATGCCGAAGCACCAGTGGACGCCTTTATCCCGAAGACGCATGCGCCGCCGTTGGCGCATCGTCAAAAATGGTTAATCCGATAATGCAAAGTGAATGCCAGGTTTTAACCCGCAGTTTCCGGGGCGCTAACCGAACTCCCCTCGCCTGCACGCACCTTAATCAGGCACAAAATGCCCGCTGACCGTGCAGCTACTCCTTTGGTGTTACCTGCCATAAATTCTTCACCATTAGCAGCGCGCGGGCGATATCCACCATCCTTTGGTTTTTGTCCATCGCCATTTTGCGCAGCGCCGTCCAGGCCTGTTCCTCACTCATATTCTGGTGGGTCATCAGCACGCTTTTCGCTTTATCAATGACTTTGCGCTCTTCAAGCGTATCGCGCAGCGATGCTAGCTGGCGCGAGAGCTGTTCTATCTCGCGTGCCTGCTGGCGCACCAGGGTGAGCAACGGTTTTTCCGGATACTGTATCAGCGGGTCGTCCTGCTCATCGGCGGGAGGCACGTACTCATCGTTACGGTAAATACGCTCGTCCACCGCCGTCATCAGATCGGCGATGAGCGTCTCCTCCAGCGTGCGCAGATGCTCAAGGCGCGCGGTTTGCAGAGCAAACCAGGCCAGAGCGGTAAGGCCATCATCCGCGGCAGGCTGGCGAGTACAGGCTACGCGCCGGAGTTGCTCCGTTTCACGATCGGGCTGGCAGTGGAGAGAAAAGGTGGTCTGGACGTCAGCGGAGCTGTGTGAGAGAAAAATTTCAAAGCAGGCCTGCTGCCCGTCGATGCGGTCAACCAGCCTCTGGCGAGTCACATCATCGAAAAAGCCCTGCGTGAAGCCAATCGCCCCCAGGGCCCGTTCCTGTCCCGCCAGCTCTTTCCCCTGCATCAGGCTATAAAGGGCAACAAAACGCCCGGCGATTTGCGGATCGTCAATGCTGTCATTGAGCTGCGGCACGATACTGAGCAGATGGCGGAGCATGCGGGAGTAGTGTTCCATCGCCTGCGGCGCCGTTACCGTTTGCTGAATAACACCGTCGCGCAGCGCGGGAAGCATATCAAGGCACTGAAGCGCGCCGCCGATACGTTCACAGACGGTACTTCCCGGGATCGGCGACTGTTTTTCAAGAATGTCATAAAGTGCAGCGAGGTTTTCATCCACCAGCGCCCGGCTGGCTTTGCATTCGGGGGCGTAGAGCTTACCCTGTGAGCAGAGCCAGACGTTGGACGCCCCACGCTCGCACTGTAACATATGCACCAGTTGGCTAATGCCGTGCACAAGCACGCCAAGCTGTGCCAGCTTGCTGAGCTGCTCCCGGCGCATCATTCTTGCGCGCTCGAGCCATTCGCCAGCGCCTGGCGAAATGCCAGCCATTAATGTCATGCTTACTCTCCAGAACAGCGAAACTCGGGAAAGCTAAGCAATATTCGTGCCTTTATAAGAACAGGAGTCAACATGCAGAAGATTGTGATCGTCGCCAACGGTGCGGCTTACGGCAGCGAATCCCTTTTTAACAGCCTGCGCCTGGCGATTGCGCTGCGTGAAAAAGAGAGCGACCTGGCGTTACGACTCTTTTTAATGTCGGACGCGGTCACCGCGGGGCTGAAGGGTCAAAAACCGGCAGAAGGCTATAACATTCAGCAGATGCTGGAGATCCTCACCGCGCAAAACGTGCCGGTGAAGCTGTGCAAGACCTGCACCGACGGCCGCGGCATTACCGGTCTGCCGCTTATTGATGGCGTAGAGATTGGTACGCTGGTTGAGCTGGCCGAGTGGACGCTGTCCGCCGATAAAGTATTAACTTTTTAATAATAAACCCGTAAAAATATTATTTTCTTATGGACGCGGTTTCAGCATCAAGTTTACCTGCGGGGTTGCCGATAGGCATGGAAACAACACAGCAGGTATTTCACTTATGTTCAGATCGATTCGTGCACGCATCATCGCGGCGACGGCAGGCTGTCTGGTCGTCGCCCTTCTCCTTAATACCGTTATCAACTTCCAGGTCACGCGCCAGGATAACCAGCAGTCCCAGCGCGATATCCTGACCAGCACCAGCGCCAGCCATAACATGGCGATTGCCGACTGGGTAAAAAGCAAGATGACGGTGATCGCCTCCGCGCAGACCGTTGCGCTGAATGACGACCCGGTTCCGGTGTTTAAACAGCTTGCGCAGGCGGGTGGATTCACCAACGTCTATGTTGGCTACGCCAGCAAAACGGCGAAATTCTCTGAACCGGCGGGCGTTCCGGCGGACTATGACCCGACTATTCGCCCGTGGTATCAGCAGGTGGTCAGCACGGACGGTCCGGTTGTCACCGCGCCCTACGTTGACGCGGGGACCGGTAAACTGGTGGTAACCTTCGCCGTGCCGGTGAAAGAAAATGGCACGCTCAAAGCGGTGGTGGCGGGCGATGTGGCGATGGACAGCGTGGTGGCTAACGTGCGCGGGATCCATCCCACCCCGGCCAGCAGCGGGCTGCTTCTGAACAGCGACGGCAGCGTGATTGCCGCTAACGATCCGGCTCTGACGCTGAAACCGTTTGGTGAGACGATCAAGGGCATTGATTTTGCTGCGCTGAAAAGCGGTAACCCCGTCGACGGAACGCTGAACGACGCGGAAAAAACCTTCGTGGCGACAGCCGTGCCGGGCACAAACTGGCTGTTAGTCGTCGCGCTCGACAGCGGTGACGCCACCTCCGGCATGCGTTCCCTGCTTAAAGCCTCGGCGATTTCGCTGGTGATCCTCGCACTCCTGAGCGCGGCGATTGTGCATTTCCTGATTGCCCGCCTGCTCAAGCGTTTGTCCGACATTCGCGACGCGATGCACAACATTGCTAACGGCACTAACGATCTGTCCCAGCGCCTGCCGGATAACGGCGAAGACGAGGTCGCGCAGATTGCGCAGGCCTTTAACGCCTTCAGCGATAAGCTGTCGGTGGTGATGGTGCAGCTCCGTGACGCCAGCGAATCGGTGAAAAACGCCGCGCAGGAGATTGCCGCAGGAAACCAGGATCTTTCCGGACGTACCGAGCAGGCGGCATCCAGCCTGCGCGAGACGGCCAGCGCCGTGGAGCAGATCACCGCCTCCGTGACGCAGTCGAATGAATCGGCGGCAGAAGCGAACGACCAGGCGAGCAAGGCCTCAGCGGCCGCGGCGCGCGGCGGCGAGGTGGTATCGCAGGCGATCAGCACCATGCAGTCCATTGAAGTCGCGTCGGCAAAAATTGGCGATATCACCAGCGTGATTGACGGCATTGCTTTCCAGACCAACATTCTGGCGCTGAACGCCTCCGTCGAGGCGGCGCGTGCGGGTGAGCAGGGACGCGGGTTTGCCGTCGTAGCAGGTGAAGTGCGTAACCTGGCAAGTCGTAGCGCTCAGGCGGCGAAAGAGATCAAATCTCTGATTGACTCCACCACCGACAGCGTGGCAACCGGCTCCCGCTACGTGCATCTGGCGGGGGAAAGCATGGATGAGATCCGCTCCAGCATCGGCAGCGTCTCTGGCATCATGCGTGAAATCTCCATCGCCACCAGCGAGCAGATGAAAGGGATTCATGAGATCAACCACGCGGTGACCCATCTCGACAGAATGGTTCAGCAGAACGCCGAGCTGGTGGTGGAATCCGCCGCCGCCGCGGGAGCCCTGCAGAGCCAGGCGGGCGACCTTGCTGAAACAGCCGGGCATTTCCGCATTTAATCTTCTTCCGGCGCGCGTTTAGCGGGTAAAACGCGCGCTAGCCTAAATTTTGAGGAATTTTGTCATTTTTGTTTAATCGTTATGCCATTTTTTGATCAAAATCAGCATCCCGCCCCCTCCCCTTTGGTGTTATGCCATGAGTAAATTGTGAACAACATCACGCTCGGATATGGCAGCAGGGAGAGCGTTGTTTAAGACTACGGGGTAAAAAATGGCACTGGTAAAAACAAGTTTGAAACTGTTTGGTGGGGATACGGTAGTGGTGCGTTGCTCAGAACGCTGTCGTATTCATCTGATGAGTTCGAAAGCACAAAAACAGTCCCAGGCGGATATTCTCACCGTACAGGACGATAAGGCCTGGCTTACCGTGCCGTATACCGGCACGTGGGATGTGCTGATTGATAGCCACAGCCAGTCGCTGGAGCATTCCGTCAGCTACGTGGCAGCATAAGTTTAAACGCCCGGCAAGCCGGGCGTATTGTCAGGCAAAACCCGGTCGCAGCGCGCTGTTGAGCGGGTTCCCTTCCAGCAGCGCCTTCACCTTCACCACCAGCTCATTCAGACAATCGTCCTTCATGCCGAGGCGGGTCAGCTCCTGATCGAGGGAGAACAGATACTGCGCGTTGGTGCCCAGAGGCCCGCTCGCGGCGGCAATCAACGGGGCAATCACCTGCGTGCGGGTATCCGCTTCATACAGCGGATGGCGCGGATCCATAATAAACACCAGCGCATTGACGGTGCGTCCGTCGTCCAGTTCCAGCTTGCACCAGCTCGGCATATAGCAGCCGGTGATCATCTCGCGCTTCCAGAGCAGCGTGAGCTCCTCTCCCAGCGTGGCATCCGGCAGGCGATACGCCACGCCCGTGGTGCGCCCGCCCTCTTTCAGTGCAAGCATGCGCCCAGGCTGGCACGCGCTGCCGCGTCCGGCCGTCAGGCGCAGGCAAAATGCGCGATGCCAGCCAGGCAGCGTTCCCGTTGCCGATTCGACAAATTCCAGAGCCGGGTTCCACATCAGGGAGCCGTAGCCAAAAATCCATACCGGGCCATCATCCGGGCGGCAGGCAAGCGTAGCAGCGAGTGACGCCGCACGTTGTTCAGCTGACCAGAGAAGCGATTCCTCAATAGCACCAAATGCCGTCTTACAATCTGCCTTCATTAAGAAATCACGCGTTAACACTTTCCACCTCCGCCACTGCATGCTTCCTTGCGACATCTGTAATTCGCCTTCCCGGCATTTTATGCTGGTCATTTTGCCAGCAGTCGAATAACGATAAGCAATTAGCGGACCAGTTGCAATACAACGGAAGTTCAACCGCCTGAAAAGTCAAAATGAAGGCAGCGAATCATTTCACGGCTATTTCTTTTTATGCCATTTATCATCGTCTCCTTTCTCATATTCATGTTTTACTGCGGCCCAGGCGACTTTGTGGGCCGTCTCTTCACGACTGGCATCATCCCGGCGATCGTCCTTGTCTTTGTACTGATCCCAGGCGCTGTTAAACGCCTCTTTGTAGATATCCTGCGCGTGAGCGGGCAGCACGTTTTGCACGTTATCCGGTAATTCACGTTTCGCTTTATAGGGCATCACTAACCTCTCTTTTGGTTAAAGAGATAAGTGTGGACGACGATACGCCATGGTGCCACCCGGCCATAATTTATGAGTAAATTATATTTTTAATTTATTGTTATTTAATAAGTAATCAACAAAGAATCTGCATTATACCCATCATCAATGAAAATAATGACAAAGGGTAAAATTAAGTAAAAAATAAAGGGTATTTATCAGAGATCTGTTAATTTAATGACCTCAAAAATCTATCTATAATTACAAGCACCTGCATTGATGGAGAAGCACATGACAGCAACACACGAGGCGGTAAAGACCCGCCACAAGGAGACGTCGCTCATTTTCCCGGTTTTGGCACTGGCTGTGCTGCTCTTCTGGGGAAGCAGTCAGTCACTGCCAGTGGTGGTTGGTATCAATATTCTTGCCCTGGTCGGCATCTTAACCAGCGCATTTAGCGTTGTTCGCCATGCGGACGTCCTGGCCCACCGTCTGGGCGAGCCGTACGGATCGTTAATTCTCAGCCTTTCCGTTGTTATTCTCGAAGTCAGCCTGATTTCCGCCCTTATGGCAACCGGCGATGCCGCGCCGACGCTGATGCGCGACACGCTTTACTCGATCATTATGATAGTGACGGGCGGCCTGGTGGGCTTCTCTCTTCTGCTGGGCGGGCGCAAATTTGCGACCCAGTATATGAACCTGTTCGGCATTAAACAGTATTTGATCGCCCTCTTCCCGCTGGCGATTATCGTGCTGGTCTTCCCGATGGCGCTGCCGGGTGCAAACTTTTCCACCGGGCAGGCGCTGCTGGTCGCACTGATTTCCGCCGCCATGTACGGCGTGTTCCTGTTGATTCAGACCAAAACGCACCAGAGCCTGTTTGTGTACGAGCATGAAGATGACGGCGACGATGATGACCCGCACCACGGCAAGCCGTCGGCCCACAGCAGCGCGTGGCATACGGTTTGGCTGATCGTGCATCTGATTGCGGTGATTGCCGTCACCAAGATGAACGCTAACCCGCTGGAGACGCTGTTAACCGAGCTGAACGCGCCGGTGGCGTTTACCGGCTTCCTGGTGGCGCTGCTGATCCTGTCCCCTGAAGGGCTGGGCGCGCTGAAAGCGGTGTTGAATAATCAGGTACAGCGCGCAATGAACCTGTTCTTCGGCTCCGTACTGGCGACGATTTCACTTACCGTACCGGTGGTGACGCTGATTGCCTTTATGACGGGCAACGAGCTGCAGTTTGCGCTGGGCGCGCCGGAGATGATTGTGATGGTCGCCTCGTTGCTGCTGTGCCAGATTTCGTTCTCAACCGGGCGCACCAACGTGCTGAACGGCGCGGCGCATATGGCCTTGTTTATTGCGTATCTGATGACGATATTTGCATAATTTTATCCGGCGCGGGCTGATGCCCTCATCCCAACCCTCTCCCACAGGGAGAGGGAGAACAAAAAACCCGCCGAAGCGGGTTTTTTTATTAGTTGCTGGTATCCAGCTCGTCGAAGCTCTTCACCAGATCGTCAATCGCTTTGATCTGCTTCAGGAACGGCTCCAGCTTGTCCAGCGGCAGCGCTGATGGGCCGTCGCATTTCGCGTTAGCCGGATCCGGGTGCGCTTCAATGAACAGGCCGGCCAGGCCGGTCGCCATACCGGCGCGCGCCAGCTCGGTCACCTGGGCACGACGGCCGCCGGACGCGGCGCCAAACGGGTCGCGGCACTGCAGAGCGTGGGTCACGTCGAAAATCACCGGAGACTGGCCGGAGACATTTTTCATTACGCTGAAGCCCAGCATGTCGACAACCAGGTTGTCGTAACCGAAGTTTGCGCCACGATCACACAGGATGACCTGATCGTTTCCGCCTTCGATAAACTTATCGACGATGTTACCCATCTGGCCAGGGCTGACGAACTGTGGTTTTTTCACGTTAATCACGGCACCGGTTTTCGCCATCGCCGCAACCAGGTCAGTCTGGCGCGCCAGGAACGCCGGAAGCTGAATCACGTCCACCACGTCTGCCACCGGCTGTGCCTGTGAGGCTTCATGCACGTCGGTGATCACTTTCACGCCAAAGGTCTGCTTCAGCTCCTGGAAAATTTTCATTCCCTCTTCCAGGCCCGGGCCACGGTAAGAGTTGATGGAGGAGCGGTTGGCTTTGTCAAAAGAGGCCTTAAACACGTACGGGATGCCCAGCTTCTGGGTCACGGTCACGTAGTGTTCGCAGATACGCATGGCGAGATCGCGGGATTCCAGCACGTTCATGCCGCCAAACAGTACGAACGGCAGGTCGTTTGCTACCTTGATATCACCAATGCTAACCACTTTTTGTTTCATAGGATCGCCTTATTCAGGTGTGAATCGGAATTAAGATTAATGCAGTGTAATTTGTTTGTGCGAGATCGCGTTGATCTGCGCACGAATCATTTCGCTAATGGGATCTTCCGGACACTGTTCAACGAAATAATTCAAATCATTCAGCGCCACGTGCTCACAGTCGAGCTGCGCGTAGATCAGCCCACGATCGCGAATTTCGTACGGGTCTTCCGGGTTGAACTGCAGCAGCACTTCACTGGCGCGCAACGCCAGCTCCATCTGACTCTCTTCCATTAACGCAGACTTCAGCGTATCCAGCAGCTTGCGAATGACCTCGGCGTTATCCGCCTCGTCGAGATCTTCGTTGAAGAGCTCAGCCACCGGGCTGATATTGCCTTTCAGCCACACGTCCAGCGTATGTTCATCCAGCGTGTCGCCGTTGAAGGGATTAATGAGCCACATTTCGCCGTCCAGCCACTCAGCGCGCAGGATCATCTGCGTCGGAAAAATGACCGGGACCAGCGGAATATCCAGACGGTGCGCGACCCACAGCAAAATAGAGCCCAGCGCCACGGCGCTGCCCTGACGATTTTTTAAGACCTGGTCCAGCCATAACGCGTCAGACAGGCGATACACGCCCCGCGTGTCGCAGAAACCCCATTCGCCGTAGAAAAGCTCCAGCAGCTTCTCTAATTGCCAGTCTTGCGGGCGAGCCTGATTAATCTCTTCACGCGCCAGGCTGACCAGATTCTCCAGCTCATCGTAGACAAACTGCGACGTAAAATCGTCGCGAATCATCTCGGAAATCAGGATCATGCCATCGCAAAGCGGCACTTTATTAAATTCGAAATCGGCTAAGGACCTCATGACTTACCCCAGTAACGGTATTCTTGTGGTGGCGAGTTTAATGATGATGTACAGCACCACCAGACCCAGCAGAAAGGCGATAAACCCGACCTGCTGGCTGCGCGGACGACGACGCCCAAGCGCGATAAAACCCAAAACGATGTAGATGATAACGCCAAACAGCTTTTCAGTCAGCCATGCACCTTTATCAGTAAATGGCAGATAGCCGGTCTTCCACATGAGCCCGGCACCGGAAAGGAGCAATAGCGTGTCGATGCAGTGCGGTGCGATACGCACCCAGCGGGCATCCATCAGCGGATTGTTGCTGTAGCGCCACCAGTAACGGACGATGAAAAAGCTGATGGTCAGCGCAACGGAAATGAGGTGGACAGTAATGAGCACGGTAAACAGGCTCATAGCCACTGCCCCAGCGTCAGGCGTTCGTTGCCGCCATAGTCGCGGCAGGTTTCGACAGCGGCGTAGCCAGCTTGCGTAAACAGTGCCCGAACGGCTTCTCCCTGCGTCCAGCCATGCTCCACCAGCAGCCAGCCGCCGGGAAGTAAATGCTTCCGTGACATTGTCACAATGTGTTCGAGATCGGCTAATCCCGCGTTGGCGGCCACGAGCGCCGTCAGCGGTTCGAAGCGCACGTCTCCCTGCGAAAGGTGCGGGTCATGTTCGTCGATGTAGGGAGGATTGCTGACAATCATCGCAAATGAGCGATTCTCCAGCGCGGCAAACCAGCTGCTTTGCAGCACCGTCACGTTGCGAAGCCCGAGACGTTCCACGTTACGCTGCGCCAGCGCCACCGCGTCGGTCATCACATCCACCGCCGTTACCGCGCAGTCGGGGCGCTCGGTGGCCAGCGCTAGCGCGATAGCCCCGGTCCCGGTACCGAGATCGAGAATGCAGCAGGCCGCCGCCGGTAAACGCGCCAGCGCCTGCTCCACCAGACACTCGGTGTCCGGACGCGGGATCAGCGTCGCCGCCGAGACGTACAGCGGTAACGACCAGAACTCACGCTCACCGACAAGGTGCGCCACCGGCTCGCCGGTTTTACGGCGGGCAAGCAGCGCGCCGAGCTGCGCTTCCTGTTCCGCGGTCAGTTCGGTTTCGCCAAAAGCCAGCAGATACGTGCGGGCTTTACCCGTCACATGCTCAAGCAAAATTTCGGCGTCGCGTTTCGGGCTTTCGCTTTCTGAAAGCTCACCGGCCGCCTCACGTAACCAGCGCTGAAAATCCATTATTCCTGCTCGGACAGCGCCGCCAGCTGGTCGGCCTGGTATTCCTGCACGATAGGCTCGATCAGCATATCCAGCTTCCCTTCCATCACCTCGTCCAGACGGTACAGCGTCAGGTTGATGCGGTGATCGGTTACGCGCCCCTGCGGGAAGTTGTAGGTGCGGTTACGGTCGCTGCGATCGCCGCTGCCCAGCAGGTTACGGCGCGTAGACGCTTCCGCCTGCTGGCGTTTCGCCATTTCAGCTGCGTGGATACGCGCGCCCAGCACGGACAACGCTTTGGCTTTGTTTTTGTGCTGCGAACGCTCGTCCTGACATTCAACGACGATGCCGGTCGGCAGGTGGGTAATACGGATAGCGGAATCGGTGGTGTTAACGTGCTGACCGCCCGCGCCAGAGGAGCGGAACGTATCAATACGCAGGTCCGCCGGGTTGATGTCGGGCAGTTCAGCTTCCGGCAGCTCCGGCATCACCGCAACCGTACAGGCGGAGGTGTGAATGCGGCCCTGAGATTCGGTGGCCGGCACGCGCTGCACGCGGTGACCGCCGGATTCAAACTTGAGACGACCGTACACGCCGTCGCCGCTGATCTTGGCGATAACCTCTTTGTAGCCACCATGTTCGCCTTCGTTGGCGCTCATGATCTCCACGCGCCAGCGACGCGATTCGGCGTAGCGGCTGTACATGCGGAACAGATCCCCGGCAAACAGCGCAGCTTCGTCACCGCCGGTACCGGCACGCACTTCCACAAACGCGTTACGCTCGTCGTCCGGATCTTTCGGCAGCAGAAGCACCTGAAGCTGCTGCTCCATCTCTTCAGAACGCGCTTTCGCATCCTGCAACTCTTCCTGCGCCATCTCGCGCATTTCAGGATCGTCGAGCATCATCTGCGCGGTTTCGATATCTTCCTGAACCTGTCGCCAGTCGGTAAAGCATTTAGAAACATCACTTAACTGCGCGTATTCACGCGAAAGCGCGCGAAAACGTTCCTGGTCCGCAATGGTCCCGGCATCCCCGAGCAGCGCCTGTACTTCTTCATGGCGCTCGTGCAGAGCTTCCAGTTTAGCGACGATAGAAGGCTTCATAGGCGTAAGTGCACCTTGTCTTAGAAAATGGGTATAGGGCGCTATTCCAGCCCGAGGCTGTTGCGCAGAATAGTCAGGCGTTCATCATCCCCGTCACGGGCAGCCTGCTGAAGAGATTTGGTTGGTGCATGGATCAGGCGGTTGGTCAGTTTCCACGCCAGATCCTGCATAATCGCATTTGCGTCGCCGCCCTGTTCAAGGGCTGCTAACGCTTTGGCAGTCAGGTCATCACGCACCTGCTCCGCCTGCCCGCGGTACTCGCGGATGGTCTCGCTGACGCTTTGCGCGCGCAGCCAGGCCATAAACTCACTGGTTTCCTGCTCAACGATGGTTTCCGCCTGAACTGCCGCGGCTTTACGCTGGGCAAGGTTGTGCGAAATGATGCTTTGCAGGTCATCCACGCTGTAGAGATAGGCATTAGGCAGCTTTCCCACTTCCGGCTCAACATCGCGCGGGACGGCGATATCCACCAGCAGCATCGGCTGATTACGGCGGGACTTCAGCGCACGCTCCACCATCCCTTTTCCGATAATCGGCAGCGGGCTGGCGGTTGAGCTGATAATAATGTCAGCCTCTTTCAGGCGTTCATCGATGTCGCTCAGGGCAACCACCTCTGCACCCACTTCATCCGCCAGCACCTGCGCGCGTTCGCGGGTGCGGTTAGCGATAATCATCTTTTTCACTTTATGCTCGCGCAGATGGCGCGCCACAAGTTCGATGGTTTCGCCCGCCCCCACCAGCATCACGGTGACGGTAGAAAGGGATTCAAAGATTTGGCGTGCAAGGGTGCAGGCCGCGAAAGCAACAGAAACCGCACTGGCACCAATGTCGGTTTCTGTTCGCACACGCTTCGCCACGGAGAACGACTTCTGGAACATGCGCTCCAGCTCGCTGGCCTTCAGATGCCCTTTTTGCGAATCCGCAAAGGCTTTTTTCACCTGACCCAGAATTTGCGGCTCGCCCAGCACGAGCGAATCCAGCCCGCTGGCGACGCGCATCAGATGGCTGACGGCATCGTTGTCCTGATGCCAGTACAGGCTGTTGCGCAGCTCGTCTTCATTGAGGTTGTGGTAGTCACATAGCCAGCGGATCAGCGCTTCGTGCAGGTTGTCCTGCTCTTCCACGCTTAAATACAGCTCGGTACGGTTGCACGTCGAGAGCACCACGCCACCCTGCACCATAGGCTGTGCAAGCAGGCTGTCCAGCGCCAGGTCAAGCGTATCCGGCGAAAACGTCACGCGTTCTCGCAGCGAAACCGGAGCCGTTTTGTGGTTGATGCCGAGTGCTAATAGGGTCATGTTGAGCGGGAGTAGTACCAGCGTTAATAAGGTTAGCAGAACGCATCATACAGGATGCGCGAGATCAATAAAAGGGACTGCCTCCTTTCGGAGTAATAGGTTACACAACCCTTTGAGATAATTTGAACGTAGACGGTAGCCCCCTTCGACGCTAGCATTAACAGTTATAACTGCAACGTATCTCAAGGATTTGTCCTCATTATGACCCGACTGATTCGCCTGCTGCCGCTGGCAGCACTGGTTCTGACCGCCTGTACCGTCACCCAACCAAAAGGCCCGGGCAAAAGCCCTGATTCACCGCAGTGGCGTCAGCACCAGCAGGACGTCCGTAATTTGAACCAGTACCAGACCCGCGGCGCTTTCGCTTATCTCTCTGACGAACAAAAGGTTTATGCCCGCTTCTTCTGGCAGCAGACGGGGCAGGACAACTACCGCCTTCTGCTGCTGAACCCGCTGGGCAGCACCGAGCTGGAGCTTATCGCCAAACCGGGCGAAGCGCAGATCACCGATAACAAAGGCCAGCACTATACCGCGACCGATGCCGAAGAGATGATTGGCAAGCTGACCGGGATGCCTATCCCGCTCAACAGCCTGCGCCAGTGGATCCTTGGCCTGCCGGGTGAGGCAACTGACTACACCCTTGACGACCAGTACCGTCTGAGCCAGGTGAACTACACCCAGAACGGCAAAACCTGGAAAGTGGTGTACAGCGCCTATGACAGCAAGAGTAAACCGTCGCTGCCATCAAACATGGAGCTGACCCAAGGCAGCCAGCGTATCAAGCTGAAAATGGACAACTGGATCGTTAAATGATGACCCACTGGCCCTCTCCGGCAAAGCTGAACCTGTTTTTATACATCACCGGCCAGCGTGCTGACGGTTATCACACCCTGCAGACGCTGTTTCAGTTTATTGACTATTGCGACACGATCTCTATTGAACTGCGCCAGGACGGGCAGATTTGCCTGCTAACGCCTGTCGAAGGCGTGGCGCATGAGGACAACCTGATCGTGCGCGCCGCGCGTCTGCTGATGAAAGCCGCGGCGGAATCGGGCCGTCTGCCCGCGGGAAGCGGTGCGGATATCCGTATCGAGAAACGCCTGCCGATGGGCGGCGGTCTGGGCGGCGGCTCATCCAACGCCGCCACCGTGCTGGTTGCGCTGAACCACCTCTGGGGCTGCGGGCTGTCGAAGGACGAACTGGCAGCCCTGGGCCTGACGCTGGGGGCGGATGTCCCGGTGTTTGTGCGCGGTCATGCGGCCTTTGCTGAAGGCGTGGGTGAGATCCTCTCCCCGGCTGAACCGCCGGAGAAGTGGTATCTGGTTGCCCATCCTGGCGTGAGCATTCCGACGCCGGTTATCTTTAAAGATCCTGACCTGAAAAGGAATACCCCGGTTCGGTCAATAGAAACGTTATTAAATTGTGAATTCAGCAACGATTGCGAGGATATCGCAAGAAAACGTTTTCGCGAGGTTGATGCGGTGCTTTCCTGGCTGTTAGAATACGCGCCGTCGCGCCTGACTGGTACAGGAGCCTGTGTCTTTGCTGAATTTGACACCGAATCCGCCGCTCGTCAGGTGCTTGAGCAAGCGCCGGTTTGGCTGCATGGTTTTGTAGCACGCGGGATGAACACCTCCCCCCTACAGCAGACCATTCTGGCGCAGACTGAGTTTCGGTGACAACGTCACCCTGTTCCAGACGTTGCATCGCGCTCTTTAATACACCGCCTGGATAGCCTTCGCCTGGCCCGCACAGTTTGCGGCGAACGCTATCCACCACTGGACGCATGCCTGAGGTTCTTCTCGTGCCTGATATGAAGCTTTTTGCTGGTAACGCCACCCCGGAACTAGCACAACGTATTGCCAACCGCCTGTACACTTCCCTCGGCGACGCCGCCGTAGGTCGCTTTAGCGACGGCGAAGTCAGCGTACAAATTAACGAAAATGTACGCGGTGGTGATATTTTCATCATCCAGTCCACCTGTGCTCCAACAAACGACAACCTGATGGAATTGGTTGTTATGGTCGACGCCCTGCGTCGCGCTTCAGCAGGCCGTATCACTGCTGTAATCCCTTACTTCGGCTATGCCCGTCAGGACCGTCGCGTCCGTTCCGCACGTGTGCCAATCACCGCTAAAGTTGTCGCTGACTTCCTGTCCAGCGTCGGCGTTGACCGCGTACTGACCGTTGACCTGCACGCAGAGCAGATCCAGGGCTTCTTCGACGTCCCGGTTGATAACGTATTCGGCAGCCCAATCCTGCTGGAAGACATGCTGCAGCTGAACCTGGATAACCCAATCGTGGTTTCTCCGGACATCGGCGGCGTGGTACGTGCCCGTGCTATCGCTAAGCTGCTGAACGATACCGACATGGCGATCATCGACAAACGCCGTCCGCGCGCTAACGTTTCTCAGGTGATGCACATCATCGGTGACGTTGCTGGCCGTGACTGCGTGCTGGTTGACGACATGATCGATACCGGCGGCACGCTGTGTAAAGCAGCTGAAGCGCTGAAAGAGCGTGGTGCCAAGCGCGTATTCGCTTACGCGACTCACCCGATCTTCTCCGGTAACGCGGTAAACAACCTGCGCAACTCCGTCATTGACGAAGTGGTGGTATGCGATACCATCCCACTGAGCGACGAGATCAAAGCACTGCCAAACGTGCGCACGTTGACCCTGTCCGGGATGCTGGCCGAAGCGATTCGTCGTATCAGCAACGAAGAATCCATCTCAGCAATGTTCGAACACTAATCGAACACGGCCGAAAAACCCGCTGCGGCGGGTTTTTTTGTCTCCGGGTTTTATTTGTATGATTAATGCCTCCTTCACCTGCCATTCATATGACAGATGATGCGCATACGGATGATAGATAATTGTGAAAAACGTAGCCTCCTCACATGTTCTGCCCTTTCGCGCCCTCATCGACGCCTGCTGGAAAGAGAAGTACACCTCGTCACGCTTTGTTCGTGACCTGATTGCCGGGATCACCGTCGGCATTATCGCCATCCCACTGGCGATGGCGCTGGCGATTGGCAGCGGCGTTGCGCCGCAGTACGGTCTGTACACCTCGGCCGTTGCCGGGATAGTCATTGCCCTGACGGGCGGCTCGCGCTTCAGCGTCTCCGGCCCGACCGCCGCCTTCGTGGTGATCCTCTACCCGGTTTCACAGCAGTTTGGTCTGGCAGGCCTGCTGGTCGCCACCCTGATGTCCGGCGTCTTTTTGATTCTGTTTGGTCTGGCCCGCTTTGGGCGGCTGATCGAGTACATCCCCCTTTCCGTGACGCTGGGATTCACATCGGGGATTGGTATTACCATCGGAACCATGCAGATCAAAGATTTCCTCGGCCTGCAGATGCCCCACGTACCAGAGCACTATCTGCAAAAAGTGGGGGCGCTGTTTATGGCGCTGCCGACGGCCAATCTGGGCGACGCCGCCATCGGGATTGTGACGCTGGGCACGCTGATCGTCTGGCCTCGCCTCGGTATTCGTCTGCCGGGCCATCTGCCCGCTCTGCTGCTGGGCTGCGCGGTAATGGCCATCGTCAATATGTCCGGTGGTCACGTCGCGACTATCGGCTCGCAGTTCCACTATGTTCTGGCGGACGGTTCACAGGGTAGCGGCATTCCGCAACTGCTACCGCAGCTGGTGCTGCCGTGGGACATGCCCGGCTCCAGCTTTACCCTAAGCTGGGATTCCCTGCGCGCCCTGCTTCCCGCCGCGTTCTCTATGGCAATGCTGGGGGCAATTGAATCCCTGCTCTGCGCCGTCGTTCTGGACGGCATGACCGGCACTAAGCACAAAGCCAACAGCGAACTGGTCGGTCAGGGATTAGGCAACCTCGTCGCGCCGTTCTTCGGCGGTATTACCGCAACGGCAGCCATCGCCCGTTCTGCGGCCAACGTGCGCGCGGGTGCAACCTCACCGGTTTCGGCGGTTATCCACTCCGTGCTGGTGATCCTCGCCCTGCTGATCCTCGCCCCGCTGCTCTCCTGGCTACCGCTTTCCGCCATGGCCGCCCTGCTGCTGATGGTGGCCTGGAACATGAGCGAGGCGCACAAGGTGGTGAACCTGCTTCGTCGCGCGCCGAAAGACGACATCATCGTGATGCTGATATGCATGTCGCTGACCGTGCTGTTCGATATGGTTATCGCCATCAGCGTCGGGATCGTGCTGGCTTCCCTGCTGTTTATGCGCCGCATCGCGCAGATGACGCGCCTTTCTCCGGTTAACGTCGAGGTGCCTGACGATGTGCTGGTGCTGCGCGTGATTGGCCCGCTGTTCTTCGCCGCGGCGGAAGGTCTGTTCAGCGATCTGGAGTCCCGCATCGCGGGCAAACGGGTTGTGGTGCTGAAATGGGATGCCGTACCGGTGCTGGATGCAGGCGGCCTGGATGCCTTCCAGCGCTTTGTGAAACGTCTGCCGGAAGGCTGCGAGCTGCGGGTGAGTAACCTGGAGTTTCAGCCGCTGCGCACCATGGCGCGCGCGGGCGTACAGCCGATCCCTGGCCGACTCTCCTTCTACCCTAACCGTGAAGCCGCGTTAGCGGATCTGTGAGTTACCTGATGCAGAGAAACGTCTCTGCATCATCACCCCGATCGCCTGCTGGAGCCATGCAAGCACGGCAGGCGTCATCCAGGTTCCTTTCATCAGGTGCGGCTCCTGCTGCATGGCAGTACGAAACTTTTGCTGAGTTTCCGGGTTCTTGCCCGCGTAAGACTGGAACAATGCCAGCCAGTTTTCAGCCAGCTTTTGCGCCTCCTCACAGGCAGGATCGATATTTTCCCGCTGCGCCTGATGCAGTTTCGCCACCAGCGGCGGCCACTCCATCATGCGGTCAAAGTAGTGTGCCCGGGTAAAGGCCATCTCTTCGGCAGTGAGATACTTCTCCCATATGCAGAGCTTAGACTCAGCAAACGCGCGCGTGATGTAATCCGTCATCTCCGGCGTGATGCCGGTCTGCGCCTGCATCTGCGGTTCAACGCTGTGCATCTCGTTCAGCCGGGTGAGAAACTCCGGCTTGCCCGCCGTGTCCTGCTCAAGGCGCTCCATCCAGCGCGTCGCCAGATCCATCGCCCGGGCGTCAGTAGCGGGTATATGGTGCTCCAGCAGCGTGTTGGCCTCTGCAACCAGCCCTGACCAGATAGCCGCCAGCGCATCCTTCTGCACCGCAAACGGCAGCTGCTGTAACTCTTCTTTGCTAAACCAGCGATCGTACATATTCATTAACTCCAGAGTCTGTAGCCAGGATTCCAGATCCGGCGTCGCATCGTCGAGAAGCCCGGTTCGCAGCTCCACCAGCCGGTCGCGCAGCGTATGTATGCTGCGCAGCTGTTTATCCAGCAGCGTGATTTGCGCATCGAGTAACTCGGTTAACGACAGCGACTCCTGTTCCAGGAAATCCCTGATTTCAGCAAGTTCCAGCCCCGCTTTTGCCAGCGCCTGGATCATATGCAGACGCTGGACATCCGCCAGGTTGTAAAGCCGGTAACCTGCCGCGCTTCTGGCAGAAGGCAGCAACAACCCTGTTTGCTCATAGTGGTGCAATGTCCGCACGGTGATCCCGGCGCGTTTCGCCAGTTCACCCACCTGAATCAACATAACTGCTCCTTTTTCTTTGCCAGTGGCGCCACTCTGGAGCCTTACGTTACGGGAGGGTCAACCCTTGACGCAAAAAAAAACGACTCCCGCGGGAGCCGTTTCGGCGTTCTTTATCGTAGCACTAGCTGTGCTTATGCTGATCGCGACGACAGCGTTTGTCGTAGTGGCGCACCCACCAGTATTTATCGCAGACTTCCTCATGGCCGCTCACGCGCGCCCCTGCAAGCCACAATACCGCACCAACGAAGATGCTCAATATCGCGCCGTGCGCGAAGTATTGCGGGAGGTCAATCTGAGGTAACTGGTTTAAAATGGAATAACCCACGCCGGCTACCATCACGAACAGCCCCAATCCCATCAGTACGTTACCGAGTAACGAAGCGTTTTTGCGTTTCATGTGTCACCTCCGGAACTTTGGGTTGTCAGGGGAAAAGCCCCTAATCCTTGTGTGTAAAGTATAGACAACGCCCCTTTTATGAGTTGCGTGAATGATCACAATTACAGATAAGTCCCAAACAAAAGTTTACAAATAAGGCTTTGAACAGCTTGAAATTCTAATGGTTCAAATCAGAAATTATTCATATTTCGCTGGGAAGATCGCAGAATTTTGTCAAGCGGCGCGCCAGACAGTAAACTACGCGCCAGATCTGGAACCCATTAGGAATTGAATCGTGACGATTAAACTGATTGTCGGCCTCGCCAACCCGGGCGCAGAATATGCGGCCACTCGCCACAACGCCGGGGCATGGTACGTCGATCTGCTGGCCGAGCGGTTACGTGCTCCCCTGCGTGAAGAACCTAAATTCTTCGGGTATACCTCACGTATCAACCTTGCTGGCGCGGATGTTCGTTTACTGGTGCCCACCACCTTTATGAACCTGAGCGGTAAAGCGGTGGCGGCAATGGCAACGTTTTATCGCATCAATCCGGATGAAATTCTGGTCGCACACGATGAGCTGGATCTCCCGCCCGGCGTGGCAAAATTCAAGCTTGGCGGCGGGCACGGCGGCCACAACGGTCTTAAAGACATCATCAGCAAGCTGGGAAATAACCCGAATTTCCACCGTTTGCGCGTAGGAATCGGCCATCCGGGCGATAAAAACAAAGTTGTCGGTTTCGTACTCGGTAAGCCCCCGGTTTCTGAGCAGAAACTGATTGACGAGGCGGTAGACGAAGCGGCGCGCTGCACTGAAATCTGGCTTAAAGATGGGTTAACCAAAGCGACAAACCGCTTACACGCTTTCAAAGCGCAATAATCCGCCCGATCCGGCTTTTTTACCGCGCGTCATGCGGGTTACGTGTATAATAGGCGTAGTTATTTACTTTTCATCAGTCGGTTATCGTTAACGGATTGATTATCAAGATATTAAGGTGATTTAGAAATGGGATTCAAATGCGGTATCGTCGGTCTGCCAAACGTGGGCAAATCCACCCTGTTTAACGCGCTTACCAAAGCGGGTATCGAAGCGGCGAACTTCCCGTTCTGTACCATCGAACCTAACACCGGCGTTGTGCCAATGCCGGACCCGCGTCTAGACCAGCTCGCGGAAATCGTTAAGCCGCAGCGCATTCTGCCAACCACCATGGAATTCGTGGACATCGCGGGCCTGGTAAAAGGCGCGTCCAAAGGTGAAGGTCTGGGTAACCAGTTCCTGACCAACATTCGTGAAACCGAAGCGATCGGCCACGTTGTGCGCTGCTTCGAGAACGACAACATCATCCACGTTAACAACAAAGTGGATCCGGCTGACGACATCGACGTCATCAACACCGAGCTGGCGCTCTCTGACCTCGACACCTGCGAACGCGCTATTCACCGCGTGCAGAAGAAAGCCAAAGGCGGCGACAAGGACGCGAAAGCGGAACTGGCTGCGCTGGAAAAATGTCTGCCACAGCTTGAAAATGCGGGCATGCTGCGCGCGCTGAAAAACCTGACTGAAGAAGACAAAGCGGCGATCAAATACCTGAGCTTCCTGACCCTGAAGCCAACCATGTACATCGCCAACGTTAACGAAGACGGTTTTGAGAACAACCCGTACCTCGACAAAGTGCGTGAAATCGCAGCGGCTGAAGGTTCTGTGGTTGTGGCGGTTTGCGCTGCCGTTGAATCCGACATCGCCGAGCTGGACGACGCTGACCGTGAAGAGTTCATGGCCGAGCTGGGTCTGGAAGAGCCGGGCCTGAACCGCGTAATTCGCGCAGGCTATGAGCTGCTGAACCTGCAGACCTACTTCACCGCTGGCGTGAAAGAAGTGCGTGCGTGGACCATTCCTGTAGGTGCGACTGCGCCTCAGGCGGCCGGTAAAATCCACACCGACTTCGAGAAAGGCTTTATTCGTGCGCAGACTATCGCGTTTGAAGACTTTATCACCTACAAGGGTGAGCAAGGCGCGAAAGAAGCAGGCAAGATGCGTGCGGAAGGTAAAGACTACATCGTTAAAGATGGCGATGTGATGAACTTCTTGTTTAACGTTTGAGTTGTTTTGAATGAAAAAAATCCACGCTTTGGCGTGGATTTTTTTTGCGCGTGATCTATCAATAGATAACGAGTTTACCCGCTGGCCAAGTACCTGACCACCCACAGGGCATATGCCCAGCTTCATAAACATTAATTAATCCGTCAAAAAAGAATGGCTCTTGAAGAAAATTACTATACGCATCTTCAAGCAAGTAATTCACAAGGTTCCATTTTAAGTTCTCAGTCATTGAGCCTTCCTCAGACTCCGGGAAGGTTATTTTTGGGATAATATTATTCTACACAACTTTCTTAGGTTCTTTGACTAAAGATTTCCAGCATTGATATTTGTTAGTCTCTTTTTTGCGAGATAACCCGTTATTTCATTAACTGCTTCCAGGTTGGTGCTCTCACATTCATAAGTTTTCAGCCATTTTATAAATAAGCTAAGAGACTGAGCCTAGAAAACACCAGTGAGTGCCGTTGTCATACCAAGATTAACAAGTCAATTAATATTATTTATATATATGTTGCTAACTGGAATATTTTCATGTTTTAATGTAATTTATTTCACCTGGGATCCTAGGGATGTTCATACCACCAAGCGCCATGGTGTTTTATAATAAAACCCTATGATTTGTGTCACAGAGTTTTATTAACAATATGAATAGCAAAATAACAGCAATCGAATTAAATAAATCGATTAAATTCTTAAGTATTCTTTAAGAAAGATCCTCTTCTGCTACTAATCCGTTAACAAAGTTAGCAAATGAATTTGTCAGATATCTTTGAAGTTTTGTGTGATTCTCTTGCATAGTCAAATCCTCATCAAAAGAATCTGTAGCAAAATATACAATTGAGTAATTATCTAAATCCAGGCAGAAGAAATTGCCTCCCCAATCATTTGCGAAAGGAAGCAGGTTTTTAGGAATCACTTCCCTATCCACCATGCTGATATAGCAACCGTCAATTAAAGATCCAAGGGCATTATTTGTCTGACTATTATAAACAAATGGCTTAAACGCAGCCACCTCTATTGGCTCAAAATCCTCATCACCGTCCCACCAACTTTTCTCTGGGATGCCACCATTAAATTGCAGATAATGTGAAACGAAATCATCCGGAAGAGTAATAGATAATTTCTCTTCCGTTTTAGCAATATCTGCACGTCCAATCTTTTTTTCACAGTTACTGAAATGATTCATAGATTTATACCTCACTGGTGACAGTTTGCACGCAATTTTTTCGGGACACGCCCCTTCAACCAGCCTTTAGAATGAGAAACAGCAATGGCTTCTTGGGAACCATATTTTACGCCAAAATATTTCTCGAATTGTGAGACTGAGCCTTTATGTGGGAAAGTAGCTTCATGCGCAGAAGTTTTTACTAATTGCATTGTTGTCCTTCCTGTGGCTGGGTCAAAGTCATCGACATGATGCCATGTATATCCGGTTGCTTCGCTTTTAGAAATACCGGCTGCCTTGAAAGCCTCGGTGAAATCTCTATCTCGAGTTCCTTGCATTGTAATAGATACAATATTCTGTTTCGTTCCATTGGTAGGGAAAAGATCTGGACTTCCTGTAAAGTCAACTCCCTTTAATGCCAACCCCCACGGATCCACCCAACCCAGCGCGTTCGGCGCATACTGGTAAAGGTTAATCCCCCCCGCCAGTCCTATCGGGTCCTGCTGCGTAAACCGCCCGCAGTCCGGGTCATAATAACGGAACAGATTGTAGTGCAGCCCTGTCTCACGGTCCAGGTATTGCCCCTGCATGCGCAGGTTCTGAGAATATCCTGATACCTGCGTCTCGCTTTCCCGCAGCAGCTTGCCCCAGGCGCTGTTCACCCCTTCCCAGCGCACCTGACCTTCGATATCCGTCATCCGCTCCGGCGTGCCGTTGGGCTGGCAGTGGAACCAGAAGATCTCCGGAGCATCCACGCCATCGATACGCGCCAGCGGATCGTAGCTGTCCTGATCGCTGTAGACGTAGGTGAGCGGCACATCCCCGTGTACCTCCTGCAACAGGCGGAACCCTTCCCAGACAAACCGGGTGGTGACCGGCTTGCCGGTTGGCTGTCCGCCCAGAATCTGGCGTCGCGTTTTGCTGATGCGTCGCCCGAGCGGATCGTAGCGGAAGCTGACCTGCGTCTGCGGTTTGTTGCGGTCCCGCGGCTGGCTGATGACCTCCGTCAGGCGATGTTCACCGTCGTAGCGGTAGTGCCAGCGGGTCTGGCCGTTATCTTTTTCCACGGTGCGGCCGTGGATGTCATAGCGCCAGCGAATGCCGTTAAGCTGCGTCAGGCGGTTGTGCGTGACCTTCTCAGCAGCCCCTTCCAGCGGGTTACCGGCAGCATCCCAGCGCCACTGCTCCTGTCCGGGCAGCGTGCCGTCCTGAACCAGCAGACGCCCGGCGCTGTCGTACTGCCAGCGGTACCAGCTGAACGGGTTATCGTCCCGCTCTTCCCGCACCAGGTTATTGCGGTAGTCGTAATCCCAGCGGCGGGACCAGCGGCGCGGCGACGGGCGCTGGGCATTGCCGGTAAAGACGTCCCGGCGATGCAGTCGCCCAAGACGATCGTATTCGCTGCGGGTGGTCAGCAGCCCCTGAGTGCGGCTGGTCTCCCGGTGGAGTTCGTCGCGGGTAAAGTCGGAGACCGACAGCTTATCGAGGGCAATGCTGAGCAGATGCCCGCTGCCGTAGTAAAACTGCTTCAGCTCGCGGCCATCGGGCAGCGTGACGGAGGTGCGGTTGCCCAGCGCGTCATACTCCCACGCCAGCTCGCCGTGCTCGCCCGCCTCGCGCGTCACGCGACCGAGTGCGTCATACTCAAAGGCGAGCTCCTGCTCTGCCTCGGTGGTCCACGCGTCGGCTGCAAGCGCAGGATACAGCCCAATCCGGCTTAACAGCCCGGACGGCGTGTAGTGATAGCGTGTCTGCCCCTCCGGCGTGGTGCGGGCGACCAGCTGGCCGCTCGCGCTCCAGGCGAAGGCATGGGTGATGGCATCCGGATGACCGGCGGCAAACGTGCGTGCTATCGTGCGTCCGCAGGCGTCATAGCGATACTGCGAGGCTACGCCATCGAGCCCCACCTCTTCCAGCAGCAGCGAGTCCGCGCCCCAGCGGAACTGATACGCTTCGCCGTTTTCATTTTCCAGGGCAATCAGACGCCCGCGGCTGTCCCAGCGGCGACGGACCTCTTCACCCTGGGTATTACGCGTCGCGGTTAATCGCCCTGCCGCATCATATCTGAACTCACTCTCTTTACCGTCGGCGCCCGCATGCTTCACCGGCAGGCCACGTTCGTTCCATTTGAGCGATTCCGTCCAGCCTTCCGGGCGATCGAGCTGCACCGGACGCCCTGCGGCGTCGTAGCGATATCGCGTCTCTTCCCCGTCGGCGCCAGTCTCGGCCACCAGCCAGCCCAGCGGGTGATAGCGGTAGCGGGTAATACGCCCGGAACAGTCCGTCGAGCGAACGATCTGCCCGGCCTCGTTGTACTCCTGGTAGCGGCTGTTTCCGGCGGCATCGACCTCTTCAACGACCTGGCCGAACTCGTCCCGGCGCAGCTGCGTGGTCTGCCCCATCGGGTCCACCACGCGCTTAAGCCCGTGATGTTCGTCGTACCAGAACCGGGTGGCGCTGCCGTCGGCTTCGATAATGGCCGCAGGAAGCGCGCGGTGTTCCAGCCAGGCGGTGGTGCGGGTATTGCCGTCGGCGTCGATCTCCTGAACCCGGTTGCCCATTTCGTCGTAGACGAAGGTAACGGCATTGCCGAGCGGATCGATGCGGCGCGTCAGAAGCTCGTTCTCGTCCCACTCGTAGCGCCAGTTTTCACCGCGCTCGTCAACGTAGCGGACAATCAGATTCTGCGCGTTCCAGTAGTGGCGGCGCGTCTGGCCGTCGTAGTGCTCGACGGTCGTCAGCCCGGCGGCTAAATCGTAGCTAAAGCGGCAGCCGTCGCCGGTGCTGGTGCGGTTTTCCACCACGCGCCAGTGGTCGAATTTTTTCCAGCGGTATTCGCTCTCCAGACCGCCCGGCATCCGGTGCCAGACCATCAGCCCTTGCTCGTTATAGCGGTATTCACGCGTCACCACGCCGGAGGCATCCGTCGCGCTCGCCAGCTGGCCGCACGCGTCGTAGCCCCACTGCATCAGCGGCCATGTCTGGCTGCCGTCGAAATGGCTGGCTGCGGTAACGCGCTGCGGGAAACGTTCATCTTCATAGCGCAGAGTGACGTCTATCGCCCGCGGCTCGTCGTGAAGGCCGACCAGCCTGCCGTGCTCGTCCCACTCCGTCAGCAGCGCGTTGCCGTATTCGTCGCTGAGGGAGGCCAGACGCAGGATAGATGGATTCGCCCGGGTCGGTTTATACAGACGCCACACCGCGCCGTCATCGTCGGCAATCGCCACGTCGCCGCTCTCATTGCGGCGGATAATGATGCCTTCGCTGATGCTGTAAAACGCGCGGTCGACAGGCGGCAGCTCGAAGCTCAGCTCGCGCCCGGTTTCGTCGAACCAGGTGGCGTTGTTGTCCTCCAGCGTGAGATAGCTGTCAAAGGTCGTTGCCCAGCCCAGACCGAACAGCCCTTCCCGGGTGGTCAGGCTGTTGTAGCTGCGCTGCCAGCGAAGCGGAAAGCGCCCCGGCAGCGAGAAGTCGAGCTCGTCGTCGTCATTCAGCACCTTCACGCCGGTGGCGGCGTGAACCGGGTGCGAGGAGCCAAACACGGCATTCACCGCCATATCGGCTAGCATCCCGCCGCCGGCCGCCGCCAGCGCACAGGGCATGTTTTTCAGGATCTTGCCCGGACGCCCGCGCAGCAGGGAGAGCGCAATCATCCCCAGCGCCAGACCCGGCGTTTTACCGCTTTTGATATCGCGAACCGTGAGCGTGTCCCCGCCGATGATTACGTTCGGGGAGACGTCGTCGGAAACGGTGCCTTCGCAGGTGGTGCGATCTTTGGCGCGCACCGCGGGCTGCCCGTTGATGAAGACGCTTTTAGAGCCTTCCGCCAGATACTGCGGCCCGGAGTGCTTTTCGCACACCACCTTGTCTTCTTCCAGCGGCGAGGTTCCCGCGGCGGCAGAGGCCACGCTCGGCTGCCACATTTCGCTGCCAAACTGTCCGGCGGCGGAAAGCAGCATGCCCGCGTAATCGGCAAAGCTGCCCGGCGACTGCGGCTCAGGAGACGGCGTATCGGCGGGCGTCAGCGTGCCTGCCGCGCGCGCGGCGGGGATTGCGTTGGTGAGAACGTTACTGGAACCGGTAGTGATTTTACCCGCAGGCGACGGCGGGAAAAGCGCATTGCCTAATCCTTCCGCGGCGTTGCTGATATCGTCGGTGATCCCCGCGACGTTCGCCAGCACGCCACCGATAATCCCGCTTAACAGACAGCTGGATCCAATTGCTGCCACGCCCGCTGCGGCCGCCCCTGCGCCCAGCAATGGCGCCGCTACGGTTGCAGCTGCGCCTACCGCCGCGCCGATCACCGCATAGGCGGCACCTTCTGCCACAATGCTGGTGATGTCAGCAAAAATGCTGGAGTGAATAATCTCGTCGCCCTTACGGGCCGCGTTGTTATCGCTCATGCCTTACACATTCCGGTTGTCGTTTAGCGTCAGACTCTGCTTAAGCGCGCTCCAGCGCACCTCGTCCTCTTCGGTGAATGCCCTGAGTGCCGAGAGGGTAAAAATCATCAATACCGGTTTACCCGGCGTATGTACGGCCAGCTGTTTTTGCCACAGGCGCTGCCCGTTACGGTCAAAGGTGGTCTCAACTTCCAGCCCGTTAATTTTTCCGTCAGGCCCGGCTTTTACATTCCGGAATTCGCTCTGGGCAATTTCGCCCATCTGAGGACGCAGCACATCCCACTGGCGGTGGAACTCTTGTTCATAGTCGCTGCCATCGGGGATAACGCCGCGGCTGACCACCACTGACAGCCCGCTTTCGTCATCGCGAATAATATTCATGCTGTTATCCTGCCAGGCAGCAGGAAAAAGGGAAAACGAACCTTCCTGGAGGGTGTATTTCATAAGTGAACTCGGGATGATTAATATTGTGAGAAACAAAAAGGCCAATCCATGCTGGCCCTCTGGCTGGCTGTTTTATTATTTACGCCATTGACCTGACTGTTCGACTAAAACATGGCTGCCTTTGCTAACAGCCAATTTCGCAGGTGCATAATCTTGATTATTTGTTCGTTGCAAAATGCATCGCATCAAATCTGGCAGCCCACTGCTGAATATCGGCATTAATAACCGGGCTATTATCTGAAGACTGGTAATGAATAACGTCCGACTCCGGAACCACCCAGGCCGCAAAGATTTTGCCGTCAGGATCGATAACCAGCGCTGACGCGTTCTCCAGATAGAGATCTTTTAGCCAGCCTTCAACAAACAATCCGCCACCTGCGGTGGTATGCGGTTCACCGAAGACATCAAAGTTATCAATAAAGATCTGGTAATGATTTCCCAGCAACGTCCTGAGACTGTCTGTTACTTCGCTGTCGTTAACGATGCGGCTAACCGTTTCGAGCTTATTGTATTGCGATAATTCAAGCGCCGATGACGTTTCAACAACGCCAGCCAATAAAGCCGTGAACAATACGGCTGCCAGATATTTTTTGGTCATAAATCACTCTGAAGAACCATTTTCGTAATTCATGGTTATTTTCACAACCTTACTGTCTTTAACCTCAAAAGAGAGCAATTTCTTACCCAATTCATAGGAAATCCACTGCTCCCCGGAATCATTTTCAACCTGGCCATCGCCGTATGCATTGTTCAGTGCTCTGATTGTTGAACCCACATGAACTCCACGCGGCGTTAAAATATCTGAGGCAGTCAGCGTAATCTGGGAGACGATATAATCATCAACGCTTCTTTCTGCTTTATCCCACCAGAGATTGGAAGTGAATATTTCTAAACCAGCCTTTTGATGCTGGAAGAACTTATATTGGGTTCCGTCAAAAGGAACCTCACCGACAAAATGGCCTTCAAGCGGCACGTCAATTTTACGGGCAATATCAGGAGTCCATCTGTCGCCTAATGCGACAGGCTGGCCTTTGACCTTGACGGAAAGATCCTGTTTTGTCAGAACGGGCGGCATAGCTTCTGCCAAAACCACATTGCTGCTCAGACAGGTAAACATCAGGGCAGAACAAAGAAATGTCGGAGTATGTTTTTTCACATTAATTGTCATTTAATGAATATTTATTGCGCTTCTCACCACTGGAAACATCGCCAGGACATGGAAGCAGCGTTTCTTATTCGGCGCTTATGACGACTGAACCCAGACAGTCAGGATTTTTCACGGTGAAACTGAAGCTCACCTTTTGTCCATTCATATCTTTTGGCGCTGTATAACTGGTCACTTCGTTCTCAGAGCGGCCTCGTGGATAATCAGTTAACGTCAGCTGCGGATAATGCTTTTTAACAGTATCGAGAGTGATGCACTGGCCGGACGGTGAAAAATTCAGTAACGGTGCCATACCGTCACTTTCTTTACTTAAACGTAAATCAATTGCAGTAATGTTCGTTCCATCCGCCAGTTTGATATCGTCGGCATTGTAGAAATTGATATATTCATTCTGTTTCGTTAGCCTGAATGACAACGGAGCGTTATCCAGACTGTTAACGGACAACGTTTTGAGTGATGCGCTCATTTTTGCAATGAACTGCCAAAGATCCTGTTTCTGCATGTTACCTCCTGCCATTCCCGTCGTTAATAAAGCCGCAAGCACCGCACACGTTTTTAGACTATGGATAATTTTTATCATACCAACCGCCATAATAATCTTCGTAATATTGCCCCGTGGTGGACGTTTGTTCGCCTTTGCCAAAGATACGGCCTATCTGCGTACGCGCTTCACTTTCCTTTATAGCCCCACGTTCGAGAGAATCATAGATACGATTATATTGTGTCTGATTTACCGGATTGCCCGCAATACCAATATCCCCACCCTTGTTGGCTATGATTTCGCGTTGGACCCGGATATTGTTTAACGTTGCAGCGCCTTCATCACTGAGTGTGCTGTTGAGATAGGCGTCGCGCGAAGAAAAATCAATGTTGGGTTCATATAAAGCGTGACCACTTTCATGTGACAGAGACTGAACAACCGCATTCGGATTACCGAGCTCGTTTTTATCAACGGTAATAACTCGCTTTTGACGATTGGCAAACGTCCCCTTACCTGCTTCACCTTCTTCAAATGTCCAGCCTCGTTTCTTTAACGTAGCTATGTCATTTTTCATGGTCGGTGATTTATCGACAAGACTATCTACATCCTTGCCATATCCGCTTGAAGGCACACCTGATGATGGGGGTGTTGCAGTTTTAGAGGTTTCGGCAGGCGCGCTTGCAGCCGCACCTGCCTTATTCTCCTTTCCCGGCGTAAATTTCGCCTGCACCGCCGCATCAATATCCCCTTTATGCCCCGATCCTGGTGCCGTTGTGCCCGGCTTGGTGCCAGAGGTATTCAGATGCAGCTTACCGCCCGTGGTGATATACCCATCCCCTTCCACGAAGAAGTTAAACTCTTTGCCGATCAGGTTAATCTTGCCGTTGGCATTCAGCTCAATGGCGCTTTCACCTGAGACCAGCCGCAGCTTCGTCCCGGAAGCAATCACATACTGCTCCACCGCCGCATCCAGCTTGCCTTTCCCCGTCAGGATCTCGGTTCCACCTTTCACGGCCTGAGTCTGGTTCGCTTCCACGCGGTGCAGTTCATTTTTCTTCACGTAATGGCTGCGCGCCCCGCCGACGCTGTGCGTTTCATCGTTTTTAACGCTGGTGTCCATGTTGCGCTCGGCCTGGATCCACACCTGCTCTGCGCCCGCTTTATCCTCAAACCGCAGGGCGTTGGCATTGTCGACGGAACCGTCTTTCGTGCGGCTCATAAAGCCCATCTGCGTCGCGGCGGCAGGCAGCGCCCACGGCGGCATGCTCGCGTCGTTGTACACGCGACCGGTAATAATCGGACGGTCCGGATCGCCGTTGATAAAGTCCACCACCACCTCATCGCCGACGCGCGGGATCTGCACCCCGCCGTAGCCCTGGCCCGCCCACGCGCTCGACACGCGCACCCAGCAGGAGCTGGTGTCATCGCCCTTCGCCAGGCGGTCCCAGTGAAACTTCACCTTCACGCGGCCGTATTTGTCCGTCCAGATACTCTCGCCCTTCGGCCCCACCACTTTCGCGGTCTGCGGGCCGTAGGTGCGCGGCCACGCCGTGGTCTGCGCCGGACGGTACACCACCGCCGACGGGATGACCGTAAAATCGGTGCGGTGAATGGTTTCACCCTCGCCGCTCGCGTAGCGGTTCTCTTCGAAGTGGTAACCCGCCGCCGTCACCAGATACTCGCCGTTGTCGCTGAAGAACGGCGCGTTGGTTAAGGTGAAGGTGTGCCCGGGCGCAATCCCCGCCGCCGTGGCGGTGGCCTGAATCTGCTGATGCTCCACCTGCCAGCGTTCCTGACGAATACGGGCATAAAACTCCCCGTGGCCTTTGTCCACAAAGCGACCCGGCCAGTCGTACACGTCGATGCTGCCCGGCTTCGGCGACGCCGGGTTCTGCTGGGCCTGGAACAGCCACGCGTTCGGCTTGCGGAAGTCATAGTCGTCGAGGCTGTAAATCCCCGGCGTCACGCTATCCTCCAGCGCCCACTGGCTGATGCCCTCTTCGTCCGTACTGCCGCCGGACGGCGTCTGGTGGTAAGGAATGACCTCATAGCCGCTGAACGGCTGATGCTGCGTGGCGGCGTCGGTGAGCACCAGGGTGTGTTTGTCCGCCTCGTGGCTGAAGTGATAGGCAATCCCCTCCAGCTCCATCAGGCGGCTGATGAAGTCCAGGCTCGACTCCTGATACTGCACGCAGTAGTCCCACACCCGGTAGCTGCCGGTGAGTTTATCCTCAACGTTAACCTGATGCTCGCCCAGCAGGGTTTTCACAATCTGCGGCACCGTCTGCCCCTGGAAGATACGCAGGTTACGGTCGCGCTTCATCGGCCACAGGTCCGGCTCAACCGTCAGCTGGTACACCGCATAGCGGGTGCCCGTCAGCTCGACGGCGCTGACCGCCACGCGGGTAATTTTGCCGTTAACATAGCGGGACGTCAGCAGGTTCTGCGTCGGGATGGTCACCGTGACCGGCTGGCCCAGCAGCTTGCTGCGATCGATGCGCGCGTCCGTGCCGAGCACGGTCAGCGTCAGCGCGAACGACTCGGACATCGCCTCGCGGCCCGTCAGTTTCCAGAACAGAAGCCCCTCCACCGGGAGCTGAACGGTAATTCGGTTGAGCATAATCTTTATTCCATCTAGCTTATGCGATTCAGAAAAGAGGTTCGCATCTGTGACTGAGCGTAATTCTAAGGGTTCACCAGCCAGGTGCCCGGCTTGGTGATATCCAGCGTCTGGCCACGCGTTCTTCCGTTGCCCTGCAGTTCAATCTTCACCTCACCGGCCGGCAGCTTGAGCGATGCATAGCCGTTGGTCGCCGGACGCAGCGCTTTTGGCTCGCCGTTCACTTTCAGCGTTTCGCCGTCGAGGATGCGGATATAGACCAGCGCAACCGGGCTCTCCACAGGCGGCGGAGTCTGCTGGGCCGTCGCCTGCTCGTTAACCTTCGCCGTTTCCGGCTTCACGTCCGGCGCGTTTGCGGCGGTTTCAGTCGGACGCGTCTCTGCCGGTGCCTGTGCCGCCTGCTCGGGAGCATCGTTACCGCCGCTGAACAGCATCGCCCCGGCGACAATACCCACCAGCACGCCTGCGGCAACCATGCCCGGGATCTTGTAGCGGCGCCAGTCGAGCAGCGAAGCCGGTTTTTCGTCTTCGACCGGAACCAGCATCGTGCCGGGCTTTTTCGCCGTCAGCACGTCGTTGATCCCGGCGACCGGCATCTCTATCAGCGCGGCGAACTCGTCGATGGACTGCGGACGGTCCTCCATGTGCAGCGCCAGCGCGCGGTCGATGGCCTGCAGCAGCGGAATGGAATAGCCCTGCGGCATGATTTCCACCAGCGGTTTGCAGGTATCCTGAATCGAGCGCACCACGCTGACCGGCGGCGGAGAACCCACAATCAGGGTACGCAGCACCGCGCCGAGGGCGTAAATATCCGTCCACGGGCCCTGCTCGCTTTCGTTATCGTCGGTGTACTGCTCGATCGGCGCAAAGCCCGGGCGCAGCATGGTTTCCGTTTCATCGGAAAGGTTACCGATGGTGCGGCGCGCGGAGCCGAAATCAAGCAGCACCGGCAGGCCGTTATCCTGGATCTGAATGTTATCCAGCGAGATGTCGCGGTGCAGATAGCCTTCGTTATGGATGGTCTTGATCGCACCGAACAGCATCGGCAGCGTGCGGCGGATCCAGGCCTCGTTGATCAGCTCCGGCTTTTCCTCGCGCAGGCGCGAAAGCGTGGTGCCGCTGTAAAACAGCGTCCCCATGTAGGCCGTGTCGTTTTGCACCCAGAAACGCAGAACGTGCAGCAGGTTCGGGTGGTTAAAGCGCGCCAGCAGACGCGCCTCCTGAATAAAGCTGTTCAGGCCTGCGGAAAACGCTTTGCCAAAACGCTCGCTGCGCAGCACAAGGGTCATGTCGTCGCCGCGCACGGCGAGCGAGGAAGGCATAAATTCTTTGATAGCGATAGTGCGTTCGAGCTGGTGATCCCACGCGCGATAGACGATGCCAAAACCGCCGCCGCCGATCACCTCTTTGATTTCAAACTCGTTGAAGCGGTACCCGACCGGGAGCGCGTTTGGGACAGTCCGATTGTTATCATTATCCGTCATCTTTTACAGTTCTCTTGATGATTATTACGCGGCAAACTGACAGTGAAACTCGCCCTGCTCGCAGGTGACGTGCAGACGTCGGTACTGCTCGTCGCTGCGGCTGGCGGTAAGTAAGATCTGGCTCATCTGAGGCAGCAAGGTGTTGGTCAGAATAGCATCCACCATGCGGCCCCCGGACTCCACCTCGGTACAGCGCTGAACAATCTGTTCCACCACGCTGTCGTCAAACTCAGAAATAATGCTGTGATTCTCTTCCAGACGACGCTGAATGCGCTTGAGCTGCAGGCGAACAATCTGCCCCAGCATCTCGTCGCTGAGCGGGTAGTACGGCACCACCAGCAGGCGGCCCAGCAGCGCCGGTGGGAAGACCTCCAGCAGCGGCTGGCGCAGGGCGCCGCTTAACGCATCAGGCTCCGGCATCAGCTCCGGATCGGCGCACATGGCGCTAATCAGGTCGGTGCCGACGTTGGAGGTCAGAATAATGATGGTGTTGCGGAAATCGATGTGGCGCCCCTCGCCGTCTTCCATCCAGCCTTTATCAAAGACCTGGAAGAAGATCTCGTGGACGTCCGGGTGCGCTTTTTCAATTTCGTCCAGCAGCACCACGCTGTACGGGCGGCGGCGCACGGCCTCGGTCAACACGCCGCCTTCACCATACCCTACGTACCCCGGAGGCGCACCTTTTAAGGTGGAAACGGTGTGCGCTTCCTGGAACTCACTCATGTTGATGGTGATAACGTTCTGCTCGCCGCCGTACAGGGATTCCGCGAGCGCCAGCGCGGTTTCGGTTTTACCGACGCCGGACGGGCCGCACAGCATAAAGACGCCCACCGGTTTGTTCGGATCGTCGAGCTTCGCCCGCGAGGTTTTCACGCGGCGGGCAATGAGATCCAGACCGTGACGCTGGCCGATAACGCGCTGGTTAAGCGTGTCGGCGAGGTTGAGCACCGCGTCGATCTCGTTTTTCACCATCCGGCCCAGCGGGATCCCGGTCCAGTCAGAGACCACCGCGGCAACCACGTTTTCATCCACCGCCGCAAACAGCAGCGGCTCATCGCCCTGCAGGGCGTTCAGCGCCTGCTGCTGTTCCGCCAGCTGGCCGCGCAGCTCGGCGCTATCGTCATCGCCCGCCGCGAACAGCGCCGCGCGCAGGCGGATAATCTCCTGCACCAGGCTGCGCTCTTCTTCCCAGCGCTGGGCCAGGGCTTCGCGTTTTGTCTCATACGCGTCGCGTTCGGCGAGTAAAGCGGTTACGCGATCGGCGTCACCGGCTCCCACGCGCGCTTCGCGTTCAGCAATCTCAATTTCCACGTCCAGCGCGGCAAGGTGGCGCAGGCAGTCTTCCAGCTGCGCAGGGGGCGCGCTCTGGCTGACCGCGACACGGGCGCAGGCGGTGTCGAGCAGCGCAACGGCTTTATCCGGCAGCTGACGCGCCGGGATGTAACGATGCGACAGCTTCACCGCCGCGCTGACCGCTTCGTCGAGCAGCAGCACCTGGTGGTGCGTCTCCAGCGGCGACACGGTGCTGCGCAGCATCAGAATGGCTTTCGCTTCGTCCGGCTCGTGGACCTGCACCGTCTGGAAACGACGGGTCAGCGCCGGGTCTTTCTCGATGTATTTTTTGTATTCCGCCCAGGTGGTGGCGCCGATGGTGCGCAGCTGACCTCGCGCCAGCGCGGGCTTCAGCAGGTTCGCCGCATCGCCGGTCCCCTGCTGGCCGCCTGCGCCAATCAGGGTGTGGATCTCATCGATAAACAGAATGATTGGCGTGGCGCTGGACTGGACTTCGTTAATGAGCGCCTGCAGACGGGCTTCAAACTCGCCTTTCATGCCTGCGCCAGCCTGCAGCATGCCGATATCCAGCAGCCACAGCTGAATATTTTGCAGCGGCTCCGGAACGTCGCCGTCGGCAATACGCAGCGCCAGCCCTTCCACCACCGCCGTTTTCCCGACCCCGGCTTCCCCGGTCAGCAGCGGGTTGTTCTGGCGGCGACGCATCAGGATATCCACCATCTGGCGGATCTCCTCGTCGCGCCCGACAACCGGGTCAATCTTCCCTTCGCGGGCGCGGGCGGTCAGGTCCTGGCCGTACTGGGCCAGCGTCCCCTGCGCCGCCGGTACCGTACCCGCCGGTGCGTCTGCGGCGGCAGCGGCCTGCTGCGTCTCTTTGCTGTTGGCGCAAATCGCGTCGAACTGCTCAATCAGCACCTCGACGTTCAGGCGGGTGAACTGCGACGAGATGCTTTTCAGCACGTTGGCCAGATTCCAGGTTTTCAGCATGCCGATCAGCAAATGACCGCCGCGAATACGGCTGACGCCAAACTTCAGCGATCCAAACACCCAGGCGCGCTCCACGGCGCTGTCGATATGCTCGGAGAGATCGGAAACGGAACTGGCGCCACGCGGAAGGACATCCAGCGCGGCCACGATATCGCGGGTCAGCTGCTGTTCATCGAGGGCAAAGTGGCGGATGACCTGCTGCAGATCGCCATCCTGCTGCTGCATCAGCTGATGCAGCCAGTGCACCAGCTCAACGTACGGGTTGCCGCGCAGCTTGCAGAACGCAGTGGCGCTTTCCAGAGAGGTAAATAACAGCGTATCCAGTTTGCCGAAAAGCACGGCACGGCTAATTTCTGACATGTTAGTTTCCATTAACAATGATTCGGTATACGGAAGGATTACCGCTCTGCGCGATACACCAGATCGCCACGCGGGACAGGCTGCGGCTGAAGGCCCAGCCAGGTGTTATAGCCTAATCGCCCATTGCTGCCGAGCGTGGTGCCCTGCACCGCGTCTTCACGCAGGATCACCCGCGTTTCCCATTCAAACTCCACCCCGGCGTACTGACGCACCCAGTCGCGCAGCTCGGTGACCCACGCTTCACCCGGCAGAAAACGGTTATACTCCTCCGCGCTCAGCGGGCCAATTTCGATGCGAAACTTGTGCTGCACGTCGCGGACGGCAACGCCGAGAAAGGCGGATTCCCCCATGCGCGGCATGCGGCGTCCTGCTCCCAGCTGCGCCTGCTCGCGCGTGGAAAGCGGCATCCACTGCGGCACGTTGCTGACCAGCTTGACCGGCGCTTTAAAATAGCTGCGCAGGATCTTCTCCAGCCCCTCCGGATCCCGCCCGTGACGGGTCAGGTGCCCGGCGTGGGTAAAGCGGGCATGCGAGCTCAGGCTGCCTTTGTTCATCTGTCCCGGCTGGCCCATGCCAATCAGCGATGCCAGATACCCCTCAAAGCGCCTGTTATCAGCGCGATCGAGGGAGACGGTGGGTTGCGCATCCGCCCAGGCGCGGTAAAACAGCAGCGCAAGGCGGTGATGGAACAGGTCGGCAAACGCGCTGAGGCTGGTGTCCTGATGATGATAAATCCGCTCGCGGGCGTATTCGGTCATATGGACCGGCAGCGGGCCGTTCGGGCCAAACAGGCCGAAGCTGAGGATAGACACCTCGTGGAGCCCGCTTTCCTCCCGCTGGCGGACCTGAGCCAGCGTCGACGGTGCAAAACTCATCGACGGCTGCTGGCCGATGCGCAGCGGCTCAAACTTCGGCAGCGGCGCGCGTCCCAGCGGGTAGCGCTCGCCGCCCTGGGCATCAATGCGCCTTAACAGCTGAAACAGGTCGTAGCGCCAGGGCGTCTCGCGAACCCCTTGCCAGAACGCGTCCGGCAGCCGGGTCAGGCGATGCACGCGCAGCGGTGCAGTGGCAGCGTCACTCATATCAGCGCCCTTTTACCCATGCGCGGCGCCCAGTAGCCGATCTCGCCGCGCTGCTGGCTTTTCAGGGTGAACTCCGTAAAGCTGTTGATGGACACCAGGCGGGCAAAGAGACGCTCCATCACGCTGCCAAAAAGCCACGGACTGGCGCCGGAAAAGGCACGCTCGTCCACCGTCAGGGTAATGCCGATCCCGCGGGCGAAAACGACCGGGCCGGGTTCAGGCACGCGGCGGTGAACCGGCTCCAGCACGCAGTGGCGTACCCCCTCCACCTGACGCGCAACGGGCGTTTCTGCCAGGTTGGCGTACAGCCCTAACAGCTGGCGCAGCGCGGCCGCGCCGTCTTCGTTTTCGCTGTCCATCAGGCTGAGGTAGTTCATCTGCAGCTGGCTGATGAGCCGCCAGGTGCTGAACCCTTCCGCCAGCGCCGGGCGCGGCGGCGTCGGGCCTTTACGCAGGGTGAGGGATTTCACCGGCATGGAGTCGGCCATAATGAACTGCCCGAGCTCCTGCTGCAGCATCAGCGGCAGATCGCGGCTGGTGCAGAGCACCTCGGCAGAGATATAGCGCAGGTTGTCCTGCCACGGGGCGTGCTGTTCATCCACCAGCGAAACAAACACCTCCGAGCCGATATAGCCGGTGCGCGTACCGTAGCGCAGGGCGTGCTCGGACAGCACGCGCTGTTCGCGGCGCAGGGAAAAATAGGCCCCGTAGTTGCCCGCATCGCCGCTCCAGGTGCTCCAGAATGGACGAAACGTCTGGTCATCGCGCTGGCCGTCCGCGCTGCCATAGATTTTTTTGACCGCGTAAATTTCATAATCCAGCGGACGAATGTTATCCACCACCAGATGGTATTCATGCTGGCCTTCATTCAGCTTCTGACGCGCCGCGACCTTTGGGAACAGGTTGATGACCGGGGTACAGTGCAGCGCCAGATGGCTGGCATCAACCACGCGCTCCAGCTGTTCATCCGACTTATCCAGCAGAATGAAGATGTCGAAGGCTTTTTCGCCTTCACAGCGCTCGATAAGCTTGCCCAGACCGCTCAGGCTAATGAAGCGGAAGCGGGCCGGAAACGCGAAATACTCCTGCAGCAGGCGATAGCCGTCAAAGTTGCGCAGATCGTCCGGAAGCAGGGCCTGGTCAGGCTCAAAGCCCTCCTGGCGCAGCGCGTCCGACGCCAGCAGCTGTCGCTGCGGCTGCGGGCTGACCGTCTGACAGACGATCCCGGCGTGATGCTCCATCACCAGCTCCAGCAGCTTCAGCGCTTCAATATCCGGACCGCCGAGGAAGAATTCCAGACGGTCGAAATCCAGGTGTCCGAGGTTTTGCGGGCCGTCGCAGGCGATGCGGATCCTTAAGGCGCTGCCGATCCCCCGCTGGCTCAGCCCCAGCTGCGCGAGCGGCAGATCGGCGGGCACGCCGCCCAGCTCGACCTTGTCGATTTTCAGCGGCAGCAGGTTGACCTCGTGCGCCGTGGTATAGCTGCAGGTCACGCCGGTTTTTTTCAGCGCCAGGCTGTCCATCATGGTACCGCGCGGCACGATAAAGCCCTTGCTCAGGTCGCCCCGGCTGCTGTCGGGCTCAATCTCCGCGATCGCCATCGACGGCGTGGGCGCGAGATAGTTAGGGGCAATCATCTCCAGCAGACGCTGGGAGAAGCGCGGAAACTCCGCGTCCATTTTCATCTGCACGCGGGAGGTCAGGAAGGCGAAGCCCTCCATCAGACGTTCGGTATACGGGTCCGCCACTTCGATTCCGCGCATGCCCAGCCGTCCGGCGACCTTAGGGTAGCGTTCGGCAAACTCGGCCCCCATTTCGCGCAGGTAGGCCAGCTCGCGGTTGTAATATTCGAGCAGTTTACTTTCCATGATTACCCCGCATCTTTCAGTTCAAAATGGCCGTTTTCCAGATCGACATCGGTACGAAACAGAAACTCCAGCGGGTACGGCACACACCACAAACGCCCTTTGATCTCGATGGAGAGCACGTTGTGCAGATCCAGCGAGGAGGTATCCGACACGCAGCGGACCTGCAGCCCCTGCGGCAAAATGCGCGGCTCAAAATTGATGATGGCCTCGGTGAGCTTGCGCTGAATGTCGTGCCATTCGATATCCGACATTCTTTTCCCGGCCAGCGGCGCGACGCCGAAGTTGACCACAGAGCGCTTCACGTGCGGCAAGGCGCTCAAATCGCCGGAGGCATCGTGGTTGATGGTGTTAAACAGCCACTGCAGATCGCGCAGGACGTTGCGGCGCAGGGCGGCGTGGGTGATCAGATTGCTGTTGGCCGACTCGCGTTTTTTTTCCGGGTCGTTATCGGTGAGGCGATCCAGCAGCGAGGGCTGCATTTTGTCGCGCGCCCCCACCTTCTCCTGCCTGCTGCGGGCTTGCCAGCCGCTGCGCAGCAGATCGCCTTCGCCAGCGGGATTACTCATCGTCTCCATCCGTCGCAAACGTCACGAGGCTTAAGGACAGCAGCGGGTATTCGCTTTGCTCGCTCAGCCAGGCCTTCTGGCCCCTGCCTTCGTAAAGGGTGCCGTCTTCGTCGAGCGGCTGCCATTCTGTGGTGCGGCCCAGCCTGACCGCATCAGTGGCATCGGCAGCAAACGGGTAACGCGCCGGGATCTGACACACCTGCTCCGTACCGTCGGTCAGGCGCACCAGCGCGTGACGCCAGACCAGATCGGTCACGCTGGCGGGTGCCTGGAAACGGATCTCCGCCATAGCGCTGAACGGCAGCCAGAAATAACGGCCATTCACGATGGTTTCGCAGACCGGGCCGAGACGGGCATCACCGTCCATCAGCCACTCGAAAGCCTGCGTCTCCTCGTTTTCGAGGATAATCTGGCCGGCGGTGGCCTCAGCCCGATCGAGGGCGTCAAGACGCAGCGCCCGGGCGCGCTCGCCCTCCTCGCTCAGCGCCGCGGCCAGGGTCGTCAGCCACGGCCACTGGGCTTCAGGCATGGCCGGACGCGCCTGTCCCGCCATCACCTGCGCGCGCTGCAGCTCGCCCTGAATGGATTGCTCCAGCAGCGTGACGGTGGGCTTCGCCTGAGGCTTCAGCGCCAGCCAGCTTTTCAGCTGGGTCAGCGCGCGCGTCCAGTTGCCGCTGAGGGTTAAAAACTGCACGAACGCGGCGCGGAGGTCGGCATCCGCCGGACGGGCTTTGATTTCAGCTTCAAGGCGCGCCAGCGCATCGCTGAGCGACTCGCCCGCCAGGTGTTGATAGAGCGTATTCATAGCCATTCCTTAATTCGCCGCGCGCCATGCGCCGACGGCCGGATCGCGCAGCTGAGGACGCAGGGTGTCAATCAGGACGATATTCAGCGGCGTGCCGGGTGCGACCCAGGCGCTCCAGGTCTTCTTCACCGCCGCAATACGCGCCTGCAGTTTTGCATCGTCGCTGGCGATTTCACGGGAAATCTCCACCGCTACGGTGCCGTTGCTCTTCCAGCTGTTGAGGGCGTTATCGTAAGGCAGGATCATCCAGCTCTGGTCGCTGTTTGGGGTGCTGAATACCATGCGCTCTTTGTTGACGGAGGTGATCAGCGCGTTTTCAGGATCGGCGCTTTGATTCAGACCCGTCACCGGGAAGCCGTGGATATACGTCACCGCCATCTCTTTCTGTCCGCCGTTGCGGGACTGTGAAACCACGGTGTGTCCGCTCAGCCAGCTGCCGTTACCGCAGCGGGTGGTGTCAGAATCCGGAATAAAGAGCGCCGGAGCGGAAGCGCCCCCTTCCCAGAAGGTGCGCAGGTGACAGCCGTCCTGCAGGGTGAATTCCTGCCACGGCGTGCGGTCAGCCGCGACGGTGCGGGAAGCCACGTTCTGGTCCGGCGGCAGCAGCGCGCCGCTGGCCGGGGTTGCGGTGACGGTCGCAGCAGGCGCGGCCTGCTCCTGTTTCACCACCAGCGCCCAGTCCTGCGCTTTGCCTGCCGTACCCTGCGCCAGCGTGGTACCCGCCGGATCGTTGAGCGTCCAGCTAAGCTTATTCACTTTGCTGCACTGGTGTTCCAGCAGGGAGCCAAGGCGCGGCACAAAGTTCTCCAGCACGGAGACGTCCTTCTTGCCGTTCGCCACAATGCGCAGCGCCACCTCAGGCTTACACCAGCTCTGCGGCGTGTTGTCTTTGATGTTGTCGATCCAGATATCCAGCTTCTGCGCAGGAGACTGCACGATGCGGAAATTCTCAGCCTGCGCGGTGGAGGTGACCGCCAAAAGTGCCAAACCCGATAGCCAAAGTTTCATATCGTTCCTTGTGTGTCTAATCAGTTCCGCAGGGAAGAAATTGTGCTGCGTCAGAGAGGGTGTGCAGCAAAGTGGTGTCCTGAGGGTTGCCCATCCATACCGCCAGGGCAGTATAGTTATCCTGAGCATTCCCCTCCTGTTCGCCATTCTTTTGAATGATTTGGTTCATTAAGGTCAGCCACTCCTGCGGCGTATTGACCATATGCAGCGACTGCTTCATTTGCTCTTCGCTAACGCCGTGCCAGAACCCGTCGGTGCAGAGTAAGAATGCATCGCCGTCTTCAACCTGCACCACGTCGCTGTAGCTCGCTTCCGGCCCGCCGTTTTCAATTCCCAGCGCCAGATAGAGCAAATTGCTGTTCAGGTTGTCGGTCTGGTGCCCGGCGTCTTTCATCTGCTGCACCAGGCTGTGGTCGGTGGTCACATGCCACAGCCATCCCCGGCGAAACAGGTACAGGCGGCTGTCTCCGGCGTGCGCCCAGTAGGCCAGGCCGTAATCACGGTCAATGAACAGGCTGACCAGCGTCGTGCCCATCCGGCGATAGTCCTGAACGGCCTGCTGTTCGCTGAGGATGGTGCGGTTCGCCGTCTGCACGTAGTCGCGGATATGCTGCGCGTTAAGATGTTTGTCGCCATCGAAGCGGGAGATAATGCTGTTGCGGGCCAGCTCTGCAGCCACCTCACCGCCCGGCAGGCCCGCGATGCCGTCGCAGACGACAAAGCAGGCCGAACGTTCCCCTATGGTTTCTCCCGTCTGGTCCTGGTTGCTGGCGCGCGTCCCCTGGCGGGAGAGAGAAGCCGTTGCGATATTCATTTGTCTTCCGATCCGCTCTGTGAGTCTTTGTACTGGTTCACCTCCATGTCGTACGCATGAAGGAAGGCCTCGCCGAACAGGGTGTGGAAGTCATCCTCAATCTCGCCAGCCGTTTCGCCATAGCTGCGCACAAAATAGTCCCACAGGGCGGCTTTGCGGCTGCCCGGCAGCGCCAGACGAGAGGTCATCCCGTTCTGCTTCGCCTGCTCTTCCAGCTGTTCCGGGTTAAAGGACTGCAGCATCGCGGCAATGATGGCGCGGATACCGGAGATCATGCCCAGCTGGTGCGCCTGCAGGTCGATCAGCGCGTCGCGCACGGATTTGGTCGGCGGCATAAAGCCCGGCATCGGGGTGCCGAACATCTGGATCAGCACGGTTTTGCCGGTCGGCAGCAGCTTGAACGGGTTGTTGGCATCGTCCAGCACCATGGTCATATCGGCCTTCACGCCGCGCTTGAGGATGGAGCGCGAGGAGAGCAGCGCCACGGTCCCCTGAGAGAACATGCCGAGGATCTGCCCCAGCTGACGCATATTTTCACGATCAAACTGCGGGACGGGCTGCATTTCGCTCAGACCCATCCCCTCCAGCAGCGCCTCCAGCAGCTCGCCCTGCAGCACTTCGCCCTTCTCACCGCTGTTCGCCGTAGCGCTTGGGGCGGCGGCGTTATTGACCGGGTCAATGCGCAGACGGCCTTTCGGTGCCTGAGCGCTGCTGCGCGCAACGGCCTGCGGCGTTGGCATGGTGAAGCCTGCGTAATCCGGTCGCGCGGGCTCTTCTTCAGCACGCGGTTCTTCCTGCGGCTCAGGGGCGAACAGCGGAGAATCGGCCAGCACGTCCTCTTCCTGCTCGGGTTCAGGCACTGGCGCAGGCTTTTCGGCAAGAATGTCATCCGGATGGGTTAACGGTGCGCCGCCCATCAGCCCGAGCGGGTCGTCATTACGCGCGGCTGGCGCGCTGGCCTTACCGCCAAACAGGGCCAGCGGATCGAGCTCGTCCGTCGCCTCATCTTCTGGCTTAGCGGGGGTCGTCTCACCCGGCGGCACCAGCGTTGACGGGGTGACGTCGTCAAAAATACTCTCTTTTTTGAACAACGCTTCGTCGCTGAACAGCGTGTCCGGGTCAACGTTCTTACGCTCAAGCTTTGGATCGCTGTCGTTGAACATCGCCAGCGGATCTTCCGCGTTACGCTCCGGGGCCGCAGGCTGGGAGAACGGATCGTGCGATGCAGCAGGCTGCGGTTTTGTACGGTTGCTGGAGATGCTGTCGGAGATGGAGAACTCCTGCATCAGGCTATCCCAGATCTCCGTTGGCACGGCGGTTGGCTCGGCCTTCCCGCGCGGTGCGGCACTCGCCGGCTTCGGTTGCGCAGCGGGCGCGGGTGCGGCTGCCGGACGCGCCTGCTGATGCATACTGGCCGCCATACGGCTTACGGGTTGCGTATCGTGGATCAGTTCGGTCACTTCGATACGGTAGTCATCAATACCGAGAATGTCGCCATCCTGCAGCTCAACCTGACGCCCTCGCTCCAGCGGAATGTCATTTAATACCACGCGGGTGACGCTGCCACGGTTGGTCACGCGGCATTCGCCCTGGGCGTCAACGTGAACAATGGCCTGCAGACGAGAGATGGTGCGGTCATTATCCGGCAACACCAGATTGTTATCCGTACCGCGCCCAATGGTGCCGCCCGGGGCGTAAAAATCACAGCTGCTTTGCGGCGGCTGATGACCGGGTTTCGTAGAAATAATCGTGAATCGCATGGCGTATTCCTGCTGGTATGATTAGCGCTCAAACGCTGCCGCTCTCGGGGCGAGAACGGCGGCGTTTGAGAAATTGAATATCAAAACTATTTAATGAAGGTGATAAAATATAATCCAACAATGAGCCATAGAGTGAATATTAACGCCTGTAACTTATAACGGCGATGTAATTTTAGCATCCAACCAATTCTTTCTTCAGGTAACGACTGTACATATTTATAAGCATCTTCCTGAACAAGCCTTTCACGCGTGAATTTCATTTCAACGCCTTTATAAAGGCGAACAAACCAGATTATTTTTTGATAATTGGCCAGCGAACCAAAAAAAGAAGCATAGTTGGTTACAAGATCCAGATCATATCCCTTGCGCCGATAGTCTGAAAGTAACCGATTATAATCAGCCTCGTGTTTTTTGAAATAACGAGAACTGAACAAATCCATAATTACAACAACCAGCAATAAAACCACGATAAGAAATAATGATAAATTCTCTATATTCACCATATTTTATCCATCATATACTCAGTCGCTCCGCCCGCTATCTCGCCACCAACGTATCCACCTGCAGCAGCCCCAACAATAGAGCAGGCGAGCAGTCCTACGCCCCCCGTCGCAACACCAAGCGCAACGCATACACCAGCACCTGCCATTGCTCCGTATTTACCACCGTAAATACCCCCTGCCAGGCTTGCACCAAAGCTGCTGTATTTTTTCACAGCGACTTTAGAACAACTCTGCTCTCGTCCTACGGTGCAGGCATTGTAAACTTCATTAGTGGTATTTGCACCTGCAAAACCTATTGCAAGCCACCCTCCCGCTTTAAGAAAACGAGCGGCCTTAGAGGCATTATCGATATAAGTTGAATAACCACGAATAGAGGCGACCCCGGCTGTACTCCATTCATGTACAATGGATCTGCTTGACAAGCCTAATGCATGCTTCAATTCGTTATAGGGCTTCATCTTTAAGGTCAGTCGGGACAATTTGTTTAATAAACCATCCAACTCAGAAAAGAGGCGCTGACGTTCAACAAAAAACTGTTGGCTTATCAATGTCCCTTGTGCTCTGTACTGATTCTGGTAAGCCAATTCAATGGATTTAAGTTTTTTTTCTATTTCACTAAAATATTTTTCACCTGCATCAGCAACGACACCAAGGGACTTATCCATAAAATTAGTAACTGCAGCTATGGTACTAAAATGTTGATTAAAGAAATTCGCTTCACCAGAATTAAGATCGGCCAGAGCACCGTTGACTTTCTTTTTAGCGAGCTGTAATTGCTTAAGCTGCACAGAATTATTACTTCCCGGTGCACCAAGAATCAACATCTGCCCAGGTTTTGACCACTGCACATCACTATTAACCTGCATGAAATAACGTGCAGCATCACTATTTGGATCGTTGAATAAAAGCCTTGTCTGGAAATCCAGGGTTCCGGGTTGCTGAACAATACAATATCCCGGATTAACTAATGATTGGCTAGCCATATTCATTCCCTTTGATTTTTACAAAAACGCTCACAAATAAGCATACCCATTTAAATAAAAACGGAGTTGAATTAATATCCAAAGGTTGACACTTTCTTAAAAACATCAACATTTGAAAACGCTCCTATTCTATTCTAACCAGCGATAATTCGCCTCTGGAATTTATACTGAGAATAAAGCGAGTAGCATATCGAACAATAGTATTATGATTTCTCGATTCTAATACCACATCATACTCCCCTGACTGCCAGTCTACTTTATCCCAGCGTAGGCACTCTTCAGATTTCAAAAAGCGGCTGGAAGGAAATGCTCCTGGAGAGAAGATGCTTTCCCATTCGTTACCTGCACGTCGAGATATCGAGGGTTCATAAACTAGCACAACCTCACCTGGTTCAGTGTCATTCGAAACGCCAAAACAGGGTGCATTTTTTTCCACCTTAACAGTTAAACTCTGAAACTGAGCAGGGTGGGATATGCAGGCGCTACATGATAATACAATGGGTATAACCGTTAACGCTCTTTCCATCGCAAATACGCGCCGAATAGTGAAGCAATCATAATGACCGGGGAAAACTCCCCGGCCACATACGCAATTACGCTTCTTTGTTTTCTTTGATGTTCCAGCCAGCGCTGCTTTCAGCACCTTTACCACCAGACGTGGTCTGCTCCCAGTACTGCTGTTTCACTTTCGCAGCCTGGAATGCATAGGTCACACCAACGGTATCGCCGTTGTCAGCACCGGTGTACTGAACAGAGGTGACCAGCACATCTTCCAGCGTGATGCGGGAGTATTCCACCTGCTGGCCGCCGGCTTTACAGACGGACAGCTCAACTTTGGTCAGGTGTTTGCCGCTGGCGCAGTGTTTCAGGATAGCGGTGGTGGATTTGTCGATCAGCGCGTTAACGTGCAGGTCGTTGAAGTTAACTTTACCGGCACCGCCGCCACCGCCAACGCTCATATTACCTGGCTGGGAAGCGCCCCAGGAGAAGGAGGTAATATCAGTCCAGCCGGTGTGGTTAGAATCTTTAGATTCGCCCGTAACACCCTCGACCTTCAGAAACATATCAATAGCCATAATATCTACTCTTCGTGGATGAACAATATTGCTTTCGAAAAAGCACTTATATGGCAAACAGGAAAGCATGGGGCTGAATAAAACCGTCCATATTTTACCTCTGCCTCACATCAAATGACCCGTGTCATTTGACAGTCTTACATTCCCCCTGAATGAACGGAAAGAATGTGAAGCCTTTACTACCGGGCGTTATTCTGGAACCGAATAAGCCCGGCATTACCGGGGATTAATTTTTTGAATTCTTACGGACCGTGACGTTTGAGGAAAAATGAATAACCACCGCAGCGGTATTTTCCCCTTACCCCCGCCCTCTCCCTCAAGGGAGAGGGGGCGTCCGTGTCTTCATCACGCGTCTTTCGTCTTCAGCGACGGCAGTTTAGAAACCAGACGCAGGGAAACGGTCAGACCTTCCAGCTGGTAGTGTGGACGCAGGAAGAACTTCGCGGCGTAGTAGCCCGGGTTGTCTTCAATCTCCTGCACCTGCACCTCCGCTGCCGCCAGCGGTTTACGGGACTTGGTCTCCTGAGAGGAGTTCGCCGGGTCACCGTCGACGTAGTTCATGACCCAGTCGTTCAGCCAGCGCTCCATCTCTTCGCGCTCGCGGAAGGAGCCGATTTTGTCGCGCACGATGCACTTCAGGTAGTGCGCAAAGCGGCAGCAGGCGAACAGGTACGGCAGACGAGAGGCCAGACGCGCGTTGGCGGTGGCATCCGGGTCATGGTACTCGGCCGGTTTCTGCAGCGACTGCGCGCCGATGAAGGCGGCAAAGTCAGAGTTTTTGCGGTGAACCAGCGGCATAAAGCCGTTTTTCGCCAGCTCAGCTTCACGACGATCGCTGATGGCGATCTCGGTTGGGCACTTCATGTCCACGCCGCCGTCATCGCTCGGGAAGGTATGGCACGGCAGGTTTTCCACCGCCCCGCCGGACTCCACGCCGCGAATCGAGGTGCACCAGCCGTACTCTTTGAAGGAGCGGTTGATGTTGGCGGCCATCGCATACGCGGCGTTCGCCCAGGAGTAGCTGTTGTGGTTCGCGCCGTCGGTCTGCTCTTCAAAGTCAAAGCTGTCGACCGGGTTGGTGCGAATACCGTACGGCAGGCGCGACAGGAAGCGCGGCATCACCAGGCCCAGATAGCGGGCATCTTCGGATTCACGCAGCGAACGCCAGGCCGCGTATTCGGTGTTCTGGAAGATCTTGGTCAGGTCGCGCGGGTTAGCCAGCTCCTGCCAGGACTCCATCTGCATCACGCCCGGTGCGGTACCGGTGATAAACGGACAGTGCGCCGCAGAGCCGATGCGCGCCATTTCGCCCAGCAGCTCAACGTCCTGAGGGCTGTGGTCGAAGTAGTAGTCGCCCACGATGCAGCCAAACGGCTCGCCGCCGAACTGACCGTACTCCTGCTCGTAGATTTTCTTGAAGATCGGGCTCTGGTCCCAGCCCACGCCCTTGAAGCGCTTCAGGGTGCGGCCCAGCTCCTGCTTGGAGATGCTCATAAAGCGGATCTTCAGCATCTCGTCAGTTTCAGTGTTGTTCACCAGGTAGCTCAGACCGCGCCAGGCGCTCTCCAGCTTCTGAAACTCTTCGTGGTGAATGATCTGGTTTACCTGCTGCGATAGCTGCTCGTCGATACCGGCGATCAGGTTCTGAATGGTGCGGTAGGTGTCGTTGGAGAAAGTGACGGTATTTTCCAGCGCCTGCTGCGCCAGCGTTTTGACCGCGCTTTCGACGGCTGAACGGGCCTGATCGGTTTTCGGGCGGAACTCTTTGTTCAGCAGCGCGCTGAATTCATCCTGGCTGAACGCCTGACCCGCCTGCTGCTCGTGTTGTTGAGTCTGGTTGCTCATCGATTATTCCTCGCTACCTTTCGCGCTTTCATCATTTTTCGGCAACTGGCTCAGGGATTTGAGCAGCGTCGGATCCTGCAGAATTTTAGCGATCAGTTCTTCCGCACCGTTTTTGCCGTCCATATAGGTCAGCAGGTTGGAGAGCTGGGTACGCGCTTCCAGCAGCTTGTTCAGCGGCTCGACCTTGCGGGCCACCGCATCCGGCAGGAAGTCGTCCATGCTGTCGAAGGTCAGATCCACGTTGAGCTTACCTTCGCCGGTCAGGGTGTTATCCACCTGGAACGCCACGCGCGGCTTCAGCGCCTTCATGCGTTCGTCAAAGTTGTCGATGTCGATTTCGAGGAATTTACGCTCGTCGACGGCCGGCAGATTTTCCACCGGTTTGCCGACCAGATCGGCCATGACGCCCATCACAAACGGCAGCTGAATTTTACGTTCTGCACCGTAGATCTCTACGTCGTACTCGATCTGCACGCGGGGGGCACGGTTACGTGCGATGAATTTCTGCCCACTGTTACTCATTGCCATGATGTTCTCCATCAAAGATGCGCGGTGAAGGTGAAACGGCAGGCTCCATGCCTGTCGTCATAATGCCTGGACGCGTTATTCGCGGCGCCCAAAGATGTTTTCAAGTTGGTTAACGCCGTCTGGCGCAAGGTCGCGAATAATGTCCATAAAGTTAAGTTCTGACAGCCGCTGCACCCGTTCAATCATCAGCGGTGCGGGGTGGCTCGGTTCGTACTGCGCAAAATACTGCTTCGCTTTTTCCAGCATCAGCTGCGCGTCGGCGCGGCTGGTGATCTGCACGCTGCGCCAGTCGGCGACCGGCTGAACGGGCTGCGCTGCCGTCGACTGCTGCTCGGCCTGGGGTTCTGCCTGCGCCTCACGGTTCGGCAGCAGCTTGCTGATGTCGGTTACCTGACACGCGCTGGCGACCAGCCCGACGGTTTTCAGCAGCTGTTCCATCTCGGGCACGCCGCTTTCACCGAGATGCCCGGTGAGAAGCTCGCGAATCGCCAGCAGACGTTCGTTAATGACGATAACCGCTGCGGTTCCCGGCTGGTCGCCGCGGGCCAGCTCGTCAATCAGCCGTGGACGGCCGCCGGGATAGTCCGGGCATTCCGTCTTGCTGCCGTCCAGCAGGGCCTGGGCATCCCGGAGCGAAATTTCATCGCCGTTTGAACGCAGAAGCGAGGCGTTTCGCACGGCGACGGTGAGGTCGGATTTATCGCTCAGCCCTGCCAGGGCGTTAATGCGATAGAACGGATCGGTTTCGCCATACTCTTCCAGCAGCGGATAGAGCGTCTCCCAGTAACGGGCGATCGCCTCCTGCACCAGCAACAATCCGTCCGCGTAGCCCGCCAGCCCGCGGCGGCGCGTCCAGGCATGGGTTAACGCCAGCAGTACGCGAAGATCTTTGGTGCGGGTCAGCAGGCTGGTGGCGTATTTTTCCACCGTGTTCCAGTCAGCGGGCTCTGCCGGGATAATGGTGTCGCCAAACTGCTGTTCCGCTTTCCCAAGACTTGCCTGATTCATGATCTGGAAGTCGGCGTCGTACTCCAGGTTTTCCCCGCAGGGTTTTTCGGGACTGATTGGCGCGAGAAATTCTTCGATATTCATGAGATCCCTGCTTATTCAAACATGGGCGGATAGAGACCGTGACGCCCCGGACGGGCGCCCCCTGCCGGGTCGAACAGCAGGGTGAAAAGCTGCCCGGTAAAGTTCCCGCTGTGTACGTGGGTGTACAGCGGGTAGCCGTCGCAGCGGTTGGTCCACCAGTAGCTGGTCTGACGCAGCGGATCAAAACACTCGGCCGCCTGAGGCCAGCCCAGCGTGCTCTGCCCGTCCTCGTCATAGCCAATCACATCAAGGATGTCGGAACGCTTTTGCGGCTCGACGGGCTGCGGCGCCGGAATGGTCATCAGCATCTCATCCAGCTGCGAGGCGGAAAAACTGTTGCGCACCGCGTGCAGCCCCAGGCGCCCAATCTGCTGGTACCAGCTTTCGGCCTGGCTGAGCAGGCTGGTCGACCACTCTGACGGGGCGAAGCTCAGCTGAAGGCAAACCGGGTACTGGCGGCCAACGCTGTCGCGGCCGGGCAGCAGACAGCCCATCTGGATCATCTGGCTGCCAAGCATAGGCGGCACCACAAAATTCCAGACTGGCGCTTTGTTAAACTGGCGCTCGCCGCTGCGCTGCTCTTCCTGCTGCCAGGCCAGCAGGCCGACCTGGAACCAGTGTGACCACTGGCGCTGTAAAGTGTCAGGAAAGCGACGCTGCAAAAAATCTCCGGCGCTAGGTAATTTGCCATACCAGCTGTAGCGGTTCATCGCAGGGGTATTCGTCATACGGCTGTCCTTGCGGTTATGGGCATGAGAAACGGGGAAGCTGGAACGGGTTACGAATGCTGTTTGGCGCAAACTCCAGCGTGACCTGATGTCCGTCGACGTTGAAGGTAGCCTGACGGCTCAGGCTACCCGCGCCCGGGCTGGTGCTCGCTTTATCGAAGAAGCGGTTGAGCGCCCAGGCACCGTTGGTGACCAGCGTCGCCGTGCTGCCGTTCGCCAGCCCCAGCTGCATGCGTACCTGGTTAGTGCCGCCAGGCCCCGGCCAGTTCATGATCTGTACGGCCTGCGGACCGTGGCTGTAGCGCAGCAGCTGGCCGTCGACGTCGAGCGTCAGGTTCAGAATGGTGTTATCCATTCGCACGGTGCGAACCGTCACCTTGAAGGACGGCGTCGTGGCGCCATTAGCAAAGAAGGCGTCGCGAATCGACTGGGCCTGCTGGAACGGTCTCAGCAGCCCTTCACTTCCCGGCAGCGTTTTCCCGTCGATGCCCGGCATAAAGCGCCAGTTTGCCTGCGTGGTATCCACTTTATTGGTCAGATTGTCGCGGAAGAAAGCGTCCATCAGCCCGGTTCCCGGCGCAAACATGCGCGCGAGATCGTCAGGAGTGACCTCGGTGCTGGCGCTGCGCACCAGCGGGTAACGGCCGGCGATCGCCTGACGGCAGAAACCGCCCACCTCAACGTTAATCCGCTTCCGCACGTTTTCCAGGTCGCGGCGCTGGGTATCGCTGCTGGCGCCCACCGCCATATTGCTGAACATGGTTTGCAGCCCGCCCGGCAGGCGACCGGCGCTGGCCTGCAGGCGGCTGATCGCCTCTCCGCCCGGAGCCGGCATGCCGCTGTTGGCCGCGTCCTGGACGGCGGTCAGGTAGCGATAGAGCTCATCCACCTGCTTGAGAAAATCATCAAACACGATGGTCTTCCCGCCCTTCTCCAGCGGCTGCGCCAGCTCAATCATCGGCGCGTAGTGGTCGGTGACCAGCTGTTCCGGCGCCTGGGTGACCGCGGCGGCCTGGGTCGGCGCAGCGTCATTGTTGCTGAACAGCGCTTCCAGCGTGCGGGTGGCGCGGTTGCTCTGCGCCTGCGCTTTATCCGCATCTTCCGGCGCTGGCGCATTGCGTGACAGCGTCAGGACCTGGCTCAGGTTCTGCACCAGACGGCGCAGAGGCGAGTTTGCGCCGGAGAGCAGGCGCGCGGTGTTGATGCGCTGGGAGAGATCGGCGCTGTTATTGAGCTGAATGTCGGCGAGGAAGCGATCCCAGTTCGCGATAAAGTCGCGCATGTAGAGCTGGCGCACGGCGTTATCGATCTGCTGTTTATCTTCCTGCGCCGTCGCGGCCCCCAGCACCCAGGCGTCGTCCTCGTGCAGGGCGGTGGTGACGCTGTCAATCTGGCCGTTAAAGCTTTTCCAGTAGCCGTCCGGCGTATAAAGACCCGGCACGCCTTCGCTCACCGGCTTGCCGCTTTTGCGTGAAAACACCAGCTCGCTCTGCGGTCCGCCCAGGTCGGAAAGGGAGACCGGCTTGAGGTTATCATCATGTTCAAGCAGGCGTTTAAGACGACCGTATACGCGCGTGGAGAGCGGCTGCTGATTGATCATCGCTCTTTCGCGGGCCACCAGCGATTCATCCTGCGCGTAGGGCGAGGCCTGAATTTTCGGTTCCAGCAGCTGCGTCAGGTGCCATTCAAGCTGCTGCAGCTGCGCCTTCGTGACGTTCTGCGGCAGATTTCGCTGCAGGTTGAGCATCACCCACGAATGCAGGAATTTGCCGTCGTAGTGCTTCGGCTGATACAGCATCTGATAGGCTTTCAGCGCTTCATAGCTATATTCCACATCGCTACCGTTGTCGTTGCGCAGCCAGGTGGTGATGTGTATAGCGACGACAGGCAACAGCATCTGATCCAGCGCTTTCTGGTACAGAGACTGCGAGGCATCGCTGACGTCATCTCCGCGGTAGAGCCCCATACGGCGGGAGACGGGCGGATCGTTTACATCAAACGCGTCGCTTTTCGGCAGGTCCACCAGACCGTTCAGCAGCGGCAGCAGATCGAACAGGTCACGCTGGGTCTGGTTCTGCAGCGCTTTGCTCTGCTGGTCCAGCAGCGGCACCTTCGCATCCACCTCTTCCAGATAGGCCTTGTTTTTGGCATAGCTGGTCAGCCACAGACCGCCGAGGATGACCAACAGGGCCAGCAGCGCCGCGTAGCCAGACCAGATCACCGCCCGGTTGCGCAGCTCCCACCAGCGGTTTTCGCCCGCGATCCCGGCTTCCTGGAAGATGACGTTTTGCAGCAGGTTCTTAATGAAGAAACTCTGGCCTTTTGCCCCCGGGATAGGCGCTTCTTTGCTGACCGAATCCCAGTTATCCGCCTCTCCCCCTTCCGGCAGCGACAGCGCGCGGTTCAGTTCGCCCATCACGCGGTCGAACGGCATACCTTCCTGCGTCCCGCTGGCGAAGTAGATCCCGCGCGGAGAGAACTCGGTTTCGAAGTTGGAGCGGGCGAAGACCGTGCTCAGGTAATCCGCCAGCAGCGGACGCAGCGCGGCGAACTCCTGCGGGAAGAGATACGCTTCGGCGCGGGTTTTCGCGTCATGCTCTTTCAGCATGGTTTCCGGCAGCCCGGCATCGAGGCGCTGCTGGAGCAGAGAAAACTCCTGCTGGAAGTTGCCCATCAGGTCGTAATCGGCGTGTTTGGTTTGCTCCCACGGCAGCGTAAAGCCCCAGATCTGGTCGCGCTGCGCTTTGTCGTAGTCGGCAAACCAGGCGCGGAAGCCTTTAAGCAGGTCGGCCTTGGTCACCATCACGTACACCGGGAAGCGAATACCCAGCTGTTCATGCAGCTCGGACAGACGCTGGCGCAGGTTCACCGCCTGCTGGCGGGACGCCTCGGCGGACTGGGTGAGCAGGTCAGAAATGCTGATGGTGATGATAACGCCGTTGATCGGCTGGCGGCGGCGATACTTGCGCAGTAACCCCATGAACTCCAGCCATTCGCCGGCGTCCTGCACCTGCTCGCTCTCCTGGGTGGTGTAGCGGCCCGCCGTGTCCAGCAGCACCGCCTCGTTGGTAAACCACCAGTCGCAGTTACGCGTGCCGCCAATGCCCCGCAGCGCGGTTTTACCGAAGCGATCGGCCAGCGGGAACTGCAGCCCGGAGTTGACCAGCGCCGTGGTTTTGCCGGAGCCCGGCGCGCCGATAATGACGTACCACGGCAGCTGATAGAGATATTGCGTGCTGAAGCGCTGCGTCCACTGGGCGCCCTGGCCCGCTTTGCTGAAGTGCGCTTTTTTCAGCATCTGCGCGGCTTCATCAAAGCGGCTGGCGAGGATCTGCTCCTCGCTGTTCAGCCGCTTCTGCGGATCCGCCGCTTCCGGGCTGGCGGTGTTCTCTTTGAGCTTGTCCATCAGCTTGCGGTTCAGCCAGGCATTGTACAGGCGCGGCAGAATGTGGCCCTGCGCCCAGAGCAGATAGACCACGGCAATGCTGATAATGCGGTTCTGCTCAGACTCAAGCGGTCGGGTGTCCACGATGGACAACAGGGGACCAATCATCCAGATCACCGCCGCAAGCGCCGTTACGCCGAGGAAGCTCCACAGAATGCGGTTGGTCAAAATGGAAAGAAGTGTAGTCAGCATCCTTAGTTTCCTTGCGGCAATCCGTTCAGCTCAGCCTGAGTGTTTTCAGGCGACACCAGCAGAGTAATTTCCACACGGCGGTTACGGGCGCGGTTTTCAGGCGTCGTGTTCGGCGCCACCGGGTTAATCTCGCCCCGCCCTTCCGCTTTCACGCGGCCAGGCTGAGAGAGGCTTCCCTGCAGCATTTTTTGTACCGAGCGGGCGCGTTCCAGAGAGAGTTCATAGTTCGAGGCAAAGCGCGCGCTGCGGATCGGCACGTTGTCGCTGTAGCCCACCACCAGAATTTTGCCGCTGACGTTATTCATCGCCTGCGCAATGCGGTTGATGACCGGTTCATAGCGGTCACGCACGACGGTAGAGGCGGAGGCAAACAGCCCGTCGCCCTTCAGGATCACGACGCTGCGATCCGCTTCGTCTTTCACCGCGACCAGGCCCGCCTCGATTTCAGGCTTCAGGAAGCCGCGCAGGTTCAGCACCGCCGGAAGCTGACGGGCCGGTTGCTGAATAGTGGTTTCCGGCAGCTGGGACTGGTAAATCTTCGCCAGCACCGGGTTGGTGTTATCGCCAAGGCGCCAGTTAAGCACGATATAAAACAGGCAGGCGATAAACCCGGCCAGCGCCACGCAGGCCCACAGGGGAACCATCGGCCGCCAGAGCTTGCGCAGTACCGGACGATCTTCCGGATGGGGAGAAAGCGGCGGCGGATAGCTGCCGCGCACGCCGCGGATCATCTGCCACAGCCGCTGCTTGATGGTTTCAAGCTGCGTGCGGCCATTATCCAGCACCCGATAGCGTCCTTCGAAGCCCAGCAGCAGGCAGTAGTTGATCATCTCCAGCAGCAGGATATGCTCGCGCGGGTTCTGCGACAGGCGCGCCAGCAGCTGGAAGAACTTCTCGCCGCCCCAGGTTTCGTTGTGGAACGTCACCAGCAGACCGTTGCTTGACCAGACGCCGCTGCTGCCCCAGGGGGTGAGCGCGGCGGCCTCATCGAGCGCCGTACACAGGCAGTAACGCGCCCCGACGATCACTTCGTAGGGCAGCCCCGCCTGCTGACAGCGGACTTCGAAACGGCGAATCTCATCGATCAGACGCTGGCGTAACGCCACCTGATCGTCATGGGAGACCGAATGACGGATCTGCGGAATCGCGTTGAGCAGCGGATTGGCGGCCGCCACCAGCTGATTGTTGCTACTGGCTCCGGTAAACGCGGCATCACTGCCGGTGTCCTGTCGTTCCTGCATATTAAGCGCTCGCTTTATTATTCTGTCGGGCTACGGATGGCCCAAAACTCCATATCCAGCCCCGGGAACTCCCCTGCAAGATGCAGGGCGAATGCGCCGGACTTATCCATCTCGTGCCACAGCTCGCTGCCCTTCTCCAGTTCAAAGTAGCTGTAGCCGGCATGCCACGGGATCTGCGGCGGCGCGACCGGCATGGCGCGCAGCATAATGCCCGGCAGCTGGAGCTGAACCAGATCGCGGATTTTCGAGACCGGCGCGACCTTCATCTGCGCCGGGAAATGGGTTTGCAGGTGTTCGCCTGGCACGTTGGCTTTTACCGCCAGCACGAAGCCGAACTCGCGCACCATGCTGGTTTCAGGCACCGTGGCGATGTTCAGGCCGTGAGAGCGTTCGTTAAGCGGCAGCTGAATCGCGTGGTCTTCCATCACCAGCGACAGCCCCTGACGCAGCATCAGCATCAGTTTGCTGAAGCAGTTAGCCAGATCGTCATGATCGTAAATCGGCAGCACGCTTTCGGCGGTACGCTGCGACGTCCAGGTGGCGAGCTCGGTCGCAAACGGCAGCCAGCTGCGCCAGAGCGTTTCCGGATGCAGCAGCGGGAGGGTTTTTAAATGAGAAACCTCGCCCAGATGACGGTTAACCAGCGACAGCAGCGTGAACTCAATCAGTTCGGAGGTGTTAAAGCGGCCAGGCTGGCGCAGACGACCGCCAATTTGCTGGCTGCGCTGGACCAGCAGACCGTGCAGATCGTTGATCATGCTGTAGATCTGCGGGCTGTTGTTGGCGTTGAGCATCGGCGGAATGTAGCTGTTATCGAGCCGCACGTGGTTGTCGTTACGTTTCTCCGTCACAAACGCCACGCCGATAGCGGTCCATTCCGCCGTGAGGTCTTTTTCCAGCATCAGGGTCAGACGCAGGCGGCCAAACTGGACGGTGGCATCCCCCACCGACATGGCGTTGTCGTCTTCCACCTCTTGCTCGAAAGCGATGAAGCGCGCCAGCGAGGCCGGCTCTTCGCTAAAAATCACCTCTTCTCTCTCGCCACGACGAACCGGCAGCGCGAGCACCACCTTTTCGTTGGTGAGATTGTCAGGAATTTTCAGCGGTGCAGGACCGTTGCGCCCGTTACGCACCTGGAAAAAGGTGCCGTCCGGCAGCAAGCCACTGCAGTAGCTCAGGGCAATGCATCCCTGACGAAGCATCGCTTCATCCAGTTCAACGTCAAGAAAGCCCCAGAGATACGATCGCTGTAGCGCACCCCATTCACGAACATGGTTGAGCAGATAGCTTTCAGTCCGCTGAAAATGGTGTGGACGCAGGAACATGCCTTCGGTCCAGACGACCTTTTCTGCTTTCGTCATGATGATGTGTTTCCTGTGTTGAAGCGCGTTACTGGCTGATGACCCGAATGCCGTTCACGTCGAGAAAAACGTTGGCCTGAAGTTCATCCGCGGACCATTTCCAGAACTGGTAGATATGATTTTCGCCAGGCACAGGCAGAGGGAGTGAAACGCGCCATTTTTTGCCATCCAGCATCTGATACTCCGCCATCACGCCGATGTAGCGGGCCTCCGGAGAGCTTTGCCCGCTGAGGGTTTTGGACAGCTGTCCCGGCATCAGGAAGAACACGTCGCTGTTCAGCAGATTCGCGCCAAGCGTGGCTGACGCGTTGTTCTGCAGAGAGTAGAAGTCGCTGGACATGAAATCCGCATCGGATTTCAGCAGCAGCACCCGGACCTTAAGCGGCGCAGATTCATTGATTTGTGGATGAGCCTGAAACTGCAGATTGTAGCGGGAGGGGTCGCTGTGTGAAGACGACGTACAACCACTGACCAGGGCGAAAATCACCGCGTAAAAGAATAACCACAGCTTATGAAAATTTTTATTATTCATAAAAATGCGCTCATGCAAGCCGTTTAGTTCAGGATCCAGGTACCGTTAGCGCTGTCTTTGCAGGCTTTGCTGTTGCCGTCGACGTCGACACAGGTCGCTTTTTTACGCGCCTTCGGGCGAATGGCCTGTTTACGCACGGCCGCATCGTACAGGTCGGCCTTGATCACGGCGCGCATCGGGACGTAACCAATCAGCTGATCGTTACCTTCATCGGCAAGCGCCATCCAGTAGTGTTCAACCTGACCCAGCACCACGTACGTTTTTCCGGTGTCGAGAGTGCGGATAACTTTGCCGCCGAAGTCAGGACGGCTCATCAGGGAGGCTGGATACATGGCGCGATACGGTTCGTTGACCGGGTTGAACTCCGCCGGCGGCGTCACAGCGTGACGGTGGGTTAAGGTCACGCCGTTGACCTGGCTGGTCTCGATCGTATCGTCGTTGATCACAGGTTTCTGCGGCGCTTTACAGCCCGCCACCGCCATTACAAACAGAAGTGAAAACAGTACGCGCATTTTCATATGCTTTTCCGTAGCGATATTTCGATGATGAAGATAAGGGAGTGAAGTTTGACTTAGGTGCTATTGTTAAAATAGCCAGGATATTTTCGGGGCGTTACTATTTTAAGGGCATAGCTACCGCACGAGCCCTTCAGAATAAGGCCCAGTGTCTTCCTGACATATTTTGACAAACGGTAAACAAGTTTACATGAGCTTCGTCTCAATTCAATATTTACCGGTACGTAACTGTTGGTAAATGAAGCAGTCGGAAAATTATAGGATTAATCCTATGAAAAAACCCGATATGACCTACGCCCTTTTATTTCTTAGCCACACAACATTGTAATCATTTGTTTTATAAACAAAAAAAACACAAAAGAGAACCACTTTCATTAACGCAATACGGCTATTATCGCCACTACCATAATTAGTAGAATTCGCGTATTGGTGAGGTCTGCAGAATATATGAAAGATGAATTATTTGTTGCACTATCAGGGTAACTTTAATATTGAATGCACGTGTTAACGTGAATGTGACTATTTCACTTATGTTGCACAACGTTAATTTTACGCCTCAAAATAACTTTATATTTCGCGTTGCGACAATTACCCAACCAGGCCTGAATTTTATCCTTTAATCATTAAGCCTGAGTTAACCATCCTGACATTATCGCCGCCAAAAATGCTCGCAACAGCCCGCCAGCAGCGACCCGTGTTTATTGCTGCCGCCCACAGCCTTCATTCGAAATTTTATTGTTGCTACACCCTCTCCTGCTCGCCTCATCTATCTTGCCTACCGTGTGATAGATAAGATTTATTATTAAAATGATAAAATTTCGTTATAATTTCTTTAAATATTTAAACATCAGATCTGATAAATCGCTGTAATAAAACGAATTTAAGATAAAGCATTTTTCAACACCGTATGCGCATAGCCATCCGGCCGTCATTGCTTTCACTTATTGTCCTTTGCAGCGTTTTTATGGGTTCAGACGTTGTGTGACCGAAGAAATCAGGAGTGGGTATGAATAAGAAAAGACGCTCGGTGCCGGGTATCAGACACTATGACGGTCCTGCCGGAGGCTGGGGCGCGTTAAAAGCGACGGCCATCGCGGTACGTACCCAAATGGATACCCTTGATGCTCCCGCCACGCTGCTGCGCACCAACCAGCCTGACGGTTTCGACTGCCCGGGCTGCGCGTGGCCGGATAAAGAACACAAGTCGACGTTCCAGTTCTGCGAGAACGGCGCCAAAGCCGTGACCTGGGAAGCCACCAGCAAACGCGTTACTCCCGCGTTTCTGGCCGAAAACAGCGTCTCCTCGCTGCTGGCAAAATCGGACTTTGAACTGGAAGGCTACGGTCGACTGACGCATCCCCTGCGCTACGACCGGGCGAGCGATACCTTCCGGCCCGTCGACTGGGAAGAGGCGTTTCAACGCATCGGCGAAGTATTGCGCGGGCTCGAACCGGACCAGGTCGAGTTCTATACCTCCGGACGCGCCTCTAACGAAGCGGCGTATCTGTTCCAGCTGTTCGCTCGCGAATACGGCACCAATAACTTCCCCGACTGCTCGAATATGTGCCACGAGGCCACCAGCGTCGGTTTGCCGCGTTCGATTGGCATCGGGAAAGGCACCGTCTCGCTGGACGACTTCGATAAGACCGAGCTGGTGATCTCCATCGGCCACAACCCCGGCACCAACCATCCGCGAATGATGGGGACGCTCCATGAGCTGGCCCGCCGCAACGTGCCGATTATCGTCTTTAACCCGCTGCGCGAGCGCGCCCTCGAACGTTTCGCCGACCCGCAAAGCGTGATTGAAATGGCGACCTACGGCTCCACGGATATCGCCTCGACCTATTTCCAGGTGAAGGCCGGGGGCGATGCCGCCGCGCTGAAAGGCATTGCCAAACATCTGCTGGAAATGGAGGCCGAACGCGGTGACGTGCTCGACCATGCGTTTATTGCCGAACACACCCAGGGCATTGAGGACTTCGCCGCCGATATCGCGCAAACCCGCTGGGACGAGATCGAGCGCGAGTCGGGCCTGAATCGGGCGGCACTCGGGAAGGTGGCCGACGCCTATGCGAAATCAAATGCCACCATCATTACCTACGGGATGGGTATTACCCAGCACAATAAAGGCACGGCGAACGTCCGCCTGATTGCCGACCTGCTGCTGCTGCGCGGAAACATCGGCAAGCCCGGCGCGGGAATCTGCCCCCTGCGCGGCCACTCTAACGTTCAGGGGAACCGCACCGTCGGGATCAGCGAGAAGCCTACCCCGGCCTTCCTGAACCGTCTGAAGGACGTTTTCGGCTTTGAGCCGCCCTCTCACCACGGACACGATGCGGTGCAGGCCACGCAGGCGATGATCGACGGCCGCGCGAAGGCGCTCATCTGCCTCGGGGGTAATTTTGCCGTCGCGATGCCCGATCACGAGCGGGGTTTTCCGGCGATGGGTAACCTGGATTTGAGCGTGCACGTCGGGACCAAGCTCAACCGTACCCATCTGCTGGTGGGCAAAGAGACCTTTATCTTTCCGTGTCTCGGCCGCACCGAGCTGGATCTCCAGGCCACCGGCCGTCAGTCCATTACCGTCGAAGACTCCATGTCGATGGTGCACGCCTCGTCCGGCAAGCTGAAGCCCGCCTCGCCGCTGCTCCGTTCGGAACCCGCTATCGTCGCCGGCATGGCGAAAGCCACGCTGCCGGAAACCCGCGTGGACTGGCTGACGCTGGTAGAAGATTACGACCGGATCCGCGATCTGATCGAGCAGACCATTCCGGGCTTTGAGAACTACAACGCGCGGATCCGCGTTCCCGGCGGCTTCCGTATGCCGCTGCCGCCGACGCAACGCATCTGGCCAACGGCGACGGGGAAAGCGATGTTCTCGGTGTTCGACGGCGTTCACGAGAACGCCAGCGGCGAAGGTGAGCACGTTCTGCGGTTAATCACGCTGCGCAGCCACGACCAGTACAACACCACCATTTACGCCCTGGACGACCGCTACCGCGGCGTGTTTGGCCGCCGCGACGTGCTGTTTATGAACGAAGACGATATGGCGCAGTCAGGCCTGGAACACGGCGACCGCGTGGATATCGAAACCGCCCTCCCCGGCAGCGTCCAGCGTTTGAAGGACATTACCGTGGTGGCGTACAGCATCGCGCCGGGCACCGTCGGCGCCTATTACCCGGAGGCCAACGTGCTGGTACCGCTTGATTATCTGGATAAGGACAGCGGTACGCCGTCGTATAAATCCGTTCCGGTTCGCATCACCCTGCGCTCGAAAGAGATCCGCATGCTGTAAGGCTGCTCGCGCAGAAATAATGATGGATATTAAACAGTTAAAATATTTAATCGCACTCGACGAGACCCGGCACTTTGGTAAAGCGGCCTCGCAGTGCAACGTCACCCAGCCGACCCTCTCCATGCGCATCCGCAGCCTGGAAGAGGAGCTGGGGCTGGTGCTGATCGTGCGCGGGCAGCGCTTTGAAGGGTTTACGCCGGAGGGGGAACGCATCCTCGCGTGGGCCCGCGCCCTGCTTGCCGCGCATGACGGGCTACAGGCAGAAGCCGCGCTGTGTAAAGGTCAGGTGGTGGGCGAATTACGTCTGGGGATGGTGCCGCTGGCGAGCGTGGATCCGATGATCTTTATTCGTCTGCTGACGCAAAAATACCCGGAGCTGACCTACAGCCTCTATTCCATGTCCTCAGCGCAGATTGCCGACGGCGTCAGCCGCAATCAGCTTGAGCTGGGAATTTGCTACCTCAACAGCATCGACACCAGCCTGTTTGACATTATCCAGCTGCCAAAAACGAAGATGGGCCTGCTGCACGACGTCCGCCATTTCCAGCTCGGCCAGGCAGCGCTGACGTGGCACGACCTGACGGATTTTCCGCTGGGGTTTCTGACCAAAGGGATGCACTACCGGGCGCATATGGAGGCCAGCTTTAAATCTGCCGGCATCGAACCCACGTCCGTTTTCGAGAGCGACTCGACGTTCCAGATCATTCAGGCGGTTCAGAGCGGCGTGTGCTGCGCCGTGATGCCGCTGAACAACGGGCTGGAGGCACTGAACAGCAACTTCAGGATTGTCCCCATCGCCGACGCGAACATTGAGGCTCCCGTCGGCCTGATTATGCGCAGGCAGAAGCCCGTCTCCTCGCTGGCGCTGCGCTGTTTTACCGACGCGCAGGAGATTTATCACGCGGACAATGAGGCGTAGGCCTCGCGCGTCACTACGCTAAAACCGTCGATCAGCACCGCGTCGCGCACCTCCCGGTATTCCGGCGCATCCACCAGCTCGTGGAGTGCATCGCGAATGGCGTTAAGCGTTTCAGGCGAGGTGTTAGGCGAGGTAATCAGCGGCAGTCCCGGCGTCAGCGGGGTGCGGTCAATGACCGCCAGCCCCGCAAGCCGTTCCGGCTCATGGCGCTGCAGCAGTGCCCAGGTCACACAGTCGATGGCCGCGATATCCCCCGCCCCGCGTTTCACATCAGTCAGCGACTGGCGATGGCTGCCGCTGAAGGACGCTTGCGCGAAAAAGGGACCGCCGCTCGCCAGGGGAGCCACTATTTTTCGCAGCGCATTGTAGCCGGACTGGGAATCCGGGGAATTACAAACCGCCCGGCGTCCGCGAAAATCCGCCAGGGTGAGGTGCCGATCCTCCTCGCGCACCGCCAGAAAGCTGCGGTACTGGATCCCTTCGCAGCCCGGTGCCGTGTAGTGAAAACAGCCGACCACCTGCACGTCCGGGAGCTGCGTGACCAGCGGATAACCGCAGGTCTGGCTGAGGATAAGCGCAGGCTGTTGCCAGTGGTTCAGCAGGTCAGACTCCGGCCAGCCGGGGTCACGATCGACGAACACACCGCGCGCGGCCAACAGCCCCTTTACCGCCAGCCAGAGCGCGCGGGTATCGGCGCGATCCACGGCATACATGGGAAACGCCAGCAGGTTACTCATACCCTTCCCCCTGTTGTTTTGCGGGATGAACGGTGACGTCGACGGGTCTCACCCAGAACTGACGCAGCCATTCACCATAGCCCCTGACGAGAAAACCGTGGTTTCGCTGCTGGTACGCCTCCCGGTTTTGCTGGTAGATGGCCTTCAGCCCGTACCAGGGAACGCCCGGCAGATCGTGATGCACTGAATGGTAGTTGAGATTCAAAAACAGTACCCGCCAGAATAACCCGGCCTCGTTAATGACGGAGCGCGCCAGCGGGTCGTCCGCCGCGCGATGTTCGAAAAACGATCGGACCTTGGTCAGCGCCAGCGCCGGATAGCTGACGGCCAGCACAAACCAGACGGGTGAAAAACCGGTACGCGTCATCCAGGCGAAGAGCGCCACCAGCAGCAAAACGTGAACCAGCCACATTGACATTGCCCGCGGCTGAAGGTGACGAAACGCCGCCGCAGCGCTGCCCAGCGTCTGAAGGATATCCAGCAGCGGGGCCAGCATCAGCCGCCCGGCGAAGGTATTCCGCGCCCGAATCATACGTTTCTGCCAGGGGGAAAAGCGCGCCCAGCTCTCGTCGGTAAAATAGTATGACTCCGGGTCATCCACCGGATGGGTCAGGCTATGGTGCCGATGATGGACGAGATGGGAGTCCCGGTACAGGCCATACGGATACCAGACCGCCAGCGGGAGCGTGCCGAACAGCTGGTTGAGCCAGGCAAAACGCGTGGGGTGCCCGTGGATCAGCTCATGCTGCAGGGACATGTACCAGGCGGTAAACCCGATCAGCAGCAGCGTGGCGGGCAGCAGGCCAAGCGTTTGCCAGAACGCCAGCGTGGCAAACCAGCCTGCATAAATCATGATAATCAACAGCCACGTGGGCAGTTCGCTGCGCCATAAAAAACCCGATGCAAGATGGCGGATTTGTTCGCGTTGTTGCGGATGTAAATAGAGGGAGCTTCGTTGACCCATTCCTTCAGACGCCGTTTCGCCAGAGATAATTCTCTGACGATCGGGGATAACGACTGAAATAACAAACAACTTAAATCGCTTTGCTTTGCCAGAAACGTGGGGCGCACGCGTCGCTTGACTTATTCTGTGATAAAGGTACTTTTCAGGACATGAAGAAGATCCTGATTATTGTTCCCGACGGCGGCATGCTGTTTGAAGCCGCCGGTATCGCCGATATTCTGATGCAGGCCAACCGGCTGCATCCGGAAGGTCTTGCGCAGCCCCGCTACCGGATTATCATCGCCACCACGCAGCCTCACCAGGTGATCCACGGCCAGTCCGGCCTGAATCTGCTGGCGGACTATCGCCTGCCGGAGCTGGACCCGCGTGAACCGCTGGATACCATTATCATCACCGGACGCGGCATGAACGAGCAGGAGAGCACGGCGGTGGTGGACTGGCTGCACCTCGCTGCGCCGCACGCCCGGCGGGTAGCCTCTATCTGCGGCGGCGCGATGCTGCTGGCCCAGACCGGCCTGCTGGACGGTCGCCGCGCGACCACCCACTGGCGCCTGCTGGAGACGATGCAAGCCCAGTATCCCGCTATCCACGTCGAAGGCGGTCCGCTGTATATTCAGGATGGCCCCATCTGGACCTCGGGCGGCGTGAGTTCCGGGTTCGATCTGACCCTGGCGCTGGTGGAAGACGACTACGGATTTACCCTCGCCCGCGACGTGGCGCAGGATATGGTGATGTACCTGCGCCGTCCCGGCGGCCAGCTGCAGTTCAGCCGTTACAGCCTGCAGCAGCCCGGCACATCGGGCCCGATAAGCGAACTGCAAACCTGGATCCTGCAGAACCTCACCGCCGACCTGTGCGTGGAAAATCTGGCCGAGAAAGCGGCGATGAGCCCGCGTAATTTCACCCGCGTGTTTACCCGCGACGCGGGAGTTTCTCCGGCCCGCTACGTTACCGAAGCGCGTCTGGCCGCGGCCCGCCAGCTGCTTGAGCAGACCCATGACTCCCTTGAACGCGTTGCCGAGCAAAGCGGGTTTGGCACCAGCATTAACCTGCGCCGCATCTTTGAGAAACAGCTTCACCTCACGCCCGGCGAGTACCGCCAGCGCTTCCACTGCCGCAAGATGGCGTAATCTGATCCTTTTTTGTCGTTTACGCCAACCGGCCCGACGCCTACAGTGACTCCAGACAACAGAGATAAGGAGTGCACCATGGTTAAGGTCGGTATTAACGGTTTCGGCCGTATCGGACGTAATTTCCTGCGCGCGGCGCTGGGTAACCCGGATCTGCAGATTGTGGCCATTAACGATCTGACGGACAGTAAAACCCTCGCCCACCTGCTGAAACATGATTCCCTTCTGGGCAAGCTTCCCGCCCCGGTTGAAGCGGCAGACGGCGCGCTGCAGGTAGACGGGCAGCGGATCGCCGTATTTAGCGAACGCGATCCGGCGAATATCCCGTGGCGTGACGTCAGCGTTGACGTGGTGATTGAGGCCACCGGCTTCTTTACCGAGCGGGAAAAAGCGGCGGTGCATATCACTCACGGCGGCGCCAAGCGCGTCATCATTTCCGCCCCCGGGAAGAACGACGACCTGACGATTGTGATGGGGGTTAATCACGAGCAGTACGATCCCGCCCGTCACGCGGTGGTGAGTAACGGGAGCTGCACCACGAACGGCCTGGCGCCGGCCGCTCAGGTTCTGCATCAGCAGTTCGGGATTGAGCATGGTCTGATGAATACCACGCATGCCTACACCAACAGCCAGGCGCTGCACGATCAGCCGGAGAAAGATCTGCGCGGCGCGCGCGCGGCGGCGCTGTCGATTGTGCCTTACTCCAGCGGCGCGGCAAAAGCGCTGGGGAAAGTGATCCCCTCTCTGGACGGCAAACTGACCGGGTACTCCCTGCGCGTGCCGGTGCCGGTGGTGTCGATTGTGGATTTAACGGTAACGCTGAGCCGTAACGTAACCGCCGAAGAGGTGAATGACGCGTTCCGCAACGCGGCCGCCAGCGGGCCTCTGAAAGGCATTCTGGGCTATAGCGATGAACCGCTGGTCTCCAGCGATTACCAGGGCGACCCACGCTCCTCAATTATCGACGGGCTTTCCACGCTGGTGATTGGCGGGAACATGGTGAAGATCCTGGCGTGGTATGACAACGAGTGGGGCTTCTCAAACCGTCTGGTGGATCTGGCGGTGTGGATGGATAAGAAAGGGCTGTAAGTCTTACCGTGATGCCGGGTGGCGCATGCGCTTACCCGGCCTACAAATTATGTCATCATTCAGTAATATCTCCCCCTTCCTCGCTGAATATATAATTCTTAATAATCTCAAGATTATTTAACTCTTTCTAATTCATCGCATCAATTATAAAAACGCACCAATTAACTTAGAAAATAGGTTAATATTTATTCTTTATTTTACGTTTAAAAGTGCGAGTCCGATCACTGTCCTTAGTCGATAACGTAGACCATGATACACCCTGCACACAACAGGGACATATTATGTATTACAGCAAGGAAATTATAGAAAGAATTGGAGCCGATAAAGATCTTGCATTAAGGCTCGATCGTGCCGTCGCGGGGGTAAAGGACGGTGCCATAGAATATTTAAATAATCTTGGCGATGCGACCACGCGATTGCTTTATTATACCTCTTGCTTCACTGATAATTATCAGGATGTCTGTAAAAAATTGGGTTCGGAAGATTTGAGGTTTTTAGCAGGAGTCGCTGAACTTGTTAAGCATAGAGATGTAATTTTTAGAATGGTAAGGATTTATATTGAAACGATGCTTCAGAACAGATCCATTATTCAAAGAAAAATTATTCTCGAAAAATTAATACCATTTACAACAAACTATTCAGTAAAGCAAGTATCTAAGAGCGGTTTGATTTATGCCGCCACGTCATACATCTGTTATGGTAATAAAATGAACGCGGCCGTAAAAAGTGCATTTATGAGAAAGGTTGGTTTGAGCACAGGAGGTGTAATTACCGTATTAAACCTTTACGCTATAGTTCAGCATGCGGCAGACAGCGCAAATACACTTAAAAAATTTCAGCCGTTATTTTACCATGCGCTATATGTTGAAAAGCTGGAAATGATGTATTTCCTTATTGAACCGGTGATAATGAAAGCCGGTTATCTTAACTTAAACACTGCATCCGATAGCGAAATTGCTGATGCGCTGAATAGAATGATGCGATAATGTGGCAATCGATAAAAGCATTTTTGAAACAATTTTTAAAAAGTTTCTTACAAGACATTATGGATGATTTTTTTTGGTATGGCACTGGAATATTCGCCATCATTCTCGGTGCTATCGTGGTGAGTTTTATAGAAAACGAAAAAATTGCGCTACGAATCGTTGGGATTATTATATTAGTTGTGTACTTCATTGCATTTCGTTACAAAACAAAGGATCAATAAATGTCTACACCAGCACATATATGGTTTACTGACGAAAATAATGCTCCCGTATTAGGCGAGTGTTTAATGCCTACAAGATTGGGCTCTACCGAACTCAAATCGTTTAATCACTCCGTCTGGATCCCCACCAGTTCCAACACGGGAAAACTAACCGGGACACGCCTTCATGTTCCAATCACCTTTGAAAAAGAAATAGATCGCATCACACCCCATCTTTTTCGTGCCGTATGTACAGGTAAAACCTTCAAAACGGCATTAATCAAAATGTATAAAATTGATGACGCCGGTATTGAGCGCGAATACTTCAATATCACTCTGGAAAACGTAAAGATAACGAGGATCTCTCCAGTATTGCACCCGCTCGGTATCGCAAGTGCACATATGGAAGAAGTCGAACTTCGCTATGAATCGATTGAATGGAAATATTGCGACGGGAATATCATGTTCAAAGACACCTGGAATGAAAGAGCAACAGCATAGAACAATGAACACCCGTTAAGTCCCTCTCCCAAAGGAGAGGGAAAAGGCTCACTCTGCTTTCACTTTCACGCCCATAAACACAATCACCATCGCCGTTACCAGCAGAAGCCCGCTTCCGGCGAATACGCCGCTGGCGCCGTTGAGGTCAAATACCGCGCCGCCCCCGGCCGCACCGGCACTTATCGCCAGCTGAATTGAGGCCACCAGCAGCCCGCCTGCACTTTCGGCTTCATCCGGAACGGTGGTAGCAAGCCAGGTTGACCAGCCCACCGGAACCAGACCAAATGCAAAGCCCCACAGCGCGACCAGGAACCCGTCCAGCATCGCCAGATGACCAAACGCCACCATGGTGAGCGCGAGAACGCCCATCGCGAACGGCACCAGCGCCAGCGTCAGGCGCAGATTGCGTGCCAGCAGATGCCCGGCAACGGAGGTGCCGACAAAGTTGGCCAGCCCAAAGCCCAGCAGGATCAGCGAAATGGTCTCCACGCTCGCCTGCCCCACCGTTTCCAGGAACGGGCGCAGGTAGGTAAAGAAGGCGAAATGGCCGCTGAAAATCAGGATGGTCGCCAGCATGCCGCCGATCATCCCCGGACGACGCAGCACGCGGAACAGCGTACTCAGGCTGCCACTGCTCTCCGGCTTCATGGACGGCAGGACCCAGAGCTGCCACAGCAGCGCCAGCATGCTCGGTAGAATGCAGAGAACAAAGACGTTGCGCCAGCCGATCAGGCTGCCCAGATAGCTGCCGAGCGGCGCCGCGACCACCGTGGCTATCGATACGCTGGAGAAGATCACCGCCAGCGCCTTCGGCACTTTATCCGCCGGAACCAGGCGCATCGTGGTCGCCGTCGACATCGCCCAGAATCCGCCGATGGCTATCCCGAGCAGCAAACGCCCCATCAGCAGGACGTGCAGGTTGGGCGCAAAGGCCACCAGCAGGCTGGAGATAATTTGCAGGACCGAGAAAAACATCAGCACCCAGCGGCGGTCGATGCTTTTGGTCGCCGGCGTAATCAGCAGTCCGGTCACCAGCGCCACCAGCGCGGTGGCGGTGACGGCCTGTCCGGCCATTCCTTCACTCACGCCCAGGCTCGCGGCCATCGGCGTTAACAAACTGGCGGGCAGAAATTCTGCCGTAATCAAACCAAACACCCCCAGCCCCAGTGAATAGACGGCCCGCCAGGCGGGTTTTGCAGGCGCTACCGCCTCGCTCGCCGCGACACATGAATTCATCTGTTTTTCTCCCGTTATAAAAATGTGACAACTGTCGCAAAAGCATAGAAGGTTCACCCTGGACGATCTATGACATATAATCTCCACTTATTGATTATTCGTCCGGAGTTGCGCCATGACCGTACAGTCACCCGATCTGATCAGCGAACTTTTACGCGGCATGCGTCTTTCAGGTGTGAAATACCGGCGGATCCAGGCCAGCGCGCCGTTTGGCGTCGCGTTCCATCAGGCGCCCGGTAGGGCGCAGTTTCATTTTGTGAGCCACGGTAGCGCCCTGCTGCGAATGGAAAGCGGTGCGACGTTCGAACTGAGCAGCGGCGATGCCCTCTTTATTCCTTGCGGTGATTCCCATGCCCTGCTCTCTGACGAGCGGGCAACCATTACGCCCATCAATGCCTTTCCCAGCGAGCCCATCTGCAGCTCGGTGTGTGCCATCACCTGCGAGCCCTGCCCGGAAAGCGAGAACACCATCATCTTTAGCGGGTGCATGGATTTTGAGCTGGGCGGGATGCAGCCGCTGATCAAGGCGATGCCGGAAGTGATGATGGTCAGCCGGCTGATGTCCACCTGGCCGGAGATCCACCCGCTGCTGGCGGCGATGGAGCGGGAGTCCGTGTCGCGCCAGGCCGGGTACGCCGGGATCCTTGCGCGTCTGGCCGACGTGGTGGCGGCGTTAATCGTGCGCGGCTGGGTTGAAGGCGGATGTGGTAAAGCCACCGGCTGGGTGCAGGTTCTGCGCGACCCGCGCCTGAGCCGGGCCATTTACGCCATGCACCAGCAGCCCGGCCTGAACTGGAGCGTGGCGGATCTGGCAAAAGAAGCGGGCACGTCCCGTTCCGTGTTCGCCGAACGGTTTCTGGCCGCGACGGGAACCACCCCGGCAAAATATCTCAGCGAGCTGAGAATGCGCCTGGCCATCCAGTACATTCGCCACGAAAATCAGCCGATTGAAACCGTCGCGCTGCGGCTGGGGTACGGCTCTCTGGCGGCATTTAGCCGGGCATTTAAGCGCATCATAGGACATGCGCCGGGCACGCTGCGGGAAGCCAGCCAGACGCCGGAAGAGGTCTGACGGGCAGGCAATTATTAACGCGAAGCGGGCAATATTCGTCTAAGGTTTTCAGGTGATTGACAACAGCGGTCACGCTGTTTGGTGAAGACAGGAGACGAACTGATGATAAGACCTCGTACACTACGCCCCGCGTTCTTGCCCCTTGCGTTAGGAGGCGCGCTGCTCGGCGTCACGACTTGCGGTTATGCCGATGATAGCCCCGCAGCCCAGACAACCTCACCCGATATTTTGCTGGGCCCGCTGTTTAACGATGTGCAAAGCGCCAAACTGTTTCCCGATCAGAAAACCTTCGCGGATGCCGTCCCCAAAAGCGACCCGCTGATGATTCTGGCGGATTACCGGATGCAGCACGCGCAGTCCAGCTTTGACTTACGCCACTTTGTCGAGATGAACTTTACGCTCCCTGCGGAAGGGGAAAAATATGTTCCGCCTGCTGGACAAAGTTTACGTGAGCACATCGACGATCTCTGGCCCGTACTGACGCGCACCACGGATAAAGCCAGCAACAAATGGGATTCCCTTCTGCCGTTACCCAAACCTTACGTTGTGCCCGGCGGCCGTTTCCGCGAGGTCTACTACTGGGACAGCTATTTCACCATGCTGGGCCTGGCGGAGAGCGAACACTGGGACAAAATCAGCGACATGGTGGATAACTTTGCGTATGAGATTGACACCTTCGGCCACATTCCCAACGGCAACCGCAGCTATTACCTGAGCCGCTCCCAGCCGCCGTTTTTCTCAATGATGGTTGAACTGCTGGCGACCCACGACAGCGATGCGCTGAAGAAGTACCGTCCGCAGATGGAGAAAGAGTATGCCTACTGGATGGACGGCGTCGACGCCCTTCAGCCGGGGCAGGCTAACAAACGCGTGGTGAAGCTGGACGACGGCGCTATCCTCAACCGCTACTGGGACGACCGCGATACCCCGCGCCCGGAGTCCTGGCTTGACGACGTGAATACCGCCAAAAGTAACCCTAACCGGCCTGCGACCGAGATCTACCGTGATTTGCGTTCCGCTGCGGCCTCGGGCTGGGACTTTAGCTCGCGCTGGATGGACGATCCGCAAAAGCTCGGCACCATCCGAACCACCAGCATTGTCCCCGTGGACCTGAACGCCCTGATGTTCAAGATGGAAAAACTGCTGGCGCGGGCAAGCCAGGAGAGTGGCGACGCCGCCAGCGCAAGTAAATACGAGGCGCTGGCAACGGCGCGTCAGAAAGCCATCGAGAGCCACCTGTGGAATGATAAAGAGGGCTGGTACGCGGATTACGATCTGAAAAGCAAGAAGGTACGCAATCAGCTCACGGCGGCAGCCCTGTTCCCGCTTTACGTGAAGGCGGCGGCGCAGGACCGGGCCGATAAAGTCGCCGCGGCAACCTCGTCGCGCCTGTTGAAGCCGGGCGGTATTGCGACCACCACCGTCAATAGCGGCCAGCAGTGGGATGCGCCAAACGGCTGGGCCCCGCTACAGTGGGTGGCCGCGGAAGGGCTGCAGAATTACGGACAGGAGAAGGTCTCGATGGACGTGACCTGGCGCTTCCTGAAGAACGTCCAGCATACTTACGACAGGGAAAAGAAACTGGTCGAGAAGTATGACGTGTCGACAACCGGTACGGGTGGCGGCGGCGGCGAGTATCCGCTGCAGGACGGCTTCGGCTGGAGCAACGGCGTGACGCTGAAAATGCTGGATCGGGTCTGTCCGAAAGCAAAACCGTGCGACAGCGTGCCGGAGAATCAGCCTGCGGCGAATGAGGAGGCTGCGCCGGTGAAAGCTGCGGCGCAGTAAGGGTATTGCCGGGTGGCGGCTACGCCTTACCCGGCCTGCGCGTGCTGGCTCTCTCCCTCCGGGAGAAGGTTAGCCAGTAAGTTTTGAGCAGAAGCAATAACGTTGTTTCAGAACGCCTGAACGCTTTCAGCGATGCCATGGTCCGGCTGTAAATCGCTGAGGCGTTTGCCTTCCGGCCGGGGCGAGGCGCATGGATGCGCCGAGAGGGCGGGCTTTACAGGGATGTTACCTCCGCCCGTCCACGATAAGCCGGAAGGAATACGCCGAGGGCACCGCGAAGCGGCGATTTACCGCCGGGAGCCCGGGTTGCCGGGGTGGCGGCGACTGAGCCCCCCTGGCACGTTCACCGGTCACATCGTTACAGAGTAGCAAGGAACATAAAGTGAACGGAATGACCACCTCAGCCGTATGTTCCCCCTCACCCCAGCCCTCTCCCTCAAGGGAGAGGGGGCAGTCCGATTGCGCATTTTTGACGGGGTTTCCCTGGTTCCTTAGAAACTATAACTCGCCCCTAGCTGATACGTCCTGTCACGCCCAATCCAGCAGTTGGTCGCGTCGTAGCAGGTCAGCGTCTCTTTATTGGTGATGTTCTGCGCGCTGGCCTTAAGCGTTAGCCCTGCCAGCGAAGGCAGGATTTCACCCATCCGGTAGGAAGCCGCCAGATCGTACTGCGTAGTGCCGCCCAGCTTACCCGCATCGTTTGCCGGAGAGATTTCCATCGGCCCGGTGTAGCGTGCCCCAGCCCCCAGCATCAGTCCTTTCAGCGGCGTGTTGTCAAAGGTGTAATCCCCCCAGAGGTTGAAGGCATTCTCCGGTACCTGCGTTGGACGTTTGCCTTTGTATTTGTCATCTTCCCGGTTGATCGCGTGGGTGTACGCATAGTTGGCAATCAGCGTCAGGTTGTCCGTCGGACGGCTGATGGCGGAGAGCTCTGCCCCTTTGGATTCCACTTCCCCGGTCTGACGATAGTTCAGGAAGCCCGGATCGGAGGTGACGACATTTTTCTGCCGGATGTTAAACACCGAGGCGGTAAAGGTGGTGGCGTAGTCGGCCAGCAGATATTTCACCCCGCCTTCCACCTGCTTGCTGGTAGTCGGTTTGACGTCTTTCGCCACGAGCGTACCCTGCGGTGACACCGGCGCGAAACCTTCTGAATAGCTGATAAACGGCGAAATCCCGTTATCGAAGGCGTAAAGCGCGCCCAGGCGTTTGGTGACGCGATCCTGCGATACCCAGGCTTTATCACCGTTTTGCAGGTAGTTGGTGGTAACGGAGCGGTAATCGTCGTAGCGCAGGCTGCCCAGCAGGTTGAGGCCGCCAAACTCTACCTGATCCTGTAAGTAATAGCCGTTCTGCTGGTAGCTGAGACGGTTTTTCTGGGCGGTATAGAGCCCCGGCGCGCTTTCCTGGATCTGCGAATAGTCAGGATGCCGCATATCGATACCCGGCGTGGCCGATGCGTAGCGATAGTGGAAATGGGAATTCAGCTTCTGATAGTCAAACCCGGCCAGCAGGTGGTGTTTCCAGTCGCCCAGGGCAACGGTTTTGGTCACCTGGTTGTCGATGTTGAAGCTCTTAAGGTCTTCATCGGTGGTGTAGGCAAAGCGGTTGAGCTGATACGCCTCGCTTCCCGTGCCTGTCGCGTAGACGCTGCGCTGGTGGGTATCGACGTCGAAATAGCGCGCTTTCTGATTAAAGCCCCAGCCGCTGTCAAACTCATGTTCAAAGCTGTAGCCCAGCATCCACTGACGCTGCTTAAACCCGCTCCATTCGTCTCCGGCATAATCGCGCTTGCCCGCATATTTCGAGTGCAGGTAGGCGAGCGGCAGCGGGTTAGACGGCGTCAGGCTCGGGGTGTTTTGCGCCAGCGCGTCCAGGGTAAGGCGGGTTTTGCTGTCGGGCTGCCAGGTGACGGACGGAGCAACCAGGTAGTTTTCATACCGGGTGGTGTGCGGCTGATCGTCGTTTTCCGTCGCTTTGCCCAGCAGACGGTAGTTCCAGTCGCTGTCGGCAATCTGCCCGGTGGAATCGAGGTATCCCTCTTTCAGATTACGGTTTCCGGTGTTAACGCCGATTTCGGTTCGAGCTTCCCGCTGCGGTTTTTTACTTTGAATATTCACCAGCCCGCCCGGCGAACCGCCGCCGTAAAGGACCGATGAGGGGCCTTTCAGGATATCAACGCTGTCGATCAGCAGCGGATCGATGCGCGCTTTGGTATTGCCGGTGACGTTATAGGGCAGCTGCAGCCCGTTATAAAACTCCTGGTCAACGGTAAAGCCACGAATTTTATATTCGCTCATGTAGGAGGTATTCCCCCGCACCTCGGTTGAGACGCCCGGGGCATAGCGCAGGATTTCATTCACCGAATTCGCGTGACGCTTTTCAATTTCCGGCGCAGTGAGGGTCGTGATGACCTGCGGCGTTTTACTCTCGGCAACGGCCGATTTGGTGGCGCTGTTCGTCCAGGCCGGCAGCGCGCTGCCCTGCTCTGAACCTGTGACGACGATGGTGGATTCTTCGGCGAACGCCGGGACCTGCAATGCCAGCGTGGCGGCCCCTGCCAGGGCGCAAAGCGTAAAACGTGAGGTATTCATAATGTCGTCTTGTTGTTAGATGCAATACGGAACGACAATTATTATCATTTAGATTAACAAATCAATACTCAGGCAAAAAAAACGGCCCTCCGCAGAGAGCCGTTTACGTCAATTTATGCTCGTCGCAGTAACCTGAATATGCCCAGCACCACAATGGCACCCACGACAGCGACCAGAAAACTGTGCAGGTCGAAACCACTTATGTTGCCTCCAAAGCCAAACATCGTCGCCAGCCAGCCGCCCACAACCGCACCAACGACCCCGAGTACACAGGTCAGAATAAAGCCGCCGCCATCGTTTCCCGGCATGATCAGTTTAGCGATAGCGCCAGCAATAAGACCAAAGATAATCCAGGCGATGATACCCATAGCGATGCCCTCTTGCAGGTTTAACGCGTGCGCAGAAAACCTTCTGCACAGCTAACTTAAGTATAGGTCATCGCCGGAAAATCATTTTCATCTCACCGACTTATCTTTGGTTAAACAGGCAAAAAAAACTCACCGGTTTGTATTAAGTTTCATTGCAGATTGCCGATAACGCTAAGACAGTCTGTCATCAATCAAGGAGCCATCCGGCGTGAGTCATTACAGTGAGCAGTTCCTCAAGCAAAATCCGCTGGCTGTATTAGGGGTATTACGCGACCTGCAAAAAGGTGAAGTGCCGCTGCGCATCAGCTGGTCGAATAATCAGTTCATCAGCAAGATCCTTGACGCCTCGAAGGATCGGCTGGTGATTGATTTAGGCAGTCAGGAGTATGAAAACCGCGCGGCGCTGAAAGCGGAGAATATCGCGGTGATGGCCGAAACGCAGGGCGCCAAAGTGGAGTTTGTCCTGTCGCGGCTGGAACTGAGCGAATACCAGGGACTACCGGCTTTTGTTACCCCGCTTCCGACCAATCTCTGGTTTGTTCAGCGTCGTGAATATTTCCGCATCAGCGCCCCGCTCCATCCCGCCTATTTTTGTAAGGCCAAAATGCCGGACAAAAAAGAGATCCGCTTCCGCCTCTTCGATCTGTCGCTGGGCGGCATGGGCGCGCTGATGGACACGCCGAAACCGGACGGGCTGGTAGAGGGCATGCGGTTTACGCAAATCGAACTGGATATGGGGGGCTGGGGTCGCTTTTATTTCGATGCACAGCTGATTGCCATCAGCGACCGCACCGTCGTGGACAGCAAAAATGAAACCATTACCACGCCGCGTCTGAGCTTCCGTTTCCTCAACGTCGGGCCCGGCGCGGAGCGTGAGCTTCAGCGTATTATCTATTCCCTGGAGCGAGAGGCGCGGGAACGCGCAAATAAGGTCCTGTGAAGAAATCGGGCAGCGTGACCGCCGCCCGTCTGCGGCATTACATGGCATCCATCGCTTTCTGTACTTTCCAGATATAACGAGGCGCCTGTGGTGCCGGGTGATTTTTCGCCACATGTTCAAAGAACTCGTCTTTGTCCATGTCGTTAATCTCTTCTATCGCCTCTTTGCGGTCAGAGGAGAAGGTTCTGAGCAACGCGCCGGCACCGTTAACGTAAGACACCACCAGCGCGTACTGCATCACCTCTGGATCCTTAATCCCCTTCAGCACGCCATGCTCCATGATGCTCAGGTAGGCCGTGCCCATTGAAATGTTACGTTCCGGGTTTTTCAGCTCGCTGGTCGACGGCTGGCCGTTCCACCCCATGTAGCGGTAAACCTCTCTCCCCGCCGTTGACGCTTTAAGCTGCATCAGCCCCACCGCGTTAGATTTGCTGACAAGCGTGGGATTACCGCCGGACTCCACCGCAATGATCGCCGTGATGAGACGCGGGCTGACGCCCCAGGCCTTCCCGGCTTGCTCACTGATCGGCATCCACTGCATGGCCCGTTTCACCGGAACTTCCGGGTTCCAGGGCGGATTTTGATAATCATGTTTTGAACTACAGCCAGCAAGCAACACAATCAAAAAAGCAAACCATCTCAATTTCACGTCATCTATCCTTATAGCCGGTCATCGCGGTGCGCCGCCTCTTGAAGCAGGCAGCGTATAAGCGGCATGATATAGACAATTAGTTTCTCATTCAGCAAGGAATTGCCATGTCTCAGTTTCATCTCATCGCGCCGTCGGGCTACTGCATTAACCAGGACGCGGCGCAGCGGGGCGTTCAGCGTTTGCTGGAATCTGGCCATCAGGTAGAAAATCAGACGATTATCCCCCGCCGCCAGCAGCGTTTTGCCGGTACCGAAACGCAGAGGCTGAATGATATCAATAGTCTGGTGAACCTGACGGGCGAAAACCGGGTTGTGCTTGCGGTGCGCGGCGGATATGGCGCGAGCCGGCTGCTGGAGAGCATTGACTGGCAGGGGCTGGCGCTGCGCCAGCAGCAGGATCCGCTGCTGATCTGCGGCCACAGCGATTTCACCGTCATCCAGCTTGGGCTGCTGGCCCTGCATAACGTCATCACCTTCAGCGGTCCGATGCTGGCCGGTAACTTCGGCGCACCGGAGCTGGATGCGTTTACCGTGGAACATTTCTGGCGCGCGCTGCGCAATTCCACCTACAGCGTGGAGTGGCAAGGCAATGGGCCGCACTGGGAATGTGAAGGTCAGCTCTGGGGCGGCAACCTGGCGATGCTGGTCTCGCTCATCGGCACGCCGTGGATGCCGCAAATCGAGGACGGCATTCTGGTGCTGGAAGATATCAACGAACATCCGTTCCGCGTCGAACGCATGCTCTTGCAGCTTTATCATGCCGGTATTCTTGAACGCCAGTCCGCGGTTGTGCTGGGCAGCTTCAGCGGCTCTGCTCCGAATGACTATGACGCGGGTTACTCCCTGGAGACCATGGTCGACTTCGTTCGCTCGCGGCTGGATATTCCGGTCATCACCGGTCTCGATTTCGGCCACGAGCAGCAAACCGTGACCCTGGCGCTGGGGGCGCACGCCACCCTGATCCACAACGATTCCGGCACTCGGCTGACCATCAGCGGCCATCCTGTCATAAAGGCATAAAAAAGCCGTTATACCCCCTTAATAAAACGCTGTTGCCGTTGTTAATATGTTAGGGTTTTAGTAACAGCGTTAACATTGAGGTGGGAGTAAGAGAACATTGGATGCCGCAGCGATAATCAGCCTTTTCATTTTGGGTTCCGTCCTTGTAACCAGCAGTATTTTATTAAGTTCATTTTCATCGCGTCTCGGCATACCTATTCTTGTCATTTTCCTCGCCATCGGCATGCTGGCCGGCATTGATGGCATTGGCGGTATCCCATTCGATAACTACCCCTTCGCCTATATGGTGAGTAACCTCGCGCTGGCGGTGATCCTGCTGGACGGCGGGATGCGCACCCAGGCGAGCTCCTTCCGCGTGGCCTTAGGGCCTGCGCTGTCGCTCGCCACGGTCGGCGTGTTGATTACCTCTGGCCTCACCGGGATGATGGCCGCGTGGCTTTTCCATCTCAATATCATGGAAGGTTTGCTGATTGGCGCCATCGTGGGCTCAACTGATGCGGCAGCGGTATTTTCCCTGCTCGGCGGAAAAGGGCTTAACGAACGCGTTGGCTCCACGCTTGAGATTGAATCCGGCAGTAACGATCCGATGGCGGTGTTTCTCACCATTACGCTTATCGAGATGATTCAGCAGCATGAAAGCGGGCTGAGCTGGATGTTTGCGTTACATATCCTGCAGCAGTTCGGCCTGGGGATTGTCATCGGCCTGGCGGGGGGCTATCTGCTACAGCAGACGATCAACCGCATCTCGCTGCCCGCGGGGCTTTACCCCCTGCTGGCGCTGAGCGGCGGCATTCTCATTTTTGCCGTCACCACGGCAGTCGACGGCAGCGGTATTCTCGCGGTCTATCTCTGCGGGTTCCTGATGGGCAACCGCCCTATTCGCAACCGCCATGCCATCTTGCAGAACTTTGACGGCCTGGCGTGGCTGGCGCAAATCGGCATGTTCCTGGTGCTCGGCCTGCTGGTTACGCCATCGGATCTGCTGCCGATCGCCGTTCCGGCGCTGCTGCTGTCCGCGTGGATGATCTTCTTCGCCCGTCCGCTGTCGGTATTTGCAGGCCTGCTGCCGTTTCGCGGCTTCAACCTGCGCGAGCGGGTCTTTATCAGCTGGGTGGGGCTGCGCGGCGCGGTGCCGATTATCCTTGCGGTGTTCCCGATGATGGCCGGTCTGGATAACGCGCGGCTGTTCTTTAACGTGGCGTTCTTCGTGGTGCTGATTTCCCTCCTGTTCCAGGGAACCTCGCTCGGGTGGGCGGCGAAAAAAGCCAAAGTGGTGGTCCCGCCCGTGGGCTGGCCGGTCTCCCGCGTGGGGCTCGATATTCATCCGGAGAACCCATGGGAACAGTTTGTCTATCAGCTGAGCGCCGACAAATGGTGCGTGGGAGCCTCGCTGCGCGATTTGCACATGCCGACCGAAACGCGCATTGCCGCCCTGTTCCGCGATAATGTCCTGCTGCACCCTACCGGCAGCACCCGCCTGCGCGAGGGGGATATTCTCTGCGTGATTGGTCGCGAGCGCGACCTGCCCGCGCTGGGCAAGCTGTTCAGCCAGTCGCCTCCGGTGGCGCTGGACCAGCGCTTCTTCGGCGATTTTATTCTGGAAGCCAGTGCCAAATTTGCGGATGTGGCGCTGATTTACGGTCTGGATGAAGGGCTGGAGTACCGCGACAAGCAGCAAACGTTAGGGGAAATCATTCAGCAACTGCTGGGAGCGGCCCCCGTCGTCGGCGACCAGGTAGAGTTCGCCGGGATGATCTGGACGGTTGCGGAGAAAGAAGATAACGCGGTCAGAAAAGTCGGCGTCAGGCCGATGGAAGAGGAAACCGAGTAGTTGTTTTTTTGCCGGGTGGCGCTAACGCTTACCCGGCCTACGTTCGAGGGTTTTGTAGGTCGGGTAAGGCGAAGCCGCCACCCGACATAAATATACGTTACACCGTCACAACCGGCACTCTTGGTGCCAGTGCGCACATCAATTCATACCCCACCGTGCCCGCCGCGGCAGCCACGTCATCAATCTTAACTTCGTTACCCCACAGCTCTACCGGTGAGCCAATGCCCGCCTGCGGGCATGGCGTCAGATCAACGGCCAGCATATCCATAGATACGGTGCCCACCGTTCCCGTGCGAACCCCATCGACCCAGACCGGCGTGCCGGTCGGCGCGATGCGCGGGTAGCCGTCGGCGTAACCGCCCGCCACGATGCCAATGCGCTGCTCGCCCTTTGCCCGGTAGCGGCTGCCGTAGCCCACCGTGTCCCCGGCCTTCAGCGTCTGCACGCCAATGATTTCACTGCGCAGGGTCATGACCGGCTTCAGGCCGCTGTTGGCGATATCCTGCCACTCGCCAGAGGGAGACGCACCGTACAGAACGATCCCCGGACGCACCCAGTTATAGTGCGCCTCGGGATGCCACAGCGTGGCCGCCGAGTTCGACAGCGAGCGCGGGCAATCCAGCCCTTCAGCCGCCTGCTCAATGCGGACCATGGCATCGGCAATACCGTCGGGTTTTTCCGCGTCGGCAAAATGCGCCATCAGCGTCATTTCGCCCACGTTTTTCATCGCGCGCAGCTGCTGCCAGACCGTGTGCACCCGCTCAGGCTGGAAGCCCAGGCGGTTCATGCCGCTGTTCACCTTGAGATAGATATCCAGCGGAGCATGGAGCTTCGCATCCTGGATCGCCTTAATCTGCCAGTTGCTGTGAACGCTGGTGGTCAGCCGGTACTTATCCAGCAGCGGCAGATCGTCCGCATGGAAGAACCCTTCCAGCAGTAGAATCGGCCCTTTCCAGCCGCGCTCGCGCAGCAGAATGGCCTCTTCCAGATTCAGGAGCGCAAAACCGTCGGTCGCGCTCAGCGCGCTCCAGATACGATCGATACCGTGGCCGTAGGCATTCGCTTTCACCACCGACCAGACGCGCGACCCCGGAGCCGCCCGACGAACAATTTGCAGATTATCCTTCAGGGCCTGCAGGTTCAGCTGGGCCAGAACAGGACGGGACATGACAACTCCTTAGCTATGCGCGCCGTGCAGGTGCTGTGGACGCGAAGGCGTAAACCCCGATTGATAGCGCGCGGCGCTTAAATCGTCAAACGGAATTGCCGGCGTGCGCCCGGAAATCAGGTCGCTCAGCAGCTGGCCCGATCCGCAGGCCATCGTCCAGCCGAGCGTGCCGTGTCCGGTATTGGTCCACAGGTTTTTAAACGGCGTGCGCCCTACGATCGGCGTGCCGTCAGGGGTCATCGGACGCAGGCCGGTCCAGAACGTCGCCTGCTCAACAAAACCGCCGCGCGGGAAGAGATCGCCCACCACCATCTCCAGCGTTTCACGACGCGGCTGCAGCAGTTCGGTGTTGAAGCCGACAATCTCCGCCATGCCGCCTACGCGAATGCGGTTGTCGAAGCGGGTAATGGCGATTTTGTAGGTTTCATCCAGAATGGTCGAGACCGGCGCGCCGCTCTCTTCTTTCACCGGAATGGTCAGCGAGTAGCCCTTCAGCGGATAAACCGGAATGTCGAGAATGCCTTTCAGCATGGCGGTGGAGTACGAACCAAACGCCATCACGTAGGCATCGGCTTTGATCACCTCGTCGCCGCACTTCACGCCGTAAATTTTTTCGCCTTCCGACAGCAGCTTGTCGACGGAGGTATTAAAGCGGAACTTCACCCCGGCCTGCTCGCACATTTGCGCCAGACGTTGCGTAAAGAGCTGGCAGTCGCCGGTTTCATCATTCGGCAGGCGCAGGCCGCCGGTCAGCTTATGCGCCACTTCCGCCAGCGCCGGTTCAACCTGGCCAAGCTGGCTGGCTTCCAGCAGCTGGTACGGTACGCCGGCATCTTCCAGCACGGCGATATCGCGGGTGGCATTCTCGTACTGTTGCTCGGTGCGGAACAGCTGCAGCGTTCCGCCCTGGCGGCCTTCATACTCAATCCCCGTCGACGCGCGCAGCGCTTTCAGACAGTCGCGGCTGTATTCCGCCAGGCGCACCATGCGCCCTTTGTTCTCCATGTAGTGGCGCGTGTCGCAGTTGCGCAGCATCTGCCACATCCACTTCAGCTGGAACTGCGTGCCGTCAAGGCTGATGGCCAGCGGCGCATGGCGCTGGAACATCCATTTAATCGCTTTCAGCGGAACGCCCGGCGCAGCCCACGGCGCCGCATAGCCCGGAGAGATTTGCCCGGCGTTCGCCGCGCTGGTTTCAAGCGCGGGACCGGATTCACGATCGATAACGGTTACGTCATGTCCCGCCTGACTTAAATACCAGGCGCTGGTTACCCCAACGACACCACTTCCCAGTATGACAACACGCATAGCCACTCCATTATGTGCAAAAGAACAATCTTCTAATTACAGATTGATAACCTAGTTGAAAATATTATTCAACATACGACTTTTTTATGGTGACTTACCTCACACATCCCCCAGCATCAGGGGATAGTGCTAATTTGGGATCTCCTGCTGCGCGTTATTTTTAACCAGCATAATATGCTGCGGCATACCGTTTTTTTGCCGTATCAAAAACGCGAAATCGCAAAGAAAAAATTTCTGCCCCAGCACGCTTTTTAACACGTTGATCTATGCTTGAAAGGAGGCTCTCCAGACAGAGAGAGCACCCACAACGAGGGCGCGCTAATGGCTACTATTGATTCCCTGAACAAGGACAACACACGTCTGAGCGATGGACCCGACTGGACCTTCGAGCTGCTGGATGTTTACCTCGCCGAAATCGACCGGGTCGCAAAGCTGTATCGTCTGGATACCTATCCCCATCAGATTGAAGTCATTACGTCCGAACAGATGATGGACGCCTACTCCAGCGTCGGGATGCCGATTAACTATCCGCACTGGTCGTTTGGTAAGAAATTTATTGAAACGGAACGGCTGTATAAGCACGGCCAGCAGGGGCTGGCGTATGAGATTGTGATTAACTCCAATCCGTGCATCGCCTATTTAATGGAAGAGAACACCATTACCATGCAGGCGCTGGTGATGGCACACGCCTGCTACGGGCACAACTCATTTTTCAAGAATAACTATCTGTTCCGCAGCTGGACGGACGCCAGCTCCATCGTCGATTACCTGATCTTCGCCCGTAAATACATTACCGACTGCGAAGAGCGCTACGGCGTGGACGAAGTGGAAAAACTGCTCGACTCCTGCCACGCGCTGATGAACTACGGTGTGGACCGCTACAAACGTCCGCAGAAAATCTCCCTGCAGGAGGAGAAAGCCCGGCAGAAGAGCCGCGAAGAGTACCTGCAAAGCCAGGTGAACATGCTGTGGCGTACCCTGCCGAAGCGTGAGGAGGAAAAAACGATCGCCGAAGCGCGTCGCTATCCGTCCGAGCCGCAGGAAAACCTGCTCTATTTTATGGAGAAGAACGCCCCGCTGCTGGAGCCGTGGCAGCGTGAGATCCTGCGCATCGTGCGCAAGGTGAGCCAGTATTTTTACCCGCAAAAGCAGACGCAGGTGATGAACGAAGGCTGGGCGACCTTCTGGCACTACACCATTCTTAACCATCTGTACGACGAGGGAAAAGTGACCGAGCGGTTCATGATGGAATTCCTCCACAGCCATACCAACGTGGTGTTCCAGCCGCCCTACAACAGCCCGTGGTACAGCGGAATAAACCCGTATGCGCTTGGCTTCGCCATGTTCCAGGACATTAAGCGCATCTGCCAGTCGCCGACGGAAGAAGACAAGTACTGGTTCCCGGATATCGCCGGTTCTGACTGGCTGGAAACGCTGCACTTTGCGATGCGCGACTTTAAGGACGAGAGCTTCATCAGCCAGTTTATGTCGCCGAAGATCATGCGTGATTTCCGCTTCTTCACCGTGCTGGACGATGACCGCAACAACTATCTGGAGATCTCTGCAATCCATAACGAAGAGGGATACCGTGAGATCCGCTCTCGCCTCTCTTCCCAGTACAACCTGAGCAACCTTGAGCCGAATATTCAGGTATGGAACGTCGATTTGCGCGGTGACCGCTCCCTGACGCTGCGCTATATCCCGCACAATCGCGCGCCGCTGGATAAAGGGCGTAAAGAAGTGCTGAAGCACGTGCATCGCCTGTGGGGCTTTGACGTGCAGCTGGAGCAGCAGAATGAAGACGGGAGCGTCGAGCTGCTGGAACGTTGCCCGGCGCGGTTGAATACGCTGTAGTGACGCTTTTGCCCGGTGGCGGCTACGCTTACCGGGCCTACAAAACCCGTAGGTCGGGTAAGGCGTAGCCGCCACCCGACGAAAAAAAACCTCTCATACGAGAGGTTTTTTCTTTTAGCGAGTCTGAATCGCTAAATCACCCGGCAGCGTTTTCTGCATACGGTGCCAGATTTCACCGGAATCGTGACCGTAGCGGCGCACCGTCTCATAAACCTGATCGTGCAGACCTTCGGTACAGAGCTTGCTCAGCTTGTGGTAGAAGCCCAGCGCCAGGCTACGCGCTTCCGGATTGGCAAAGTAGTGGCGGCCAATGCGGGTGTAAAGCCCTTTCATACCGTTGAGGATCAGCCCATACACCGGGTTGCCGGAGGCAAACGCCAGGCCGCGGAACACGTTGTAATCGAGAGTGGCAAAAGCATCGGCATGATCTTCCACCTCGTTCGCGCTGGCCAGCACCGCAAGGGCGTCTTCCGGATGCTGACGGAAAGCGGTACGAATAAAGATCGTCGCGATGTTGGTGCGAACGGAGAGCAGATTATCAATGAGCTGCGGCACGCTTTCATGGTCAAGACGCGCCAGCGTTTCAAGAATGTTCAGCCCGGACGTTTCCCAGAAGTTGTTCACTTTCGTAGGCTTACCGTGCTGGATCGTCAACCAGCCATCGCGCGCCAGCCGCTGAAGCACTTCACGCAGCGTGGTGCGAGTGACGCCAATCAGTTCAGAGAGTTCGCGTTCAGCCGGAAGAATGGACCCCGCAGGGAAACGATTATTCCAGATGCTTTCAATGATGTACTCTTCCGCGAAACCCGCCGGGCTCTGCGCCTTAATGACCATAGTGAGATTTCCATTACACAGCTTTAGCAAATTGGACTCATCATACCAGAGGCACGCAGTGGCAGGTAGCGCGGCAAAGAGAGAAAAGAGGGATCGCCGTTTCATTTTGGTGAAATTTACAATGCAGCCTTATCCGCCTCCAGGCCGTGATTTTTGCGTATACTGATGTTTTGTCTTACTTGACGGGAAGGACGTCTGTTGTGGAAATTTCTTTTGGGCGCGCGCTATGGCGCAATTTTTTAGGTCAGTCTCCTGACTGGTATAAACTGATACTGCTGGTTTTCCTGGTCGTTAATCCCATCATTTTTAGCGTGAATCCCTTTATTGCCGGCTGGCTGCTGGTGGCGGAGTTTATCTTCACCCTGGCCATGGCGCTGAAATGTTATCCCCTTCTGCCGGGCGGATTGCTGGCGTTTGAAGCCGTCGTCGTCGGTATGACCAGCGCCGAGCATGTCAAAGCAGAGCTGGCGTCTAATCTCGAAGTGCTTCTGCTGCTGATCTTTATGGTGGCCGGCATCTACTTTATGAAACAGCTGCTGCTGTTCATCTTCACGCGCCTGCTGCTCAGCATTCCGTCGAAAATGTTCCTCTCGCTGGCGTTTTGCGTTGCCGCCGCCTTCCTGTCGGCGTTCCTGGATGCGCTGACGGTCGTTGCGGTAGTGATCAGCGTCGCGGTTGGGTTTTACGGAATTTATCACCGCGTGGCCTCCTCTCGCCCAAATGAGGACCTGCAGGATGACAGCCACGTTGAGGCGCATAACCGTGACGTGCTGGAACAATTCCGCGCGTTTCTGCGCAGCCTGATGATGCATGCCGGCGTGGGTACCGCGCTGGGCGGCGTGATGACCATGGTCGGCGAGCCGCAAAACCTGATCATTGCCAAAGCGGCGGGCTGGCACTTCGGTGATTTCTTCCTGAGAATGGCCCCGGTGAGCGTACCGGTGCTGATCTGCGGGCTGGCGACCTGTCTGCTGGTGGAGAAGTTTCGCCTCTTTGGGTACGGGGCGCAGCTCCCGGAGCCGGTTCGTCAGGAGCTGCATAAATTCGATGTGCAGAGCCGAAGCCAGCGGACGCGCCAGGAGACGCTACGACTGATTGCTCAGGGGATCATCGGCGTCTGGCTTATCGCGGCGCTGGCGTTCCATCTTGCCGAAGTGGGGCTGATTGGCCTGTCAGTCATTATTCTCGCCACCACCTTTACCGGCGTGACGGACGAACATGCCATCGGCAAGGCGTTTACCGAAGCCCTGCCGTTTACCGCCCTGCTGGCGGTGTTCTTTGCCGTCGTGGCGGTGATTATCGACCAACACCTGTTCGCGCCGATTATTGCCTTTGTATTACAGGCATCACCGGATGCTCAGCTCTCGCTGTTTTACCTGTTTAATGGCCTGCTCTCGTCGATCTCAGATAACGTCTTCGTCGGGACGGTCTACATAAACGAGGCCAAAGCCGCTATGGAGCAAGGCGTTATCAGCGCCGGACAGTTTGAGCTGCTGGCCGTGGCGATCAATACCGGAACCAACCTGCCGTCGGTGGCGACGCCAAATGGCCAGGCCGCCTTCCTGTTCCTGCTGACCTCCGCCCTCGCGCCGCTCATACGTCTTTCTTATGGCCGGATGGTTTGGATGGCGCTGCCCTATACGCTGGTGCTCACGATCGTCGGATTGCTTTGCGTCAAAATTACCCTCATTCCCTGTACGCAATGGCTGGTACAAGCGGGTATACTTGCGGCGCAGTAAACTATGCATCTCGGGCAGTTCGCTGCCCGTTTGCCTTTTCGCACGATAAACATCCAATTACGTTTTATTTCGCCAGGTACAGGTGGCGCGAAAAACGAATTCGTTTACACTGCGCTTTCTAAGCATGTTCCAGGGAAATGATTATGTTGAGATTTTTAAACCAGTGCTCCCGCGGTCGCGGAGCGTGGTTGTTAATGGCCCTGACCGCCTTTGCGCTGGAAATGGTCGCGCTGTGGTTCCAGCATGTAATGGGACTGAAACCTTGCGTACTGTGTATTTACGAACGCAGCGCGCTGTTCGGCATTATGGGTGCGGGCCTGGTGGGTGCGATTGCCCCAAAATCGCCGCTTCGCTATGCCGGTATTGCCATCTGGATCTACAGCGCCTGGAAAGGAATTGAACTCTCCTGGCAGCACACCATGATGCAATTGCATCCGTCACCGTTTATGACCTGTGATTTTGCCGCCCGCTTCCCGAGCTGGCTGCCGCTGGACAAATGGCTGCCGCAGGTGTTTGTCGCATCCGGTGACTGCTCCGTTCGCCAGTGGGAATTCCTGACGCTGGAGATGCCGCAGTGGCTGGTGGGTATTTTTGCCGCCTACTTCGTCGTGGCGCTGCTGGTGCTGATTGCCCAGCCTTTCAAACCGAAGAAACGCGATTTGTTCGGAAGGTAAACGCAAAACGGCAACCAAGGTTGCCGTTTTTAGCGTTTGCGCCCTCTCCCGTGGACGAGGGTTGGGGTGAGGGCATCAGGCCGCACAAGCACAAAAAAACCCGCCTCGGCGGGTTTTTTAATCTCAACGGGTCGGGTGGTTCATGATGTGATCTTCCCAGTCCTGCACCTCGGACTCTTTCACCGCAATGTGGCGCACAGAGATACGTTCACCGTGCATCGCCGCTTTTGAACCGGTTAACAGCGGATGCCAGTCAGGCAGACCTTTCCCTTCCGCCAGCAGGCGATACGCGCAGGTATGCGGCAGCCATTCAAACGTCGGCAGATTATCCCGGGTTAACTTGATGCAGTCAGGCTCAAATTCAAACCGGCGCTCATAGTTGCGGCACTGGCAGGTTTTAATGTTTAACTGCTTGCAGGCAACGTTGGTGAAGTAGATTTCGTCCGTATCTTCATCCATCAGCTTGTGCAGGCAGCACTGCCCGCAGCCGTCGCACAATGATTCCCATTCCGCGTCAGTCATGTCGTCGAGAGTTTTGCTTTGCCAGAAAGGGATGTCGTTCATCAGGATGTCCACACGTCAAAAGAAAGCGCACCTTATAACGAGTCTGGCACGTTGTTGCAAGTTTTGCCGCCCTCTTCAGGCGGCAAGATGGGGTTACAGCACGCGGGTTTTCAGCGACAGGCCGTTGAAACCGACCTCAAGCTCGTCACCGCTGAGTAGCGGGCCAACGCCTTCTGGGGTTCCGGTCAGGATCACATCGCCCGGCTTCAGGGTAAAGAAGCGGCTCATGTAGGCGATCAGCGGCACAATCTTATGGATCATGTCTGCCGTGGTGCCCTGCTGGCGGACCTCGCCGTTAACCTTCAGGCTGAGCGGCGTGTCTTGCGGATCGCCGGTAAATTCGCTCACCGGCACAAACGCCGAAATCGGGCAGGAATTATCAAACCCTTTGGCTTTTTCCCACGGCTGCCCTGCTTTCTTCATTTTGCCTTGAACGTCACGCAGGGTCAGATCCAGCGCCACGCCGTATCCGGCAATCGCTTTTTTAACATGTTCTTCTGAGGCCTGGCGCAGCGTCGCGCCGATCAGCACGGCAAGTTCAACTTCGTGATGCACCGAGCCCAGCCCCTGCGGCAGCGCCAGCGGCTGTCGGATATCGCACAGCGCCGTTTCAGGCTTAATAAACAGGACCGGCTCTTCTGGCGTCGCGCTGCCCATCTCCTGAATATGTTTTGCGTAGTTGCTGCCCACGCAAACCACTTTGCTGACGGGATAATCCAGTAATGCACCTTGCCAGTTATGATGTTGATACATGGTCGACCCCTAAACGGTTGATGTGTTGTACCCAAAAACAGTTGAGACTATTTTTTACCGTTCGCCTCAAGATGCTGTTTTAATAAATTCTCGGGTGGCGGTGGAAGCTGTAAATAATAGCCTTGCTCGGCTAAGGCCGTTTTCACTTTATCCAGATCGGCATTAATCAGTTTCTTACGACCATCAAGCGGTAGCAGCATCGCCAGCTGTGGTCGGCCAAAGTTCTTCATTAATTCTTCAGGCACGCGTGAAAAATCGTCTTTCTTTTCGACATAAAGATAGGTCTGGTCACGGCTTGTACTTCTGTAGATCACACAAAACATGTTTTTACTCTGAATTAATGGGTGGTTGCTTGCCTCAATATACTCCTGACTATAACATGCCTGATACTCTTCGGAATATCGCAGCGAGTGGTTGCGGTTAATAGCAAATTGAGTAAGGCCAGGATGTCAAACACGCCCATCGAGCTTAAAGGCAGTAGCTTCACCTTATCAGTGGTACATTTGCATGATGCAAAACCCGAGGTTATTCGTCAGGCGTTAGAAGACAAAATCGCCCAGGCTCCCGCCTTTCTGAAGCACGCCCCTGTTGTTATCAACGTCAGCGGTCTTGAGGCTCCGGTTAACTGGAAACTTCTCCAGCAGGCCGTCTCCTCGACCGGACTGCGTATCGTGGGCATCAGCGGCTGCAAAGATACTGAGCTGAAAGCGGAAATTGAGCGTGCGGGGCTGCCTCTTCTGAATGAGGGCAAAGAAAAAGCCTCGCGTGCGGCACCCGTTGCCGTGCAAACGCCCCCTCCTGCGGTGCAAAACGTTACTACCGTCACAAAAACGCGAATGATTGATGTGCCGGTTCGTTCCGGTCAGCGCATTTATGCACCAAACTGTGATCTGATTGTTACAAGCCACGTCAGTGCTGGCGCTGAGCTGATTGCAGATGGCAATATTCACGTATACGGTATGATGCGTGGACGTGCGCTCGCAGGTGCAAGTGGCGATCGAGATGCGCAAATATTTTGTACTCACCTGACGGCGGAACTGGTGTCCATCGCAGGTGAATATTGGCTGAGCGACAAGATCCCAGCCGAATTTTATGGCAAAGCGGCTCGCCTGCTTCTGGCAGACGACGCGTTGACCGTTCAACCGTTGAATTGATCCCTTTTTAACAAGGAATTTCTATGGCACGCATTATTGTTGTTACTTCGGGTAAAGGAGGCGTTGGCAAGACCACCTCCAGCGCGGCCATCGCTACTGGTTTGGCCCAGAAGGGAAAGAAAACCATCGTTATCGACTTCGATATCGGTCTGCGTAACCTCGACCTCATCATGGGATGTGAGCGTCGCGTCGTGTATGACTTCGTAAACGTCATTCAGGGCGATGCCACACTTAACCAGGCGATGATCAAAGACAAGCGCACCGAGAACCTCTACATTCTCCCGGCTTCTCAGACGCGTGACAAAGACGCCCTGACCCGTGAAGGCGTGGAAAAGGTGCTCGACGATCTGAAAAAAATGGATTTCGACTTCATTGTCTGCGACTCCCCTGCGGGCATCGAAACCGGTGCCCTGATGGCGCTCTACTTCGCTGATGAAGCGATCATCACCACCAACCCTGAAGTTTCATCCGTGCGTGACTCAGACCGCATTCTGGGCATCCTCGCTTCTAAATCCCGTCGTGCGGAAAATGGCGAAGACCCGATTAAAGAACACCTGCTGCTCACCCGCTACAATCCGGGCCGCGTGAACAAAGGTGACATGCTGAGCATGGAAGACGTGCTGGAGATCCTGCGCATTAAGCTGGTGGGCGTTATCCCGGAAGATCAGTCCGTGTTACGCGCCTCTAACCAGGGCGAGCCAGTGATCCTTGATACATTGGCAGATGCAGGTAAAGCTTACGCCGATACCGTTGACCGTCTGCTGGGAGAAGAACGTCCTTTCCGCTTCATTGAAGAAGAGAAGAAAGGTTTCCTCAAACGCCTGTTCGGAGGATAAGTTATGGCATTACTGGACTTTTTTCTCTCGCGGAAAAAGAACACCGCCAACATCGCAAAAGAACGTCTGCAAATTATCGTTGCGGAGCGTCGTCGTAGCGACGCCGAGCCTCACTACCTGCCGCAGCTGCGCAAGGACATCCTGGAAGTGATCTGTAAGTATGTGCAGATTGACCCGGAGATGGTCACGGTGCAGCTGGAACAAAAAGACGGGGATATTTCGATTCTGGAGCTGAACGTTACGCTCCCGGAAGCGGAAGAGTCGCGTCCGTAGGTTTGTGTTTTCGTCGCCCCGGTAAGCGCAGCGCCACCGGGGAAATATGCCGGGTATATCGCCCGGCATATTTTTTTATCGCGGGTAACCGTCCAGCAGCGTATTCAGGCGATCGGCCATCAATTCCCCGCGCCATCCCGCCATCATCTCCGGCACGCCATTTTGCGGCTTCAGCTTCCAGTGCCAGTTCAGCAGCTGGTTAATCTGACGACGTGAGGCGAGCAGTTCCGCGCTCAGCTTGCTTTCCGTTGCAACTGCCTGCACCAGCGCTTTGATATCCTTAAACGCTTTGCGATAGCCCGGCATGTCCATCAGGTTCAGCAGCGGTTCCGGCAGCGCATCTTCCGGCAGCTCCTGCGCTTTGGCGACCAGCGCCAGCAGGGTTTTACCGTGGAAGCGGATCTCGCTGCCCGAAAGCCCAATGCTGTCCAGCTCGCCCAGGCTGCCAGGCATATAGCGCGCGACTGCCCAGAGATGCTCTTCGCGAACAACAAAGTTAACGGCCAGATCGCGCTCCCGCGCTTTACGCAAGCGCCAGTCTGCCAGCAGCTGCAGGCATGCCAGCTGACGCGTGCGCAGCTGCCAGGCGTTGCTGATATCGCGCCAGGCCTCTTTCGGGTCAACCACTTCCTGACGACGCTGCTGGGTCATACGGCATTCGTCCAGCGCAGCAGCGAGCCAGCCGGAGGCTTCCGCCTCTTTCATCAGCTGTCCCGCAATCGGCAGCAGGTAAAACACGTCTGCCGCCGCATACTCCAGCTGACGCTCGGTTAGCGGACGCGCCAGCCAGTCGGTACGGGATTCGCTTTTATCCAGCGTCAGGCCCGTATACTCCTCCACCATGGCAGCAAAGCCCCATGAGAGCGGACGATTGCTGAATGCCGCGAGGATCTGCGTGTCAATCAGCGGCTGGGGCATGATGCCAAAGGTGTTCAGAAAGACTTCCAGATCCTCACTGCCTGCGTGCAGGTATTTCGTCACGGCGGTATCGAGCAGCAGGTCACGCATCGGCGTCCAGTCGGTAATGCCGAGAGGGTCAATCAGCGACACGTGTTTACCGTCATACATCTGAATCAAACCCAGCTGCGGATAATAGGTTCGGGTACGGACAAACTCGGTATCCAGGGCAATGGCAGGAAAGTCGCGCGTCACTTCGCACAGCGAAGCCAGCTCGTCGTTGGTCGTGATCATCTGGTAATTCAAAACGGGTTCTCTTTTGTTTGCGCCCATAAAAAACGCCGGCTTAACCGGCGTCTGGGCGATTAGCGTGAAGCTCAGGCCTTATTGTCTACTTTGCCACGGGCTTCGTCACGTAATTCTCGTCGTAATATCTTTCCGACGTTGGATTTCGGCAGCTCATCGCGGAATTCAACCAGCTTCGGCACCTTGTAGCCCGTCAGCTGACGACGGCAAAACGTTACCAGCGCCTCCTCCGTCAGGGAAGGATCTTTCTTGACCACAAATATTTTAACCGCTTCACCGCTGCTGCCGGAAGGGACGCCGACCGCCGCCACCTCGAGTACGCCGCTGTGCTGCATAACCACGTCTTCGATCTCATTCGGATAGACGTTGAAGCCGGAGACCAGGATCATGTCTTTCTTGCGATCGACGATGCGCAGGAAGCCCTCGTCATCCATTACCGCAATATCACCGGTATGCAGCCAGCCGTCTTTGATGATTTCGTCGGTCGCATCGGGACGCTGCCAGTAACCCAGCATCACCTGCGGACCTCTGACGCAAAGCTCACCCGGCTCGCCCGGCGCGACTTCGTTATCGTTATCATCGACCAGTTTGGCCTCTGTCGAAGGAACCGGCAGACCAATGCTTCCACTGTGATAATCGATATCGTGTGGGTTCACGCTGACCAGCGGAGCACATTCCGTCAGCCCATAGCCTTCCAGCAAATACTGACCGGTGAGCTTCACCCAGCGCTCGGCGACCGCCTGCTGAACCGGCATGCCGCCGCCCGCAGAGAGATGCAGCGTGGAGAAATCCAGCTGCTGGAACTCTTTGTTATTAAGCAGCGCGTTAAACAGGGTGTTCACCCCGGTCATGGCGGTGAACGGATATTTCGCCAGCTCTTTCACCAGGCCCGGGATATCGCGCGGGTTGGTGATGAGGATGTTCTGGCCACCCAGTTCAATAAACAGCAGGCAGTTCATGGTCAGCGCAAAGATGTGATACAGCGGAAGCGCGGTGATCACCACCTCTTTGCCCGGATGCAGCAGCGGCCCGTAGGTGGCGTTCACCTGTTCAAGGTTTGCCAGCATATTGCGGTGGGTAAGCATGGCCCCTTTGGCGACGCCGGTGGTCCCGCCCGTGTATTGCAGAAACGCAAGATCTTCCGCCACCACTTCGGGTTTCACATACTGCATACGGTAGCCCGCATGCAGCGCGCGGCGGAAGGAGATGGCGTCCGGCAGGTGGTATTTTGGCACCAGGCGCTTGACGTATTTAACGACAAAGTTAACCAGCGTGCCTTTGGCGGTCGAGAGTTGATCCCCCATGCGCGTCAGGATGACGTGTTTAACCTGGGTTTTGTCGACCACTTTTTCCAGGGTATGGGCGAAGTTGGACACAATGACAATCGCGGCCGCGCCGCTGTCGTTCAGCTGATGCTCCAGCTCGCGCGGGGTATACAAGGGGTTAACGTTGACGACAATCATCCCGGCTCGCAAGATACCGAACAACGCCACCGGGTATTGCAGCAGGTTCGGCATCATCAGCGCGACGCGGTCCCCTTTTTGCAGCCCCAGCCCTTCCTGCAGATACGCCGCAAACGCGCGGCTACGCTCCTCAAGCTTACGGAACGTCATGACCTCGCCCATATTCACGAATGCGGGCTGGTCCGCGTAGCGCCTTACCGAGTGTTCAAATAATTCCACCAGGGATTGATAACGGTCAGGATTGATCTCAGCAGGAACATCTGCGGGATAACGGTTAAGCCAAACCTTCTTCAATGCATCACCTCTGAAATGAGTGTTCGTCGTCATCACAACCCCGATAATAAACAGTTTGTTAACATTATATTAACTCAGCGTACCAGTTTATTAATTGTTCAGATTTAAGGTTGCGAAGCGCGTCACTCTTTTTTTTCGTTTTATCCGTAAAAAAACAGAGACAGCGGCTGAGCCGCTGTCTCTTTTCTAACAATAACAGTAAGTTACTCAGTAACGATCGTCTGAACCTGTGCAGGACCCGGGTTATACCAGCCCCAGCCCGGGTAGCCGTAACGATAAGGATGTGGACCCCACATCCACGGATCCATCGGCTGAGGCGGCATGATCACCTGCTGTGCCAGCCGCCAGCGTTTATACCCGTTGACCTGCATGGTCATAAATTTATACGGCGTGCTGCCGATTTTGCCCTGCACGGCGCCGGTAATCGGCCCGACGACGGTCACCAGCTGCCCACGAAAATCGACCGGATCGAGGAAACCGCTGACGTCCGCATAGATACGTCCGCGAGAGGCCTCACCCAGTACCGGTCGCGCGCCGCTGTCCAGCGGAACGGTCGCGATCTCCAGACGGGTTTTCCCCTGCTGGTTTTGTACGTCGATGACCTTACCGCCAAAGCGCGCTTCCTGGCCGATGTACAGCTCAGGCGCATTCATCACCCGAACCAGATCCTGCTGTGGCGTCGGGCTGCTGCCCTTAATCGCATCAGGAACGGAAACGCATCCGCTCAGTGCTATGGCAACCGCGCCTGCCATAATAAGGCGTACTACTTTAGTCTGAACCGCCATGATGCGACTCCTTTTTCTCAGTTCCTGTTACTGAGATTCACTCGCGGCCCGGAAGTTTCTTCCACGCAACGGTGTTTCGCAAATAAACCGGCTCCGCGTGTTCAACGGCAACGGTTTTTCCTGCCGCGAGCAGCTGGCAGGCAATCGGAAGCATGTCTTCCGCAGCCGGCAGCAGCATGTTGCCGTCCACCAGCGTCACCCCGGTGTCGTTTGCCATGTCAGGCCACGCCGGCCAGCCGGTGCCGACGGTTGCCCACTCGCCGGAGAGCTGTTGCAGCCGCTCAGTGACCGCTTCCGGCTTGAGCACGGCTTCCGTCTCTTCGCCGTGCCACACGCCCTGCTCGTCGCGGGTGTATTCGGCCCAGTAAACTTCGCCCATGCGGGCATCAATCGCGGCCAGCACGCGCGTTGCCCCAGTCATGCGCCATGCGCCCTGCGCCATGGTAGCAAGCGTAGAGACGCCGATCATCGGCAGTTCGGCGCCCAGCGCCAGCCCCTGCGCAATACCAATCCCGATACGTACGCCCGTAAAGCTGCCGGGGCCACGGCCAAAGGCCAGCGCGTCGAGGTCGGTTAAGGAGGTGTTGCCCTGGGTTAAAATGGCTTTTACCAGGGGCAGAATGCGTTGGGTGTGTTCCCGTGGGCACTCTTCGAAATGAGCAGAAACAGCACCGTCGTTCAACAGAGCGACAGAGCAAGCCTCTGTCGCGGTATCAATAGCCAGAATTCGCATCAGTCGTCGCGCTCTCGCAAGGGTCAGTCACAAAATGGCGCGCATCTTAGCACACTCCGGGGTAAATTACTCCGCCGTTGGGTTTGCCAGGAAACGCACCGCGCGTTTTATGTCCCGCGTCCGCGGCGCGGGCGGCAGGCTTGCAAGGAAGGTCGCCCCGTAAGGGCGCATCACCAGCCGGTTATCGCAAATGACCAGCACCCCGCGATCGGTGACGTCGCGGATTAATCGCCCTACCCCCTGCTTGAGGGTAATCACCGCATCCGGCAGCTGTACCTCGTCAAACGGATCGCCCCCGCGCAGACGGCAGTCTTCCATGCGCGCCTTCAGCAGCGGGTCGTCCGGGGAGGTAAACGGCAGCTTATCAATGATCACCAGCGAGAGCGTATCGCCCCGCACGTCGACCCCTTCCCAGAAGCTGCTGGTTGCTACCAGCAGGGCATTTCCGGCGCTGACAAACTGCTGTAACAGCTGGCCTTTACTGGTTTCACCTTGCAGCAGCACCGGCAGCGTCATGGTGGCGCGGAACTGCTCGGCAAGATCACGCATCATGGCGTGAGAGGTACAGAGCATAAAGCAGCGGCCGTTGTTGGCCTCGATCATCGGTTTTAACATCGCGGCCAGGTGGCGCGCCGCCCCCGGCTGGTTCGGCAGCGGCAGATTACGAGGCACGCAGAGCAGCGCCTGTTTTTCGTAATCGAACGGGCTGGGCAGGAGCAGCGATTCCGCATCCTCAATGCCAAGACGTTCCGTGAAGTGATGCAGATCGTCATTCACCGACAGGGTTGCCGAGGTGAAGATCCAGCTTCCCGGTTTTTGCGCCATCACCTCTTTAAACTTATCCGCTACCGTCAGCGGCGTGAGCGCCAGGGTGAAATGCCGCGAGGTGCACTCATACCAGTAGCTGAACCCCGGCTGGTTAATCTCTTTCAGCCGTTTGAGTCGCCCGCGATAGAGCGTGGCGCGTTCGAAGGCCGCGTCCAGCAGCGCGGAACGGCCAAGCGAGAGCTTTGCCACGTCGTAGCAGAGTTCGAGGGCATCATCGAGCAGCAGCAGCGCGCGCTGGATGTTTTTGTCCGCCAGCAGCTCGCGCAGGTTACCGCGATAGCCCGGCTCGCCGAGCTGTAAGCGGAAATCCTGCGCGCTTTGGGCCAGACGGTCGGCGCACTTCTGCAGCTGCTGGGTATCTTTGAGTTCGGTCCGGTAAGCGATGGTAAAATCTTTCGCCAGATCCTGCAGCTGGCGGCTGGAAAGCGACTGGCCGAAGTACTGGCTGGCGATGTCCGGAAGCTGATGGGCTTCGTCGAAGATCATCACGTCCGCCTCCGGGATCAGCTCGCCGAAACCGCTGTCCTTGACGACCATATCCGCGAGGAACAGATGGTGGTTCACCACCACCACATCCGCGTCCATCGCCGTTTTGCGCGCTTTCACCACAAAGCAGTCTTTATACAGCGGGCAGTCGCTGCCGAGGCAGTTGTCGTTGGTGCTGGTCACCAGCGGCCAGGCAGGAGAGTCTTCCGGCACGCTCGCGCAGGTGCTGATATCACCCTCTTCGGTCTGGTTCGCCCAGGCGCGAAGGATAATAACGTCGCTGAGGGTTTGCACCGGCAGGTCGCCGCCCGCCAGCGCCTGCTGCTCAAGACGTTCCAGGCAGAGATAGTTGGAGCGCCCCTTCAGCAAGGCCAGACGACCTTTGTATTTCAGCGCTTTCGCTACCGTGGGCAAATCGCGACTGTAGAGCTGATCCTGCAGCGCTTTCGATCCGGTGGAAATAATCACCTTCTTCTTCGCGCGCAGCGCCGGAGCAAGGTAAGCATACGTTTTACCCGTGCCGGTTCCGGCTTCGACCACCAGCGGCTGAGCCTTATCGATGGCGCGTGCAACGGCGTGCGCCATCTGACGCTGAGGCTCACGGGGCTTGAAGCCGGGAATAGCCTGCGCTAATTGACCTTCAGGGGAAAAATCGTCTGCCACGGTGCTCTCTCACTGTATTTTTGCACAGGGATTATGTCAGCCCATCCTCTCCTGTGCCACCCCAAATAGTGACGACACGAGAACAATATGGCAGTCTTGCCGCCTGACGACGAAAAATAACGAGGAAACGTTTATGACAATTGTGCGCATTGATGCCGAAGCCCGCTGGTCTGATGTGGTGATCCATAACCAGACGCTCTACTACACCGGCGTACCGGCTAACCTGGACGCGGATGCGTTCGAGCAGACGGCTAACACCCTGGCGCAGATTGACGCGGTGCTGGAAAAACAGGGCAGCGACAAATCCCGCATTCTGGATGCGACGATTTTCCTGGCAAACAAAGAGGATTTCGCGGCGATGAACAAAGCCTGGGATGCATGGGTAGTGGCGGGTCACGCGCCTGTACGCTGCACCGTACAGGCCACGCTGATGAAACCGGAGTATAAGGTTGAGATCAAGATTATCGCGGCGGTTTAAGCCCGATTACTCTTCTGATTCTTCATCTTCATCTTCGAATCGCGCCACGATCCGCTCGCCGGAATGACTGGCGCGAATCTCCTGAGCGACAACCGTAATCGCCTGTCCGCTGCTCATCCCCTGGGACATCAGTTCCTGAATTCGCTCAACCGCTTTCTGCTGCTGTTCATGGCTCAGAGAAGGTAAACCTGCAAACATCGTCAACTCCTGCTAAATTATTCGCGCTAATTATTTCACGCTGCCCGGTAGTATGCCACACATGAACATGCGCTTCCCCACTGTTATTACCTTGCCCTGGCGTGCAGACGCCGCTGAATTCTGGTTTGCCCGCCTGAGCCATCTTCCGTTTGCGATGCTGCTGCATTCCGGCCATGCGGACCATCCCTATAGCCGCTTCGATATTCTGGTGGCCGATCCGCTAAAGACGCTAACAACCGATGACCTGTCGTTAACGGACGATCCCCTGAAGCAGCTGCAGCAAGCCATTAACGCGCTGGGCTTATCTGCCGCGCCGAACCCGGACCTCCCTTTCCAGGGCGGCGCGCTGGGCCTGTTTGGTTACGATCTGGGTCGCCGTTTCGAAACGCTGCCGGAGCATGCGCAGGCTGATATTTCCCTGCCAGACATGGCCGTGGGGCTGTATGACTGGGCGTTAATAGTCGATCACCAGAAAAAAACGGTTTCCCTGCTGAGCCATCATGACGTGCAGGCGCGTCTGGCGTGGCTTGAGGCGCAACAGCCTGCACCGGCACAGACGTTTACGTTGACCTCCGGCTGGCGCTCAAATATGAGCGCGGCGGAGTACGCCGAAAAATTCGCGCGCGTTCAGGCGTATCTGCAAAGCGGTGACTGCTACCAGGTTAACCTCGCCCAGCGCTTCCAGGCGACATACCGTGGAGACGAGTGGCAGGCGTTTACCCGTCTTAATGCCAGCAATAAGGCCCCGTTCAGCGCGTTTGTCCGTCTGGAACGGGGGGCCATACTCAGCCTGTCACCCGAGCGCTTTATTCATCTGGCTGAGGGCATGATTCAAACCCGTCCGATTAAAGGCACTCTGCCGCGTCTTGCCGCTCCCGACGCCGATCGCCAGCAGGCGGAAAAACTCGCCGCCTCGCCGAAAGACCGCGCCGAGAACCTGATGATTGTCGATCTGATGCGTAACGACATTGGCCGCGTCGCTGAACCGGGCAGCGTGCGCGTGCCGGAACTGTTTATCGTCGAGCCTTTCCCGGCGGTGCATCATCTGGTCAGTACCATTACCGCGCGTCTCCCTGCCTCTCGCACCGCCTGCGATCTGCTCCGCGCCGCGTTTCCGGGCGGCTCCATCACCGGCGCGCCTAAAATTCGCGCCATGGAAATTATCGACGAACTGGAACCGCACCGCCGCAACGCCTGGTGCGGCAGCATCGGCTATATCAGCCTGTGCGGGACCATGGATACCAGCATTACCATTCGCACGCTGACGGCCTGCGACGGAAACCTTTACTGTTCGGCCGGGGGCGGCATTGTTGCCGATAGCCAGGTCGATGCGGAATATCAGGAAACCTTTGATAAAGTTAACCGTATCCTGAAACAACTGGAGTAATCACGGGTGGAAAAAGAGAACCTGACGCTGGACGATTTTTTATCTCGCTTTCAGCTATTACGACCGCAGGTCAACCGCGAAGCGCTGAACCAGCGTCAGGCGGCCGTGCTGATCCCGGTCGTGCGTCGCGCGCAGCCGGGCCTGCTGCTCACCCAGCGTTCTCCCCATTTACGCAAGCACGCGGGTCAGGTCGCCTTTCCGGGTGGCGCAGTAGACAGCTCCGACGCCTCGCTGATTGCCGCCGCGCTGCGGGAAGCGCAGGAAGAGGTGGCCATTCCGCCGGAGGCGGTGGAGGTCATCGGCGTGCTGCCGCCCGTCGACAGCGTCACCGGTTTTCAGGTCACGCCGGTGGTCGGCATTATCCCGCCCGGCCTGCAGTATCACGCCAGCGTCGATGAAGTTTCAGCGGTATTTGAAATGCCGCTCGAAGAGGCGCTCCGGCTCAGCCGCTATCATCCGCTCGATATCCATCGACGGGGGCATGACCATCGGGTCTGGTTGTCCTGGTATCAGCATTATTTTGTCTGGGGCATGACGGCGGGCATCATTCGCGAACTGGCGCTGCAAATCGGCCTGAAACCTTGACTATACTTTACATTCCACCCTTTTTCGCAGGTTTGCGATCCGCGTCGCGCTATTAGCAAAACCCATCGTTAACCATTAGTTTAATTCATGTGAATAGTTAAGCCGAGGTCGGTGTTCCCTCTTACACTATGCGCAGTTATAACATCGTTACTGGAACCCCGGTAACCCTGTCAGGAGTGTGAAAGTGATTAGTATATTCGACATGTTCAAAGTGGGAATTGGCCCTTCGTCTTCCCATACTGTTGGCCCGATGAAGGCCGGTAAACAGTTCGTCGATGATCTGGTCGAAAAAGGATTACTGGAAAGCGTTACCCGTGTCGCCGTGGATGTTTACGGCTCGCTGTCATTAACGGGTAAAGGCCACCACACCGATATCGCCATTATTATGGGTCTGGCAGGCAATATGCCGGATACCGTAGATATTGATGCCATCCCGGCATTCATCCGCGACGTGGAAACACGCGGCCGCCTGCTGCTGGCAAACGGCCAGCAGGAAGTCGATTTCCCGCAGGATGACGGCATGCGTTTTCGTAGCGACAACCTGCCGCTGCATGAAAACGGCATGACCATTCACGCTTACAGCGGTGAAAAAGAGATTTACAGCAAAACGTACTACTCCATCGGCGGTGGCTTCATCGTGGATGAAGAGCATTTTGGCAAAGATAGCGTCGGCGACGTCAGCGTACCGTACCCGTTCAAATCGGCTACAGAAATGCTGGGCTACTGCAAAGAGACCGGTCTTTCACTGTCCGGCATGGTGATGCAGAACGAACTGGCCCTGCACAGCAAAAAAGAGATTGAAGACTATTTTGCGAACGTCTGGCAAACCATGCGCGCCTGTATCGACCGCGGGATGAATACCGAAGGCGTTCTGCCGGGTCCACTGCGCGTACCGCGTCGTGCCTCTGCCCTGCGCCGTATGCTGGTGACCACGGACAAGTTCTCCAATGACCCGATGAACGTGGTCGACTGGGTAAACATGTTTGCCCTGGCGGTTAACGAAGAGAACGCCGCAGGTGGACGCGTCGTGACGGCGCCAACCAACGGCGCCTGCGGTATCGTTCCGGCAGTGCTGGCGTATTACGATCACTTTATTGAGCCCGTGACGCCGGACATCTACATCCGCTATTTCCTGGCGGCAGGTGCCATCGGTGCGCTGTACAAAATGAACGCCTCCATCTCCGGTGCGGAAGTGGGCTGTCAGGGTGAAGTGGGCGTTGCCTGCTCCATGGCGGCGGCAGGTCTGGCAGAGCTGCTGGGCGCAAGCCCTGAGCAGGTTTGCGTGGCGGCGGAAATCGGTATGGAACATAACCTCGGTCTGACCTGTGACCCGGTCGCGGGCCAGGTGCAGGTGCCGTGCATCGAGCGTAACGCGATTGCCTCGGTGAAAGCCATCAACGCCTCACGTATGGCGATGCGCCGTACCAGCGAACCTCGCGTATCGCTGGATAAGGTGATTGAAACCATGTACGAAACCGGCAAGGACATGAACGCGAAATACCGCGAGACGTCCCGCGGTGGCCTGGCCATTAAGGTGCAGTGCGACTAATACTGCCTTTCGCCCATCTGCAACGGATGGGCGAATTTCCCTCTTCTTTCTCGTCTCCTTCTGCTTTCCCCACTACACTTTTACTGTTGCGTCCGGCTTTTGTGGCTGGTGGCTTATCAGGCGACCGTTCATGCAAACTGCACAAACGATCATTAAAAACTATCGCCGAAAACGCGTTATCGTCTGTGTCACGGTTGCGCTCCTCACGCTCATCCTGACGTTAGGCATTCGCTTCATTTCACAGCGCAATGTTAACCAACAGCGGATCCTCGATTTTACCAGCCACACCGTACGCGCCCTTGATAACGTCCTGCTTTCTTTAGAGAACCGCCGCAGCGTGCTGCAGCCCCTGGTAGGGCAGCCCTGCCCGCAGGCGCACCTGGCGCTGCGAAAGCAGGCCGCCATTTTGCAGACGGTACGCTCCATCGCCCTGATTAACGAGGGTATCCTGTATTGCTCAAGTATTTTCGGGAGCCGCAACGTGCCCGTTCGCGACTTCCTGAAAGAACTCCCAGCCAGCACGGCGAAGCTGATTTTATCGAGCGACCAGTGGCTGCTTAAGGGTAGCCCGATATTGATCCAGTGGTATCCCGTCTCACAGGATGGTGAAGCTGGCGTTATCGAAATCATCAATATCGATCTGATCGCCAAAATGATCCTCGAGCCCCAGCGCCCGCTCATCAATGACGTGGCGCTGACCGTAGGCGATCGCTTTCTGCGCTATGGACAACGCGTCAGCGACAGCCTGACGTTTGATGAAGAGGGCTCTCTTTTCCAGCAATCGTCAACCCGAAATCCTTTTACCATTACGGTCAGCGGGCCAGGCCCTGGAGAGTTAGCCTTAAAAAGCCTGCCAGCCCAGCTGCCGCTTGGACTCATGCTCAGCCTGCTGCTGGGCTATCTCGCCTGGCTGGCAACGGCAAACCGGATGAGCTTTACGTGGGAGATCGATATGGGCATTGCGGCGCGGGAATTTGAGCTTTTCTGCCAGCCGCTGGTGAATGCCCGTACCCAGGCGTGCACCGGCGTGGAGATCCTGCTGCGCTGGAATAACCCACGTCAGGGTTGGATCACCCCGGAGGTGTTTATCCCTCTGGCAGAAGAACATAACCAGATTGTCCCCCTGACCCGCTATGTCATCGCCGAAACGGTGCGCCAGATAGGCTACTTCCCTTCCAGCGCCGGTTTTCACATTGGTATTAACGTCGCCGCCAGCCATTTTCGTCACGCGGCATTGATACAGGACCTGAACCGCCTCTGGTTCAGCGCCGGTCCGCGCCAGCAGCTGGTGATTGAACTCACGGAACGGGATGCGCTGCTGGATGCGGATTATCGCATCGTGCGCGAACTGCATCGCAAAGGGGTGAAGCTCGCCATCGACGATTTTGGTACCGGGAACAGCTCCCTCTCCTGGCTTGAAAAGCTTCACCCGGACGTGCTGAAAATCGACCAGTCGTTTACCACCGCCATCGGTACCGACGCCGTGAACTCGACGGTGACGGATATGATTATTGCGCTGGGTCAGCGGCTGAATATCGAACTGGTTGCTGAAGGGGTCGAGACGGAGGAGCAGGCGCGCTACTTGCGCCGCCATGGCGTGCCTGTCCTGCAGGGGTTTTTCTATGCGCGGCCCATGCCGCTACGGGATTTTCCGAAGTGGCTGGCGGGAAGTTCATCCCCGCCAGCGCATCATAACGGGCACATCGTGCCCTTAATGCCGCTGCGCTAAGCCGGCTTACTCATCTTCGTCGTGGGCTGATTGTTCTTTAACAATGCGAACCATATCAACGCGATAGTCGTTGGCTTCAACGATCGTAATGTGCAGCGGCGCCAGCTCGATCACATCGCCGACGCGCGGGATTTGCCCGTTAACGGCGATCACCAGACCGGCAACGGTCGCGATGTCTTCTTCATCGTTGATCACGTTTTCCAGCCCCAGCGTGTGCGAGAGCGCGTGCAGGTCGGTGGTACCTTTAACCAGCCAGCCTTCACCGTCGGCAACGATCTCAGGCGTTTCGTCGGCATCCGGGAATTCACCGGCAATCGCTTCAAGCACGTCCAGCGGCGTGACCAGCCCCTGCACCACGCCAAACTCGTTGCTGACGATAACAAAGCTACCGCGAGCGCGGCGCAGCACCCCGAGCAGGTTGATAGGATCCAGCGTTTCCGGCACGACAATCGCAGGCGACGCGGCAGCAACGGCTTCCACGTTCACGCCCTCTTCCAGGGCCACCAGCATCTCTTTTGCCCGCACGACGCCGATGATCTCATCCAGCTCTCCGCGACACACCGGGAACAGGCTGTGCGGAGAAGAGAGCAGCTGCTGGCGAATTTCATCGACGCTCAGGTTAGCATCAACCCAGCTGATCTCCCCGCGCGGCGTCATGATGCCGCGCAGCGAACGGGAGGCCAGGGAGAGCACGCCGTTAATCATGTAGCGCTCTTGTTCCACAAACGCCCCTTCCGGGACCGGAACAGGGTTATGGTTTTCGGAATCAGACTGGACGTTCACCTGACGACGACCGCCCATCAGGCGCAGAATCGCGTCTGCGGTACGGGCGCGCAGCGGCTGATTCGACTGCTGCTTAATAAAGTTACGGCGCGCAATCTGGTTGAACAGCTCGATCAGAATCGAGAAGCCAATCGCGGCGTACAGGTAGCCTTTCGGAATATGGAAGCCAAAACCTTCCGCCACCAGGCTCAGACCAATCATCAGCAGGAAGCTCAGACACAGCACGACCACCGTCGGATGCTGGTTGACGAAGCGCGTCAGCGGCTTCGAGGCCAGCAGCATGACCGCCATCGCAATAACGACAGCCGCCATCATTACCGGCAGATGATTCACCATGCCGACCGCCGTGATCACCGCATCCAGCGAGAAGACCGCATCAAGCACCACAATCTGCAGCACCACCACCCAGAAGCTGGCATAGCCTTTACCGTGCCCATCATCGTGTTGACGGTTTTCCAGCCGCTCGTGTAGCTCCGTCGTCGCTTTGAAAAGCAGGAATATCCCCCCGATCAGCATGATTAAATCACGCCCGGAGAAGGTGTAATCCATGACGGAGAACAGCGGTTTGGTCAGCGTGACCATCCAGGAGATGACGGAGAGCAGCCCCAGTCGCATAACCAGCGCCAGCGAGAGACCAATCAGACGCGCTTTATCACGCTGTTTTGGCGGCAGTTTGTCCGCAAGGATGGCGATAAACACCAGGTTATCAATGCCGAGAACAATCTCCAGCACCACCAGCGTGAGCAATCCCACCCAGATTGACGGGTCCATTAAGAATTCCATGACAAGCTCCTGCTAAAGGAATGACGAAACGGTGCCCCACTCAACGTGGGCAAAACAGAGGTAAACAGAGTCGATACGTGGCGAGGATCGCCGGTGAATAAGGCGCGAAATGGCCTGGTTGATGACTGACGTCGGTGACGGTCCATATAGTGGGCTGTAACCCTATACTCCTGAACGATTAAACGGAGGCTAAACATATCAGAGACACTGTGTTTTTAGCAAAGATTTACGTTCCTTTGCAAAGTTCTGTAACACAGCAGCTTTACGCTACAGATAAATCTGTAACGCGTGGCTAAATTACGGATCTTCATCACATAAATTATTTTTTCACTATCTAAAATAATTCGCGGAAGTCTTAGTTTTTTTGAACTCTAACCCTTATCTGAATCGATTCGGTTCGCCAATACGATTCTCAGTACGGCTGCCTGGCAGGCGTATTAATGATAATAAAAGGAGGTAGCAAGTGACCATTGCTATTGTCATAGGCACACATGGTTGGGCTGCTGAGCAGCTACTCAAAACGGCAGAGATGCTGTTGGGCGAGCAGGAAAACGTCGGCTGGATCGATTTCGTTCCCGGTGAAAACGCCGAGACGCTGATAGAGAAGTACAACGCTCAACTCGCGAAGCTGGATACCAGCAAAGGCGTGCTGTTTCTCGTTGATACATGGGGCGGCAGCCCGTTCAATGCCGCCAGCCGCATTGTCGTCGATAAAGAGCACTATGAAGTTGTCGCCGGGGTGAATATTCCCATGCTGGTGGAAACCTTCATGGCTCGCGACGACAATCCGGCGTTCGATGAGCTGGTGGCGCTGGCCGTTGAAACCGGTCGCGAAGGGGTAAAAGCTCTGAAGGCGCAGCCGGTTGAAAAACCTGCCCCTGCACCTGCAGCGGCACCAAAAGCGGCAGCACCGGCAAAACCGATGGGTCCGAACGATTACATGGTCATTGGCCTTGCGCGTATTGATGACCGCTTAATCCACGGCCAGGTGGCCACGCGCTGGACCAAAGAGACCAACGTTCGACGCATTATCGTGGTCAGCGACGAAGTTGCCGCCGATACCGTTCGTAAAACCCTTCTGACTCAGGTTGCTCCTCCTGGCGTTACCGCGCACGTCGTGGATGTCGCCAAGATGATCCGCGTTTACAACAACCCGAAATACGCGGGTGAACGCGTGATGCTCCTGTTCACTAACCCGACAGACGTTGAGCGCATTGTTGAAGGCGGCGTGAAAATCACCTCCGTGAACATTGGTGGTATGGCATTCCGTCAGGGCAAAACGCAGGTCAACAACGCCATTTCAGTCGATGCGAAAGATATCGAGGCATTCAACAAGCTGAATGCGCGCGGTATTGAACTGGAAGCCCGTAAGGTTTCTACGGATCAAAAACTGAAAATGATGGATTTGATCGGCAAAGTTGGGAAATAAGCCCGCGCCGGTTCTCATATAAAGCTTATGTAATAGGAGAAGTGCAATGGAGATTACCACTCTTCAGATTGTGCTGGTGTTCGTCGTCGCATGTATTGCGGGTATGGAATCCGTACTTGATGAATTTCAGTTCCACCGCCCTCTGGTGGCCTGTACGCTGATTGGGGCCGTTCTGGGTGACATGAAAACCGGTATCATCATCGGTGGTACCCTGGAAATGATCGCCCTGGGCTGGATGAACATCGGCGCGGCGGTTGCGCCCGATGCGGCGCTGGCCTCTATCATTTCGACCGTTCTGGTTATTGCTGGTCACCAGAGTATTGGTGCCGGTATCGCCCTGGCGATACCGCTGGCTGCAGCAGGCCAGGTTCTGACCATCATCGTTCGTACTATCACCGTTGCCTTCCAGCACGCGGCGGATAAGGCGGCCGAAAACGGCAACCTCACGGCACTGTCGTGGATCCACGTTTCGTCCCTGTTCCTGCAGGCGATGCGTATCGCGATCCCGGCGGTTATCGTGGCGATCTCTGTTGGTACCAGTGAAGTGCAGAGCATGCTGAACGCCATTCCAGAAGTGGTCACCGGCGGTCTGAACATCGCGGGCGGCATGATCGTGGTCGTCGGTTATGCGATGGTCATCAACATGATGCGCGCAGGCTATCTGATGCCGTTCTTCTACCTCGGCTTCGTGACCGCTGCCTTCACCAACTTCAACCTGGTTGCACTGGGTGTGATTGGTGCGGTAATGGCGATTCTCTACATCCAGCTCAGCCCGAAATATAACCGCGTCGCGGGTGCCCCAGCGCAGGCTGCTGGTAACAACGATCTCGATAACGAACTGGACTAGCAGGTGAGCGAAATGGTTGATATGACAAAAACTACCACCGAGAAAAAACTCACTCCGGGTGATATTCGTGGCGTGTTCATCCGTTCTAACCTGTTTCAGGGTTCATGGAACTTCGAACGTATGCAGGCGCTGGGCTTCTGCTTCTCCATGGTGCCGGCGATCAAGCGCCTGTACCCGGAAAACAACGAAGCACGCCGTCAGGCGATCAAGCGTCACCTGGAATTCTTTAACACCCATCCTTACGTAGCGGCTCCGGTTCTGGGCGTAACGCTGGCGATGGAAGAACAGCGTGCGAACGGCGCAGAGATTGACGACGGTGCCATCAACGGTATCAAAGTCGGCCTGATGGGTCCGCTGGCCGGTGTCGGTGACCCAATCTTCTGGGGTACCGTGCGTCCGGTCTTCGCGGCGCTGGGTGCCGGTATCGCGATGAGCGGCAGCCTGCTTGGCCCGCTGCTGTTCTTCATCCTGTTCAACGCCGTGCGCCTGCTGACCCGTTACTACGGTGTGGCCTACGGCTACCGTAAAGGGGTGGACATCGTTAAGGACATGGGCGGCGGCTTCCTGCAGAAACTGACTGAGGGGGCGTCAATCCTCGGCCTGTTTGTCATGGGGGCGCTGGTTAACAAGTGGACGCACGTGAACATCCCGCTGGTGGTATCGACCATCACCGGTCAGGATGGTCAGACGCGCGTCACCACCGTGCAGACGATTCTGGACCAGCTGATGCCGGGCCTGGTACCGCTGCTGTTGACCTTCGCCTGCATGTGGCTGCTGCGTAAGAAAGTGAACCCGCTGTGGATTATCGTTGGCTTCTTCGTCATCGGTATCGCGGGCTACGCTGTCGGCCTGCTGGGTCTGTAAGTTTCAATGCTATAGGCCGGGGGCTTGCCCCCGGTTTTTTTATCTGGAGGATGAATGACTGTCACGGACATCGTACTGGTTTTATTTATTGCTGCCCTTCTGGCTTACGCGATCTATGACGAGTTCATCATGCCACGCCGCCACGGCGAGACGCTGCTCTCCCTTCCCCTTCTGCGACGCGGGCGCGTGGATGCGTTTATCTTCGCGGGTCTCATCATTATTCTTATTTACAATAACGTCACTAGCCATGGTGCAATATTAACCACATGGTTATTATGTGCGCTGGCATTAATGGCGGTTTATCTGTTCTGGATCCGCACGCCGAAAATCATTTTTAAATCCCGCGGATTTATCTTCGCCAATGTGTGGATAGAATATAACCGTATTAAAGAGATGAATTTATCCGAAGACGGTGTGCTGGTGATGCAATTAGAACAACGCCGCCTGCTTATTCGGGTGAAGAATATTGACGACCTGGAAAAAATATACAACTTACTTCTTAAAACTCAATGATTTGCATATATAGCAATGGCTATATTCTGTGTTTATCTTGCGCAAGAAATATAGCCTAAGCTATATCCTTTTCGTTAATTTTCTCTCTATTTTTTAACGATAATTTCACGCTTAAAGACAAATGAAAATCGTTATCAACAAGCATTTTAAATAATGCTTCTCCATTGTTGTTTTATATTCTCAAAATATGTTAAGGTTGCGCCCGTCGTTGGGGAGTAGCCGATTTCCTGCTCGCAGGAAATGTACGTGTCAACATACTCGTTGAAAAACGTGGCGCGTACGGATCGCTGACAGCACATCTTATGTGCGGTGCGATCAGGCGAGACCATAGATACATCAACTGCTGTTCACTGGGGGCAGTGATGTGTCATATGGATATCCCCGGTCTGGACGCTGTTATGAATATCTCCGCTACGATCCTCCTCGCTTTTGGCATGTCCATGGACGCTTTTGCGGCTTCCATCGGAAAAGGCGCCACGCTCCACAAACCTAAGTTCTCAGAAGCCCTGCGTACCGGCCTCATTTTTGGCGCTATCGAAACGCTGACGCCGCTTATCGGCTGGGGTCTTGGCATGCTCGCCAGCCAGTTCGTGCTGGAGTGGAACCACTGGATTGCCTTCGTACTGCTGGTGTTTCTCGGTGGCCGAATGGTGATTGAAGGTTTTCGCGGCGGTGATGATGAAGACGAAGAGCCGCAGCACCGTCACGGGTTCTGGCTGCTGGTCACCACGGCGATTGCCACCAGCCTTGATGCGATGGCCGTCGGTGTCGGTCTGGCATTCCTGCAGGTCAATATTATCGCCACCGCGCTGGCCATCGGCTGCGCAACGCTGATTATGTCCACGCTGGGCATGATGGTTGGACGGTTTATCGGCCCGCTGCTGGGTAAACGCGCCGAGATCCTGGGTGGAATTGTGCTGATTGGCATTGGTGCCCAGATCCTCTGGGCACACTTCGCCGGTTAATCTTCGCGCTGCCAGACGTGGATACTGAAATCCGTCTGGCAGTCAAATGTAGAGTGTGTAGCTAGCGCTTCCCATACTTCCGGTTTTGCCCGCCATGCGAACGGCGTCATCTGCAGCAGCGCGGTGGCCTCTTCGCCTTTCAGCGTCATTTCATACGCCACGGTTTGCTCCTGCTTAAGGGTAAAACCGGACAGCTGTTCAGAATGAGGTGCATGCAGACGCACTTCGTCGTAGATCAGCCCTTTCAGCTCCATCAGATGACGCGGGCCCGGCGTTACGGTGACTACCCATCCGCCCGGTTTCACCACGCGAGACAGCTCTTCCGCCTTGCAGGGCGCGTAAATGCGGATAACCGCATCCATGCTGGCATCGTCAAACGGCAGCCGGTGGCTGGATGCCACGCAGAACGTTACGTCAGCGTAACGCTTTGCCGCCGCGCGAATGGCCACTTTCGACACGTCCAGACCGAATGTCAACGCGCCCTTCTCACGGGCGATCTCGGCAAACCGTGCGGTGTAGTACCCTTCCCCGCAGCCGATATCGAGCATGGCGGTGGCTGAACCCGGCAGGATGTCATTCAGCATCTGCGCGACAGTCTCCCGCAGCGGCAGATAGTGCCCGGCATCCAGAAACGCACGACGCGCCTGCATCATCTCAGCACTGTCGCCTGGATCGCGGGAGCGCTTATGCTGCACGGGCAGAAGATTCACGTAGCCTTCTTTTGCCATATCAAACTGATGCCCCTGCGGACAGGTATAGCTTTTATCTGAATGCGTCAGGGGGGCGTGGCAAAGAGGACAGCTGAAGGACATGGTGACTCCGGAGCATAATCAAAGGGCGAAGTGTACCGCTATTCGCCCTGGTTATAAACGCCCGGTTAACGCATAACGATAAGGTGATCGGAACCCGCCGGTAACCCGTCAGGTTTCACATTCTCCAGACGCAGCACGTTGCCCATAATCTCGCTGAAGACAGGTGCGGAAACGGCACCGCCGTAATAGGCACCATTTTGCGGATCGTTAATCACCACCACCAGGGCAAAGCGCGGATCGCTGGCGGGCGCAACGCCGGCCGTATAGGCAACGTATTTATCGACGTACTTTCCGCTGTCGTCAATTTTCTTCGCCGTACCGGTTTTCACCGCCACCCGGTAATCACGAACGGCGGCCTTAACCCCCCCGCCGCCGGGCAGCGCAACGCTCTCCATCATGTGCTCCACTTCGTGCGCGATCTCTTCCGGCATGACGCGGTGCCCGATAACGGGTGGATCGATACGCGTAATCGAGAGAGGTCGCTCAAGCCCGAAGCCGCCGATCGTGGCGTAGACGTGCGCCAGCTGGAGCGGCGTCACCATCAGCCCGTAGCCGAAGGCAAAGGTCGCACGATCGAGCTGGCTCCAGTATTTACGATTTGGCAACAGCCCCGCGCTCTCGCCCGTTAAGCCAAGCCCCGTATTCGTGCCAAATCCAAAGTTGCGATAGGTATCAATAAGATGCTGGACAGGCATTGCCAGGGACAGTCGTGACACGCCGGTGTCGCTCGATTTTTGCAGGATCCCGGTCATCGTCAGTTCAGGATAATAGCCCACGTCGCGGATACGATGCCCGTCAAGGGTATACGGGTGCGTGTCAATCACGCTGTCCGGCTGGACCAGACCCTGCTGCAGGGCCGTCATCAGCACCAGCGGCTTGACCGTCGAACCGGGCTCGAACGTATCGCTGATGGCGCGATTGCGGAAATCGTTTATCGTCGCGCCTTCCCGATTATTGGGGTTGAAATCCGGATAGCTCGCCATGGCGAGTATTTCCCCGGTTGGAATATTAATTAGCACCGATGCCCCAGACTCGGCCTTGTTCCAGGCCACGGCATTATCGAGCGCATCTTCGGTGATGGTTTGCAGCCGCTCGTCAATACTTAACTGGATGTTATGCGCCGGTGCAGGCGCCACTTCCGTCAGGTTTTCAACCACGCGACCGTAGCGGTCTTCCCTTACCTGCCGCACACCCGGCTTGCCGGTCAGCTGAGCGTTAAAGCTTTTTTCCACGCCTTCAATGCCCTGCCCGTCAATATTGGTGAAGCCAATCAGGTTCGCTGCCACATGGCCGGCAGGATAAAAACGGCGGGACTCGTCGCGTAAATTGATGCCGGGCAGATTCAGCTTATCGATCCACTTCGCCTGTGCGGGATCGACCTGACGGGCAAGATAAATAAAACGCCCCTGCGGGTTGGCGTTGATTCGCGCCGAAAGTGTGCCCAGGGAGAGATGCAGCGCATTTGCCAACGCCTGCCAGCGTTCATCAACGCCAACGCCCCCTTTTGCCAGCACCGTTTTAGGGTCGGCCCAGACGGCCCGGACGGGCACGCTCACCGCCAGGGGGCGACCTTCGCGATCCATTATCATGCCCCGCGGCGCATCAATCGCCAGCTGGCGGAGGGAACGCATATCTTCCTGCTTCACCAGATTGTCAGGCTTGATGATTTGCAGCCAGGCAACGCGGCCCAGCAAAAAAGCCAGACTACAAAAAATAGCTAAACAGAGCAGCACAAAACGCGCCGGCGTGAAATTGCCAGCGGTCGTTATCAATTTCTTCTTCACCTGAACCCCAGGACTGTTAAACAACGCCCTGATTTAACGGGAAAAGATGGGGTTAAGGTGGCAAAACAGTGCTACTAACCTCGCAGCTTTGCAACAAGTTACTAACAAGACCGCAAATGGTAATATTTTGAAAGATAAAGGACATAAAAAAGCCCCGCGTTATGCGAGGCTTTATGTCTGAGATTGAAGTGCTAAGCGCTTCAGTCAGCAGCGGTTCGATCAGATAGCAGTTACGTTAACTGCAGCTGGGCCTTTCTGGCCATCCTGAATTTCGAACTCAACGTTCTGGCCTTCAGCCAGAGTTTTGAAGCCGTTACCCTGGATTGCAGAGAAGTGTACGAACACGTCTTTGCTGCCGTCAGCAGGAGTAATGAAACCAAAACCTTTAGACTCGTTGAACCACTTAACTTGACCTTTAATCTTTGCCATTTTGCAAAATTCCTTAGAGTGTTTTCTTAGCCCGCAGGCATTAACTGAGATAAAACTGAGACATTACTGCATGAGGCACTAATATAAGGTTCGGCAGAGAAGCGGTATTCAACGACAACGTGTTTACTCAGGACTTCTTTACTGAAAATGCCACACATAAACAGAACTGTACCTCGTTTGACCCAAAACGTGTTATCACACACTATGTTTAATATGGCAAGCCATTTTTAAACATGTCTCGATCCGCCGCACAAATTCGAACAGTGCCTGTCAGGTTTTGCACAATTATGCGCATCACTTACAGACAGCTCTGCTGCGTAACAAAGACCCAGCGTTGCTTTCACAAGCGCTGTAATCTAAGACTTTTTTAACATAGCTCAATGATTACGAAGCGTCCAGCAAACGGGAAAAGAAATCTTACGTCCTGATTGAGTTAGAACAATTTGTGAAAACTTATGCTTAAATCATTGTAACGCGACCAAATTGTTTCAGAGAAAAAACACTGTTAATAACCCGCGCCGACCTGTATTAAAATGCACCAACTAATAAACAGTGTTATGCACCAAAATAATGAAATTTTTATGACTCTGCATCAAAAGAAGGCAAGCAAAACGTTTCGATAAAAATAAAACATTCCTGAACGCGTTTACAGACAGAATATATGCACTACGTTATCGCTTCGTTTTTAAGGATAAATATTCACCAACTTTCAGTATCCTGAAAGAATGATTAACTGGTGCTAAATTATCTAGCGCGTCAGTTAACTCCCGCACAGGTTCATCCAGGGATTCATCTGCCAGTTCAAACACGCCCCAGTGAATGGGAAACGCCAGAGGGCAGCCCAGCTGCTGCCACAATGCCACCGCAGATTGCGGATCCATATGATGGACAGCCATGAACCATCGTGGAGCATAGGCACCTATTGGTAACGCGGCAGCATCGATATGGCCCAGACGCTCAGGTATCAACAGCAGCTCGGGCGAATACCCCGTATCTCCGCTGAACCAGAAACGATGATGTCGACCTTCCATAACCCAGCCGCACCATAATGAGCGATTGCGGTTCCATGGCGTGCGCATACTCCAGTGCTGTGCCGGTACGGCGGTCAGCGTCATCCCCTGCCAGGTGAAGCTCTGCCACCAGTCGAGCTCAACCACGCGTTTTCCCCCCCGGCGGCGAAACCAGCCGGCCAGGCCCAGCGGAACAAAAAAACTGACCTCGGGGAAGCGTTTGAGAATACGGCGAATGGTCGCGTCATCAAGATGATCGTAATGATTATGGGAGATGACGACCGCATCAAGCTGATGGAGTTGATCGACTGACAGAGCGGGAGGCGTTTTGCGCTGTGGTCCCAGGAAAGGGAGTGGAGAAGCGCGCCGTGAAAAAACAGGATCGGTAAGGATGATATTGCCGTCCAGCTGCAGCATCACGCTGGCGTGTCCCAGCCACCATACCCCATCTTCATGAGGTTGCGTAAGCTCAACCGGTTGCCACCACTGTTGGATAAAGTCTTCATAACCCAGCGCGGGTGGCTTCGGTAAACCGGCCTCTTTACGCGCTTTGCGCCAACGGTCAAGGTCGCCGGGTTGATGTCCGACAGGATCGGTATTACGAAAACCGTTCGGAGTGTGATGTTTCAGGGAGGGGTCATACCAGGGATTTTTCCAGACCACAGCCACCTCCCGGACAAAAGATTAACGCTCAGCCACCAGGCGGATAAAGTCGTCTTCGTCTTTGTTATCTTCAGCGACCACGTCTTTCGGCGCGTCTTTCTCTTCCGGTTCGTTAGCCTCACACAGACGGCGCAGTAGCGCATTCTGACGTTTTTGCTGATCGAGAAGCGCTTCCAGCAGTTCAATCTGCTCGTTAGTACGGGAACTGGCGCGGTTCACGAAAAACCAGATGACCAGGCCCACAAGCAGAACAACCAAAGAAATCATCAGGGATGCCATATTCAGCAGCCCTGAATTCAGTAACTCACCCATTTCACCACCTCAATAAAAACGTCTATTTTACCACTGGCGCGAAGGAAGGAAATCACCTTGAGAAAAAATGCGTATTACCACGGAATAAACTTATTGATTGCGCAAACGCCGCTAAAAAACTGTACATCCTGATCGCACATCACATTGATCGTCTGCGTCCATAACACCACGCACGCTATCAGCACGATAATCAGAATTACCCAGCGTATTTTTTTCACTCCACACTCCGTCTAAAAACCTGATGTAACGAGGTTATCACGCTTATCTTAAACAAGGACTAACTGTACCGCCATCGCGCTTTTTTTCAGAATCCTGCACTTGTTTCATCGTGTAAACCGTTTACGCTAGCTTTATGATAACAACGACAAAAGAGGTTAATGATGCGCTTCATCATTCGAACAATTATTGCGCTGGCCATCGTCTGGATTGGCCTTCTGCTCACAGGTTACGGTGTGCTCGTGGGAAGCACCGAGAACGCAGCCGGGTTAGGGATTCAATGTAAATATTTAACAGCACAGGGCGTGAGCACTGCGCAGTATCTTCATACGGACAGCGGGATCGTTGGCTTGACCCACTGTCCGGTCCTGCGTAAGACATCCGTCGTGATTGATAATGGCTAATCGGCCGGTGAAATGACTGGCAAAAAAAACGCCGCAACAGAGCGGCGTTTTTTTTATACGAGCAGAGGTTAAAACGGGTAGTCGTGGTAACCCATCTGTTCAGAAATCTTACGTGCGGCAGTGTGCAGAATAGCCACATATTCATGCAGGCGCTCTTCGGAGAAGCGTAAGGTCGGGAAGGAGATACTCAAGCCCGCGATCACAACCCCAAAGCGGTCAAATACCGGAACGCCGATGCAGCGAAGCCCCTCTTCCTGCTCTTCGTTATCTTCGCCATAGCCCTGTTCGCGTACGCGATCGAGCACCGTTAACAGCGCGTCCGTGCTGGTAATGGTTCGGGAAGTACTTTGCTTGTATTCCACGCCTTCGAGGATCTGCTTCACTTCTTCACGATCGCGCCACGCCAGCAGAACCTTACCAATCGCGGTACTGTAGAGCGGGTTGCGACGACCAATGCGCGAATACATGCGCAGATTGTACATGGAGTCGATTTTATGGATGTAAACAATGCTGTCTTCATCCAGCGCGCCGAGATGGATGGTCTCTTTGGTCAGGCGAGAGATCTCACGCATCTGGATATCAGCGCTGCGGATCAGGTCAACATTTTGTAGCGCACGGGCGCCCAGCTCAAACAGCTTCAGCGTCAGAGAGTATTTTTCAGATTCACCTTCCTGGGCTACATAGCCCAGCGACTTCATGGTTTGCAAAAAGCGATATACGGTGCTTTTAGACATCATCACGCGCTGCGACAACTCTGTAATACCTATTTCACGCTCTTCCCCCAGCGCCTGTAAGATGCCAAAAACCTTCAGCACGGAAGAAACAGAATCTGGCTGTTTATCCAAATCCGCAATAGCCATTTACCACCTCATAGAGAGTGTTTTATAAAAATCAGAACCGGTTTTTATTATAAGTTCCCGTCATGTCACCTGCAATCAATCCGCGTTTACTTCGTTACAAATCTGCGACATATCGCGGCTGTAACAATGCTAAAATAGTTACCCTGAGAATAATTTCACGCTGAGCTTTTTTAATCCTAATGGAAAAGACCCTTTACGATGGCCTGCCTTTACCCCAGCGGTATGGCGCTATAGCGACCATCATTATTGGTATCTCAATGGCCGTCCTCGACGGCGCAATCGCGAACGTTGCCCTGCCAACCATCGCCAGCGACCTGCACGCCTCTCCCGCCAGTTCGATATGGATCGTTAATGCCTATCAGATTGCGATTGTGGTTTCTCTGCTCTCGTTCTCTTTCCTGGGCGATATGTTCGGTTACCGTCGGGTGTATCAGTGCGGTCTGGTGGTCTTCACCTTCACGTCGTTGTTATGCGCCCTTTCAGATTCACTGCATACCCTGACGCTTGCCCGCATCGCGCAGGGTTTTGGCGGCGCGGCGCTGATGAGCGTAAACACGGCGTTGATCCGCTTAATTTATCCGCAGCGTCATCTGGGGCGCGGCATGGGGATTAACTCGTTCATCGTGGCCGTCTCTTCAGCCGCCGGGCCAACCATAGCGGCGGCGATCCTTTCCGTTGCGTCATGGCAATGGCTGTTTGCTATTAACGTGCCGCTGGGCATTGTCGCCATCTTCTTTGCCCTGCGCTTTCTTCCCGCTAACGGTCCCAAAAGCACCATGCCGCGCTTCGATGTGGCGAGTGCGGTGATGAATGCCCTGACCTTTGGCCTGCTGATTACGGCGCTGAGCGGCTTTGCGCAGGGACAGTCCCTGATGCTTACCGGCGCGGAGCTCATCGCCCTGCTGGCGATCGGCTTCTTCTTTGTTCGCCGCCAGCTCACTCTCCCCGTGCCTTTGCTGCCGGTCGATCTGCTGCGTATTCCCCTCTTTTCCCTCTCTATTTGCACGTCAGTCTGCTCGTTCTGCGCCCAAATGCTGGCCCTGGTTTCTCTGCCCTTCTTTCTGCAGAGCGTGGTCGGCCGTTCAGAAGTGGAGACCGGCCTGCTGTTAACCCCCTGGCCGCTGGCGACCATGGTGATGGCTCCGCTGGCAGGTTACTTAATTGAACGCGTCCATGCCGGTTTACTGGGAGCATTGGGGCTGGCGGTGATGGCGACAGGCCTTTTCGCGCTGGCTCTGCTACCGTCCTCGCCAACCGATCTGGACATCATCTGGCGCATGATCCTGTGCGGCGCAGGGTTTGGCCTGTTCCAGTCCCCTAACAATCACACCATTATCACCTCCGCGCCGCGCCATCGCAGCGGTGGTGCCAGCGGCATGCTGGGGACCGCGCGCCTTCTGGGACAAAGCAGCGGCGCAGCGCTGGTCGCCCTGATGTTTAACCTCGTCGGACAAAACGGCAACCACGTTGCGCTTCTCACCGCGGGAGCCCTTGCTTCCCTCGCGGCGGTCGTCAGCGGCCTGCGGGTGACCCAGCCCAAAGTTCAGGCATAAAAAAAGCCGGGCGGAGTGTTCTCCTGCCCGGCTTATTAGGGTTCTTAGCGTTACTTCAGGTATTCCCCACTGCGCAGCGCTTCGATACGTTTATCCAGCGGCGGGTGAGACATAAACAGCTCGCTCAGCGATTTGGATTTACCGTTAATGCAGAAGGCCATCATGCTGTTCGCTTCCTGCGGCTCGTAGCTGGTTTTCAGGCGCTGCAGCGCGGCAATCATCTTCTCACGACCAACCAGCTTCGCCGAGCCGGCATCCGCGTGGAATTCACGGTGGCGGGAGAACCACATGGTGATGATGCTGGCCAGAATACCGAATACCAGTTCCAGAACCATCGAAACGGCGAAGTAGATCAGCGGGTTGCCGTTGCTCTCTTCACCTTCGTCACGGTTGCCGCCCATAAAGCCTGCCGCGATCTGCGCCAGAATACGGGAGATGAAGATCACGAAGGTGTTCACCACGCCCTGAATCAGGGTCATGGTCACCATGTCACCGTTGGCGATATGGCTGATTTCGTGGGCAATAACCGCTTCGGCTTCGTCACGGCTCATGTTCTGCAGCAATCCGGTGCTGACGGCAACCAGGGACGCATCGCGACGGGCGCCCGTCGCGAAAGCGTTGATGTCCGGGGCATGGTAAATCGCCACCTGCGGCATGGCGATCCCGGCCTGACGGGATTGCTGAGCCACCGTATTCATCAGCCACTGTTCCATATCGTTACGCGGCTGTTCAATAACCTCACCACCCACCGATTTCAGTGCCATCCACTTCGACATCAGCAGGGAGATGAACGAGCCACCAAAACCAAACAGCAGCGCCATAATCAACAGACCCTGAACGCTGCTCGACTGAATTCCTGTCAGGCTTAGCACGAGCCCGAAAACCACCATGACCGCCAGGTTGGTGAGCAGGAAGAGCGCGATTCGCATCATAATTTTCTTTTTACCTCAGTTTAACAAAACGCACTATGCGATTACCCACATCGTATGGGTATTGCGGCTATTTTCAAGCATCCGGCGGGCGTAAGTCACCAGAAAGACACAACTTTACACAATTGGAAATCTGGCTGACGGAAGGATGAAGAACAAAAAGAAACAGGCACAATTTCTTGTGCCTGTTGGGTGATTATTTTGCCGGAGCGGGCTGTACGGCAGGTTTCTCTTTTTCCTGATTCGCCAGGTCGAGAGCGATATGCACCGTCTCGTCCAGATACGGATCCGGCTCCTGGTAATCTTTTGGCAGATCGTCCAGTTTCTTGAGCAGAGGCTTGCCTTCGCGCTTGAAGCGATCGTTGATACGCGCCAGGCGGGTTGCATCGTCTTCGTTGTTCTCTTTCTCACGCTGTGCGTAGTTCAGAGAAACGATATTACGCTTATCTTTCAGGGCATTGAATCGTGCAATGTCCTTCATGATGTACTGGAACTCCGGATCTTTCGCGATGCGGTCGTTATGCGCTTTCAGCAGTTCAGGGCCAAATTGCGTCATATCACCCGCTTTCACGTAGGTCGCGGCATTGATGCTGTCCCACGGCAAGGCGTTATCTTCAAACTTCTCGCCGGTTTCGGTCTCTTCCGTGCCTGTCGGCATCATGATGTCCGGCGTTACGCCCTTACGCTGCGTACTGCCGCCGTTCACGCGGTAGAATTTCTGAATGGTGTACTGAACCGAGCCCAGCGCAGGCCATTCCGGACGCAGCATCTGATCGTAAATACGATTCAGAGAGCGATACTGCTGAACGGTGCCTTTCCCGAAGGTTGGCTCACCGACGATCAGCGCGCGGCCATAGTCCTGCATTGCAGCGGCAAAGATTTCAGACGCGGAAGCACTGAAGCGGTCAACCAGGACCACCAGCGGGCCTTTGTAGTAGACCACACCGTCGTTGTCGGCATCTTCACGCACTTTACCGTTGTTATCGCGCACCTGAACCACCGGACCAGATGGAATGAACAGACCGGAGAGTGAAACCGCTTCCGTCAGCGCCCCGCCGCCGTTACTGCGCAGGTCGATGATAATGCTGCTGACGTTCTGCTTTTCAAGCTTCTGCAGCTGAACCTTCACATCGTCAGTCAGGCCCACGTAGAAGCCAGGAATATCCAGAACACCCACCTTCTCTTTACCCACGGTTTTCACCGACATTTTCACCGCGCGGTCTTCCAGACGGATACGCTCGCGGGTCAGGGTAACGATACGGGTTTTGGTGCCTTTACCGGCAGGCAGAATTTCCAGACGAACCTTGCTGCCTTTCGGACCTTTGATCAGCGCAACCACGTCATCGAGACGCCAGCCGATGACGTCGACCATGTTCTGGCCTGTTTGTCCTACACCCACAATGCGATCGCCTACGCTAATCGCTTTGCTTTTGGATGCCGGGCCACCCGCGACCATGGAATTGATCACCGTGTAATCATCATCCATCTGCAGCACCGCGCCGATACCTTCCAGAGACAGGCTCATCTCGGTATTGAACTGTTCGGTGTTGCGTGGAGAGAGATAGTTGGTGTGCGGATCGATTTCGTGCGCAAAGGCGGTCATCGCGAGTGAGAAAACATCCTCACTGTTGGTCTGCGCCAGACGACGAATGGCAAATTTGTAACGACGCGTCAGCGTGTCACGGATCTCTTTTTCGTCTTTGCCGGTCAGCTTAAGACTCAGTTCGTCGTATTTAACTTTACCGTCCCACAGCGCATTCAACTCGGCTTCATCTTTCGGCCAGGGTGCTTTACTGCGATCCAGATTAAAGGTGTCAGTACCGGTGAAGTCCATCGGACGTTCCAGCACTTTCAGCGCGTACTGATAGCGTTCAAAGCGGCGCTTTTGCGACAGGTTGTAGAGATCGTAGAACAGATCCAGCTTGCCAGAACGCAACTCGTCACCCACCTCGGATTTGCGCTTAGCGAACTGCTCGACATCGCTGGCGAGCAAAACGTTATGGCTGTAATCCAGCAAGTTCAGATAGCGGTCAAAGATTTTGGCCGAAAAGGCCTGATCGAGATCGAACTGACGATAGTGCGAGCGGGTAAAACGTGAGGTCACGCGCTCGCTCACCGTCGCGTGCTGCGTCTCTTCCTTGAGAACCGGAATTTGATCAACACGCGTAATATCGTCCACTGCAAAAGCGTGACCTGTTATGGCAAACAGGCCCGCCAGCGCGGTGAGCTTAAAAAAAGTGTTCATGCCAGGCTTGGCCTCCGTTTCAGAACAACAAGTGTTCTGCGCGTACAATCATTGACATACCAGAAGTCAGCTGTACACGAACGCCATCTTTGGTGATTTCCAGTACGGTGGCGTCCATAGCATTGTTACCCGCTTTTACCTTCAGTGCCTGACCTACGCTCAGGGCGTTAATGTCAGAAACCGGCGTATGGCGCGGCTCTTCACGAGGGGCACGCGGGGCTTTTGCTGCTGGTTTGTCTGCACGCGGTTTGCGATCATTATTATCCTGACGGCGCGGCGCAGGGCGTGGTTTACGCTCACGACGAGGCGCTTCTTCCTGGCCGTTTGCCGCTGCGGCTTCGCGTTTTTTCGCCTGCTGTTCTGCACGTTGCGCCTGAACGCGTGCTTTGGCTTCTTCCAGCTGCTTGCGCGCGTGCTCAACGTGCTGCTCGTCCAGCTCACCACACGGGTTGCCGTCGAGATCCACGCGGGTCGCGCCAGGTTTGATACCGTACAGGTAGCGCCAGCTCGAAGTATAAAGACGTAAGGCGGAACGCAGCTGAGTTTTGCTGAGGTTCATTTCCCCTTCAACACGCGCCACCAGATCCTGAAAAATACCGACTTTCAGGGGACGAGCTTCACCTTCCGCGCTGAAGCACTGCGGGAAACGCTCGGCCAGAAATGCGATAACTTCTTTACTGCTATTCAACTTAGGTTGATTTTCCATGAAATTTCCTGATTACAACGGACGTTGCCAACAAGCGCAGGCATGAACAGGCGTCATTATAATGACGCTATCAGTAAATGCTACGTTATCCGTTGATTATCCTGCGACGCTCGCAAAGAATTTTTGATAATCGGTTGCAGCGAGTACGTTTTCCAGATTCGCCACCAGCTCGCGCAGCCCCTGTTCGTCCTCGGTTGTAAAGCGACTGAAGACCGTACTGTCGATATCCAGAACGCCAATAATCTGATTTTTGACCACCAGCGGCAGAACGATTTCAGAATTACTGGCGGCATCACAGGCAATGTGCCCGTCAAACGCATGAACGTCTTCCACACGCTGGACCTGATTTTCGGCCACCGCCGTGCCGCATACGCCACGCCCTACCGGAATACGCACGCAGGCCAGTTTGCCCTGGAACGGGCCGAGCACCAGCGTTTCACCTTCCAGGAGGTAAAAGCCGGCCCAGTTCACGTCAGAGAGACGTTCAAACAGCAATGCGCTAGTATTTGCCAGAGTGGCTAAGAAGCTGGTCTCACCCGCCATCAATGCCTTAAAATCGCGGTTCAGATCCGCGTAGAATTCTGTTTTGTTCATTATTCAATCACTTAGTTGTCTTACAAATTTACCGCATAGCCTATTAAAATAAGCATTAAATGCGCTCATGCTCAAGATGAATCCGTTCATGAGTTATTATAACTTTCAACAATACTTATTTGTGCGCAGCTGATGGCCTTAAAAACAACCAAAATTACGCCGACAAGAAAGATAACTGTCCATACGGTGAGCGAAGCTTTGCCACGTGCACATTATCAGCGTTGCCCCCAGTGCGATACGCTTTTTATGTTGCCGAAGATGAAATCGCACCAAAGTGCCTTTTGTCCCCGCTGCGACGCCAAAATTCGCGACGGCCGCGACTGGTCGCTCACCCGCCTCGCCGCCATGGCCGTCACCATGCTGCTGCTGATGCCCTTCGCCTGGAGCGAACCGCTGCTGAAACTCTACCTGCTTGGCGTACGCATTGACGCCAACGTGCTGCAGGGTATCTGGCAGATGACCCGTCAGGGCGATCCCATCACCGCTGCCATGGTGCTTTTCTGCACCGTTGGTGCGCCGCTGGTGCTGGTCGCCGCCATTGCCTATCTGTGGTTTGGTAATATTCTCGGCATGAACCTTCGCCCGGTTCTGCTGATGCTGGATAAGCTCAAAGAGTGGGTGATGCTGGATATTTATCTGGTGGGCGTGGGCGTTGCGTCAATAAAGGTGCAGGACTACGCCTTTTTGCAGCCCGGCATCGGACTTTTTGCTTTCATCAGCCTGGTATTGCTGAGCATCCTGACGCTGATCCACCTGAACGTTGAACAGCTCTGGGAGCGATTTTACCCTCAGCGCCCCGCCACGCGTCCTGATGAAAATCTGCGCGTCTGTCTGGGATGCCACTATACCGGCTTGCCCGACGCGCGTGGGCGCTGCCCGCGTTGTCACATTCCGTTGAGACTGCGGCGCAACAACAGCCTGCAAAAATGCTGGGCCGCGCTGATCGCCTCCCTGGTGTTTCTGATCCCAGCCAATATGCTGCCGATTTCCATCATTTACGTGAATGGCGGGCGTCAGGAGGATACTATCCTCTCCGGGATTATCTCCCTTGCGCACAGCAACGTCGGGGTGGCGGCGATCGTTTTTATTGCCAGTATCCTGGTTCCCTTTACCAAAGTGGTGGTGATGTTTACCCTGCTCATCAGCATTCACTTTAAATGTGAACAAGGCTTACGGACCCGCATTCTGCTGCTGCGGTTCGTCACCTGGATTGGCCGCTGGTCAATGTTAGATCTGTTCGTGATTTCGCTGATGATGTCGCTCATCAATCGCGACCAGCTACTTGCTTTTACAATGGGACCCGCGGCTTTTTATTTCGGCTCTGCGGTGATATTGACTATTCTTGCTGTGGAATGGCTGGATAGCCGCTTACTTTGGGATGCACATGAGTCAGGAAACCCCCGCTTCGCCGACTGAAGCGAGAATTAAAACAAAACGCCGCATTTCGCCATTCTGGTTGCTGCCCGTCATCGCCCTGATGATTGCAGGCTGGCTGATCTGGACGAGCTATGAAGATCGCGGGAGTACCGTCACCATTGATTTCCAGACCGCCGACGGCATCGTCGCCGGGCGAACGCCCGTTCGCTTCCAGGGGGTTGAAGTGGGTACGGTTCAGGACATCTCCCTTGGAAAAGGGCTGAACAAGATTCAGGTGCGGGTCAGTATTAAATCTGACATGCAGGATGCCCTGCGCAGCGAAACGCAGTTCTGGCTGGTCACGCCAAAAGCGTCTCTGGCGGGCGTGTCAGGGCTGGATGCGCTCGTGGGCGGTAACTATATCGGCATGATGCCGGGTAAAGGAGAGCCGCAGGATCACTTTGTTGCCCTGGATACACAGCCCAAGTACCGCCTCAACAACGGCGATTTAATGATTCATCTGCAGGCGCCGGATCTCGGTTCTCTGAACAGCGGTTCGCTGGTCTATTTCCGCAAAATCCCGGTTGGCCGCGTGTACGATTACGCGATCAACCCGAATAAACAGGGCGTCACCATCGACGTGCTGATCGAGCGTCGCTTCACCAATCTGGTGAAAAAAGGCAGCCGCTTCTGGAACGTCTCCGGCGTGGATGCGGACGTCAGCCTGAGCGGTGCGAAAGTGAAGCTGGAGAGTCTGGCCGCGCTGGTGAATGGTGCCATTGCCTTTGACTCCCCGGAAAACTCAAGCCCTGCCACCGCGGATGACTCATTTGGATTGTACGCTGACCTGGCGCACAGCCAGCGCGGCGTGATCGTCAAACTCGCCCTGCCCGATGCTAAGGGGCTAAAAGCGGGCTCAACGCCGCTGATGTATCAGGGGTTGCAGGTTGGTCAGCTCACCAAAATGACGCTCAACCCGGGCGGCTCGGTCACAGGAGAAATGACTGTCGACCCGAGCGTGGTCGACCTCCTGCGCGAGAAAACGCGTATCGAAATGCGCAGTCCAAAGCTCTCCCTGAACGATGCCAGCCTCAGCACGCTGTTGACCGGCAATACGTTTGAACTCATCCCCGGCGAAGGTGAGCCCAGCAATAGCTTCGTGATTGCCCCGGCGGATAAATCCCTGCTGCAAAAGCCGGGCGTAGTGACCGTCACGCTGAATGCGCCAGAAAGTTACGGAATCGAAGCCGGCCAGCCGTTAATTTTACACGGCGTGCAGGTCGGCCAGGTGCTGGAGCGTAAGCTCTCCGCCAATGGCGTGACCTTCTCGGTCGCCATCGATCCGCAGTACAGCGACCTGGTGCACGGTGACAGCAAATTCGTGGTGAACAGTCGCGTCGATGTGAAGGTGGGACTGGACGGCGTGGAATTCCTCGGCGCCAGCGCCAGCGAATGGGTTAACGGCGGCATCCGCATTCTGCCCGGTGATAAAGGCCCCGTTCGCGACAGCTATCCGCTGTATGCCAACCTGGAGAAAGCGGTTGAAAACAGCCTGAGCGATCTCCCTACCACCACGCTGACATTAAGCGCCGAGACGCTGCCGGACGTACAGGCAGGATCCGTGGTGCTGTATCGCAAGTTTGAAGTTGGGGAAGTCATCGCCGTTCGCCCGCGTGCGGACGCGTTTGATATCGAACTGCATATCAAGCCGGAGTACCGCAAGCTGCTGACGCCAAACAGCGTCTTCTGGGCCGAAGGCGGCGCGAAAGTCCAGCTTAACGGCAACGGGCTGACCGTGCAGGCCTCCCCGCTTTCACGCGCGCTGCGCGGGGCGATTAGCTTCGATAATCTTAGCGGCGCGGGCGCGAATCTGCGTAAAGGCGATAAGCGTATTCTCTTCCCGTCCGAAACCGCCGCGCGCGCCGTGGGTGGACAGATTACCCTGCACGCGTTTGATGCCGGCAAGCTGGCGGAAGGCATGCCAATCCGCTATCTGGGCATTGATATTGGACAAATCCAGAAGCTGACGCTGATTACCTCGCGCAACGAGGTGCAGGCCACCGCCGTGCTGTACCCGGAATATGTGCAGACCTTCGCCCGCACGGGTTCGCGCTTCTCGGTGGTGACGCCGCAGATCTCGGCCGCGGGCGTTGAGCATCTCGACACCATTTTGCAGCCGTACATCAACGTTGAGCCGGGCCAGGGCAATGCCCGTCGTGATTTCGAGCTTCAGGAAGCCACAATCACCGACTCGCGCTACCTTGGCGGCCTGAGCATCGTGGTGGAAGTGCCGGAAGCGGGCTCGCTGAGCATCGGCACCCCGGTTCTGTTCCGCGGCATTGAAGTGGGTACGGTCACGGGCCTGACGCTCGGTACGCTCTCCGACCGCGTAATGGTGGCGTTACGCATCAGCGAACGCTACCAGCACCTGGTCCGTAATAACTCGGTATTCTGGCTGGCATCAGGCTATTCGCTGGACTTTGGCCTGACGGGAGGCGTGGTGAAAACCGGCACCTTCAACCAGTTCATTCGCGGCGGTATCGCGTTTGCCACGCCGCCGGGCACGCCGCTGGCGCCGAAAGCGCAGCCGGGTAAACACTTCCTGCTGCTCGAAAGCGAACCGAAAGAGTGGCGCGAATGGGGAACCGCCCTGCCGCGTTAATCTGAAAGGCTCCGGTGTCAACGCACCGGAGCCTTTATGTTACACTGCGCACCTGAACTTTTCCCTGTGGTGTGCCCGTGGCTCAAAACTCCGTATTTCTTCCTGAACAATTCCTGGCGCAGATGCGCGAGGCGCTTCCTTCTCACCTGTCGTTAGATGATTTTATCGCCGCCTGCCAGCGTCCGTTACGCCGAAGTATTCGCGTCAACACGCTGAAAATCAGCGTCGAGGATTTTCTGGCGCTGGTCTCGCCGTACGGCTGGCAGCTTACGCCGGTCCCGTGGTGCGCCGAGGGGTTCTGGATCGAACGCGATGACGAAGCCTCGCTGCCGCTGGGCAGTACCGCTGAACATCTGAGCGGCCTGTTCTATATTCAGGAAGCCAGCTCGATGCTGCCGGTGGCCGCCCTGTTCGCCGATGGCAATGCGCCTGAACGCGTGATGGATGTTGCCGCCGCTCCTGGCTCAAAAACCACGCAAATTGCCGCCCGAATGGGTAACCACGGGGCGATCCTCGCCAACGAGTTTTCCGCCAGCCGCGTGAAGGTGCTGCATGCCAACATCAGCCGCTGCGGTATTCATAATGTTGCCCTGACGCACTTCGACGGACGCGTGTTTGGCGCCGCTTTACCGGAAGCCTTCGATGCCATTCTGCTGGACGCGCCCTGCTCCGGCGAAGGGGTGGTGCGTAAAGATCCCGACGCGTTAAAAAACTGGTCAGTTGAGAGCAACCTGGAGATCGCCGCCACGCAGCGCGAGCTGATCGACAGCGCATTTCACGCGTTGCGCCCTGGCGGCACGCTGGTCTATTCAACGTGCACCTTAAACCGCGATGAAAACGAAGACGTCTGCCTGTGGCTGAAAGCGAACTACCCGGAGGCAGTTGAGTTCCTGCCGCTTAACGGCCTGTTCGCCTCGGCACAGGAGGCGGTCACGCCGGAGGGTTTCCTTCACGTGTTCCCGCAGATTTACGACTGCGAAGGTTTTTTTGTGGCTCGTTTGCGTAAAACGCAGGCGGTTGCTCCCCTGCCCGCACCTAAATTCAAGGTCGGCAACTTCCCGTTTTCCCCTCTTAAAGGTCGCGATGCAGCACAGCTTGAAGCCGCCGCCAAAAAGGTTGGGCTGGTCTGGGATGAGAGCCTGCACCCCTGGATGCGTGATAAAGAGATATGGCTGTTCCCGGCACAGATCGAGCCGCTTATCGGAAAGGTCCGTTTTTCGCGAATCGGGATACGCCTGGCGGAAGTGCATAATAAAGGGTATCGCTGGCAGCATGAGGCCGTTATCGCCCTTGCCGGACGCGAGAATACCTTTGCCCTGACGCATCAGGAAGCCGAAGAGTGGTACCGTGGCCGCGATGTCTATCCGGACAGCACGCCATCAGGCGATGAAGTGATAGTGACGTATCAGGGATATCCGCTGGGGGTGGCAAAAAAGGTCGGCTCAAGGCTGAAAAACAGCTATCCGCGCGAGCTGGTTCGGGACGGCCGTCTGTTTACCGGTAACGATCGCACAGCCTGAAAAAAAGCGCATTTTTTTACTGGCGATTTTGCTCTCCTTGTCTACGATCAAAAATGGGTGATCGCACTGGTCATACCAGATTTTGACAACCGACCCGGAGAGCACTATGACGAAAACCAGCGTGCGTATTGGCGCTTTTGAGATCGACGACGCAGAGCTGCGCGGCGAAGCACAAGGCGATCGAACGTTAAGTATTCCCTGCAAATCCGACCCGGATTTGTGCATGCAGCTTGATGCATGGGATGCAGACACCAGCGTCCCGGCAATACTTGATGGCGAACATTCTGTCCTTTACCGCGAGCATTACGATAGTAAAACCGATGCCTGGGTCATGCGTCTTGCCTGACCTAAAGAGAACCCGCCCGAAGGCGGGTTATTTATTACTGCAGCTGCGCCAGCGTGAAGTAACCGTCGAAAACAGCCCCCGTATCAATGTAGTGAAGATTATTAAAATCGTATCTTCTGTCGAGAGGCGTATGCCCAAACCAGAAATGATCCGCGCCGCTGATGCCCTCTCCTTTGCCCACCATAAATCCCATCAGCCTGTCGCGGTTCCATAAGACGCGCTGGGCGCTAACCGGTTTTTGCCACCGGTATTCCGCGGCTGGATAATCCGCATGGGCAATCACATTCAGACCGTTCGCACAGGTTATCTCGATGATATGCGGTAAATCGCGACAGGCGTCGAGCAACGACAGGGCCAGCTGTTGCTGGTCGCGTTCAAGATGCGAAAACCATATTCCGCCATTCATCGTCCAGAGTGAAAAATCGTTATTATCCAGACTGTCGAGAGCCATTTGCTCATGGTTTCCCCGCACGGCACGAAACCATTTTTCATGAATTAACTGCAGGCATTTAACGCTATCAGGGCCACGATCGATCACATCCCCGACCGAAATAAGTAAATCCTCATACGGGTTAAAGTGACGGCGTTTAAGCTCATCCATAAGCCACTGGTAACAACCGTGTATATCGCTGACAACCCAGACGTGACGCCACATCCCACCTTCAATTCGCTGATACATAGAACCTCCTTTAAACAGTATAGCCGCCGCAGAAAAGGCGGCAGACCGGCGCGGTCGTCACGAAGTGAAACAAACGGTAAACCAAACAGAAATAAAGATCCTCGCGCTATTAATCCCTTTTTATTGGCTCTTTAGAATAAGGGTATAAAAAAAGAGGGGTCTTCACGTGTCTAATACGCACCTGCATAACGATGTTTTCTATCCGCATCGCACAAACATTATTTCCGAGCTGGTGAACGGCAAACGCGTGCCGGGTCCAATCTGGCGTAAACGCGAATATCGCCTGAAGTTCCTTTTACGCTCGCTTCTGTTCTGGTCTTCTACCCATCGCATGCTGGAAGCCCTTTCGGGTCGCGACGATTTCGACAGGCTGCTGGCCTCTCAAATTACGTTGCCCAGCAAGACCCACCGACAGTATCTGATGCGCGGCCTGACGGCTAACGATCGCGCCGACGCTATCGTCAACCATTACTACTGGATTGATAGCCTGAGAGAGAGCGGTCTCGCTCAGGCCCTGAGCAGCCCGCAGGAGCAAACCGTTGTGCAGTTCCACGCCAAAGACGGTGTAACCTATACGGTCAATGCCTCCTCTGCGGGGAAAGCCGAGCGCGAAGGCGAAAGCACGCTGTGGCTACGCGACAACGAGGATACGCTGCTGGCCAGCCTGACCTTTAGCGTCGCGCGCAGTAACGGCCAGCAAGTCATGGTCATCGGCGGGCTTCAGGGGCCCCGCCGCAGCGTATCGCGAGACGTCATTAAGCAGGCCACCCGCGCCTGTCACGGCCTGTTCCCTAAGCGCGTGTTAATGGAAGTTCTTTTTCAGCTGGCTGCACAGTCATCTGTCCGGGCGATTTTTGCCGTCAGCGATGAAGGGCACGTTTTCCGCGCGTTGCGATATCGCCTGAGCAAAGGCCGCCATTTCCACGCCAGCTACGATGAATTTTGGGCGTCTCTGGACGGTAAAAAACTTTCAAGCTTCTGCTGGCAACTGCCGCTGCAGATGGAGCGTAAATCCCTTGAAGAAATTGCCAGTAAAAAACGCGCCGAATACCGCCGTCGCTTTGAGCTGCTCGATGAAATAGAGGCATCCGTTAAGTCCCACTTTTAAGCCTGGCCAGCGTCTTCGCTCACTGCATAGCGGATGCATTCCGTTTAAAAAAGAATGATAAAGCAGCCCACTATTGCACAGGGCGAGGGCGCTCAGTTAGCATTGCGCGAAATGAAACCGGCGAATGCGTTGGGAAGAGCGCAATGTGGGCGCAAAAATGAGGGACTTCGGTAATGATCTATGACTGCTTCTTATATTACGATGAAGATATGCTTCTCGAAATCAGGCTAAACACGCTCGCGGACGTTGTCGATCGCTTCGTTATCGTTGAGTCAACGCATACCTTTACCGGTAAAAAGAGGCCGCTGCATTTTGACATTAATAAATACAGCCAGTTTAAAGATAAAATTATCTACGTTGTTCATGATAAAGAACCGCTTACGAAAGCCGCTGAAGAATCACACCCTGCTCGGGAGGTGATTCCGGGTCTGCCAGAGGGAATGGTGGTGGATGCGTGGGCAAATGAAGCCGCGCAGAGGAATGCCATCATGCAGGGTTTGACGCATGCCAACGATGATGATTTGATTTTAGTTTCCGATGTCGATGAGATATTTTCACCACAGGTGGTAGCATCGATAAATCCCAAAAAGCTCTGCACCACTATTTATCAGAATTTCTATAATTATCAGTTCAACCTGCAGGTTTTTAATACTGACAACACGCCAAGAAAATGTAAATTACCGCGAGCCACACAATATAAAAATCTCGTTAGTTTCTTTGGCGGCGAACCTGAATCATTCAGGAATCTTAAACGCACCCGAAGCGTTAAAAACTGGTCCTGGCTAAAGTGGAACTGGTTCAAGATTAACAACAGCATTATTGACAATGGTGGCTGGCACTTCTCGTGGGTAATGACCCCCGAGCGCATCTCAGAAAAAATGTCGACCATATCCCATACTGAATACGATCTTCCTGAGTTTAACAACCCGGAACACATCATGAAGGTCATTAAAAATGCGGAAGATATCTGGGGTCGGGACAGGACATTAATCAAGCAAGAGCTAACGGTTGAAAACTTCCCGGAGTACATTGTCCGCCACAAAGACAAATTCAGCGCGTTCATTATTTAGCTTAGGGCTGCCCTTTTGCTCGCCAGAAGGCGTTTGCTCAGCGGTCGCTCGGCCACAAAATTTTAACAAAGATCCCAAAAAACCCTGGACGCACGCGGTCCTGAGTATGTTATGGTTTAGACAGGATATGGAATGTTCGAGAAAGTTTCGGGTGATTTAGAGTCAACACCGAACAATGCTTTGAAAAACATACAGATAAAAAGAGACCGAATACGATTCCTGTATTCGGTCCAGGGAAATGGCTCTTGGGAGAGAGCCGTGCGCTAAAAGTTGGCATTAATGCAGGCTAAGTCGCCTTGCCTTTTAAGAATAGATGACGACGCCAGGTTTTCCAGTCCACAGCAAAAGCGGTCGGAAAAAAAGCGCCAGAGCATCATTAAAAGTGAAAAACCGCAGTGCTTTCGCAAGCATCTGCGGTTTTTTATTGGAAACCCGAACGTTAGCAGAGCTTGTCGGCGCGCTCGATAAACGGCGCCAGACTCATTTTTTGTCCCGGATGCGCCGGGTCATCGATCTGAATAATGCTAATCGGCTGGCCGCTGCTCTTGCCGCTGGCTACCTGCTGCTCTGCGGTATCATTCAGCGGGTATTGCACCAGCGTACTCGGGTTGATCGCATACAGCGCATGGCCTGGACGGCAGGTCAGCATCACCTCTTCGCGATTGAACGCCCATTTGTCCTTACCCACTTCAAAACGACTCACGGTGATAACCTGCGGTGCGGCAAGCGCGCTCCCCGTACAGGCCAGCAATAAGAGAGAAAGTACTGTCTTTTTCATATGATATTTAACCTTGTCAGAAGGGTTCCCAGGTGGCGAACAGACTGACCGTTGCCAGCACCAGCGCTCCCAGCACCACTTCTGCCTGTGTCATCCTGATAAAAATCTGTTGTGCTCGCCCGCTCTCCGGACGAAACCGTGGCACCAGAAAATACCGATTTGCCAGCGCAATTACCACCATCAACGCCACCAGCGCACATTTGAACAACAAAAACCGCACGTAGCCAGCCTGCCAGGGAATATCGAGGCCCAGTATCATGAGCGCATTTATCACCCCGGAGAGCAGGACGCCCGCAACGGCGTAATGCCCCACGCGCGAGAAGCGCATCATGGTAAAGATGGCGGCATTCTGCCAGTGCCCTTTCGCCAGACGCATACAGAACAGCAGGGGCAGTAATCCGCCAAGCCAGGTGGCGGCACATATCAGGTGAAAAGCATAATTAAGACGCTGCAGCGCCCCCGTCGGACCGTCGTTCATCGCCGCATGCCCTACCCCAGCCAGCAGGATAAGCTGGCCCATTGCGAGCAGCAGCAGCCGCGAACCTTTCAGCGGCGCAAGCCATGCCGCACCGACCGTCAGCGCAGCGAGGATTATTTGCCACAGCCAGACACCGCCAAACCGGGTTCCCATCACGCTGAACCAGATCTGTGGCGCAAACACATCTCCCCAGCCGCTGCCCATCAATCCGCCCTGCAGCATAAACATCAGGACCGCTGCCGCAAGGCTCACTAAGGCCGCCACTTTCTGCTGCGACTGGAATCGCCGGGACATCAGACGGTGGAGAGAGGAAGGCGCAAACCAGACGCTGTAAAGCGCATTGCCAAACACCAGCATCAGCGCCCCGAAATGGATAAAGCGTAGCCCGATATAACACAGCGCCAGCATGCTATTTCACGCTAAAGTGATAGCTGCCTTTGGTTTTATGGCCGTCCACGGAGACCACATGCCAGTCCACCTGGTAAGTCCCTGATGCCAGCGTTTGTTCCAGCGGCACGGTAAGCTGAGCTTTGTTCTTTTCGTCGCGCGTAGCGGTTCCCGTTTTGACGATCTGCTTTTGCGCATCCGTTACCACTACACCGCTAAATCCAGCTTCGATACCTTCTGAAAAATTCAGCGTAAGTGCCTGCGGTGCGGTCACCACGCTGTCTGCTGCCGGGATCTGCTGTTTAAGATGTGCATGTGCCAGCACGGAAGGCGTCATCATTGTCGAGGCCACAAAAACCAGTGCGCAGACCGCGCGGGAAGCGGAGAAACCCATCCTATCATTCCTTTTTGTTATGTCTGTATGCTAAAGAATAACGCTGTATAATAAACGAGTCGAGGATCATCCTGCCTCCGCTTGTCATCGTCGTGCAATCGCGGTAACGTTGCCGCCGCATAAAAAGGAGAAGGTAATGAAGATCAATCTGGCCGCCCTTCCGCAGGACGAGATGGATAAAGTGAATGTCGATCTCGCTGCCGCTGGCGTCGCGTTCAAAGAGCGTTACAACATGCCCGTCGTGGCTGAAGTCGTGGAACGGGAACAGCCCGCCCATCTGCGCGACTGGTTTCGCGAAAGACTCATCGCCCACCGCCTCGCCTCGGTCAACCTCTCCCGTTTACCGTACGAGCCTAAAGTTAAATAAGCTTAACGAGTCGTTACATTTCCTTACGCGGAATCTGGCAGGATAAGAAAACCCTGATTATTTTAGGTGTATTCTTAAATCTCTGCGACTCAGTGTATAAGGAAGTCACGATGTCACATTGGAATATAGCGGCAGCCCAGTATGGCGGGCTGCATCAAACTGTAGATGACCATGTTACGCACCACCTGCGCTTCATCGCCGAAGCAGCACGGCAGCGGTGCGATCTGCTGGTTTTCCCTGAACTCTCATTAACGGGCTCTGGCTCGCCGACGTTACCTCCCCCGCCCGATGACGCGCAGCTGGAGCCGCTGCTCAACGCGGCACATCTACATCAGATTACCGTTATTGCCGGGCTCCCCCTGGAGCAGAATGGCCAGCGCCAGAAAGGCCTTGTGCTGTTATCGCCCGCTCGCCATCGCATTTTGCGCTATCCGCAAGGGCGCGGTGCCAGCCTCGTGCCGGGGGATAAACACCTTACCATCCTTGATGCACATCCCGATTCGCCCAATCTCGATCCCCGGGCAACGCTTGTTACCAGCTGCCAGTCGGTGGGGGATAATCGCTGGCGGCAGTCCATCAGTAACCTGCAGCGCTTCGCGCATAAATATGCCATTGCGGTGCTGATGGCGAACGCCTGCGGCGGCAGCGCGCTGTGGGATGAAAAAGGCCAGCTGATCGTGCGCGCGGATAAGGGCGAGCTTCTGGTGACCGGCACGCTCGGCGGAGAGGGTTGGCAAGGCGATATCATTCCTTTAGGCTAGGCGTTTTAAGCTCAGGAGTTTTCAATGCTGCGCGTCATCGATACCGAAACTTGCGATCTTCAGGGCGGAATAGTGGAAGTGGCCTCTGTCGACGTGGTTGATGGTAAAATCGTCAACCCCATGAGCCATCTGGTGCGTCCCGATCGCCCCATCAGCCCACAGGCGATGGCTATCCATCGCATTACCGAATCGATGGTGGCGGATAAGCCGTGGATCGAAGAGATTATTCCGCACTACTACGGTAGCCCGTGGTACGTCGCGCATAACGCCAGCTTTGACCGCCGGGTGTTGCCTGAAATGCCGGGGGAATGGATTTGCACCATGAAGCTGGCGCGTCGTCTCTGGCCGGGGATTAAATACAGCAACATGGCGCTGTACAAGTCCCGCAAGCTGAGCGTTCGTACCCCTGAGGGGCTTCACCATCACCGCGCCCTGTATGACTGCTATATCACCGCCGCGCTGCTGATTGATATTATGAATATCTCTGGCTGGACGCCGGATGACATGGCGACGATCACAGGACGTCCCGCGCTGCTGACCACGTTTACCTTTGGTAAATATCGCGGGAAACCGGTGTCCGAGGTGGCGGATAAAGACCCGGGCTATTTGCGCTGGCTGTATAACAACCTCGACAGAATGAGCCCGGAGCTGCGCTTAACGCTGAAACATTATCTGGGCGACGCTTAACGCTCTGCACGGCCTGGCAGCGTGTCCTGCGCCAGGCCTATCAAGAAGGCATATTCCAGAGCAACCCCTTCGTACGATTTAAATCGCCCCGATTTCCCTCCGTGTCCGGAATCCATATCGGTACACAGCAGCAGCAGATTGTCATCGGTTTTCAGCTCCCGCAGCTTTGCCACCCATTTTGCCGGCTCCCAGTATTGCACCTGAGAATCATGCAAACCGGTGGTGACCAGCATATGCGGGTAGGCTTTCGCCTCCACGTTATCGTACGGGCTGTACTCTTTCATATAGCGGTAGTACATCTCATCCTGCGGATTCCCCCACTCCTCAAATTCCCCGGTAGTAAGGGGAATGGATTCATCGAGCATGGTCGTGACCACATCGACAAACGGAACCTGCGCGACAATCCCCTTAAAGCGGTCGGGACGCTGGTTGATCGCCGCCCCCATCAGCATGCCGCCCGCGCTGCCCCCCATCCCAAAGCAGAGCTGCGGATCGCCGTATCCCTGCTCAATCAGCGCATCGCAGACGTCGAGGTAGTCATTGAAGGTGTTTTTCTTTTTCAGGAATTTCCCGTCTTCATACCAGTGCTGGCCCAGCTCACCGCCGCCGCGAATATGGGCGATGGCGAAAACAAAACCGCGATCGAGCAGGCTTAGCCGGCTGCTGCTGAAATCGGCGTCCATGCTTGAACCATACGAGCCGTAGCCGTACACCAGAATCGGGTTTTTGCCTTTCTGGAAATGAGCCCGATGGTAAACGAGAGAGACCGGCACCTCCACGCCATCACGGGCGGTGACCCACAGGTGCTCGCTGCGGTAGTTTTCGGACTCAAACCCTTTTACCTCGGTCTGTTTAATCACCTGGCGCTGCCCGGTATCCATATCCAGCTCAAACAGGGTGTCCGGCGTGGTCATGGAGGAGTAGCCGTAGCGCAACCGCGACGATTCGGGTTCAGGGTTGAATCCAATCCACGTCACGTAGGCCGGGTCATCAAACGCAATCCCCACCACTTCCCGGGTTTTACGGTTGATTTGCCGGATACTGGTCAGCCCGCGTTGACGCTCTTCCACCACCAGCCAGTCGGTAAAGAGGGTGAACCCTTCCAGCATCACCTGATCCCGCGCGGGGATAAGCACCTCCCACTTGCGCTCATCGCGCACTTTGGTTTTATAGAGACCAAAGTTTTTGCCCTCGCGATTGGAGCGCAAATAAAAGCTGTGCTGGAAGTGATCCAGACTGTACTCGTGATCCTTGCGGCGCGGCAGGAAGCAGAGCGGCTGGGCGTCCGGCAGTTCGGCATCCAGCAGCAGGACTTCCGACGTCGTCGCGCTGGCAAGGAAGATAATCACATAGTGGCGTGAGGAGGTTTTATGCAGGCTGACATAAAACGTTTCGTCTTTCTCTTCATAAACCAGCTCGTCGTCAGCGGAGTCTGTTCCCACGGTATGTCGCCACACCTGGTAAGGCAGCAGCGTCGACACGTGCTTTTTAACGTAGTAAACCGTCTCGGAATCATTCGCCCAGACAAAATCCGGGGAGACGTTTTCCAGCATTTCCGGATACCAGTTGCCGGTCTCCAGATTGCGAAACCGCAGGCCGTACTGGCGGCGGGAGAGATAATCCTCCGCCAGCGCCATCACCGCGTTGTCAGGGGAAATGGACATGCCGCCCAGGGTATAAAACTCGCTGTGGGCGGCGCGCTGGTTGGCATTCAGCAGAATATCCCACTCATCCCATTCGGCGCTTAACACCGACTGACGCTGGTAGATGGGATACTCATTGCCGGGCTCGTAAATATGGCGATAGCGATAGCCATTTTTGGTCCAGGGCGCGGAGATATCGCGCTGGGGAATACGCTGCACCATTTCATTCAGCAACTGGTCCTGAAGCGTCTGCTGGCTGGACATGACCTTGCGGCCATAGTCGTTTTCCTCGTGCAGGTAGTCGAGTACCTCTGGCCGGGAGCGAGAATCGTCCCGCAGCCAGTAATAGTTGTCTATACGCGTATCGCCATGCGTGGTGATCGCATAAGGAGTACGTCGGGCTTTCGGTGGCATGTCATCATTCTTTTAAGTTTTACACCCTATAAGGTTGGCAAAACCCACGCATGATGCAAGCGAAACAGCGTCGCGACGGCGACGACTATCCCTGTAACGCCTGTTTTTGCTCCCGGATATCCCGCTCAATGCCCTCGCGCACGTCCTGAGGGATCTTTAACGCATCGCCCAGGGCGTTAAGGTAGCTCCGCTCCATAAAATGATCGATATCGATGGCTGCGCAGCTGAGGAAATAGAGCTCCAGCGCCTCTTCCTCATTTTTCACACTTTGCGCAAGACGCTGCGGCTCGAGCGGCTGTTCTATCGCCTGCGCCACCAGCACTCTTCCCTTCTCTTCAACGCCGGCTTCGCGCAGCTGCTGCTCGATCGCCGCTCGTTCCTTATCGTCAATATGCCCGTCGCTTTTCGCGGCAAAAACCAGCGCAAGAATGAGCCGTTCGGTACGCAGATCCAGCGGCGAGGTGTGCTCGCCGTAATGCGGTTCATCGCTGTGCGCGGTCCGTACCCTGTCCTTGTATTTATTCCACAGCACGGTGCCCGCGATGGCGCCGCCGCCGGCCAGCAGCGCGCCTGTACCATACTTTGCCAGCAGCTTGCGTGAGGATTTATTCGCGACCAGTAGGCCTGCCAGCCCGCCGAGCGCCCCGGGTACCAGCAGTTTGCTGAGGTCCCGTTCGCCAGACGATGTTTTCTGCCCTAACAGGGATTGCAATTGATTTAACCAGCCAGACATGGTTTCCCTCACTTAACGGTGAACATGTTTCACAGCGTAAGCGAGCAGGCGTCAGGAAATGTCTGGTCGGGCTAAAGAAGCGCAAATTTCTGTCCCCTTGCTTAGCCGTGCACGAGACAGACGCAAACGTTTTCGTTTATACTGCGCGCAACTTTTTCAGGGGGATTGTTATGATTCGTTTAGGAACTGCGCTGCGGCCTGCGGCGACACGAGTGATGCTGTTGGGATCGGGCGAGCTGGGGAAAGAGGTCGCCATTGAGTGCCAGCGTTTAGGTGTGGAAGTCATTGCCGTAGACCGTTACGCCGACGCACCCGCCATGCACGTCGCCCATCGTTCTTATGTGATTAACATGCTGGATGGCAATGCCCTTCGCGAACTGATTACGCGCGAAAAACCCGATTTTGTCGTGCCGGAAATTGAGGCCATCGCCACCGATACGCTGATCGCCCTGGAGCAGGAAGGCCAGCGCGTGGTGCCCTGTGCGAAAGCCGCAAAGCTGACCATGAACCGCGAAGGCATTCGTCGCCTGGCGGCGGAAGAGCTGGGATTGCCCACCTCGAGCTACCGTTTTGCTGGCGATAAGGCCGCGTTTCTGCAGGCCGTCGAGGAAATTGGCTACCCGTGCATCGTTAAGCCGGTGATGAGCTCCTCCGGAAAAGGACAGAGCTTTATTCGCGACAGCGGTACCCTGGATAACGCGTGGGATTATGCCCAGCAGGGCGGTCGTGCCGGAGCCGGTCGCGTAATCGTCGAAGGCGTCGTGAAGTTTGATTTCGAAATCACCCTGCTGACCGTCAGCGCCGTTGACGGCGTCCATTTCTGCGACCCGATTGGTCACCGTCAGGAAGATGGCGATTACCGCGAATCCTGGCAGCCGCAGCAGATGAGCGCCCTGGCGCTGGAGCGTGCTCAGGAGATCGCCCGTAAAACCGTCCTGGCGCTGGGCGGGTATGGCCTGTTCGGCGTGGAGCTGTTTGTATGCGGTGATGAGGTGATTTTCAGCGAAGTCTCCCCTCGCCCGCATGACACCGGCATGGTCACGCTGATTTCGCAGGATCTCTCCGAGTTCGCCCTGCACGTGCGCGCCTTCCTCGGCCTGCCCGTCGGCGGTGTTCGTCAGTATGGCCCTGCCGCCTCGGCGGTTATCCTGCCGCAGTTAACCAGCCAGAACGTCACGTTTGATAACGTCGACGGGGCGGTGGGCGCAGGATTGCAGGTACGCCTGTTCGGCAAGCCGGAGATCGACGGAACTCGCCGTCTTGGCGTGGCATTAGCCACCGGAGATAACGTTGACGACGCCGTGGCGAGAGCGAAAGCGGCTGCTGCGAGCGTCAAGGTTGCAGGATAAAAAAACGGGCCAGAAGGCCCGTTTTTCATGCGGCGAGTGGCTTACTGCTTCGCGCCTTCAACCGCTTCACGAGCCAGTTTGGTGATGCGATCCCAGTCGCCCGCTTCCAGCGCATCCGCCGGAACCAGCCATGAACCGCCGATACACAGTACGCTTTTCAGCGCCAGGTAGTCACGGTAGTTGGCAGGAGAGATGCCGCCCGTCGGGCAGAAGCGTACCTGAGAGAATGGACCCGCAATCGCCTGCAGCGCTTTGGTGCCGCCGTTCGCTTCAGCCGGGAAGAATTTGAACTCTTTCAGACCGTAGTCCATGCCCAGCATCAGTTCAGAGACGGTGCTGATGCCAGGGATCAGCGGAATAGTACCTTCCGTGGCGGCTTTCAGCAGCGGCTCGGTCAGGCCAGGGCTGATGGCGAACTGCGCGCCCGCTTCGGTCACTTCTGCCAGCTGCTGCGCGTTGAGAACGGTGCCCGCACCGATGATGGCGTCCGGCACTTCTTTCGCGATAGCGCGGATAGCATCCATCGCGCAGGCGGTGCGCAGGGTCACTTCCAGAACACGAACGCCACCCGCAACCAGCGCTTTCGCCATCGGTACAGCGTGCTCCAGCTTGTTTACCACGATAACCGGCACGACAGGGCCAGTGGTCAGGATTGCTTCTGCACTTGTTTTCCAGTTTTTCATCAGAGTTTTCTCTCGCCAGATCGTTAAAATCAAGTCGTCTTAAAACGTAATACAGGTTGCGCCCTGCTCCGCACCGGAGAGTTTCTCACGCAGCGCGCTGAACATTTCGCGTCCGGTCCCCACGCGCGATGCGCTCAGGTCAGGAATATGGGGCTGACGTGCCGCCAGCTCGGCTTCATCCACCAGCAGGGTTAACTCGCCCGTCTGGCCGTTCACGCGGATCATGTCACCGTCGCGCACTTTCGCCAGCAGACCGCCGTCGTAGGCTTCCGGCGTCACGTGGATGGCTGAAGGCACTTTACCGGATGCCCCGGAGAGGCGTCCATCGGTGACTAGCGCAATTTTGAAACGGCGGTCCAATAATACACCAAGTGGTGGCATAAGTTTATGTAATTCTGGCATCCCGTTGGCTTTAGGCCCCTGGTGACGCACCACGACCACGCAGTCTTTATCAAGAAGACCGGCGTCAAAGGCCGGTAACACGTCGTGCTGGCTTTCAAATACCACCGCCGGCGCTTCGATCACCTGGTTCTCTTCCGGTACGGCAGAGGTCTTCATTACCGCGCGGCCGAGGTTGCCGCTCAGCACTTTGGTGCCGCCGTGAGGAGAGAACGGTTTGTCGATAGTGGCAATCACCTGCGCATCAAGAGACGCGCTCGCCCCTTCACGCCAGTCCAGCTCGCCGTTGTTCAGCCACGGCTCCTGGGTGTAGCGCTGAAGGCCAAAGCCCGCCACGGTATTCACGTCTTCATGCAGCAGTCCGCCTTTCAGCAGCTCGCGCATCAGCAGCGGTACGCCGCCTGCGGCCTGGAAGTGGTTAATATCCGCCGGACCGTTCGGGTACAGCCGTGCCATCAGCGGCACCACGGAAGAGATCTCGGAGAAGTCATCCCAGTTAATCAGAATGCCCGCCGCACGCGCCATGGCCACCAGGTGCATGGTGTGGTTGGTTGAGCCCCCGGTTGCCAGCAGCGCGACAATCCCGTTGACGATGACTTTTTCGTCAACCATTTTGCCCATCGGCATCCATTCGTTGCCGTTGCCGGTCAGACGCGTGACCTGACGGGCCGCGGCCTCGGTCAGCGCCTTGCGCAGCGGCGCATCCGGCTGGATAAAGGACGAGCCCGGAAGCTGCATCCCCATAAATTCCACGACCATCTGGTTAGTGTTAGCCGTACCGTAGAACGTACAGGTCCCCGGCGCATGATAGGACGCGGCTTCCGCCTCCAGCAGCGCCTGACGGTCTGCTTTCCCTTCCGCGTACAGCTGGCGGATACGCACTTTTTCTTTGTTCGGCAGACCGCTCGCCATTGGGCCGGACGGGACGAAGATCGCAGGCAGATGCCCAAACGACAGCGCCGCCATCACCAGGCCCGGGACAATCTTGTCGCACACGCCGAGGTACAGCGCGCCATCAAACATGTTGTGTGACAGGCCCACCGCGGCAGACATCGCAATCACTTCGCGGCTCAGCAGGGACAACTCCATGCCGTCCTGCCCCTGCGTCACGCCGTCGCACATGGCAGGTACACCGCCCGCCACCTGGCCCACCGCATTTACGCTGTGCAGCGCGTTGCGGATGATAGTGGGATAGACCTCATACGGCTGGTGCGCGGAAAGCATATCGTTATAGGAGGTAATGATGGCGATATTGTTACGCAACATGCTTTTCAGCGACGCTTTATCATCAGGCTGGCAGGCGGCGAAGCCGTGCGCCAGGTTCCCGCAGGCCAGCTGAGATCGGTGGACGGTGCTGCTCTTTGCCTGTTCAATCCGGGCGAGGTAGGCCGAACGGGTCTCTTTCGAGCGCTCGATAATGCGTTGTGTTACGCGTAACAATGTCGGATTCATAAAAGCTCCTCTAAATTATCTGTCCGGCTCGGGAGTTTACAAAGTCGCTGGCAGTTGTTAACAACGCTGAAACGCTTGCTGTCCGGAGCTCAGGGGCAAAATCACTTCCGGCAGTGTAATAAAAAAAGCTCCGCGGGTGAATCCACGCGGAGCTTAAAAGTTGAAAATTGTGCCACTAGCTGTGTTAGATCATGTTACCGGTAAAATAACACTTTCGAGCTAGAGGATTATCTTACTCAAACTCGTTCCAGGAGCGGCCATCGCGGGTGATCATCGCCACCGACGCGACAGGTCCCCATGTACCCGCCTGATACGGTTTTGGCGCATCCTGATCGGCCGCCCAGGCTTCGGTGATGGAGTCGACCCATTTCCACGCCTCTTCCACTTCATCGCGGCGCACGAACAGCGCCTGGATACCGCGCATGGTTTCCAGCAGCAGACGCTCGTAAGCATCGGCCAGGTGCGTCTGGTTGAAGGTTTCGGAGTAGCTCAGATCCAGCTTGGTGGTCTGCAGGTTGTGTTTATGATCCAGCCCCGGCACTTTGTTCAGGATCTGGATATCCACGCCCTCGTCCGGCTGCAGACGAATAGTCAGCTTGTTCTGCGGCAGTTCCTGCCAGGACTCTTTGAACAGGTTCAGTTCCGGGTTTTTGAAGTAAACCACCACTTCGGAACATTTGGCTGGCAGACGTTTACCGGTGCGCAGGTAGAACGGAACGCCCGCCCAACGCCAGTCGTCGATATCCACGCGGATCGCCACGAACGTCTCGGTGTTGCTGGACTTGTTCGCGCCCTCTTCTTCCAGGTAGCCCGGCACTTTTTTGCCTTGCGCAAACCCGGCGGTGTACTGGCCGCGGACGGTCTTCTCACGCACGTTGGAGCGATCGATGCGGCGCAGTGACTTCAGCACTTTCACTTTTGCATCACGGATGCTGTCAGCCGTCAGGTCAGACGGTGGAGACATGGCAATCATGCACAGAATTTGCAGCAGGTGGTTCTGGATCATGTCGCGCATCTGACCGGCCTGGTCAAAGTAGCCCCAGCGACCTTCAATCCCCACCTCTTCCGCCACGGTGATTTCAACGTGGTCGATAGTGCGGTTGTCCCAGTTATTCACAAACAGGGAGTTAGCGAAACGCAGCGCCAGCAGGTTCAGTACCGTCTCTTTACCGAGATAGTGGTCGATACGGTAGACCTGGCACTCTTCAAAGAACTCGCCCACCTGGTCGTTGATTTCACGCGAGGTTGCCAGCGACGTCCCCAGCGGCTTTTCCATCACGACGCGAGCCGGTTTGGCGTTCAGTTTGGCTTCGCCCAGACCTTTGCAGATGGCGCCGAAGGTGCTTGGCGGCATGGCGAAATAGTTAATGGTGACACGGTTTTTCTGATCCAGCATCGCGCCTAAGCGGGTAAACGCGCTGACGTCATTAACGTCCAGGTTGCAGAAATCGAGGCGTCCACTCAGGGTATCCCACAAACTTTCATCAATTTTTTCTTTCATGAAAGTTTCGAGCGCCTCGCGGACGACTTTGGTATAAGCGTCCTTATCCCAGTCGGCGCGCCCGACACCCAGGATACGGGTATCCGGATGAATTTGGCCCGCTTTCTCCAGTTGATACAGGGAAGGCAGCAATTTTCGGCGTGCAAGATCGCCTTTCGCGCCGAAAATGACCAGGTCACATGCCTGGGCTGTTTGCGTTACCGCCATGTCATTCTCCTCAGTTGGATCACCTGGTACTTCTGCCAGGTATCGTTGTAATTTTATTACAATGCACTGTACTGCTTTTACGTCATTCCCGAAACCATTAGCGCTTATCGTCGCGTGCGATAACGCGATTTTTCCTCCTTTGGAGGATTACGACGGCGCAATGACGCAACAACCGTCGTTTCTTTGCGCAACGGGGTCACAGCAAAACCCGACACCGATCAAGTAATGAAAAAAAACAACAACATTATCTTGTCGATTGTTACCCTTAATGGAAGCCACAAGGGTAATATCGGTTAAATCGAATCACGATTTCATCAATTTATGAAATCGTTTACACCCATGAGCGTCCTGTTAACATGAACATGCTGGAAAAAATCCAGTTTCAACTGGAACACCTTAGCAAATCCGAGCGAAAAGTGGCCGAGGTCATTCTCGCCTCCCCCGCTCAGGCGATTCATTCAAGCATCGCCGCTCTGGCACAGGAAGCGGGTGTTAGCGAACCGACGGTCAATCGCTTTTGCCGCAGCCTCGAAACGCGCGGCTTTCCTGATTTTAAACTGCATCTGGCACAAAGTCTGGCTAACGGCACCCCATATGTTAATCGTAATGTGGATGAAGACGACAGCGTTGATGCCTATACCGCGAAAATTTTTGAATCGGCCATGGCTTCGCTTGACCACGTGCGCCAGTCTCTGGACATGAGTTCCGTGAATCGCGCGGTGGATTTACTCACCCAGGCCAAGCGGATTGCGTTCTTTGGTCTCGGGTCATCGGCAGCCGTGGCGCATGACGCCATGAATAAATTTTTCCGCTTTAACGTCCCGGTTATTTATTCCGATGACATTGTGCTGCAACGCATGAGCTGTATGAATTGCAGTGAAGATGACGTCGTGGTACTGATTTCGCACACCGGCCGCACCAAGAGTCAGGTAGAGCTGGCGCAGCTGGCCCGTGAAAACGATGCCATGGTGATTGCCCTCACCACGGCAGGCACGCCGCTGGCGCGTGAAGCGACGCTGGCGATCACCCTCGACGTGCCGGAAGACACCGACATTTATATGCCGATGGTTTCCCGACTGGCGCAGCTCACCGTGATTGACGTGCTGGCAACCGGTTTTACCTTACGTCGGGGCGCAAAATTCCGGGATAACTTGAAGCGGGTCAAGGAAGCGCTGAAGGAATCGCGTTTTGATAAAGAATTGCTTATAAAGAGCGATGTTCCCTGATAGTTGATAACGAAGACGTAACCAATAATTACGATGTAACGATTTACGGCATTCGGTCCACTCTCCGCTGCCTTGCAGCAGATGAAGGCCGATTCAATGTTCACGCAACACCAAAGTTGTTTCAGTCAACGGAGTATTACATGTCCAGAAGGCTTCGCAGAACCAAGATCGTAACCACCTTAGGCCCGGCCACCGATCGCGATAATAATCTTGAGAAAATTATCGCCGCCGGCGCCAACGTGGTGCGTATGAACTTCTCTCACGGTACGCCAGAAGACCATAAATTACGTGCCGATAAAGTGCGTGAAATCGCAGCCAAACTGGGCCGCCACGTTGCTATCCTCGGCGATTTGCAGGGTCCAAAAATTCGTGTATCGACCTTTAAAGAGGGTAAGGTTTTCCTCAATATCGGCGACAAATTCCTGCTTGATGCCAACCTGGGCAAAGGCGAAGGCGATAAAGAGAAAGTCGGTATCGACTATAAAGGCCTGCCGGCTGACGTGGTGCCAGGCGATATCCTGCTGCTCGACGACGGTCGCGTACAGCTGAAGGTGCTGGAAGTTCAGGGCATGAAAGTGTTCACCGAAGTCACCGTCGGCGGCCCGCTCTCCAACAATAAAGGCATCAACAAACTGGGCGGCGGCCTCTCTGCAGAAGCGCTTACCGATAAAGACAAAGCGGACATCGTGACGGCTGCGCTGATCGGCGTTGACTACCTGGCGGTCTCCTTCCCACGCTGCGGCGAAGATCTAAACTATGCGCGTCGTCTGGCGCGTGATGCAGGCTGCGATGCTAAAATCGTCGCGAAAGTTGAACGCGCGGAAGCCGTTTGCGATCAGGATGCCATGGACGATGTGATCCTCGCGTCCGACGTGGTAATGGTTGCGCGTGGTGACCTGGGCGTGGAAATTGGCGACCCTGAGCTGGTAGGGATCCAGAAAGCGCTGATTCGTCGCGCACGTCAGCTGAACCGCGCGGTGATCACCGCCACTCAGATGATGGAATCGATGATCACCAACCCAATGCCAACCCGTGCAGAAGTCATGGACGTGGCGAACGCCGTGCTGGACGGTACCGATGCGGTGATGCTCTCTGCGGAAACCGCTGCGGGCCAGTATCCGGCAGAAACCGTGGCCGCTATGGCGCGCGTCTGCCTGGGCGCTGAAAAGATCCCAAGCATCAACGTTTCTAAACACCGTCTGGACGTGCAGTTCGACAACGTGGAAGAAGCGATTGCGATGTCTGCGATGTACGCGGCAAACCATCTGAAGGGCGTTACCGCGATCATCACCATGACCGAATCTGGCCGCACCGCGCTGATGACCTCTCGTATCAGCTCTGGTCTGCCGATCTTCGCCATGTCCCGTCACGAACGTACCCTGAACCTGACGGCGCTGTACCGCGGCGTGACGCCAGTTCACTTCGACAGCACCAGTGACGGCGTAGCTGCGGCGCACGATGCCGTAAACCTGCTGCGCGACAAAGGCTATCTGGTGTCCGGTGATATCGTCATTGTGACCCAGGGCGACGTGATGAGCACCATCGGCTCAACCAACACCACGCGCGTTATGACCGTCGAGTAATAATGTCTGTGTTAAAAAGCCCTCTCCAGATGGAGAGGGCTTTTTTTATTTCCGCGGATAAAGCTCTTTGCGTTTATAGGGCTCAGTTTCACCCGGCTTACGCGTTTTAAGCAGCTTCAGGATCCACGTGTACTGTTCGGCATGCGGCCCCACCAGGATTTCCACCTCTTCGTTCATTCGACGCGCAATGGTGTGGTCGTCCGCGGTCAGCAGATCATCCATCGGCGGACGGACCTCAATACTCAGGCGATGCGTTTTGCCGTCATAGACCGGGAACAGCGGGATCACGCGGGCACGACAGACTTTCATCAGGCGACCAATCGCGGGGAGCGTCGCTTTATAGGTCGCAAAGAAATCGACAAACTCGCTGTGCTCTGGGCCGTGGTCCTGATCCGGCAGATAGTAGCCCCAGTACCCCTGACGCACCGACTGAATGAAGGGCTTAATGCCATCGTTACGCGCATGCAAACGTCCGCCAAAACGACGACGCACCGTATTCCAGACAAAATCGTAGATTTTATTTCCCTGGTTATGGAACATCGCCGCCATTTTCTGGCCCTGAGACGCCATCAGCATCGCCGGAATATCAACGCCCCAGCCGTGGGGAACAAGGAAAATGACTTTCTCGTCATTGCGGCGCATCTCCTCGATGATGTCCAGCCCTTTCCAGTCAACGCGATCGACGATTTTATCCGGCCCTTTCAGCGCCAGTTCCGCCATCATCGCCATTGCCTGCGGCGCGGTGGTATACATCTCATCAATGATTGCCTCGCGCTCGGCGTCGCTTTTCTCAGGAAAACAGTAATAGAGGTTGATCTGCGCGCGGCGGCGGGCGCTCTTGCCTAAACGCCCGGCCAGACGGCCAATTTTACCCAGAACAGGATCGCGAACAGAGGCAGGCAGCATCGCCATCCCCGCAAAGGCGTAGACACCAAGCCAGGCGCCCCAGTTGCGCGGATGGCGGAAGGATTTTTCAAACTCAGGAATGTATTCAATATTGTTTTTTTTGGTTTCCATGCTGGATCCAGGGTCTGATGACGCAAAATTTTATTCAGATAGTGTAGCGAGGCAGTCGTCCACGCACAAAAGAAAAAGCCGGCGTCAGTGTGCGCCGGCTTTTTTAACAAAAACAGAGGGCTTAGTTTAAGCTCAGCTGCGGCATCACCTCTTTCACCTGCGCCAGATAATCAGTACGATCTTTACCTGTCAGGCCTTCGGTGCGCGGCAGTTTCGCCGTCAGCGGGTTCACGGCCTGCTGGTTGATCCACACTTCATAGTGCAGGTGCGGGCCGGTAGAGCGTCCGGTATTGCCGGAGATCGCGATACGGTCACCACGCTTCACCTTCTGGCCCGGCTTCACCAGCAGCTTACGCAGGTGCATATAGCGGGTCGTATAAGTACGACCATGACGTACCGCGACATAATATCCGGCGGCACCGCTACGCTTGGCCACCACCACTTCACCATCGCCAACCGCCAGTACCGGCGTGCCCTGCGGCATGGCAAAGTCAACGCCACGGTGCGGCGCGACGCGCCCGGTTACAGGGTTCAGACGACGCGGGTTAAAGTTAGAGGAGACGCGGAACTGTTTTGCCGTCGGGAAACGCAGGAAACCTTTCGCAAGGCCCGTACCGCTGCGGTCATAGAACTTACCGTCTTCGGCACGAATCGCGTAGTAATCTTTGCCTTCGGAGCGCAGACGTACGCCCAGCAGTTGGCTTTGCTCGCGCTTGCCGTCCAGCATTTCGCGGGACATCAGGACGGAGAACTCATCGCCCTTCTTCAGCTTGCGGAAATCCATCTGCCACTGCATGGCTTTAATCACCGAACTGATTTCAGCGCTGGTCAGGCCTGCATCGCGCGCGCTGGAGACAAAGCTCGCGCCCACGGTGCCTTTCAGAACGCTGTTAACCCAGTCGCCCTTCTGCATTTCGCTGGTCATTTTGAAACCGTTTGCAGTGCGATCGTAGGTGCGGGTTTCGCGGCGGGACATTTCCCAGGTCAGACGCTGGAGATCGCCATCCGCAGTTAAAGTCCAGGAGAGCTGTTGTCCGATTTTCAGGTTACGAAGATCTTTATCCGCAGCCGCCAGCTGGCTGATATTGCCCATGTCGATGCCGTACTGGTTCAGCACGCTGCTCAGCGTATCCCCGGTAGAGACAACATATTCGTGGATACCCGCCTCGTTCTCGGTTTTATCGTCCAGCTCATCCTGCGGGATGGCTTCATCTTCCTGAGCCGCCTGGTCGATAGGCTCACTGGCTTCAGGCAGCAAAGAACGGATTTCGCTCTTTTCAAGCTCAATGGTTTTAATGATAGGGGCAGAACTCGGGTGGTAAACATAGGGCCGCCAGACGGCGACCGCTAAGGTGAGTACTGTAAGCGACCCCAGCATAACGCGATGGGGTCGTGGCAGATTGTTAAATGCCAGGGCGACAGAGCGGGCTATCTGTTGCACGTATTCACTTCCTCGTTAATCTCCTTTCAGGCAGCTCGCATACTGGTTCGCCAGTTGGCTGAGGAACTGCGAATAGCTCGCTTTGCTCAACTGGATATTCGTACCTAGCGGGTCAAGGGTTCCCATGCGCACGGATGTTCCCCTGGCCACGGCTTCTACGACCGCTGGCCTGAACTGTGGCTCAGCAAAAACGCATGTCGCTTTTTGCTCAACCAACTGTGTTCTGATTTCATGTAAACGCTGCGCACCAGGCTGAATTTCAGGGTTGACGGTGAAGTGGCCCAGTGGGGTCAAACCGTAGTGTTTTTCGTAATAGCCGTAGGCGTCATGAAAAACGAAATACCCTTTACCTTTCAACGGTGCGAGCTCATTACCAACCTGCTTATCGGTTGCGGCTAATTGTGCCTCAAAATCCTTCAGGTTGGCGTCTAGTTTGGCTCGACTTTGCGGCATAAGTTCCACTAATTTGTCGTGGATTGCAACCGCTGAAAGCCGCGCTATCTCTGGGGATAACCAAAGATGCATGTTGTACTCGCCGTGATGGTGATCTCCATCACCTTTTTCGCCGTCTGCGGCATGATGGTCATGTTCGTCGCCGTCGTCATCCGCCCCTTTCATGAGCAACGGTTTCACGCCGGAGAGTTCGGCAATCGCGACCTGTTTTTCGCCAGCAACCTGTTTTGCTGACTTTTGCATAAACGCTTCCATTTCAGGACCAATCCAGACTACTAAGTCCGCGTTTTGTAAGCGTTTTACATCTGACGGGCGCAGGGAATAGTCATGCTCAGATGCACCATCAGGGAGCAGAACCTGGGTTTCCGTTACCCCATCGGCAATGGCCGACGCGATGAATCCGAGTGGTTTAAGCGAAGCGACAACCGCAGCGTTAACATCTTGTGCGGTTGTACCCCAAAGGGCAGCGGATAATGCTGCGAAAAGAAGCGTATTTTTATGTAACATAATGCGACTAATCATCGTAGTGAATGCGTGGAATGTGATATTATAACATTCGTTGACTTCTTCAAGCTTAAAATGACATGACGACATTGGTTTCTCTTGAAAATATTTCGGTCTCATTCGGGCAGCGCCGCGTCCTCTCTGACGTGTCGCTCGATCTGAAGCCCGGCAAAATTCTGACGCTGCTCGGCCCCAATGGCGCAGGCAAATCCACCCTGGTGCGCGTGGTGCTGGGTCTGGTCGCACCCGATGAAGGCGTGATTAAGCGCGAGGAAAAATTGCGTATTGGCTATGTGCCGCAAAAACTTCATCTCGACGCCACGCTGCCGCTAACGGTCAGCCGTTTCCTGCGCCTGCGCCCCGGCACTCGTAAAGCCGATATTCTCCCGGCGCTAAAACGCGTGCAGGCGGGCCATCTTGTCGATGCGCCGCTGCAAAAACTGTCCGGCGGTGAAACTCAGCGTGTTTTACTTGCCCGCGCGCTGCTGAGCAGCCCGCAGCTGCTGGTACTGGATGAACCAACTCAGGGTGTGGATGTGAATGGTCAGGTTGCGCTTTATGATTTGATCGACCAGCTCCGTCGGGAGCTTGATTGCGCCGTGCTGATGGTGTCTCACGACCTGCATCTGGTGATGGCAAAAACCGACGAAGTGCTGTGCCTCAACCACCATATCTGCTGCTCCGGTACGCCTGAAGTGGTGTCAATGCACCCGGAGTTTATCTCCATGTTCGGCCCACGCGGCGCTGAACAGCTGGGTATTTACCGTCATCATCATAATCATCGCCATGATTTACAGGGACGAATCGTACTGCGTCGGGGAAATGGACACTCATGATTGAACTGTTACTGCCCGGCTGGCTGGCCGGGATTATGCTTGCCTGCGCCGCGGGCCCGCTCGGCTCGTTTGTTGTCTGGCGCAGAATGTCCTATTTTGGCGATACCCTGGCGCATGCGTCTCTGCTGGGCGTTGCCTTTGGTCTGCTGCTGGATGTGAACCCCTTCTACGCGGTGATTGTGGTCACGCTGCTGCTGGCCGCCGGTCTGGTCTGGCTGGAAAAACGCCCTCACCTCGCCATTGATACGCTGCTTGGCATTATGGCGCACAGTGCCCTGTCTCTGGGCCTGGTGGTTGTCAGCCTGATGTCGAACATCCGCGTGGATCTGATGGCCTACCTCTTCGGCGACCTGCTGGCCGTGACGCCGGAAGATCTCATCGCTATCGCCGTTGGCGTGGTGGTGGTGCTCGCTATTCTGCTCTGGCAGTGGCGGAATTTACTGGCCATGACCGTCAGTCCGGATCTGGCATTTGTCGACGGCGTGAAGCTGCAGCGCGTGAAGCTGCTGCTGATGCTGGTGACAGCGTTAACGATTGGTGTCGCAATGAAGTTTGTCGGCGCGCTGATTATTACGTCGCTGCTGATCATCCCGGCCGCCACGGCGCGTCGTTTTGCCCGTACGCCGGAGCAGATGGCCGGCGTAGCCGTGATTATCGGAATGATTGCGGTAACGGGTGGGTTAACGTTCTCGGCGTTCTATGACACGCCTGCGGGGCCGTCAGTGGTGCTAAGTGCGGCGGTGATGTTTATCTTCAGTATGATGAAAAAGACCGCGAATTAACATGGAGGGCGCTGAAGCCCTCACCTGGCCCTCTCCCTCGGGGAGAGGGAACAAAACATTACGGCATTGCCGGTGGCGTAATGCCGAAATGATTCCACGCCCGCACCGTTGCCATACGTCCACGCGGGGTGCGTTGCAGGAAGCCCTGCTGGATCAGATACGGCTCCAGCACATCTTCAATTGTCTCACGCTCTTCACCGATTGCCGCCGCCAGGTTATCCAGCCCGACAGGGCCGCCAAAGAACTTGTCCAGCACCGCCAGCAGCAGTTTACGGTCCATATAGTCAAAGCCTTCGGCATCGACGTTCAGCATATCCAGCGCCTGGGCAGCGATCTCCGCGGAAATCGAGCCATCGTGCTTCACCTCGGCAAAGTCACGCACCCGGCGTAGCAGGCGGTTGGCGATACGCGGCGTACCGCGGGAACGTTTCGCCACTTCAAACGCGCCCTCTTCGCTCATTTCGAGCCCCATATAGCGGGCGCTACGGCCAACGATGTGCTGGAGATCCGCCACCTGGTAAAACTCGAGACGCTGCACGATGCCGAAACGATCGCGCAGCGGAGAGGTCAACGACCCGGCGCGGGTGGTGGCGCCAATCAGGGTAAACGGCGGCAGATCGATTTTGATGGAGCGCGCGGCCGGGCCTTCACCGATCATGATATCCAGCTGGTAATCTTCCATCGCCGGATAGAGCACTTCCTCCACCACCGGCGACAGGCGGTGGATCTCATCGATAAACAGCACGTCATGCGGTTCGAGGTTGGTTAGCATCGCCGCGAGATCGCCCGCCTTCTCCAGCACAGGGCCGGAGGTGGTGCGCAGGTTGACGCCCATTTCATTGGCGACGATATTCGCCAGCGTGGTTTTGCCTAAACCCGGAGGGCCAAAAATCAGCAGGTGATCGAGCGCATCGCCGCGCAGCTTTGCCGCCTGGATGAAAATCTCCATCTGGGAACGAACCTGCGGCTGGCCGATATACTCATCAAGCAGTTTTGGGCGGATCGCGCGATCCACCACGTCATCTGCCTGAATAGTGCCTGCCGACACCAGGCGGTCTGCTTCAATCATCCTTTACCTCACAATGCAGCGCGCAGCGCTTCACGAATCAGGGTTTCACTGCTGGCGTCCGGTTTGGCAATTTTGCTCACCATTCGGCTGGCCTCCTGAGGTTTATAGCCCAGCGCCACCAGCGCGGCAACCGCTTCCTGCTCGGCATCATCATCCGTTGCAGGGCCGCCAGGAGAGGTCAGTACCAAATCGGCAGCCGGAGTGAACAGATCGCCATGCAGACCTTTAAAGCGGTCTTTCATCTCGACAATCAGGCGCTCGGCGGTTTTCTTACCAATGCCCGGAAGCTTAATCAGCGCCGCAGGATCTTCGCGCTCAACGGCATTCACGAACTGTGGTGCCGACATGCCGGACAAAATCGCCAGCGCCAGCTTCGGACCGACGCCGTTGGTTTTAATCAGCTCGCGGAACAGGGTGCGTTCCTGCTTGTTATTGAATCCGTACAGCAGTTGGGCATCTTCACGCACCACAAACTGGGTAAAGACAATCGCCTCTTTGCCCGCGTCCGGCAGCTCGTAGAAGCAGGTCATAGGCATATGGACTTCATAGCCCACGCCACCTACTTCCAGCAGCACTAACGGGGGTTGTTTTTCAATGATGATGCCTCTGAGTCTGCCTATCACGTGACGCTCCTGCGTTCTGGGAGAAATTAACTGCCGACATAATAAAAAAAGGCTGGATGTTTATCCAGCCTGATTTCTGATTATCGTAACCTGCCTCGCGCCAGATTGAGCCGCGACTCGCTCATTTGCATCGCGTTCTGGCTGACGTGACAGTGGGTAATCGCAATCGCCAGCGCATCCGCGGCGTCGGCCTGCGGGTTCGCGGGAAGCTTCAGCAGGGTACGCACCATATGCTGCACCTGGCTTTTCTCCGCGCTCCCAATGCCCACCACCGTCTGCTTGACCTGACGCGCCGCATATTCGAATACCGGCAAATCCTGGTTCACGGCAGCGACGATGGCAACACCGCGCGCCTGACCGAGCTTTAGCGCCGAATCGGCGTTTTTCGCCATAAAGACCTGCTCGATGGCGAAATAGTCCGGCTGAAACTGGGTGATGATCTCCGACACGCCCGCATAAATGAGCTTCAGGCGCGAAGGAAGATCGTCCACTTTGGTGCGAATACAGCCGCTGCCCAGGTAGGTTAACTGGCGTCCCACCTGACGAATAACGCCATAACCGGTGACGCGTGAGCCTGGGTCAATCCCGAGAATAATCGACATCACGCGTCTCCCGTAAACGGTTTACAGGCTCTCATCAGAGAGTCGCTGCAACCTCATCAGAGATTTCACCGTTGTGGTACACTTCCTGCACGTCGTCGCAGTCTTCGAGCATGTCGATCAGACGCAGCAGTTTCGGTGCCGTTTCCGCATCCATGTCCGCTTTGGTGGACGGGATCATGGACACTTCAGCGTTGTCCGCTTTCAGGCCAGCCGCTTCCAGCGCGTCGCGCACGGCACCCATCTCTTCCCACGCGGTATAAACGTCGATAGCACCGTCATCGAAGGTCACCACGTCTTCCGCACCGGCTTCCAGCGCCGCTTCCATGATCGCATCTTCGTCGCCTTTCTCGAAGGAGATGACGCCTTTTTTGCTGAACAGGTAAGCAACGGAACCGTCAGTGCCCAGGTTGCCACCGGTTTTGGTGAACGCGTGGCGCACTTCCGCAACGGTACGGTTACGGTTGTCGGACAGACACTCAACCATCACCGCAGTACCGCCAGGGCCGTAACCTTCATAAATGATGGTTTCCATGTTCGCGTCTTCATCACCGCCCACGCCACGTGCGATTGCACGGTTCAGGGTGTCGCGCGTCATGTTGTTAGACAGCGCTTTATCTACCGCCGCGCGCAGACGCGGGTTAGATGCCGGGTCGCCGCCGCCCAGACGCGCTGCTGTCACCAGCTCGCGAATGATTTTGGTAAAGATCTTACCGCGCTTGGCATCCTGTGCCGCTTTGCGGTGTTTGGTGTTGGCCCACTTACTATGACCTGCCATAAAAAGTTCTCCAAAAATCGCGCCTTCTCAGGCTGCGTTAATTACAAATTCTTCAATCGCCTGCCGGTTGCTCCACGACTTGGTCAGTGCGGCGGCATCCGCCGCATTCACCCAGCGGTAGGTCAGGTGTTCGGTAAACACGATCTCCCGTTCATGGGGGAGCGCGAGACAGAACCACGACTCCGTATTGCGCTCGGTACCCGGCGCGTAGCGATGACGTAAATGGCTAAAAATTTCAAACTCCACCGTGCGCTGGCAGTCCTTCAGGGTCAGTTGCTCGCGGGCAACGTCAATGGTGACCTCTTCCTTTACTTCGCGCGCGGCGGCCTGCGACGCGGTTTCCCCCTCTTCCAGACTGCCGGTAACCGACTGCCAGAAATCAGGGTCATCGCGCCGCTGCAACATCAGCACCCGCTTCGTGTCTTCTGCATAAATGACCACCAGGACCGAAACGGGAAGCTTATATGCCATATCAGTTTTTCTCTTCCTTCTTCACCACTTCAATGCCCAGTTCGGCCAGAGAGGCCGGGTTGGCAAAGCTTGGCGCTTCGGTCATCAGACACGCTGCGGCAGTGGTTTTCGGGAAGGCAATAACATCACGAATGTTATCGGTGCCGGTCAGCAGCATGGTCAGTCGGTCAAGACCGAAGGCCAGGCCCGCGTGCGGCGGCGTACCGTATTTCAGGGCGTCCAGCAGGAAGCCAAACTTCTCGCGCTGCTCCTGCTCGTTGATGCCCAGAATGCCGAACACGGTCTGCTGCATTTCACCGCTGTGAATACGCACGGAACCGCCGCCCACTTCGTAGCCGTTGATGACCATGTCATAAGCGTTGGCGACCGCATCTTCCGGTGCCGCTTTCAGCTCTGCCGCCGTCATGTCTTTTGGCGAGGTGAACGGGTGGTGCATTGCGGTCAGGCCGCCTTCACCGTCGTCTTCAAACATTGGGAAGTCGATAACCCACAGCGGCGCCCATTTGTTTTCGTCGGTCAGGCTCAGGTCTTTGCCAAGCTTCAGACGCAACGCGCCCATCGCATCCGCCACGACTTTCTTGTTGTCTGCGCCGAAGAAGATCATGTCGCCGTCCTGCGCGCCGGTGCGCTCAAGGATCGCTTCCACGATGTCCGCGTTCAGGAATTTCGCTACCGGGCTGGTGATGCCTTCCAGACCTTTCGCACGCTCGGTCACTTTAATATAGGCCAGACCTTTTGCGCCGTAGATCTTGATGAAGTTGCCGTAGTCGTCGATCTGCTTGCGGCTCAGTGCCGCACCGCCCGGTACACGCAGCGCTGCTACGCGGCCTTTAGGATCGTTAGCCGGGCCAGCGAAGACGGCAAACTCAACGCCTTTCACCAGGTCTGCTACGTCCACCAGCTCCATAGGGTTACGCAGGTCGGGTTTGTCGGAGCCGTAACGACGCTCGGCTTCAGCGAAGGTCATAATAGGGAAATCGCCCAGCTCAACGCCTTTCACGTCGTTCCACAGGCTACGCACCAGAGCTTCCATCACTTCACGCACCTGCTCGGCAGTCATGAAGGAGGTTTCCACGTCGATCTGGGTAAATTCTGGCTGGCGGTCAGCGCGCAGGTCTTCGTCGCGGAAGCATTTCACGATCTGATAGTAGCGATCGAAGCCGGACATCATCAGCAGCTGTTTGAACAGCTGCGGAGACTGCGGCAGCGCGTAGAATTTGCCTTTATGAACGCGGGATGGGACCAGGTAATCGCGCGCGCCTTCCGGCGTGGCTTTGGTCAGCATCGGGGTTTCGATGTCGAGGAAACCGTGGTCATCCATAAAGCGACGCACCAGGCTGGTGATTTTCGCACGGGTTTTCAGGCGCTGAGCCATTTCCGGACGACGCAGATCCAGGTAGCGGTATTTCAGACGCGCTTCTTCAGTGTTGACGTGGTTGGAGTCCAGCGGCAGCGCTTCTGCACGGTTGATAATCACCAGATCGGACGCCAGCACTTCGATGGCGCCCGTCGCCATGTCGGCGTTGACGTTTTTCTCGTCACGCGCACGCACGGTGCCGGTGACCTGAATGCAGAACTCATTACGCAGCTCAGAGGCCAGCTTCAACGCATCTGCGCGATCAGGGTCGAAGAACACCTGGACGATACCTTCGCGGTCGCGCATATCGATGAAGATAAGGCTACCAAGATCACGACGACGATTGACCCAACCACACAGGGTTACCTGCTGTCCGACGTGGGACTGACGCAGCTGCCCGCAATATTCTGTACGCATGAGATATCCCTTAATTAGCCGCAGGCTAAATGTCGCCTGGTATGCAGGCTACTATGTCGCAGCTTTCTGTATGTCACAACTGGATGAAAAAAGGCGGCTATTATACTGGAAATTCCGCCGGACGATAAGAGCGAACCACGGCCTGGCGGTCGTTTGCTGCACTCTTATTGCGCATTCTCACAAAAATTAACAAAATTATCCGCCCAGGAACAGGCCATCACATCGTATGGTGTCTGGAAGTGATTCATTTAACGGGAGTAACGATGTTAACACTTGATGCCAGTAAAACCGCACTTGTCGTGATTGATTTACAGGAAGGCATTCTGCCCTTCGCCGGCGGCCCGCATACCGCGGATGATGTGGTCAGCCGCGCAGCTCGCCTGGCGGAAACATGTCGTGCCAGCGGTGCGCCTGTTGTCATGGTGCGCGTCGGCTGGTCCGCTGATTACGCTGAAGCATTAAAACAGCCCGTTGATGCCCAGGTTCCAGCACGCGCCCTGCCTGAAAACTGGTGGACGTACCCGGCCGCACTCGGCAAACGCGACAGCGACATCGAAGTGACCAAACGCCAGTGGGGGGCATTTTACGGTACCGATCTCGAGCTGCAGCTCCGCCGTCGCGGCATCGACACCATCATCCTGTGCGGCATTTCCACCAACATCGGCGTGGAGTCTACCGCCCGCAACGCGTGGGAGCTGGGCTTTAACCTGGTGATCGCCGAAGATGCCTGCAGCGCGGCCTCCGCGGAACAGCACCAGGGCAGCATGACCCATATCTTCCCGCGCATCGGCCGCGTGCGCAGCACGGATGAGATTGTCAGCGCGCTATGATGTACGTGGGCCTGCCCCAGTGGTCGCACCCGAAATGGGTGCGCCTTGGCATCACCAGCCTTGAGGAGTATGCCCGGCACTTCAACTGTGTCGAGGGTAACACCACCCTGTATGCGCTCCCTAAAGCCGAGATTGTTGCGCGCTGGCGGGAACAAACGACCGACGACTTCCGCTTCTGCTTTAAGTTTCCGGCCACCATTTCCCACCAGGCCGCGCTGCGCAACTGCGGGGATTTGACCGAAGAGTTTTTTACGCGCATGTCGCCGCTGGCGAACCGCATCGGTCAGTACTGGATCCAGCTGCCCGCCACGTTTGGCCCGCGCGATTTACCTGCGCTCTGGCAGTTCCTGGATGCCCTGCCCCGTGAATTCGCCTACGGCGTTGAAGTCAGGCATCCTGAATTTTTTGCTAAGGGCGAAGCAGAAAAAGCGCTCAATCGCGGCCTGCTTGAGCGTTCCGTTAACCGGGTGATCCTCGATAGCCGGCCGGTGCACAGCGCTGTCCCCCATAGCGAAGCCATCGTTGAAGCTCAGCGTAAAAAACCGAAAGTGCCGGTCCATGCCATCGTGACCGCGCATAACCCAATGGTCAGGTATATCGGCAGCGATAACATGCAGCAAAATCAGGCGATGTTCGCCGTCTGGCTGCAAACGTTAGCGAAGTGGGAACACACCACCACGCCGTATCTCTTTTTGCACACGCCGGATATCGCCCAGGCGCCCGAACTGGTCGATGCTCTGTGGCAGGCCTTGCAGGCTGCGGTGCCGTCCGTGGGCAGCGCCCCTTCCATCCCACAACAATCTTCTCTTTTCTGATATCACCCCCTATCATAGTGAAGTGCCATCTGCCAAAAACAGGGAGTTTGTATGGTCAGCGCGCTGTATGCGGTGTTAGGTGCATTACTGCTGATTAAGTTTTCATTTGATGTTATGCGCCTCAGAACGCTGTACCGCGTCTCTTACGGTGACGGCGGGTTTTCCGAGCTACAAAGCGCTATCCGCATTCACGGCAATGCGGTCGAATACATCCCCGCAGCCTTAATCCTGCTGCTTTTTATGGAGATGAATGGCGCAGAAACCTGGATGGTGCACATCTGTGGCCTGCTTCTTATTGCTGGCCGCCTGATGCACTATTACGGTTTTCACCACCGCTTAATCCGCTGGCGTCGTTCCGGCATGAGCGCGACCTGGTGTTCGCTTTTGCTGATGGTGCTGGCTAACCTGTGGTATATGCCGTGGGAGTTGGTTTTCTCCCTCCATTAGCGCACAATACGCCACTTTATTTTTCCCGGATTTTTACGTTATGTCAGATCGCGACACGCTTTTTTCCGCGCCTATCGCCAGCCTGGGCGACTGGACCTTCGATGAACGGGTAGCCGAAGTCTTCCCGGATATGATCCAGCGCTCTGTTCCCGGTTATTCCAATATTATCTCTATGATCGGCATGCTGGCTGAGCGCTTCGTTCAACCCGGCACGCAGGTCTATGACCTGGGCTGCTCGCTCGGCGCGGCAACGCTGTCGGTTCGTCGTAACGTTCACCACGAAGGCTGCCGAATCATTGCCGTCGATAACTCCCCGGCCATGGTTGAGCGCTGCCGTCGCCACATTGACGCGTATAAAGCCCCTGTTCCGGTCGACGTGGTGGAAGGCGATATCCGCGAGATTGAGATCCATAACGCGTCGATGGTGGTGCTGAATTTCACCCTGCAGTTCCTGGTGCCTGAAGACCGTCAGCTGCTGCTGGACAAAATTTATCAGGGGCTGAATCCCGGCGGCGCGCTGGTGCTCTCGGAGAAATTCAGCTTCGAAGATGCCGAGGTTGGCGAACTGCTGTTCAATATGCACCACGATTTCAAACGGGCGAACGGCTACAGCGAGCTGGAGATCAGCCAGAAGCGCAGCATGCTCGAAAACGTGATGCTGACGGATTCCGTAGAAACCCACAAAGCGCGTCTGAGCAAAGCCGGGTTTGAGCACAGCGAACTGTGGTTCCAGTGCTTTAACTTTGGCTCTCTGGTGGCGCTGAAAGCGGGAGAATCCGCATGATCGAATTCAGCAACTTCTATCAGCTGATTGCCAAAAACCAGCTTTCCCACTGGCTGGAAACCTTGCCCGCGCAGATTGCCGCCTGGCAGCGCGATCAGCAGCACGGCCTGTTAAAGCAGTGGTCAAACGCGGTGGAGTATCTGCCCGAACTGACCCCGCATCGTCTGGACCTTCTGCACAGCGTAACCGCCGAGAGCGAAGAGCCGCTCCCGGCCGGGCAGATCAACCGCATCGAAACGCTGATGCGTAACCTGATGCCGTGGCGCAAAGGGCCGTTTTCACTTTACGGCGTGAACATCAATACCGAATGGCGCTCGGACTGGAAATGGGATCGCGTGCTGCCCCACCTTTCCGACCTGACCGGACGTACCATTCTGGACGTAGGCTGCGGCAGCGGTTACCACATGTGGCGCATGATTGGTGCGGGGGCGCATCTGGCGGTAGGTATTGACCCGATGCAGCTGTTCCTGTGCCAGTTTGAAGCGGTGCGTAAGCTGCTGGGTAACGACCAGCGCGCGCACCTGCTGCCGCTGGGCATTGAACAACTCCCTGCCCTGAAAGCCTTTGATACCGTCTTCTCCATGGGCGTGCTGTACCACCGTCGTTCCCCGCTTGAACACCTGTGGCAGCTGAAGGATCAGCTGGTCAGCGGCGGCGAGCTGGTGCTGGAAACGCTGGTGATTGAAGGCGATGAACATGCCGTTCTGGTGCCGGGCGATCGCTACGCGCAGATGCGCAACGTTTACTTCATCCCTTCCGCGCTGGCGCTGAAGAACTGGCTGGAGAAGTGCGGGTTTGTGGATGTGCGGATTGCCGACGTCAGCGTGACCTCAATTGAGGAACAGCGCCGCACCGACTGGATGATCACCGAATCGCTGGAGCAGTTCCTCGACCCGGCCGACCACAGCAAAACCATCGAAGGCTATCCAGCCCCGATGCGTGCGGTGTTGATTGCGACCAAGCCGTAGTTTTCCCCTCACCCGGCCCTCTCCCCATAGGGGCGAGGGAGAAAAACCGCACCGAGCAGTCCCCTCTCCCCTATGGGGAGAGGGTTAGGGTGAGGGGATAAAAAAAGGCCCCTGTTGAAATTGCAGGGGCCTGGTACAAGCAAGCATCATATTGGGCGACATGATGCGCGGTAAAAATCGGTACGTTGCTACACGTGATGGCGCTCAATCAGCGACTTCATTTCCGCAACCGACTCTCCCTCTACGCCATAGCGTGAATACTCATCCGCTTCAGCATCCGTCGACATTGACAATCCTGTATTGCGATAACGCATGGGCGAAGGTATCCATTTACCCGCGGAGCTGTGCAGCTCTTCTACCCCGGCGTTTAAAAACCGTTCCAGATTGCTGGCGCGGACTCCCGCACCCGCCATTATTATTGGAACACCGGAATGTGCTTTTAGTTCCGTAATTAATTGCAGTCCTTTTTCAGCTGACGCCTGCTGACCCGATGTCAGGATGCGCGCCACGCCAAGTTCTCCAAGCGTTTCAAAGGCCTGAAGCGGATTTTTACACATATCAAATGCGCGATGAAAAGTGACGGCCAGCCCCTGCGCGGCGCTCATAATCTGACGCATGCGCGGTATATCGATATTGCCGTCTTCATTCAGCAGGCCGGTTACCAGCCCCGGAAACCCGAGGTCCCGAACGAGTGCGATATCATCAAGCATGGCACTGAACTCACCCGTCGTGTAACAAAAATCACCGCCGCGCGGACGAATAATCGGGTGAACGGGAATGGTGACGGCCTGACGGGCAGACTTCAACACGCCGTAAGACGGCGTCAGCCCGCCCTCTTTGGGTGCCGCACACAGTTCAATGCGGTCAGCCCCGTGCTTTTGCGCGGTCACGGCACACTCCACGCTGTAACAACAAATCTCCAGCAGCGCCATTTAATCCTCCTGAAATTCCACTAAACGAAACATCATGCCACGCCGTCCGTTTTCAGTCCCGGCGTGAACTCACATCTCTTACGCTTCGCTGGCAACGATCTGCTCAATGGTCCACGGATGAAACTTCACCGTGACCTGTCCGTCAGTGACGGCCAGCGTCGGGTTAGGTAACCGCTCGCGCTCGCCTTTGGGTGAACTTGTCTTCACAAAAATTCCCGGCTTGCTTAAGCCTTCGTCAGAAAGGAGGGACAGCGCGCGCGCGTTCAACGTTTCCGGCTCGCCCGGCAGGACAATTTCGATATGTTCCCAGCCTTCGTGCGGATAGCGCTTCTCTCCCGGCCACGGCAGTTCAACCACGGTGAACTGCCAGTGCGCCACGTTCACCGGTTCATACAGTTTGAACAGGCAAATGGGGCGACCATTGATGATGTTCTCGGAGAGCAACTCGCCGCAACGTTCGAACCCGCGACGCCAGCGCTCGGCGGTGGCGTTCTGATGACAGCGCAAAGAGATGTGATCGGCCTCAAGCGGCGCGATATCCAGACCAAGACGGGTGGCAAGTTCTGTGAACGCCTGGGTGAAGCGCGGTAAATCTGCGGAAATATCATGCAGTTCGTCAATGGATTGCCAGTTCGCCATAATTCACTCTCTTTTCGTGTCGCAAAGCCGCTAATTTACTCTGTTGCCCTGTTTTGACCAACCGCAGAATCCGGCTTTTTATGACTGCATGATTATGCATACCTTCACCGCCTGGATTCTGAGCAATCTTCAGGCCCCGCAATGCTGACGCCAGAAGGCATTTGCAGTATACTCCCGCCCTAAATTCTTTAACTGGCGCGGGCGGTTGTAAGCCCGCATCAAAAACGTAAGGTATCCAGGTGAATATTCAGGCTCTTCTCTCCGAAAAAGTCAGTCAGGCACTGATTGCCGCAGGCGCGCCTGCGGATTGCGAACCGCAGGTTCGTCAGTCAGCAAAAGTACAGTTTGGCGACTATCAGGCTAATGGCGTGATGGCAGTGGCTAAAAAACTGGGTATGCCGCCGCGACAGCTCGCTGAGCAGGTACTGACGCATCTGGATCTTTCCGGCATTGCCAGCAAAACCGAAATCGCCGGTCCGGGCTTTATCAACATCTTCCTTGAGCCTGCATTCCTGGCAAGCCACGTTGACGCGGCCCTGAAATCTGACCGTCTGGGCGTTTCCCAGCCGGAGGCGCAGACCGTCGTGATCGACTACTCTGCGCCGAACGTGGCGAAAGAGATGCACGTTGGCCACCTGCGCTCCACTATCATCGGTGACGCCGCGGTGCGCACGCTCGAGTTCCTCGGTCACAAGGTGATCCGCGCGAACCACGTGGGCGACTGGGGTACCCAGTTCGGCATGCTGATTGCTTACCTGGAAAAACAGCAGCAGGAAAACGCGGGTGAAATGGCGTTGGCGGACCTGGAAGGGTTCTACCGCGAAGCCAAAAAACACTACGACGAAGACGAAGCCTTTGCCGAGCGCGCGCGCAGCTACGTGGTTAAACTGCAGGGTGGCGACCAATACTTCCTCGAGATGTGGCGCAAGCTTGTCGACATCACCATGTCGCAGAACCAGCTGACCTATAACCGTCTGAACGTCACCCTGACCCGTGACGACGTGATGGGTGAAAGCCTCTATAACCCAATGCTGCCCGGCATTGTGGCTGACCTGAAAGCCAAAAACCTGGCGGTAGAGAGCGAAGGCGCAACGGTGGTGTTCCTTGATGAGTATAAAAACAAGGAAGGTGAACCGATGGGCGTGATCATCCAGAAAAAGGATGGCGGCTACCTCTACACCACCACAGACATCGCCTGCGCGAAATACCGTTACGAGACGCTGCATGCTGACCGCGTGCTGTACTACATCGACTCCCGTCAGCACCAGCACCTGATGCAGGCGTGGACCATCGTGCGTAAAGCCGGTTACGTGCCGGATTGCGTGCCGCTGGAACACCACATGTTCGGCATGATGCTGGGTAAAGACGGCAAGCCGTTCAAAACCCGTGCGGGCGGTACCGTGAAGCTGTCCGACCTGCTGGACGAAGCGCTGGAACGCGCTCGCCGTCTGGTGGCCGAAAAGAACCCGGACATGTCTGCCGATGAGCTGGAAAAACTGGCCAACGCCGTGGGTATCGGTGCGGTGAAATACGCGGATCTCTCCAAGAACCGTACCACCGACTATATCTTCGACTGGGATAACATGCTGGCGTTTGAAGGCAACACGGCGCCTTACATGCAGTATGCCTACACCCGCGTGCTCTCGGTGTTCCGTAAGGCGAACATTGATGAAAACGTACTGGCGAATGCGACAGTGACCATCACGGAAGATCGTGAAGCGCAGCTGGCAGCGCGCCTGCTGCAGTTTGAAGAGACGCTGACGGTTGTCGCGCGTGACGGCACGCCGCACGTGATGTGTGCTTACCTGTACGATCTGGCGGGTCTGTTCTCCGGCTTCTACGAACACTGCCCTATTCTGTCTGCGGAAAACGAATCGGTCCGCAACAGCCGCCTGAAGCTGGCGCAGCTCACGGCGAAGACCCTGAAGCTGGGTCTGGATACCCTGGGTATCGAAACCGTAGAACGCATGTAATACAAAAAACCCGGCAAGCGCCGGGTTTTTTCTTATCAGAAATACTTCCGCAAATATTCCGTTAAACAGAGAATCGCCATCGCCTGTCCGTACGGCATCGACGTCAGCGGGATCTGGCGATAAAACTCAAGATCGCTGCCCATGCCCGTGCCGAACGACGTTTGCAACAGCTCGCCTTCCGGCGAAATATTTTTGACGATACCGCGAATCGCTTTTTCTGCCACTTCGGCATACTCCGTGCCAACGTAGCGCTTGCGCACGGCTTTCAGAATGCCGTAGGCAAACCCTGCCGTGGCGGACGCCTCAAGATAAGAATGTGGATCGTCGAGCAGCGTATGCCATAGCCCGCTGTCGTCCTGATATTTCGCCAGCGCGGCAATCTGCGCATTCAGTACCTGCACAAGGTAGCGGCGCACGGCGCTGTTTTCCGGCAGATCCACAAGCTCAAGGAAGTCCGGGATCGCGATGGTGAGCCAGCTGTTGCCGCGCGCCCAGCGGGCACGGGCAAAGTTATGGTTGCCATCGTAGCTCCAGCCGTGGAACCACAGCCCGGTCTCCCGGTCCATCAGGTTCTGCACGTGCAGGAGGAACTGATACACCGCCTCTTCCACGTATTCCGGTTTGTTGAGCAGCTTGCCGATTTTCGCCAGCGGCAGCACCGTCATCATCAGCGTGTCATCCCACATCTGTTGATGGTTTTCTTCCGCCAGGGTGATGTGCTGCATTCCGCCGTGTTCCGTGCGCGGCATCTCGGCCATCGCCCATTCCGCCCAGCTTTCCAGCCACGGCCGCCAGGCCAGATTTTTGGTCTCTTCGTAGCGATAAGCCAGCGTCATGAACGGCGACATGGTATTCACGTTTTTGGTGGTCGCGCCTTGCGCAAAGCGGTCGGCAAACCAGCTGTCGATGATGTCTCGCATACCTTCGTCGCCGGTCTGGCAGTAATATTGCCAGATACCGTACAGGCCAACGCCGTGCGTCCACTCCCATCCGGCCCAGCCTTTAGTGTCGATCACGCGCCCGTCGTCCAGCCGCAGCAAAAACTCACCCGTTTTGTCGTGGATATTGACCAGGCTATGCGTCACCTTTTGAATCAGCGATTTCAGTTCGTCCCGGGCGATAAAGCGCTCGGGCTGACGTAATAACGGGCTATGTTTGACAGGCCAAACTTTCATCATCTTAACCTCTGTTGTATGTCGAATTCAGTACCGCGCGATCCTTCAGCGAGGGTGCCGCTGGCTTATTGCGATTCAGATAACCAATGTTGTTATTGCCCCAGAGTGACTCATAAGGCATACCGGCCAGCATCTCGACGGTGGCGCGGGCGAGTGGCGTCGCTGACTCAGGCATCGCATGACCACACTCACGCATTTTCGCGGTCTCCTCGCGCAGCGTGCTGTGGGTCTGCAAATTGAGCCTGAAGCGCAGGGAAACGAGGAAGCCGCAGAACAGCACCAGGATCGTGCCCACGCTCAGGATCGTCAAAATGGTGTGGCTCACTTCCGCAGGCTGCACTTTCTGGCCGCTGACAAAGCCGGACATCTGCATCACGATGCCCACCAGCATCACCGCACCGGCCTGTGACGCCTTACGGGTCAGGGTCATGATGCCCGCGAAGATCCCTTCGCGGCGCTGGCCGGTGATCGCTTCATCCACGTCAGCAATGTAGGTATAGGTGTTCCACGGCACGTAGTTGATACCGCCGCGACCGAGACCGGCAACCGCTGAGATCAGCAACAGCAGAGCGTAGACGTCGCTCAGGCCCGCGTAATAGAGCATGGCGTAAGAGAGAGACGCCAGACCAAACAGCACCACGACCATGCGGTAGGACGGTGCAGGCCCGAAACGGATGCACAGCGGGATCATGGCGATAACCGCAAAGAACTGGAAAATAGCCATCGTGCCCAGCAGATTGGACGCCATTGACGCTTCCTGCATCAGCACGAACACCACGTAGTAGGTGAATACCGCATTAAACACGTCCTGCGCGATATAGCCGCCAAGGTACATGCCCAGATGCTGACGGAAAATCTTGATGCGCAGCGTGGAGCTTAACTCAACGATCAGGCGGTTGAGGCTCTGCCCCAGCGTCAGCTTCTTCTTCTCTTCTTCAGCACGCAGCGCCGCTTCTGACCACTCTTCGCGCGGGCGTTCCCAGGTAAAGAACCAGACGAAGGTTAGCATCAGGGCGCAGAGCAAGGAGAAGACCAGGCTTGCGTAGAAGAAGGAGATGGCGTTTTCTTTCCCGAAGTGGGTTAACAGGATCCCCGGCAGGAAGGAGGCCAGAATGGCGGACATCTGCGCCATTGAGATACGCGCCCCGGAGAACTTGGTTTTCTGTTTAAAGTCATCGGTCATTTCCGGTACCAGCGTTTCGTACGGCACCAGAATCATGGTGTAGACAATATCAAATACCAGATAGGTCAGCAGGTAGTACCAGAAGCTCATGTCCCCAACCCACATCAGCGAGTAGCTGAACACGCACGGAATCCCCAGCAGGATAAAAAACTTACGACGGCCGAAGCGCTTACCGAGCCGGGTTGTCCCAAAGTTATCGGTTAAAAAGCCCATTAACGGGCTAACGACGGCATCCAGCACCCTTGCAGCGGCAAAGATAAACGTTGCTTCGATCGGTGAGAGCCCGCAGAAGGTGGTATAAAAATATAAAAGCCAGGCCGCCGTCAGGGCGGTGGTACCCGCCCCGAGGAAATCGCCTGACCCGTAAGCGAGATAATTTGCGAGCCCAATTTTACGTGTTCTCATTGCCGTCACCCCTAATCAGTTTTGGGAGACTCCCTGCAAGCAAGCATCTTCCGGGAGCTTTTAGACGGCTACAGTAAATGCATCGACCGGTTGATACCTTTCTGTTTCTGCCATCCCTAAGAGGGTCAATGGCAATAATGCAAAGAGTACCGTCACGCGCGTCACTGATTTATAAAACAGCGTTTCTATTTGATCAAAAGGTGAGGTCAGTTTTGAGAGCCAGCCATCAAAATTGCTGATGGCTGGTGAAAGGCAGGGTGTTAGCGGTAGTTCACGATGACAGAATTACTCTGTACTTTCAACGCCGGGATTAAACGTCCCCCGCCCGGCACTTCCCAGATGAAACGCAAAGGTTCAATGGCCGGTACGCCGTTGAACGCCTGTGTCGTGCCATTTTCGCCATCGATTTCCGTGCAGCGCGTCTGAGAACAGAGGCGCACCCGCAGCCCTGCGGGCGTTGGGCCAATCAGCCGGTAATTCCAGACCACAAGGCCCATCTGACCGGACACGCCTTCAGAAGGCGACAGCGGGTTAGATGACATAGCAACGCCCCGGTTGCTGAGGGTCACTCCCATGCTGCTTGCCTGCCAGGTGCCTTCCCCGGCAGCGTGCGCCGCCAGCGGGAAGAACAAAATCCAGAGCCATTTACGCATTATTTTCCTCCGATCGTCGCGGTCATGCGGATGTGACGGTTATCCGACAGCTCCATATTCGACAGCACGACCAGCTGGTTCAGGCTACGACGCAGGAAGCGCGACAGCAGCGGACGCAGCGCATGGTTCACCAGCAGCACCGGCGGCGCGCCCAGCATCTCCTGGCGCGCCAGCGCCTCCTGCGTTTGCGCCAGCAGACGGTCCGCCAGGCCCGGCTCCAGGCCGCCCCCGCCCTGCAGGGCCTGCAGCAGCAGGCGTTCAAGCGGCGTATCGAGGCCAATGACCTGCACTTCTCCGGTTCCCGGGAACCACTGCTGGGTGATCGCACGACCCAGCGCCACGCGTACCACCGCCGTCAGCTCGTGCGGATCGCTTTGTATCGGCGCATGCTCGGCAAGGGTTTCGAGAATGGTGCGCATATCGCGGATCGGCACTTTCTCTTCGAGCAGGTTTTGCAGCACCTTGTGCAGCGTGGTTAAAGTCACCACGCCCGGGACCAGATCTTCCGTCAGCTTCGGCATCTCCTGCGTGACGCGGTCAAGCAGCTGCTGCGCTTCCTGACGGCCAAACAGCTCTGCCGAGAATTGCCCGATCAGGTGATTAAGATGGGTCGCCACCACGGTACTGGCTTCAACAACCGTATATCCCTGGATTTGCGCCTGCTCTTTAAGGGCACTTTCAATCCAGATAGCGGCCAAGCCAAAGGCCGGATCGATGGTTTGCTCGCCCGGCAGCGTGCCTGCGGCGGTGCCCGGGTTAATCGCCAGCCAGCGGCCCGGATAGGCATCACCGCTGCCAATTTCGACCCCTTTCATCAGAATGCGGTAGCGCGCGGGCGGCAGGTCCATATTGTCGCGGATGTGTACAACCGGCGGCAGGAAGCCCATATCCTGGGCGAATTTTTTACGGATACTGCGGATACGGCCAAGCAGCTCGCCATCCTGCTGGAAATCGACCATCGGAATCAGGCGATAGCCCACTTCCATTCCCAGGGAATCTTCCAGCTGAACATCGTTCCAGGTCGCTTCGACGGCCTGGGTATTCTCCGGCATTTTTACCTGAACCGGTTCCGCTGCCGGTTTGATTTCACGGCCACGCATCCACCAGGCAAGCCCCAGCAGACCCGCAGTAAACAGCAGGAAGACGAGGTTTGGCATCCCCGGCACCAGGCCGAGCAAACCCAGAACGGCAGCGGCCAGCAGCATAACGCGCGGGTTGCTGAAGAGCTGGCCCACCATCTGCTCGCCAACGTCCTGATCGGTACTCACGCGGGTCACAATCACGCCCGCCGCCGTGGAGATAACCAGCGCCGGGATCTGCGCGACCAGACCGTCACCAATGGTCAGCAGCGTATAGCTTTCCGCCGCGTGGCCCATGTCCATCCCGTGCTGCAATACGCCCACCAGCAGGCCGCCGACCACGTTAATCACCATGATCAGAATGCCCGCGATGGCGTCACCGCGCACAAACTTGCTCGCACCGTCCATGGAGCCGTAGAAGTCCGCCTCCTGCGTCACTTCCGAACGGCGTTTTTTGGCTTCATCTTCGGCAATAAGGCCGGCGTTCAGGTCGGCGTCGATCGCCATCTGTTTGCCCGGCATCCCGTCCAGCACAAAACGCGCGCCCACTTCCGCGATACGCCCTGCACCTTTGGTGATAACCATAAAGTTGATGATAACGAGGATAACGAACACCACGATACCGATAGCGAAATTGCCGCCTACCAGGAAGTGGCCGAACGCTTCAACCACTTTACCTGCCGCTGCCGCACCGGTATGACCTTCCATCAGGATGATACGCGTGGACGCCACGTTCAGCGCCAGTCGGAGCAAGGTGGTAAACAGCAGAATGGTCGGGAACGCGGCAAACTCCAGGGTACGCTGGGTGAACATCGCCACCAGCAGCACCATAATGGACAGCGCAATATTGAAAGTGAAAAGCAGATCGAGGATGAATGCCGGGAGCGGCAGTACCATCATCGACAGAATTAGCAGGATCAGAATCGGCCCGGCAAGGATTTGCCATTGGGTCGATTTCAGGTTGCCGGGCAGGCGCAACATTGCCACCAGATTAGCCATCAGTGTCCTTCTCGTTCATAAAATCCAGCGCGGCAGGCACCGGAAGGTTTTCAGGTTTCACAGGCCGCTGACCGCCAGCCAGACGCCAGCGCTTCAACTGCCACACCCAGGCCAGCACTTCCGCCACGGCGGCGTAGAGTTGTCCCGGGATCTGTTGTCCGATATCCGCATGGCGGTACAGGGCACGCGCCAGCGGAGGGGCTTCCAGGATCGGCACGCGGTTTTCCGTGCCAATTTCCCGGATACGCAGTGCGATCAGCCCCGCCCCTTTCGCAACGACTTTCGGCGCGCTCATTTTGTTTTCGTCATAGCGCAGCGCAACGGAATAGTGTGTCGGGTTGGTGACGATGACGTCGGCCTTCGGCACATCGTCCATCATCCGGCGACGGGCGGCGGCACGCTGCATCTGGCGGATGCGCCCTTTCACGTGCGGGTCACCTTCCATCTGCTTATATTCGTCACGGATATCCTGACGCGACATGCGCAGCTTTTTGAAGTGGGTATAAAGCTGGAAGATCACGTCAAAACCCACCATCGGGATAATGCTGAGCACCACCAGCAGCGCGCAGAGCCCGACCAGATTCAGCGCGTTGCTCATCGCGGTGAGCGGCGATTCGCTGATAAGACGCATCATTTCCGGCCAGTGGTACCAGAGGTAAAATCCCGCGGAACTGCCCATCAGCACCGATTTGAGAACGGCTTTGAGCAGCTCAGCCCCGGTCTGCGCAGAGAACATTTTCGCGATACCCGGCAGCGGGTTCAGTTTGGAAAATTTCGGTTGCAGCGATTTGGCACTAAAAACCAGGCCGCCGAGCATCACCGGAGAGACCAGCGCGACCAGCACGACCCCGGTTATCAGGGGCAGCAGCGCGACCATGGCCCCTTTAATAAGCTGAATAATCTGGCTGAGGATCAGATTCGGATCGTTGACCATGCTGTGGTCAAAACGTAAGCCGGTGGACAACATTCCCGCCAGCTTGCGGGCGAGCGACTCCCCGCCCCACCAGATAATGCACACCCCTACGATAAGGATCAGCAGGGAGGTCAATTCTCGGGATCGGGGGATCTGCCCTTCCTCACGCGCTTTTTCTAGTCGGTGGGGTGTGGGGGCTTCCGTTTTGTCGTCGTTCTCTTCTGCCACAGTGCATGCTCAGCCCATTACGTCACGGGTATCATGCCAGCACCGCCTTTCATCAATGGGCAGAAAAAACCCTATAACCGGGTCTTTTTATCCTGTTTAAGCCCCCCTCCGCAATTCGGGTTAGGGAAAAAAGGGCAAGGAATGTTCGAACGAACATTCTCCAGCTTTTGTGATGTGTTTCATATTACAAAATGAATTAAGCGCAGTTTTAAAGAACATCTACTCTAAAAATATTCTGAAAGAAAATTAACATAACCGTCGATTTTAACTACCTGGTATTGCAGGAATGATGTAATTATGTAAATTCAATAATTCAGAGCAATTGAAACCATATAAACCATTACCACACAAAATCCAAAAATGGATTAATCTTTATAACATTAATCCTGAGACTCCCTTACCTGAAGAAAATTAAATGTTATAATTCAACCGACATAATTTACTTTCAAAAGAAAGCAAAATGTATGCCAGATATTTCTTTTTACTTAAAGGGACATTTAACATGGATTTCAAAAAGAATATTATTGCGGGCGTAGCCCTTGCAACACTGTCGATGAATGGTTTCGCCGCAGAAATGAATGCCGGCACTATTCACTTCACGGGTGAAATTATCGAATCAAGCTGCACCATTCAGGGTGACGACGGTACAGACAGTACTATCCCATTGGGTACCTATCCTACATCATTGTTTAATACCGTTGGGAAGGAGACCGCACTTACGGAGTTCTCCATTACGCTGGCGAACTGCCCGTTAACAAGCGCTGGGCTTCCGGCTGTTCAGCTGACCTTTAACGGCCCAACGACCCTGACCAAGACCAAGACGCTGCTGGACGTCAGTAAAATTACCACCACGGGCGAAACCGCGGCCACCGGTATCGGCATTGCCGTCAGCCCGGCGGGTAAAGATGATAAGCTCATCACGATGGATGGCGCTGAAGGGCAGATCTATATCGAACTGGCGACAAAATCCGAAGATACGATTAAAGCTGATTTTAATGCCCGCTATAAATCATTTGCAGATGCGGTTACCGCCGGTCCGGCAGATGCTGATATGACGGTAAATATTCTTTACCGTTAATAAACGTATTACTGATATTCATAATATATATATTTAGGCGTCATGACGCTTAAGGAGTCATGATCTGATAATAGTCCGGACTCGGACTATTATCATTTCCCCTTAACCTCCTTTATTAAAGGTTTCACCATGCGCATTTTACTCCAGGTCTTATTATGGACTCCTGTTATTGCGAGCACCTTTTGTCACGCAGCAGGTATTCAGATCGGTCGCACACGCATAATCTACGATGCTGCGAAAAAGGAAGTTGCCCTGCCCTTACAAAATAATGATAAAGAGCTTCCATGGTTAATACAGTCATGGACGGATACAGGCGATGGTAAAACACACGGACCGTTTATCGTGACACCGCCTCTCTTTCGGCTCGATCCGCAAAAAGAGCAAAGCCTGCGTATTACCTGGAACGGGACAACCTTAGCAGGCGATAAAGAGTCTCTGTTCTATATGAACGTACGAACCGTTCCTGCCACGGCTACGGATGAGGGAGACAAAAACGTCCTGCGGTTAATCTATAAAACGCGTCTGAAACTGTTCTGGCGCCCTGTTGGACTGAGCGGTACGCCCTCTGAATCTTGCAAAAACCTGCGCTTCGCTCGTCATGGTCAGCAGCTCACTGTAATCAACGAGGGGGCGTTCTACAGCGTCTTTGATTCACTTGCGCTGGGAGCGCACAAAGTGGAGAAAGCCGACATGGTTGCCCCTAAATCCCGCGCTGACATTCCTCTCCCTGCCAATGCTCAGGGTACGAGCGTCACCTGGCGCTGCATAACCGATTACGGCAATGCTTCCGAAAAATACACCGCCACCCTAGCGCAGGATTAAAAGACCGCGATGATGACAGGACGTAATGATATATCATACGAGCGGCTCTTTAGACCGAATCCGCTTCTTCGCTGCCTTGGCGGTGTCTTGCTCATCGCGAGCTTCTCGACGCTGGCCCGTGAGTATCGTTTCTCTCCCTCATCGCTTGAAGGGGACATGCTGGCCCAGCAGGATATCGACCTTTCACTCTTTTCAAAGTCGAATGCTCAGCTACCCGGCACCTATTCTTCACGAGTGCAGGTGAACGAACACCGCCTGAGCACCACCAGTATCGCTTACGTCAGCTCCCCGGAAGGGTCACTGATACCGCAGCTCACACCGGATATGCTGCGGGCATGGGGGGTTGCTATCGACCAGTATCCCGCCTTGCTTGCGTTACCCGCCAATAAGGCTTTGCCTAAAGATATCAGCAACTATATCCCCCAGGCCTCCGCGCGGCTTAATTTTTCAAACATGACATTAGCGTTGAGTATTCCTCAGGCCGCGTTAAGGGGTACCGGTCGCGATTACATCGATCCTTCGCGGTGGGACGACGGTGTTCCCGTGTTGTTCAGTGACTACGCTTTCTCAGGATCAAAAAATCAGGAGAGCGGCGACAACAGCACCACCAGTCAGTATCTGAATTTGCGCACCGGCGCCAACCTGGGTGGCTGGCGAGTGCGCAATTATTCGACGTGGAGCAATTCAGAGAATGAAAACCTGTGGGAAAACATCAATACCTTCCTCCAGCATGACGTTGACGCCATCAAGGCACAGTTCACGGCCGGAGAAAGCAACACGCGGGGCGAGGTATTTGATAGCTTACAGTACCGGGGCGTTAACCTTGCGTCGGATGAAGAGATGCTTCCCTACAGCCAACGCGGCTATGCCCCTGTCATACGCGGCATCGCCAGTTCAAATGCGGAAGTCTCGGTGCGCCAGAATGGCTACCTCATCTATCAGCAAAATGTCGCGCCGGGCGCGTTCGAAATCGACGATCTCTACTCCACGACCAACAGCGGCGATCTGGACGTTACGGTGAAAGAGGCTGACGGCACCGAGCATCACTTTACGCAGCCCTACTCCAGTATCGCGGTTATGCTGCGGCCTGGGCATATGAAGTACGAAATGACAGCAGGCCATTATCGTGCTGAAAGCGGGAGCGACCAAAAGGAACCCGACTTTTTCCAGGGAAGCATGATTTACGGTTTAAATAACCTTCTCACCTGGTTTGGAGGGCTGACGCTCTCGAAAAACTATAACGCAGCCAATACCGGTGCCGGTCTGGCGCTCGGTCCGCTGGGCTCGCTGTCCGCTGACGTTACCATGGCCGATACCCGGCTAGACGATAACAGCCAGCATACCGGCCAGTCATGGCGTTTGCTTTATACCGGTAAACTGGATTCGACCGATACCAACTTCAGCCTCGGCAGCTACCGATACTCCAGCCGCGGGTATTACAGCTTTGCCGACGCCAACCAAAAACTTGACGCTCACGAAGACGATCTGCAGTTTCGTTACAATAAACGCAACCGCATTCAGGCCAGCGTTAGCCAAACCGTTGCTGGGGTGAGTTTGTATCTTAACGGTTATCAGCAGGATTACTGGGGCACCTCTAAAAAAGAGCGCAGCCTGTCTCTGGGATTCAATACCGTTGTTGCCGGCACGAGCTATCACATTGCCTATACGTACAGCAAAACCAACGGCGACGAGTCTGACAGGATGGTCTCTTTGGGATTTAGCATTCCTCTCGCCAGATGGCTGCCACGCGCCTGGAGTAGCTACAACATCAGCAACACTAAAAATGGCTATACGCGGCAAAACGTGGGCCTCAGCGGCACGCTTCTGGAGGATGAGCGTCTGAGCTACTCGTTGCAGCAGAGCCACTCCAACCACGACGGGGAAGATATCAGCAGCGTCTATGGCAGCTACCGCTCGCAGTACGCCAATCTGACCGCCGGATATTACGCTTCCACCGATCACTCTCAGCAGCTTAACTACGGCATTGGCGGCGCTATTGTTGCCCATCCTCAGGGCATCACGCTTGCTCAACCTTTAGGAAGCCAGTTTGCTATCGTGAACGCCAACGACGCTTCCGGCATCCGTTTCCTGAACCAGCGGGGTATTCGGACCGACTGGCAGGGTAACGCAGTCATTCCATCGCTCACTCCCTACCAGGAGAACAATATTCGTATTGATACCTCGAGCCTGCCGGAAAATATCGACAGCAGCGATACCGCCATCACCGTCATTCCATCGCGCAACGCGGCAGTTCTGGCCAGATTTGACGCCCACACAGGCTACCGGATGCTGGTCACCCTGAAGCGTCCAAACGGTCTCCCCGTTCCGTTCGGCGCCATCGCGACCAGTAGCGACCCGGTGATGAGCGGCATTGTCGATGAAACCGGCACCGTCTATCTGGCAGGCATTGGAGAGACCGCGCAGATCACCGTGAAATGGGGTAACGGCACGGGCCAACAGTGCCGCGCCAGCATTACGCAACTGTCAGCCAACCAAACCGAAAGCCCTAACGGTATTCGCTCGGTTAGCGAGCTTTGTCAGCAGGAATAAGCACATGATAACTATACTCAAGAAACAGGTCGCCAGGGCTTCATTGGCCACGGTATTGAGCCTGACCGCAACCAGCCCGTGCAGGGGAGCCGCGACTTTGCTTCATGACTGCTTCGGTGCGCCGCAAGCCTACACCACGACGTTCGATCATGAATTTTCGTCCAGCGAAAATATCGCCAATCATGATTATGATGTGCCAAATCATCTGGTCGGCAATGGCCCGGTGATAGTGGCCAACTGCAGCTGTCCCGGAAATATATTTTCTTCGAGCATGGTTTATGAAAAAACCTTCGCCGGAAGCCCGCTGAAACCTGGAACAAGCGGATACGGCTATTTGACAGAAAAGATCGATGCCGATATCACCGCCTACGCTGATGCAATTAACTCTCCGGACGGCACTTCTTTGACCCCGATAGCTGTCAATGAATACCCGACGTCCAGAAGTAATATGCGTAACACTACTGAGAATGCACTCGCCAAAACGGAGGGAGATGCCAACGTTTGCAGTAGTGGCACCCAGCCGAGCAACGCCGCTACAGTAAAGCGTAATTTCCGCTGGAACGTCGTTGCGATCCTGCTTCACGTTAAAAAACCCATCCTGGGTCAAGAGGTGATCCCTTCGACGATCGTCGCGCAAAACTATGCCTGTCTTTATTTCGGCTCGGGGGGAAGCTGCGATCCTGGACAGGCAGATCAGGTCTCTGATATCTGGTTTGGCGGCACCCTATCTGCGCCGCTAAGCTGCGTTATCAACGAAGGCAGCACCATTGAGGTTGAGTTCGGCAGCATCGTCAGCAAGCAATTCGTCATCAAGGGGCAACCGCCAAAACGTTATGCCATCAAAAACGTTGATATTGCCTACCACTGCGATGATAACGCAGTGGGAAACACGGACCGGATAAAGCTCACGCTGACCGCAGATCAGGGCGTGGCAGACAACAGTACGCCGTACATTGCAAAACTTCTGGACAGGGACGATCTCGGGGTGCGTGTATATGATGAAAACAGTCAGAACGTCGCGCTGGACGGGACCTATGAGTTTCCGGTGACGATGGACGCGCAAGGAAACGGTGTGGTCAAAATTCAGGCTGTACCGGTCAGCACGACGAATGCCTCCCCGGCCCCCGGCCGCTTTGAAGGTAACGTGACGGTGAAGATGGATCTTCGCTAACCGAACTACCCTCAGGCTGACGCCGCAGCCTGAGGGTAATCAGAACAATCAGAAGCCGAGGCTGTCGAGCAGATCGTCTACCTGATCCTGGCTTGCCACAACGCCCGCCTTGCTGGCGTCGAGCTGTGGACCATTGAGCAGGCTTTCGTTCTCGCGTTTTGGACGGGCCGCCGGTTCCGGGATGTTCTCCAGCAGAACCATCAGCAGCTGACGCTCAATCTCCTGGATAACATCCATCATGCGCTTGATCACCTGACCGGTCAGGTCCTGGAAATCCTGCGCCATCATGATGTCCAGCAGCTGGGCGTTGGTGAAGCTGGTGTGCCCCGGCACATCACCCAGGTACTGACGGGTATCCGTCACCAGCTCACGGGCATCCGCCAGCTCGATAGGGTTCTCAAACCACTCGTCCCAGCGTTTGCTCAGCGCTTTCGCCCCCTTTTCCATCGCATCCTGGTGCGGCTGTGACGCTTCAACGCTGTTCAGCGCACGTTCCGCGGCCTGAGCGGTCATCTGTACAACATAGTCCAGACGATCGCGGGCATCAGGAATGGCTTCCGCCGCTTCGGCAATCGCCTGATCCAGACCCAGCTCACGCAGGCTGTCACGCAGCATGCGCGTCAGGCTGCCGATGCGGACGATAATATCGCTCGGCGAGTGTTCTTCAACGGGTTTCATAGCAGGTTGCAACATTTCCATCACCTCACATGCCGAGTTTCTCGAAGATCTTACCGAGCTTCTCTTCCAGGGTTGCCGCGGTGAATGGCTTCACCACATAGCCGCTTGCGCCCGCCTGTGCAGCGGCAATGATGTTCTCTTTTTTCGCTTCTGCAGTGACCATCAGAACCGGCATAGACGCCATTCCGGCATCGGCACGAATGGTTTTCAGCAGTTCCAGACCGTCCATGTTAGGCATGTTCCAGTCGGAGATAACAAAACCAAACCCGCCAGCCTGCAGTTTGTTCAGCGCATCAACGCCGTCTTCTGCTTCTTCAACGTTGTTGAAGCCCAGCTCTTTCAGCAGGTTGCGCACGATGCGACGCATGGTGGAAAAGTCATCCACAACCAAAAACTTAAGCTCTTTATCCGCCATAAAATAATACTCCTGAGTCAAATACGTATTGCCTGTCCGGCACTGATTTTCGCCAGCATCTGCTGGCTTACCTGGCTAAGATCGACCACTTCGCTCACGCCACCCATATTGATGGCCTCGCGCGGCATGCCGAACACCACACAACTTGCTTCATTCTGCGCAATCGTCCAGGCGCCAGCCTGGTGCATTGCAAGCATTCCGGCGGCACCATCGTTGCCCATCCCCGTCAGGATCACCCCAACGGCGTTGCGCCCCGCATGTTTCGCCACCGAATGAAACAGCACATCCACCGACGGGCGGTGCCGGTTGACCGGCGGTCCGTCATGAATTTTGATTTGATAGTTAGCGCCGCTGCGCGACAGCTCCATATGCTTGTCGCCCGGGGCGATATAGGCATGTCCCGGGAGCACGCGCTCGCCGTCTTCCGCCTCCTTCACGCTGATCTGGCACAGCTTGTTCAGGCGTTCGGCGAATGAACGGGTAAAGCCTGGCGGCATATGCTGAGTGATCAGAATACCCGGACTTGAAAGCGGCAATGGCTGGAGTACATGACGAATTGCCTCTGTTCCTCCGGTTGACGCCCCAATAACCAGCAGTTTTTCCGAGCTGAGTAAGGGACCGGCCTTCAGGGTCGCAGGCGCGGCCAATGGCGTATGGGCAGCAAGCTTCGCTCGCGACGCGGTGCGGATCTTCTCCGCGATCATTTCGCTGTAGGCCAGCATCCCTTCGCGAATGCCGAGCTGCGGTTTGGTGACAAAATCCACCGCCCCCAGCTCCAGCGCGCGCAGGGTGATTTCCGATCCTTTTCCGGTCAGGGAGGAGACCATCACCACCGGCATGGGCCGAAGCCGCATCAATTTTTCGAGGAAATCTATGCCATCCATGCGCGGCATCTCGACATCCAGCGTTAGCACGTCGGGGTTATATTTTTTAATTAAATCCCGCGCTACCAGAGGATCGGGCGCAGTCGCCACCATCTCCATGTCGCTGTGGCTATTGATAATTTCAGTCATGATCTGACGCATCAGCGCTGAATCATCGACAGACAACACCCTGATTTTACTCATGCTTTTTCCTTACTCAGCGCATATACCGTTTGCCCACGCAGGCTAAACTCACGCGCGAGGTTGCTGAAGTTTTCCGAGTGCCCGGCAAACAGTAAACCGTCAGGCTTGAGCAACGGAACAAACCGACGCAAAATGTCCTGTTGCGTCGTTTTATCAAAATAGATCATGACGTTACGGCAAAAAATGGCGTCGAACGGCCCCGGCACGTTGTACTGCTTATCCAGCAGGTTAACGGGCGCGAATTCGACGCAGTTCGCCAGCTCCTGGCGTACGCGCACTAGGCCTTCATGCGGGCCCGTGCCGCGCATGAAATAACGCTGCAGCTGCTGCGGCGACAGCGTTTTCAGTTCATCCTGGCGATACACGCCGTTACGCGCCTTCTCCAGCACCTCGGTATCGATATCGCTGGCGTAGACTTTCCAGCGTCCGGGCGTCATGCCCAGGGTGTCAGCAAGGGTGATCGCCAGCGAGTACGGCTCTTCACCCGTCGAGGCGGCCGCGCTCCATACGCGATACTCCCCGGTGCGACGGCGGGCGTGCTCGGCCAGGACCGGGAAGTGGTGAGCTTCACGGAAAAACGCCGTCAGGTTGGTGGTTAACGAGTTAATAAAAGCCTGCCACTCTGCGCTGTTCTGGTTCGCCTCGAGCATGCTCAGATAGCGGCCAAAATCATCCAGCCCCAGCGTACGCAAGCGCCGCACCAGACGGTTGTAGACCATGTCCCGCTTATGATCCGCAAGCACGATCCCCGCACGCTGGTAGATTAACTGACATATCCGACGAAAATGCGCGTCGGACAGCGCGAGGCGCTGTGTCATCTGCAACAATAATGACGTTTGCCCAGGGGGCATTGGTGATGTCATAGCGCCTTCTTAATTACATTCAGGATACAACTGGCACGGCCTGCGACCGCCCGACTTCTGTTACTGCTTCAACGTGCTCTTTCACATTAAATACCGCGACCAGTCCGGTCAGACGATCCGCCTGGCTGGCCAGCTGATCGGTTGCCGCTGCCGCTTCCTCAACTAACGAGGCGTTCTGTTGCGTCACCTGATCCATCTGGCTGACGGCCTGGGCAACCTGCTCAATCCCGCGACGCTGTTCATCCGACGCAGAGGCAATCTCGCCCATGATGTCGTTCACCCTCGTCACGGAGGTGACGATCTCGTGCATGGTTTTCGCCGCCGTATCCACCAGCGTTGAGCCCTGCTGAACACGCGAAACCGACTCTTCGATCAGCACCTTAATCTCTTTCGCCGCGTTGGCGCTGCGGCTCGCCAGGTTACGTACTTCCCCCGCCACCACCGCAAACCCGCGCCCTTGCTCACCGGCGCGCGCCGCTTCCACGGCGGCATTCAGCGCCAGAATGTTGGTCTGGAACGCGATACCGTCAATCACGCTGATGATGTCACCAATTTTCTGCGAGCTGGTGGCAATCTCCTGCATGGTGCTGGCGACATGGGACGCCTGGTCGCCGCCTTTCTTCGCCGTCATCGCCGCCTGTTTTGACAGGTCAGACGCCTGACGCGCGTTATCGGCGTTCTGGCCTACCGTCGCGGTTAACTGCTCCATGCTGGCCGCCGTCTGCGCCAGCGAGGCCGCCTGCTGCTCGGTGCGGGACGAGAGATCGTTGTTCCCCGCCGCAATCTCAGAGATCCCGGTGTGCATGGCATAGCTGCCCTGCCGCACATCGCTCACCGTTTCCCGCAGGGATCCCTGCATCGCCTTCAGGCTGGCAAAGATCGCCGAAATTTCGTTCTTGCCGAACACCGCCACCGGACGCGCCAGGTCCCCTCTCGCAATACTGTCGAAGTGGCTGCTGATAATCGCCAGCGGCTGCACGATCATTCTGCGCGACCAGAGCAGCGCCCCGCCGGTCAGCAGCCCTGCCAGGATCACCACCACGGCAAAGATGACGCCCGACATGTGATAGCTTTGACGGCTCTGGTCACCGGCACGCTGAACAGACTGGTTAATATCCTGCTGCCACGCGTTAAAGCTGCCGTCAAACGCCGCCTGAGACGCCTGAACCGGTGCAGTCATAAAGTCCGAAAGCTGGTTGTTCTCAAGCCACGTCGCCTGGTGGTCCAGATCGCTGTACCACTGCTCAAAGTTCGTCTTCATGGCGGCCTTCAGCGCTTTCTCTTTCTCACTGTCGGCGGCCTGCGCCGTAAAGGCTTTAAACTGTGCGTCAGCCTGCTTCAGGCTGTCGCGCGCGGTCGCCATCAGCGCTTTAATGTCATCCGGCGGATAACTCAGCGCGGTTAAGGTTCCCGCCTTGTTCAGCGCAGTGCTTGCCTGCAACAGCACGGCACGCGTTTGTGCCAGTGCGGAGCGCTGCTGATTACTCGCCTCAACTTCCTGCAAATTCTGATAGCCATCGCGAAACGCCCAAAAAGACAACCCGTTACTGCCAACCTGCAACACACCGCAAAGGATCAGAATCAAAAACAGTGTGGTCGAGATACGAATACGATTTAACATCCACGCTCCCATCAAGCGGCAAGCAGCCGCGGTTTAATTGTCAGTCAAAATGTTTCCCAGTTTTCATCTTGTCCGGTCGTCGCGGTGCGCGTACGGTTTACAGCCGATTCAACGGCTGGCGCGCGATACGTCGCCTGCGGGGTGACCGTGTTTCCAGCGAGTGAAGCGAGACGAAACGCCGAGACGGCCATCTTCAGACGGCTCGCCTGGTCTTCCAGAGCAGCGGCCGCCGCAGCGGACTCCTGCACCAGCGCGGCGTTTTGCTGTGTCACGCGATCCATTTCCGATACCGCCAGGGCAACCTGGTCGATACCACGACTCTGCTCATCGGACGCAGAGGCGATTTCACCCATGATGTCCGTCACGCGGGTGACGGCATTCACGATGTCATTCATGGTCTCCCCGGCGCTTTCCACCAGCACGGAGCCGGTATCCACGCGGGAGACGGAATCTTCAATCAGAGACTTGATCTCTTTGGCCGCGTTGGCGCTGCGGCTGGCCAGGTTGCGTACTTCCCCGGCCACCACGGCAAACCCGCGCCCCTGTTCACCCGCGCGCGCCGCTTCCACGGCGGCGTTCAGCGCCAGAATGTTGGTCTGGAAGGCAATGCCGTCGATAACGCTGATGATGTCGGCGATTTTCTTCGAGCTGTCGGCGATTTCGTGCATGGTTTTCACCACGCCATCCACCACGCGGCCGCCGCGCTGTGCCGTCTCGGAGGCGCTTTCCGCCAGCTGAGACGCCTGGCGGGCGTTATCGGCGTTCTGCTTCACGGTCGCGGTGAGCTGCTCCATGCTGGCGGCCGTCTCTTCCAGGGCGGACGCCTGCTGCTCGGTACGAGAAGAGAGGTCGTTATTCCCCATCGCAATTTCGCTGGTGCCGGTGTAGATAGCCTCCGACCCGTTACGTACGTTGGCAACGGTTTCGATTAACGAACGCTGCATATGGTCAACGCTGTTTGCCAGCTCGGTGATCTCATTGCGCCCGGAAACGGTCAGCGTTTTGGTCAGGTCACCGCCGGCAATTTCACGAATGTGGGCAATGACGCGGCCGAGAGGGTTCAGCAGGATATGGCGAATGCCGTACCAGACCGCGACCAGCACAATGACCAGCGCCAGCGCCATCACGGCCATCTGCCATTTTGCAAAGCGGTAGTCATTCTGGCTTGCCGTAAAGGCCGAGTGATAGAGATCGCCACTGACCTTCGCGTATTCCCCCAGCGCCGCGCCGAGTGCGTTTTGCATCCCCTGCGTTGGCTGCGCGAAATAGGCGTCCATATTGCCGCTCTCCAGGAACTGAATCAGCTCTGTCAGGCCGGTATGGTAGGCATTGTATTTTTCATCAATATTCTGGCTCACCTGCTCCATAGCAGGCTGCGGGGCGATCTTTTTGAAGGCGTCGTAGTGTTTCGCGGCGTCAGCGAGGGTGGCACGGGCATTTTTCAACAGATCGGTTTTCGCGCTGCTCTGCTGATTGTTGGGGTCCATCATCATGCGCGCGGACGAGCGGCTCAGGTTGATACGCGTTTGCAGCATCAGATCCCACGTTGAGGTGAGTTCACTCTGCTGCAGGCGGAGATCGTTCGAGGCCGCGAAGCTGTCCTGGTTCTGTTTTAATGACGAGAAAAAAAGCCCGCCGGAGATGAGCTGAAGAAGTGCGAAAATGACCAGCACCATCATGAGCATTGTGACAACGCGGATACGGTTCAACATACAACACCTTCTCATAGATTTATTAACGGTGTTATCGGCACAGCCCACAGGAACTTTACATTTGCGAAAGGGAAAAGCGCGGGGTTAAAACGCCACGTCGACAATCAGCGTGTCGGTGTAGGTTCCGGCGGGCGGCGTGGCCTGATTGGTCAGGACTTTCGCGGTGTAGTTGTAGGTGCGCAGTAAACCGTCGGTACTGACCTGGGACGATACCGCGCTGGACCAGCGCTCGCTGCCGCTGCCGCCCCAGCGGTTACCGGTGGCTTCCTTATAGATGTCGTAGCTCATGGCGTTGCTGCCGCTCACCATCCGCCGCACGTTGTTCAGCGCGTTGGCACCGTTATTAATGCCGATGGTATACGAACTTCCTTTGGTACAGGTGACGGCAATCGCCTGCGAGACGGTGGGGAAACTTTGCACCAGCGGCGCGCTGTTGAAGTTCACATCTGGCGTGGTCATGGCGCTGCAGTCGTTGGTAACGGTCATATCCAGCAGGATGGTGGTTGTCGCGGTTCCCGTCTGATTGATTGTGCAAATGCCAAGCGCGCCCACGGAGCAGACGCTGTAGTTAATGCTGAAGGTTAACTGCACCTGATATGGCCCGGCAGTGACGTTTTGCCCGGCGACGGTGCGGAAATAGAGCGGAATGTTGTACTGCTTTGACCCCAGCAACCCCAGCAGGGTACTCCCGCTCCAGGTATATGATTTACTTATCTGTACCTCGCTGCTGCTCGCGCATCCCGATAACCCGCACAGCCGGGTGGGGATCACGTCGGTGATGGCCGCATTATCCGTGCGTTTCATCGTGGCCCGGCTGCTGCCCGAAACCGATGCCGCGGTGTAGGTCAGCGTTACCGAGTCGCTGGTCAGCAGATTCAGTACGGCATCGCAGGCCACTACCAGCGTGCCGGTGGTTTGAACTTCTCCGGTTCCGCTAAGCGCGAACGAGGTGACGCTGCCAAACGACGCATTAACCGTACTGACGGTACACGCCGCCCAGCCGCCGCCGGAGAACAGCAGCAGGATGAATAGCAGCAGGCGCGTCATGGCTCCTCCCGGCAAACCAGCGGCCCGTAGGTTTTCAGCTTGTGCTCCGGATTGGCCCCCACGGTCAGGGTAGTCTTACAGCGCCTCCCGTCAGGTGCGATCACCTCCAGCGGGTTCACATCGCTGAGATTTTCCAGCCAGGCGATGCCGTCATACCCCACCACCGCATTGCTGCGCGAGGCGCGTCGAACCTGGCTTCCCACCGGCAACGCCTTCCCGCGCGCGTCATGCAGAATAACGCTGGCCACCCGTTCCTGCTCCATCGGGAAATCGACCAGATAGCCGCTGTGGCGCCGAATCGCGATCCGCCGCTCGGTCTCTTTCAGACGGGTATCCGCCGGCAGATTCAAAGTATCAATCCGGTAGCTTGCCGGGTAATACGCCGACACCCCGCTGACCAGCAGGTAGCCGTTGTTATTGGTTTTACCGACGGGCTGGTTCTCATAGCTGACGGGCACGTCCGGGTGGCCATCGGTACTGATGACCACAAACGCATCGTTGATCTTATTCGCCGCGAACAGCTCGCCGTCCATCAGCACAACGGCGCCCATCGCCTCGCCCCACCAGGTCATGGTATCCCTTTCGCCATAGCCGCCGCCCTGCAGCTCGATGTTGTTATTGCGCCAGCCCAGCGTACCCTGTTGATAATCACTGGATCTTGACTGGTTGGCCCAGGCCATGTTCCAGCTGAACCCACCGTCAGAAGGCATGGAGTGGTTGTAGTTAATGCGCTGGGTACTGCCTGCATCCGGGGTGTTTTCAACGGTGACGGCAGCGCTGTCGCGCGCCCCCAGCGGCACCTGCAGCGACAGCGCGACCGTCCAGTCTCCCCGCTGCCGATCCCGGCTGCCGGCCAGGTAAATACTGCTCGCTCCCCACAGGTTTCGGCTCCAGGAGAGATTGAGCAGCTCGGTTTTTTGGCTGTCAAAACTCTCCACGCCTATCCAGGCCGCACCGATATTGCCGTACCGTCCCAGATTGAAGGTCAGCGAATACTGGTCCGTATTACGGCTAAAGCTGGCGATGGGCTTATCGTTTTCGTCATACACCGTCGGCTGATCGTAAAGGGCCAAATTGCCAAAGCCTCGGTCGCGACGCGTGTGCTGGGTGGCGACGCTAAACTCGCTGGTACTGTACTGGTAACCCCAGTTGATTTGCCCGCCCGCATCACCGCGCATGCGGCTTTGCGAGTAAGAGGTATTCACCACGCCAAACTGGCCGAGTTTTATCACCGTCCCCGCACCGCCCAGCGCCAGCTCCTGCGCCCCTTCCGCGTGGCCCTCGAGGGTTAGCCAGTCCGTCATTCCGTAGCGATACGAGCCGCTGCCGGCTGCCGGACCGTAGTCAAAATTCTTGATACCGTAATTACGCCGCAGGCTGCCGAGCGTCACGGCGCCGTCGCTCAGCCCTTGTTTGAGCAGGTCGCTGGTGACGTAAAACGGTAGCGTGGTGCTTACCTGGCGCCCCAGCGCATCCGTTGTGACCAGCACCGCATCCCCGGCGCCGTTGATATAGGGCAGATTAGTCAGGGTGAAGGGGCCCGGCTGAAGCTGGGTTGAGCCGGAGCGATAGCCGTTGATAAAAAGATCGACCGAAGTGGGTACCGCGGCTTCCCCCGCGAACTCGGGCAGCGGCCATGTCACCAGGTCAGGACGCAGGGAGAAATCCCGCCCGACGCTTATCCCCCCCATCCGCACGCTGGAGCTCCAGCTCAGGGCATCGCTGATCACGTCCCCGGCGCTCCAGCTCATCGCGTCATCTTCGTTGGTGAACAGCAGGGTCGTGTCATAGCGGACATACCCTTCCTGCTGGCCGTCGTTACCGGTGAAATTTTCCCGCGCGTAACCGGTCGAGGAAAACGAGCCGTTTTCGTTGAAGTAGCGGAACTCATGCCAGATCGACGCCTGTCCGCCGATATGTTCCGTGTGGTTGGTGTAGAGATCGTAATTCAGCAGCGCCCCGCGCCCGTAGTGCGGTTTGGCCTGCGCCGCTTGCGCGCTGAAAGGCGTCAAGCGGGCCGTCACCCAGTCGCGGGGAACTGTCAGCAGCAGGCGCTGCGCGGCGCTGTCGTACTCCACCCGAACCTGAGCAAGCGAGGAGAGATTTACCTCGCCGGTGGGAACATGCGCCGGGGGCAGACCCGCGCGCAGCAAATCGGCGCTGGAGATAAAGAAAGCGCCTTTACGCTGCGTCACGGGCACGACCAGGCCGGTATCGTAGTGATTGACCACGATGGCCAGCTGGAAAACCGCTTCATCATTTATCGCCTGTGCCCGGGGAGGCGGCGGTAAACTGTCGTCGCCGGGCCCGGCCAGAGTCGCTGAACTGACGCATAGCAGTATCATCATCGCCGGCTTCAGTTGACGGGCGTCGACTGCCATTGTTCGTCCCTGGCATTAATCTGCGCGCTCATCCGCTCTGGCTGACGAACGCCAGCGGGTATAGGCCAGCTGCGGGTGCTGCCCGGCAGGACGTAACCCAGCAATCCCTCCGCCACCGTGCGTTTCTGACCGCCCTGCTCCAGCGCCACCTGGCTCAGCCTGACGTGAACATCACCCCGATTTTTGACCTCCAGCGCAGGCTTCCCCTCCGCCTGCGTCACCCGCCAGCTCAGGTTTTGGGTCTCCGCCAGCGCGTGATGCGCGCCCTCTTTGATGGTCGGGATCCCCAGTCCATATACGAACAGAGGGATGGAGTAACGCATCTGCAATTTCAGGCCGATGGCGGGTTCGGCTTTGGCATCTGGCTGGGGAATTTCATCGACGATAATGCGATAGGCCTGTTCGACCCCAGCGGGAACCGAAGCCTGTTTGATAAGGCGAATAAGCTGCTTGTTGCCTGTGCCAATCGTGACGATGGGCGGGCTGGCGACCACGTCCTGCTGCGCGGTATAGCGCTCGTGTCCGTCCTCCTGCTTCCAGCGCACGATGCGAACCTGCATCGTCGTGGCGCTGTTTCCCTGGTTCTGGATCCACAGTTCCGTGGCGTTGGCGTCCGCAGCAAGCCAGGGATCGATAGGCCAGAGCAGGATGGTGGCCGCCGCCTGCGCCTGGCCAGCAACCGCCATTCCCAACGCGCCCGCCAGACAAACCGGTCTGAAAAATGGCTTCATCAACACTCTCCCTTTATTACCATGACAAGGTCACGGTGAGCTGATCGGAATAGGTTCCCGCCGGGCTAAACCCGGTCAGTAGCGCCACGCCAAAAAGCGGCAGCGCGATGTTATTGCTGTTGGTATAGGTCACCGCTATCGCCTGGTTGACGCCAATTTCGCTGTTTGCGGCCAGCGAGCTGCTGCTGTAGAGCCGGTATGGCACCATATCGACGCCGTTCGCGCGCTTCATGCGGCGAACGGATGAATAATTTTGACCGCCATTAATGCTCATGCTCAGCGCCACGCCTGGCGTACAGGCAATAGACAACGCCCCGTTTGGCACAAAGCTGGTGCTCACCGGCGCGCTCTCGACGCCGTTATGGCTGCCAAAATCCAGCGTACCGAGAAGCCCTCCGCTACCGGTGGCCACCGCGCATCCCGGGACAATCGTCGCGCTGACCTTAAACGACTGGGATGTCACCGCATCCGCCGTGGGCATCGTGAGCAATCCGACGATCAGCGCGAAAAAAGGCTGCACGCGTCCCTCTGCGCGTTTGCGCAGACCTGTGAGAGATGCCTTCATGGCGGTTCGGGACTAGTAGGTGACGCTGACGTTAATCGTGTCGGTGTAGGTTCCCGGAACGACCGTCACGCTGTTACCGCCGCCGGTAATCCGTCCGTAGAGGGTGTAACTGTCCACCCCTCCGGCCGTAGACGCGATCGGCAGCGCGGCGTTATTGGCAATCACGGTGTTAAACCCGCTGTCGCTGTACAGGCTGTAAGCCACGCCCTGTGCCGCGTTGGCCGTATTCACCAGATAGCGTTCAGGCGTGCCCGGCGAACCGACAACCGAGCCGGGCGCGGTGGAGTGGGTATTACCGGTGATCGCGACCGTATAGCTGGCGGTCGTACATTGAATGGTGAAGGTGTTTCCGCCGCTGGCGCCGCTCAGCTGCGTCGTAAGCGTGGAAAAGGTTGCCGGATGGGTACCGAAATCGAGCGTACCGAAGTTAATACCACTCTGCGCGGGCGAGCCGTTTATCAGACACCCGTTTGTCAGCGTCAGCGTTGCACCGATGGTGCCGCTGCTGGTGACGGCCAGCGCCTGATGGGCCGTTGTCGCAGCCAGTAAGGTGCCTGCGCAGATCAAAAGAAGTTTTCTTTTCATTTACCACCCTCCAGAAGACGTCTCCGTTCCCTTGCCACATTTTATTTTTGTCGTTCAAGATGTTAGCCCCGCTTAACGTTCCTCTGAGGGGGTTATTGAGAATCTAGTTTATGGATATCGCTTCGACCACCAGCCCGTTAACGCATAAGGCATATGTCTTATTGACTCAATTTTCTTATAAATAACAGAAAGTTAAATTAATTCAGGCAGCGATTTTATTCTATTCGGGGAGAATATATCCATTAAAGTGTGACGACGATCACAATATATCGTCAGCGCATTAGCAACAAAATTAATAAAAATTAAAAAGGAGTTGTATCCCCCTACACTTTGCGTCAATTTATGTGCCGAATAATTTCCCGCATCGTAATAAAAAATTTATATGTATCGACGCGGGCTACATCTGAAGCGCATAGAGGGTCTTTTTTCGTGGCAAGTGCAAACAAACTCACACTCTTCATCGTGATATTCATGCTGGCGGGTATTCTTTCAGGGGCAGCAATTCATGAGTACGCATCTGCGGATGCCATCAAAGCCTGGTCGGATAATATTACCCTTCTGACCGATATTTTCCTCCGTCTGATCAAAATGGTCATTGCACCCTTGGTCTTCAGCACGCTCACCGTCGGCATTATGAAGCTGGGGGAAACCTCCACCATTGGCCGCGTTGGCGGCAAAGCGATGGTGTGGTTTATCAGCTCATCCGTGCTCTCTATCCTGGTTGGCCTGTTCATCGTCACGCTGGAGCATCCGGGAAGCGGTCTGAACCTGACGGTTCCGACAGAAGCGGTGGATACCGGCCTGGCCGTGGGCGGCATGACGCTGAAAGCGTTCCTGTCACACACCATTCCGACCAGCATCGCGGGGGCGATGTCGAACAATGAGATCCTGCAGATTGTGGTGTTCTCAATGTTCTTCGGCATCGGCGGCGCGTCGCTGGGGCAGAAATTCAACGCGCCGCTGGTGGCCGCGCTGGATGTGGTTTCCCATATCATGCTGAAGGTAACGGGTTACGTGATGTACGTTGCTCCGCTGGCCATTTTCGCGGCGATTTCATCCGTCATTGCCACGCAGGGTCTGGGCATTCTGCTGAACTACGCCTCCTTTATTGGCGGCTACTATGTTGCCATTCTTCTTACCTGCATGGTGCTGCTGGCCGTGGGCTACATGGTGCTGAAAAAAGAGGTGTTTCGCCTGGTCAGCATGCTGAAGGATCCGGTCCTGGTGGCCTTTACCACCAGCAGCTCTGAAGCCGCCTACCCGAAAACGCTGGAGCAGCTGGAGCGCTTTGGCTGTTCGCGCAACATCGCCTCTTTCGTTCTGCCGATTGGCTACTCCTTCAACCTGGTGGGTTCGATGGTGTACTGCTCTTTCGCCTCGATGTTTATCGCTCAGGCGTACAACATTCACCTGAGCTTCTCTGAAGTGACGGTGCTGATGCTGACCCTGATGCTGGCGTCGAAAGGGATTGCCGGCGTACCGCGTTCTTCACTGGTGGTGCTGGCAGCAACCATTCCGAGCTTTAATATTCCGGTGGCGGGTATTCTGCTGCTGATGGGGATCGACCACTTCCTGGACATGGGCCGTTCCGCAATTAACGTGCTGGGCAATGGTATTGCGACCGCGATGCTGTCACAGAATGAAGGCGCGCGGGAAGCGGAAGCTGAAGCTGAGCTGGTAAAGCAGGAAGCGTAAGGTGAAAAAAAGGGTGAGGCCTGATGCCCTCACCCCTGCCCTCTCCCACAGGGAGAGGAAGCAAACACAAAAAACGGCAACCTGGGTTGCCGTTTTGCATTTACCTACGCTACGTGACTCGCGGCGATATCCAGCAGCGCCATCTCATCGCTGTTCAGCAGTTTCTCGATGTTCACCAGAATCAGCATACGCTCGCCGAGCGCGCCCAGGCCGGTCAGGTATTCGGTCGACAGCGTGACCGCAAACTCCGGCGCAGGACGAATTTGGTCAGAGGTCAGGGAAAGCACATCAGATACGCCGTCCACCACGATACCTACCACGCGCTGCCCCAGATTCAGAACGATCACCACGGTGTTGTCGTCGTAGTCAACGTCGCCCTGGCTGAACTTCACGCGCAGGTCCACGATTGGCACAATGACGCCACGCAGGTTGGTGACACCTTTAATAAAAGCAGGCGTGTTAGCGATGCGGGTAACCTGGTCGTAACCACGGATTTCCTGCACTTTCAGGATATCGATGCCGTACTCCTCATCGCCTAAAGTGAATACCAGGAATTCCTGCCCTGATGGCTCGCCCGCCAGTTTCGTTACATTACTCATACCGGTCATGTTATTACCTTCTACTTAATCAGGCGGCTGTGTACGCCACACGTTGTTCACGATTTAATCCCTGAAGCGCCGACACATCGACGATCAGCGCCACGCTACCATCACCCAGAATGGTGGCGGCAGAAATACCCGGCACTTTGCGGTAGTTGCTTTCGAGGTTCTTCACTACCACCTGGTGCTGACCAATCAGCTGATCGACCAGCAGCGCGTAGCGACGGCCCGCGCTTTGCAGGATCACAACGATGCCCTGCGTGGCCTCTGTCTTCGCCCCGTCCACTTCGAACACTTTCCACAGCTCAACCAGCGGCAGGTACTCACCGCGCACTTCTAGGACGCGCTCGCCGCCCGCCAGCGGATGCAGATCTTCTTCACGCGGCTGCAGGGATTCCATTACGGCGTTCAGCGGCAGGATAAAGACTTCGTCCGCCACTTTGACTGACATGCCGTCGAGGATCGCCAGCGTCAGCGGCAGCAGGATGCGAATGGTGGTGCCGGAACCCTGTTTAGACTGGATCTCAACGTGGCCGCCCATCTCCTGGATGTTACGTTTCACCACGTCCATGCCCACACCGCGTCCGGACACGTCGGTCACCTGCTCCGCGGTAGAGAAGCCCGGCGCGAAGATCAGCATGCCCACTTCTTCATCGGTCATGTTTTCATTGACCGCCATCCCCTGCGAAATCGCTTTTGCCAGGATGCGCTCGCGGTTAAGACCCGCGCCGTCATCGGTCACTTCGATGCAGATGTTCCCGCCCTGGTGTTCCGCAGAGAGGATCAGGTTGCCGACCGGCGATTTTCCGGCGGCAATGCGGTTTTCAGGCAGTTCGATACCGTGGTCGAGGCTGTTACGCACCAGGTGCGTTAACGGGTCGATAATGCGCTCGATCAGGCTCTTATCCAGTTCGGTTGAGCTGCCCATCAGGGTCAGTTCAATCTGTTTATTCAGCTTGCTGGCAAGGTCGCGAACCAGACGCGGGAAGCGGCTGAAGACATATTCCATCGGCATCATACGGATGGACATGACCGATTCCTGCAGGTCGCGGGCGTTACGCTGCAGCTGACCCATGCTGGTGATCAGATCGCCGTGCGTAACCGGGTCCAGTTCGTTAGAACGCTGGGCCAGCATCGACTGGGTGATCACCAGTTCGCCCACCAGGTTAATCAGCTGGTCGACCTTCTCAACGGCAACGCGGATGCTGGTTGACTCGCTGGAGCGCGCGGCAGGTTTTTCACCACGGCCAGGTGCCGCGGCCTCTTTTGGCACTGCCTTCAGCGCCGGAGCCGCAGGAGCCACAGCCGGTGCGGCGGCCTGAGCGACAACGGCCACTTCTTCCGCAGCGGCAGGGGCGTCAACCGCGGCCGTTTCGGTTTCGAAGGCGATCTGGTCAGCTTCAATCACAAAGCACAGTACCGCCACGATATCGTCCTGGCCAATACCGTCATCAAGCGTCGCGGCAAGGCTGTCTTTGCCTTTTACCACGTTGCTTAATTTCGCCAGGTTACCCAGCTCTTCTTCCAGCAGGTTAACTTCACTCTCTTTGAGGCGTGACAGCACAACGCGCAGCTTGCCCGCTTGTGCAGCGGCTGGCGCGGCCTCGTCGGCAGCAACCGCATCGACAACGCTCAGTTTCGCCGCAGGGACAACGGCTGCAGCGACCTCACCTTTTGCTTCCAGAGCGAGCTGGCGCAGCGCATTGCAGATGTATTCAAAGCTGGCGGCATCAGGCTCTGCCGAACTTTTATAGGCGTCGAGCTGTTCCTGCATAATATCTTTGGTTTCCAAAAACAGGTTGATAATGTCGGTATTGAGCTGCATCTCACCGCGTCGTGCTTCATCAAGCAGGTTTTCCATTAAATGGGTCGTTTCCTGCAGGATGGTAAATCCAAACGTTCCGGCTCCGCCTTTAATAGAGTGCGCCGCACGGAAGATGGCATTGAGCTGCTCGGAGTCCGGTGCTTCGGGCACCAAATCGAGCAAGTGTTGCTCCATATCGGCCAACAATTCGTCGGCTTCATCAAAGAATGTCTGGTAAAAATCGCTAATATCCATGCTCACGCTATCACCTCGGATTGGCTGGTGGCGATGTTGGAACGGCAGCCGAAGGAACGGCCCCAGGCTGTTTTAAATCGTCCAGTGACTCATTCTGACTTTCGGCGTTTTCATGCAGGATGGCCTGCTCCGCCTGCTGGTTCAGCACTAGAAGACTGATACGACGGTTGATGGCATCATCCGGCCCGCGGTCGGAAACGCGCATGGTTGCGGCCATGCCGACTACGCGCAGTACCTTGCCATCATCAAGCCCACCTACCACCAGCTCGCGACGCGAGGCGTTGGCACGATCGGCAGAAAGCTCCCAGTTGCTGTATCCCTTCTCCCCACTGGCGTACGGGAAATCATCCGTGTGTCCTGACAGGCTGATTCGGTTAGGAATGCCGTTCAGCACCGGTGCAATGGCACGCAGAATATCGCGCATGTACGGTTCGACTTCCGCACTCCCGGTTTTAAACATTGGGCGGTTCTGGCTGTCGATAATCTGAATACGCAGCCCTTCCTGCACCAGGTCGATCTTCAGATGCGGGCGCAGCGCGCGCAGCTTCGGATCCGCTTCAATAAGCTGATCGAGATCGCCCCGCAGTTTCTTCAGACGCGCCTGCTCCATCTTTCTTTTCAGCTCGTCGATGTTCGGCTCTTTTTTCACCTCACCCTTCTGCTGGGTGTAATCATCGCCGCCGCCCGGGATCGGGCTTTCGCTGTTAGAGATACGCGGCCCGCCGGCCACCGCTGTTGCCAGCGGCGTTCGGAAATATTCGGCAATCTGGATCAGTTCTTTTGGGCTGGAGATGGAGATCAGCCACATCACCAGAAAGAACGCCATCATTGCGGTCATAAAGTCGGCGTACGCAATTTTCCACGAGCCGTGTGCGCCATGCCCGCCGCCCTTGTGCTTGCGTTTTTTTACGATGACGATCGGATGGGACTGGTTTTTCATGCGTCCTCAGTTGTCGTCTGTTGGTTTGGGTTTTTCACCGCACGCACGTGTTCTTCAAGCTCGATAAACGACGGACGCTCGCTGGAGTAAAGCGTTTTACGGCCAAACTCAACCGCGATCGGTGGCGCGTAACCGTTGAGGTTAGAGAGCAGCGTGATCTTTACGCACTGCATCATTTTGGTGGTTTCCGCGCTCTTCTGGCGCAGCACGCTCGCCAGCGGCGAAATGAAGCCGTACGCCAGCAAAATACCGAGGAAAGTCCCCACCATCGCGTGGGCAATCAGCGCGCCCAGCTCGGCTGCCGGACGGTCTGCCGAGGCCAGGGCGTGAACCACGCCCATTACCGCAGCAACGATACCGAATGCCGGAAGCGAGTCGCCGACCAGCGCCAGGCTGTTGGCCGGCACTTCAGATTCGCTTTCGTGGGTTTCAATCTCTTCGTCCATCAGCGCTTCGATTTCGAAGGTATTCATGTTGCCGCTGATGATGAGTCGCAGATAGTCGACGATGAAATCCAGCATCATGGCGTCAGCAAGAATTCGCGGATAGCTGGCAAAAATTTCGCTCTCTTTCGGGTTTTCAATATCCCGTTCAAGCGAGAACATGCCCTGCTGACGCGACTTCGCCATCAGGCGATAGAGCAGTGCCAGCAGATCCATATACATGCTTTTGGTGTATTTCGAGCGACGGAACAGCAACGGAATCGCTTTCAGCGTGCCCTTGATCGATTTACCGTTGTTACCAACGATAAAAGCCCCTACCCCTGCACCGCCGATGATAATAAGTTCAGCCGGTTGATAGAGTGCTCCAAGGTGCCCGCCGGTCATCATGTAACCGCCGAAAACTGTACCGAGAACTACCAGGTAACCTAATAAGATAAGCACGACATCATCCTTCCGCTAGTGACTATGGCAAGGACGTCCAGCTCGCAGCGTTTACCGTTTGCGGGGTAAAAAAAAGCAGCGGTAATTGCTTACCGCTGCTGGAATCTTTCCCACACGTTCGGGTTAAACAGCTTGTTCGATCTGTTCATCCAGCAGTTGTGGAATAATATCGGCAGCATCCCGGGAAAGTTTACGTCTTTTTACTGCGCGGGATGGAGGCTGACATAAACTACAGGCGAAGCTGCCTGCAGGTTGATGAGCATGGGTAATAAAATTGCCGTCGCAGCAGTTGCAGCGCGACAGTTCAAGCATTCCGCTCTCAACAAAACGCACCAGCGTCCATGCGCGGGTCAGCGCCAGCAGAGGGCCTTCTTCCTGCTGTGGGCATTGTTCAAGGTAAAGTTTGTACGCTTTGATCACGGCGTCAACGCCGCTACACAAACCGGTTTTGAGAAGATACTGCCAGGCATTACAGAACATGGAAGCATGAATATTCTGCTCCCACGTCATAAACCAGTCGGTAGAAAACGGCAGCATGCCTTTCGGCGGGGGACTACCACGTAACTCTTTGTACAGTTTGATGAGACGACCACGGCTCAGCTGAGTCTCGCTTTCCAGCATTTGTAAACGAGCACCCAGTGTAATCAGCTCCATGGCCAACTGTATGTCACGCGCTTCCTGAACAATGCTTTTCTCGCTCATTGCTAGGCCCTTTTCTTACGGGCTACGTCATCAGGCTGGCTGATTTCGTTAAGCAAGCGAGTTGAAAGAAGAATACCGGTATGGATCTGTTGAAGATCGTCCACACGGGATTCCTGCGTCAGACGCGTTATTGTCTGTGAATCATCGAAACGGAACTGGCAAACCAGTTGATTCGTTTCAGCCAGTTTAACCATCTGCGGGAGGGTTAAGCCGCCCAGCATGGTTGCCATTTCTTCGTTAATACCCAGACGAAACATCGCGGACGCCTTGTCCTGACTTATCAAACGCTGCGCGAGCAGTAAATACGACAAATTGATGTCATAGATATGTTTTAGCAACTCGGATGTATGCATTGTTCCCATCCCGAATAACCAACTATTATTTTTATGCGGAAAGACCGCACCCCGTGATGTCGCCGGGAAATCACCCGGTATAAAAAAGAAAAGGCTAAATGCATAGTTGAATTTAGGTTTGTATTCACTGAAACCGTAAGAGAGAAACCGCGAATGCGTCTCTTACATGATTTATCATTTCTTACAAATAACTAAGATTTTTCCTAATTCGACGCAAACTCTACTCGTCAGTTTTGACACATACAATCCAGCCACCCTCAAATTTAAAAAAAATGTGATCCACGTCACACAATTTAAGTGAATATGACCCATAAATCCATCAGTATGACTTGTAATTTGGTCAAAATTTAGCCAATCGGTACTGTTTTGTATTCTTAATTGACGAATACTCATGCAGAAGGGTGATCCGAACTGGCATGCAACGTGCTTTTCATACCGTAAGCGCCGCGCGGAAACATTTACATCAGGCCCCTCTCCTGGAAACATTTTTCTTACCGTGAAAAAACATATAGTTATGCAGGTAACACAAAAAAGATGTTTCAGGACGTGATCATTCGAAATGAGTTTGTAACGGGTCAGAACGATTTAACAGTCAAGGCGTGAATTTGTGTGATTTACGTTAAGTTGTTAATTTTTTTCATTTAGGCGCGTTTTTCAGTTATTCTTCTTATAAGAATAATTAATGAATAATTATGATAAGCTTCACACTAATGTCGTAATCTGCTCTTGCAGAACCGGAGATTTCGCGGTAAAGGTGGTTAAACGCTGTCTTTCAGACATCAAAGGAGTGCGCCATGAGTTACTCCCATCTTCTTGTTTCCGTAGCAGTTTCCCCCGAAAGCCATCAGCTTGTCGCCCGGGCAGTTTCCATTGCCAGACCCCACAATGCCCGCATCAGCCTCATCACGCTCGCCGCTGAGCCGGAGATGTATAATCAGCTGGCCGCACCCATGCTGGAGGATATTCGCGAGGTTCTGCAGGAAGAAACGCAGCAATTTCTGCGCGAATTAGTGGAAAAGGCACAATATCCTGTTTATGAAACTGTTATTGCGACCGGGGAACTTAACGCCCATATTCTCGATATGTGTCGCAGACAAAATATAGATTTAGTGATTTGCGGGAACCATAACCACAGCTTTTTATCGCGGGCAGCCTGCGCGGCGAAATCTATTGTCGCGTCGAGCCAGGTCGATGTGCTGTTAGTGCCGCTTGGGGGGCATTAGCCCCCCAGCAGTAAATCAGGCGAGTTTAGGGAAGGTCGCGATCTTTTTTTGCAGATCGCCTTCATGACTTTGCGGAGCGATATCCCGGAGATCCTGAATAAAACGCGCCTGCCAGTGGTTAATATCGTTCTTTCGGATTGTCTCCATCATCTCAGCATGGCGGGAAATACGTTCCGTGAGCGGCATTGTCAGGGCACGATTCAGCGCGTTCGCCACGTCATCCCTGTCATAAGGGTTAACGATGAGCGCCGACGTGAGCTCATTTGCGGCTCCGGCAAACTGGGAAAGCACCAGAACACCCGGGTCGGCAGGATCCTGGGCCGCCACATACTCTTTCGCCACCAGGTTCATCCCGTCACGCAGCGGCGTGACCAACCCAACGTCCGCATAGCGGAAGACCTTCATCAGGATCTTACGGTCAAAATGCTGATTCAGGTAAAACAGCGGCGTCCAGCCCAGCTGGCCGTAGCGGCCATTAATGCGCCCTGCTTCTGTCTCCAGCTGGTGGCGAATATCCTGATAGGCCTGAACCTCACCGCGCGACGTCGGCGCAATCTGGGTATAGCGAATTTTCCCGTGATGCTGCGGGTATTTATCCAGCAGCGTTTCATACGCCAGGAAGCGTTCCGGTAGCCCTTTGGAATAATCAAGGCGCTCAACCGAGAAGATATTTTTCACGTGCTTGAGTTCATTCTTAAGCTGCGCCAGCTTCGGCGGCAGCGGGCCAGAAGCCTGCTCCGCGATTTCGTCAGGTTCAATCCCTATTGGATAGACCTCGGTGTGGAAGGTTTTCCCCCACGCCGTATGGGTTTTCACGCCTTTGGTCACCAGACGCGCTTTGCCAGACACGGAGTCAAGGAACGCGAGGCGGTCATTTTCGGTCTGGAAGCCCAGCAAATCGTAATCGCACAGCGCCTCCAGCAGCTCTTCATGCGGCGGCAGCGCGGTAAAAATTTCCGGCGTCGGGAAAGGAATGTGCAGGAAGAAGCCAATCCGGTTATTCACCCCCCTCTTTCGCAGCTCTCTCGCGAAGGGCAACAGGTGATAATCGTGGATCCATAAAATATCGTCTTCCTCTATTAATGGCAGCAGTTTATCCGCCAGCAGCGCATTTACGCGCGAGTAGCCTTCGAAGGATTCACGCTGGAATTTGACCAGGTCAAGACGATAGTGGAACGCAGGCCACAGGACGGCATTTGAGAACTGCGAGTAATACTCGTCATAATCTTTCTCTTTCAATGCAAATGAAGCCCACGTAATGTTTCCGCGCGTCACCTTGTTGAGCGGTTTCTCCTCTTCACTAATTTCTCCACTCCAGCCAAACCACAGCCCGCCAGCGGCTTTTAAGGCACCTAACACCCCTACCGCCAGGCCACCCGCGCTGGCTTTTTTATCATCCGGCGGTGCGATTCGGTTAGAGACGACGACTAAGCGACCCATAATGGTTTCCCCCTTTGCTTTGCGCTATTTGTTGTTGTTGCTGGTTAGCGATGTCAGATATCCACTGCCAGACGCTGGCGACATCCGCCAGCCGCCATTCGGCAACCGTGTCACCAGGCCCCACCTTGACGGCGATCCCTCCGGCCTGATTCACCACGCGAAACCCGGCCTCGTCGGTCAGGTCATCCCCAATGAAAACGGGCGTTCGCCCTTTGAAAGGCGGCGACGCCATAAACGCGGCGATGGCCGCGCCTTTATTAATCCCTTTCGGTTTTAACTCCACGACGCATTTGCCGGGCTGCAACGCCAGCTGTGGATGGGCATCCGCAACCGTTTGAGCCAGCGCCAGTACGGCCTCCTCATGCTGCGGCGCCTGACGATAATGCAGGGCAAAGGCCATGCCTTTGGCTTCCAGCTCGGTGCCAGGCAGCGCTTCCAGCGCAGCAGAAAGCTGCTTCTGGAGCGTTTGCGTGAGTGCGTCAGGGAGTGAAACGATATGCGTGTGATCATGGATGTCGCGGCGCTCCGCTCCGTGTACACCGGCCAGCGGAAAGTGGTAAGGACTGGCGAGCGTATCCAGCTCGGCCATTGAGCGCCCTGATATCAATGCCAGTGCTCCCTCGTTCATGAGCGAGAGCTGATGCAAATCCTGTAACACCGCATCCGGAATAGACACCTGGTCAGGGTGCGGTTTTATCCCGGCGAGCGTGCCGTCGAGATCGAAAAAGAAAGCATAGTGTCCGGGCAGTACAGGCGGTGCGGTTAACATGTCAGCCACCCTTTTCCTCCTTACGGTTTACGAGAGGTAAACGCCTTTACCTCTTTCATAGCCATGTAAGTATAGACAGTGTGACGTCGCTCGCCATTTGACAACCGCCCCGCCAGTTTTACTGGCGGGGCGGTTAAGGGGTCAACTATGGTTATAAGTTGAGCAATAAAAGACAGGAAAAAGGGTTACAGGGTACGCTTCGCTTTTTGCTTGTAACGGTCGAAAATCACCGCTGCCAGCAGGATCAGACCACGAACCACGTACTGCGAGAACGGCGAAATATTCAGCAGGTTCATGGCGTTCTCCACCGTGCCTAAAATCAGGATACCGGCCACCACATATGAGATTTTTCCGATGCCGCCCTTGAGGGAAACGCCCCCTAAAACGCAGGCCGAAATGACGATCAGCTCGTAGCCAATAGAGGTCATCGGCTGGCCGCTGGTCATACGCGAAGCCAGGATAATCCCCGCGGCGGCAGAAACCAGCCCTGAGAGCACGAAGATAATAATCTTGGTTCGCACCACCGGTACCCCGGCCAGACGGGCGGCCTCTTCGTTACCGCCAATCGCCAGAGTATTGCGGCCAAAGGTGGTCCGGTTGAGCAGGAAGCCGAACAGGATCAGGCAGGCCACGGTCAGCCAGATTGGCGCAGGCAGCCCCAGCCAGTTGGCGTAACCCAGGGTAAAGAAGCGCTCGTCTTCAATCCCCACCGCTTTACCGTCGGAGATGATATAGGCCAGCCCGCGGACAATTTGCATCGTCGCAAGCGTGGTGATCAGGGCGTTAATCTTCAGGCGTGCGATAACAAAACCGTTCACCAGACCGCTGATGACGCCGAGTAGCAGACCGGCGAGAACGCCAATCCACAGGCTCTCCGTCATGTTGATCACCACTGCCGTCGTGACGCCCGCACAGGCAATCACCGACGCCACCGACAGGTCAAAATCGCCGGAGGCCAGGCAGAACAGCATCCCGCAGGCCACCATCCCGGACATGGAAATGGCCAGCCCCAGCCCCTTCATATTAATGAAGGTGGCAAAGTTAGGAACAAAGATCGCGCAGGCGAGGAACAGTGCGGCAAAGACCACCAGCATGCCGTACTGATCCCAGATACGTCCAAAACTCAGCGCCGACTTCGACTTCGGCGCTCCGGATGTAGTAACAGAGGACATCATTAACTCCTTACTCAGGCGACAGCCTGGCTGACTTTAGGCATGGCGAGGTTCAACGCCTGTTGTTCATTCGCCTGTTCATGAAGCAATTCACCGGCAATTTCGCCTTCACGCATCACCACAATGCGGTCGGCCACGCCAAGCACCTCCGGCAGATCGCTGGAGGCGAAGAGCACCGCCACGCCACGTTTTGCCAGCTCATAGATCACGTTATAAATCTCGTGTTTTGCCCCCACATCGATACCGCGCGTCGGCTCATCCAGCAAAATGACCTTCATATCTTCCGACAGCCAGCGGCCTAAAATCGCCTTCTGCTGGTTTCCGCCTGACAGATTCATGATCAGCTGTTCCGGACCCGGCGTTTTAATATTCAGCGAGCGAATATGGTGGTCGGCGTTGCTCGACTCCCAGCCATCGTTTATCAGGCAGCCTGCGCGAATAAACTTGCGGCGAGCGGAAATATTGATGTTGTCGCGTACCGAATGTACCGGAATAATCCCCTCGGCTTTACGGTCTTCAGGGCAGAGCATCATGCCCGCCCTGATTGCGTGGGCCGGTTTCTGGATATCGACCCGTTCACCATCAATAGAAACCAGCCCATCGGTAATGCGGGTACCGCCGAACAGGCCTTTCATCAATTCACTGCGCCCCGCACCCACCAGACCAAACAGGCCGACAATTTCGCCGCTGCGAACGGATAACGAAATCGGCGTGCGCACGCCCGGCGCTTTGACGCTGTCCAGACGCAGGCGTTCAGGGCCGTACTGACGCGGCTGCCAGTGATAAATATCACCCAGCTCGCGTCCAACCATCGCCTGAACAAGCTGGTCATGGTTAACCTGCTGCATGTCGGTAAAGGTGCGCACATAGCGCCCGTCTTTAAAGACGGTGATGGCGTCGCTCAGGGCAAATATCTCTTCCATGCGGTGCGAGACATACAAAATCGTACGGCCTTCCTGACGCAATTCGCGGATCACGCGGAACAGATTTTCAATTTCACGCGCAGAGAGCGAACTGGTGGGCTCATCGAAGGCGATAATTCTGGCGTTACGCGCCAGCGCCTTGGCAATTTCAACCATCTGCCACTGGCCGATGGAGAGATATTTCAGCGGCGTCTGGGGATCGACATCCAGACCCAGGTGTTTAAGCTGCAGCCCCGCTTCATAATTAAGTAGCGAACGATTTACCACACCACCTTTGTGCGGGAGCTGTCCTAAATAGATGTTTTCCGCCACGGTCATCTCGGGAATGAGGTGCAGCTCCTGATAGATGATCGCCACCCCGGCATTGAGCGCCGCCGTGGTATCGGCAAACGCCACCTCTTCGCCGCGAATGGCCAGCGTGCCGGTCGTAGGCGCGTAGTTGCCGCTGAGGATCTTCAACAGCGTGGATTTCCCCGCGCCGTTTTCCCCCATCAGGGCGTGAACCTGGCCGGCATAGCAGTCGAAGCTGATATCGGTCAGCGCGTTAACACCGGGGAAAGTTTTCCCGATGCCGCGAAAAGAGAGATACGGATCAGACTGTCGCATAACGTCTCCGTGATTCCTGTAGTGTGTACGTCTGGCCCCTCACGATGCATGAGGGGCACAATCACAGCGTATTACTTACCGCCCAGCCCTTTTTTCGCCAGCTCCTCTTTGAAGTTGTCGCGGGTAATCAGCACCACGTCGGTCACTTCGGTAAATTTCGGCGGTTCGGCCCCTTTGGTTACCCAGTTGTAGAGCATCTCACTGGATTTGTAGCCGTGAACGTCCGGGCTCGGCAGAAGAGAACCGTAGAAGCCGGTAGCCTGCGCTTTGGACAGCTCGCTGACGGCGTCAACGCCGTTGATGCCAATCCCGATCACGTCAGGCGCTTTGAAGCCCTGGCCTTCCGTCGCGCGCACCCCGCCCAGCACGGTGTTGTCGTTCATGCCGACCACCAGCCAGTGTTTGACCTCCGGATGCTGGACCAGCATAGAGTTCGCGGCGTCGAAAGCGCCCGGGATATCGTTGGATTTGGTTGGGACTTTATAGATCTGTTTTTCCGGGAAGCCAGCCGCTTTCAGCGCATCCATTGAACCGGTAGTACGACGACGGGCGGTGTCCAGCTCGTCAGCCGTGATAGCCATCACCGCGGTCTCTTTGACATCCCAGCCGCGCTTTTGCATCTCTTTATAGAGTTCCTGGCCCTGGCGTTCGCCGATTTTGGTCGCCGCCATCATGACCAGCGGGACGGTGTCCATCGGCTTGCCTTTGGCGTTAACGAACTGATCGTCAACCGCGATGACCTTCATATCGTAACCGCGCGCTTTCGCCGCGATTGCCGACCCCAGCTTTGGATCCGGAGTACAGATAACGAAACCTTTTGCACCGCTGGCCGCCAGGCTGTCGATGGCGTTCAGGGTTTTTTCGCCGTCAGGCACGGCGATTTTAATGACTTCAAAACCTAAATCTTTCCCGGCTTTATCTGCGAATTTCCACTCAGTCTGGAACCAGGGCTCTTCGGGCTGTTTTACCAAAAAACCGAGTTTTAAATTCTCAGCGATAGCGGATTGTGACATAACGGCAGCCAGACCGATGGCCGCCAGCGCTTTAGTAAATTTGTGCATGGTAAACTCCAGCTTTAGCAAGCTTTTCTGTAGGGAATAAGTGCGTGCTTCTTATTTAATCGGACTTAAAACAAGGCATTAGCGCTTACCTCGTCATAAGCGTTATTGCTGGTGATAGTTTTAGCGGGAAATTAATCATCCATAAGAGAGCCCCATCACACCGCAGAATTACAGTAATTGCGTACATAAATTCAGCGAAAAATGACATAAAAAAGGCAGAATTTGTCAGACAAATAGAAGAGGGTTAAGCAGAATTATCCATAAGATTAGCCAAGATATCCCTGATGCCTCTCAGCGGACAAAACGGCACCTGGCGTTAAGGGGTTCAACATGTTTTTCATCACGAATGTACAACGCACCTGAAAAAACGTTATTCCGCAGAATTTGATTTAGCGCAATTTTATTGACACATCATATATTCGAAATGATTAATCCGTATTTTTCCTTTTCCCGGAGTAATATTCCAACTTAATATTTTCGAAAGAGTAACAGTGTACCCTTAAGATAAAAACTGTTAATTATTAGGCCATTAAGTCACATTAAATTCATGGCGAGCTAATTGCATTTCTGTACTATATTAAACTTTGTAATGTATGGTAAATATACTCTAATTAAGAGTTTTCTTAGACCCAATACAAGGGTATGCTTATTTATATCGAACACAGGAAGTGAATTTCGGTCGACTTCGGTCACGGCAGAATGTCTATTTCTGCTCTTCTCTTCGTATTTGCCTGGCGCTCAGGTTACGCAACGGACATCACGTCCCACAGTCAATAAGGATATGAGTATGGCTACCCAAACGATGATGCAAAAACTTAATGCGCAGATGAACCTTGAGTTCTACGCCTCGAATCTGCACCTTCACTTAAGCGCGTGGTGTGCCGAGAATAGCCTCACGGGGTCTGCCACATTCTTTCGCTCTCAGGCGCAAAGTAACGTCACCCACATGATGCGTGTCTTTAACTTCCTGAAAGCCGCAGGGGCAAATCCTGTCGTTAAAGCCCTTGATGGGATCAACGAAAACTACTCTTGCCTGGAAGAACTGTTTCAGAAAACGCTTGAAGAGTACGAGCAACGCTGCAGCACGCTCAGCAAACTTGCCGATGAAGCCAAAGCGCAGCAGGATATTACAACGCTCAAATTCTTACGCGATATGGACAAAGAGCAGCAGCAGGATGGAATGCTGCTGAAGACGCTGGCGGATGAGATCCATAATGCGCAGCAGGCGGGTTTATGTCCTGAGCAAACCGACCGTCATCTGCTCGACATTGTGGCGGTCCAGCACCACTGAGTTTTGGCCTGCTTCCGTCCCGGGGAGCAGGCCCCCCTCCCATCTCCAACCTTCTGCTTTTGCTGAAATTTAACAAATCAGATCTGGCTCCCAATGATTAACCACACAACGTGTGATGATTTATTTAGTTACATAATCATTGACGAGGGAGCATCATGATCACCATTGAGTTTGTTGTCATTCTCCTCTGCCTGCTGACGGGTACGCGTTTCGGCGGTATGGGGCTTGGGTTAATCAGCGGTATTGGTCTTTTTATTTTATGTTTTGTCTTTGGTCTGCAACCGGGTAAACCGCCGGTTGACGTTATGCTGACCATCCTTGCGGTGATTGGCTGTGCGGCTACGCTGCAGACTGCGGGCGGCCTCAACGTCATGATGCAGTTTGCCGAACGTCTGCTGCGCAAACACCCGCAGCACATCACCCTGCTCGCCCCTTTCACCACCTGGATGCTGACCTTTCTGTGCGGCACCGGCCATGTGGTCTACACCATGTTCCCCATCATCGCGGATATCGCCCTGAAAAAAGGGATCCGCCCCGAGCGCCCCATGGCCGTGGCATCGGTCGCGTCACAGATGGCGATCACGGCATCCCCCGTATCCGTTGCCGTTGTGTCGCTGGTGTCTATCCTGGCGGCCCAGCATGGGATCGGCCACGCGTGGGGGATCCTGGAAATTCTCGCCGTGTCGGTTCCCGCTTCGCTCTTCGGCGTAGCCATTGCGGCCCTGTGGAGTTTACGCCGTGGGAAAGATTTGGCTGATGACATAGAGTTTCAGGAAAAGCTGAAAGACCCTAAGCAGCGCGAGTTTATCTACGGCGGTACGGAGACGTTAATGAATCAGCGTTTCCCTAAACAGGCCTACTGGTCCACGTGGATTTTCTTTGCCGGTATTGCCGTGGTCGTTTTGCTGGGGGCATTCCCGGAACTGCGCCCCGCCTTTGAGGTGAAAGGCAAAATGACGGCGCTGTCGATGAACCTTGTCATTCAGATGATGATGTTAATTGCGGGCGCCGTGATGCTGATGGCCTGTAAGGTTAATGCGTCGGCCATTTCCAACGGCGCGGTGTTCAAGGCCGGTATGGTCGCGATCTTCTCGGTGTTCGGCGTGGCGTGGATGAGCGATACCTTTTTCCAGGCGCATCTCGACGAATTAAAGCTGGCGCTGGAAGGCGTTGTGAAAAGCCACCCGTGGACGTATGCCATTGTGCTGTTTCTGGTATCAAAACTGGTGAACAGCCAGGCGGCTGCGCTGACGGCCGTTGCGCCTATGGGCCTCATGCTCGGCATCGACCCGAAAATGCTGATCGCCTTTTTCCCGGCGTCCTACGGCTATTTTGTCCTGCCGACCTATCCCAGTGATTTGGCCTGCATCGGCTTTGACCGCTCAGGCACCACCCGCATCGGCAAATTCATCATCAACCACAGCTTTATTCTGCCAGGGCTGATTGGGGTAAGCTGCGCGTGCGCGGCGAGCTACCTGCTGGTCCAGACGTTCTTTTAACCGCTTCAAAGGGCGACACGTACCGTCGCCCCTTTCCCTGTTTTAGTGGGACTCACCCTGCGGCGTGAATCGCAGTTCAATCAGCGCGATAGCTTTCTGGATCGCACGAAGCGTAACCGGGTCAGCGGCAGCAGGATGGCTGGCAAAATCGATGTTTTTCAGCTGCGTAGACATCTTCTCGCGCACTTCAACCGGCGCAATCACGTCCAGAACATCAAGGATTTGTTTGATAACCAGCTGACAGGCGACAACGTCAGAGACCAGTTCCTGATCGGCGCTCAGGTTTTGTGACATGGGCTTTCTCCTTATTTAAAGGCCGCCATAGTAGCAAAACACGCCCCCTGACATCTTCCCTTCATCACCTGCAGGTACAAAAAAACCCGCCGAAGCAGGTTTTTTTAATCAGAACATGGCGCCTGGCGGCACGTCTTTGAACGTGCGGCAGTAATTGGCCCACATGCTTTTCAGGATTTTGCGCAGTTTCACGATGATGCTCCATTAACTTGTTATACAACTTTATTGTCAACGTGCTTATAATATGACCATTATCACAAAAATCAATCATTTTGTGATACTCATCACATTTTTATGAGGGATTGGCCTGATAGCACTCCCCTCTGACCCGTTGCGAAGAGTGAGGGCAGATTGTCCGGCTATTCCAGGCATTGCAGCGGGCATCTGCGGGTACGATAAGGTATTTCCATCCACTCAGAGCGAACCATGAAAAGAGTCATTGTAGCCGGCACAATCCTGCTGCTCGCGGGGTGTAGTATCAACCGCCAGGCTGAAGTCAGCAGCCTCGACGCGCCGAACGGCATCGTCCGCCTCGATTACGGCCAGGCAGCGCTGCAAAATGCGTATTCCGACGAGTATGTGAATAACGGCACGGCGGCAAAAGCGTGTCAGAGCATGGGGTATGCCACCGCTTCAGCCTATGGTCAGCCCATCAAAACCTGCACCCTGACGAGCGGCTCTTTGTGCCTGAACGAGAGCGTGACTATCCAGTATAAATGTATGGGTTACGCCGTTAACCCTAAGTCAAATAATCCCTGGTATTAATCAACGCTGCCAGCGTTTGCTGGCAGTATATTTCATTACGAACAAAAACAATTCTCATTAATAAATTATAAAAATCGCCAATGCGTTTTATTCCCATTCGTATTTTAAATAAATAAAATAAAAATTTTACGTTTTGCAAATAATTAAATAACAACTTATAGTGTCGCTCATTGTGAACCAGAAATAATAATCCGGAGCGTCACCATGCTGAAAACTGAAATGATCGACAAGCTCAACGCGCAAATGAACCTTGAGCTTTTTTCATCCCTGCTCTACCAGCAGATGAGCGCCTGGTGCAGCTACCACAGCTTCGAAGGTGCGGCCGCGTTTCTGCGTCGTCACGCTCAGGAAGAGATGACCCACATGCAGCGTCTGTTTGATTATCTTACGGATACGGGCAGCCTGCCGCGCATTGAAACCGTGACGTCCCCCTTTGCCGAGTATAATTCTCTCGATGAACTGTTCCGCGCCACCTACGAGCACGAGCAGCTGATCACGCAGAAAATTAACGAACTGGTTCATGCCGCAATGACCAGCCAGGATTACCCAACCTTTAATTTCCTGCAGTGGTACGTCGCTGAGCAACACGAAGAAGAGAAGCTGTTTAAATCCGTACTGGATAAATTATCTCTGGTGGGTAAATCCGGCGAAGGTCTTTACTTTATTGATAAAGAACTTTCCACTCTCGATACGCAGAATTAATTTCAGCGCGGTGCCGGTTTCCGGCACCGCGTTAATTTACATACACCCGGCGCAGCTGGTGCAGCGCCAGTCATGAGGATTCACCGCCTGGTAAAAATAGCGGTAGCTGGACGTCTCCAGCGGAATCCCCACCTCGAAGAACATATCCGTTAACCAGTCGACATTCTCAACGATCCACTCATCTTCCTGTAAGCCTTGCGCAAAGGTTTCGTCTTCAGGATCGATAACCGAATAGATTGCCCAGGTGCCCATATCCTTTTCACGGCGGGACTCGGGAAGTATCAGGGGCTGGTTCTGCCAGCTGATTATCCAGTGCCCATGGCACAACAGGTTACCTCCCCGGCTCCATGCCGCGGTGAAGGGATTCTCCCCAGCCATAAAACCCTCACTTAATTTGATAATTTATATTTATTGTTTACGTTACGCCGGAATATCGCCCAGCAATATTGCCCTTATGAAGTAGGCATCCACCTAAAAAGGATCAGATCGCCAACTATCCGTAAACTATTCATTACACCACTTGTAACGGTGATTTGACGAGTTACGGCTTTTCCCTTACTCTGCGCCGCAGATTTTGTCGCGGTTAAGCATCGTTGTAGAGGAAAGCGTGAGAAACAGAACCCTGGGAAGTATTTTTATCGTCGCCGGAACGACGATTGGCGCAGGAATGCTGGCAATGCCCCTGGCAGCCGCGGGCGTAGGATTTGGCATGACCCTGCTGCTGCTGGGTACGCTCTGGGCGCTGATGTGCTACACCGCCCTGCTGCTGCTTGAGGTTTACCAGCACGTGCCCGCCGACACCGGTCTGGGTTCGCTTGCGGCGCGCTATCTGGGACGCTACGGCCAGTGGATAACCGGCTTTAGCATGATGTTCCTGATGTACGCCCTGACCGCCGCCTATATCAGCGGCGCCGGGGAACTCATCGCCTCCAGCGTCAACGACTGGTTTGGCTCTGACATCACCCCAGCGACGGGGGCTATCTTCTTTGCGCTCATCGGCGGCGGCGTGGTCTGCGTGGGGACATCGCTGGTCGATCTGTTTAACCGCTTTCTGTTCAGCGCCAAAATTCTCTTCCTGATCGTCATGCTGGTGCTGCTGGCGCCGCACGTGCACAAGGTCAACCTGCTGACGCTACCGCTGGAAAAAGGGCTGGCGCTCTCCGCGATCCCGGTCATTTTCACCTCGTTTGGCTTCCACGGCAGCGTGCCGAGCATCGTCAGCTATATGAACGGCGATATCCGCAAGCTGCGCCGCGTCTTTGTTATCGGCAGCGCGATCCCGCTGATCGCCTATATTTTCTGGCAGCTGGTGACGCTGGGCAGCATTGACTCTTCAACCTTTATTGGGCTGATGGCGCAACACGCTGGCCTGAACGGTTTTTTGCTGGCGCTGCGCGAGGTCGTCACCTCCCCGCACGTGGAGCTGGCGGTACACCTGTTTGCCGACCTGGCGCTGGCAACCTCGTTCCTGGGCGTGGCGCTCGGCCTGTTTGATTATCTGGCCGACCTGTTCCAGCGTCGCAATACCGCGGCCGGACGGTTGCAGACGGGTGCCATCACCTTCCTGCCGCCGCTCGCTTTTGCGCTGTTTTACCCACGCGGGTTTGTGATGGCGCTGGGCTACGCAGGGGTGGCGCTCTCTATCCTGGCCCTGCTGCTCCCTTCCCTGCTGGCGTGGAAGAGCCGCCAGCAGCATCCTCAGCAGGGATATCGCGTGGCGGGAGGAAAACCGCTGCTGTGCGTTGTGTTTGGCTGTGGGGTGGTGATTATTCTGGTGCAGGTGTTGATTGCAGCCGGAATGCTGCCGGAAGTGGGTTAAATAAAAAAGGGGCTATCATCAGCCCCTTTTTTTATCAGTGCAAACAGCAGCTCTTAAACTTCTTCCCGCTGCCGCAAGGACACGGATCGTTACGCCCGACCTTCGTGCCGTTCACCGTCGGCTTCTTCACTTCCGGCTGCTGCGGGTTGTTTACCCAGTATTGATATAGACGCAGTGCCGCAGGCTGGATGCTTTCGATGCTGGCGATATACTCCTCTTCGGACAGTTCATCCAGCTTTTCGCTGTTCTCTTCCGTCCCGTGCAGGGCAATCACGTCAAGATCGGCCTTCAGGGCTTCCGGCAGGGCTGACCAGTCCGTCAGCGCCACGCCGCGCATATAGCCATAGCACCACTCTTCCACCACGGTATAGCTCTCACCATCCACGTCGTTATAACCAAACATCGGTTCAAACTGATCCGGGTACTCGCTCAGGCGCTCGGCAATGTCGTTCATATGCTTAAAGCAGAGATCGATAAAACGGTTCATCTCACGATCGTTTTTCCAGCGCGGAATGTACTTCTCGCCACCCCACACCGCCACCAGCCAGGCATCTGGCTCAACGACAACAGGACCGGAAAGCACTGCGGTAAGCATGCCGTCCAGTTCGGACACGTCAATCACGGACGCGTCATCATGACCGTAAGACATTAACGTCTCTTCAAGCCACGCCATTTCGCTTTCATTCAATGGGCCTTCAGTCATCGCTGATACTCCTGCAAAAGGAAACGATCCTAACACATATCTCACGCCTCTCCGGGCTGAAGTTTAGGTCTTTATTGCTGCAAAAACGTGCAAACCGTGACCTTTGCACAACTTATGGGCTTTATTGTTAACGATATGTGATCTCCGCTGTAATTTCTTCTCCTCCCGCAAGGCGGCATAACGCGGCGCTCTATACTCAAACATGTCGCATGCCCGTCAATGGGTTAACCATTCTGGCAACGTTTTTGCTTAACGTTCTTCGCGCGCCTCTGCGCAGGGAAATCTCGCCGTAATATGCAGGATGCCGTCTGTATCTTGTTCGTTTAGTGCATTTTGTTCTTGCTCGTGTTTCGGATTGGCTGCGCCGTCGGGCGTTCGGGTTTACGCCGTGGTGCAAAAACCTCTTTGCTAAGGAACATAATAATGTCGCTGAAATTAATCAGAACTCCTCTTTCTCTTGTGTTGGCCGGTTGCCTGGTGACGGCGTTTTCCGCCCGGGCAGATATTGTGATTGGCGTGGCCGGGCCGTTCACGGGTCCGAATGCCACCTATGGCGATCAGTACTGGCACGGCGCAACGCAGGCCGCTGAAGACATTAATGCCGCAGGCGGCATTAACGGCGAGAAGATCAAACTGGTTCAGGGGGATGATGCCTGCGAGCCCAAGCAGGCCGTGGCCGTCGCCAACCGTTTAGTTGACCAGGATAAAGTCAACGCCGTGGTCGGCCATTTCTGCTCCTCTTCCACAATGCCCGCCTCCGAGGTGTATAGCGACGCGGGCATTATTGCGATTACCCCCGGCTCAACTAACCCGCTGATCACCGAACGCGGCATGAGCGATATGTTCCGCATGTGCGGACGCGATGACCAGCAGGGTCAGGTTGCCAGCGACTTCATCATCGACAAGCTGAAAGCCAAGCGCGTGGTGATTATTCACGATAAAGACACCTATGGTCAGGGTCTGGCTGACGCCACCAAAGCGGCGCTGGCGAAACGCGGGGTTCAGGATGTGATGTATGAGGGGTTATCTCGCGGTGAGAAAGACTTTAACGCGCTGGTGACCAAGATCGGCGCGCAAAAACCGGACGTCGTGTTCTTCGGTGGCTGTCACCCGGAAGCCGGTCCGCTGGTTCGCCAGATGCGTGAACAGGGCGTGCAGGCGAAATTCTTCTCCGGCGACTGCATTGTCAACGAAGAGATGGTGACCGCCGCGGGGGGCCCGCAATACACCAACGGCATTTACATGACCTTCGGTAAAGATCCGCGCCTTATCCCGGACGGTAAAGCGGTTATCGAGAAATTCCGCGCCGGTAAATTCGAGCCGGAAGGTTACACCCTTTACTCCTATGCCTCCGTACAGGCCATTGCCGCAGCCTTCAAGGCCACCGGCGGCAAGGACTCCGCCAAAGCCAGCGAGTGGCTTAAAGCCAATTCCGTCGACACGGTGATGGGCAAAAAAGCCTGGGACAGCAAAGGCGATCTGAAAGTGTCTGACTACGTGGTTTACCAGTGGGACGACAAAGGCAAATATAAGGAAGTGCAGTAACGGGACGGAGTCACGCTCAACGTCGGCGGGCCTGCCCGTCGGCGCGTAATAAACATCAGGCTGCGCGCATCGCGCAGCCTATAAAACGAGCGCGCTAAGATGAGTACATTCTTCCTGCAACAGTTAATCAATGGCTTAACGCTGGGCTCCGTCTACGGTTTAATCGCCATCGGCTACACCATGGTGTACGGCATTATCGGGATGATCAATTTCGCCCACGGCGAAGTGTATATGATTTCCGCCTATCTCTGCGCCATCGGCCTGGCGCTGCTCTCGTTCTTCGGTCTGCAGTCGTTCCCGCTGCTGATCCTCGGGACGCTGGTGTTCACCATCGTGGTAACCGGGGTGTACGGCTGGACCATCGAGCGTATCGCCTACAAGCCGCTGCGCAACTCCACGCGCCTGGCGCCGCTGATCTCCGCCATCGGGATGTCGCTTATCCTGCAAAACTACGCGCAGCTGAGCCAGGGTCCGCGCCAGCAAGGGGTGCCGACCATGCTGGACGGCGTGATTCGCCTGCATCTGGGCGACGGGTTCGTACAGATAACCTACACCAAAGTGTTTATTCTGATTGCCTCGTTTGCCGGCATGCTGGTGCTCACCTGGATTATCAACCATACCCGGCTGGGGCGGATGTGCCGCGCGGTACAGCAGGATCGTAAGATGGCCTCCATTCTGGGCATTAACACCGACCGGATTATTTCACTGGTCTTCGTCATCGGCGCGGCGATGGCCGGTCTGGCGGGCGTGCTGATCACCATGAATTACGGCACCTTTGATTTCTACGTCGGGTTCGTGATCGGCATTAAAGCCTTTACCGCGGCGGTACTCGGCGGCATCGGCTCCCTCCCTGGCGCGATGCTCGGTGGCCTTATCCTGGGCGTGGCGGAAGCCCAGTTCTCGGGCATGGTGAACTCGGACTATAAAGATGTCTTTTCGTTCGGCCTGCTGGTCATGATCCTGATTTTCCGCCCCCAGGGCCTTCTTGGGCGCCCGTTTGTGGCCAAAGTGTGAGGGAGAGAATGATGACATCACACGGTTTTTCACTTAAACGCTGCATTCTGGACGCGATTTTTTCCGGACTGATTGCGCTGATTATTTTCGGCCCCATCGCGGGCGTGGTGCTGGACGGTTACAGCTTTAACTTCGCCGGGCAGCGGCTGGCCTGGATGGTCGGTATCGTCATGCTCGGGCGTTTTCTGCTGAGCGCCTTTTTAGGTACCGCCGCGGGCGCCCGTTTCCAGGCGCGCTTCGAAGCCGATAGCGCGGGCGTATATGTCCGGCCACCGGAATATAAAAGCCGCATGCGCTGGATTATTCCTCTGGTAATTGCTCTTGCGATTTGCTTTCCGTTTGTCGCCACGAAATATGTGCTGACCGTCGCCATTCTCGGACTGATCTACGTGCTTCTCGGTCTGGGGCTGAACATCGTCGTGGGTCTGGCCGGCCTGCTGGATCTGGGATATGTCGCGTTCTACGCAATTGGCGCGTACGGTCTGGCGCTGGGATACCAGTATCTCGGTTTAGGCTTCTGGAGCATGCTGCCGCTGGCGGCAATCATGGCCGCCGCCGCAGGCGCCCTGCTCGGTTTCCCGGTGCTGCGCATGCACGGTGACTATCTGGCCATCGTCACCCTCGGGTTCGGGGAGATCATTCGCCTGATACTGAACAACTGGCTGACCTTCACCGGCGGACCAAACGGCGTCTCGGCCCCTCCCCCCACCTTTTTCGGTCTGGAATTTGGGCGACGCGCGAAAGAAGGCGGCGTGCCCTTCCACGAGTTTTTCCACCTGACCTACAACCCGAACATGAAGTTTATTTTTATCTACGCGGTTCTGTTCCTGGTGGTGATGCTGGTGCTCTACATCAAGCACCGCCTGACGCAGATGCCGATTGGTCGGGCGTGGGAAGCCCTGCGTGAAGACGAAATTGCCTGCCGCTCGATGGGGTTAAATCATGTTCTGGTTAAGCTGTCGGCCTTTACGCTGGGCGCATCGACCGCAGGGATTGCCGGGGTGTTCTTCGCCACCTATCAGGGGTTCGTGAACCCGACCTCCTTTACCTTCTTTGAATCTGCACTGATCCTCGCCATCGTGGTGCTGGGCGGGATGGGCTCAACGCTTGGCGTGGTGCTGGCCGCCTTTGTGCTCACGGTAACGCCGGAACTGCTGCGCAGTTTTGCCGAGTACCGCGTCCTGCTGTTTGGCATGCTCATGGTGGTGATGATGATCTGGCGTCCGCGCGGTTTGATCCGCATTAACCGCAGCGGGTTTGCCGTGCGTAAGGGCGTCGCGCCATGAACGGAACGATATTACGCGTTGAACATCTGATGATGCACTTCGGCGGGATTAAGGCGCTAAACGACGTCAACCTGGACGTACAGCGTGGCTCAATTACCGCCCTTATTGGGCCAAACGGGGCGGGAAAAACAACCGTGTTTAACTGCCTGACGGGCTTCTACAGGGCCTCCGGCGGAAACATTTTATTTAATACCCGCCATAAAACGACCAACGTTATTCAGGTGCTCGGACAAAAATTCCAGCCGGGAGACTGGATTAACCCCGCGCAGTTCGGGCAGCGTCTTTTCTACAAAATGTTCGGCGGAACGCATCTGGTCAACCGCGCAGGGCTGGCGCGCACGTTTCAAAATATCCGTCTTTTTCGCGAGATGTCTGTCGTGGAAAACCTGCTGGTTGCGCAGCATATGCGCGTTAACCGCAATCTGCTCGCCGGGATCTTAAATACGCCGGCATACCGGCGGGCGGAAAGCGACGCCCTGGACAGGGCCTTCTACTGGCTGGAAGTGGTGGATCTGGTGGAGTGCGCCAATCGCCTGGCGGGAGAGATGTCGTACGGCCAGCAGCGGCGTCTGGAAATTGCGCGAGCAATGTGCACCGGCCCGGAAATGATCTGTCTGGATGAACCCGCCGCCGGGCTTAACCCGGTTGAAACACATAAGCTCAGCAGCATTATTCGTTTTCTGCGGGATCATCATGACATCACGGTATTACTGATTGAGCATGATATGGGGATGGTGATGGAGATTTCGGACGACATTATCGTACTCGACCACGGGGATGTTATTGCCAGGGGAAAACCCGCGCAGATCCAGCATGATGAAAAGGTCATTGCCGCCTACCTGGGTACGGATGAAAGCGAGGTCAACCTATGAGCGAACCGCTGCTGGCATTTCGCGAGGTGGATGTGTTTTACGGCGTCATTCAGGCGCTTAAACAGGTTTCCCTCGAAGTCAATAAAGGTGAAACCGTGGCGCTGATTGGCGCAAACGGCGCGGGTAAATCGACATTGCTGATGTCCATCTTTGGCCAGCCCCGTATTCGCAGCGGACAGATACTTTTCGGCGGCGAGGATATCAGCCATAAATCCACCCACTACGTCGCGTCCGGCGGCATTGCGCAGGCGCCGGAAGGCAGACGAATCTTCCCGGATATGACCGTTGAAGAGAACCTGCTGATGGGGACCATCCCCATCGGCAGCCAGTTTGCCGCTGAGGATATGCAAACCATGTTCGACCTCTTCCCTCGCCTCAAGGAACGACGCAAGCAGCGCGCGATGACCATGTCCGGCGGGGAGCAGCAGATGCTGGCGATCGCCCGGGCGCTGATGAGCCGTCCGAAGCTGCTTCTGCTGGATGAACCGAGCCTCGGGCTGGCGCCGATTGTGGTGAAACAGATCTTCCAGACGCTGCGCGAGCTGGCCCGTAACGGCATGACCATTTTTCTGGTAGAGCAGAATGCGCATCACGCGTTGAAGCTTTCTGACCGCGGGTATGTGATGGTTAACGGACAGATCCGGTTGAGCGGCAGCGGCGAAGAGCTGCTGGGGAATCAGGAGGTGAGGAAGGCGTATTTGGGTGGGGTGTGACTGGCGGATTTCAGGCACAAAAAAACCACCTTTCGGTGGTTTCACGACACTGCTTATTGCTTTGATTATTCTTTGTTTCCCATGGTAGTCGGAGTTGGCCCAACACAGCGCGAACGATGGGGATAGTGAATAATGCGTTTTATCACAAAGTTAAGCTATAAGGACTCATTATTGCTGCGTACAGGTAAAACCGCCGTTTATAGTCGGATTACAATTAGTTTCCAGGGTAGGTTTAGGTTGAATACTTTGATTATATGCAGCGCTAGCTGCATTCAGGTTAGCCGCCTTTTGTTGCCATCCTGCTGCCGTATTTTGTGCAATAGCCGCACAATCTGCCGCACTGACCGTAGAAGTGCCCGCCTGTATTCTGGCTTGCATCATTTGAGCCGCTTCCGACCCACTGGTGAACGTGTCACCGCTCATAGCCTGACATAATTCATAGTCAGAGGCGTTAGGATTATTAGCACATCCCGTCATCACTACTGATAAAAAAGCAGCTATCATTATTTTTTTCATTTTTAATTATCCAATTCTTATAAAATCTAGTGTCTCTCCCGACAGGGATACGGCTTCTTGTTATTGTAAAATATACATTTTGTTAACTGAGATAGGTGTGTTTCTGGTAAAGACATTCCTTGCAGGACTTAACCCCGTGAACATAAGACTGACGGTTTTGTCCGACAATATAGCGAATGACCACCAGCAATTATCAAATTAAACGTCTTCTCGATATGGCTAAGATACATCACTATTATTTTTTAGCGCGAATTAATTAATATTAAAAATGCATTAACTTAAATCAGTTTGATTTGCGTCAATTTATGCGAACCGTATTTCATTCGAAACTGGAAGGTGCTTGACTAAAACACAACCGTCTTTAAACATGACTATCTATATAATAAAAAAGGAAATATGGTTGATGTAGGGTGTACGGGACGATATTGTCCTTTTCCTGTGGCGAGTCAAGCTGACGAAAAAAGTGAACAAGAATTACAGACACAAAAAAACCACCTTTCGGTGGTTTCACGACACTGCTTATTGCTTTGATTATTCTTTGTTTCCCATGGTAGCCGGAGTGGGACTTGAACCCACACAGCGCGAACGCCGAGGGATTTTAAATCCCTTGTGTCTACCGATTCCACCATCCGGCCAGGGAAGAAAGTGGAGGCGCGTTCCGGAGTCGAACCGGACTAGACGGATTTGCAATCCGCTACATAACCGCTTTGCTAACGCGCCGTAAAACTTTTCAAACTGACACCCGCTACTGCGCATGTCTTTAATCTGGAGCGGGAAACGAGACTCGAACTCGCGACCCCGACCTTGGCAAGGTCGTGCTCTACCAACTGAGCTATTCCCGCATGTCATCAAGTAAACATCTAACCACTTGATTTCATTATCGTCCGGCTTGCTGTGCCGCCGTTCGATGCGTTGCATTCTACTGATATGACGTTATGAGTCAACGTTATTTTTTGCATCCCTGGATCGTTTGCTGAAAATTACGGCGAAACGATCACTGATCAAGCAAATCCCCGCGCGCAGCGTTCAAATATTGCAGCATGGACCACAGCGTCAGCACTGCCGCCACCCACAGCAGACCAATTCCCGCCCATTCAACCCAGGCGTTCGGACGCCAGAGCATCCAGACCAGCGCCGCCATCTGCGCCGTCGTTTTGACTTTACCAATCCACGAGACCGCCACGCTGCTGCGTTTGCCCAGTTCCGCCATCCATTCGCGCAGTGCAGAGATAATGATTTCGCGACCGATCATAGTGGCCGCAGGCAGCGTTACCCACCAGGTATGATAGTGCTCGGCTACCAGCACCATGGCGATAGCGACCATCACTTTGTCTGCCACCGGATCGAGGAAGGCACCGAAGCGGGTGCTTTGATTCCAGCGACGGGCCAGATAGCCATCAAACCAGTCGGTGACCGCTGCGATCAGGAAGATCAATGCGCAGGCGAAAGGTGCCCAGACGACCGGCAGGTAAAACGCCAGTACAAAGAACGGGATGAGTACGACACGGAAGAGAGTGAGCAACGTAGGGATATTAAATTGCATAATGACGGTAACTGTTTGTTGTCAGTAAAATTTAGCTCTATGTTGCTACAGAGCCCTCAATGTTTCAACGAGTAGTAGATCTTTTCTGCCAGCCCTTGCGAAATACCCGGCACTTTTGCAATTTCCTCCATGCTGGCGTTGAGTAATCCTTGCAATCCGCCCATATATTTCAGCAGCATCTGGCGACGTTTTGGCCCCACGCCTTCGATCGTTTCCAGGCTACTGGTATTTTTCACCTTCGCCCGTTTTTTGCGATGACCGCTGATGGCATGATCGTGTGATTCATCGCGAATATGCTGGATGACGTGCAGCGCCGGGGAGTCCGGCGGCAGGCTGAAGCCCTCGCCTTCCGGCTCGAAGAACAATGTCTCCAGACCGGCCTTACGATCGGCCCCTTTTGCGACCCCCAGCAGCAGCGGATGGTTTTTATCCCAGCTGACATCAAGCGATTCAAATACCGCTTTCGCCTGGCCGAGCTGCCCTTTCCCGCCGTCAATCAGGATCACATCCGGGATTTTGCTCTCTTCTATGGCTTTACCATAGCGACGACGCAGCACCTGATTCATGGCCGCATAGTCATCGCCCGGCGTGATCCCGGTGATGTTGTAGCGGCGATACTCGGCGCGCAGTGGGCCATTCGCATCAAACACCACGCAGGAGGCCACCGTCTGTTCTCCCATCGTGTGACTGATGTCGAAACACTCCATCCGTTTCACTTCCGGAAGCTTCAGCAGCGTCGCCAGGGCCGTTAAACGCTGGTTGACCGTCGACTGCTGCGACAGCTTAGTGGTGAGTGCCGTCGCCGCATTGGTTCGCGCCAGCTTAAGATAACGCGCGCGATCGCCGCGCGGTTTGGTTTGTACATTCACCCGGCGGCCCGCCAGTTCAGAGAGCGAATCGGCCAGCAGGGTTTTATCGTCAAGATTAAAATCGAGCAGGATCTCAGAAGGCAGCGTGCGCATCTGGCTTCCCTGCAGATAGAACTGGCCGACAAAGGTTTCCACCACTTCACCCAGTTCAGTACCGCCGGGTACTTTCGGGAAATAGCTGCGGCTGCCGAGCACTTTGCCCTGGCGAATAAACAGCACGTGCACGCAGGCCATCCCGGCGTCAAAGGCTACGCCGATGACGTCGAGATCGTCACCGGTATTCGAGACAAACTGTTTCTCAGTGACTCTGCGCACCGCCTGGATTTGGTCGCGGATACGCGCGGCCTCTTCAAACTCGAGTGCCGCGCTGGCTTTTTCCATCCGCGCGATCAGCTGCGTTAAGACCTGATCGTCTTTTCCGGCTAAGAACAGGCGCACGTAATCCACCTGCTGGGCATACTCTTCTTCACTTACCAGCCCTTCCACGCAGGGCCCCAGGCAGCGTCCAATCTGGTACTGCAGGCACGGGCGCGAGCGGTTACGGTAAACGCTGTTTTCACACTGGCGGATAGGGAAGATTTTTTGCAGCAGCGCCAGCGTTTCTCGCACGGCATAGCCATTAGGGAACGGCCCGAAGTATTCGCCCTTAGCGTGTTTTGCACCGCGGTGCATCGCGAGGCGCGGATGGGTATCGCCGCTCAGAAAAATAAACGGGTAGGACTTATCATCACGCAACAGAACGTTATAGCGCGGCTGGTAGAGCTTTATATAGTTGTGCTCAAGCAGCAGCGCTTCTGTCTCGGTGTGCGTGACGGTGACATCAATATTCTGAATGAGTGAGACCAGCGCTTCGGTCTTACGGGAGGCCAGGTTACTGCGAAAATAGCTGGAGAGGCGTTTTTTAAGATCTTTTGCCTTCCCCACGTAGATAACCGTACCGCCAGCGTCATACATGCGATAGACGCCAGGCTGGCTGGTTACGGTTTTCAGAAATGCTTTTGAATCGAACACATCACTCACTGACTTAACAACGTCTCCGCATTACACAAACCATGCCGGATGGCCAGGTGCGTCAGTTCAACGTCGCCATGAATGTTCAGTTTACTGAACATCCGGTAACGATAGCTGTTCACCGTTTTCGGGCTGAGATTCAGCTGCTCCGAGATCTCATTCACCTTCTGACCTTTGGTGATCATCAGCATAATCTGCAATTCACGCTCGGACAAACTGGCAAACGGTGATTCGGTTTTCTCGGGCTCGATCTGACTCAGCGCCATCTGCTGAGCAATGTCGGAAGCAATGTAGCGCTGTCCGGCAAACACGGAACGGATTGCATTGACGACTTCCTGCGGCGCAGCACCTTTACTCAGGTAGCCCGCTGCGCCCGCCTGCATCACTTTCGCGGGCAGTGGGTTTTCGGTATGCACGGTCAGCATGATGACTTTGGTATCAACAAAGGTACGCGCGATTTTGCGTGTTGCTTCAAGGCCACCGATACCGGGCATGTTCATATCCATCAGTACCACATCGGCCGAGTTTGTGCGGCACCATTTTACCGCATCTTCGCCGCAGCACGCCTCACCGGCAACTTTAATACCTTTAATATCTTCAAGAATGCGTCGTATCCCTGCGCGCACCAGTTCGTGGTCATCAACAAGAAGGACGTTGATCAAAGGAAATGTCTCCAGAATAGGGATAACGCTACTGAGTGATAATTTGGTTTATATTAACGGTTTTCCTCGCAAGATTAAAACGTTAAAAAACCGGCTATTCGATTTTGCTCTCGTTTTTGGAAATTAGGCTGTACAGTCCGTGGAAAGAGAGACCATGCATTCAGGGCTTTTGCAGCTTTTTTTAAGCATCTGTATTCAAAAAGTTACAAAAAACTTTCAGGCTTTTCCTGCAAAAAAACAGATCTCAAATTTTTGTAACAATAATTAACGGCAAGCGAACCGGGCATAAACAATTAATAGCCTTTCACGGCGGTTTAGTTTACCGGTGCGTTCTGTTTACGCAATTAAACATCCACGTAAAAGTACGAAAAACAACCGCTGCATTTTTTGCTGCAGCTTGTGGTATACTCCGCCGCCTTGACTTTCGTCGTCGCGCTTTAGCGCCGTTAAATAATGAGGAAAATAAATGAGCACACCTGAATTTGCCACTGCGGAGAATAACCAGGAACTGGCACAGGAAGTAAACTGCCTGAAAGCACTGCTGACGCTGATGCTGCAGGCGATGGGCCAGGCGGATGCCGGTCGTGTGATCATTAAAATGGAAAAACAAATCGCGGAGATGGAAGACCAGGCTGCATCTGCGGTATTTGCTAACACCGTTAAGCAAATCAAACAAGCCTACCGCCAGTAACAAAAAACGGCTGGATGCAGTGCATTCAGCCGTTTGCTCGTCTGTCACGCAGAACGTATTATCCCGTCAGATCAGTCCCGTTGCCGCCGCGTAGCACGCAATCTGGGTTTTGTTAGGCGCGTTGAATTTCTTCTGCATATTTTTCTGATGGAAGTTAACGGTATTCTCTGAGATAGAGAGAATGATCGCTATTTCCGCTGACGTCTTCCCTTCCGCAGTCCATTTCAGAATTTCGCGCTCGCGTTTGCTGAATTTCATTTCAGGTGGCATGACCATCTCATCTTCAAAACGCACCAGAGAAGTTAAGGCCATTTGCACCAGCATTTGCAGCCGCAGTTCTATTTCCTCACGGGCAAACGGCCCTTCCAGTACACTAGTACGGGAAACAGACAGGAAGCCGAGCGCATGATTAGGCAACATCAGACACTGCGTTATTCCCTCGCGTAAACCGTGGTCCTGCGCGCTGTGCCATAATTCCTGCGCGTCAGCGAATAATGCGTCTGTCCAGGGTAAATGACCCTGAATGAAATTCTCCGGTTTTAAGACGGGATCAATAGCGAAATAGTTCGCGGATTGATATTGCGCCATCCACTGCTTTGGGTAAGTGGTATGCACAGAGATCTTAGGCCGGGTAAACGGCACGGGATGGCGCACGCAGAGCGAGTAACAATCGAATTCAAGCGTCTGAGTTTGTCGCTGTAATTCCTGATATACCTCGTCGACACAGGTCAATTCCTGAAACCGGAGGGAGCAATCCCGTCGCCAGGTGAAAAAGTCTGAATCCTTCATACTTACTAAATGAAGCCTCTGAAAAGATAATCATTATTATGGTGAATATAACCTAACACATAAAACTTTTTTCTAACTACAAAATATCGGCATTAGCACAATTAACTTTACTATTGATAAGGTTTATCAGGGCCGGATGGAATAAAAAAACAAACGACTGCCCCCGAAGGGAGAATAATTTGCTCCAGCCTAAATTTCTGGAGCAAATTAGTGCAAAAATGCTACTGCATCAGGAATTTTTCAAGGAACTGACGGGTTCGCGGCTGCTGAGGATTAGCGAACAGGCTTTTCGCCGGCCCCTGCTCCACAATCCGCCCCTGATCCATGAAGATGGCTCTGTCAGCCACATCGCGTGCAAAGCTCATTTCATGCGTCACGATCACCATCGTCCGTTTTTCCTGCGCCAGCTGGCGAATGGTGTTCAGCACCTCACCCACCAGTTCCGGATCGAGCGCAGAGGTCGGTTCATCAAAAAGGATCACGTCAGGGCGCATAGCCAGCGCGCGCGCTATCGCCACGCGCTGCTGTTGCCCGCCCGACAGACGGCGCGGATAGCTGGTCTCTTTCCCCGCCAGCCCGACTTTAGCGAGCAGTTCGCGCGCGCGCGCCGTCGCGTCCTCTTTCGATTCACCTTTTACAATGACCGGTCCTTCAATAATGTTCTCCAGCACCGTACGGTGCGGGAAGAGATTAAAGCTCTGGAAAACGAAGCCGACATGCTGGCGCAGGCGGCGAATTAACCCTTTCTGCTGGCTAATGGATTTCCCGGTATCAATTGTTATCTCCCCTACCCGAATAGTGCCGCCTTCCGGCTGTTCAAGCAGGTTAATACTGCGCAGCAGCGTCGTTTTTCCCGAACCGCTTGGTCCGATAATCGCCACCACTTCACCCTGCTCTACTTCAAGATCGATTCCGTGGAGCACCGTTTGACCGTGGAATTTTTTCACCAGGTTTTTGACGTCGATAGCACTCATTTTGGATCACGCTCCTGGCGGTTAAGCTGGTTTTCGAAGTAGTTTTGCAGAGCAGACAGCACCGTCGCCATCACCCAGTAAATCAGCGAGGCGGCCAGATACATGGTAAAGACTTCAAGCGTGCGCGAAGTAATGAGCTGCGCCTGACGGAACAGTTCCGGTACCTGAATCGTTGCCGCCAGGGACGTATCTTTCACCAGGCTAATGAAGCTGTTGCTGAGCGGTGGAAGCGCCACGCGCGCAGCCTGCGGCAGAATGGCCCGACGCAGCGTCTGCCATGGCGTCATCCCGATACTGGCCGCCGCCTCCCACTGCCCTTTGTCAATGGAGGAGATCGCCGCTCGCAGGGTTTCTGACGTGTACGCCGCGGTATTGAGCGACAGACCAATCATCGCTGCGGGGATCGGATCCAGCTCGATACCAAACTGCGGCAAGCCGTAGTAGATCATAAAGAGCTGGGCGATAAGCGGCGTGCCGCGAAATACGGAGATATAAAAGCGCGCCAGCCAGCGTACCGGCAGGATGGGTGACATGCGCATTAATGCCAGCACAAATCCCAGCACCAGCCCGAAGAACATCCCGCCGATACTGAGCTGTAACGTAAATACCGCACCTTTCAGCAGATACGGCAGAGAATCAATAACCAGTTGAATACTTTCTTGCATTATTATTTTTCGACCTGATTTTTAGACATGAGGATGATAGGCAAACAGCGCAGGCGCCCCGCCGGTATGGACAAATAAAATCGGCCCTTCATCCTTAAAGCGTTTCTGCGCAATGCCGTCAATCAGTCCGGCCATCGCTTTGCCGGTATAGACCGGATCGAGCAGTATCCCCTCGAGGCGCGCCAGCAGCTTCACCGCCTCCATGCCCTCTTCGTTAGGCGTGCCGTAACCTGGCGCAAAATAGTCGTCCCAGAGCAGAATATCGGCCCTGGCCTTCAGCTCCAGCTGCGCGGCTACCGCCTGCTGTAAAGTGACCACTTTCGGCTTCTGCTCCGCGACGCTGCGGGATACCGTCACGCCAATCAGCTCGACGTCCGGCAGCAGTTGTTCGAGCCCCACCGCCAGCCCGGCGTGCGTGCCCGCGCTGCCGGACGCGACAACCACGGAGGAAAGGCTTACCGCGCCCTCGCACTGCTGCGCGATTTCCAGCGCACTTTCCACATACCCCAGCGCGCCCAGCGCGTTCGAACCGCCGACGGGGACAACGTAGGGGCGGAACCCCTGCGCTTCCAGACGCGTCGCCAGCTCGTCGAGCTGGGCGGTCGGGTCGGTCAACGCATCCACCATTTCGACCTGCACGTTAAACAGATCCAGCAGCAGGCGGTTACCGTTGGTCAGATAGTTTTCTGCCCGCGTGCCAATCGGGTTTTCCAGCAATGCCACGCAGTGGAGCCCGAGCTTTGCCGCCACTGCCGCCGTCTGACGGACGTGGTTGGACTGGATAGCCCCGGCGGTAATGAGCGTATCCGCGCCTTCGCGCAGTGCATCAGCCGCCAGAAACTCCAGCTTGCGCAGCTTATTGCCCCCCATCGCCATCGGCGTCACGTCATCACGCTTAATAAAAATATCGCGCCCTAAATAATCAGAAAATCGCGGCAGGTACTCCAGCGGCGTCGGCGCGCCGATGAACTCCAGGCGGGGAAAGCGCGTTAAATTCTGTAGTGACATGGGTTCTCCGGTAACTCTGACAAAATGTGATATTTTTCATTATGCACGCAGACGCGAAAGAAATAAAAAAGGCGCTTTTAAAAGCGCCTTTTTTTACGGCAGAAGCTTATTTCGTAACGTCTGCACCGAACCACTTCTCGGAGAGCGCCTTCAGGCTGCCGTCTTTTTGCATGTCAGCAATCGCGGAATCAATCGCTTTGACCAGGTCTTCGTTACCTTTACGAACGGCCACGCCTGATTCCTGACGAGAGAACGCATCACCCGCTACGGCCAAGGTATTGTTGGTTTTCTTCACCAGATCCAGCGCTGCCAGGCGGTCAACCAGAATGGCGTCGATACGGCCCACGCGCAGATCCTGGTATTTCGTCGGGTCATCATCATAGGTGCGGATATCCACGCCCTGCACGTTCTGGCGCAGCCACTCTTCGTAGTTGGTACCCAGACCGACACCGACTTTCTTCCCTTTCAGGTCCGCGGCAGTTTTAATTCCACCTTCGTTGCCTTTTTTCACCAGCGCCTGAATACCGGACACGGTGTACGGCGTAGAGAAGTCATATTTCTTCTTACGCTCGTCAGAAATGGTCACCTGATTAATCACCACATCAATACGTTTGGAATCCAGCGACGCCAGCATACCGTCCCATTTGGTCGGTTTCAGTGACGCTTTAACGCCGAGGTGCTTCGCCAGCTCTTCAGCAAACTCCACTTCAAAACCGGTCAGCTTACCGTCATCGCCCTGGAAGCTGAACGGAGGATAGGTTCCTTCCAGCCCGACCAGCAGCGTACCGCGCTCTTTTACTTTATTCAGCAGGTTTTCTGCGGCGAACGTTTTCACGCTCATGCCCGCAACCAGCGCAACGGCCATAACACCCATCAGCGCCTGACGACCCAGAAGTGCAAATTTCATAAATACCCCGATATAGTGGAATTTTTACGTAGTGTAGAGAAATCGCCTGCAACGTCAAAGGCGACTGCGCTACATCTTATTCTTTTTTAATATATATCAGAAGTTGTTCCGGCGTGGGCTTTCTGCTTTATGGCACCCGGCATTTGTACCTTGTATTGAGCATACTTCCGCAGCGCAATTCGGTAGTTGTTGGTGCTGGTCGCAGGCAGCCACGGCTCCAGATTTTCATCCAGATAACCGGTTTTCAGCAGATCGCGAGAAATATTGTTTACGGTCAGATGTTGCCCAAGGCGGCGCAGGCGAACGACATATTCGCGAACGGTACCGTGGCTCATCTCCGTTTGTTCAAACAGGAACTGCTTGAAGCCGATAATATCGAAGAAGTCGCTTTGCTCTTTGCAGTGGAGATCCCCACAGAAACGGCAAAGCGCCACCCACTCTTTTTGCTCTTCGAGCCATGCTGCTTCGTCCATCAACGTGTCGAGACGCGAAATCGCAATCTTATTGACGATTTCGCCCCGGCGAACCAGCGTGATACGATCGAGTAACTTGTTACAGTGGGCGCAATGCGTCTGGCTGTGTTTAAAGTCTTTCAGGTAGCGGCTTAAAGGCCGTCTTTTAGATTGCTGCACCGTCATGATAACTCCTGGTTGTCAATACGTTGTGCGGCATTTTTAAGGTGAATCAATCACCTATAACTTACCCAGCTTGGTTCGTAAGCGTTTAATGGCCTGGCTGTGCAGCTGGCTCACCCGCGACTCTCCCACCTCCAGAACAGCGCCAATCTCTTTGAGGTTAAGCTCTTCCTGGTAATAAAGGGTCAATACCAGCTGTTCGCGTTCAGGCAGAGCTTCAATAGCCTCCATGACGCGCTGGCGTAAATTCCCTTCCATTAAATGGTGTAACGGGTTTTCATGCTGGTGCTCGTCCGTCACCAGCTCGATGCTATCGCCATGCTCTTCGCGCCACTCGTCATAAGAGAAGAGTTGGCTATTATTGGTATCGAGCAACATCTGACGATACTCTTCAACAGCAATGCCAAGACGTTCCGCCACTTCGGTTTCCGTTGCGTTACGTCCCAGTTCCTGTTCCAGCTGCCCCATCGCATGCGCCACTTCGCGCGCGTTGCGGCGAACACTGCGCGGCACCCAGTCGCGGCTGCGCAGCTCGTCCAGCATCGCACCACGAATACGCTGAACTGCGTAAGTCGTAAATGCCGTTCCTTGCAGAGCGTCGTATCGGTCAACTGCATTCAATAACCCGATACCGCCCGCCTGTAGCAGATCGTCGAGTTCCACGCTCGCCGGCAAGCGCACCTGGAGGCGCAATGCTTCGTGACGCACCAGCGGGACATAACGCTGCCACAGCGAGTGTTTATCCATTACACCTTCAGCGGTATAGAGTGAATTCACGATAAACAGCCCTGCGTTAGTTGAGTTATCGGCATGATTATCCGATTCTGCAGGGCGTTCAATTGGATGAAAAAGGGGGATAAAGTGAGGTTATTCTGAGGTTGCCCACAACAGGGGCAACTTTTCTGCCTAAATTAACAGTTGTAACAATGAAAGATCGTCGCCCAGTTTGACGCTATCTATATGTTGATGAAAGAGCTTTCCCGCTTCCTGATTATGCTGGCTAAGGGAGTGGAAGCTGTAAATAACATCAATAATATTATCTTGTTCAATTTTCCCCGCCACGATCGCCTGACCGGCAAGTAACGTTTTAAGGAAATAGAACTCCGCGACGATTAAATAAAGGTTATTCAACATGCTGCGGCCATTGTTCTGCGGGAAGCCCTGCTCCCAGAGTTTGTATTTAAAAAAGTTCTTGAATAAATGGTCATGGGTCGCCAGGTAACTGCCCGCCACATCGCGCCAGACGGACTCGATGTTCTCCATGACCTTCTCTGCCGGCACGGTGTCACCCGCAGACTCAAACTGTTGATAAAGCTGAGAAAAATAACGGTTCAACACGGCGCCGCCGCGGCTGGCTGTTTTCTTCGTAAAGAAACTCTGGATGAGCGAAATTAATGCGAATTTCAGTCTGTAGTTCTGATTAAATCCGCCTAATTCCGTTTTGATTTTACCACTCACCAGTTCGTTAACCAGCGAGAAATAGACCGTTTCGAGCGTGCTGATATTCTCTTCGAGATTATCGAGCTTTTCAGCCACCATGAGGAATTTCACCACGGCGTAAACCTGTTCTTCAACGCTGACCGCCTCAACGCTGAAAATATTCTGGCAGAAGAGATTGATGACCTTTACCTTCAAATCAATCATCGGCGCATTATTGACGTCCTGCTGGACGCTGATGGATTCCATTATCGACATAGACTCCCGATCGTTCAACAGAAGTCGGGTCACTTCCGGACACGAGAGGTTCAGCGATTTTTCGATTTCATTTTTATAGACCCGGTTTGTCCGCGGGAACGACGAACAGGTTGGGCTTAAGGCCTGGGCACCCATGGCGCTATGAATAGAACAGAGTTTTTCCGTATCCATAAACGGGCAGTTTTTACTTTCCGTATGGAAAATCACTTCGCCCCAGTGGCCATACTGTTTTTTGGTGACTTTTATTGCCGTTTTCGCCGTATGACGAATGGCGGCATTTTTACTGTTCAGATAGCGATTAACGGAAGATTTATCAAACGCGATGGTCCAGCCCTGACAACAATGTTCACGGCATTCCCCACCGACACATGAAAAATCTGCGACCAGCTTTGGTTGAGTGACACTGATTTGTTTCACAGGCGGATTCTCAAATAGCAGAGATAAAAAAACCCCGCCGAAGCGGGGTTTCACGCGTAAAATTAACGCAGCAGAGACAGAACGGTCTGTGGAACCTGGTTTGCCTGAGACAGAACAGAAGTACCAGCCTGCTGCAGGATCTGCGCGCGGGACATGTTGGAAACTTCAGTTGCGTAGTCAGCGTCCTGGATACGGGACTGAGCAGCAGACAGGTTGTTAGAGGTGTTGTTCAGGTTGTTGATTGCAGAAGTGAAACGGTTCTGCACAGCACCCAGACCGGAACGAGCGGTATCAACTTTAGCGATAGCTTTGTCGATGGTGTCTAGGTCGGTAGCGGTCATTGCTTTCAGATCGATTGCGTTCACGCCCAGAGTGGTGGTGTCTGCTTTAGCACCGCTCAGGTCCAGATCGATAGTGTCGCCGTCGTTTACGCCAACCTGAATTTTAACTTTACCAGCAGTACCAGCAGTGCCGTCCAGCAGTTTGATGCCGTTGAAGTCAGTTTTGCCCGCAACACGGTTGATTTCAGCCAGACGAGCGGTAACTTCATCCTGCAGAGAGGCCAGGTCAGAGGTGCTGTTGGTGCCGTTGCTTGCCTGAACAGCAAGTTCACGAACGCGCTGCAGGTTGTTGTTGATTTCGTTCAGAGAACCTTCAGCAGTCTGCGCCATGGAGATACCGTCGTTGGCGTTACGTGCTGCCTGAGTCATGCCTTTGATCTGGGAGGTCATGCGGTTTGCAATCGCCTGGCCAGCAGCATCGTCTTTCGCGCTGTTAATACGCAGACCTGAAGACAGACGCTCGATAGCAGTACCCAGAGAAGACTGAGATTTGTTCAGGTTGTTCTGAGTGGTCAGGGACATCAGGTTAGTATTGATAACTGCCATAATTTTGTTTCCTTCAAAAATTGGGTTTTAGGTCCGGTGCCTAACACTCACAGCGTCTCTCACCGTCAACAAGGTTATCGACGGGTCCCCAAAAGACTTTAGAATCAATTTTTAAAAAAATACAAATTACTGATTATTAATGATTTTATTTTTAAAAAATCAATTGCGGTCCGTCAAAGGTTTATTATTTGCGCTTTTTTAACGCGCAAAGAGATGGCAAAAAAGGCACACACTTTTTCATGTTTTCAATGCGCTGATAATGACACTAAAGTGCAATCCTTTCATTTACCCCGCCAGGACGCGTCTATTCTTTGGATTATTTTTTTCTCACGATCGTAAACTTTTACTTTAAGAGGCCGATAAGAGTCCTGAACTACTTTCGTATTTAAGGAAAATATGCATGGCTACTATCAGTAACCTCGGGATAGGTTCTGCAGGACTCGGGGATTTATATAATCAGTTGGAAGCGGCAGAGAAAACCAAGCTGACGACGATTACTTCCCAGCAATCAACGTATAACGCACAGTTAAGCGCTTACGGCAAACTGCAGAGCGCCATGACATCGCTGCAGACTGCCACCGCTGCACTGGGTAAAGCAACCACCTGGAACTCAACGTCCGTTAGCAGCACCAACACGGCCTTTACCGCCACGACAACGGCTGACGCGTCCGTGGGTTCCTTCGTTGTCAACGTTAACCAGGTTGCAAAGGCACAGGCACTCACTACCGGCTCTTATGCAAACAACACGGATCTGCTGGGCGATACGACAGGTACAACGCGTAAAATCACCATCACCCAGCCGGGCACGAAAACGCCTTTAGAGGTCACCCTGGCGGATGGCGATACGTCGCTGGCCGGGATTGCGAGCGCCATTAATAAAGCGAACGGCAACGTCACCGCCAGCGTCATTAAAGCGAAAGACGGTGATTACCGCCTGATGCTGTCATCTAAAACCACCGGTACGGATGGTGCGATGACCATCAACGTTACCGGCGACGCCAAGCTGCAAAGCGCCATTGGTTATGATTCAACCACCAAAACGGGCGCGCTGTCGGTCAACACCGACGCGCAGAACGCGATTGTGGTGGTGAACAACATCTCCATCGAGCGCCAGTCGAATACCATTACCGATGCGCTGCCTGGGGTGACATTCTCGGTGAAAGCCGAAAGCAAAGCCGATGAAACCCTTGAGGTTTCACGCGCAACGGATGCTAACCAGAAGGCGATCACCGACTGGGTCACGGCGTACAACTCGCTGCAGTCCACCATTAACAGCCTGACGAAGTATGTTCCGGTTGATGCAGGCGCCGGCAGCCAGTCTACCAGCAACGGTGCGCTGGTCGGTGATGCGAACGTGCGCGGGGTTCAGTCCCAGCTGCGCGGCCTGCTGACCGAAGTGCAGGCCGGCTCCATTCAGATCATGGCCCAGCTGGGGATCACCCAGGATCCGGTGAAAGGCTCGGACGGTACCGTCGGTAACCTGAAAGTCGACACCGATAAGCTGAAAAAAGCGCTGACCGACAACCCGAACGCCGTACAGCAGTATTTTGTCGGTGACGGCAAGAAAACCGGTATGGCGACCCAGATGAACAACACGCTGACCACCATGCTCAGCACCAGTACCGGCAGCGCCGGGGTGATCCAGAACGCGAAAGACGGGATCAACAAAACGCTGAAAACGCTGGGCGAACGTTACGATGCCATGGATGCTCAAATTGAAGCCACCATGGCGCGTTACAAAACCCAGTTCACCAGTCTGGACGTATTAGTCACCAAAATGACCAGTACAGCCAACTACCTGACCCAACAGTTCTCACAAAAGTAGTCGTAGCCTTCAGGAGTGGATATGTATAAGACCTCTGGTGTTCAATCCTATCAGCAGATAGGAGTCGAAAGCGCAGTCATGAATGCCAGTCCACACCAGCTGATTGTCATGTTGTTCGACGGGGCGCATAGCGCCCTTGTTCGCGCGCGTTTGTTCATGGAAGCCGGACAAATTCGTGAGAAAGGCGAAGCCTTATCCAAGGCCATCAACATCATCGACAACGGTTTGAAAGCAGGACTGAACATGGAGGTTGAGAGCGAATTGTCCGGTAATCTTGCCTCCTTGTACGAATATATGGTTCGACGTTTGTTGCTGGCGAATGTCAGTAACGACGTAGACGCAATTGTTGAAGTCGAGGGTTTATTAAACAACATTGCGGATGCGTGGAAGCAAATCGGCCCCAATGCGTCCTCTATTTCAGGATAATTTTGATGAATAATCCCAGCGCAGCGCTTAGCCACTGGCAGGCGTTACATGCTCAGAGCATTGCTATGCTAAATCTCGCACATTCTGGTCAATGGGATGCGCTTATCGAGCAGGAAATGCATTACGTTCAACTGGTGGAAAAGATATCTCAAACGCCCATCATGTCATGCCCTCCGGCTCAGGTTGAGCAAGCGCGTGCGCTGCTGGAAATGATCCTTGAAAATGAGAATGCGCTAAAGGCACTGCTGAAGGTCCGCATGGACGAACTGCGCAATCTGATTGATCAAACCGGTAAACAGCAATCCATCACGTCTACCTATGGAAAGCTGTCAGGGAATATTCTTTATCCAGAAAGTTTTACCCGCGACACACAACTATGATTTCTTCATCCATACTCCAGAAGTCTGCCAATGGCTTCTGGAGCAAGGATGATGAAAAACCCCACCCTGTTACAATGTTTTCACTGGTACTACCCTGCTGGCGGTGAATTGTGGCGAGAGGTCACGGCGTTAGCTCCCAATCTTAACGAAATCGGCATCAACATGATCTGGCTGCCGCCCGCCTGTAAAGGGGCATCCGGCGGGTATTCTGTCGGCTATGACACCTATGACCTGTTCGATCTTGGCGAGTTTGACCAGAAAGGCAGTATCGCCACGAAATACGGCGACAAGGCGCAGCTGCTGGAGGCTATTGATGCCCTTAAAAGCAACGACATTGCCGTGCTGCTGGACGTGGTGGTCAACCACAAAATGGGCGCCGATGAAAAAGAGCCCGTGCGCGTTCAGCGCGTGAACGAACAGGACCGCACGCAAATCGATGACGAGGTCATTGAATGCGAAGCCTGGACTCGCTACACCTTCCCAGCCCGGGCCGGGCAGTACTCACAGTTTATCTGGGACTACAAATGCTTCAGCGGCGTCGACCATATTGAAAACCCCGATGAAGATGGCATCTTTAAAATCGTCAACGACTACACCGGCGAAGGCTGGAACGATCAGGTTGATGATGAGATGGGCAACTTCGACTACCTGATGGGCGAAAATATCGACTTTCGCAATCACGCCGTGACCGAGGAGATCAAATACTGGGCCCGCTGGGTCATGGAACAGACGCGCTGCGACGGTTTTCGTCTGGACGCCGTCAAGCATATTCCCGCCTGGTTTTACAAGGAGTGGATTGAGCACGTCCAGGAAGTCGCCGACCAGCCGCTGTTTATCGTGGCGGAATACTGGTCCCATGAGGTGGATAAACTTCAGGCCTATATTGACCAGGTCGAAGGCAAAACCATGCTGTTTGATGCCCCTCTGCAGATGAAATTCCACGAGGCGTCACGTCAGGGCCGGGATTACGACATGAGCCAAATCTTCACCGGCACCCTGGTAGAAGCCGATCCGTTTCATGCGGTCACCCTCGTCGCGAACCACGACACCCAGCCTTTGCAGGCGCTTGAAGCACCGGTCGAAGCCTGGTTTAAACCGCTAGCCTACGCGCTGATCCTGCTGCGGGAAAATGGCGTGCCGAGCGTCTTTTATCCGGATCTCTTCGGCGCCAGCTATGACGACGCGGGAGGCGACGGTGAAACGTACCATATTGATATGCCGGTCATTGAGCAGCTTCACGAGCTGATCCTCGCGCGCCAGCGTTTTGCCCACGGCGTGCAAACGCTGTTTTTCGACCATCCAAACTGCATCGCCTTCAGCCGCAGCGGTACGGAAGACGATCCCGGCTGCGTGGTGGTGATGTCGAACGGGGACGACGGCGAGAAGGTGATTTGTCTTGGGGAAAACTACGGCAACAAAACGTGGCGGGATTTTCTCGGCAATCGCGAAGAAACCATCACCACGGCGGCGGATGGCGAAGGGACGTTTACCTGTAATGGGGGAAGCGTCAGCGTTTGGGTGATAGAGGATGCGCTGTAGAACGGGAAACGTGCGGCCTGATGCCCTCACCCCGTCCCTCTCCCACAGGGAGAGGGCGCAAACACCAAAAACGGCAACGAGGTTGCCGTTTTGCGTTTACCCTTAGGGTAGTTTACTCTCTAGCGGATTTTTACTCAGGTAATCGGCACACTCAACCGTTGGACGGTCGACCTTCTGCAGCTCCAGCCCGTCATACTCCAGCGTAGAGCCATCGCGCTCCAGCGGATAGATATCCAGCTTACGCGTCACGTTGTAATAACTGTCTGAACGCAGCATGATTTTACCCGGCACGGCAATCACGCGCTGCCACTGACGGCAGTCCAGCGTATCGCCCTCTTCCGTCACCACCAGCGTGGCAATCGCCTTCGGGCTGACCATGTTGCTTTGCGGCCCTTTCGACTGCCAGTATCCCGCCAGATGCGCCGGGACAGGATGCTTGATCACGTCGTTATAGTTATCGACCTGAACGCACCCGGTCAGTGCCAGCAGCGCGCCAGCAATTGCTATTTTTTTCATCATCTTTCCTGCATTCGAAGAAAAAAATATTGTGGCATTAAAGCGCTGCGGCTGCCAGCGAAGATCGAGAGGTCTTAAACCTGCATCCCCATGACTTCCTGATACGCAGACACCAGCTTGTTACGCACCTGGATCCCCATCTGCAGGGAAACCGAGGCTTTTTGCAAATCGGTCATCACATCATTCAGCGCCACGCCCGGCTCACCGAGGGTGAACTTTTCTGCCTGAGTGCGTGCTGCGGTCTGGGTATCACTGATACGGTCAAGAGCGGCATGCAGTTGCCCCGCGAAGCTGATGCTCGGCTGCTGATCTGCCACATTCTGATTACGGGCCGTCATCGCCGTTGCCTGCAACTGACTGATTACCCCTTCAATGCCCTGTATAGCCATGACTCTCCCCTGGATGGTTTTTTACGCGGTCAAGACTAACAGCTTGTCAATAAGATAATGGCGGTAAATAGCATGAAAAAACCAGGTTATTTGACGCATAGAAAATCACGAATCATCAAATAATGGCAGGGCCATCAATATGGAACTTTTGTCGTGTTTGCCGACCCGGGAGTCAGTTTTGTTTCTCTACACGAATAACGTAAACCACCAGGATTTAAGAGGTGCGCAATGAGTGCAACAGCATCGACAGCGCCGCAGAATAAATCACTCGAGTGGATGAACCGCCTTCGCGCGAATCCTAAAATCCCGTTGATCGTGGCAGGCGCTGCCGCAATTGCGATCCTTGTAGCGATGGTCCTGTGGGCGAAAAGCCCTGATTACCGGACGCTCTACAGCAATCTTTCCGATCAGGATGGCGGTGCCATCGTCACCCAGCTGACCCAGATGAACATCCCTTATCGCTTTGCCGATAATGGCGGTGCGCTTGAGGTCCCGGCTGATAAGGTGCACGAACTGCGTCTGCGTCTGGCTCAGCAGGGGCTGCCGAAGGGCGGTGCGGTTGGCTTTGAGCTGCTGGATCAGGAAAAATTCGGTATCAGCCAGTTCAGCGAGCAGGTGAACTACCAGCGTGCGCTGGAAGGTGAACTGGCCCGCACCATTGAAACATTAGGCCCGGTGAAGAGTGCCCGCGTGCACCTGGCGATGCCTAAACCTTCTTTATTTGTCCGCGAACAGAAATCACCTTCAGCTTCCGTTACCGTGAACCTTGAACCCGGCCGCGCGCTGGACGAAGGGCAAATCAGCGCGGTGACGCACCTCGTTTCCAGCGCCGTCGCCGGTCTGCCGCCGGGTAACGTGACGCTGGTTGACCAAAGCGGTCACCTGCTGACGCAGTCCAATACCGCCGGTCGCGATCTGAATGATGCGCAGCTGAAGTATGCCGCCGATGTCGAAAACCGTCTCCAGCGCCGTATTGAAGCGATCCTCGGCCCGGTGGTGGGTAACAGCAACGTGCACGCGCAGGTAACCGCACAGATCGACTTCGCGAACAAAGAACAAACTGAAGAGCAGTACAGCCCGAACGGCGATGCGGCTCAGGCGGTGATGCGTTCACGCCAGATCAATTCGAACGAGCAGGTCGGCGGTGCCTACCCGGGCGGCGTGCCGGGCGCGCTGTCTAACCAGCCTGCCCCGGCTAACGCGGCACCGATTTCTACGCCGCCGGCCAATCAGCAGAACGGTCAGCAAAATAATCAGCAGACCACCTCAACGACCAGTAACACCGGTCCGCGCACCAGCAGCCGTAACGAAACCACGAACTACGAAGTGGATCGGACGATTCGCCACACTAAACTGAACGTGGGCGATATTCAGCGTCTTTCCGTTGCGGTAGTGGTGAACTACAAAACGCTGGCGGACGGCAAACCGCTGCCGTTGACTGCCGAGCAGATGAAGCAGATTGAAAACCTGACCCGTGAAGCGATGGGTTACTCCGAGAAGCGCGGCGATACCCTCAACGTGGTGAACTCACCGTTCAACTCGGTTGATGAGACCGGCGGTGAACTGCCGTTCTGGCAACAGCAGGCGTTTATCGACCAGCTGATGTCCGCAGGACGCTGGCTGCTGGTGCTGATTGTCGCGTGGCTGCTGTGGCGTAAGGGCGTTCGTCCGCAGCTCCAGCGCCGTGCTGAAGCCGAGAAAGCGGCTCGCGAACAGATGAACACGCGTCAGGAAACGGAAGAAGCGGTTGAAGTGCGCCTCAGCAAAGATGAACAGATACAGCAGCGTCGTGCTAACCAGCGCATGGGCGCTGAGGTCATGAGCCAGCGCATTCGCGAAATGTCAGATAACGATCCGCGCGTCGTGGCGCTGGTCATCCGCCAGTGGATGGGTAACGAACATGAGTAATACGCTTACGGGCACCGATAAAAGCGTCATCCTGCTGATGACCATTGGCGAAGATCGTGCGGCAGAGGTGTTTAAACACCTCTCCCAGCGAGAAGTGCAAATTCTCAGTGCGGCCATGGCCAACGTGCGTCAGATCTCCAACAAGCAGCTGACCGAAGTGCTGGCAGAGTTTGAACAGGAAGCCGAACAGTTTGCCGCGCTCAACATCAACGCCAACGATTACCTGCGCTCCGTGCTGGTCAAGGCGCTGGGCGAAGAGCGTGCCTCCAGCCTGCTGGAAGACATTCTGGAAACGCGCGATACCGCCAGCGGTATCGAAACGCTCAACTTTATGGAGCCGCAGAGCGCCGCCGACCTTATCCGCGACGAGCACCCGCAGATTATCGCCACCATCCTTGTCCACCTCAAACGTGGTCAGGCGGCCGATATTCTGGCCCTGTTCGAAGAGCGTCTGCGTCACGATGTGATGCTGCGTATCGCGACCTTCGGCGGCGTCCAGCCGGCCGCGCTGGCGGAGCTGACCGAAGTGCTGAACAACCTGCTCGACGGTCAGAACCTCAAGCGCAGCAAAATGGGCGGCGTGAGAACGGCGGCGGAAATCATCAACCTGATGAAAACGCAGCAGGAAGAGGCCGTCATTACGGCGGTTCGCGAATTCGACGGCGAGCTGGCACAGAAAATCATCGACGAGATGTTCCTGTTCGAAAACCTCGTCGAAGTGGACGACCGCAGCATCCAGCGCCTGCTTCAGGAAGTGGATTCCGAGTCGCTGCTTATCGCCCTCAAAGGTGCCGAGCAGCCGCTGCGCGAGAAGTTCCTGCGCAACATGTCTCAGCGTGCGGCCGATATCCTGCGCGACGACCTTGCCAACCGCGGCCCGGTTCGTCTGTCTCAGGTGGAAAACGAACAGAAAGCCATTCTGCTTATTGTTCGTCGTCTGGCGGAAACCGGCGAGATGGTGATTGGCAGCGGAGACGACACCTATGTCTAATGAGCTGCCCTGGAAGCGCTGGACGCCGGACGATCTGGCGCCTCCCCTCTCCGAGTTCACGCCGGCCGTCATCGCAACCGAAGAGCTTGACCCTGACGTCGAGCAGCCCGAGCTGACCGAAGAGGAGCAGCAGGCCCAGATGCTGGCGCAGCTGCAAATGCAGGCGCACGAGCAGGGCTATAACGCCGGTCTGAACGAAGGCCGACAGAAAGGCCACGAGCATGGGTATCAGGAAGGTCTGGCGAAAGGGTTAGAGCACGGTATCGATCAGGCGCGCCAGCAGCAGGCGCCGATCCATGCCCGCATGCAGCAGCTGGTCAGCGAGTTCCAACACACCCTGGACGCGCTGGACAGCGTGATTGCCTCGCGACTGATGCAGATGGCGCTGGAAGCCGCGCGTCAGGTCATCGGCCAAACGCCCGTGGTGGATAACACCGCGCTTATCAAACAAATTCAGGGTCTGCTTCAGCAGGAGCCGCTGTTCAGCGGGAAACCTCAGCTGCGCGTCCATCCGGACGACCTGCAGCGCGTTGAAGAGAGCCTGGGCGCGACGCTTAACCTGCACGGCTGGCGCCTGCGCGGCGACCCGTCGCTACATCACGGCGGCTGCAAAGTCTCTGCTGATGAAGGCGATCTGGATGCCAGCGTCGCCACCCGCTGGCAGGAACTGTGCCGCCTGGCGGCACCGGGAGTCGTCTGATGACCGCGCGCCTCACCCGCTGGCTCACCACGCTCGACAACTTTGAGACGAAGATGGCGCAACTGCCATCCGTTCGTCGTTATGGGCGACTGACGCGCGCCACCGGCCTGGTTCTCGAAGCCACCGGCCTGCAGCTTCCGCTGGGCGCGACCTGCGTCATTGAGCGTCAGGATGGTCTGGAAACGCGTGAAGTTGAAAGCGAAGTGGTCGGATTTAACGGCCAGCGCCTGTTCCTGATGCCGCTTGAAGAGGTGGAAGGCATTCTGCCCGGCGCGCGCGTGTATGCCAAAAACATTTCTGGCGACGGGCTGCAAAGCGGGAAACAGCTGCCGCTTGGCCCTGCCCTGCTGGGCCGCGTGCTGGACGGCAGCGGGAAACCGCTCGACGGACTGCCCTCCCCGGACACCACCGAAACCGGCGCGCTGATCACCCAACCGTTTAACCCCCTGCAGCGTACCCCTATTGAGCATGTGCTGGACACCGGCGTGCGCCCGATTAACGCCCTGCTGACCGTGGGACGTGGACAGCGTATGGGCCTGTTCGCCGGCTCAGGCGTAGGCAAATCCGTCCTGCTCGGCATGATGGCGCGCTATACCCAGGCCGACGTGATCGTCGTGGGGCTGATCGGCGAACGTGGTCGTGAAGTAAAAGACTTTATTGAAAACATTCTGGGTGCGGAAGGCCGCGCCCGCTCGGTGGTGATCGCCGCACCGGCAGACGTGTCGCCGCTGCTGCGCATGCAGGGTGCCGCATATGCCACCCGTATCGCCGAAGATTTTCGTGACCGCGGCAAGCATGTGCTGCTGATCATGGATTCCCTGACCCGTTACGCGATGGCGCAGCGTGAAATCGCGTTGGCCATCGGTGAGCCACCGGCGACCAAAGGCTACCCGCCTTCGGTATTCGCCAAACTCCCTGCGCTGGTGGAACGCGCGGGGAACGGCATCAGCGGCGGCGGTTCCATTACCGCGTTCTATACGGTACTGACGGAAGGCGATGACCAACAGGACCCGATTGCCGACTCCGCGCGCGCGATCCTTGACGGTCATATTGTGCTGTCGCGCCGTCTGGCCGAAGCCGGGCACTACCCGGCCATCGATATTGAAGCCTCTATCAGCCGCGCAATGACGGCGCTGATAACCGAGAAGCACTACGCCCGCGTGCGTAACTTCAAACAACTGCTTTCCAGCTTCCAGCGCAACCGCGATCTGGTCAGCGTTGGGGCGTATGCCAAAGGCAGCGACCCGATGCTCGACAAGGCGATTAGCCTGTGGCCGCAGCTGGAGGCATTTTTGCAACAAGGCATTTTTGAACGCGCCGACTGGGAAGATTCAATTCAGGCACTGGAGCTGATTTTCCCGCAGGTGTAACACAGGTGGAGGGCGAAGGTCATGGCGCAAAACAGCGCGTTATCAACGCTGAAAGATCTGGCTGAAAAAGAAGTTGATGATGCCGCATTGCAGCTAGGCGCAATGCGACGCGGGTGCCAGCAGGCTGAAGAACAGTTGAAGATGTTGATCGACTATCAGCATGAATATCGCACCAACCTCAATACCGACATGACACAGGGCATTGGCAGCCAGCGCTGGATTAACTATCAGCAGTTTATCCAGACGCTGGAGAAGGCGATAGATCAGCATCGCCAGCAGCTTAACCAGTGGACCCAGAAAGTCGATACCGCGCTGAATTTCTGGCGCGAGAAGAAGCAGCGACTGCAGGCCTGGCAGACTTTACAGGACAGACAGATCGCGGCAACGACCCTGGCGGAAAACCGTCTGGATCAGAAGAAAATGGATGAGTTTGCCCAGCGCGCATCAATGAGGAAACCGGAATGATCACACTGCAACAACTGCTGATGAGCGACAGCGACCTGTCAGGCGGCACGCAAACGGGGAAAGGCACCGACGGTGCACAGGACTTTCTCTCTCTGCTGGCGGGCGCCCTGTCGGACGCAACGGGCAAGGGCAAAGATGCGCCGCTAACCCTGGCTGATCTGAAAGCCGCCGGCAGTAAACTGTCAAAAGTGGCTGAGGACGCCAAAGGGGATACCACCCTGCAGGCCAAAATTGCCGACCTGCTCTCGCGCCAGACCGCGCTGAACGGCGATGAAACGTCGCCCGTCACGTCGCTTGATACGCTGGTTTCCGGGCTGGTGCCGCTGTCTAAAGGCGACGCGCTGAAGACGCTCAATGTGGCAAACAGCAAAGATGACGGTAAGAGCGAGCTGAGCGAAGAAGAGCTGGCCGGATTAAGCGCCCTGATGGCGATGCTGCCGCACCAGCAGCAAACTACCGCCTCTCGCGCGGCAGGCAGCGAGGGCGTTTCCGCCACCTCAACGCTGAATTCCGCGACGCTTTCAAACGGCGCGGGCCAACCGTCCCTGAACGCGTCTGCGGGAAGCCACGATAAAGCGCAGAGTGCTACGCCTTATCAGAACCAGGTGAAAAATCACGAGCCGGCCCTGCAGAGCAACGCGCCTGCTACACCGGCCGTGGCCGCAGCGGCAGAGAAGCAGGAGCTCGCCAGTTCGTCCTCATCATCATCACCAACAGCTACTCTGGCACCGATTATGTCCAGCCATGCGACCAGTCAGACGGCCGCCACCGTCGCCAGCGCGCCGGTATTAAGCCAGCCTCTGGGGACCCACGAATGGCAGCAGTCCCTGAGCCAGCACATCACCCTGTTCACTAAGCAGGGCCAGCAGACGGCAGAGCTGCGCCTGCACCCGGAAGATCTGGGTCAGGTGCAAATTTCGCTTAAGCTGGATGATAACCAGGCCCAGCTGCAGATGGTCTCTGCGCACAGCCATGTTCGTGCGGCACTGGAAGCCGCGCTGCCGGTACTGCGGACCTCACTGGCGGAAAACGGCATTCAGCTTGCGCAGAGCAGCGTCAGCAGCGAGAGCTTCGCCGGGCAGCAGCAGTCCTCGTCCCAGCAGCAGCACCAGGCTTCGCGTTCCGGCAACACCGGCGGTTTTAATGAAGAGAGCGATGAGTTACTGCCTGTTCCTGCCGCCCTGCAGTCCGCAGCGCGCGGTAATAGTGCCGTAGACATCTTCGCCTAAACGCCAGAGGTAGCGTGATTATCCCCGTCTTTTCCACGCTTTGACGACAGCAGGACACGGGATAATCACCTTATTAAGCTGTACCGAAACAGGAAGCTCGTATCAGATGACTGACTCCGCTATCACCAAAAAAAGTAAGCGTTCCATCTGGATCCCGCTGCTGGTGTTGATCACGCTCGCCGCCTGCGCTACCGCGGGCTATAGTTACTGGCGTATGCAGCAGGAACCGACCACCGCTGCAGCCAAAGCTGAAGCACCGCCTCCGCCGGCTCCAGTGTTCTTCCCGCTGGATACCTTCACCGTCAACCTGGGTGATGCGGATCGCGTGCTTTATGTTGGCATTACGCTGCGCCTGAAAGATGAAGCCACCCGTTCACGTCTGAACGATTACCTTCCTGAAGTGCGTAGCCGCCTTCTGCTGCTGTTCTCTCGTCAGGACGCTTCGGCGCTGGCTACCGATGTGGGTAAGCAAAAGCTGGTCGACGCCATTAAACAAACGCTGGCGACCCCGCTGGTAAACGGCCAACCTAAGCAGGAAGTCACTGACGTTCTGTATACAGCATTCATTCTGCGGTAACGACATGGGCGACAGTATTCTTTCTCAGGCAGAAATCGATGCGCTGCTCAACGGCGACAGCGATAACAATGATGATCCTAAACCGGGTATTGGCGGCGATAGCGATATTCGTCCCTATGACCCGAATACCCAGCGTCGCGTGGTACGTGAACGTCTGCAGGCGCTGGAGATCATTAACGAACGTTTTGCACGTCAGTTCCGTATGGGGCTGTTTAACCTGCTGCGTCGTAGCCCGGATATTACGGTGGGTGCGATCCGCATTCAGCCTTATCATGAGTTTGCCCGCAACCTGCCGGTGCCAACCAACCTTAACCTGATTCATCTGAAGCCGCTGCGCGGCACCGGTCTGGTGGTGTTTTCGCCAAGCCTGGTGTTCATCGCGGTGGATAACCTGTTCGGCGGCGACGGGCGTTTCCCGACCAAAGTAGAAGGTCGTGAATTCACCCATACCGAACAGCGCGTCATTAACCGCATGCTGAAGCTGGCGCTGGAATCTTACAGCGACGCGTGGAAAGCGATTAACCCGCTGGAAGTGGAGTACGTCCGTTCTGAGATGCAGGTGAAATTTACCAATATCACCACCTCCCCGAACGATATCGTCGTTAACACGCCGTTCCACGTGGAGATCGGTAACCTGACCGGCGAGTTCAACATCTGCCTGCCGTTCAGCATGATCGAACCGCTGCGCGAGCTGCTGGTGAACCCGCCGCTGGAGAACTCCCGCAACGAAGACCAGAACTGGCGTGAAAACCTGGTCCGCCAGGTCCAGCATTCGCAGCTTGAGCTGGTGGCGAGCTTCGCCGATATCCCGCTGCGGTTATCTCAGATCCTGAAATTACAACCCGGTGATGTTTTGCCGATAGAAAAACCCGACCGCATTATTGCCCATGTGGATGGTGTCCCCGTGCTGACAAGCCAGTACGGCACGATTAACGGTCAGTATGCGTTACGCGTTGAGCACTTGATCAACCCGATTTTGAATTCGCTGAATGAGGAACAGCCCAAATGAGTGACATGAACAATCCGTCCGATGAGAACAGCGGAGCACTGGACGATCTGTGGGCTGACGCGTTAAACGAGCAAAAAGCACCCCCGGCCAAAAGTGCAGCGGATGCCGTATTCCAGCAGCTCGGCGGCGGTGACGTCAGCGGCACGCTGCAGGACATCGACCTGATTATGGATATCCCGGTTAAGCTGACCGTTGAGCTGGGACGCACCCGCATGACCATTAAAGAGCTGCTGCGCCTGACGCAGGGTTCCGTGGTGGCCCTTGACGGTCTGGCCGGCGAGCCGCTGGATATTCTGATCAACGGTTATCTGATTGCCCAGGGTGAAGTGGTGGTGGTTGCCGATAAATACGGCGTACGCATCACCGACATCATTACCCCGTCTGAACGTATGCGTCGTCTGAGCCGTTAAGCATGAAAACCCAGGCAACAATATCACAGCCTTCTGCCGTTCCCGGCTCGCCTCTGCTCCAGGTGAGCGGGGCATTGTTCGGTATTATTGCCTTTATTCTTATCGCCGCCTGGCTGGCGAAACGCTTTGGCCTGGCGGGTAAAACCGCCGGTGCCCGCGGCCTGAAGGTCAGCGCCAGCACCACGCTGGGTCCACGCGAGCGCGTGATCATCGTCGAGGTAGACGATGCGCGCCTGGTCCTGGGCGTCACGGCCTCAAACATCAGCGTATTACATAAGCTGCCGCCCGCCCCTGTTGTGGTGGACGAGCGCGCAGACGCCCCTGCGGATTTTCAGTCCGTCATGAAGAGTTTGCTTAAGCGTTCCGGGAGATCCTGATGCGCCGTTTGTTATCCCTGACGCTTGCGGGCGTTGGCCTGTTTGCTCCCGCGGTCTATGCACAGCTGCCCGGTCTGGTCTCCACCCCTCTCGCGGGCGGCGGACAAAGCTGGTCGCTTCCGGTGCAGACGCTGGTGTTCATCACCTCGCTGACGTTTATTCCGGCCATCCTGCTGATGATGACCAGCTTCACCCGCATCATCATCGTCTTTGGTCTGCTGCGAAACGCGCTGGGAACCCCTTCCGCGCCGCCAAACCAGGTTCTGCTGGGGCTGGCGCTGTTTTTGACCTTTTTCATTATGTCGCCGGTTATCGACAAGATTTATACCGACGCCTATCAGCCGTTCAGCGAAGACAAAATCTCCATGCAGGAGGCGCTGGATAAAGGCGCGCAGCCGCTGCGGGAATTTATGCTGCGCCAGACGCGCGAAGCCGACCTGGCCCTCTTTGCCCGCCTGTCCAACACCGGCGAGATGCAGGGACCGGAAGCGGTGCCAATGCGTATTCTTCTGCCTGCCTATGTCACCAGCGAGCTGAAAACCGCGTTCCAGATTGGCTTTACCATCTTTATTCCGTTCCTGATTATCGACCTGGTGATCGCCAGCGTCCTGATGGCGCTCGGGATGATGATGGTGCCGCCCGCGACCATTGCCCTGCCCTTTAAGATCATGCTCTTTGTACTGGTCGACGGCTGGCAGCTGCTGGTCAGTTCGCTGGCGCAGAGTTTCTACAGTTAAGGAACGGCAATGACACCCGAATCGGTCATGATGATGGGCACGGAAGCGATGAAAATCGCGATTGCCGTTGCCGCGCCGCTGCTGCTTGTCGCGCTGGTTACCGGTCTGATTATCAGTATCCTGCAGGCCGCCACGCAGATTAACGAAATGACGCTGTCGTTCATCCCGAAAATCATCGCCGTGTTCGTGGCGATTATCGTGGCCGGGCCGTGGATGCTGAACCTGTTGCTGGACTATATGCGCAACCTGTTTACCAATCTGCCGTACATCATCGGCTGACCTGACGATGCTGCACTTCACCAGCGACCAGTGGGTTCAGTGGCTCGGCGTCTATTTTTGGCCGATGCTGCGCATCATGGCGCTGATATCCACCGCCCCGATTCTCAGTGAGAAATCGATACCCAAGCGCGTCAAGGTGGGGCTGGGCATTATCATCTCCATTATCGTCGCGCCCTCTCTTCCCCCCGTGGATATTCCGATCTTCTCGGCGAACGCGGTGTGGGTGGCCCTGCAGCAGGTGATGATTGGCGTCGCCGTCGGCTTTACCATGCAGCTCGCCTTTGCCGCGGTGCGTACCGCAGGGGAACTGATCGGTCTGCAGATGGGGCTATCGTTCGCCACGTTTGTTGACCCTGGCAGTCATCTCAACATGCCCGTGCTGGCGCGTATTATCGATCTGCTCGCCATGCTGCTGTTCCTGTCGTTCAACGGCCATCTCTGGCTTATCTCCATGCTGGTGGATACGTTCCATACGCTGCCGATTGGCGAAAATCCGGTGAACAGCAACGCTTTCCTCGCGCTTACCCGCGCTGCGGGGCTGATTTTCCTCAACGGGCTGATGCTGGCGCTGCCGATCATCACCCTGCTGCTGACCGTCAACCTGGCGTTAGGTTTACTCAACCGAATGGCGCCGCAGCTTTCGGTGTTTGTCATTGGTTTTCCGCTGACGCTAACGGTTGGGATTTTATTAATGTCATTACTGATGCCACTTATCGCTCCCTTCTGTGAACATTTATTCGGCGAGATATTCAACCTGTTAGCGGATATTGTCAGCGAGCTGCCACGTAAATAATAGCCCTCACTGTTGCTATTGTCTTTCTGAGGATATTCCTAAAATAAAACGCGTAAAACATCTTCCAGGATATATCTGACGCGGTTTAATTGTTTCTAACCATCTCACAATACTTAATATTTACTTTACTTTAAGAAGATTCCTGGCAAATTATACGTAACTTTACGGGATAGTGAGTCCGCCTGAAAGTCTTTGTCATGCTCACAGGTTTATTATTTTTTTCCATCCCGTATGGCTGTTTTGAGCTCTCAGGCAGATGGTGAATTATCGTTACGCATTGAGTGAGGGTATGCCATGTCAACGATCATTATGGATTTATGCAGCTACACCCGGCTAGGGTTAACCGGGTACCTGGCAAGCAGAGGGGTAAGAAAGAGAGACATCAACGATGCACACACCGTTGACGAACTCGCAGCCGCTTGTGACGAACTAAAACCAGGCGTGGTGTTTATTAATGAGGACTGTTTCATTCACGATCCAGCCAACAGTCAGCACATTAAGCAAATCATTAATCAGCATCCAAAAACCCTGTTTATTGTTTTTATGGCGATCGCGAATATCCATTTCGATGAGTATTTGTTGGTCCGTAAAAATTTATTGATCAGTTCTAAATCGATTAAACCCGAGTCGCTGGATGACATTCTGGGTGATTATTTGAATAAAGAAGTTAAAAATGTAGGAGCGGTTAACTTACCCACCCTATCATTAAGCAGGACTGAATCAAGTATGCTGCGAATGTGGATGGCGGGACAAGGAACTATTCAGATCTCTGACCAGATGAATATTAAAGCGAAAACCGTTTCGTCACACAAAGGAAATATTAAAAGGAAAATTAAAACGCATAATAAGCAAGTGATCTACCACGTGGTACGCCTGACCGATAATGTGACGAACGGGATTTTCGTCAACATGCGTTAGTCGCTTAAGACCTGTGCACCCTACCTTTGATCTCTGGCCTGGCCAGAGATTTTTGCTTCTGGAGAGGGTGTCGGGCACGCGCTGTGCTACCCGACGCCGTGCTACTCCGCCTTCTCGACAAAAATACCGTCCGGATGCCCCAGTTCGTTAAAAAACCAGATGCCGAGCGGGTAGTCTTCAAGCGATACCAGGTACATTGTGCCTTCGCTAAACTCTTCAATTGCCAGCACCACACCCGGGCGGCGCGGCCCACCGTCCGTTTTAACGGTTACCCGATCGTTGACCTTCATACATTCCTCCTCTGGTTTTGAGCCAGTGTAGAACAAAACGCAAAAACGCACATCGCCGCCCGGCGTGATTGGCGTTTTTATACACAGTCTATACTTACCGTTGGACACGGCTGAAAGAGGAACCCCGTAATGAAGACCGATAAAGAGTACAGCGACACCATCAAGCGCGAAGTCGAGGTGGATGTCGATGCCCTGCTGGCCGCCATCAATGAGATCAGTGAGTCAGAAGTCCGCCGGTCGGACGACAATTCGGACCGCGTCATTGTCAACGGAAGGGATTATCACACCTATCGCGAGCTGGCGGAGGCCTTCGAGCTTGATATTCACGACTTTAGCGTGTCTGAAGCCAATCGGTAGGGCGAAAAAAATCCCGGCCATGGGGATGACCGGGATCAAAACTTGCTTATGCAAGAAGCACTTGAAAATTCGTTACACCAGGAAATCTGATGTACATGCCACACTATCCCCAACGAATTTGGCTGACAAGCATATATTCTTACGATGAATATAATATTTTTAACATAATGCTTTTCGTTATGAGCAATAACACACGCCGAATGCGGGTTTGCCAGGAGCATTCCTCTTTTCTCCGGTTTTCGCCTTAATTATTTTTTAGGAATTTTCTTAGATCGAGACGCATCTGTTACCAGGAGTCGCTATGCCTTCACTGCGGGATACATTGCTGATTTTCTCTGACCTGGATGGTTCACTGCTGGATATTCACACCTATGAGTGGCAACCCGCCATGACCTGGCTGGACAGGCTGCTGGATAATCAGGTTCCGGTCATTCTTTGCAGCAGCAAGACCGCGGCAGAGATGCTCGATCTCCAGCTGGATCTGGGGCTGGAAGGCCTGCCTTTTATTGCCGAGAACGGCGCGGTGATTCAGCCTGACGTGCGCTGGGATAAGGTTCAGCGCCAGATCAGGGGGATGACGCACCGGGATATTCGCCCGCGAATCGAACAAATTCGCCTGCAGACGGGCTATAAATTCACCACTTTCGACGATGTGGATGAGCACGTTATCAGCGAGTGGACGGGCCTGACGCGCTACCGTTCGGCGCTTGCCCGCAAGCATGAAGCGTCCGTCACGCTCATCTGGCGCGATACCGACGAGAAAATGGTCCAGTTTGAAGAGGAGCTGGCGAATGTCGGCCTGAAATGCCTGCAGGGCGCGCGCTTCTGGCATGTTCTGGACGCTCGCTGCGGCAAAGACGTTGCGGTGAACTGGCTGATTGAGCAATACCGCGAGCTGGAAGAGATTGAACCCACCACGCTGGGGCTCGGCGACGGTCCCAATGATGCGCCCCTGCTCGACAGCGTTGACTTCGCGGTGGTGATTAAGGGCATTAACCGCCAGGGCATCACGCTACGGGACGATAACCCTGCCCGGGTTTATCACACCCGGCAGCCCGGCCCGGCGGGCTGGCAGGAGGGGCTGGATCACTTCCTCTCTTAATCCCGCCAGACGACCCGGTTACGCCCGCTCTGTTTGGCCTGATACAGCCGGACGTCCGCCACGGACTGCAGCTGTTCAAACTCGTAGTTACCCGCTTCATCCGTGCTGCTGACCCCCAGCGACGCGCTGACGCGCAGGGTCGTGCTCTTCTTCACCAGGATCTCCTTACTGTTGATCCGGCAACGTATACGGTCCGCGACGCTTCTCGCCTCCTCCAGACCAATCCCCGGCAGGACGACGCAAAACTCTTCCCCGCCTACACGCCCTGCCACATCATTCTTGCGTAACGCGCTGGCAATCAGCCCTGCCGTGTGGGAGAGCACTTTATCTCCGGCCTGATGGCCGAAGCGGTCGTTGATATTTTTAAAATGGTCGAGATCGATCTGAATCACCGAGAACGGCAGCGACTGCTGGCGACAGGTTTCCGCCAGCAATTTTGCGCGGTCGAACAGCGCGCCGCGATTATTCAGCCGGGTAAGCGGATCATGCCAGGCCTGCCACTGGAGCGAGTGCTGAAGCGTGTACATGTTACTCACCATGCGGCGGATCACCAGCCACGAGATCAACAGCATGGCGGTAAAGAGCGCCCACATTAGCGCCAGCACGATACTGATGCTGCCGAAGTCGTCCTGTACCCCTTCGTGCAGGGTGTGGATCCGCAGGACAACGCCGTCGAAGTGATCGAGTCGTTCCCAGCTCACAAAACGGCTTCCGAGGCGGATCCCGCCGCCGGTGGCGTGCTCAATCGCCTGCGCAATCTGCGCCGTTTCGCGTTCGTCAAAATGGTTAACCGCGTTTTCCGTATGGGCAGAGGTGGCAATCATGTTGAGCCGGGTATCGTACAGCTGATACTCCCCTTCCGTTCGGTCTTCCGTCGCATCGGCCAGCAGACGCTGCATGGTGCCCAACGTAAAATCCATCGCCACGACGCCATACCAGTAATGATCGAAATAGATGGGGACGCTGGCGGTGATCATTCGTTCATCATTGGTCCAGGATGAGGGGGTGGAGATGAACCAGCGCACCGCGCGAGCGCGATTGTTCCGCTCTGACTGCTGGGTAAACCAGGACTGCGTGACAAGATGGTAATAGCGGGAGGTAATGTCGCCCGCCTGGTCCGGCGTATCGGTGGAAATGAAAAACCCGGCGCGGGACACGTAGATCACGCGCGCTTCCGTTTGTGCTCTCGACGACGCCAGCCTGAGCAGATACCCCACTTCGAGCGTGGCAGAAATCTCGTGGCTGAGGCGTTCGGCGTCACGATTCAGAAACGTGGTTTTCTCGACGAAGGCATCCGAGACACCGTTAATGGGAAGGGTGCGTTTTTTATCAACGGCAAGCTGCCAGGTGGGGAGCATGCGGACTGAGCTAAAGCGTGACACCGCATTCTGAAGTACATCAAATGCCAGCGGCGTCTGGATCGCATCATGCATGCCCTGACGGAACAACAGCATCCTGTCGACGCTGTTCTGCAGCTGCCTGTCCAGCGAACTGGCGACCGTATCCAGATGATTACGCTGGCTGGAGATGTACGCTTCTTCCAGTACCACCACTTCACGCCAGGTCAGTAGCGTCGAGAATACCAGAACAACCAGAAAACAGAGATTAACAATCAACCCCGGATTGCTACGCTTATGCAGCCATTGCAAAAAAGATTGTCTTACAACAAAGGTATCGCGCTGCACACACACTCCCTGATCGCTGCCTTACACCCGGTACTGGAGATAAAAACGCCCGGCAAAGCCGGGCGTTATGTGATTAAGCCTTGTCCGGCTGGTGCTGCCCGTCCCCCGGCTGAAGCTCATCTTCACGAAATGCTTCCCGCTTGATGCCATAGCCATCGTGCCACCGACATTCCACCATTCCGCTGGAATACCCGGTGACAATCATACGTGGGCCGCCCTTCTTAGGCTTAACTTCATCACTGACCAAAAAGACCATACCTGCCTCCTGTATCAGGGTGAAACTGTTTCAATTTAGACGAGGAATGGTCTTTTTGCATCCCATAACGGGTAACAATTAGTGCGACGTGCCGCGAATTTTTTCAACCAGCTTCACCGCCGCGACCACGATAGCGCCAATGATGAAGCCCAGCACCAGATTCAGCAGCGTGGGCAGAATCGCCGCGACAACGGCCCCCTGCGCCGAGGAAAAATGTTCGATCGCATGGTGCAGCGGCGCGATACCGTGCACCACGATCCCGCCGCCCACGAGGAACATCGCCAGCGTGCCCACCACCGACAAACTCTTCATCAGCCACGGGGCCAGCACCAGCAGGCTTTTGCCGATGCCTCTTGCCACCGCGCTCGATTTCTCCTCCAGCCAGTAGCCGATATCATCCAGCTTGACGATCAGACCCACCAGGCCGTAGACGCCGACCGTGACCAGAATGGCGATGCCGGAGAGGATCAGAACCTGATTCATGAGCGGCGCGTCAGACACGATACCCAGCGTAATGGCGACAATCTCTGCGGACAGGATAAAGTCGGTCCGAATGGCGCCTTTGACCTTATCGCGCTCGAATGTTTTCGGATCCTGAGCGGCCAGCGCTTCGAGACGCTGCTGGCGCATCTCCGGCGTATCGCTCTGCTTGCGCGCGCTAAAGGAGTGCAGGACCTTCTCTACGCCCTCGAAGCAGAGAAACGCCCCGCCAATCATCAGCAGCGGCGTGATGGCCCAGGGAATAAACGCGCTGATCAGCAGCGCCAGCGGGACCAGAATCACCTTATTCAGGAAGGAGCCTTTTGCCACGCCCCACACCACCGGCAGTTCACGGTTAGCCCTTACCCCACTCACCTGTTGGGCGTTAAGCGATAAATCATCTCCCAGCACGCCTGCGGTTTTTTTCGCCGCCAGTTTCCCCATCACTGAAATGTCATCCAGTAAGGTCGCAATATCATCCAGCAATGTTAATAAGCTACTTCCTGCCAAAATCTTAATCCTTCATTTTTTGGTAATTAGGTGAATAGTATGGAGCAAAAGCGCAAACCCGGAAACACCCACCTCACGTCAACAAAAAATTCACATCAGCTACACAATTAAAGGGCTCGCCAGCGAGATAGTTTTCGCGTTTACTATCAGCGACCTTTTTATTTCGTCGTGAGGGATTATGCGTTTCCGGCAATTGCTACCGCTCATTGGGGCACTCTTTTCGCTGTACATCATCTGGGGCTCAACCTATTTTGTCATTCGCATCGGCGTGGAAAGCTGGCCGCCACTGATGATGGCGGGCATCCGCTTTCTCTCGGCTGGCGTGCTGCTGCTGGCCTTCCTGCTGCTGCGCGGGCATAAGCTTCCCCCGCTGCGCCCGATGCTGAATGCCGCCCTGATCGGCCTGCTGCTGCTGGCGGTGGGAAATGGGTTTGTAACGATTGCCGAGCACCAGAACGTACCGTCCGGGATCGCCGCCGTGGTCGTTGCCACCGTACCGCTGTTTACCCTCTGCTTTAGCCGCCTTTTCGGTATCCGCACCCGCAAGCTGGAATGGCTGGGGATTGGTATTGGCCTTGCCGGCATCATTCTGCTGAATAGCGGCGGTAACCTGAGCGGGAATCCGTGGGGCGCAATCATCATCCTGATTGGCTCGATGAGCTGGGCGTTTGGTTCCGTCTACGGTTCGCGTATCGAACTGCCGACCGGCATGATGGCGGGCGCGATTGAGATGCTCGCCGCCGGGATTGTACTGCTGCTCGCCTCCACGCTGACGGGAGAAAAGCTGACGACCCTGCCGCCGCTGTCGGGCTTTCTGGCGGTAGGCTACCTGGCGCTGTTTGGTTCCATCATCGCCATTAACGCCTATATGTTCCTGATCCGCAACGTCTCCCCGGCTGTCGCCACCAGCTATGCCTACGTCAACCCGGTCGTGGCCGTGCTGCTCGGGACGGGATTGGGGGGAGAAACGCTCTCTTCCGTTGAATGGCTGGCATTAGGGGTGATTGTTTTTGCCGTCGTGCTGGTCACCCTGGGCAAATATTTACTGCCCGCAAAACCGGTTGTCACGCCTTGCGAGGTGGAGAAACCGTAAGCAGGTGAATACCCTGCGTGTCGATCTGCGCGGTCTGGCCGCCGCCGCAGATCCACTCCTCAAGCCGCTCGGTCAGATCGGTATCGTTCAGTTTTAATCTGCCCCTCAGCGCACACTCCCAGACGATCAGCACCCGCCAGCCCTGCGCAATCAGCGCGGTGAGATCCCGTCTGTCGCGCTCGACGTTCTTGCCAATTTTATCCAGCCAGAAATCGGTGCGCGTCGCGGGGACTTTAAACAGGTAGCAGTCGTGGTGATGCCAGAAACAGCCGTGGGTAAAGATGATGCACTGCCAGGCGTCGATGACGAAATCCGGGCGACCCGCAAGCGCGGGATCCTGCACGCGGAAATCAAACCCCGCCTGCGTCAGCAGCCCGGCCAGGCGCTTTTCGATGGCGGTGTTACGCGTGCCGATGGCACGCATATTTTTGCTGCGCGTGTCCTTATCGTGAACATCCGTCATTGACGGCCTCACCCTGACGGAGTGCCACCGCCTGTCTGATGCGCGAGGCCAGCAGTTTTGCCACGGCCGCGAACGCGGGAACCACCACCGAATTACCAAACTGGCGGTACGCCTGGGTATCCGAAACCGGAATGCGGAAGCGGTAGCCCTGCGGGGTCTCAAATCCCATCAACCGGGCGCATTCCCGCGGCGTTAAGCGTCGCGGACGGTGACGCTGGTTGTGCGGATCGTCGAAATCTTTTTCACCCAGCGCCTTGTCCCAGCCTCTGTCGATCAGGATCTCTGCCCCATCCTTATAGTAGCGAGCGGACAACGTACGGGTCACGCTGTGCGGATTGTTGGGGTTTACCATCCCAAAACCGAAGCCGTTGCCCTTCGCCTGATGTTTCTTGGCATAGCGGTAGAGGTATTTCCACAGCACCGGGGTAAGGATAAATTTCGCGTCAACGACAGGTTCCAGCAGGTCGGCCACGGTAGGACGACGCTCGGGATACAAAGACGGAATATCACGAAGGGTGAAATCCCCCTTGAGATTGAGGTCGCGGCGGAAACCCACCAGCACGATACGTTCGCGATGCTGGGGCAGGAAATGTTTCCCATCAATGATTTTGGGATCGTCCGCGCCGATGTCCTGCGAGTCGGCCACGTCATAACCCAGCTCATCCAGGGTCTGCATAATAATGCGGAAGGTTTTTCCACCGTCGTGGCTCTTTAGATTTTTGACGTTTTCCAGCACAAAGATGGCCGGGCGACGGGCGTCAATAATGCGCGCCACATCAAAAAACAGCGTTCCCTGGGTATCGCAGGCAAAGCCGTGGGCACGTCCAAGGGCATTCTTTTTGGAGACACCGGCCAGCGAGAAGGGCTGACACGGGAAGCCGGCCAGCAGCACGTCATGCGCCGGGATCGTCTGGCGAATGTGCTCGGCGGCGTGTTCATCGCTCACGCCGCTTTTATGGCTCAGGGTGACATCGCGGATATCCGCGTTGAACTGGTGCTCGTGCGGATCGCAGTACCAGTTGGCCTTGTAGGTCCGGACGGCATGTTTGTTCCACTCGCTGGTAAACACGCACTGTCCGCCGATAGCTTCAAAACCGTGCCGGATGCCGCCGATACCGGCGAACAGATCGATAAAGCGGAAGGCGTAGTTCGGGTGCGCGGCAGGAGGACGCGGAAGCAGGTTTTGCAGATAACGAAACTCGCCTTCGCTCAGGCGACGCCCTGCGCGTTCGCTGGTCAGCAGACGCTTAAGGATCGCCGGGCTCCAGTGGCTCTCGCCGTGCGCCACCAGCAGATTGGCCAGCGTTTTAGCATCATAGATATCCAACAGCTGGCGCAGCAACGCCTGCACCGTTGCCGTTGATTTCTCAGCCTGCTCGGGCGCGGGCTCTGTCACTGATCGATTTTCCTGCATTCTTTTAACCGGAGAGTAAAGACTGGAAACAGATTACCACAGTTCAGTTGCGCAAACTGCGACGGAAGCGGCTCAACACCTTGCTATCCAGCCCGATGCAGTCGCCGTGTAATTCGGCACTGAGTTTCGCCATAAACTGGATCAGGAAATCGGCATTGTGACGTGCCAGCTCGCGGCCCATTTCCGTTTGCATTGTATCAGGCAATCGCAGCAGCTTGGTCTGAAAATGGTCGAGGGCAAACGCACGGTCATCAAGGATACGCGCATCGGCAAAGGGATCGTCTGCATCAAAAAGCGGCACGCCCAGCGCGCCCGAGACGGCAAAGACGCGCGCCAGGCCGATAGCGCCTAACGCTTCCAGCCGGTCTGCGTCCTGCACAATTTTGGCTTCCATGCTCTGTGGCGCAATCCCGGCGCTGAAGCTGTGCGCCTCAATCGCGTGCGCAACGGCGGCAATATGCTCTGGCGGAAAGTCCGGGAAGTCGCGGCGCAGAATGTCGCTCGTCTTAAGCGCGGCGAGCCGTGACGACTGGCTGCGTTCGGGATGGTTTTTCGGCAGGCTGACAATATCGTGGAAATAGCATGCGGTCAGGATCACCAGCGGTTCCACCGCCTGGTAATCCATGATTTTTTGCGCCGTCATCCAGACCCGACGAAAATGCGAAATATCATGTGCGGTATCGTCGGTGCTGTGGTTTTCCTCAAGCCAGCGCTCAAATCGCTGCTGCCACCGGGCAAGTTCCATCGTCATATCCTGTTGTTTAAAAGAGAATCAATTATAACATAGCCGAATTAAATCAATTTAAAAATAGAACCACGAAATACTTAATAATAATTACACCATATAAATTCAATGAATTAATTCACCAGAAAAATAAAGAGATTAATAGAAATATTTAGCAATATTTCATAGGATTTAATTACATTTATTTTTGAAACTAAATAACACTTCCTGGAATAGTATCAAGCCTGTAATTGCGGAGGGTGATTACATATATTCATATAAATTATGTTTGAAGGGAATATATAATGAAAAGAAAAGTTCTGGCAATTGTGGTACCCGCGTTATTAATGGCAGGCGCAGCCAATGCGGCTGAAATGTACAACAAAAACGGCAACAAAGTTGATTTCTACGGCAAGATGGTAGGTGAACGCATCTGGTCGGACACTGACACAAGCAACAGTGAAAATGAAGATACTTCATATGCCCGTTTTGGTGTGAAAGGCGAAACACAGATCAATAACGAACTGACCGGTTACGGCCAGTTTGAATATAACATTGACGCCAGCACACCTGAAGGTGAGCAGGACGAAAGTACACGTCTGGCCTTCGCGGGTCTGAAATTCGCAGACTACGGCTCATTCGATTATGGCCGCAATTACGGCGTGGCTTATGACGGCGCGGCGTATACCGATATGCTGGTTGAATGGGGCGGAGACTCATGGGCTGCCACTGATAACTTTATGACACAGCGTACCAACGGCGTTGCGACTTACCGTAACACCGATTTCTTCGGCATGGTTGAAGGTCTTAACTTTGCTTTACAGTACCAGGGTAAAAACGATAACCGCAATGAATTCAAAGCGAATGGTGATGGTTACAGCATGTCTGTGAATTATAACATTGATGGCTTTGGTTTCGTTGGCGTGTACGGTAAATCCGACCGTACCGATGAGCAGACTGCTGACGGTTATGGCGATACAGCGGAAGTTTGGTCTCTGTCTGCAAAATATGATGCAAACAACGTTTATGCTGCGGTGATGTACGGTGAAACCCGTAATATGACTAAAGTTGGATACAATGCCTTCGCCAATAAAACCCAAAACGTGGAAGCCGTTGTTCAGTATCAATTCGACTTTGGTCTGCGTCCATCCCTGGGCTACGTATACTCACAGGGTAAAGACCTGTATGCCCGCAATGGTTATAAAGGCGTTGACGCTGACCGCGTAAATTATATTGAAATGGGTACCTGGTACTACTTCAATAAAAATATGAACGTTTATACTGCCTATAAGTTTAACCTGCTGGACGAAGAAGACGGTGCCATCACTGGCAACGCAACTGACGATCAGTTTGCTATGGGTATTGTTTACCAGTTCTAATCCCCAAAATACCAAAGGCCGCAATTGCGGCCTTTTTACTATCTGAAGATCTTACGGCGCTTCCTGCAGCGCCACGCGGATAAACCCGTTATTCTGCGCCAGCAGTTCATGGGCTTTCCACGCATCCAGCCCCGTCAGCACCATCAACACCGCCGTTTTACAGTTATGGTTACAGCTCTCCAGCGCGGCTTTTGCCTCGACCCGTGTGCATCCCCCCGCTTCCATCACTATGGCGATTTGCCGTTCAGCCCATTTGGTCGTGCTTGCCTCAAGATCCACACGCAGGTTGCTGTAAACCCGTCCGGTTCGGACGGCCAGCCCGGTGGCAATCATCGAGAGGATCATTTTTTGCGCGATCCCCGCTTTGGTGTTGATATAGCCTGCGACGACGTCGGCCCCCAGCTCCGGAGCAATAACCATGCTCGCCAGCTGCGCGGCTTCGCTTTGCGCATCACCGGTAACAATAGCGACCGGTGAACCCAGCGACCACGCATGGCGCATTGCCCCCCAGACCCACGGCGTTTTTCCGCTGACGGTCACGGCCAGCATCATATCGTGTTCACCAAACTTGATGGCCTGCAGATCGGCAACGCCGCGCTCGTAGCTCCCTTCCCCTTCTTGTGCCGTAACGGCCATCACAGGGGTTTTGCCCGGCGCATATTCATCGGCAATCTGTTGCGCTACGCGCCCTGACGGCCCCGCGCCAACGACAATCAGGCGACCGCCGTGGCTGAGCGTCGCGGCGGCGTTGTCCACCACGCGGGCAATAATATTTAAACAGGGGGTAAGCGCAGCAGAAATGAGTGCATCATCCTGGTGAATGACTTTCAGCATGTCCAGCGTGGACAATCTATCAATATTCATCGTGCTGGCGTGCCGTCTTTCCTTGACCGAACCGGTAAGCATAACGCTCATAAACAGCCTCCTTATTATGAGTACCCACACACTATAAAGTGTTTTATATAGATGACCTGCGAGGGGGGTCACGAAAAGAGGACCAAATCCACGCCTTTACATGGCTTTAAGAAAAGCGCGTCATCGGCGATAATTACCCCTTTCTTAATCATCGCGGAGTGTTGATGAGCGATTTGCAGCCTTTCCTTCCGACGCGCAAGCGCCCCATGAAGCTGAACACCCTGGTCACGCTGATGGTGTGCGCGATTATTGCCTCTGTGCTGCTGGTGGTTTTTGCGCTCTACTCCGTGCAAATCACCCGGGCGACCCGCGATGATGTAAAAGATACGGCTCTGGGTATTGCCAGAACGCTGGCCAACAGCCCGGAGATCCAGCGCGGCCTGATGCAGGCACCGCAGGAGAATATTATTCAGCCCATCGCCCAGGCGGTGACGAAACGAAACGATCTGCTGTTCACCGTGGTCACCGATATGCGCGGGATCCGCTACTCTCACCCGAACGAGGCGCTGCTGGGGCTGCATTTTATCGGTGACGATTTAACTCCCGCGCTTGAGGGCAAAGAGAACGTATCGGTAAACCGGGGTGCGCTCGCCGAAGCGCTTCGCGTCTTCACCCCAGTCTACGACGGCCAGCACGAGCAGATCGGCGTGGTGGCGGTAGGTATCTCCCTGAAAAAGGTTGAAGAGCAGATCGCTCGCGGGCGGCTAAACGCCGTCTGGACCATTTTATTCAGTATTTTTATGAGCTCCATGGCGATTTGGGGTCTGGTGCGGGTACTGAAACGCATCCTGTTCGGGCTCGAACCTTACGAAATTTCCGCCCTATTCGAACAGCGTCAGGCGATGCTGCAGTCGCTTCGCGAGGGGGTGCTGGCCGTCGATATTCACGGGCGCGTGACGATGATCAACCAGACCGCCAGAGAAATATTGCTTCTCCCCTCCGGCAAGCAGACCGAAAACGCCAGCGCCCCCCTGCTGGCCAGCCTGCGCGAAGTCTCAAAGACGGGCGTCGCGCGCCAGGATCAGGAGATCAGCTGTAACGGGCGTCTATTGCTGTGCAACATGGTGCCCGTTAAAAGTCAGGATCGGGTGATCGGCGCCATCACCACCTTCCGTGATAAAACGGAAATCAGCCAGCTGATGCAGCGTATTGATGGCATGGTCAACTACGTCGACGCCCTGCGCAGCCACACGCACGAGTTTATGAATAAACTGCATGTGATCCTGGGCCTGCTGCACATGAAGCGCTACGACAAGCTGGAAGAGTACATCATCCAGACGGCACATAATTACCAGACGGATATCGGTACGATACAGAGCAAGGTAAAATCCCCGGTTATTGCCGGGTTCCTGCTGGGTAAAATCAATCGGGCGAAAGAAGCGGGCGTCACCCTGACGCTGGCGGATGAATGCCAGATACCGGATACCGCGAGCGAAGAGCAGGTCGCGGTGCTGATCACCGTGCTGGGTAACCTCATTGAAAACGCGCTCGACGCGATGGAAGGACAGCAGGAAGGTGAGATCGGCCTGCTGCTGCATTATCAGAATGGCTGGCTCAGCTGCGAAGTCAGCGACGATGGCCCCGGCATTGAACCCGCTCAGCTGGAGGCTATTTTTACAAAGGGCTTCTCAACAAAAGGTGAAAACCGCGGCGTTGGGCTGTTCCTTGCTCGCCAGCAAATCCAGAACCTCGGCGGCGATATCACCGTCGAGTCTGAGCCAGGCGTATTTACCCAATTTTTTGTTCACATCCCCTGGGACAGCGAGAGGAATATCGCGTGATAAATGTATTAATTGTCGATGATGACGCCATGGTAGCCGACCTCAACCGTCTGTATGTCAACCGTGTTGATGGTTTTAGCTGCTGCGGCGTCGCCTCCACGCTAAACCAGGCCGAGGCCATCATTAATAACCCCGGGCAGCCTGTCGACCTGGTGCTGCTGGATGTCTATATGCAGCAGGATAACGGGCTGGATCTGCTGCCCGTTATTCGCGCATCCGGTCGCCCAATCGATGTGATTATGATCTCGTCGGCTGCCGACGCCGCCACGATCCAGACCTCCATCCACTACGGCGTGGTGGATTATCTGATCAAGCCGTTCCAGTTCCCACGCTTTGAAGAGGCGCTGAACGGCTGGAAGGCAAAGCATAGCCTGATGGGTTCGCACCAGTATTATGAGCAGGCCGACGTCGACCGGCTGATCCACGGCGGGGCGCCGGAACTGGCGGACAGTAAAAAGCTGCCGAAGGGGTTAACGCCGCAAACGCTGCGCACGATTTGCCAGTGGATTGACGCTCACCCGGAGACGGAATTTTCTACCGATGACCTGGCAAGCGCGGTCAATATCTCGCGCGTGTCCTGCCGCAAGTACCTGATTTGGCTCGCACAAATCAACATTCTGTTCACCAGCATTCACTACGGCGCCACCGGCCGTCCGGTGTATCGCTACCGTCTCCAGCCGGAGCAGACCGGCCTGCTCAAGCAATACTGTCAGTAACGCGGTAGTCGTTATCCAGCAGGGTAAAGCGGAAGTGGTGTGCTGAAGAGAACACCACTTCTTTTGTTTTGGTCACAAAGATAGCTTCAATATCGGGGCGCGCGCGCAGGGCGGCACAGCCCTTCTCTACGCCCATACCGTACATCAGAGTGGTCCAGATATCGCCGTCGATGGAGTCCTTCGAAACAATCGTTACGCTGTCCAGCTCGTTGTCCAGCGGATACCCGGTGCGCGGATCGAGAATATGGTGATAGCGCTTGCCGTTTTGCTCAAAGTAGCGCTCGTACGTTCCCGACGTCACGACGGAGAGGTTCTCTACGGTCATCGTGCCGATCAGCGCATCACCGGCGAACGGTTTTTTCAGCCCCACGCTCCAGCCCCCTTCCGGCGAGCCTAACGTCTGAATGTTTCCGCCGAGGTTGATCAGCCCCAGCTCAGCGCCCTCTTTATGCAGGTAATCACGCACCCTGTCGGCGATATAGCCTTTGGCAATGGCCCCCAGATCGATCTCCATCCCCGCTCTGGTCAGGAACACGCTGCTGCTGGCCTCATCAAGAATGACATCTTCAGGACGGGTTATCGCCAGCAGCGACGCGATTTCCTTCGCAGGCGGAACGCTGTCCCCCTGAAAGCCAATTTTCCAGCGCTTCACCAGCGGACCTATCGCCAGGTTAAAGGCGCTGTCCCTGAACAGGCTTGCCGCTTTGGCACAGCGGATCAGCTCAAACACCGGCCGGCTGACGGTAACCGGATGCTGGCCAGCCGCATGGTTGATGTCCATCACCTGCGAGTGCGCGCGGTTAACCGTAAGCAGATCTTCGTACTGTTTGATCAGGCGAAACACGCGGGACGCGAGGGCTTCGTCATGGGAAAAGAGTTTGAGGAGGATGGGCGATCCCATCAGAACGGCGGAGTAGCTGTAAACGCGATGGCTATCAGGCATGGCTGGAGTCCTCAGATGTAGCCCCGGCAGGCACCGCGCCGCCGGGGAAAATGCCGGATAGCGCTGGGCGTATCCGGCCTACAACACAGGGGTCTTACTGCTTTTTCGAACGCATAGCCGCCTGATGTCCTGCAAGCGTACCAAAAATAATGATATCTGCCACTGCGTTACCGCCGATACGGTTACCGCCGTGGATCCCGCCTACCACTTCACCGGCCGCAAACGCCCCTGGCAGCACGTTGTGGTTGCTGTCCAGCACGCAGGTTTCGGTGTTGATGGTCACGCCGCCCATGGTGTGGTGCACGCCCGGTGCAATCTGAATGGCGTAGAACGGCCCTTCGTTGATAGGCGCGCGCAGCGCGGTGGTACGGCCAAAATCATCATCGTGCTGTTTTTCAACGAAGCCGTTGTAACGTTCCAGCGTCGCGAGAAAAGCGTGGTGATCCATACCCAGCGCCTCAGCCAGGGCTTTTGGCGAGCTGGCGCTGGTCACGAAACCTTTCGCGATGTACTCATCCGCGGCTTTGTTTTTGGCACGTACGTGCTCGTCAAAGACGATGTATGCGTATTTCTCCGGCAGCGCGATGATTGACGCCGAGACTTTATCGCGGGTCGACATTTCGTTGTAGAAGCGTTCCCCTTTCTGATTGACCAGAATCGCCCCGCCGCCGCGAATGGATTCGGAAATCAGGTACGAGGTTTTCTGCTCTACGGTTGGGTGAATCTGAATTTCGCCCATATCCACGGTACCCGCCCCGATGCGCTCCAGCAGCGCGATGCCGCCGCCGGTTGCCCCTTTGTGGTTGGTGGTAACGAACCCTTCCAGATCAGGACGGTATTTCACCACCATCTGGCTGTTGGCGCTGAAGCCGCCTGTGGCGACAATCACGCTTTTGGTTGCCACGGTGACGGTTTCGTTCTCTTCGGTAGTCAGGCGTACGCCGGTCACTTCACCGTTCTCGAAGATGATGTCGCTGACGGAGGTATCCAGCATCACCTCGATGTTGCGTTTGTTGACGTTACGCACCAGGCCGCTGATCAGGTAGCCGCCTACCGCTGAACCGTCTTTTGGACGGTGAGTACGGTCGATGCTCATCCCTCCGGTGGTGGTGATGTCGTTCAGCATGATGCCGCGCGTGGCCAGCCACTCAATTGCCTGCGGCGCGTTTTCGACGAAGCGACGCAGCAGTTCCGGGTTGTTCTTGTTGCCGCCGCCTTTCAGGCTTTCCTGATAGAACAGCTCTTTGCTGTCCTGAATGCCCTTCACGCGCTGGAAGCGGGTTTCGGCGGCGTTCATACCGGCAGAGGCTTTAATGGTGTTCCCGCCGATGGTCGGCATTTTCTCGACAATCAGCACGCTCGCGCCTTCGTCGTGAGCCTGAATCGCCGCCGCCAGACCGGCGCCGCCGCTGCCGACAACGACCACGTCTACGCTGCGGGTTTCGTTCGGGTCAACGCCCTCTTCCGCGGCCAGCGCTTTGCTGGATTTCAGCATCGCTTTCGAGACCGCTTTCTTCACCGCCTCGCTCTGGCTGGTTGCGCCGGTGATGGCATCCACGTGCGGGGTGTTGGCATCCAGAATGCGGGTACGGATCTCTTCAAAGCTGGTCACAAACTCAACGTCTTCGCTCGGGCCGGAGGCCAGTTCGATGTCCGCAATGCGGTCAGTTTCCAGACTGACGTTAATCACCAGTTCGTTAGCGTCATCCTGCACCTTCTCAGCAAAGGTACCCGGTTTGAATTTGGATTCGCCCATGCTCATGTCGCGGATCATCGCTTCCACCAGCGAGAAGCGCCACAGCGGTTCAGGAATGCTGAGCTCTTCGCGTTTGGTGCTGTCCATAAACAGCTCCAGGCTTTCGCCGGCCGCGATGCGGTCGGTCCAGTCCGGATAAGCGATGGTGGCGCGGCCAACGGCAATCAGGTCGTAACCGTGGTCCAGCGCCTCATTCACGTCTGAAGCATTCACCACGCCGCCCACGCCCATGACCGGAACCTGCGCCAGCGTTTCAGAACGCATCGCGCAGTATTTTTCGATAAGCGGAGTTGGATCCTGGGTGTCGACAATGGAAGGACGCAGGGTCGCGCCGACGGAGAAGTGCAGATAGTCCACGCCGCGCGCCGCCAGTTTTTCCAGCAGGTACATGGTGTCGTCAAAGCGGATGCCCGGGACTTCCATCTCTTCAGGGGAGAAGCGGTAGCCGATAATAAACGCGTCGTCCGCGTACTGGCGCACCATTTTGTGGGTAATGTCCAGCACGGCCAGCGGGAACTTCGCGCGGTTATCGCGGCTGCCGCCCCACTCGTCGTCGCGCTGGTTTGAATTCGGGGAGTAGAACTGCTGAATCAGATAGGTGTTCGCCCCGTGGATTTCCACGCCGTCGAAACCGGCCTGGATGGCGCGGCGCACCGCCTCACCAAACTTGCCGATCATGCCTTCCACTTCTTCAGCGGTCAGCGCAACCGGCGTTGCGGCACCTTCACGCGGCGCGGCTACGGCGCTCGGGCCAACCGGGGTGCGACCACCAATCAGTTTTGGGTCGACCATGCGGCCGCCGTGGTAGATTTGCAGCAGCGCCTTAGATCCTTTGGACTTAATGGCCTCTGCGATTTTCGCCAGCCCGGCAATTTTCTCATCATTATCAATACCGATGGCACCCGGGAAGGCGAGACCGAGATCGTCGACGAAGCAACACTCCACAATGATGGTGCCAATGCTGCCGGAACGGGCCCGATAGTACTCCACCAGCTCGCTGGTGACGGTGCCGTCAAAATAGCCGGTACAGGTTGTCATAGGGGCCATTAACAAACGGTTTTTCAGTTCAGTGCCATTCGGTAATGTGAAGGGGCTAAGAATGCGTTCGTTAGTGCTCATAATAGAAACTCCAAACTTTTAAAAATTAAGAATTCGTTATCGGATTGATTTTTTATTTCGTCGTTATTTGCCGATGTCATGATATTAATATAATGATTTTTTTAGTTTCTAAAGTTATTACGTTAGTTAAAAAACTATTTAATCCCTGCGATAACACAAATAACACATTGGTGTTAGCGATTGTAATTCAGTCATTCACAATAATTTAAAAACCGTTAAAATATGAATGGTAAAACCAATTCACCTTAAGACACACAAAATCAATAAAAACAACATATTACAATCACACCAAAATCTATTTTGTTAAAAAAATGATAAAAAACACGCAAAAAACAGGCAATAGCCACATACGCCAGAGTGGTTATTAATAAAAGCATAAAAATAACGCTGCAATTCTATTTTTTTGATCGCGATCAATAGTTATGGCATTCAAAAGCGCAATATAAAAACATCATCATTTTTTAATTTAACGCACACGAAAACGCGTTAAATCGCTATTACTGAAAATACAGGAAAGCACCTTTAATAACTAAAAAAAGCAAAGAAACTAAATAAAGTGCTTTTTCAGTGTGACCGAATTTTTGACAACTTAAGACGTGAAACTATGAATACAAAAACTGCTGTAACGCCCCCTGTGGCGAACCAGGCATCAAATGGAAACGCAAAACGATTGCTGATGATGGCGCTACCCGTCATCGTCGCCGTACTGCTGCTGTTTGTTCCCGTTCCTGAAGGCTTGCCGCCTTACGCATGGCACTACTTCGCCATCTTTGTCGGCGTGATCGTCGGTCTGATCTTCGAACCGCTGCCGGGTGCGGTGATCGGCCTGACCGGCGTGGTTGCCATCGCCCTGTGCAGCCAGTGGGTGCTGTTCAGCCCCGATCAGCTGGCTGACCCGAAATTCAAGCTGGCGGGCGCCTCCTTTAAGTGGGCGGTGAGCGGGTTTGGTAACTCTACCGTCTGGCTGATTTTCGGTGCCTTTATGTTCGCCGCTGGCTATGACAAAACCCGCTTCGGCCGCCGTCTGGCGCTGATTCTGGTGAAGTATCTCGGCCGTCGCAGCCTGACGCTCGGTTACGCCATCACGTTTGCTGACCTGCTGCTGGCACCGTTCACCCCGTCCAACACCGCGCGCAGCGGCGGGACCATCTACCCGATTATCGCTAACCTGCCGCCGCTGTACGGTTCAAAACCTAATGACCCAAGCGCGCGTAAAATTGGTTCATACCTGATGTGGGTGGCGATCACCGCAGCCTGTATCACCAGCTCAATGTTCCTCTCCGCCCTCGCGCCAAACCTGCTGGCCCTGGCACTGGTGAAAAGTACGGTTGGGATTGATATCTCCTGGGGCACCTGGTTCCTCGCTTTCCTGCCGCTGGGTATCCTGCTGATTCTGACCATGCCGCTGCTGGCCTACTGGTTCTACCCACCTGAAGTCAAAGTGAATAACGAAGTGCCGCTGTGGGCGACCCGCGAGCTGGAAAAACTCGGCAAACTGTCCCGCAATGAAATTCTGCTGCTGGTGTTCGTATGCTGCGCGCTGCTGATGTGGATCTTCGCTGCCGCATGGATTGAGCCTGCCATGGCGGCCCTGCTCATCGTCGGTCTGATGCTGTGGACCGGCGTGCTGGAGTGGAACGATATCACCGGTAACAAGGCCGCATGGAACACCTTCGTCTGGTTCGCCACCCTGGTGGCACTGGCGGATGGCCTCTCCTCTACCGGCTTTATCAGCTGGTTAGGTAAAGAAGGCGGTCTGTTAATGAGCGGTATCTCTCCGGGCGTGGCGACCGTCGTCCTGCTGCTGGCGTTCTACCTGCTGCACTACCTGTTTGCCAGCACCACCGCGCACACCACGGCGCTGCTGCCAGCGATGCTGACCATCGCCTCCACCATCCCGGGCATGAATATGGAAGTGTTCGTTCTGCTGATGGTAACTTCGCTGGGCGTCATGGGGATCATCACCCCGTACGGTACTGGCCCAAGCCCGATTTACTACGGTAGCGGCTACCTGCCAACCAAAGACTACTGGCGCCTCGGCACCATCTTCGGTGCCATCTTCCTGGCGGCCCTGCTGCTGATTGGTTATCCGTGGATGTCCATGATGTTCTGATTCCTGACCGCCGGACTTCTCCTCCGGCGGTTTTATTTTTGTGGAGCAATACGCTATGTCAAATAAACCGTTTTTCTACCAGAACCCCTTCCCTCTTTCCCATGACGACACCGAATACTACCTGCTGACCAAAGAGCACGTTTCCGTTGCCGAATTCGACGGTCAGGAAGTGCTGAAAGTGGAGCCGGAAGCCCTGACCCTGCTGGCGCAGCAGGCCTTCCACGATGCCGCGTTTATGCTGCGTCCTTCCCATCAGAAGCAGGTTGCCGCGATCCTGAACGACCCGGAAGCCAGCCAGAACGACAAATACGTTGCCCTGCAGTTCCTGCGTAACTCTGAAATTGCCGCAAAAGGCGTTCTGCCAACCTGCCAGGATACCGGCACCGCGATCATCATGGGTAAAAAAGGCCAGCGCGTCTGGACCGGCGGCGGTGACGAAGCGGCGCTGAGCCAGGGCGTGTATAACACCTACATTGAAGATAACCTGCGCTACTCGCAGAATGCGGCTCTGGACATGTATAAAGAGGTGAATACCGGCACCAACCTGCCCGCGCAGATCGATCTCTACAGCGTGGACGGGGACGAATACAAATTCCTGTGCATGGCAAAAGGCGGCGGCTCTGCCAACAAAACCTACCTCTATCAGGAAACCAAAGCGCTGATCACCCCGGCGAAGCTGAAAAACTACCTGGTTGAGAAGATGCGCACTCTGGGAACAGCGGCCTGCCCGCCTTACCATATCGCATTTGTGATTGGCGGTACGTCAGCGGAAGCCACGCTGAAAACCGTGAAGCTCGCTTCCACGCGCTACTACGACGCGCTGCCGACGGAAGGTAACGAACACGGCCAGGCGTTCCGCGACGTTCAGCTCGAACAGGAACTGCTCCAGGAAGCGCAGAACCTCGGCCTCGGCGCGCAGTTCGGCGGTAAATACTTCGCCCACGATATCCGCGTGATCCGCCTGCCGCGCCACGGCGCCTCCTGCCCAATCGGCATGGGCGTCTCCTGCTCCGCAGACCGCAATATCAAAGCGAAGATTAACCGCGACGGGATCTGGATTGAGAAGCTGGAACACAACCCGGGTCAGTATATTCCTGACACACTGCGTCAGCAGGGTGAAGGCGACGTGGTGAGCATCAATCTGGAAAAGCCGATGAATGAGATCCTGGCGCAGCTTTCCGCGCACCCGGTCTCTACCCGCCTGTCGCTGAACGGTACCATCATCGTGGCGCGCGATATTGCCCACGCGAAGCTGAAAGAGCTGCTCGACAACGGTGAAGAACTGCCGCAGTACGTTAAAGACCATCCGATCTACTACGCGGGCCCGGCCAAAACGCCGGAAGGCTACGCGTCTGGCTCGCTCGGCCCGACTACGGCTGGCCGTATGGATTCGTATGTGGACTTACTGCAATCCCACGGCGCGAGCATGATCATGCTGGCGAAAGGCAACCGCAGCCAGCAGGTAACCGACGCCTGCCATAAGCACGGCGGCTTCTACCTGGGCAGCATTGGCGGCCCGGCGGCGGTGCTGGCGCAAAACAGCATTAAGAGCCTGGAATGCGTCGCGTATCCGGAGCTGGGAATGGAAGCCATCTGGAAAATTGAGGTCGAGAACTTCCCGGCGTTTATCCTGGTGGATGACAAAGGCAACGATTTCTTCCAGCAGATCCAGAACAAACAGTGCGCGGGTTGTTCACAGCGCTAGGTTGAGACAGGCCGGGTGGCGCAACGCTGCCCGGCAGTCGCAGAAAGACATGCGCCTGCGTCATGTCACAAAACCGTGATATCAGCCACTTAGCAAATAGTGGTGAATAAAAAATCAATTAATTGTTAAGTTATTGTTGTCATTAATTGTATTGATCCCGCGAAGGCTATTAATGCAAAAAGTGCATCAGCCGATGCGGCATTTGCGCTTATCTATTTCCTCATCCTGATCCAGTTTTCAAAAACAGACGCGTAAAACGTCAACAATAAACTGGAGATAACCATGTTTTCCTCAACCTCACCTGCAACCGTACGCTCGAAAGCGGGCGCCATACTCCGCGTGACGTCCGGCAACTTTCTTGAGCAGTTCGATTTCTTTCTGTTCGGCTTCTATGCCACCTACATCGCCCATACGTTTTTCCCGGCGAGCAGTGAATTTGCGTCGCTGATGATGACCTTCGCCGTCTTCGGCGCGGGCTTTTTGATGCGTCCAATAGGCGCCATCGTGCTTGGCGCATATATCGACAAGGTAGGTCGCAGAAAGGGGCTAATCGTCACGCTTTCCATCATGGCGGCGGGGACGTTCCTGATCGTGCTTATCCCCTCTTATCAAAGCATCGGTCTGTGGGCGCCGCTGCTGGTGCTGACGGGCCGTCTGCTGCAGGGCTTTTCCGCCGGAGCGGAGCTTGGAGGCGTCTCGGTTTATCTGGCTGAAATCGCCACGCCGGGCCGCAAAGGGTTTTACACCAGCTGGCAGTCCGGCAGCCAGCAGGTCGCCATTATGGTCGCCGCGGCGATGGGCTTTGCCCTGAATGCCCTGATGGAGGAGAGCGCCATTCGCGAATGGGGCTGGCGCATCCCGTTCCTGTTCGGCTGCTTAATCGTGCCGTTTATCTTTTTCCTGCGCCGCAAGCTGGAGGAGACGGAAGAGTTCAGCGCGCGCCGCCAGCATCTGGAGATGCGTCAGGTCTTTAAAACGCTGCTCGGCAACTGGCAGGTGGTGGTCGCAGGCATGCTGATGGTGGCGATGACCACCACCGCGTTCTACCTGATCACCGTCTACGCCCCCACCTTTGGCAAAAAGGTGCTGATGCTCAGCGCCTCGGACAGCCTGCTGGTCACGCTGCTGGTGGCGATTTCTAACTTCATCTGGCTGCCGGTGGGCGGCGCGCTGTCGGATCGCTTCGGGCGCAAGCCGGTGCTGATTGCCATGGCCCTGCTGGCGCTGGCGACCAGCTACCCTGCCCTGACGCTGCTGGCGAGCGCGCCCAGCTTCTCCATGATGCTGAGCGTGCTGCTGTGGCTCTCCTTCCTTTACGGCCTGTACAACGGCGCGATGATCCCGGCCCTGACGGAAATTATGCCTGCTGAAGTGCGCGTGGCGGGGTTCTCTCTGGCTTACAGCCTGGCAACGGCGGTCTTTGGCGGCTTTACCCCGGTCATGTCCACCGCGCTGATTGAATACACCGGTGACAAAGCCTCGCCTGGCTACTGGATGAGTTTCGCTGCCGTGTGCGCCCTGCTGGCCACGCTCTACCTCTACCGCCGCCGCGCGGTATCGCTGCAAAACACCGTCAAGTCACAGGGGGCAGTATGAAACGTACTTATCGCTTTACCGCCAGCGCGCTGGTGCTGGCGCTCCTGAGCGTTAATGCCTGTGCCCAGGACGTGAAGGTCATGATTTCAGGCGGCTTCAAGGCCGCCCTGGAAAAGCTGGCCCCGGACTATGAACGCCGGACCGGGGATAAAATCGTGATCATCCCCGGCCCCTCAATGGGCGCTACGCCGCAGGCGATCCCAAACCGACTGGCGCGCGGCGAGAAAGCCGACGTGGTGATTATGGTGGGCGATGCGCTGGAGAAGCTCGAAAAAGCCGGCCAGACCCAGCCGGGTTCGCGAACCGAACTCGCGGACTCCCCCGTTGGCATGGTGGTAAAAAAAGGGGCGGATGTCCCTGATATCAGCAGCGAGGCGGCTCTGCGTAAAACGCTGCTGCAGGCCAGCTCCATCGCCTACTCTGACAGCGCCAGCGGCAGGTACGTCAGCCAGACGTTGTTCAAAAAAATGGGGATCGAAAAAGAAGTGGCGGGTAAAGCGACAATGGTCGAGCGTATCCCGGTCGCCTCAGAAGTGGCGAAAGGAAAATACGCCGTCGGTTTCCAGCAGGTCAGCGAGCTGCTGCCGGTTCAGGGCGTCACCTTTATCGGGAAAATCCCGGATAATCTGCAGTACATCACGCGCTTCGCGGGTGCGGTCACCCGTCACGCAGAACATCCCGCGGAGGGGAAAGCGCTGCTGACCTATCTCGCCTCACCGCCCTCCAGGGCCGTCATCCAGAAGACCGGGATGATCCCCGTTACGTCCGGCGATACTGCTCGGTGATCTGCTTTTCCAGTTCAGCCGCAATGTAGGACTGGATGCGCCCCCGGCGACGGATAAGCCCCACGGTGCGTTTCACTTCCGGCGCCACCAGCGGCAGATGCGTCAGCAGCGTGTGCTCTGACGTCGGCATCGACATGGCGGGAACGGCAGCAATGCCGATCCCCGCCTCTACCATACCGAGCATCGTGGTAACGTGGCGCGTTTCGCAGACGCTGGGGCGTTCGGGAACGATATCCCCCAGCATCCGATCGAGCAGGTTACGGTTACCTGACGTTTTATCGAGGGAGATATAATCCTGCTGGTAAAAGGCCTGCCACGTCAGGTGACTCTTCTGCGCCAGGGGGTGATCCTTTCGGCACGCCGCAACATAGACATCCTCCACCAGCGGGAAAAATTCGATGTCAGACGGCAGGTTTCCTGCGAAGCAGATACCAAAATCAGCCTGGCTTCGGGCCACGGCGTCAATCACATTCCCCGCGCTGCTGTCGATGAGCTTAATGCGAACCCGCGGATAGCGAGACTGAAAACGACGGATCACATCGGGCATAAAGTAACAGGCCGCGGAAGGGACCGTGGCAACCGTGATCAGCCCCGTCCGCTCTTCGCTGACCTTATCGACATCCGCCAGCATTGACTCAACGTTGTCGAGCAGCTGCGCGGAGCGTTCAGCAAAGTTTTGCCCGTATAACGTTAAGGCCACGCGGCGGGTGGTACGGTCAAACAGCCGGTTTCCCAGCGCGGCTTCCAGCTTTTCAATCCTGCGGCTCAGCGCCGACTGGGATAAGCAGATAGATTCAGCAGCGACACGGAAGTTACCGTATTCCACTAACGCTCTGAAAGCATAAAGATCGTTAAGGTCAAAATTCACGGGCATAGCGTCTGGATGTCCTGTCAGGGAATACGCAACAAAGTCAAAAATAATAGCGTCTTATTGACCCACCGCAACCGGCGCGGTGGTGAAATACGTCAGAGCTCGTTGAGATGCAGGCGAATATACCCGGCGCGATCGGCAATGGCCTGCCGCTCCTCTTCCTTCATGTCTGCAAGCTGTTTAAAGACGATGCCCAGGCGGGGATTGTTACCCAGACGCGCCTGGTTGCGCGCAAAGAAATCCCAGTAAAGGGCATTGAAGGGGCACGCCAGCTCTCCGGTACGCTGGCTGTGTTGATACCGGCACCCCTGACAGTAGTTACTCATCTTATGAATATACGACGCGCTTGAGACGTAGGGTTTACTGGCCAGCAACCCGCCATCGCCAAACTGGCTCATTCCGAGGGTATTGGGCAGCTCCACCCATTCAAAGGCATCAATATAGACCCCCAGATACCATTCATGAACCGCCTGCGGCGACAGGCCGCTGAGCAGGCTAAAGTTCCCGATGACCATCAGGCGCTGGATATGGTGGGCGTAAGCCTCGGTGAGGGACTGCCCAATCGCATGCGCCAGGCAGCGCATCTGCGTCCTGCCGGTCCAGAACCAGTCCGGCAGCGGGGCGTGCTGGTCTAAGGCATTCAGCTCCCGATAGCCCGGCATCTGAGACCAGTAGATCCCACGCACGTACTCCCGCCAGCCGAGAATTTGTCGGATAAACCCTTCGACGGCAGGCAGCGGCGCATGGCCCGAACGCCATGCCTGCTGGGCGGCAGCCACCACTTCCCGCGGATTAAGCATTTTGGTGTTCAGCGCGAATGAAATTAACGAGTGGAACAGAAAAGGCTCCTCCGCATGCATCGCGTCCTGCCAGGCGCCGAACTGCGGGAGCACGTGAGCGATAAATTCATCCAGCCTGGCTTTAGCTTCCGAACGGTTGAGCGGCCAGCGAAAATTCCCGGCCTGCGGTTCGCCGAAGGTGTTTACGCCGCAGCGCTGGATCTCCGCCCATAAGGCTGAATAATCGTGGCTGGGACGCGAGTCGTCCGGCGCGGGCGGCTCGCCGGACCAGCGCTTGCGATTTTCAGCATCATAATTCCATTTTCCCCCTTCCGGCTCGCCTTCTGAGGTTAACAGTATGCCGTTCTGACGACGCATTTCCCGGTAAAAGTACTCCATTCGCCAGCTTTTGCGTGGCGCAAAGAACGCGCTCACCTGTTCACGGGTGGTGAAGAAATGCTCGCTGCTGACGCAGGCCGTTTCGACGGACGCCGCTTTCGCCCACGCCTGCAGCTGCGTGTCCAGGCGCCATTCGTCGGGCTCCTGCCATATCACCCTGTCGGCGCCGTAATGCGCGACAAGCGCGTTGAGATTGTCTTCCAGCGCGCCGCGGTTTGAGTCGTCAGAGAGCCGGACATACCTCACCCGATGCCCCTTCTCCTTTAACGCAGAGGCAAACGCGCGCATGGCCGCAAAAATGGCGATCACTTTCTGAGCGTGGTGAAGCACGTACGCGGTTTCGGCCCGCAGCTCCAGCATCACGTAAATGATATTTGGATTACAGGCATCAAACCAGCTGTGGTGCGGATTAAGCTGATCGCCCAGGATCAGGCGCAGTTCGGTCAACGGTGGCTCCTTCGACAGCGCTCGGAACAGTATTTGACCTCATCCCAGCATTTCGCCCATTTCTTGCGCCACGTCATGGGCCGCTGGCAGTGCGCGCACGCCCGGCTGGGCAGGTCCTGCTTGTTACCTTTGAAATCGCTCATCTTTTCAATACCGTACTGATTTCTTCACCAGACCGGTGGATGCAGGCTACGACAGACTTCACAAAATGAAGGTGATGCCCGTAAACCGCTACCCACCGCTACGTACGAATGATAGTTTATTCAGGCTGGAATTGTCGCAGTGAGCGATTTTCTGGCATCTTAACCAAACCTGACTTTCCCATTTTTGTTCAAGTGACGAGTTTGCGAGCAAAGCGATGATAAAGTGGCCCTGGAAAACGAATGAAGCTGGCCGGGATATGGCGCTGCCATGGGATGACGCGCTGACGATCCCTGTTCTGGCTAATCTTAAGCCGGATGAACAAGCGAAACTGGTTCAGCTGGCGGATCGTTTTTTACAGCAAAAACGCCTGGTTCCACTGCAGGGTTTCGAACTCGATCCCCTGAAAAACGCGCGCATCGCCCTGCTTTTCTGTCTGCCGGTGCTGGAATTGGGTATCGAGTGGCTGGACGGTTTCCACGAAGTGCTGATCTATCCGGCCCCCTTTATCGTCGATGACGAGTGGGAAGATGACATCGGGCTGGTGCACAACCAGCGCGTGGTGCAGTCCGGACAAAGCTGGCAGCAGGGGCCGATTATCCTCAACTGGCTCGACATTCAGGACTCGTTCGATGCGTCCGGTTTTAATCTGGTTATCCATGAAGTGGCGCATAAGCTCGATACCCGCAACGGCGATCGCGCCAGCGGAGTTCCGCTGATCCCGCTTCGCGAAGTGGCGGGCTGGGAGCACGATCTGCACGCGGCGATGGATAACATTCAGGATGAAATAGACCTGGTGGGCGAAAGCGCGGCCAGCATTGACGCCTATGCGGCAACCGACCCGGCCGAGTGCTTTGCGGTGCTCTCGGAGTATTTCTTCAGCGCGCCCGAGCTTTTCGCGCCCCGCTTCCCGGCGCTGTGGCAGCGTTTCTGCCAGTTTTATCAGCAGGATCCGCTCCAGCGTCTGCGGCAAAATGAGGAGTCTGGCGGCCATTCCTCCCGCCAGATCCATTAAGACTTTTCAGCAGGGGTCCGCTCGGATGACCGTACCCCTATGCTCAACGCTAAAAACAACACTGCCATTCCCCATGCGGCCACCGTCAAAGACTGCTCGCCGTAAAAGCGCGTCACCACAGGCACCAGCAGCGCGCTGACGCCGTAGCCTAACGTGTGGCTGGTGGCGATGACGCCCGCCCCTTTCCCGGTGGTCAGCCTGTCGTTCAGCAGAAGCTGGTAGCCCGGCGTGGCCATCGCCGCCCCGAGTGAAGTGATAACAATCCCCACGTAGAACAGCGTTAAACCGGCGACGGTCATCAGCCCAAGCCCTGCGACCATTAACACCGCCGCGATGCAGAGCAACGTCACCGGAGTGAAATGCTGCGGGCGGACCACCAGAAACTGCGCCGCGAGCGTGGCCAGCGCGGCCAGGCTCAGCAGAAGCGCAACATGATGGCTGATCTCCCGGGCGTTGCCCTCCAGCAGAGGGCTAAGATGCGGTGACAGGCCAAGCTGCATCAGGCTGACCAGCGCCGCCAGCAGCAGCGCCAGCAGCAGGAACGGCAGCATCGAGGCCTGCAGGCGGGTCGCCTGGTGCGCCACCGGCGGCAGCGGCGGGTCTGCGGCTTCGCGAAGAATCAGCAACAGGGCGATTAACGGCGCGATCGCCATCAGCCAGAGCGGCGCGACCGGGCTGACGCTGAGCATCAGCGCCGCCAGCGGCGGGCCGAGCAAACGTCCGCAGCTGAGGCCGGAGCTTATCGTCGCCAGCGCCGCCATTCTTTTCTCCAGCCCCGCACGCTGAATAGCCCACGTCTGGGCCGCAGGCACCAGCCCCGAGACCGTCAGTCCGTAAAGCAGACGTGAAAGAATCAGTCCCGCCAGTCCCCAGACGGTATCCAGCCTTCCGGCCGCCATCGCCCAGACCACCAGCGCCATGACGGCGAAACTGGCCAGATAGCCGCTCAGCGAGGCCAGCATCACGGCCTTACATCCCCGCCGCTCGCTCTGGCGTCCCCACCAGGGCGAGGCCGGTAAAAAGAGCATGGATCCAAACATCAGCAGCCCGGCCCAGACCGAAAGCGACAGCCCGGTCAGGGTCACCAGCTGCGGGAGCATTACCAGCAGGCCGTTTTGTCCGATACCTAATAAACCCGCACATAGCGCCAGGGGCCAGTTGGCTTTTGAGGTGACCTTTTCGGTCAATACTTCAGAGTCAGTGCGCATGAGAATGTGAACATAGTGTCAATAAATGTGTGGAAATCATGAAGTTTATGAAAACAAATATTGCAAAAATGGTTGCGGCTGTAAACAGAATGAATATCATAACGAGAATTATTATCAATCATGGAATGAGGTACATCTATGCGTGCTCTGACCCGCTCTGCCGGTACAGACGTTGCAGCCCAGTGTTTTTTGAACGCCCTGTTGCGCGAAACGAAGGACTGGCGCTATCTCCCCGCTACCGCTGCGGATGCGTTACCGAACATTCATATCCCGCTGTCCCAAACCCAGGCGCTTCGGGTTCCGGTACGCTATTTCTCTCCCACCCAGCATCATCAGTACCGTTTCCCGGCCACGCTTCTTCAGAGCAACAGTGATGACGGTGACGCCGTCACATTTGATCAACTGGTTGATTTAATTCTTGAAAAACCGTCAGTAAAAGGCTCGCTGGATGCCGATACGCTGGCGCGTTTTAAGCAGCGCGTTCTCGAAAGCCATGCCCACACCTGGCAGGCGATCGATCTGCGCCACGGCTGGGTAAACCTGCGCGATAAGCCGCTGACGTTTGCTGAAGCGGAACAGGCGCTGCTGGTCGGCCACGCGTTTCACCCGGCGCCGAAGTCGCACGAGCCGTTCAACGAAACAGAGGCGCGTCGCTATCTTCCTGATTTCGCCTCCCGCTTCCCGCTGCGCTGGTTTGCCGTTGAGAGCGCGCTCGTTGCCGGCGACAGCCTGAACGTCTCCCTGCGTGAGCGTCTGCTGCGCTTCGCGGCCCAGAGCGCGCCTGAGCTGCTCGGCCACTTCACCGACACCCGCTGGCTGCTGCCGATGCATCCGTGGCAGGCCGACTTTCTGCTGGAGCAGGACTGGTGCCAGCGTCTGGCGGAAAACGGTGCATTGCAGGACCTGGGTGAAGCGGGCGCGCAGTGGCTGCCCACCAGCTCCTCCCGCTCGCTGTACAGCGAAACCAACAGCGACATGATTAAGTTCTCCCTCAGCGTGCGCCTGACCAACTCCGTGCGCACGCTGTCGGTCAAAGAAGTTAAGCGCGGAATGCGCCTGGCGCGCCTGGCGAAAACGGAACGCTGGCAAGAATTACAGGCCCGCTACCCGACCATGCGCGTGATGCAGGAAGACGGCTGGGCGGGGCTGCGTGACGAAAGCGGCGTTATTCAGGAAGAGAGCCTGATGGCCCTGCGCGTCAATCTGCTGTTCGATACGCCAGACACCCAGACCAACGTGCTGGTGAGCCTGACCCAGGCCGCGCCGGACGGCGGCGACAGCCTGCTGGCCTCCGCGGTGCGCCGTCTGAGCCAGCGTCTGGATTTACCCCTCGCCCAGGCCGCCCGCTGCTGGCTGGACGCCTATTGCGACCGCGTGTTGCTCCCGCTGTTCAGCGCCGAGGCGGACTACGGCCTGGTCCTGCTGGCGCACCAGCAAAATATCCTCGTTGAGATGCAGCAGGATTTCCCCGTCGGGCTGATCTACCGCGACTGCCAGGGCAGCGCGTGGACCGAAGGGGCCGACGCGTGGCTGAATTCAGCGGGCGAAACCGAGGTGGAAAACCGCTTCGGTGAGAGCCAGCTGCTGCGCTACTTCCCTTATTACCTGCTGCTGAACTCTACCCTTGCCGTCACCGCCGCCCTCGCCGCCGCCGGTTTTGACAGCGAGGAGAACCTGATGTCCCGCGTGCGCGACGCGCTGGCCGAACTGCGCCGCACGGCGAAGCAGACCCGCTGCCTCGACTACGTCCTCGACAGCCCGACCTGGAACTGCAAAGGCAACTTCTTCTGCTACCTGCACGATCGCAATGAAAACACCATCGTCGATCCGGCGGTGATCTATTTCGACTTTAGCAACCCGTTTTATAAGGAGAAGGCGTAATGTCCATCGCGAATATCGTCCATTCCGGCTACGGCTTTCGCTGCACCGCAACGGATCGCGCGCTGCCGCTGACGTTGGGTCTCGACGGCAGCGCGGTGCTGGATCGTCTGAATGGGATCCCGGACGGCTGGCTGGTCGAAGCACTCGATCAGCTGTTTGTTGCCGCGCCCGCGCTGACCGGCATTACCCTGCCCTGGGCAGCCTGGCAGGATGCCCCCCAGGCGCAGGCGCTGTTTAGCCTGGCCCACGGGGACTATCTGGCACGCGAAACCTTCTGGCAGCTGCCGCTGTGGCTGAAAGGCGAACGGCCGCAGGCCAGCGGCGGGATGCAGTTTGATGAAAGCCGTCAGCTGTACTTCCCGCTGCGTCCTCACCGCCCGCAGGGCGAAGTGTACCGTCGTTACGATCCGCAAATTAAGCGCACCCTCAGCTTCCGCGTGGCCGACGTGGCGCTGGACGGCGAGCGCTTTACGCGCTGGATGAACAACCCGCGCGTGAACGCCTTCTGGGAGATGGCTGGCCCGCAGGCCGAGCAGGAAAACTACCTGCGCCGTCAGCTTGACTCGACCTACTGCTACCCGGTTATCGGCTGCTTCGATGACCAGCCGTTCGGCTATTTTGAGCTCTACTGGGCGCCAGAAGACCGCATTGGCCGCCACTACCGCTGGCAGCCGTTTGACCGCGGGCTGCACATGCTGGTGGGCGAAGAGAACTGGCGCGGCGCGCAGTACATCCGCAGCTGGCTGCGCGGCCTGAGCCACTATCTGTATCTCGATGAACCGCGCACCGCGCGAATTGTCGCCGAGCCGCGCTTCGACAACCAGCGCCTGTTCCGCCATCTGGCCTCCGCCGGTTTCGAGACGGTGAAAGAGTTCGACTTCCCGCACAAGCGCTCGCGCCTCATCATGAGCCAGCGCCACCGCTTCTTCAGCGAGGTGGAACTGTGAACGCGCTCTGGCAGAAAGTGAACCGCGAGATGGTGGCGAAAATCCTCGCCGAGCTGGAGTACGAACGCACCCTGCGCGCTGAGCCGGTTTCGTCGAACGGCTGGCGCATCGCCATGGGCAACGAGTCCTGGCAGTTTCGCGCCACGCGCGGGATCTGGGGCTGGCTGCATATCGACCCGGATACCCTGACTACAGCCAGCTGCGATGCAGTGGAAGCGGAACGCGCGCTGCTGCAGCTGGCGAAAGTGCTGGAGATGAGCGACGCGCAAACGGCAGAGCATATGGAAGATCTCTACGCCACGCTGCGCGGCGACATGCAGCTGCTGCAGGCGCGTGAAGCGCTGGACGCGGATGCGCTAATCCACCTCGACCCGGACGAATTACAGTGTCTGATGAGCGGTCACCCGAAGTTTATTTTCAACAAAGGTCGCCGCGGCTGGGGCCTGGACGCGCTGCGTCAGTACGCGCCTGAGTATCGCGGACGTTTTCGCCTGCACTGGGTCGCCGTTCAGCGGGAGCATCTGGTCTGGAGCATCGACGCCGATTGCGATATCAGCGCCCTGCTGGCCAGCGCCATGGACAACGCCGAGCGCGCCCGCTTTGACGCCCGCTGGCACGCGCTGGGTCTCAACGACGGCTGGCTGCCGGTGCCGCTGCACCCGTGGCAGTGGCAGCAGAAGATCGCCGTTCATTTCCTGGCGCAGCTGGCGCGCGGTGAGATGGTTGAGCTGGGCGAATTTGGCGACGAGTATCTGGCGCAGCAGTCCCTGCGCACGCTCACTAACGCCAGCCGTCGCGCGCCGTATGACATCAAGCTTCCGCTGACCATCTACAACACCTCCTGCTATCGCGGCATCCCGGGCAAATACATTGCCGCCGGGCCGCTGGCTTCGCGCTGGCTGCAGCAGCAGTTCGCTGCCGACGCCACGCTGATCCGCTCCGGTGCTCAGGTGCTTGGCGAACCCGCCGCCGGTTATCTGTCGCATCCGGGCTATGCCGCATTGCCGAAAGCGCCCTACCGCTATCAGGAGATGCTGGGGGTGATCTGGCGCGAGAATCCGTCCTGTTATGTAGAAGACGGTGAACAGGCGGTGCTGATGGCGGCGCTGATGGAAACCGACAATGCCGGGCGCCCGCTGATCGACGCGTGGATTAAACGCTCGGGGCTAAGCGCCGACGCGTGGCTTGAAAAGCTGTTTGAGGCAACGGTGATCCCGTTCTATCACCTGCTCTGCCGCTACGGCGTGGCGCTGATCGCCCACGGCCAGAACGTGACGCTGGTGATGAAGGATTACGTCCCGCAGCGCATTCTGCTGAAAGATTTCCAGGGCGATATGCGCCTGGTGGATGAGGATTTCCCGCAGGCCCAGAGCCTGCCGGAGCAGGTGAAGGCCGTCACGGCGCGCCTGAGCGCGGATTACATTATTCACGACCTGCAAACCGGTAATTTTGTGACGGTGCTGCGCTTTATCTCGCGCCTCACGCTGCAATGCGGCGTGAGCGAAACGCGTTTCTACCAGCTTCTGGCCGGGGTTTTACGGGGTTATATGGCGGCGCACCCGGATCTGGCAGAACGCTTCGCCAAATTCGATCTCTTCAAACCGCAGATTATTCGCGTGATCCTCAACCCGGTCAAACTGACCTTCTCCGAACACGACGGCGGCAGCCGCATGCTGCCGAACTATGTCACCGACCTTGATAACCCTCTTTTTCTCGCCTCCCGGGAGTCAGCGCAATGAAAACCTATGATTTCATCGGCATTGGTATTGGCCCGTTTAACCTCAGCATCGCCGCTCTGGCTGAAGGGCTGGACGGCTTTAGCTCGCTGTTCCTTGAGCGTAAACCGCACTTCTCCTGGCACCCGGGAATGATGGTGCCGGACTGCCACATGCAGACCAGCTTCCTGAAGGATCTGGTCAGCGCCGTGGAGCCAACCAACCGCCACAGCTTCCTGAACTACCTGGTGCAGCGCAAAAAGTTCTACCGCTTCCTGACTACCGAGCAGCGCACCGTCTCCCGCGAAGAGTTTGCGGACTACCTGTGCTGGGCGGCGGAAAACCTCACCAATCTCGCCTTCAGCCAGCAGGTACAGCAGGTGAGCTTTGATGAGAAAAGCGGCCTGTTTGAGGTAATGACCCAGCGCGACCGTTTCCTGGCGCGCCACGTCTGCGTGGGGATTGGCAAACAGATCAACCTGCCTGACTGCGTCACGACGCAGGACGATACCTGCTTCCACGCCAGCGAGATGATGCTGCGCACGCCGGATCTCGCGGGCAAGCGCGTCACCGTCGTCGGCGGCGGCCAGAGCGGGGCCGACCTGTTTTTGAATATCTTCCGCGGCGAATGGGGCCAGCCGCTGAGCCTGAACTGGATATCGCGCCGCAACAACTACAACGCGCTGGATGAAGCCGCCTTTGCCAACGAGTATTTCACGCCGGAGTACGTGGACAGCTTCTCCACGCTGGGTGAAGAGGCCCGTCGTCAGATGCTGCACGAGCAGAAGATGACCTCCGACGGGATCACCACCGAGTCCCTGCTGGCGATTTACCGCGCCATGTACCACCGCTTCGAAGTGCTGCGTGAAAAACCCTGGGCGCATCTCCTGCCGTCCCGCTCGGTGACGTCCCTGACGCGCCAGGAAAACGGCCATCGTCTGAGCATTCAGCATCACCTCGACGGCGGCCGCGAGCAGCTGGAGAGCGACGTGGTGATTTTCGCCACCGGCTACCGCGCCGTGCAGCCCGCGTTCCTCGCGCCGCTGTCTCACCGCCTGCATCTGGATACGGACGAAGCCTTCTGCATTAACAACGATTTCACCCTCGAATGGGACGGCCCGCAGAGCAACCGCCTGTTCGCCGTGAATGCCGGGATGCACCGTCTCGGCATTGCCGAACCCCAGCTCAGCCTGATGGCCTGGCGCGCGGCGCGAATTCTTAATCGCGCGCACGCCGACGAGCCGTTTGAGCTGGCTACCACACCCGGCGTTATCCACTGGCGCAGCACCACCAGCCCGGAGAACAGCCCGGTTTTTAAATCGTTAGCAAAAACCACCGAGTACTGACACACACAATCAGGATCAACATAACAATGAAACGTTCTCATCTTTGGGTTTTAAATCCTTGCTTGCTTGCAATGCTTTCTACCTCTGCGTGGGCGGAAGAACAAAAGGAAGAAAATATCGTGGTCTCCGCCAGCCGCGCGCACCGCAGCGTGGCGGAGATGGCGCAGACCACCTGGGTCATTGAACGGGCTGAAATTGAGCAGCAGGTTCAGGGCGGGAAAGAGATTAAAGAGGTGCTGGCGCAGCTGATCCCGGGCATGGACGTCAGCAGCCAGGGCCGTACCAACTACGGCATGAACCTGCGCGGCCGCTCCATGATGGTGATGGTGGACGGCGTTCGCCTGAACTCGTCCCGCAGCGACAGCCGCCAGCTGGACTCTATCGATCCGTTCAACATTGACCGTATCGAAGTGATCTCCGGCGCCACCTCGCTCTACGGTGGCGGCAGCACCGGCGGCCTGGTGAACATCGTCACCAAAAAGGGCCAGCCGGAGACCGAAGTTGAGTTCCAGACCGGGGCAAAAAGCGGGTTTAACAGCCACAACGATCGCGATGAGAACGTGTCGGCAGCCGTAAGCGGCGGCAACGACAACGCCTCCGGTCGTCTGTCGGTGTCGTATCAGCGCTACGGCGGCTGGTATGACGGCAAAGGCAACGAGGTGATTATCGATAACACCCAGACCGGCCTCCAGTATTCCGACCGTATTGATGTGATGGGCACAGGCACCATCAACATTGACGATCGTCAGCAGCTGCAGCTGACGACGCAGTACTACAAGAGCGAGTCCGACGGCAAGCATGGGCTGTATCTCGGGAAGAACTTCTCGGCGGTAACGGGCGATGCGACCGCGTACAACAAAGATAATCTCGATTCTGACCGCGTACCGGGCACCGAGCGCCATCTGATTAACCTGCAGTACTCCAATACCGATTTCTGGGGCCAGGATCTGGTCGCACAGATTTACTATCGCGACGAGAGCCTGACCTATTATCCGTTCCCGACCCTGACCAAAGGCGTGGTGAGCAGCATCGGCGCGTCCCAGCAGAAAACCGATTTTTACGGCGGCAAGCTGACGCTGAACAGCAAGCCGGTGGACGATTTAACGCTGACCTGGGGTGTGGATGCCGACCACGAAACCTTCGATGCCAACCAGCAGTTCTTCAACCTGAGCAAGGCTGCGGCGAGCGGCGGCATGGAGCTGGATAACGCCTACAACGTGGGCCGTTACCCGGGCTACAGCATCACCAACCTCGCCCCGTTCCTGCAGGCCAGCTACGACATTGACGCCATCACCCTGAGCGGCGGCGTGCGTTATCAGTACACCGAAAACAAGGTGGACGACTTTGTCGGTTATACCCAGCAGCAGGCCATCGCCACCGGGAAAGCCACCTCCGCCGACGCGGTGCCGGGCGGGAAAACCGATTACAACAACTTCCTGTTTAACGCCGGGATCCTCGGTCGCCTGACCGAACAGCAGCAGCTGTGGTTTAACTTCTCCCAGGGCTTCGAAATTCCGGACCTGGCGAAGTACTACGGCTCCGGCACCTATCAGCTCAGCAACGGTCACTATCGCCTGCTGAACAGCGTCAACGTGAACGACTCGACGCTGGACGGTATCAAGGTCAACGCTTATGAACTGGGCTGGCGTTACACCGGCGATAACCTGCGCACGCAGGTCGCGGCGTATTACTCGCTCTCTGATAAAACCATCACCATCAACAAGACGGATATGACCATCAACCTGGAAGACGACAAGCGTCGTATCTACGGGGTGGAAGGTCAGGTGGACTATTTCTTCACCGACAGCGACTGGAGCACCGGTGCGAACTTTAACGCCATCAAGTCTGAAACGCGCGAAAACGGCAAATGGGAGAAGCTGACGGTTGACAGCGCCAGCCCGTCGAAAGCCAGCGCATGGGTCAACTGGGCGCCGGGCGACTGGACCCTGCGCGTGCAGAGCACGCAGACCTTTGACGTGTCAGACTCCGACGGCAAGAAGATCGATGGCTATAACACGGTCGACTTCCTGGGCAGCTACGCCCTGCCGGTGGGTAAGGTCAGCTTCAGCGTGGAAAACCTGCTGGACAAAGACTACACCACCGCCTGGGGCCAGCGCGCACCGGGGCTGTATAGCCCAACCTACGGCGCACCGGGGCTGTATACCTATAAAGGCCGCGGACGTACGTTTGGTCTGAACTACTCCGTACTGTTCTGATCCTGCGCGCCGCCTGCGGGCGGCGCATTTTGCTGTGTAATTTCAACGCGAATTTGCTATAAAATCAGCGATTTGCTGAAATTGTCGGCAAACGAAAGAAAAGTGCGTTTTCACCCTTTGACAAGGTGAACGCAGGTCGATAATATTCGCCCCGTTCACACGATTCCTCTGTAGTTCAGTCGGTAGAACGGCGGACTGTTAATCCGTATGTCACTGGTTCGAGTCCAGTCAGAGGAGCCAAATTTGAAAAGCCTGCTTTTAAAGCAGGCTTTTTGCTTTTCTGCGTCACTGATGTTAACTCAGAATCGCATCCAGTCTGGCAAGCACTTCATTTACAACGGCGTCAGGTATACGTTCCAGCCGCATGCCGTTCCGGGCAGCCATATCAATGGTTCTGGGCTGGTCACAGCGAATAACGCCCGTTGTTGTTGTCCCCGCCCCTTCCAGTGAAACGGTGAAACCTGCTGTACGTGCAAAGTTTCCGCCGCTGGTGACGGGAACCACTACCGGTAACCGGGTCAGCTTGTTAAACGATGCCTTCGATACGACAAGAACCGGACGTTTTCCACTTTGCTCGTGGCCAGCAATCGGATCCAGTGAAACAAGCCAGATTTCCCCTCTGTCCATTTACAGGATCTCCCTGCCCACCGCAGGCGCATCGATCCATTCCCGCTCCTCTTCGCTCATTTCAGCGTACGGATCGCACTGCGCCAGCAGCTCCTCAAGCGAATAGTGAGGCCGCTTCTGGGGTTCAATAATCAGGCAGCCATTATTAATGGTCATGCCGACTTCGCTGTCCGTCGACAGCTCCAGCGTTTTCAGCACGGCGGGAGGAACTGCCAGCATGATGGATCCGCCGACCTTTTTCAGACGAGTTGTATACATAGCGCACCTCCAGATATTATATTTTAATATAACATTCATGACGGGAAGTGCACAATTATTCATCAGATTCATGGTGATTTCCTTTTCGTATTTAGGTGTCCATAAAGCCGTTATCCATCGAAGGACAGTGCAGGCGGGAACGAAGCGCGGAACTAAGAAGGCTGATAATAGAAAACTGTTTTTGCGGTTCAAAGGATTATGGCTAATCGGATAAACGAAATGCGAGGCGGCTTCCGGATCGGAGCTGCGCCCGCTGTATTGTCTTTTGACCGTCGAAAAGACCCGTAACGCTTAGGGCAGCCTGGCAATCACCTTAATCTCAAACTGGAATCCGTACAGCCACGTCACGCCGATCCCGGTCAACGTCGGGTAAGGCGCTTTCCCCCAATATTCTGGCAGGATACTCCAGATAGCGTCGAGGTTTGACTCGGGATCGACGACAAAGAGGGTAACGTCAACCACGTCACCGAACGTGCAGCCCGCAGCCGTAAGAACAGCATTAAGGTTATCGAATGCCAGCCGGATCTGCGCGTTGAGATCCTCTTCAGGCGAACCATCCTCCCGGCTACCAACCTGTCCAGAAACAAACAGGAAGCCGTTAGATTTGATGGCGGGTGAATACCGGTTGCGCTCGTAGAGCGCCTGTCGACCGAAGGGAAAAACGGCTTCGCGTATTGTCATATTAGTACCTTTGTTATGGGGCGAAATCTGCCCGGTGAACATAAAGACACTTTACAGGTGTCGGATCGGGCGGATAAACAAGCGACTTTGTCCATCATTGTTTGTAATATCCAAACAATCGGTGAAAAGAGAGAACAACGGATGGATCGTTTCGATGCGATGCGCGCCTTTGCTCGCGTGGTGGAGGCAGGCAGTTTCACCAAGGCTGCCCAAACGCTTCATATGAGCAAAACCACGGTGACGCAGCTTATTCAGCAGCTGGAAGCGCGCCTGCGCGTCAGGCTGCTCCACCGCACCACCCGCAGGCTCGGTGTGACTCCTGATGGCGCGGTCTACTACGAGCGCGTAATCCGCCTGCTGGCGGACATGGAAGATGCTGAAAACAGCCTGTCCAGTGCGACGATGACGCCCCGGGGGCGACTACGGGTGGACGTGCCCACTCCTCTCGCCCGCCTGGTGCTGGTGCCCGCGCTACCGGCTTTTCACGCGCGCTACCCTGATATCCAGTTCGACATGGGCGTGAGTGACCGGGTGGTGGATCTGATCGGCGACAACGTGGATTGCGTCGTGCGCGGCGGGGAAATCAATGACCAGTCTCTGATCGCACGCCATATCGGCGATTTACAAATCGGTGTTTACGTCGCACCGAGCTATGTGGAACGCCTCGGCGCACCTGCGCATCCGCGAGAGCTGGAAAACACGGACCATCGCATAGTGGGATTCTTGTCCTCACGCACCGGTAAGGTTGATCCTCTGGTACTGCACGGTGAGAGCGAACATATTGAAATCACGGGCAGCTACGTGCTTGCAGTGGATGATGGCAATGCCTACCTCGAAGCCGGGCTCGCGGGATTAGGCGTGATTGCGCTACCCGTTTATATGGCGGCAGCACATCAGGCTTGTGGCTCCTTGATTCCGCTATTTGAAGACTGGCGTATTAACCCAATGCCCCTGTACCTGGCCTTTCCGCCGAACCGCCACGTTAACGCCAAACTGCGCGTTTTTATTGATTGGATCGTTGAATTGATGCAGCAGCATGTCCCCACTTCTACCCATAAGTAACTGCATCTATTCGCTCAACACCGCCGAGTGACGGTCATGCTGGCGGTTTTGAAGCAGGTTTTTTGCTTTTCTGCCCTAAAGCACAAACTCATAGTGCGAGCCATCCGGCAGCTCCACATCAAGCCGCAGCTTTCCGCCCGCAGCCTCAACGTAGCGCTTGAGAGAAGAGAGTTTCAAATCGCGCCCGGGCTTTTCCATTACCGCAACGGTAGGTTGCCTGATACCCAACGCCTGCGCCATTTCTACCTGCGTTTTTTGTACTTTCTCGCGTAACTCAGCAAGATGAATGTTGAGCAAAATATCCGTTGCTATCGCCTGAGCGCTGGCGACAACCTCCGGCTTTTCATCCGCTATAAGCTGCTCAAGGGTTCTTCCCATCGCGCTATTCCCTCTCTTTTAATCTATCCAGCCAGTGAGTGAATTCCCGGTCAGCAACGAGAAGCATCTCATCGTAGAATCGCCTTTCATTGCCGACCTTATTGCCCGCACAAAGCACGATACCCGTGCGGTTTGGATCAAAGGCGAAAAACGCCCGCAAGGGATCGCCCTTACTCTGAATACGTAGCTCTTTCATGTTGCTGTAACGAGAGCCTTTAAGCGTATCAGCGTAGGGTCTCGATAAACCCGGCCCCTTCTCTCGCAAAACAAGCAGTGCTGCAAGTACGCTGGCGCGATCGGTATCGTCAAGCGAAGTGAACCAGCGATCAAACCTGTCCGTCGTGTTAATTGCCCACACAAGACCTCCCATCCAATATAGATCAAAAGCTATATACGTGCAAAGCTATAGCGATGATTATGCTGAGATGGAAAAGCAGAATCTTGTGGGGTTACGGAAATACTGAATGCGTACCGGAGTAATTCTATGTATCCCTTGTTGGATATTCATTTTGTTACGAGCAGAATCGGAAAAAGTTCAGCAGCCCAGCAACTGCCGCCAGGCCGCCACTTCCTCATCCAGCCACGCGACAAAAAGAGCCACCTCGGGCTTCGTCTCCGTTGACTGCGCTTTCACCAGCCAGTAAGGCCAGGGATACGGCGCGGTAATGGAGGTTAGCTGGACGAGCTCGCCCCGGGTGATGGCATCCTGAACCAAAGAGCGACGCTCCAGCGCGATGCCTTTCCCGAGCCGAACGGCTTCGATAATTAAATTCGAGTCGTTAATGCATAAACCGCCAGGCACGATCTCTTTCTCAAGCCCCGCATTTACGCACCACGTTTTCCACGACTCCATGGAAAAAATAATATGACTTTTTGCAATCTCAGCCGGCGTAGCGGGCAGCTCGCCGTCGTTATAGCCGGGTGCGGCCACCACAATAAGCTCATCGGAAAAAAGGTACTGGCTTTCGCTCCCTTCCCAGTTTCCCTTCCCCATTCGTATCGCGATATCTGTTCCTTCCTGCTGCAGGCTGGTGACCGTCAGGCTGGACTGGATCCGAAGGGTGATAAGCGGATATTTCGCCCGAAAGCGTTCCAGACGCGGCAACAGCCAGTGGCATCCAAAAGACGGAACCATCGCCAGCGTCAGCTCCTGCTTTCTCGGCTTCACCTGTACAAGCCGAGTGGCATCTGCGATATGGTTCAACGCCTCGCGTACCTGTAAGGCATAGAGCCGCCCTTCTTCGTTGATCTGCACCCCGCGTCCCTGACGGATAAAGAGCTTTACGCCCACCATCTCCTCCAGCAGTTTGATCTGCTGGCTGATTGCGGAATGGGTAACGTGGAGCTCTTTCGCCGCCAGCGTCACGCTGCCAAGACGGGCGACGGCTTCAAAGCTTCGCAAACTGGCAATGGGTGGAAAATCCGACATGAAAGCACTTCCTTATCCGCGCTGGATGTATAACGGCAACTTGCCCACATGTCAGTAATACTAACCTTTACGGTAAGATACTGAAGATATTCGCCAGGAAGTTTGTATTGTACTGTCTGTTCATCCTCTTCAATGACGCGTTATTTCACAGAGACAGGAAAACGGCAACGATGATTAAGCTTGTTGGCATGATGGATTCACCTTATGTACGGCGCGTGGCGATTTCCCTTGAACTTTATGGCGTTGAGTTTGAAAGTCAGCCGCTGTCGGTATTCAGCACCTTCGACGCGTTCTCCCGAATCAACCCCGCGGTAAAAGCGCCGACGCTGATTCTGGATAACGGAATACGTTTGATGGACTCGTCATTGATATTGAATTATTTCGAGACTCAGGCCGCACCCGGGCGGAGACTTCTGCCCGTAGAGCCGGATGCGCTGGCAAACGATCTTCAGACGCTGGGCTTTATCCTCGCCGCCGCGGAGAAAGCCGTGCAAAATGTGTATGAACACCACCAGCGCCCGGTGGAAAAGCAGCACGCTTTATGGGTCGAACGCATTACAACCCAGCTGCTGGCGGCCTGCAGGGAATGGAATGCCTTGCTGGAGACGCGTCCGGCCTCCGCCGTTCCCGATCAGGTTGCCGTCACGAGCACGGTTGTCTGGACGTTTATTCAGTCGATGATCCCGCACGTCGTTAACGCAGCGGATTTTAGAGGGATTCAGGCGGTTGCCGAATCATTTGAATCACAGGCGGTCTTTAAAAAATATCCGTTCAGCTAAGCGATGAGCCCGGTCAGCGCAGCGCTACCGGGCAAATCAGCACCTAAATCTGATAATCAATCGCCACTTCTTCCGGCTCCATCACCTGGCGTTTAATCTCATCCACCGACAGCCCGGCGTTGCAGAGCTCGATAAAGCGCCACACGTAGTTGCGCTGCAGCTGACCGCGCTTCAGGCCAAGCCATACGGTGTTGGCGTCGAACAGATGACGCGTATCAAGACGCACCAGGTTCCCGTCCTCGCGTTCTCCGCTGGACTGTTCCGCCACCAGACCAATGCCCAGACCCAGCTCGACGTAGGTTTTGATCACGTCAGAATCCTGCGCGCTCAGCACCACGTCCGGCGTTAGCCCTTTGCGGTTGAAGGCCTCGTCTATGCGCGAGCGTCCGGTGATCCCCTGGCGGTAGGTGATCAGCGGCCATTTCGCAACGTCTTCCAGCGTCAGAGGGGAAACCTGATTCAGCGGATGATCGACCGGGAGTAACAGGCTGTGGTACCAGCGGAACCAGGGAAAGGCCACCAGCAGCGGGTCGTTGCTCAGGCGTTCGCTGGCAATGCCGATATCCGCCCCACCGTTTTGCAGCAGCACTTCAATTTCCTGCGGCGTGCCCTGGATGAGCTCCAGACGGACGTCGGGGAAAAGTTCGCGGAACGCTTTAATCACCGGCGGCAGGCTGTAGCGCGCCTGGGTGTGGGTGGTGGCGATGGTGAGTACGCCCGAGGCGTCATTGGTGAAAAGATCCGCCAGACGACGCACGTTGCTGGCCTCGTTGAGGATCCGCTCTGCGATGGTGAGCAGAGCCTTACCCGGCTCCGTCATGCCGAGCAGCCGCTTGCCGCGACGGATAAAGATCTCTATGCCCAGCTCCTCTTCCAGCTCGCGGATGTGGCGGCTGACGCCGGACTGAGAGGTATAAAGCATATTGGCGACCTCGGTCAGGTTGTAGTCCCGCCTGGCCGCCTCACGGATAATTTTAAGTTGCTGGAAATTCACGATTCACTCCGGCGCATCTGACATAGCTCTATTGTTAGAGTCAGCCGCGCTGCAGAACAAATAATAAAAACCAGCATCTTATGCTTTTATGGAATATCAGCTCACGAGCTGGAGTTCACGGTTCTCAAGCGACGGCTTGCTGACCAGCGACATCAAAATCTCTTTTACCGCCTGCGCCTGCGGCGTCAGCGAACCGCGCGCAGACATATTCAGCGACAGCGGCAGGCTCATGGAAGGCGTGGTGATCCGCGCCATCCAGCCGTTCGCCGCGCTGCACAGCGAGCGTGCTGCGGATTCCGGCAGAACCGTCACGCCCATTCCGCTGGCAATGGCCGCGGTGAGCGTGGAGATTGAGTCAATTTCACCGATGATTTTGGCCGTCAGGCGGCGCAGGGAGAACGCTTCGTCCACGCGCACGCGCACGGCGCTGTAGTCGCGCGGCAGATAAAGGTTCATCTCTGCCACGGCGGTAAGGTCTACGCTCTGGCCCGGACAGTCGCGGGTGCCCACGAGGTAGAGATCTTCTTTCAGCAGCGGCTGGCTGGTGATGCCGGCGACCGGGGAGCGATCGTAAAGGACCGCCATATCCAGCTGCCCGTTGAGCAGTTTGTCATTCAGTACGGAACCGCTGTTTTCGTGCAGGTACACCAGCACTTCAGGCAGCTCGGCGCGTACGGCCTGCAGCAGCGGCATGGTAATAGAGGACGCAGCCGTTCCCGGCGCCAGTCCGATAGAAACGTGCCCGCTCAGGGTCTGGCCCACGTTATTTACCGCCAGCTGCGCCTGTTCACACTGGCGAAGGATGGTGCGCGCATGGGTATACAGGATCTTGCCTGCTTCCGTTGGCGTGACGCCGCGTTTGGTGCGGATCAACAGCTGCTGATCCATCTCGCCTTCCAGAGTAGCCACCTGCTGGCTCAGCGCAGGCTGCGCGATATGCAGCACTTCAGCCGCTTGAGTCAGGCTGCCGATATCGACGATTTTTACGAAGTATTTCAGTCGTCTTAAGTTCATTTTGCCCCCTGTTCGAAATGCTGTGCCGGAACCGGCTGTCGTTGTTGAACAGGTTTTGCAATATGAATGCCACTTTTACCAGGCGGTCCAAATTGTTCGCTAAACGCCTGAAAATAAGGAAACCTAATCATGGAGGTGGGTTTTATTACTGAAACAGCAGTTTATGATCTGCCCCATTAGGGGTATGCCCGCACCATGACGGTGCATTCCGCTGCCAAAAACATCACTTTGCCGATTTTGTCAGCAAACGATCAAAAGGCGTTGATCCACCCTTTGACAAGGCGAACGCAGGTCGATAATATGCGCCCCGTTCACACGATTCCTCTGTAGTTCAGTCGGTAGAACGGCGGACTGTTAATCCGTATGTCACTGGTTCGAGTCCAGTCAGAGGAGCCAAATTTGAAAAGCCTGCTTTTAAAGCAGGCTTTTTCCGTTTCTGGTGAGACAGTCTGGAGGCCTTTGAAGAGGCCTCTTTGTCTGGTCAGAATATGTCTACGGCTGTGAATCAGTCCAGAATGTTATCGTTAAACACGTCCAGATCTCTTACCAGATCGTCAATAAGCTTGGTTAACGGTTGTAATCGAACCGACGGCTGGCTGAAATTAAACTGACCCAGCAGCAATTGTCTGAGTTCTGTCTGAGTAAAGGTGAGGTCATACATAGACTGCAACTCTTTAAGCCAGTCTGATGTGTAAATACGTTTAAGCTGTGCCAGATAATCCACCACTGCTATCATGTTCTCATAACGATCATCAAGCGCAAACGTCTCATTTAGCTCCTTTAGCGCATCAGATTTTCCCACCAGGAAACGCTGTTTTATCTTTACGTTTAACACCTGGTAATTTGAGAGCGCAATAACTCTGTCGCTATCGGATAAACAAAACTGAAAAACTGAGTCAAGAGTTTCATTCATGGGATGGAAATGCTCAAGTTTCTTTTTGCTTTTCTTCTTATTACAAACAGCGCATACCGGGACAAAGTTATAGATGTTCAAGGCATAATAGCTGTAAGTTGATTTATCCAAATAATGATCAAGCTCACCGTAAAATTTTTTAGTAACATCCAGAAAGGCTTTATCACAGTATGGGCAAACAGGGGTATTTAATGCTCCGGCAAAACGCGGTGCTGAAACTGAATCTCGAAAACAAGTATAATTTTCTTTCATCCAGTCATCAAAAACCACTTTATAAGCCGCAGGTAGACTTGTAAGCGCCTTCTCAAAAGAAACGCTTTGTGCACTCAATACTTTTTTTTGCCATGGGGAAATTAGAACTGCAGCTCTCACGCATGAAAACTGCGGATTCTGAAGTATACTTCGCAACTTTTTAAGTTTATCAGACGATGTTTTACATTTCTGCATTTCGGCGATAGCGTTGTTAAATGCCAGATAATTTTCCTTTATCCCTGCGAAAAAAACGGCAATTATAGTATCCCTCAGTATATCCTTTCCTCGTGATGGTCTGTTGAATCCTTCGAAGAATTTACTTCGCACGCACCATTCAAGAAAAGCCGTATCATTTCTCACTAAGTTTTCCTCTGACCATAGCACGCTGTTCATCCGTCAACTGTGAGATAAAGTGTTCAATTTCACGTCTCTCCAGCAGAGCGGGTTTGTCCAGTTTGCGTTGAAGCGCGTACGTCACAACAGGCTCTCCGACTTCAGATATCAAAAAACGTAATGTTGTTTCATCTATATCCGGATTCTTCAGCGCATCTCGTATTTTTTTGCTGGCAAACTCTCCAACGGATTGCTCCACAAAAAAGCGATGTTTATACAAATCATGAATATTACTTCCAAATGTTTTACCCAGCTCTTCAGGGCCTGGCGCAACGGGTATGACACTTGCCCGGGGCAAATCTGAAATTACTATCGGGTTGTGGCTGGAGATGATGAGCTGAAAATAAACGTCTGGATAGGCAGACAGTATATCAAGCACCGTTTTAATTAAACGTGCCTGTCGTTTAGGATGTAAATCAGAATCTGGTTCATCAAGCAGTAGCTGAATGTTTTTAGATTTTAGTCGGGCGTCCTCAGCTTTACGTTGTAGCGTAGCATAAAGATCAACGAGCTTCCATTCTCCCGTGCTGAAGGGCGGATCAATCGTAAACCGACATTCGGGGACCTTCTCCCTCATCAGCATCATTATTTTCAGCAAAACAGGAAGAACATGGTTAAACGGTTTCTCATAATTTTCGGAAGGACCAAACTCGTACCGCACGGTACCTTTTTGACTACTACGGCCTTTTTGAATATATGATAAGAATTTCACCAATGCATAGGTGTCGATTAAAAAGAGAGATTGACACAATGGTTCAAATTTCTCCAGCAACTCAAGTATTTTCGCATTTGAATTAAGTTGAACAATATCTTCAAGCAGTTCCATACGCTCAGGAATGATATCCAGTAGCTGTAATGATACATTAGCCTCTTTCCAGAAACCTGTGTTTTCTTCGGCATAACTCACCATCAACCAAAAAAGCTTCAATACAACAAGCGAAGCCAAATAAACGTTCTTCGAGAAGCGCTGATTGACTTGTTTTATTTTTACATCTACTCCCTGAAAATGTTGATACCAGGAAGCCTGAACACGCCAGGTATAAAAGCGTGGAGCGATACTCTCCCTTAGTTCAAAATAATCCATTGCCTGGTAGGCATGATAAATTTCATAGGGAGCTGCATAGCTATTATATCGACGGCGTTGCGCAATCGATAAATCGTGGCGGGAAATTTTACTGAACGCAACGCTCAACTGAACGTTATTTGATGCGTAATACCAGGTGTTAGCGATAGGTGTTGATGATATAGATTCACAGTGGAGCGCCATTGAGCCAACGACGTCATTGCAACGCGCTTTCCATAAATTGATAATCACACCCTGTTTTACCTGTATCACATACAGACACGCTGAATGTTTAAAGATATAGGTGAAAGCCTGTCGCATTGCCTGCTCGCCAGTATCTACACGCTGCCCCCGCTCTAATTTCATCCCTGTTAGATTTAGAATGCCCATGACAGCAGTTTTACCGCTGCCATTTATTCCAGTCAGGCAGACCACTTCAGCATTGACGCCAAAAAAATTGACCGGAACAGCGTCATCCCGGGGAGAAACTTCTATAACGGATTTTTCCTGATTAAAGCGATATCGATACTGTAAGGAAAAGTCATAGGTCTGGTCGGTAATATTGCGCCAGCATTCAATACAGAGAGAAAGTGCACTCATTAGCTTTTCCTTGCGGAAGGGGAAATACGTCAAGAATATCATCAACTATTTATCGTTGTGTATTAAATTTGCCCCTTACTCCCTGATTCTGGGGAGTCAAATTTGAAAAGCCTGCTTTTAAAGCAGGCTTTTTGCTTTTCTGTGCCTGGAAAGATGGCCCTCACATGCCAATCTTAACCGGCATCCCCGACCGCCGTTCCAGCTCAGCGCCCGCGCCCTCGTTTATCAGCTGCGTTCGCTGCGCGGCTGAAATAGGCAGCGGCACTTTCCGGGTTGACTCAAATTCCGCACGGTTACGTGATAATGGCTCGTGAACTTCCACCCAGCGGCTGCCGTCCGGCTCCGTGGTCATCTTTACAGGCCGATCGATAAGCTGCACGCGGGTTCCCACGGGAACGTTATCGAAAAGATACTTTATGTCGTTATTACGCAGACGAATACAGCCCTGACTTACCCGCAGCCCGATGCCGAAATTCGAGTTTGTGCCGTGAATGGCATACAGCCTGCCGATATAAATCGCATACAGCCCCATCGGGTTATCCGGCCCGGCGGGCACGAATGCCGGCAGCGTTTTCCCTTCTGCCGCATAGGCACGGCGCGTGTTCGGCGTTGGAGACCAGGTTGGCCCCTCCTGCTTACGCTCAACGGCCGTCACCCAGTTACGCGGGGTTTCACGCCCGGCCTGACCGATACCGATGGGCAGCACTTCAACGGTGTTACCGCCTGGCGGGTAGTAGTAGAGACGCATCTCCGCCGCATTGACGATAATGCCCTCGCGGACGGTGTCAGGCAAAATCAGCTGCTGAGGAATCACCAGCCGGGTGCCGGGTTTGGGCAAAAAAGGATCCACGCCCGGGTTTGCTTCCAGCAGGTTGCTCAGCCCCTGCCCGTACTGCGCGGCAAAGGCTTCCAGAGGCAGCGTGTTGCCTTCGGGAACGGTGATGATAATCGGGGTACCTACCAGACGACTGCCTTCCGGCGGAAGCGTATAGGTTACGGCAAACGCACCGGGTACAGCGGCACACAGCGTAAGGACGAACCAGGTAAGTCGAATCATAGTTTTCTGCGCTCAAAAAAGAGAAAGCCCGGACTCAGGCAGGCTTTCTCAGTTTACGCTATTACGCCTCGGTTTTGCGCCACCTGCGCGTCAGCACTTTCTCCGCCTCGACAATAAGGAACATCACAAAACCAATCAGGAAGGTGATGACCCAGTAGCGGAACGGCAGCGCTTCGGTGCCAAAGAGCATCTGCATGAACGGTGCGTAAATGATAAGAAGCTGTAGCGCCAGCAGTACGCCGCTCACGATCCAAATCCCTTTGTTCGCCAGCAGGCCTTTGCTCAGCGAGAAGCCGTCATTCACGCGACAGTTGAGCATGTAGAACCACTGCGCAGTGACCAGGGTTTGCAGCAGCACGGTGCGGATAAATTCTGCCGAGTAGCCGCGCGGCTGTAGCCAGGCTTCCAGCACGAAGGCGCTGATGGCAATCATCAGACCGACAAACACGACGCGCCAGATGGCATAGCCGTCCATCACATGGAGATTCGCCTTGCGCGGTGGCCGGTTCATGATGTCCTTCTCACCCGCTTCAAACGCCAGGCCAAACGACAGCGTTGCCGACGTCGCCATGTTCATCCACAGGATCAGGACCGGCGTCAGCGGGATCAGGTTCCCCGCCAGCAGCGCGATGATAATCAGCAGGGCCTGCGCGATGTTGCTGGGGATAACGAACAGAATGGTCTTTTTCAGGTTGTCGTAAACCCGACGCCCCTCGTGCACCGCGCTGGCAATGGTGGCAAAGTTGTCATCCGTTAACACCATGTCGGCGGCTTCCTTGGTCACTTCAGTCCCCTTAATCCCCATGGCGATACCCACATCCGCCCGCTTGAGCGCGGGGGCATCATTTACGCCATCCCCGGTCATGCCCACGACTTCCTGTTTACTTTGCAGAGCCTGCACAAGGCGGAATTTATCCTCCGGGCTGGTTCGGGCGAAAATATCGTACTGCCGTGCGGCGTCGCTCAGCTGACGATCGTCCATCGCCTCCAGCTCACGTCCGGTGATAGCGCTTGCGGCGTTACCAATCCCCAACATTTGCCCAATGCTCATGGCCGTTTGCGGGTGGTCGCCGGTGATCATTTTCACGCGGATCCCGGCCTGCAGACAGTCGGCAATGGCGGTAATGGCCTCCGGACGCGGCGGATCCATCATTCCTGCGATACCCAGCAGGATCACGCCGTCATGCAGGTCCGGGTGATCCAGCTCGCGTTGTCCCTCGCGGGCAGGTTTCCAGGCCGCGGCCACCATGCGCAGACCTTCCCGGGCATACTCTTCAATCTTCCCTTCCCAGTAAGGCTGATCGAATGGCTGCAGTCCGTCATTCGTCTGCTGGTACTGGCAGAGGCGGAACAGGACGTCCGGCGCGCCGGTGATTAAAATCACCTCTTCATCGCCCAGCCGGTACAGGGTGGACATGTATTTATATTGTGAATCAAACGGGATTTTACTGCGCATTTCGGTATCGACCGGTGGGAGCGGGATTTTCGCCGCCAGCACCTTCAGCGCGCCCTCGGTTGGGCCCCCGGTGATTTTCCACAGCCCCTGCTCGTCTTTGATCAGCTGGCTGTCATTACAGAAATCAATGGTGCGCAGGTAGCGTTCCAGCAGGGAACCCTGCGTCACGCTGACGGGCGTCGGGTCATCTACGGGGTGAATATTCCCCACCGGTTCGTAGCTGTCGCCCTCCACGCGATAGGTCGTGTCAGCGGTAATCACCGCTTTGACCGTCATTTCATTCATCGTCAGGGTGCCGGTTTTATCCGAGCAGATGACCGTCATCGCCCCCAGCGTTTCCACCGTAGGCAGCTTGCGAATGATGGCCTTGCGACGCGCCATGGCCTGTACGCCAAGCGAAAGGATGATGGAAATGATGGCCGGCAGGCCTTCCGGCACGGCGGCAACGGCGAGGCTAATAAGCGACAGCACCAGTTCAGAAACCGGCATATCCCGGAACAGGAGGCTAAAGACAAACAGCGCCACCATCATCACCAGGATAGTGATGAAGATGGTCTTACCGAGCTTATCCATCTGCACCATCAGCGGCGTGCGGTGTTTTTCAATGTCGGACATCATCTGATTGATGTGGCCCAGCTCGGTCTCGCCCCCGGTTGCCACCACCACGCCTTTACCGCCGCCGGAGCTGACGGTGGTGCCTGAGTAGAGCAGATTATACCGGTCACCTAAGGGCAGTTCCCCGCTTAACGCATCGCTGTTTTTCTCAACAACGGTGGATTCGCCCGTCAGGATGGCCTCCTCCACGCGAAGGTTATGCGCTTCAATCACGCGCAGGTCCGCAGGGATACGATCCCCGGCGCGGATCACCACGATATCTCCCGGAACCAGCGCCGTGGTGGGGATCGTTTCATGATTCCCCTGTCGTACCACCACGGCTTCGCTGGAGAGCATATTGCGAATGCTCTGCAGCGATTTTTCAGCGTTGCTCTCCTGGATATGGCCAATCAGCGCGTTAATGATGGCAACCCCAAGGATCACGAACATGTCTACCCAGTGGCCCATGAAGAGCTTAAGCAACGCGGCCACCAGCAGAACATAAATCAATACGTCGTTAAAATGCGCCAGGAAGCGCAGCCAGGCGGGTTTACCTTTTTTTTGCGGTAACGCATTCTCACCATGCTGCTGCAGTCGGGCTGATGCCTCTGTGCCGCTAAGGCCTTCCAGGGTGGAGTGAATATTCGACAGGGTTTCATCAACGGTTTGTTGATAATACGGACGTTCAGGTTTTCCTGTTTTCATCGTTCCTTCCTCAGGTTCTATTCAGAAATCACCTTGCTTTTATGTAATTAACGAATAACGAAAACAGGAACATGTGCGTAACGAACAATACTTGCCGCCTCCGATCCTAACAAATGGGTTTGAATATTTGGATTTCGCGAGCCGACAATAATCGCGCCGACGGCAAGTTCATCCGCCAGCTTAATAACCTCATCACGAACATTCCCGCTACGGACGTGGAGATGAACACGCTCTTCTGGCAAATTTACTTTTTTGACCAGGTCAGACAGCTTTTCTTTCGAATTATTAATCATATATTCATCCATTTTGCGCGCATCTGAAATAAACCCACGCGTCAGTTCGGCTGAAAATTTGGGCATGACGTGCAGCAAATGAATGTCACCCAATGCGCTTTGCGCCAGAAACTGTGCATGCTGCAACGCTTTATCCGCCAGGCTTGTCTCGTAGACATCCACCGGAACGAGAATGTTTTTATACATATCGAGCATCCTTTTTATAACCAACACGAGAGTGAATGAAGCAAAAAAACGCATTAAATGCAGGGGGTTGCCCTTAATGCCAGTTACGGTAAAAAAAGATGATTAACATTAAACGTAGCACAGGAATATCAGGTTTAGCGCTTCCCCACTGATAATGGTTATTTAACATTTATCTTTTCGCCGACTATGCTCATAGTCAGCTACCGCTTCCGGCTCATGGAGGAATGTATGTATGGTTTAAGCCTGATCCGTCTGGGTATGTTTATTGCGCTTGCCATTATCGCCAGCACGGCGATTGGTTTATTTACCTATATGGTCGTCACTGTTCTGGCAGAATAGTGTCACCCCTGTCCAGGTTATGGAATAAATAAAACAGTTATTTATTAGGGGAATACAGTGAACCGCTACCTCTCTCTTTTACCGTTCGTTTTGTTAACGCTCACGGCGTGCGACCCGAAACCGAAGCAAGCCTCTCCCCTTCCCAGGATGGTAAAAGTGGCGGAGGTGACGGTTCCCGGTCACGCCCAGCAGCGCGTTTTCCCCGCCCGCATTGAATCGGGCGATGCCACAGACCTTTCCTTCAAGCGCGCAGGACAAATTGAAGCGCTCGATGTGCGTCAGGGCGCAGCCATCAAGCAGGGGCAACAGCTTGCCAGACTGAACGCCCGTGAAGCCCAGCAGCGGGTTAACGACAGACAAACGGCGGCGACGCTGGCCCAGAGGCAGTTCGATCGCTTCCAGACGCTGGCGGGCCGGCAGGCGATTTCGAAAGCGGAAATGGACGTGCAGCGTGCGAACCGCGATTCGGCGAATGCGGCGCTGCAGATTGCCCGGGAAGAGCTGAATCAGATGACGCTCGTCGCCCCCTTCAGCGGGACGGTGGCCAGCGTACATGTCCGAAACCATCAGGTGGTGTCCCCCGGACAGCCCATTGCCACGTTAACCCGCACCGACCTGCTTGACGTGGTGTTCAGTATCCCCGAAAACCTGTTTAAGACCTTTGATATCCGCAACGCGCAGTATCGCCCCGTGGTGCGAATTAACGCCATTCCGGATCGGGAATTTACCGCCGTCTACAAAGAGCACTCAGGCAGCAGCGACAGCAATACCCTGACCTGGCAGGTGATACTCACCATGCCGCGGCCAGATGATTTTCCCGCCGTCGGTGGCGTAAGCGGTACGGTGACCATCAATTTAACCAACCTCCCGGCGGGCGCGGACGCTCAGGCGCTGGTCGTCCCGGTTGAGGCAGTTTTTAACCCGGACAACAGCCCGCGCAATGAACCGCACGTCTGGGTCGTAACGGGCGAAGGCGACGCGCTCCATCTTGAAGACCGCAAGGTCAGCGTGGGGCAAGTGAGCACCGAAGGCGTGGTGATCACCAGCGGGCTTAAGGCGGGCGAGCGCGTGGTGGCCGCGGGCGTTGGGGAGCTCCATGCTAACCAGCCGGTGCGTATCTGGACGCGTGAACGGGGCCTGTAATGGATATCTCTCGTCAATTTATTAATAACCCTGTTCGCGTCTGGCTAACGATCCTGCTGCTGGGCATCGGGGGGATTTTCGCCCTGTTGAATATCGGCAGGCTGGAAGATCCCGCCTTTACCATCAAAACCGCTGTGGTGGTCACCCACTACCCCGGCGCATCCGCTCAGCAGGTTGAAGAGGAGGTAACGCTTCCGCTGGAGAATGCCCTGCAGCAGCTGCCTTATCTGGATAACGTCAGCTCTATCTCGTCAAACGGTCTGTCGCAAATCACCGTTAACATCGCGTCACGCTATCACTCGAACGAGCTGCCGCAGATTTGGGATGAACTGCGCCGCCGCGTGGGCGATGCCTCGCGTCAGTTCCCGCCCGGCGTCGTCACGCCCTTTGTAAATGACGATTTCGGCGACGTGTTCGGCTTCTTCTTCGCCATTTCCGGGAATGAATTCAGTAACCCTGAACTGGTGAGATACGCGGAGCAGCTTCGCCGCGAGTTAATTCTGGTCCCGGGGGTTGCGAAGGTCGCCATCGGTGGGGCGATTAGCCAGCAGGTCAACATTGATATCTCCCTGAGCAAAATGGCCGCGCGCGGCATTACGCTGAACCAGCTTTCCGCCCTGCTCAGCAGACTTAACGTTGTTTCCAGCGCAGGAGAAATCACCTCCGGCACCGAATCCATTCGCCTGCACCCGACCGGCGAGTTCGGGAATCTTGATGAACTGGCGGATCTCATCATCACGCCTTCCGGCACCGGGGCGGCGACGCGTCTGCGGGATATCGCCACGCTGTCGCGCGGGCTGAACGAATCGCCAGCCAGTATCTACCATGCCAACGGCAAAAAAGCCGTCACCATGGGCGTCTCGTTTATTCCCGGGGTGAACGTGATCGACGTGGGCCACGCGCTGGAGGCGAAGCTAAACCAGATGTCGGCGGAAAAACCGGCAGGCATACGGATAGACCTGTTTTACGATCAGGCCGCTGAAGTGGGCCATTCCGTTAACGGTTTTATTATTAACTTCCTGATGGCGCTGGCGATTGTCATCGGCGTGCTGCTGATCTTTATGGGCGTACGCAGCGGGATCATCATTGCGGTTTCTCTCGCCCTTAACGTGCTGGGCACGCTGCTGATTATGTATCTGTGTGGCATTGAGCTACAGCGCATCTCGCTTGGGGCGCTGATTATCGCCCTCAGCATGCTGGTGGATAACGCCATCGTGATTGTCGAAGGGGTGCTGATTGCCCGACAGCAGGGCTCCCCGCTGTTAACCGCCGTAAACTACATCATCCGCCGCTCCGCCCTGCCGTTGCTGGGGGCGACGGTGATTGCCATCCTGGCGTTTGCCCCTATCGGGCTGTCGCAGGATTCCACCGGGGAATACTGTAAATCCCTGTTCCAGGTGCTGCTGATTTCCCTGATGCTGAGCTGGTTTTCGGCGCTCACCCTCACCCCGGTGCTGATTAAGTGGTGGTTGTTTAAAAACGACAGCGCGCCCGATAAAACCGACGAATCAGACCCTTACGATAAACGACTCTACCGCGCCTACCAGCGCCTGCTTAACACGCTGTTGCACCATAAGGCACCGACGCTCATTGTGATGGCTGCGCTGCTGGCAGCGTCTGTCTGGGGCTTCGGCGCCGTACGGCAAAACTTTTTCCCGTCGTCTAATACGCCCATTTTCTTTGTCGACCTGTGGTTACCCTACGGTACCGATATCAAGTGGACTGAGAAAATGACCAGCGATATCGAAAAAACCATTAACGGCCAGCCTGGCGTGGAGACCACCGTCTCAACCATTGGTCAGGGAAGTATGCGCTTTATTCTGACCTACAGCGGACAGCGCCAGTACAGCAACTATGCGCAGATCATGGTGCGCATGGACGACCAGCGCAACATCTCCGCCCTGACGCGCCACGTGGACGAGTACATCGCGCGAAACTATCCGCAGGTCAACGCCAGCACCAAACGCGTGATGTTTGGCCCCTCCGGCGACAGCGCCATTGAGGTGCGCATTAAAGGCCCGGACCCTGACCGGCTGCGCCTGATTGCCAGCCAGGTGGACGATATCCTCACGCGCGACCCGGCCACGGGCAGCGTCAGGAACGACTGGCAAAACCGCAGCAAGGTGATCCGCCCACAGTACGTTGCCGCCCTTGGCCGCGAGCTTGGCGTAGATAAGCAGGACGTTGATAACGCGCTGGAGATGAACTTCTCCGGCAGCCGGGCGGGGCTGTACCGGGAAGGCAGTGACCTGCTTCCGGTCGTGGTGCGCCCGCCTGAGAGCGAACGGCTGGACGCCAGTCACCTGAACAACGTGCTGGTCTGGAGCCAGACGCGGCAGCAGTATATCCCGCTGAGTAACGTCGTCAGCCGCTTCTCGCTGGAGTGGGAAGATCCGCTCATCCTTCGACGCGACCGCTCGCGGGTGCTGACGGTGCAGACGGACCCGGACCCGCTGAGCCAGCAAACCTCCGGGGACATTCTCGCCCGGGTGAAGCCGCAAGTAGATGCCCTTCCCCTGCCACACGGCTACAGCATCGAGTGGGGGGGCGACGCGGAAAACTCCAGCGAAGCGCAGCAGGGGCTATTCACTACGCTACCTCTCGGGTATCTGGTGATGTTTGTCATTACAGTGCTGATGTTCAGCTCGGTAAAAAATGCGGTCGCTATCTGGCTGACCGTACCGCTGGCGCTGATTGGCGTGACGCCGGGATTTTTACTTACCGGCATTCCCTTTGGCTTTATGGCGCTGATTGGTCTGCTGAGCCTGAGCGGAATGCTCATCCGCAACGGCATCGTGCTGGTGGAAGAGATCGAACAGCAGAAAACGCAACAGGATCAGCACAGCGCGATCGTGTACGCCGCGACCTCGCGTCTGCGCCCCATCCTGCTCACCGCGTTTACGACCGTACTTGGCCTGGCTCCGCTGCTGCTGGACGTTTTCTTCCAGAGCATGGCCGTTGTGATTATGTTTGGACTGGGGTTTGCTACAATCCTGACGCTGCTGGTACTCCCCGTGATCTATGCGTGTTTCCATCGTAAGGACGAAGCCAAACAACAATGAATGCGACAGGGCTGAACATTATCAAGACGCTGGGCTGTATGACGGCGGTGACCTTCTTTACCATCTACAACACCTGGGATCATTATGATTATGACTATCACTGGATCCTGGGGTTTTTAACCTTTATTTCGACCATCGCCACACCGCTGTTTTTTGTCGTTGCGGGCTATCTCGACGGACAATCACGGCACGGCACCCGCTGGCAGCTGGGTAAAATTAAAAGTCTGGTGATTGTTTTTCTGTTCTGGATAACGATCTACTACCTGTGGGAGCCCTATCAGCGCGGCTATTTAATCCAGCCCTGGTTCGTGTTTGCGTTTGTGGTGATTTACACCTTCCACCCGGCGGTGGAGTGGCTCAGCCAGCGGCGAGGGCTGTTCTGCGGCGCGATTGCCGCCCTGCTGCTCTTTTCCTACGGATACGATCTGCTGTCGGCGCTCTATCCTGGAACGCACGTCCTTTCTCTTTCGCCGCAGTATCGGCTGTGGACGTGGCTGCTGTTTTATCTGACGGGGCAACTCTTTTGCGACCCGAAAATTGCCGAGTGGATTAGCCGCAAAAATGTCGTCAGGGCGGCGGTCGTCGCCATCCCGTTTATCTACCTCTTCACCTGGTTTTACGAGCGCCACTTCTTCTTCGCGCTGTTCAAGGCGGACAGAAACGCCTTTATTCTCACCGGCTCGCAGATTTACATTTTGATCATCGCGCTGGTGATTGCGGCGAACGGCGTGCGCTTTCGCCGCAATGCTGAATTTAAGGAGTCCATTCTGGCCGCCATCAGCAAAACGATGACCGGCGTGTATATTGTGCACTACTCGGTGTTTCATCTGCTGACGGCGCTGATACCGGTGACCTCTCTCGGTATGAAGCTGGCGCTGATTGTGCTCACCTTCGTCACCTCAGTTCTGTTCTCCATGCTGGTATTGTCTAACGCCGTGGCAAAAAAGGTGATCACCCTTTAGAAGCCCAAGCGCAGCCAGGCAAAGAGCACGTTGCCGTTGTTATAGGTTCCGGGAATATAGGTGAACTGGACGGTAACGCGCTTATACCCGGCGGAAAACAGCGGGAAGATAAACGGTAGCGGGACATAGTTTGCAAAATCATCTCGCGCCGTGATGCCCGCCGCGGCACCGAGCCCAAGACGGAAATCTTTGGCATCATCCAGATACCAGCCCTTCTCCCAGCCATAGCCCATCGCGGGCTGCCATTCGTTGTGCGAGTCCTTGAACATCATTGCGAACAGCGCGCTCCAGTTGCCCTCTTCGTTATAGCGGGAAACGCCCAGCCCGCCGCCCCACGGCATTTCATTGTAATTGTCGGTTTTTTCTTTGTCGTACATAAAGCGAGCGTGCCAGCTCAGAAACGGCAGGTACAGGTCGTAACGTTGGGGCTCTTCCCAGGTTTGCGAAATATCATCCGTCAGCGCATTCCACCAGCCGCTGATACGCTGTTCACCATAGACGTTGGGCTCCGCATGAAGCGGTGCGACGAATAAAAACAGGACCATCCAGAATGCCGAAAAGGTGCGTTGCATCGTTATTCCCTCAGCTTAACTTACGCAGCGGTCACTATTACTGTAAACCATTCAGCCTTTAACGGAGCCAGAAGACACAATTATCTCGATGCAGGCGGGGATGAAATTTATTTATTCAGCACCATCCGGAAAGATAAAAACGTTTTCTCAGGCGTTCTGTCGCGGTAGTCTCATAGGTTCCGTTTATATGACGGCCGCTATGTGAGTGACCTTTTCTTATACCAATAATTAAAAATCAGTACGGACAGGACAACTATGGACTCCACCCTCATCTCCGATCGTCCCAACGAGGAGACACCTTCGCTCAATCGTGCCCGCCGCGCAGCCTTAGGCAGCTTCGCGGGTGCCGTCGTCGACTGGTATGATTTTCTGCTTTACGGCATCACTGCCGCCCTGGTGTTTAACCGCGAGTTTTTTCCCCAGGTCAGCCCTGCGATGGGCACGCTTGCCGCGTTTGCCACCTTCGGCGTCGGCTTTCTGTTTCGCCCGCTGGGCGGTGTGATCTTCGGCCACTTCGGCGACCGCCTGGGCCGCAAGCGCATGCTGATGCTCACCGTCTGGATGATGGGGATCGCCACCGCGCTGATTGGTATTCTCCCTTCGTTTTCCACCATTGGCTGGTGGGCACCGGTACTGCTGGTCACCCTGCGCGCCATCCAGGGCTTCGCCGTAGGCGGCGAATGGGGCGGTGCGGCGCTGCTGTCCGTAGAGAGCGCGCCGAAAAATAAGAAAGCGTTTTACAGCAGCGGCGTACAGGTCGGGTACGGCGTGGGCCTTCTGCTTTCCACCGGGCTGGTATCGCTAATCAGCCAGCTCACCACCGACGAGCAGTTCCTGAGCTGGGGCTGGCGTATTCCGTTCATCTTCAGCATCGTGCTGGTCATCGCCGCGCTGTGGATCCGTAACGGGATGGAGGAGTCGGCTGAGTTTGAAAAGCAGCAGGAAAAACCGGCCACGAACAGACGTCTTCCGGTCATGGAAGCCCTCGTCCGGCACCCTGGCGCTTTTCTGAAAATTATCGCCCTGCGCCTGTGCGAACTGCTGACGATGTATATCGTCACCGCGTTTGCGCTGAACTACTCGACGCAAAACCTTGGTCTGCCGCGCGAGCTGTTCCTGAATATTGGCCTGCTGGTCGGCGGGATCAGCTGCCTGACAATCCCCTGCTTCGCCTGGCTGGCGGACAGGTTTGGCCGCCGTCGCGTTTACATCACCGGGGCGCTGATTGGCACCCTCAGCGCCTGGCCGTTCTTTATGGCGCTCGAGGCGCAGTCGATCTTCTGGATTGTCTTCTTCGCCATCATGCTCGCCAACATCGCTCACGATATGGTGGTCTGCGTGCAGCAGCCGATGTTCACCGAACTGTTTGGCGCAAGCTACCGCTACAGCGGCGCGGGCGTGGGCTATCAGGTCGCAAGCGTGGTCGGTGGCGGATTTACGCCGTTTATTGCCGCCGCGCTGGTGACCTTCTCCGGCGGCAACTGGCACAGCGTGGCGATTTATCTGCTGGCCGGCTGCCTGCTGTCGGCGGCGACGGCGCTGCTGATGAAAGAGACGAGCCACGGCTGATCTCCCTTTTGTTTCACAGGCGTGTGACATACTATCGGGTAGAGTCGCACACCTGTGGAACAAGGAGACAGAGATGAATAATAAGGGCTCCAGCCTGACCCCGGCTCAGGCGCTGGAAAAACTCGACGCGCTGTATGAACAGTCCGTCAACGCGCTGCGCGGCGCCATCAGCGAATATATCGAAACAGGGAAACTTCCCGACCAAAAGGCCAGAACCGAGGGCCTTTTTGTTTATCCATCGCTCTCTGTGACCTGGGACGGCAGCGCCAGCAGTAATCCCAAAACCCGCGCCTACGCGCGCTTTACCCACTCCGGCTGCTACAGCACCACCGTCACCCGCCCCGCGCTGTTCCGACCGTATCTTGAAGAACAACTCACGCTGCTGTACCAGGATTACGGCGCGCACATTGCCGTTGAGCCCTCGCAGCATGAGATCCCGTATCCGTACGTGATTGACGGTTCGGCGTTAACCCTTGACCGCTCCATGAGCGCGGGGCTGACCCGCCACTTCCCGACGACGGAACTTTCACAGATTGGCGATGAGACGGCCGACGGGATTTATCACCCGGCAGAATTTTCTCCCCTGTCGCATTTTGATGCCCGACGGGTCGATTTCTCCCTGGCGCGTCTGCGCCACTACACCGGTACGCCAGTCGAACATTTCCAGCCGTTCGTGCTCTTTACCAACTACACCCGCTACGTCGACGAGTTTGTCCGCTGGGGCTGCAGCCAGATCCTCGACCCGGAGAGCCCGTACATCGCGCTGTCCTGCGCGGGCGGGATCTGGATCACCGCTGAAACCGAAGCGCCCGAGCAGGCCATTTCCGACCTGGCGTGGAAAAAGCACCAGATGCCCGCCTGGCACCTTATCACCGCAGACGGTCAGGGCATCACGCTGATTAACATTGGCGTTGGCCCGTCAAATGCCAAGACCATCTGCGACCATCTGGCGGTACTGCGCCCGGACGTTTGGCTGATGATTGGCCACTGCGGCGGCCTGCGCGAAAGCCAGCTGATTGGCGACTACGTGCTGGCCCACGCCTATCTGCGCGATGACCACGTGCTTGATGCGGTGCTGCCGCCGGATATCCCAATCCCGAGCATCGCCGAAGTACAGCGCGCGCTGTATGACGCCACCAAAGAGGTCAGCGGCATGCCGGGCGAAGAGGTTAAACAGCGCCTGCGCACCGGTACGGTCGTCACAACGGATGACCGCAACTGGGAGCTGCGCTACTCCGCCTCCGCGCTGCGGTTCAACCTGAGCCGCGCGGTGGCGATCGATATGGAGAGCGCCACCATTGCCGCGCAGGGGTATCGCTTCCGCGTCCCTTACGGCACGCTGCTGTGCGTCTCCGATAAGCCGCTGCACGGTGAAATTAAGCTGCCGGGCCAGGCCAACCGTTTCTACGAAGGGGCAATCTCCGAGCATCTGCAGATTGGTATTCGCGCCATTGATTTGCTGCGGGCTGAAGGTGACAGGCTCCATTCCCGCAAGCTGCGCACCTTCAACGAGCCGCCGTTCCGCTAATCACGATAAGGAAAAACAATGTCCAGCACATCACCGCTCTCTGCCCTGCGCCACTGGCTTGAGGCCAGCCATCTCGACGGGATGATCGTCCCGCGGGCGGATGCCTGGCAGAGCGAATACTGCGCGCCTTACGACGAAAAGCTGGCCTGGCTGACGGGCTTTGACGGTTCGGCCGGCGTGGCGCTGGTGCTGAAAAACAAAGCGCTGCTGTTCGTCGACGGGCGCTATCAGGTTCAGGCGCGCGTTCAGGTCAATACGGATGAGGTTGAGATCCACCACCTGCACAACGAGCCGCTGGCGGAATGGCTGGCAGAAAACGTTGAGGCAGGAACGCGCATCGGTTTTGACGCGCTGCTGATGACCAACGCGGAGTTTGAGCAACTGTCAGCCACGCCGTGCGAGCTGGTGCCGCTGAAGGTCTCGCCGTTTGACACGCTATGGACCGATCGCCCAGCCGCACCGGCGGGGCTTATCCGTGAGATGCCGGTTGAACACAGCGGCGAACGCAGCGCGGACAAACGTCAGCGCGTCGCCGCCGTGCTGGCCGCAAACAATGTGGATTATCTCGCCGTCACACTGCCGGATAACATCGCCTGGCTGTTAAACGTCCGCGGTGCGGATATCCCTTACAGCCCGGTACCGCTCTCCTTTGCCCTTCTTGGTCGTGACGGTCACGTTGAGTGGTTTGTTAACGACAATAAGCTCAGCGCCCTGCCTGACGGTGTGCGCAATGCGTTCACCATTGCGCCGCAGGATACCTTTATTGAACGCTGCCAGCAGATTGCCGTAGGCAAACGGGTGATGATTGATGCCGATTCCGCGCCGGTTGCCCTGCGCTTCGCCGTTGAACCACGGGGAGAAATTGTCTGGCGGACCGACCCCATCACCCTGATGAAAGCGACTAAAAACCCGGTCGAGCTGGCAGGTTATCGCGAGTGCCATCACCGGGACGGGGCCGCGTGGGTCAACTTCCTCGCCTGGCTGAGCCGCGAAGTGCCGCTGCGCGAGGCGGCAGGACAACCGCTCACCGAGCTGGACGCGCAGACGCAGCAGCTTGCGTTCCGTCAACAGCAGCCCGGGTTCATCGAGCAGAGTTTTGCGACCATCTCCGCCTCTTCGAGCAATGCGGCGATGTGCCACTACCATTCGAGCGAGGCCAGCAATAAGCCCATCGGCCATGACCATTTTTACCTGAACGATTCCGGCGGCCAGTATGCTAACGGCACCACCGATGCCACGCGCACGCTGGCGTGGGGTAACGTCGATCCGCAGCAGCGCCTGCACTACACTGCCGTGCTGAGAGGCTTCCTGTCGCTCATTACCCTGCAGTTCCCTTCCGGGACTCAGGGGCATCAGCTGGATGCGTTTGCGCGTCGCCCGCTGTGGGAGATGGGGCTGGATTACGATCACGGCACGGGACACGGCGTGGGGCACCAGCTGCTGATCCACGAGAACCCGCATCGCATCGCCAAAAAGGTTAACCCGTGGCCGCTGGTGGCGGGCAATATCATGACTATCGAGCCAGGCTACTATCTGGGCGACAGCCACGGTATTCGTATTGAAAACCAGGTGGAGATTGTGGAGAGCCGTCCGGGTTTCTGCAAATTTGCCTCGCTGACGCTGATCCCGATCGACTTAAGTCAGGTTGAGCTGCATCTGCTGAGCGAGCAGGAAAAGCAGTGGCTGGATGCGTATCACCGGCAGGTACGCGAGGCGCTCTCACCTCTGGTGAATAGCGAAGCGCGTGAGTGGCTGGTTGAGGCGACGGCGCCGATTGGTTTGGGTCGATAGTGCATTGTGCGGGCTGGTGCCCTCACCCCAGCCCTCTCCCGCGGGAGAGGGTGCAAACACTAAAAACGGCAACAAGGTTGCCGTTTTGCATTTACCTTGCGCAGAAAAGCAAAAAGCCTGCTTTAAAAGCAGGCTTTTCAAATTTGGCTCCTCTGACTGGACTCGAACCAGTGACATACGGATTAACAGTCCGCCGTTCTACCGACTGAACTACAGAGGAATCGTGTGAACGGGGCGCATATTATCGATGCTCCCCCGGGATGTCAAAGGCAGAATGCACATTTCCGATCGTTTGCCGAATTATTCTCCACTTCGCGCAATTGTCAGGCATTTTTTCGCGAATATTTCCACAGCCAGCGTCCGCTGACCATCCGCCAGTAGAACAGCGCGCCCCGCACGGCCCAGTCGAGGAACATCCCCAGCCAGACGCCGACCACACCCCATCCGAGCATCACCCCGAGCGTATACCCCGCGACAACGCGACATCCCCACATGCCGAGCATCGATACCCACATCGCAAAGCGGGCATCGCGCGCCCCCTTCAGCCCGGCGGGTAATACCCATGAGGCCGCCCAGATGGGCATAAAGGCCGCGTTGAGCCAGATGAGGATCTTAACGACCTCTTTAACGTCATCTTCGTGGGTATAGAACGAGGCCATCAGCCCGGCAAACGGCGCGGTTCCCCAGGCGATCAGCGTCAGCCCAATGGTTGACAGCCAGAAGACGTGCCGCAGCTGCCGCTCCGCCTGGCCTATCTGCCCCTTCCCGAGCCGTTTACCCGTAATGATGGTCGATGCCGAACCCAGCGCGTTACCCGGCAGGTTAATCAGCGAGGCAATAGAAAAGGCGATAAAGTTACCGGCGATAACGTCGGTCCCCATCCCGGCGACAAACATCTGCGTGAGCAGCTTCCCGCCGTTGAACAACACCGATTCTATGCTCGCGGGAATGCCGATCCCCATCACTTCCCAGATAATGGCGAAATTAAAGGGGCGGAAATAGCTTTTTAGCGTCAGACGCAGCGAAGGGGTAATCCCCGCCATCAGCACCCCAATGATGGCTACCGCACCGATATAGCGTGAAATGGTTAACCCCAGTCCGGCACCGACGAACCCCAGCCCCTCCCACGAGAACACGCCGTAGATCAGCACGCTGCTGATAATGATATTCAGGATATTCATCCCGCCGTTGATCAGCAGCGGAATTTTGGTGTTGCCCGCCCCGCGCAGCGCACCGCTGCCAATCAGCGCAATGGCCGCCGCCGGATAGCTTAAGACGGTCATTTCCAGGTAGGTCAGCGCCAGGTCTTTAACCTCGTTAGTGGCCTCCCCGGCGACAAAGTCGATAATCTCTTTACCGAAATAGTGGATCACCGCCGCCAGAACGATCGAAAAAATGGTCATGATCATCAGCGACTGGCGGGCCGCCTCGCGTGCACGTTTGGGATCAAGCTTGCCGAGGCTAAAGGCCACCACCACCGTCGTCCCGAGATCTATGGCGGCAAAGAACGAGATCACCACCATGTTAAAGCTGTCCGCCAGCCCAACCCCAGCCATCGCCTCTTTTCCCAGCCAGCTCACCAGGAAGGTGCTCAAAACCCCCATCAGCAGAACGCAGGTATTTTCCAGGAAGATAGGCACGGCAAGGGGGGTGATTTCACGCCAGAACAGGACACGATAGCTTTTACGTTTTGCATACCATGGCGTGCGCGTTATCGCCTGGCGTAAGGAGGCAGTGACGTTCAAAATGGACCTTAGCGAGAAAAGTTGAAACTCCATTTCAAATGATGGGGGACAAATGCTAATCCTGCAAAGTATTTTCCAGAAAAAGATGTGTGGATTTACAACAAACTGACGACAGAATCAGCAATCAGTCGATTTTCCCTAAGATCAGGTTTGACAAAAGTTTTTTCGCCGCTAAGATAAGCCTCCACAACGATTCCTCTGTAGTTCAGTCGGTAGAACGGCGGACTGTTAATCCGTATGTCACTGGTTCGAGTCCAGTCAGAGGAGCCAAATTTAAAAAGCCTGCTTTTAAAGCAGGCTTTTTGCTTTGCGGATGAGGGAAAATGAACGCTCTGTTTGTCTACGGCACGCTGCGCCCGGGCCACGCTAATGCGCATATTCTTGAAGACATCGGCGGCGATTGGCTGGCCGGTTCCGTATCCGGCACGTTTTACGAACGCGGCTGGGGCGCCGCGGCGGACTTCCCGGGAATTGTGCTCCACCCTGACGGCCCCCGCGTCGAAGGCTATCTGTTTATCTCTGATAACCTTGCCGCGCACTGGCAAATGCTGGACGAATTTGAAGACGGCTACGATCGGGTTGAGGTCACGGTGACCACCCTTGAAGGCAAGCAGGTTCAGGCCTGGATTTATCAGCTACAGCCGCGTTCTGAACCATAAAAAAAGGCTCTCTGTCACCAGAGAGCCTTTTTCACTATTCGCTGCGATTACTCGCTTTTTGCTTCGCCGTTTTTGATTTCGCCCATCACTTTCAGCTTTTTAGAGATGTCACGACGCTCTTTGGACAGCTCAGCGTTTTTGATGATGTAGTCATCAACGCGGTCTTCATAGTCGCTCTTCATGCTGGCGATAATGCCCTGAATAGCTTCAACGCTCATACCTGGCTTGATGTAGTCGCTCAGGTTGTCGAGGAGCAGAACACGTTTCTGGTTGTCACGGATCTTCTTCTCAACGTCCTGGATTTCACGCTGCAGCTTGTTTTTGCGGCGGAACAGGCGGACGAATTCCAGAACATCCTGGAACGAAGGCTTGGTAGTTTCCATTTTTACACCCCTGATAATGTGAGATTCGGATTCGTTAAGGCAACCGTTGTAACAATAACCTTACTGACAGCGGCTGCGAATGACAATGAGTATATCGTTTAAAGCTATCATAACCCCAATTGCTGCTGAATCGAAGCAGCAGCCGTCACATACGCCTTTTATTTGCGCAGCGCCCGGCAAATAAGGTGCGATAACAGCTCAAGCTGCCGCGCCAGTTCCATGCTCAGCCAGACGTAGCCATGAATAGGCGTTTCCGCCACGTTATCGCTCTGGCGTTCATTGATTAACTGCTTCAGCTCCGCGACGATCTCATTCAGCCGCTCACTGTTGGCCAGTATCGGCTGCGGGTTCCCTTCATAGAGCGCATGGGCAATGGTCAACAGCGTTTGCTGCGTCATCTGCTGGGTCTCTTTGAGAGTCTGCGCGTTAAGCATCAACAGATGGCTGGGACGCGAGGCCCAGTGGGCGTTGATTTGCAGTTCAAGCATGCAGACCAGATTGCGGCTTACCGTCTGGATGGCTTCGAAAATCGATTTCTGAATATGGGTTTCTTTGCTGGCGGGCGTGATCAGGCCGCGCATTTTGACCACGTCGTTGAGGATCGTTTGCAGATGCTTTTCCAGCCGGGGACGCTCGACCAGATTAGGAGAAAAACCGGCCTGATAGACGCGGTTAAAGGCGGTGACGTAGTTCGCCATCTGAATACGCCAGTGCAGAAAAGCGCGCTGCGGCCAGATGCCGGTGAAGAGCATGGCCAGCAGTGACCCCAGAATGACATCCCCGCTTCGCCACAGCGCGGTGGTCATATCCCCGGCGGGCGCACCGACAACCACCGCGAGAGTAATCCCAATCAGCAAGGCCTGATACGGTCTTTTGCCCAACGCCAGCCAGCCGCACAGGAACATGGCGGCCCCGCACCATGCCAGCATCACGGGAAATGAGATGAGTTCCAGCTTCAGGGCAATAAGCCCAAGGGCCGAGCCTAAAACCGTCCCGCCAATTCGCTCAAAGGCGCGCGGAACAACGTTCCCCCAAAACGAGATGGGCCCCATCACCACCACCAGGGTGATCAGCGGCCACGTCCCTTCCGGAACATCAAGCAAACGGACCAGTACAAACGTCAATACGAACGCCAGCGCGATGCGGCACCCGTGCACCACGCGGTAATGTTTGTACAAGCGAATTTCAAAAGGGGTTAATGATTTGTCGGGACGCACACCCGCTCTCCAGCTACACGGCAAATCACAATTGTACTGTGTTTTCAGCCGGGCGGATCGCTCCCGGCTGAAAAACCCTTCATTTAGCAGGCTTAAGCCGTTTTATGCTCTACCGCGATATACATTTCGATATCCCAGTAGCCGTCTGCATTGCCGTCATTGAGATAGCGTTCGAAGCAGGGTTTAAGCGCCATCTGGTACTTATTGTCCTGCAGCAGAGAGTTGAAGAACTGATACCACGGCGTGGCAAAGTCGTAGTTTTCCACGCGCGCCGTCGCCACGGCATAATCCCCGGCCGCGATTTCCGTCATCATGACGCCTTCGCTGTTTTCCGGAATAACGAAATCGTCCGGCACCGTAACGGCCGTATCGCAGCGCAGTTTTTCTGCCGGGACCTCATCGGGGTTATCGTAGTAGACCGCAACCCACTCCAGCGGCTCAATGTGGCGCCCGTCCACCCACATCACCAGCTGTTCAAAGCCCTGTTTAACCGTTTGTTCCCACGGTCCGACCAAATGAAAACCGGCAATCTTACGTTTCTGTTGCTGCTTGATGCTGTAGTCCATGCTGCCTCCATTTATTACTGTATATTTATACACTATAAAGCTGGATTACTATTATCGGCAAACGAGGAGTGTTTATTATGTGAGCAGACTCGCAACCCTGCCAGTCTGCCCATCAGCGGTTAAAGCGTGTGGTGGAGATAATCGCTCATGCGAGAGAACAGTCCGCCCTTATCAACGGCTTCCAGCGTCACCAGCGGCCAGTGCGCCACCACCTTGTCACGGTCATAGAGCTGGATCTCCCCGACCCGCTGATGCGCAGCAATCGGCGCTTCCAGCTCTTTTTTATCCAGCACGTATTTGGCTTTGATGTTCGGCACTTCCGCTTTCGGCAAGGCCAGCCAGAAGTCCTGGTCGGTGCCCAGTTTCACCTGCTCCTTATCGCCGTACCAGATACGCTCTGTCCCCACTTTTTTACCGCTATGCAGGATTTGCACCGTATCGAAGTTCTGCTGCCCCCAGTGCAGCAGTTTTCGGGCCTGGTCCTCACGGCCTTTCGGGCTGTCCGCCCCCATCACCACCGCGATTAAACGGCGCTGGCCGTCAACGGCGGACGCAATCAGGTTAAAGCCCGCCCCCGAGGTGTGCCCCGTTTTAAGCCCGTCCACGTTCATGGTTTTATCCCACAGCAGGCCGTTACGGTTTTGCTGGGTGATCCCGTTCCAGGTCAGGCTCTTTTCGCTGTACATATGATAAAACTCAGGCTCGCCGTGAATGATGGCCCGGGAGAGTACGGCCAGGTCATAGGCCGAGCTGTGCTGGCCCGGCGCGTCCAGCCCGTGGACGGTTTCAAAGTGCGTATCGCGCAGGTTCAGCTTCTGCACGTAGTCGTTCATCATCTTCACAAACTGCGGCTGACCGCCCGCCACGTGATCGGCCAGCGCCACGCAGGCGTCGTTGCCGGAATCGACAATCAGACCGCGGCTTAAATCACGCACGGAGACGCGATCGCCCTCTTTCAGGAACATCAGCGATGAGCCGTCAAAAACCGGGTTGCCTTTTGCCCACGCGTCACGCCCGACGGTGACAATATCGTCCGGCGTAATGCGATGGCTATCAATGGCCCGATCAACCACATACCCCGTCATCAGCTTGGTCAGGCTCGCCGGATTACGTTGTTGATGTTCGTTGCCCGCCGTTAAGATCTGACCAGTCGTGTAGTCCATCAGCACCCAGGAGCCAGCCTGAATGGCCGGAGGCTGCGGCGAAAAATCCAGTGGTTCGGCCGCAAAAGCAGATGAGACACTCGAAGCGAGTAAAGAAACAGCAATAAACAGACGGCGTTTCAACGGTATATCCTCAGGTCATTAAAAATCGATGACCTTTTTACGGGAGTTCTGATGTCGTTACCTGGCTTAATTGCAAAAAAATGTGACAGAGCACAGATTTTTCTCTGAAGCTGGCGCGCAAATTTGCTCGACGGCGGTGCTTTTTATTCGGTCTGAACCGCACGATCGTTTACCATAGTGACGTCATTTTTTAACAGGATGGTATTACTGGTGTCTGACTCTGCCGCTCGCCCGACTTTTTTATTCCATGACTACGAAACCTTTGGCACACACCCGGCGCTGGACCGACCGGCGCAGTTTGCCGCCATCCGTACCGACGACGAATTCAACATTATTGGCGAGCCTGAGGTCTTTTACTGCAAACCGGCTGATGACTACCTGCCGCAGCCCGGGGCGGTCATGGTCACCGGGATCACGCCTCAGGAAGCGCGCGAGAAAGGCGTTAACGAGGCAGAATTCGCCCGACGCATCCACGATCTGTTTACCGTTCCCAATACCTGCGTGGTCGGTTACAACAACATCCGCTTCGATGACGAAGTAACGCGCAACATCTTCTATCGCAACTTCTACGATCCCTATGCCTGGAGCTGGCAGAACCGCAATTCACGCTGGGATTTGCTCGACATCATGCGCGCCTGTTATGCCCTGCGTCCTGAAGGCATTAACTGGCCGGAAAATGAGGAAGGGTTGACCAGCTTCCGGCTGGAACACCTGACGCGCGCCAACGGCATCGAGCACAGCAATGCCCACGACGCGATGGCGGACGTCTATGCCACCATTGCCATGGCGAAGCTGGTGAAAAACGCGCAGCCCCGGCTGTTTGAGTATCTGCTGAGCCACCGAAGCAAGCAGAAGCTGATGACCCTTATCGACGTACCGCAGATGAAACCCCTGGTGCATATCTCCGGCATGTTTGGCGCCTGGCGCGGTAATACCAGCTGGGTCGCCCCGCTGGCCTGGCATCCGGACAACCGTAATGCGGTCATCATGGTGGATTTAGCCGGCGATATTTCGCCGCTGCTGGAGCTCGACAGCGATACCCTGCGCGAACGGCTCTATACCCCGAAAAATGAACTCGGCGATCTGCCCGCGGTGCCGGTCAAACTGGTGCATATCAATAAATGTCCGGTACTCGCGCAGGCGAATACGCTGCGCCCGGAAGATGCGGACAGACTGGGCATTAACCGTCAGCGCTGCCTCGATAACCTGAAAGTGCTGCGCGATAACCCGCAGGTGCGCGAGAAAGTAGTTGCTATCTTTGCCGAGGCGGAGCCGTTCGTGCCGTCTGAAAACGTGGATGCCCAGCTCTACAACGGCTTCTTCAGCGATGCCGACCGCGCGGCGATGAATATCGTTCTGCAAACCGAGCCGCGTAACTTACCGGCGCTGGATATTACTTTCGCCGATAAACGCATCGAAAAGCTGATGTTTAACTACCGCGCACGTAATTTCCCCGGCACGCTGGACGAGGCAGAGCAGGATCGCTGGCTGCAGCATCGTCGCAATGTCTTTACCCCTGAGTTCCTTAATAGCTATGCCCAGGAGCTGGAAATGCTTTATGGCCAGTATGAGGGGAATGCTGAGAAACAGGCGCTGTTGAAATCCCTGTTCCAGTACGCTCAAGAGATTGTCTGAGCGAGGGGTATAAAAAAAGCCGGAGGCGATGTCTCCGGCTTTTTTTTGCCCGCTGGCACAGGCCAACGGGTGTGTCGTTTTGTAGGCCGGGCAAGCGCTAGCGCCACCCGGCGAGTCATTACGCGATGTCTTCGTACTGAGGAACCGGGTTACGGAAGCTCTTCGTGACGCAGGCCAGGTAAATCAGGCCGATACCCGCCCAAATCAGGCCAAGCACCATCGAGCTCTCTTCCAGGTTAACCCACAGCGCGCCCACGGTCAGGGCACCGCACATCGGCAGGAACAGATACTGGAAGTGATCTTTCAGCGTTTTGTTACGCTTTTCACGGATCCAGAACTGAGAGATAACCGACAGGTTAACAAAGGTAAACGCCACCAGCGCACCAAAGTTAATCAGCGCCGTTGCCATCACCAGGTCAAAGTTAATCGCCAGAAGCGCGATCGCACCGACCAGGATGATGTTCATCGCCGGGGTACGCCAGGTTGGATGAACGTAGCCGAAGAAGCTTTTCGGGAATACGCCATCGCGGCCCATCACGTACATCAGACGCGCAACGCCTGCATGCGCGGCCATACCGGATGCCAGTACGGTAATGGTGGAGAAGATCAGCGCGCCAACCTGGAACGCTTTACCCGCCACATAGAGCATGATTTCCGGCTGAGATGCATCCGGATCCTTAAAGCGAGAGATATCCGGGAAGTACAGCTGCAGGAAATAGGTCGAAAAAATAAAGATCAGACCGCCAATCAGCGCCGTCAGGAAGATGGCGCGAGGGATCACGCGCTCTGCGTCTTTCGTTTCTTCAGACAGGTTGCTAATGCCGTCAAAACCGGTAAAGGAGAAGCACAGAATGGTTGCCCCGGTAATCATCGGGATCACATGGGCATCACCAGACCAGAACGGCTTGCTGCTCGCCAGAGTGCCGGCGCCTTCGCCGTGGAACACACCGTAAATCACCATGCCAAGAATAACGGCAATCAGGACAACCTGAAGCACAACGATAACGGAGTTAAAGTTGGCAACGGACTTAATGCTGCGCAGGTTAAAAGCGGTCATAAAGGCCACCAGCGCCACGACGAACATCCAGGATGGAATCGACGGCACCAGCGCTTCAAAATAAATTTTTGCCAGCAGAATGTTGATCATCGGCGCGAACAGGTAGTCGAGCAGCGAAGACCAGCCCACCATAAAGCCAACTGTCGGGCTGATGGATTTCTGGGCATAGGTGTAGGCGGAACCAGCAGACGGATAGCGACGCACCAGTTTACCGTAGCTCAGCGCAGTAAAGAGGATCGCAATCAGCGCGAAGCCATAAGCCGTCGGCACATGACCGTCTGTGAGGCCTGATACGATACCGAATGTATCGAACAGCGTCATCGGTTGCATATAGGCAAGGCCCATCATAACAACCGGAATCAACGTAAGCGTTTTACGTAATTCCACGCGAGAGGTGTTTGGAGTTGCGTTATGCGACATAGTTATTCTCCTTTACGGTGATAACCGCCACGTAAGCGAAAAATTGCCCCATTTCTTTCTTCCTCAGCGACAACAACTGTCGGATTTTAGTAAATATCTATCCGGTACGAAGCCCGGCCTCTTGGTTTTTAGTTTCGTTTCGTACATGCAAAAAAAAATAACCGACGCCTTTTATATCGTCGATTATTCATTTGGTTGCAGCGGCCGCATTTTGCCCCACATCGGATACAAAAGGCAATACTTTGCAAAGCATGGGACAATTTTCTTTTTACTAACTGGCTGATTTCTGGACGTCGGGCCGAGAGTAAACGGCGGCGATAGCACTATTTGCTAAAATCTCGTCTCGCCACCAGGCGCTTGCAAGCCCGGCAGTTTGTTCATTCCAGCCTACCCACACCGATTCATTACTGCTTTGAGCAAGTACCTGTTTTTCAACAAGCGCGCCGCTGTCAATAAACCGCTGCGCCAGATAGCGCGGTAAATAGCCGCAGCCCAGGCCGCTTATTTGCAGTTCCAGCTTGGTTTTAAAGTCGAAAACGGTAATGGCCTCCTGCTCATCAAGCAGCTGTGAGGAGACCGAGCATTCCGGACGAGAGCTGTCCCCGACCACGATGGCGCGATAGCCTTTAATCACGCGACGGTTAAGCGGCTCGGGTTCCTGAGCCAGCGGGTGATGGGGCGCCACGGCAAATACCTGCTCCAGCACGCCCAGCCGGGCAAAACCAAAATCACTCAGCTGGGGAGGCTCATGGAGTGCACCGACAAAGATATCCGCCCTGCCCTGCGTTAAGGCATCCCAGGAGCCACCCAGCACGCCATTGATAAAGATAAGCCGGGTCACGCTGTGGTGTTGATAGAAGGCTTCAATCAGCGGCGTCAGGAGAGAAAACGGAAAAGTATCATCCACGCCAATAACCAGCTCGTTTTCCCAACCCTGATGAAGTTTTACGGCCTGTTTTTCGAGTTCACGAACGGTATGGAGGACTTCACGGCCTTTTTCCAGCAGCATCTGTCCGGTACGGGTGAAACGTGCGCGGTGCCCGGAGCGATCGAGGATCTGGATATTGAGGTCGCTTTCCAGTTTTTGAACGGTATAGCTCAACGCAGATGGGGTTTTGTAGAGCTTTGCTGACGCAGCGGCAAAGCTCCCCTCTTTTTCAAGGGCATCGAGAATAATAAGAACATCCAGCAGCGGTTTCATGCTCGCCCCCTTCTGGTGCGCGATCGTCTCCGCTGCGGGTCTTATTCCATGGGCATCACCAGCGGATCGGGATACTGATACTCAAACCCCAGCTCATGACAAATGCGATTGCCATCAACAACTTTGCCTTTGCTGTCATCCTTTGCCTCACCAAAAACCGGCGGAGCCAGGCCCAGCTGACGTGCCATCAGCGGGTAAAACGTGCTGCGTGCCGGATGAGAAGGTGCACATATATTATAGATGTGTCCACCTTTCGGAGCCTGTAAGAGTAGCTCAATCGCAGCAACAACATCGTCAAGATGAACAAGATTGACGACATGCTGGCCGTCTGGCGCAGACTTACCGGCAAAAAAGCGTCCCGGATGGCGGCCAGGGCCCACCAGCCCCGCCAGACGGACAATATCGACCTGCGTGCCGGGAAGATTATGCAGCCAGTCTTCCAGCTCTTTCAGAACCTGACCGCTCGCCGTCACGGGACGGCGCTCGGAACTCTCTTTCACCACGCCCTCAACTTCGCCATACACCGACGTCGAGCTGGTAAAAATGATGCGCGGAACATGGTGCGCCAGCGCGCTGTCGACGATCTCCTGCATCGCCTGCAGATAAAACGACTCGCCCGGGCCACTGCGCCGCGCGGGGAGCGTGATCACCAGCGCATCGACGTTCATCAGCGTGTCCAGATCGTCAGCATCACACACCAGCTCCGGTTCAAGGCGCAGCTCAACGCCATCAATACCGCACATGCGCGCTGCCTCTACCCCATCCGCCGTGGTTTTGCTCCCGGTCACCTGCCAGCCTTTCGCGGCTAATGACATCGCCAGCGGCATTCCCAGCCATCCTAAACCGACAATCGCGACCTTTTTCATGCGAATTCTCCTGACTCTCACTCGTCTTTTATAAGGCTACGCCAGCCCGGCAGAACACACAATTCATAGCATCAATATGAAATGAATTAATGATCAAAAAAAGCCCTTGCAATATGTCGTACAACTGGTTTAGGTTAAAAGACATCAAATGAATAAGCATTCATCGAGAATTTACATGACACGCGTTCAATTTAAACACCACCATCATCACCATCATCCTGACTAGTCTTTCAGGCGATGTGTGCTGGAAGACGTTTGGATCTTCCAGTGGTGCATGAACGCATGAAAAAGCCCCCGGAAGATCTTCTTCCGGGGGCTTTTTTTTGGACCGAATTCAGACAGGTTAAAACAGGTTAACGAGGAATAAAGAATGTTAGATAACTCACGCTTACGCATAGCTATTCAAAAATCAGGCCGTTTGAGCGACGACTCACGCGAACTGCTGGCCCGCTGCGGGATTAAAATTAACCTGCACACCCAGCGCCTGATTGCTCTGGCTGAAAACATGCCCATCGACATTCTGCGCGTGCGTGATGACGATATTCCCGGCCTGGTCATGGATGGCGTCGTTGACCTCGGCATTATCGGGGAAAACGTGCTGGAAGAAGAGCTGCTGACCCGCCGCGCTCAGGGCGAAGATCCGCGTTACTTTACCCTGCGTCGTCTGGACTTCGGCGGCTGCCGCCTGTCGCTGGCTACGCCGGTTGACGAAGCGTGGGACGGCCCGGCCGCGCTGAACGGCAAACGTATCGCCACCTCTTACCCTCACCTGTTAAAGCGTTATCTCGACCAGAAAGGCGTGCAGTTTAAATCCTGCCTGCTGAACGGCTCTGTTGAAGTGGCGCCGCGTGCGGGTTTGGCGGACGCCATCTGCGATCTCGTCTCTACCGGCGCGACGCTGGAAGCCAACGGTCTGCGCGAAGTGGAAGTGATCTACCGCTCTAAAGCGTGCCTGATTCAGCGCGACGGCGACATGGCCGACGCCAAGCAGCAGCTGATCGACAAGCTGCTGACCCGCATTCAGGGCGTGATTCAGGCGCGTGAGTCCAAATACATCATGATGCACGCCCCAACCGAGCGTCTGGATGAAGTGATTGCCCTGCTGCCGGGCGCTGAGCGTCCAACCATCCTGCCGCTGGCGGGCGATCAGCAGCGCGTGGCGATGCACATGGTGAGCAGCGAAACCCTGTTCTGGGAAACCATGGAAAAACTGAAGGCGCTGGGCGCAAGCTCCATCCTGGTGCTGCCTATTGAGAAGATGATGGAGTAATGGCCATGAGCTTTAACACAATCATCGACTGGAATACCTGTAGCGACGCACAGCAGCGCGAGCTGCTGATGCGCCCGGCGATTTCCGCCTCTGAGAGCATCTCGCGCACCGTGGCGGAGATCCTGGATAACGTCAAAGCCCGTGGCGATGACGCGCTGCGTGAATACAGCGCGAAGTTTGACAAGACGGAAGTCGGCGTATTACAGGTTACCGAGCAGGAAATCATTGATGCCAGCAATCGTCTGGGTGACGACATCAAGCAGGCAATGGCTGTTGCGGTGAAAAACATTGATACCTTCCACACCGCGCAGAAGCTGCAGACCGTAGATGTCGAAACCCTGCCCGGCGTGCGTTGCCAGCAGGTAACCCGCCCGGTTGCGTCCGTCGGCCTCTATATTCCCGGCGGCTCTGCGCCGCTTTTCTCCACCGTACTGATGCTGGCGACTCCCGCGCGGATTGCCGGGTGTCAGAAAGTGGTGCTGTGCTCGCCGCCACCGATTGCCGACGAGATCCTCTACGCGGCGAAGCTCTGCGGCGTGCAGGCGGTCTATAACGTGGGCGGCGCGCAGGCGATTTCGGCCCTGGCGTTCGGCACGGAATCCATTCCGAAGGTCGACAAAATTTTTGGCCCGGGCAATGCGTACGTGACCGAAGCCAAGCGCCAGGTCAGCCAGCGTCTGGACGGCGCGGCCATCGATATGCCTGCCGGCCCGTCTGAGGTGCTGGTGATTGCCGACAGCGGCGCAACGCCGGACTTCGTGGCCTCCGACCTGCTTTCTCAGGCGGAACACGGCCCGGACTCGCAGGTCATCCTGCTGACGCCGGATGCCGATATGGCGAAACGCGTGGGCAAAGCCGTTGAACGCCAGCTTGCCGACCTGCCCCGCGCCGACACGGCACGTCAGGCGCTAGCGGCCAGCCGCCTGATTGTGGCGCGCGACCTGGACCAGTGTATTACCATCTCCAACCAGTACGGTCCGGAACACCTGATCATTCAGACCCGCAACGCGCGCGATCTGGTTGACAGCATTACCAGCGCGGGCTCGGTGTTCCTCGGCGACTGGTCACCGGAGTCCGCGGGCGATTACGCCTCCGGCACCAACCACGTGCTGCCCACGTATGGCTACACCTCTACCTGTTCGAGCCTGGGCCTGGCGGATTTCCAGAAACGCATGACCGTGCAGGAGCTTTCCCGCGAAGGGTTTGTGTCACTGGCGTCTACTATTGAAATCCTGGCCGCCGCCGAGCGGCTGACCGCCCACAAAAATGCCGTTACGCTGCGCGTTGCAGCCCTGAAGGAGCAAGCATGAACATTGAAGAGTTAGCCCGCGAAAATGTCCGTCGCCTGACGCCTTATCAGTCGGCGCGTCGTCTGGGCGGTAAAGGGGATGTCTGGCTGAACGCCAACGAATTCCCGACGGCGGTGCAGTTCGAACTGTCGCAGCAAACGCTGAACCGCTATCCGGAATGTCAGCCGAAAGCGGTGATTGAAAACTACGCGCAGTACGCGGGCGTGAAGCCGGAGCAGGTGCTAGTCAGCCGCGGCGCGGATGAGGGCATTGAACTGCTGATTCGCGCCTTCTGCGAGCCGGGCAAAGATGCGGTGATGTACTGCCAGCCTACCTACGGCATGTACAGCGTCAGCGCGGAAACCTTCGGCGTAGCGTGTCGCAACGTGCAGGCGCTGGAGAACTGGCAGCTGGATCTTCAGGGGATCGCCGACAATCTCGATGGGGTAAAAGTGGTGTTCGTCTGTAGCCCGAACAATCCGACCGGACAGATTATCAACCCGCAGGATATCCGCACCCTGCTGGAGATGACGCGCGGTAAAGCGCTGGTGGTTGCCGACGAAGCCTACATCGAGTTCTGCCCACAGGCGACGCTGGCAGGCTGGCTGGAAGAGTATCCGCACCTGGTGGTGCTGCGCACGCTGTCGAAAGCCTTTGCCCTTGCGGGTCTGCGCTGCGGCTTTACGCTGGCGAATAAAGAGGTCATCGACCTGCTGCTGAAAGTGATCGCCCCGTACCCGCTCTCAACGCCGGTTGCCGATATTGCGGCACAGGCGCTAACGCCTCAGGGGATCAACGCGATGCGCGAGCGCGTGGCGCAAATTCTGGAGGAACGTCAGTATCTGGTGACCGCCCTGAAGGATATCCCTTGCGTGGAGCAGGTATTCGACTCGGAAACTAACTACATCCTGGTGCGCTTCACCGCATCGAGTACCGTATTTAAATCTTTATGGGATCAGGGCATTATCTTACGAGACCAGAATAAACAACCTTCTCTGAGCGGCTGCCTGCGCATTACCGTAGGCACCCATGCAGAGAGCCAGCGCGTGATTGACGCCCTGAAAGCGGAGAAAGTATGACCCAGAAGATCCTTTTCATCGATCGTGACGGCACCCTTATTTCGGAGCCACCAGCCGATTTTCAGGTCGACCGATTCGACAAGCTGGCTTTTGAACCGGACGTGATCCCGGTGCTGCTTAAGCTGCAAAAAGCCGGATACAGGCTGGTGATGATCACCAACCAGGATGGTCTGGGTACCGACAGCTTCCCGCAGGCGGACTTTGACGGCCCGCATAATCTGATGATGCAGGTGCTGACCTCTCAGGGCGTGGTATTTGATGAAGTGCTGATTTGCCCGCACATGCCGGCCGACGAGTGCGACTGCCGTAAGCCAAAGGTGAAGCTGGTAGAGCGCTACCTGGCTGAGGATGCGCTGGATAAAACCAACAGCTATGTCATCGGCGATCGCATCACCGATATTACTCTGGCGGAAAATATGGGCATCGCGGGGCTGCGCTACGACCGCAACAACCTGAACTGGGCGAAGATTGGTGAGCAGCTCACAAAACGCGACCGCTATTCCCACGTAGAGCGCAACACCAAAGAGACGCAGATTGATGTGAAGGTCTGGCTGGACCGTGAAGGCGGCAGCAAGATCCACACCGGCGTCGGTTTCTTCGATCACATGCTGGACCAGATTGCCACCCACGGCGGTTTCCGCATGGAAATTACGGTAAAAGGCGATCTCTACATAGACGATCACCACACCGTGGAAGATACCGGCCTGGCGCTGGGTGAAGCTCTGAAGCTGGCGCTCGGCGACAAGCGCGGCATTAACCGTTTCGGCTTTGTCCTGCCGATGGACGAGTGTCTGGCGCGCTGCGCGATGGACATCTCCGGCCGTCCGCACCTGGAATACAAAGCTGATTTCACCTACCAGCGCGTGGGCGATCTGAGCACCGAAATGGTGGAGCACTTCTTCCGCTCCTTGTCCTACACCATGGGCCTGACGCTGCACCTGAAGACCAAGGGCAAGAACGACCACCACCGCGTGGAGAGTCTCTTTAAAGCCTTTGGCCGTACCCTGCGCCAGGCAATTCGCGTGGAAGGTGACGCCCTACCTTCATCGAAAGGAGTGCTGTAATGAACGTGGTCATTCTGGATACCGGATGCGCCAACCTGAACTCCGTGAAATCGGCCATTGCGCGCCACGGCTATGAGCCGGTGGTAAGCCGTGACCCGGACGTGGTGCTGCGCGCCGACAAACTCTTTTTACCGGGCGTGGGCACCGCGCAGGCGGCGATGGATCAGATTCGCGAACGCGAGCTGGTCGACCTGATCAAAGCCTGTACCCAACCGGTACTGGGTATTTGTCTGGGCATGCAGATCCTGGGCCGCCGCAGCGAAGAGAGCAACGGCGTTGACCTGCTGGGCATTATTGATGAAGACGTGCCGAAAATGACCGATCGCGGCCTGCCTCTGCCGCATATGGGCTGGAACCGCGTTTACGCCAAAGCGGGCGACCGGCTGTTTCGCGGCATCGAAGACGGCGCGTATTTTTACTTCGTCCACAGCTACGCCATGCCGGTGAACGTGAATACGATCGCCCAGTGCACCTACGGCGAGGCGTTTACGGCGGCCGTACAGAAAGACAACTTCTTCGGCGTACAGTTTCACCCGGAGCGCTCTGGCGCCGCGGGCGCGCAGCTGCTGAAAAACTTCCTGGAGATGTGATGATTATTCCCGCGTTAGATTTAATTGACGGTACGGTTGTCCGTCTGCATCAGGGCGATTACGGCCAGCAGCGCGACTACGGAAACGACCCGCTGCCGCGTCTGCAGGATTATGCCGCCCAGGGTGCGCAGGTACTGCACCTGGTGGATTTGACGGGCGCGAAAGATCCGGCGAAGCGCCAGATCCCACTGCTAAAACAACTGGTTGCGGGCGTTGATGTGCCCGTCCAGGTCGGCGGCGGCGTGCGTACGGAAGATGACGTCGCGGCGCTGCTGGACGCTGGCGTGGCCCGCGTGGTGGTGGGCTCAACCGCCGTGAAAGATCCTGAGACCGTGAAAGGCTGGTTCCGCCGCTTTGGTGCCGATGCCCTGGTGCTGGCGCTGGACGTGCGTATTGACGAACAGGGGAATAAGCAGGTGGCCGTTAGCGGCTGGCAGGAAAACTCCGGTGTGACGCTGGAAGAGCTGGTCGATATCTACCTGCCCGTTGGCCTGAAGCACGTGTTGTGTACGGACATCTCACGCGACGGGACGCTGGCGGGCTCTAACGTCTCGCTGTATGAAGAGGTCTGTGCGCGTTATCCGCAGGTGGCGTTCCAGTCTTCGGGCGGTATCGGTGATATCGGTGACGTGGCCGCGCTGCGCGGTACCGGTGTGAAGGGTGTGATTGTGGGTCGGGCCCTGCTGGAAGGTAAATTTACTGTGACGGAGGCGATTCAATGCTGGCAAAACGGATAATCCCCTGCCTGGACGTACGCGATGGTCAGGTCGTGAAAGGCGTGCAGTTCCGCAACCACGAGATCATTGGAGACATCGTCCCGCTGGCAAAACGCTATGCCGATGAAGGCGCCGACGAGCTGGTCTTTTACGACATCACCGCCTCCAGCGATGGCCGAGTGGTCGATAAAAGCTGGGTGGCACGCGTGGCGGAAGTGATCGACATTCCGTTCTGCGTGGCGGGTGGGATTAAGTCCGCTGACGACGCGGCCAAAATTCTCTCGTTTGGCGCCGACAAGATTTCGATTAACTCCCCTGCCCTGGCCGACCCGGAGCTGATCACCCGCCTCGCCGATCGTTTTGGCGTGCAGTGTATTGTGGTTGGGATCGACACCTGGTATGACGCCGCAACGGGCAAGTACCACGTAAACCAGTACACCGGGGATGAAAGCCGTACGCGCGTGACGCAGTGGGAAACGCTCGACTGGGTGCAGGAAGTGCAGAAGCGTGGCGCGGGCGAGATTGTCCTCAACATGATGAACCAGGACGGCGTACGTAACGGATATGACCTTGAGCAGCTGAAAAAAGTCCGTGCGGTCTGCCACGTTCCGCTGATTGCCTCCGGCGGCGCGGGCACCATGGAACACTTTCTTGAAGCCTTCCGCGATACGAACGTGGACGGCGCGCTGGCCGCATCCGTGTTCCACAAACAGATTATTAATATTGGTGAGTTAAAAACGTACCTGGCCGACCAGGGCGTGGAGATCAGGGTATGTTAACAGAGCAACAACAGGCGCAGCTGGACTGGGAAAAAACGGACGGGTTACTGCCGGTGGTTGTCCAGCATGCCGTCTCAGGCGAAGTGTTGATGCTGGGGTATATGAACCAGGACGCGCTGGCGAAAACAATCGACAGCGGCAAAGTGACCTTCTACTCGCGTACGAAACAGCGCCTGTGGACCAAAGGCGAGACCTCGGGTCATTTCCTGAATGCAGTGAGCATAACGCCTGACTGCGATAACGACACCCTGCTGGTGCTGGCAAACCCAATCGGCCCAACCTGCCATAAGGGCACCAGCAGCTGCTTTGGCGAGGCGAGCCACCAGTGGTTGTTCCTGTATCAACTGGAACAGCTGCTGGCAGAGCGTAAAACGGCGGATCCCGAGAGTTCCTATACCGCGAAACTGTACGCCAGCGGAACCAAGCGCATCGCACAGAAGGTGGGAGAAGAAGGCGTTGAGACCGCGCTGGCGGCGACGGTGCATGACCGCGAGGAGCTGACGAATGAAGCGTCTGATTTGATGTATCACCTGCTGGTGCTGCTGCAGGATCAGGAGCTGGATTTGACGGCGGTGATTGAAAATCTTCGCAAACGTCACAAATAAAAAAACCGGGGAATATCCCCGGTTTTTTTTAATCTGCAAATCAGATTTTTGGTTTGTAGTTGCGCAATGCGTTGCGGCCAAGCACAAAACCGGAACCAAGCAACCCGCCCAGCAGTACAGCAAGAATAAGAGTAATTGCTTTTTTCGGGCTGTCACGACGCACAGGGAGTTCCGGCTTCATGACATAANCAGTACAGCAAGAATAAGAGTAATTGCTTTTTTCGGGCTGTCACGACGCACAGGGAGTTCCGGCTTCATGACATAACGGTAAACGTGGATTGTATCCGGGTTTACATTGAGATTCTGGATGTCCAGCAGATTTCGTTTGGTCTGATAATATGCTCTTGGGAAGACCAAAGGGAGAGAAGCTTCGTTGTCAATCATTGATTTCAGCCCCTCACTTCCCAGCAGGAACATCGTTTCCTGAGTCACTTCCTGGGTTTGCTGCAACTGAGGCGAGGTAATTTTCGCCGCTTCAGCGTTCTTCAGTGCCTCAGCAATCTGTTTGATACGCAGATCTTTTTGCTCCTGAGCGACCTTCTCCTGGTTTTTCAGAGAATCGTTCAGGGTCTTTATCTGCTCCTTAATATTGTCATTAAGGTCAGCGGCGAGTTCTTTAGCCGTTTGCTTATCAACCTGCTGAATGTACTGCGCTAGCTGCTTTTGCGCGGCTTCTGCCGATGAACTGGTATACGATACAATTAACGGGAGCGGCTGATCTTTAACCTTGGGCTCAATCGTCAGTTTTTCAGGCTCAGCCTGATTTTCAAGCGCCTGTGACAATGCCGAGAATGAGGCGCTAAAACGGCCGATAGCGCGCGTTTGGTTGTCAGTCATTGTAGGTGCGGCGGTACCGTACAGAATATTCAACGCATTAGAATAGGTGGCAATCTGAGCTGCGTCAGGTTGTGCAATGATTGCACTAGAGGTCCACTTTTCTTTAGCAACGGATAAATATCCAATTGCCAGGGCGATACAAACAACAACAAAGGCGGCTATCACCCACTTCCCACGCCACAGCTGCAGCATTAAATCAAGTAAATCAATTTGTTCCGGGTCATTGCCTCGGCTGACCTGGCTATTGTTATTTTGCGTCATACAATCCCTAACTGATAAAAAAAGGGCAAACATAATTTTGTTTGTATAGTTTATCCATTACTGGCGATTTTTCTATAAGAATCCGATGAGTAATATCGGAAAGATGGGTTATGTAACTTACACCCTTCGCGCTATCATAGACGCCATGTGATGCGTTACGGCATCTATAGAATAGGGTTTATGAGGGAAGCTATGAAATTTTTAGTCACGGGCGCTGCAGGTTTTATCGGTGCGAATGTCAGTAAACGCCTCCTTGAGGCTGGTCATCAGGTTGTTGGTATCGATAACCTCAATGAATACTACGATGTCAACCTGAAGCTGGCGCGCCTGGAACTGTTAAAATCTGAGAGTTTCACCTTCCACAAGCTGGAATTAGCTGACCGGGAAGATATGGCCACGCTTTTCGCCAGTGAGAAGTTTGATCGTGTGATTCATCTGGCCGCGCAGGCGGGTGTACGCTACTCTCTTGAAAACCCTCACGCGTATGCAGATGCCAACCTTATCGGCCATCTCAACGTGCTGGAAGGCTGCCGCCATAATAACGTGCAGCATCTGCTTTATGCCTCGTCCAGCTCCGTATACGGCCTCAACCGCAAGATGCCCTTCTCCACTGACGATTCCGTGGATCACCCGGTCTCACTCTATGCCGCGACCAAAAAAGCCAATGAGCTGATGTCGCACACCTATTCGCATCTGTACAACTTGCCGACCACCGGCCTGCGCTTCTTCACCGTGTACGGTCCGTGGGGACGTCCGGACATGGCGCTATTTAAGTTTACTAAGGCGATCATTGAAGGCAAAAGCATCGATGTCTATAACTACGGTAAGATGAAGCGCGACTTCACGTACATTGATGACATCGCTGAAGCAATTATTCGTCTGCAGGATGTTATTCCTCAGTCAGACACAAACTGGACCGTTGAGACCGGCTCCCCGGCAACCAGTTCCGCGCCTTACCGGGTCTACAACATCGGTAACAGCTCGCCAGTCGAACTGATGGATTACATTACCGCCCTGGAAGACGCGCTGGGTAAAAAAGCAGAGAAAAACATGCTACCTCTTCAGCCAGGCGATGTTCTGGAAACCAGTGCCGATACCCAGGCGCTTTATGAGGTGATCGGATTTAAACCGCAAACCTCGGTTAAAGATGGGGTGAAGAACTTCGTCGGCTGGTACCGCGATTTCTACAAGGTTTGAAAATAAAAAACCCGGCAATTCAGCCGGGTTTTTTACAAAATAACGCAGAGAATCAGTCGCTACCAAACAGATCGCGGGTATAAACCTTATCCGCCACGTCAGCCAGCTCTTCCGCCATGCGGTTTGAAATGATGACATCGGCTTCTTTCTTAAAGGCATCCAGATCGCGGATCACCCGGGAATTGAAGAACTGATCGTCCGGCATGGCAGGCTCATAGATTACAACCTCAACCCCTTTCGCCTTAATGCGCTTCATGATCCCCTGAATGGAAGAGGCGCGGAAATTATCGGAGCCACTCTTCATTATCAGACGGTATACGCCGACCACTTTCGGTTGACGCGCAAGGATGGAATCGGAGATGAAATCTTTACGTGTACGGTTAGCGTCAACAATCGCCGAAATGAGGTTGTTCGGCACAGCCTGATAGTTTGCCAGCAATTGTTTAGTATCTTTTGGCAGGCAATAGCCGCCGTAGCCAAATGACGGGTTGTTGTAGTGGTTGCCAATACGCGGGTCGAGACACACACCTTCAATAATCTGGCGGGTATTCAGGCCAAGACTCTCTGCGTAGCTGTCCAGCTCATTGAAATAAGCCACTCGCATTGCCAGGTAGGTATTCGCGAATAGCTTAATCGCCTCAGCTTCGGTGGAGTCGGTGAACAGCACCTGAATATCTTTCTTCACTGCGCCTTCCTGAAGCAGCGCAGCAAAACGTTCTGCGCGCTCAGAACGTTCGCCAATGACGATTCGCGAAGGATGGAGGTTATCGTAAAGCGCTCTGCCCTCACGCAGGAATTCCGGCGAGAAGAAGATATTATCAATACCAAACTTTTCTTTAATGGATTTGGTAAAACCGACAGGAATGGTCGATTTAATGACCATCACGGCATCAGGGTTGATCGCGATAACGTCTTTAATCACCGCTTCTACAGTTGAGGTGTTGAAGTAATTAGTTTTAGGATCGTAGTCAGTAGGCGTCGCAATGATGACGTAATCCGCATCGCGGTATGCATCTTCTTTATCTGTCGTGGCGCGGAAATTCAGCGATTTATTGCTGAGATAGTCCTGGATTTCTTTATCCACAATCGGCGATTTTTTCTGATTGAGCATATCCACTTTGGCCTGCACGATATCCAGCGCAACCACTTCATGATTCTGGGCAATCAGAATGCCGTTAGAAAGACCGACATACCCTGTTCCGGAGATTGTTATTTTCATTCGCTAATGACTTCTGTGAGTTAACTGTACTGATGGCCGCCAGACCATCGCGATAAACATAACTGTTGGGCTTTGTACCTCCTGGCAAACTGAACTGTCAAGGCAAACCAGGAGTAATCACTACGAGCGGAGCGAGATTCAGACTACTTCGAATAACAGGCGACACTTTTTGCATAAAAAAACCCGGAGACAAGCTCCGGGTTTTGATTACAGCGAGTAAGTTAACTTATTCCATCCATTCGGTATGGAACACGCCTTCTTTATCGGTACGTTTGTAAGTATGCGCACCGAAGTAGTCACGCTGTGCCTGAATCAGGTTAGCTGGCAGCACAGCAGCACGGTAGCTGTCGTAGTAGGCTACTGCAGCAGAGAAGGTCGGAACCGGGATACCGTTCTGGACAGCGTAGGCAACCACGTCACGCAGCGCCTGCTGATATTCATCCGCAATTTTCTTGAAGTACGGTGCCAGCAGCAGGTTGGCGATACCGGCGTTTTCAGCATAGGCATCGGTGATTTTCTGCAGGAACTGCGCACGAATGATGCAACCCGCGCGGAAGATCTTCGCGATCTCACCGTAGTTCAGATCCCAGTTGTTCTCGTCTGACGCCGCACGCAGCTGAGAGAAGCCCTGGGCGTAAGAAACGATTTTACCCAGGTACAGTGCACGACGCACTTTTTCAACGAATTCGGCTTTATCACCCGCTGGTTTAGCCTGCGGACCAGACAGCACTTTAGATGCCGCGACGCGCTGCTCTTTCAGGGAAGAGATGTAACGCGCGAAGACGGATTCGGTGATCAGAGACAGCGGTTCGCCCAGATCCAGAGAGCTCTGGCTGGTCCATTTACCGGTACCTTTGTTCGCAGCTTCATCCAGAATCACATCAACCAGGTATTTACCCTCTTCATCTTTCTTCGTGAAGATATCTTTGGTGATGTCGATCAGATAGCTGTTCAGCTCGCCTTTGTTCCACTCGGTGAAAGTTTCCGCGAGTTCTTCATTGGAAAGGTTCAGACCGCCTTTCAGCAGGGAATAAGCCTCAGCAATCAGCTGCATGTCGCCGTATTCGATGCCGTTGTGCACCATTTTGACATAGTGACCAGCACCGTCCGGACCGATGTAGGTCACACACGGCTCGCCATCTTCGGCAACGGCAGCGATTTTAGTCAGAATAGGAGCAACCAGTTCGTATGCTTCTTTCTGGCCACCAGGCATGATGGATGGGCCCTTCAGTGCGCCCTCTTCACCACCAGATACACCGGTACCGATGAAGTTAAAGCCTTCAGCAGACAGCTCACGGTTACGACGAATGGTGTCCTGGAAGAAGGTGTTACCGCCATCAATGATGATGTCACCTTTTTCGAGGTAAGGCTTCAGGGAGTCGATAGCTGCATCGGTACCTGCGCCTGCTTTCACCATTAACAGGATACGACGAGGCGTTTCCAGAGATTCAACGAACTCTTTCACCGTATAGAAAGGAACCAGTTTCTTGCCTGGGTTCTCGGCAATCACTTCTTCGGTCTTATCACGGGAGCGGTTGAAAACGGAGACGGTATAACCACGGCTTTCGATGTTGAGCGCCAGGTTGCGCCCCATCACTGCCATACCGACAACGCCGATCTGTTGCTTGGACATTACATACTCCTGTCAGGTGTGGTCACCACGGCTTATGCGCGGCTTGAAATGTGGTTGAGATGTTAACTCAGTATTAGGTGACATGAATAGCTTTTGCTGATCTATGTCACACTGATTGCACAATCCAGGTACAGTCAAGCCGCCAGAAATAAGCCGGCGGCAGACCCTCACTTCCTGAGCAAAGCCAGAATTTCTTGCGTTTTCTCTTCCATCAGCGCCGTGTCAGCACGGGACTCCACGTTCAGGCGCACCACCGGCTCGGTGTTGGACGAGCGCAGGTTAAAGCGCCACTGCGGGAACGCCATGCTGATGCCGTCCGTACGGTCAATTTCCAGCGCGTGGATCGCAAAGTGCTGCTCCACGCGGGCAATGGCCTCGGCCGGCTGCGCCAGCTTGCTGTTGATC